>NZ_JBNTJT010000004.1:0-566638 GCF_051194995.1 Halorussus sp. AFM4 | reverse complement strand
TCGGGCAAGATCATGCGCCGGCTCCTGGAGGACATCGCCAACGGCGACGAGCTCGGCAACACCTCCACCCTCCGGAATCCCGAGGTCGTGCGCGACATCGAGTCGAAGGTACGGGGCGACTGACGGGGGAGCTGCTTTTCGAGACGCCGAACCGAACTCGGAAACACCGAATTTCACGAGCGGAACCGAACCACGACGTTTCACGCGCGAAACGAACGACGACGATTCCACAGACCATACCTGTGTCAGACACTAACTCACGACAGTCTAACGACGCGGAACGAGAGGCAACGAACGCGGCAGTCGAGATCGACGGCGGTGAGCCCGAATCGGGCGAGCCTCGTCGGGAAGCGAAGCGGACCGACGGCGGTGAGGCGAGCGACGCGAGCCGAGCCTCGTCGGAGGTGCGCTCCGACGGGGGTGTCGCGACCGGCCGCGAACAGACGGACTACCTCGACGCGGAGGTCAACATCTTCCGGCCGTCGACCCCGTTCATGCGGGACCACCTGCGGCTGATCTGGACGATGTTCGCGGCGTGGGCCGTCTTCGTCTTCGGCCCGGTGATCGCCACGTACCTCGCGACCGACTTCATGACGAGCACCACGGTCGGGGGGTTCCCGCTCCACTACCTGCTGACCGCGATGGGGGCGCCGCTGGGTGCGCTGGTGCTGTCGTTCGTCTACGCCCGGAAGCGCGACCGGCTCGACGAGAAGTACGGCATCGACCACTCGACCGAGCGGGCCGACACCGAGGCCGCGGCGACCGCGACCGACGGCGGTGAGCCCGGACCGGGCGAGCCTCGTCGGGAAGCGAAGCGGACCGACGGCGGTGAGGCGAGCGACGCGAGCCGATCCTCGTCGGAGCGCAGCTCCGACGGAGGTGAGCAGCGATGATGCTGACGCCGCTCGACCTGCTACCCGACGCGCTCAACGCCTCGTTCAAGGCGATTCCGGCGGTCATGGTGTCGGCGATGCTGCTGCTGTTCCTGGGCATCGGCTACGCCTTCCGCGTGGCCGACACCGAGGACCTGTGGGTGGCGGGCCGCTCCATCGGCAACGTCGAGAACGGGATGGCCATCGGCGCCAACTGGATGTCGGCCGCCTCCTACCTCGGGATGGCCGCGCTCATCGCGCTGTCGGGCTACTACGGCCTGGCGTTCGTGGTGGGCTGGTCGACGGGCTACTTCGTGCTGCTCATCTTCCTGGCGGCCCAGATGCGCCGGTTCGGCAAGTACACCGCGCCCGACTTCGTGGGCGACCGGTTCGACTCCGACGCCGCCCGGGCCATCGCGGCGCTGACGACCATCCTCATCGGGTTCGTCTACTCGGTGGGCCAGGCCCGCGGGATGGGGCTGGTCGGCATCTACGTGTTCGGCGGCGACTACGCCACCATGGTCGTCCTGATGATGGCCATCACGGTGGGCTACCTCGCGCTGTCGGGGATGCTGGGCGCGACCAAGAACATGGCCGTCCAGTACGTCATCCTCATCGTGGCGTTCCTGGCGGGGCTGTACGCGGTCGGCTGGACCCAGGGCTACTCGACGGTGCTGCCCCAGGTCGAGTACGGCGCGCTGCTGGACCAGCTCAACTCCGAGTTCACCGAGCCGTTCACCAACGGCGGGGTGTACCTCTGGCTGGCGACCGCGTTCTCGCTCATCGTCGGCACCTGCGGGCTGCCCCACGTGCTGGTCCGGTTCTACACGGTCGAGAGCGAGCGGACCGCCCGGTGGTCGACGGTGTGGGGCCTGTTCTTCATCTGCCTGCTGTACCTGAGCGCGCCGGCGTTCGCGGCGTTCGGCACCGACCTCTACGCGAAGCACGTCGGCCCGGTGTACGGCGCCAACGGGATGAGCGGCGCCGAGGGCGACGTCATCGTCGTGCTCGCGTCGCAGCTCGCGAATCTCCCGACGTGGTTCGTCGGGCTGGTCGCGGCCGGCGGCATCGCCGCGGCCATCGCGACCACCGCGGGGCTGTTCATCGCGGCCTCGTCGGCGGCGGCCCACGACATCTACACCAACATCGTCAACTCCGACGCGACCCAGCGCCAGCAGCTGCTCATCGGTCGGGCGACCATCGTCGCGCTGGGCGCCGTCGTGACGCTCACGGCGCTCGACCCGCCCGCGCTGGTCGGCGAGCTGGTCGCGCTGGCGTTCTCGCTGGCCGGCCTGGTGCTGTTCCCGATGTTCTTCCTCGGGCTCTGGTGGGAGAACGCCAACCGCCAGGGCGCGCTGGCCGGGATGACCACCGGGCTGGTCATCTGGACCGCCGCGGTGCTCAACGAGCTCATCCTGGCCACCGAGTCCGGCCCGCTCGTGCCGATCTACGCCGATATCTTCCCCGCGGTCGGGGCGGCGCTGGCCGGCACGCCCATCGTGTTCGCGGTCACCGTCGCCGTCTCGCTGGCGACCGACGAGCCGCCCGAGCGCATCAAGCGCATCGTCCGGCAGTGCCACAGCCCCGAGCCGATGGGCCAGCAGCAGAGCGCCGAGGACGTGGTGACGACAGATGGCGGTCAGATTCAGGGGGACGACTGAGATGTACGAGCGCGTCCTCGTCCCCACGGACGGCAGCCGGACCGCCGAGTACGCGGTCGAGGAGGCCCTGGACGTCGCCGAGAAGTTCGAGGCCGCGGTCGACACCCTGTACGTCGTGGACACCGACGCCGTCGACGTGAGCCTCGGCACCGAACAGGTCGACCGCATCCGACAGGGGCGCTTCGGCGAGATGGACGAACTGGAGTCCCGTGCCCGCGAGGCGACCGAGTACGTCGCCGAGCGCGCCAGCGAGCGCGGCCTCGACGCGGCGGCGCACTTCCGGGCGGGCCGGCCCCACGCGGTCATCGCCGACTTCGCCGAGGACCGCGACGTCGACCTCGTCGTCATGGGGAGCCACGGCCGGTCGGGCGTCCGCCGGATGCTGCTGGGCAGCGTCACCGAGCGCGTGCTCCGGTCGACCCACCGGTCGGTGCTGGTGGTCGACGAGCGGGAGGCCGAGTAGCGTGGACGCCGTCGCCGCGGTCCGCGACCACGTCCGCGAGCACCGGTCGGGCATGGCCGTCGACCTGGCGTTCGCGGTCGTCTGGGTCGGGGTCGTGACCGCGCTGTTCGACGTGCTGGCGGGCCCGACGTGGGCGTACCACCTGACGCTGGCCGGCGGCGTCCTCGCGTACTTCGGATTCTTCGGGTCGCTGGAGGCCGCGAAGGCGGAGAGCTGAGCGCGGTCGACCGCCGACGCGATTTTCGCGGGCGGCGTTTCGCCGCGAGCCCCGCGTACACCCCGGGGCCTGCCGATTACTGAACCCTTTTGAGCGCGACGTTCGTACGCCCGGACGTCATGACCGACCGAGAGGAGCTCGACCTCGACTTCGTCCAGCTGGGCGGCACCGGCATCCAGACCAGCGAACTCCAGTTCGGCACCTGGCGGTTCGGCAAGGAGACCGAGCAGGGCAACGTCGAGATCGACGAGGACCGGGCGTTCGAGCTGCTCGACGCCTACGCGGCGGCCGGCGGCCGGTACATCGACACCGCCGACGTGTACGGCGGCGGGAAGGCCGAGCAGTGGATCGGCAACTGGCTGGCCGACCGCGACCGCGAGCGATACACCGTCGCCTCGAAGATCTACTGGCAGATCCGGGAGGGCGACCCCAACAGCCGCGGGAACAACCGGAAGAACCTCCGCCACCGGGTCGACAAGATCCTCGACCGGCTCGACACGGACTACGTCGACGTCCTCTACATCCACCGGTGGGACGACCAGACGTCGGCCCGCGAGATGATGAAGACGCTGAACGGGCTGGTCGAGGAGGGGAAGGTGCTCTACCTCGGCGCCTCGACGCTGCGGCCCAACGCCTGGAAGGTCGCGAAGGCCAACGAGATCGCCCGGGCCGAGGGCTGGGAGCCGTTCACCGTGCTCCAGCCGCGGTACAACCTGGTCGACCGCGAGATCGAGGGCGACTACCTCGAGATGGCCCGCCGCGAGAACCTCGCGGTCTGCCCGTGGAGCCCGCTGGGCCAGGGCTTCCTGACCGGGAAGTACTCCCGCGAGGACGGGCTGACCGGCGAGTCGCGGGCCGCCGAGTCGAGCCGGTTCGAGGAGTCGTACCTGACCGAGGAGAACTTCGACGTCCACGACGTGCTCGACGCGGTCGCCGAGGAGGTCGGCGCCTCGCCCGCCCAGACCGCCCTGGCGTGGCTGATGCACCGCGACGGCGTCACCGCGCCCATCGTCGGCGCCCGCACGGTCGAGCAGCTCGAGGAGAACCTCTCGGCCGCCGATATCGACCTCTCGGACGAGCAGGTCCAGCGCCTCGCCGAGGCGAAGGGCGGGCCGTACGCCGGGCTCTGAGCGCGGTCGGAGGTCCGGAGAGGCGGACCGCTCTACTGCCGGTCGACGACCGAACTTTTTACGAGTCGCTGCGAGAGCTACCAACAGCAATGGCACAGCCGCGACCCCAGTCACCGCCGGGAGGGGAGCGACCGTGAGCGACCGCATCACGAGGCTCGACGACGCGACCGTCCGACAGATCGCCGCGGGCGAGGTGGTCGAGCGCCCCGCCTCGGTCGTCAAGGAGCTGGTCGAGAACAGCCTCGACGCCGACGCCGACCGCATCGACGTGACCGTCGAGGACGGCGGCACCGAGCGCATCGTCGTCAGCGACGACGGCGTCGGGATGACCGAGGACGACGTGCGGGCCGCGGTCCGCGAGCACACCACGAGCAAGATCGACGACATCGACGACCTCGAAGCCGGCGTGACGACGCTGGGCTTCCGGGGCGAGGCGCTGCACACCATCGGCGCGGTGTCGCGGACGACCATCACCACGAAACCGCGGGGGGACGGCGGCGCAGAGAGCCGGCGCGGGACCGAGCTCCGGCTGGAGGGCGGCGAGGTCGAGTCGGTGGGCCCCGCGGGCCGGCCCGCGGGGACGACGGTCGAGGTCGCGGACCTGTTCTACAACACCCCGGCGCGACGGAAGTACCTCAAGACCACGACCACCGAGTTCTCCCACGTCAACACGGTGGTCACCCGGTACGCGCTGGCCAACCCCGACGTGGCGGTGTCGCTGACCCACGACGACCGCGAGGTGTTCGCCACCTCGGGACGGGGCGACCTCCAGTCGGCGCTGCTGTCGGTGTACGGCCGCGAGGTCGCGACGTCGATGATCGAGGTCGGGAGAGAAGCGAAAGCCCAGGACGGCGGCGTCTCGGTCTCGGGCTACGTCAGCGACCCCGAGACCACCCGGAGCACCCGCGAGTACGTCTCGACCTACGTCAACGGCCGGTACGTGCGCTCGCCGGTCGTCCGCGAGGCGCTGCTCGACGCCTACGGCGGCCAGCTCTCGGCCGAGCGCTACCCCTTCGCGGTGCTCTTCCTGGAGGTCACGCCCGACGCGGTCGACGTCAACGTCCACCCGCGCAAGATGGAGGTCCGGTGGGGCGACGAGCAGGCCGTCGGCGAGGTGGTCGAGACCGCGGTCGAGGACGCGCTGCTCGACCACGGCCTCGTCCGGTCGTCGGCGCCCCGCGGCCGGAGCGCGCCCGAGGAGGCCCCGGTCGAACCCGAGCGCGACGGGGACGGCGCCGGGGCCGGGAGCGAGCAGGCCGAACTGACGCCCGACACCGACGAGGACGCCGTCAGCGAGCAGTCGACGCTCGACGCCTCGGGGAGCAGCGGAGCCGAGCCGACTCCGTCGACGAGTCGAGGGGTCGACGCGGCGTCCGCGTCCGACGCGGCGGCAGCGTCCGGCGCATCGGCTGATGGACAGGGCCCCGAAGCGAGCGCGACTGTCGACTCGTCGCCGGCGAGTGCGACGACCGCGAGCGATGCGTCGGCGGCCGGTGAGTCGCCGGCGACCCGCGACGCGGACGCCGGGGCGTCGGCCGCGGCTGGACCGCGGTCGGACGTCGACACCCCCGAGCCGGAGCCGACGACCGGAACCGACAGCGCCGCCGCCGAATCCGAGGCTGATTCCCGATCGCCGGACGCCGCCACGGACGACCGCGGCGCCCCGTCCGCCGACGCCGACCGGAAGTTCGCGGCCCCCACCGAGTCGGGGACGCTCGACGGCGGCACGACAGACGACCCCGAGTTCGACAGCCTCCCCCGGATGCGGATCCTGGGCCAGCTCCACGACACCTACGTCGCGGCCGAGACGCCCGAGGGGCTGGTGCTCGTCGACCAGCACGCCGCCGACGAGCGGGTCAACTACGAGCGCCTGCAGGCCGAGTTCGACGACGACGCGACCACCCAGATGCTGGCCCAGCCGGTCGAGCTCGAACTGACGGCGGGCGAGGCCGCGGTGTTCGAGGAGTACCGCGAGGCGCTGGAGCGGCTGGGCTTCCGGGCAGAGCGCGTCGAGGAGGACGGGGAGGGCGGAGACGGGAACCGACGGACCGTCGTCGTCCGGACCGCACCGACCGTGCTCGACGAGACGCTCGACCCCTCGCTGCTCCGGGACGCGCTGGGCGAGTTCGTCTCGACCGACCCCGACGACCGCGGCGACACCGTCGAGGCGGTCGCGGACGACCTCCTCGCGGACCTGGCGTGCTACCCCTCCATCACGGGCAACACCTCGCTCCGGGAGGGGTCGGTGGTCGAGCTCCTGCGGGCGCTGGACGACTGCGAGAACCCCTACGCCTGCCCCCACGGCCGGCCCGTGATAATCGAGCTGAGCAGCGAGGAGATCGAGGACCGGTTCGAGCGCGACTACCCCGGCCACGTCGGGCGGCGCGGGGAGTCGTAGCGGAGCGCGGAAGCGCCGTACTCGCCGACGAGAGCCGCGGCGAGCGCCTCGCCGGGACGGCGGCCACCGACTCAGAACGGGACGGCCTCGGCGACGTCGGCCCGGTAGCGGGCCGCGAGCTCCCGGACGACGAGTCGGTCGCGGGGGTCGACCCGCAGCAGGTGCAGGGCGGCGACGTAGGCGACTAGCCCCGCGACCGTACCGAGGGCGACCGCCGGGAGACCGCCGATCCACGCGCGGACGCCGGCCATCACCCCGGCCGCGACGGCGCCGGCCCCGAGCGGTTTGAGGTACGTGGCGTCGAACGGCCACAGCCCCTCGAAGTGCCTGAGCAGCACGACCTGCAGCGAGTTCTGGACCGCGATGGCCAGCGACGTCCCCAGCGCCGCGCCCACGAGCCCGAACTCGCGGACGAACAGGTAGGTCAGCCCGACGTTGAGCCCGGCGAGCAGCCAGTCGAGCGCCATCCGGGCGTACTGGTGGTCGGTCATCATCAGCAGCCACCCCGTCGCGCCGACCGCGCTCCCCACGAACACGCCGGCGAGGTAGACCGCGAGCGGGCCGTACCCCCGGACGTACGTCGGGCCGAACAGCGCCAGCAGCTCCCGGCCGAACACCAGCTGGACCGCGATGACGGGGACCACGGCGGTGACGATGAGCCGCGTCACCGACGAGTAGACCGCGTTGAGCGTCTCCGTGCGGCCGCTGGCGTGGAGGTCCGACGCCACCGGCGGCAGCAGCTGGTTGAACGACAGCAGCGGTATCCACGCGACCGACACCAGCACGAGCACCACGTTGTAGACGCCCGCCGCCACGGCGGTCAGCAGCGCGCCGATCATGATGAGGTCCGCGCGGTTCTGGAACACCTTCCCGAGGCTGCTCATCGCCACCGGGGCGGCGTGGTCGTAGAACCGCCGGGCCTCCGACCCAGCGCCGCGGAGGGCGGGCCGGACGCGGGTCACCCGCACCGTGAGCGGGAACCCCGCCGCGACGAGGACGCCGGTGCAGGCCACGACCGCGCCCGCGACGCCGACGACCGAGTACCCCGCCGCCAGCGCCGCGACCGCCCCGACCAGCCGCGCCGCCGGCCGGAGGAGCTTGTTGAACAGCACCTCGCCCCGGGCCGACCCGACCGCGCGGAAGGTCGCGCCGTAGACCATCACGAGGCCCAGCAGCAGGACGAGGACGCCGAACAGCCGCATCGCGGTCGGGAACGCCGGGTGCGCGACGGTGGCGTCGTTCAGCCGCGGGCCCAGCACCCACGCGCCCGCCGCGATGAGCAGGCCGACGCCGACCGTGGTGGCGTAGGCCAGCCCCGCGACCCGCGACCGGCGCGCCGGGTCCGACTCGTAGGCGGGCAGGTACCGCTGGAGGGTCGGGACGCTGCCGAAGGTGACCAGCCGGACCAGCAACTGCGCGATGCGCCAGGCCAGCGCGTACACCCCGTACGCCACGGGGCCGAGTCCCCGCGCGAGGGCGAACTCCGCCCCGGCAATCAGCGCGCGCTGGGCCGAGACGCCGCCGGAGGTCACCACGGCGCCGTGAGCGATGGTCAACAGCGCGTCGCGTTCGTCGTCCGTCACGTCCGTCGCGTCGTCGTCGCCCCTGCGGCTCATCGTCGGTTCTCGACTACCGGGTGACCCCATCGGGCATTAAAAAGTTCGAAGGCGGAAACGGGCGACCGCCGGACGCCCGGGTGACGGTCGGGGCCGACCGCGTCGCCGTCCTCAGGCCCGGTCCGTCGCCGCCTCGATGGCCTGGTCGAGGTCCGCGATGATGTCGTCGACGTCCTCGATGCCGACCGACAGCCGGACGAGGTCGGGCGTGGTGCCGCTCTCGAGCTGCTCCTCCTCGGTGAGCTGCTGGTGGGTCGTGCTCGCGGGGTGGATGATGAGCGTCTTGGCGTCGCCGACGTTGGCGAGCAGGCTGGCGAGTTCGACCTCCTCGGTGACCGCCTGCCCCGCCTCGTAGCCCGCTTCGAGGCCGAACGTGATCATGCCGCCGTAGCCGCCGTCGAGGTACTCGGTGGCCTCCTCGTGGGTCTCGTGGTGCTCCAGGCCGGGGTAGTTGACCCACGCGACCTCGTCGTGGTCGTCGAGGTACTCCGCGACCTCCATCGCGTTCTCGCAGTGGCGCTCCATCCGCAGGGGCAGCGTCTCGAGCTTCTGGAGGGTGACCCAGGCGTCGAACGGCGACTGCTGGTTGCCCAGGTCCCGGAGCCCGCGGGTCCGGGCGGCGTAGGCGAACGCGGCGTCGCCGAACGTCTCCCGGAAGTTGACGCCGTGGTACGCGGGGTTGTCCTCGGCGATCTCGGCGTAGTCGCCCTCCTCCCACGGGAAGGTGCCGCCGTCGATCAGCGCCCCGCCGATGGTCGATCCGCTGCCGTGAATCCACTTTGTCGTGGAGTGCCAGACGAGGTCCGCACCGTGCTCGATGGGGTTGCAGAGGTACGGCGTCGCGAACGTGTTGTCGACCAGCAGGGGCACGTCGTGGTCGTGGGCGATGTCGGCGATGCGCTCGATGTCGGGGGTCACCAGCGCGGGGTTGCCGATGGTCTCGAGGTGGACGTAGGCGGTGTCGTCGTCGATGGCCTCGTCGTAGGCCTCGTAGTCGAGCGTGTCGACGAACTTGGCCTCGACGCCCCGCCGGGGCGCGGTGTGGGTGAAGTAGGTGTAGGTGCCGCCGTACAGCGACGACGCCGTGACCACGTTGTCGCCGCGGTCGGCCAGCACGAACGTCGCGAGGTCGAGCGCGGCCATCCCGCTGGAGGTGGCCAGGGCCGCGACGCCGCCCTCCAGCGTGGCAAGTCGCTGTTCGAGGGTGGCGTTGGTCGGGTTCATGATGCGGCTGTAGATGTTGCCCGGCTCCTCCAGGGCGAACAGCGACGCGGCGTGCTCGGCGTCGTCGAAGACGTACGAGGTGGTCTGGTAGATGGGCGGCGCCCGCGCCCCGGTGGCGGAGTCGGGCTCCTGTCCGGCGTGGACGCTCTCGGTGTTGAAGTTCCGTTCGTCGTCGGTCATGTCCGTGCGGACGAACGCAGGCCCGCGGCTTTAGGTCGGGGGATGTGTGCAACTTCTGCTCCGGATGGCGAGCCCGGAGAACTGAACGGGGTTCCCGAAGTCACTCGCCGACCGCGTCCCGGAGCGCCGGGAGCGCGTCGGTCACGTCCTCCCGGAAGACGTAGTCGGCCCGCGAGTCCAGCGGCGTCTCGTCGAGGTTGACCAGGACGACGGTCGCGCCGCGGTCGGCCGCCCGGGCCGGCAGCGACGCGGCGGGTTCGACCGTCAGCGACGACCCGGCGACCAGCACGACGTCGCTGTCGGTCGCGAGGCGCTGAGCCCGGGCGAGCGCGGTCGCCGGCAGCTGCTCGCCGAACAGCACCGCGTCTGGTTTCAGCACGCCGTCACAGCGCTCGCACCGCGGCGGCAGGTCGCCCGACTCGGCGCGCTCGCGGACCTCCGCGGCGGGCACCGCCCGGCCGCACCCCTGGCAGACCGCCCGGCGGGCGTTGCCGTGGAGTTCGACGACCGCGTCTGATTCACTATCGGTATCCTCGGGGAGGGCCGCGCCGTGGAGCCCGTCGATGTTCTGGGTGACGACGGCGTCGAGGTGACCCGTCACCGTCAGGTCTGCGAGCGCGTCGTGGGCGACGTTGGGTTCGAGGTCGGCGTCGAGCAGGTCCGCCCGGAGGTCGAGCCAGTCGGCCCAGAAGTCGCCGGGCTCGCGCCGGAAGCGGTGGACGTCGAAGGCGTCGGGGTCGTACTCGTTCCAGACGCCGCCCTCGCCGCGGAACGGCGGGACGCCGGAGGGGACGCTCACGCCCGCTCCGGTGAGCGCGACCGCGGTCTCGGCCTCGCGGAGCTCCCGGGCGGCGGCCTCGATTCGGTCCATGCCCGGACGTAGCGACGCGAGGAGGAAAAGCGGTCGGCCTCCCCGCCCAAAATCGTCTCCGGAATCGAGTAAATTATGGCCCGCGGCCGCGACGGACGACGTATGACCGACCTCGTGACCTTCGGCGAGACGATGCTGCGGCTCTCGCCGCCCGACGGCGAGCGACTCGAGACCGCCCACGACCTGGAGTTCCGGGCGGCGGGCGCCGAGAGCAACGTCGCGGTGGCGGCCGCCCGCCTCGGCGCGGACGCCGCCTGGACCTCGAAGCTGCCCGACTCGCCGCTCGGCCGGCGCGTGGTGTCGGGGCTGCGCCGCCACGACGTCACGACCGACGTGGTGTGGAGCGACGAAGGCCGCCAGGGCACCTACTACCTGGAGTACGGCGGCCAGCCCCGCGGGACCAACGTCATCTACGACCGCGAGGGCGCGGCGGTCACGACCGCCGAGACCGACGAGTTGCCCGTCGACCGCATTCGGCAGGCCGAGGCGTTCCACACGTCGGGCATCACGCCCGCCCTCTCGTCGACGCTCGAGTCGACCACGGCCGACCTGTTGGCGGCCGCCAGCGAGGCCGGCACCGCGACCAGTTTCGACGTCAACTACCGGTCGAAGCTCTGGGAGCCCGCGGAGGCCCGCGAGACCATGGAGGCGCTGTTCCCGGACGTCGACCTGCTGATGGTCGCTCAGCGCGACGCCAGGAACGTGCTGGGCCGCGAGGGCGACGCCCGGGAGATCGCGGCCGGCCTGGCCGAGGAGTTCGGCTTCGAGACCGTTATCGTGACCCGCGGCGAGGACGGCGCGCTGGCCCGCCACGCCGGCGAGACCCACGAGCGGCCCGCCATCGAGACCGACACCCTCGACCCCATCGGCACGGGCGACGCCTTCCTCGGGGCGTTCCTCGCGCGGCGGCTCGCCGGCGACGACGTGGCGCGGGCGCTGGAGTACGGCTCGGCGACCGCCGCGCTCAAGCGCACGATCCCCGGGGACGTGGCGGTCGTCAGCCGCGCGGAGGTCGAGGCGGTGCTGGCCGAGGAGGTCGGCGATATCTCGCGGTGACGGGCGGAGTCGGGCGACGAAGGGCCGCAGTGACGGGCGGCGAAGGCCCGCAGTGACGGGCGACGCCGGGCGGCTCGCGGTGGACGGATCTGTCGCTCGATGGGCGCAGACGTTCACCGACCGATCGCGTTCCTGTCGGGCGATTTCGAGGAGGCCAGAAGACGTATAACGGACCCCTGTCTCACGGCCGAGTGCCATGAAACGAGTAGCTACCGCCCTACTGGTACTCGTCGTAACAGCGAGTATCGCCCCCGCCTCCGTCGCCGCGGGGATCGACTCCGAAACCGCGGGACAGGCGTCCGGCGACGCGTACGCCGGGACGCACGTCTCGTTCGACACCGCCGCGAGCGCCGTGACCGACTACGCGGTCGACGGCGAGACGATGCTCAGTTCCGTGAAGGTCCAGTCCGCGAGCCAGACCGAGAGCGGTGGCCTCGTCGACGTCGGGGCCTCGCTGTCGGCCGTGACCGAGATCGAGGGCGCCGGGCTGAGCCTCGGCGCGACGACCGAGACCCGGGCCCGCGTCGCGGCCGGCGGCGAGAGCAACGCCACCATCACGGCCCACGACAACGGGAACGGCGTCTTGGTGGTCGCCGCGGGCGACGAGTCCGACTACGTGGTCGCCAACCTCTCGGCGGACGCCGAGGCGTCGGCCGAGAGCGACGCGCAGGTCGAGGTGACCACCGCGAACGGGACCGAGGGCACCTTCCTGGTCGTCGGCGAGGGCAACGTCACCGTCAACGACGACGGCGACGTGTCCGCGAACCTCGGGCAGGACGGTCGGCTCGTCTTCCGGGCGTACCCCGACGGCAAGGACGACGTTGACGAGAAGCAGGAGGCCCTCATCGCCGAAGGCGAGGCGAAGGCCGAGGCCCACGTGATGGTCGAGAACGCCAGCGCCGGCGCGAACGAGACCGGTCAGGTCGTCGTCGACACCGTGAGCTACGGCCAGAACACCACGGTCGAAGCCGCCCAGACCGCCGAGGGCGAGGTCACGCTCACCGTGAACCGGACGACCCACGAGGGGACCGTCCTGGTCACCAGCGTCTCCGAGCGGGCGCTGAACGCCACCGGCGACCTCACGGTCACGGTCGACGGCGAGGCCGCGGTCGAGGCAAGCACCTACACCCAGCTGAAGAGCGCCGTCGGCAGCGACCAGTCGCGCTACATGGTCGAGAGCGCGGGCGGCGCCGAGGCCAGCGCGGACGTGCTGGTCGCGGTCAACCACTTCTCCGAGCGCACGGTGTCGATGCAGTCCGCGGACGCGGACGAGACGACCCGGACGACGACCGACGGCGGAGACGGGACCTCGACCGGCGACGCGACGACGACCGACGATGGCGCTGACGGGCAGACGACGACCGCGGGCGACGGGGAGACGACAACCGCGAGCGACGAGTCGGACGCCGAGACCACGACGGTCGTCGACGAGACGACCGACAACGGCGCGGGGCTGCCGGGCTTCACCGCGACGGCCGCCGTCGTCGCGCTGGTCGGGGCGGCCCTGCTCGCGCGCACGCGGAACCGGTAAATCGACTCGCCGTCTCGTCCGTCAACGACGCGCAGTTCCGTCCTTCTTTTCGCTTCGACGGATTCACCCGCCGAGCGCCGCGTCGACTCGCACGGACCGCCGGACCGCGGCCGAACGCATAACTCGCCGGACGCCGTCACGGACCGTATGGCGAGTGAGACGCACGTCGTCGTCATCGGCGCGTACGGCAGCGCCGGGGTCGCGGCGGCGCGAGAGCTGGTCGACGCGGAGGGCGTGAGGCTGACGCTCGTCGACGACGGCGAGCCGGGCGGCGGGCTCTGCATCCTCCGGGGGTGCATGCCCTCGAAGGAGGTGCTCTCGGCGGCCGAGCACCGGTTCCAGGCCCGCCACGACCACCGGGTCGAGGGCGTCCCCGAGGTGGACCTCGAGTCGGTCGTGGCGACCAAGGACGACCACGTCGCGAACTTCGCGGAGCACCGGCGGGCGGCGGTCCGGAAGATGGCCGCCCGCGACGGCGTCGAGCTGGTCCGGCGGCGCGCCCGGTTCGTCGACGACACCACGGTGGCGGTCGGCGACCGGCGGATCGAGGCCGACTACGTCGTCGTGGCGACCGGGTCGACGGTCAACGTGCCCGACCTGCCCGGCCTCGACGAGGTCGACTACATGACGAGCGCCGACGTGCTCGACGCGACGGCCTTCCCCGACTCGGGGGTCGTGATGGGCTTCGGGTACGTCGGCCTCGAACTGGTGCCGTACCTCGTCGAGGCCGGCGGGATGGACGTCACCGTGATCGAGCACGACGACTACCCGCTGGACGAGGCCGACGAGGCGTTCCGGGCGGCGCTGCTCGACATCTACCGCGAGGAGTTCGACGTCGACGTGCTGACGAACACCCGCGAGCAGTCGGTCGAGCCGGCCAGCGGGGACGGCGTGCGCCTCCACGTGAGACGGGGCGGGCCGGCGGGCGGCCGGCGCGAGGCGGTCGAGGCCGACGAGCTGTTCCTGTTCACCGGCCGCCGGCCCGCGGTGGACGACCTCGGCCTGGAGAACGCCTCGATCGAGCCCGGACCGACGTGGGTCCGCGACACGATGCAGGCCCGCGGTGCCGAGCGCGTCTTCGTGGTCGGCGACGCCAACGGCCGCGAGCCGGTACTCCACGTCGCCAAGGAGGAGGGCGCGCTCGCGGCCGAGAACCTGCTCCGCCACCGCGACGGCCGGGAACTGGAGCCCCACCGCACCACCCACCACCACGTCGTCTTCTCCGGGCTGGCCGTCTACCCCTACGCGCGGGTCGGCGCCTCGGAGCGGGCGGTGGCCAGCGCGGACCGCGACTACGTGGCGGTCACCCGCGAGGCGAGCAGCGACGGCGTGTTCGCGACCAAGGCGGTGCCCCGGGGGCTGGCCAAGCTGGTCGTGGACGCCGACGACGGGACGGTGCTGGGCTACCAGGGGCTGCACTACCACGCCGACGTGATGGCCAAGACGATGCAGGTCGTCGTCGAGACCGGGATGGACGTCCGCGAGGTGCCCGACCGGGCGTTCCACCCGACGACGCCCGAGATCCTCGACGGGCTGTTCCGGGCGGCGACGGCGGAGGTGGACTAGGCGTACGCCTCGGGGTCGTCCTCGAACGCGCGGCGGTGCTCCTCGCTGCAGAACTGGTAGGTCTCGCCCTCGTACTCGAACTGGGCCGTCGCGAACGCCGCGTCGCGGTAGTCGTCCTCGCCGGGGTTGGCCCTCTCGACGTCGGCGCCGCAGACCGCGCACTGTGCCATCGGCGGCGGTACGGCGACCCCCGCGGAAAGGATTGGGGCCGGGTCGCAGACGGGGCCGGCGCGGCCGGGAAAGATGCAACCGGTGAACCAGCCGCAACCTATTCGTATCCGAGCGTCGAACCGTTCGGTATGGCAATCCTGGAGATAAATCTGGAGAAGCCCGCGCTCGTCGAGGAGTACCAGCCGGCGGAGCGGACGCAGGCGGACAGGCAGTCGACCGGCGAGGGGTCGACCGCGAGGTCTTCGAGCGGATCGAAGTCGAGCGGCGGGTCCGAGTCGTCGGGCGGCGGCAAGGCCAAGCTGGTGGGCCTGCTCGCGGTCGCGGCCGGTATCGCCTTGCTCGCCTGGAAGCTCAAGGGCGGTAGCGGCGGCAGCGAGCTCCAGGGCGACAGCGAGAAGTACGAGCACGGCCCGGAGCCCGAGATCGGCGGCGACCGGAGCGGCGGCGCCAAGCAGAAGGTCGCCAGCGTCCTCGGGCTGGCGACCGCGGTCGTCAGCCTCGCGGCGGTCGTCCGGAAACGCCGGAGCTGAAGCGCCTTCTTCGCCGTCTTTCGGCCGACTCTGGACGCGGCCCGTTGTCTCGATACCGTCAGGTTCGGAGGCAGTACCCAGACATGTCTTCCAGAGATCACACCGCTGAATCCAGGTGACGGCCGAGAGAACGGGCGTAGCCGCGGTAGCCGACTGGCAAGAAAACTTAAATGGTCGGTGTGAGTTAGCCGAAGTAACCGAGTACCATGCCGACGACGACCGAAAACTACGACCTGAGCGACCTGCGTCGCCTCGCTGACCCGGACCGCGAGACGCCCGCGGTGTTCGACGACGGCGCGGACCTGCCCGCGTCGCCCGAGGAGGTGCTGCGCCACAGCGAGCGCGACGAGCTGGTCCGGCTCCAGAGCCAGTTCTCGGCCGCGGGGGCGCTGCCCGAGAAGCCCTACCTGGAGGCGCTGCCCGACCAGTACAGCACGGAGGTCGTCGTCTTCGAGTGGCTCGACCTGCTCATCAACAAGGCCGGCTTCGAGAACACCGGCAACGCCCTGGCGTACTACGAGGAGGTCGGCTGGATCACCGAGCGGGTCCGCGACGACCTCCGGGAGTACATGCGGGGGTTCTCCGAGGTCGAGAGCTTCGACCCCGACAAGCCCGGCCCGGCCGACCTCGACGTCGACGACCACGTCATGAGCCTGGTGTACGTCGCGCGGCTGGCCTCGGTGTGAGCCGGCCGACCGCCCGGGACGCACCGACAGCGTGATGACCGCGCGATTCCAAGCGTGACACTATTGTTCCGGCGGTCTGTACAACGGACAACGCAAGTCGGAGGTCGTGCATGAGAGGCCACAGCGGACAGCCGTCCGGCGGCGACCGGGAGCCACCGAGCGCCGGCGTCGGCGAGCAGTTCTTCGAGGGGATGATCGCGGCCGCGAGCGACGCGGTCGTCACGGTCGACGCCGACGGGACCGTCGTCTACGCCAACCCGGCGGTCGCGGACGTGCTGGGTTACGACCCCGCGGCGCTCCGGGGCCGGCCGGTCGACGAGCTCGCGCCCGAGGGCCGCCGCGACCGGTACCGCGAGTGGTTCGACCCCGACGTCGCCGACGGCGCGGGCCGGCCGGCGGACGGCGACCGGGAGCTGACGGTGGTGACCGCCGACGGGACCGAGCGGCGGGTCGCGGTCTCGGGGGCGGTCCACGAGAGCGACGGCCGGTCGCTGCTCACCGCCTTCCTGCGCGAGCCGTCCGACGGCGACGAGTCGAGCGACCCCGACGGGTCGGGCGACCGCCTCCGGGAGGAAGCCCTAGTCGAGGAGATATTCGACACCAGCCCGATCGCGCTCGCGGTCCGGGACGCCGACGGCGAACTGCTCCGGGCCAACGAGCGGGCGGCCGAGCTGCTCGGCATCGGCGACGACCGGTTGCCGTACGACGCCGAGGACGGGGACGGGTGGCGGGTGTACGACGCCGACGGCGACCCGCTGCCGGCCGAGGAGTTCCCGGTCAGCCGCGCGCTCGAGACCGGCGAGCCGGTCTACAACGAGGAGGTCGTCGTCGAGCGACCGTCGGGCCGGCGGCTCCACCTCTCGGTCAGCGCGGCCCCGGTCGGCGACGACGGCGAGGTCGAGCGGATCGTCAGCGCGGCCGAGGACGTGACCGAGCTCAAGGACACCCAGCACGAGCTCGAGCGCCGGCGCGAGGAGCTCGAGACCGAGCTCTCGGAGGTGTTCACCCGGATCGCCGACGCCTTCTTCGCGCTCGACGACGACTGGAACATCACCTACGTCAACGAGGAGGCCGAGGAGCTGCTCCGGCGCGAGGAGTCCGAGATCGTCGGCGAGAACGTCTGGGACGTGTTCTCCGGGGCGGTCGGCACCAGGTTCCAGCGCGAGTACGAGCGGGCGATGGAGACCCAGGAGCCGGTGTCGTTCGTGGAGTACTACCCGCCGCTGTCGACGTGGTTCGAGGTGCGGGCCTACCCCTCCGAGAGCGGGCTGTCGGTGTACTTCCAGGACGTGACCGAGCGCAGGGCCCGCCAGCAGCAGCTCGAGCGCTACGAGACCATCGTCGAGACGACCGACGACGGCATCTACATCCTCGACGACGAGCTGCGCTTCACGATGGTCAACTCCGCGCTCGCCGAGATGCTGGGCTACTCCCGCGGGGAGCTGCTCGGCCGGTCGGTGTGGGAGGTCGTCGACGACGGCGACGAACTCCGCGACGCCGTCGAGGACCGCATCGAGGAGCAGGTCGCGGGCGACCGGACGTCGGCGACCGTCGAGTTGGACGCGCTGACCGCAGACGGCGAGACGTTCCCCGTGGAGGCCCGGTTCGTCACCCGCCGGACCGACGGCGGCCGCGAGCACATCGGCGTGGTCCGGGACGTGACCGAGCGGAAGCGCCGCGAGACCGAGCTCCGCGACCGCGTCGACCAGCAGGAGGCGGTCTCGGCGTTCTCGCGCCACGCGCTCGAGGACCGGCCGCTCGACGACCTGATGGACGAGGCCGCCGAGCTGGTCGCCGAGACGCTCGGGCAGGAGTACGGCAAGGTGCTGGAGCTGCGGCCCGACGCCGACGACCTGCTGCTCCGGGCGGGCTACGGCTGGGACGACGAGCTGGTCGGGGAGGTCGCGTTCGACACCGAGCGGGGGTCGCAGGCCGGCTACACCCTGCTGTCGGAGGAACCGGTCGTGGTCGAGGACTTCGAGACCGAGGACCGGTTCGCCTACCCCGACCCGAATGCCGAGCGCGGGATGATAAGCGGCGTCAGCAGCATCATCGGCTCGCCCGACGACCCCTGGGGCATCCTCGAGACCCACGCGACCGAGCGCCGGGAGTACGCCGACTACGAGGTCCAGTTCGTCCAGAGCGTCGCCCGCATCCTCTCCACGGCGGTCCGCCGGCGCCGGCGCCGGCACCAGCTCGAGCGCTACGAGACCATCGTCGAGACGGTCGAGGACGGCGTGTACGCGCTCGACCCCGACGAGCGGTTCGTGATGGTCAACGACTCGTTCTGCGAGCTGACCGGCTGGGACCGCGAGGAGCTGCTGGGCGAGCACGCCTCGGTCGTCCACAGCGACGCGGTCAACGAGCGGGCCGCCGAGCTGAGCGAGTCGGTCGCCGACGACCTCGGGAGCGCGTCGCTGGAGTTCGACCTGCAGACGAGGGACGGCGACACGATCCCTGTCGAGGCCCGGTTCGGGCCGTACCGGTACGACGACGAGTCGTTCGCCCGGACCGGCGTGGTCCGGGACGTCACCGAGCGCAAGCGGTTCGAACAGACGCTGACCGCGCTCCACGAGTCGAGCCGCGAGCTCCTCCAGCTCGAGACCGCCGACGCGGTCGCCGGGTCGGTGCTCCGGACCACGACCGACGTGCTGGGCATCCCCGGCGCCGGCATCTACCTCTACGACGAGGCGGCCGAGTCGCTCGAACCGGCCGCGGTCTCGGACTACGTGGAGGAGATCTTCGGCGATATACCGGCGTTCGAACCCGGCGACGACGCCATCACGTGGCGGGCGTTCGCCGACGGCGAGACCGTCACCCACGACGACGTCGCGGAGACCGACCGCGCGTACCGGGACGACACGCCGCTCCGGAGCGGCGTCTGGATCCCGCTGGGCGACCACGGCGTGCTCGCGGTCGTCTCCGAGGAGGTCGGCGCGTTCGGCGCCCGGGAGCGGGAGCTGGCCGACCTGCTGGCCGCCACCGCCGAGGCCGCGCTCGACCGGGTCGAGCGCGAGCGGGAGCGCCGCGAGCACGAGCGCAGGCTGGAGGCCCAGAACGAGCGCCTCGACGCCTTCGCCAGCATGCTGGCCCACGAGCTGCGCAACCCGCTGGAGATCGCCCAGATCTACCTCGACATGGGCGTCGCCGAGGCGGTCGACGACGACGCCGACGGGTCGGCGTTCGACGAGGTCGACCGGGCGCTCGACCGGATCGAGGAGATGATCGAGACCCTGCTGGTGGTCACCCGCCGGGGCGCGTCGGTCGACGGCACGGAGGTCGTCGACCTCGCCGAGAGGGCCCGCGAGTGGTGGGACGACCTCGACCCCGACGGGGAGCTCGTCGTCGAGACCGACCGCCGGCTCCGGACCGACCCCGCGCGGCTCCGCCAGCTCCTCGAGAACCTCTACCGCAACGCGGTGGAACACGGTTCGACGAGCAGTCAGCCGGAGGCTGACGACGCCGAGGAGCACGGCGGCGCCGGCGTCACGGTCCGGATCGGCGACCTCGATGGGGGCTTCTACGTCGAGGACGACGGGCCCGGTATCCCCGAGGACGAGCGCGACGCGGTGTTCGAGCCGGGCTACTCGACCAGCAACGTCGGCATCGGGTTCGGCCTCGCGGTGGTCGAGCAGCTGGTGCGGGCCCACGGCTGGGACTGCGAGATCACCGAGAGCGAGGAGGGCGGCGCTCGCTTCGAGTTCACGGACGTCGACCTGGTCGAGTGATCCGCGTCGGTCACCGCGACGCCGCAGAACCAGAGCCGCCGGAGCCGGTCCGGTGGTCGACGTCGGTCACCCGCGCTCGCCAGTAGCTCGAATCCCCGTCCGGCAGGTTCCACTCCACCTCGGCGACGGTCGGAATCCGCATCCCGTCGCGCTCCCGGTAGTCCCGGAAGTAGCCGGTCCACGGCGCGAAGGCGTCGTCCGCGGTCCGGTAGCGCCCCTCGGCGCGGACGCGCTCGACCAGGTTCTCGTCGTCGAAGCGGAAGACCAGCGAGGCGGTCGCCCCGCGGTCGGTCAGCGTCGCCCGCGCCGACCGGTCGTCGACCGCCTCCCAGGACACGCCCCGCCCCGGCAGAAGCGCCGTCGGGAACCAGACCGCCTCGGCCAGGTAGCGCAGCAGTTCGCCCTCGTTCAGTTCCGGGCTCGGCTCGACGTCGGCGACCGGAATCGCCCCGAGCACGGTGGCCCGCAGCGACCCCTCGCCGGCGACGTAGGCGTCGACGACCCGGGTCGAGACCAGCGGGAACAGTTCGATCTCGGCGTCCCAGACGAACCCCGGCGGGTCGACGGTGAAGTGCTGGGTCGCCGCGAGCGGCTTCCAGGACCCCGTCGCGCCGCCGAGGCGGAACTCGCCGCGCTGCTCCAGCCGGACCGACCGGACGGACGGCTGGCCCTCGTCGAGGACGGTCTCGAAGTAGCGCCGGACGGGGTCGGGGAGCCCGTCGAGGTCGTCCGCGGAGAAGGTTTCCTCGGAGCGGCTGTCGGCGGCCGCCAGCAGGTCGTCCACCCGCCGCGCTATCGCTCTGTCGCGGCGGGACTCGGCGACGCGAACTGCGGCAGCCCCGGCACCGAGCGCGCCGAGGAGTTTCAGGGCGGCGTTTCGTCTCACGGCCGGGGGTTCGACCCCCCTTTCAAAGAACGCACTGCTCGCCGGACGTGTCGGCAGAAGTGGGCCCTGACGGATTCGAACCATCGACCACTCGGTTATGAGCCGAGCGCTCTAACCAGACTGAGCTAAGGGCCCGACACCTACACGTTTCCCATCGCACCCTTTTAGCCTATCGTTTTGGGGGATTGTGGAATCGTCGCTCCACTATACGGTAGGTTCACCGAGAGAAAGCGCCGTCATCAGAACGCGGAGCGTTCTGATTGGCTCGGAAATCGCTCCGCGATTTCCGACCGTCGCCAGGACTCGAACACACGGTCGGAGCAAAGCTCCTCCCTGCTCGCAGGTTCGCGCTGCTCACCTGCGAACGCCGAGACGTTCCGGGCCTGCGGCCTCCGGCCGTTCCGGGCGTGCGACTCGTCTGCTCGACTCCTGTCGAGGAAACGCGATTACTCGCGGACAGATGTCGCTCGGAGATAAAACTCCTCGCCTGATGTCCGCGAGAAAGTAGCGCCGTCGCCAGGACTCGAACCTGGGACCACCACGTTAACAGCGTGGCGCTCTACCAGCTGAGCTACGACGGCATCCCGCTGCATTCGTGCATATGCGGGAGTCATTTGATAGGGCTTTCGCTTTGGACCGGACGCCGTGATGCGTTCGCACGGTGCGGGCTGGCGATTCGCGTCGCCGGCGACCCAGGATACTCGCGGCGCTCCGCCCGGCGCGAGCGACGGTGCGACCGCCCGGCGGGCGAGACGACACGTTTTCGGCCGCGGGCCGAGAATCCCCGGGCGATGACCGGCGAGGACGACGAGTTCCAGGAGGTGGTGGCCGCGGTGCGCGAGCGAATCGACCCCGACGAGCGCGAGCGCGCCCGGATGCGCGAGGTCGCGGCCGAACTGACCGAGCGCGCCGAGGCGGCCGTCGCGGACCTGCCGGTGGACGCCGACGCGATGCAGGTCGGCAGCACCGCCCGGGGGACGTGGATCAGCGGCGACCGCGACATCGACCTGTTCGTCCGGTTCCCCGCCGACCTCGACCGCGAGGACCTGGAGTCCTACGGGCTACAGGTCGGCCACGCCGTCCTGCCGGACGGCCGGGAGGAGTTCGCCGAGCACCCCTACGTCACCGGCGAGTACGAGGGGTTCGACGTCGACCTCGTCCCCTGCTACCGGCTGGAGTCGGCGACCGACATCCGGTCGGCGGTCGACCGCACGCCGTTCCACAACGAGTACCTCGCCGCCCGGCTGGACGACGACCTCGCCGGCGACGTCCGGCTGTTCAAGCAGTTCCTCAAGGGCATCGGCGCGTACGGCAGCGACCTCCGGACTCGGGGGTTCTCTGGCTACCTGACCGAACTGCTCGTGCTCGAGTACGGGGGCTTCCGCGAGGTCGTCGCGGCCGCGGCCGACGAGTGGCACCCGCCGGTCCGGTTCGACCCGGAGGACCACGGCGCGGTGGAGTTCGACGACCCCCTCGTGGTCGTCGACCCGACCGACCCCGAGCGCAACGTGGCGGCGGTCTGCGCCGCCGAGAACGTCGCGCGCCTCCAGCACTACGCCCGCGACCTGCTCGAAGCGCCGCGCGAGGAGCTGTTCTTCCCGGAGCCGACCGAGCCGCTCTCCGCGGCCGCGGTCCGCGAGCGCGTCGAGGCCCGCGGGACGACGCCGGTCGCGGTCCGGTTCGACGCGCCCGACGTCGTGGAGGACCAGCTCTACCCCCAGCTCCGGAAGTCGCTGGCCGGGGTCCGCGACGGGCTCGACCGCCGGGGGTTCGACGTGCTCCGCGCGGCGACCTTCGCCGACGAGACGGCGGTCCTGGTCGCCGAACTGGCGGTCGCCGAGCGCCCCGCGGTCGAGCGCCACGAGGGGCCGCCGGTCCACGTCCGACAGCACGCCGAGGGGTTCTACGGGAAGTACGCCGGCGAGCGGGGCTCGTCGCGTCCCGCGACCCAGTCGCGGGACGCGGAGAACCCGGAGGTGTACGGCCCCTTCGTCGACGGCGACCGGTACGTCGTCGAGCGCCCCCGGGAGTTCGAGACCGCCGGGGCGTTCCTGCGGAGCGACGCCCTCCTCGACGTCGCGCTGGGCGTGCGGGTCGAGTCGGCGCTGGAAGACGGCTACGACGTGCTGGTCGGCGACGAGATCGCGGACCTGGCCGACGAGTTCGGCACCGAGCTCGCGGACTACTTCGACCCGCGACCGTGACCGACGCCCGGCCGCACGGCGCCAGCGCTGGCGACGGTTCAGCGGGGTCGCGGGCGTAAAGCCGCGACTGCCGCGCCGCGTAGTGGGTGGCTAAGCGCGCGTACGGTTCCCGTAGCCGGGGGTGCGCGCCGGACGGAACACCTTATCACATGTCAGCTGCTCTTAAGACGGACGTTCCGCGGCGACCACGAGAGCCTATAGCGCTAGCCGAATCCTACCCCGAGAGGCCGGCGCTCGGTCGTGTCGAAACCGACGCCAACCTTGATACGGCGCCGCGTCGTGGTGAGTTGCGATGTGGCGAACACTGTTCGTCGCTGCCCTCCTCGTGCTCGCGGGGTGCGCCACCGTGGCACCTCGCGACGGGGCGGACGGGGGTTCGGTGGACCGGCGGGCGTTCGCGCCCGGGGAGACGCCGGATCGGCCGAATCCGTGGGGGGAGCGAGAGCTGACGGTCGCGATCAACAACACCGCCAACGAGTCGCGGAACTTCCGACCGCTCGTCCGGCGGGCGCTCGACTTCTGGACGAACAACAGCGCGCGCTACGCCGGCTTCCCGGTCGACTACGAGCTAGATTCTAACGCGTCGGACCCCGACCTGGTGGTCAAGTTCGTCGACGGCATCGAGTCGTGCGCCAACGTCGCCGAGCCCGCGGGCTGCGCGCCCTACGTCACCCACCGCGGGCAGATCTCTCGGCCCGTCTCCGTCGAGATCGCCGGGTCGTACTCCAACGAGTCGACGCTGCTCATCCTGAAGCACGAGCTCGGCCACACGCTCGGACTGAACCACTCGAGCGAGCCCCAGTCGGTCATGGCGCCGTCGTCGGCGCTGACCTCGCTGCCGCGGCCCAACGCCACGGAGCGGCGCGTGCCGTGGGACGACGCGAACTTCACGGTGTACCTCGACGCGAGCGAGGCCGAGAACCGCGCGGCGGCCCGCCGGCAGGTCCGCCACGCGCTCGACTACTACGCCCGCGGCGCGAACGGGACCGTCCCCGAGCGCGTCTCGTTCGAGTTCGTCGACAACCGGAGCGCCGCCGAGGTGGTGGTGACCCTCGCCGACGACCTGCCCTGCCGGACCGGCGACACCGGGTCGTGCGGTCGGGTCCGGGGCGTCGACCCGGACGGCGACGGCGCGCTCGAACGCTACCGGAGCCTCCGGATCACGGTGGGCGGGGTCGGCACCGAGGCAATCGGCTGGCACGTCGGCTACTGGCTGGGCTACGGCTTCGGCTTCCAGGCGGACGCGGAGTGGCCCGCGCCGCTCCGGGACGCGACCTACGACGAGCGCCGGAGCGACTGGTGGGAGCCGTAGTCACTCCCGGACCGCCGGGGCGTCGGGCTCGCCGCCCGGCGCGGCGCCGGCCGCGAGCGCCCCTTCGGCCGCGTACAGGACTCCGTACGGGAGCGCCGCCAGCGTCCCGATGAGGGCGTCGTAGCGCGCGGCGACCCCCGGCGGGAGCCAGCGCGCGCCGGTCGCCAGGACGTAGTTGGCGGGCCACAGCGCGCCCGACGGCGCGCCCGGTTCGAACGACCACCGGACCGCGACCGCGAGCGCCGCGCCGCCCAGGAGGCCCGCGAGCAGGCCGTGGTTCACTCGGCGCCGCCACGGCCCCTCGGCGAGCCGGCCGGCGAGGTAGCCGCCGACGAACCCGCCAGCCAGGACGACGGCGAAGGCGGGCCAGCGCACTCCCTCGGGGAGCTCCACGGCCGCGGCGAGCGCGGCGAGGCCGGCGTCGGCGCCCGCGCCGACCAGGATGGCGTCTCTGTCCACGCCGGAGCGTTGGCGCGCGGGACAGTAAACAGGCATGGGAGCGCCGGTATCGAACCGTAAACTTTTCAGGAACCCAACTGAATGCGGCCAACCGAAGGCGGCGTATGGACGGTCGAAACCGGTCGAAGTCCGCCACGCTGCCGGGCGTCGTCGCCGCCGCCGTCGGCGCCGTCGGCTACCTCGCCTTCGGGTGGCGGTTCGGGGGCGACTCGAACCCGGTCGCGCTCGCCGCCGCGCCGGTCTGTGCTGCCGCCGCGGTGGGGTTCACCCTCCGCGGGGAGTGAGAGACGAACCTTTACGGCGGCTCTTCCGCAACGGTCCGACAGCAATGCGGCGGCTCGCCCTCCACCTCCGGATGCTCGTCGCGGTGCTCGGCCTGCTGGCGGTGAGCGTCGGCCTGCTCTGCGTCGCCGTGGTCGCGGGAGTGCTGCTGGTCGCGACGTTCGTCGCGCGACCGGCGGCGGACGTCGCGAACCCCTGGGCGGTCAGCCTGCGGGTCGGCGCCGCGCTCGGCGCCGTCGGCTTCCTCGCGCTCTCGGTCCGGGAGCTCCGGCGCGCGGACTCGCTGGTGCCCCGGCGGTTCGACGCCCGCGAGCCGACCGGCGCCGAGCGGGAGCGGCTCGCTCCCCGCGTCCGGCGGTTCGCGAGCCGCTTCGACGTCCCGACGCCGACGGTCCGGGTGGCCGAGACCGACGCGCCCCACGTCTCGGTGTCGGGGCTGTCGCCGCGCCGGACGACGCTAGTCGTCTCGACGGCGGTGCTCGCGGCGCTCGACGGGCCGGAGCTCGACGCGGTGGTCGCCCACGAAATCGCGCACGTCGCCAACCGGGACGCCGCGGTCTGCACCCTGGTCTCGACGCCGTCGGCGGTCGCCCACGCCGTGCTGACCTACGACCCCGGCGTCGAGCCGCCGGGGCAGTACCGACCGGTGAACGTCACGATCTACGACATCGTCGGCGGGTTCTTCTACGCGCTCGGCCGACCCCTCGTCTCGGTGTTCGCCCGCCAGCGCGAGTACGCCGCCGACGCCGCCGCGGTCGCGGCGACCGGGAACCCCGGCGCGCTCGCGTCGGCGCTCGAAACGCTCTCCGACCGGGCGCGGACCGCCCCGACCGAGGACGTGCGGGCCGGGTCGCCGGTCGCCGCGTTCTCCATCGTCCGCCCGCCGAGCGTCACCGACGAGGAGTACCGGACCGACTCGGCCGGCCCGTCGCTGGTCGGCCTCTGGGAGCGGGCGGTCGCGACCCATCCGCCGGTCGAGAAGCGCATCGACCGCCTCGCCGACCTGGCCGACGGGGCGACGGTCTGAGAATCAGCCCTCGAAGCCGTCCTCCCACCGGAACCGGCCGTTGCGCTGGACCACTTCGCCGTCGATCTCCAGCCGCGAGTCCTCGCTCACGTCGGTGATCATGTCGACGTGGACCGCGCTCTGGTTGCCCTGCTGGCCCTCGGGCAGGCAGTCGCCGTAGGCCCGGCCGACCGCGAGGTGGACCGTGTCGCCCATCTTCTCGTCGAAGAGGATGTTGTCCGTGAAGCGGTCGATGCCGCGGTTCATCCCGATGCCGAGCTCGCCCAGGCGGCGGGCGCCCTCGTCGGTGGCGAAGATGTCGTCGAGCGCGTGCTCGCCGACCTCGGCCGACCAGTCGACGACCTCGCCGTCCTCGAAGGCCAGCCGGACGTCCCGGATGCGGGCGCCGTCGTGGGTCATCGGCACGTCGAAGTACACCTCGCCCTCGGGGTCGTAGGGCGCGGTGAACACCTCGCCGCTCGGGAGGTTGTGGCTGTCGTAGGCGACCGACGCCGCGCTGTTGACCGCCGTCCTGTTCTCGATGGACATCGCGAGGTCGGTGTCCTCCTTGACGAGGCGGACCTCGCTGCCGGCGTCAAGCAGCTCCTTCATCCGGGCCATCTCGTCGGCGAGGCTCTCCCAGTCGCGCAGGACGGCGTCGTAGACGAAGTCCCGGTACTCCTCGTAGCCCATGCCGGCGTCCTGGGCGTGGGCCCGGGTCGGGTGGAGCGTCGAGACCCAGTCGGTGTCCATCCGGAGCTCCTTGATGCGGGTCCGGGACTTCTTGTAGGCCGACCGGCGCTCGCCGGGCGCGGCGGCCTTCGCGGCGGTGTTGGTCTGTCCGCGGAGCGACAGCACCGCGTCGGCGCGCTCGAGCATCGCCACCTCGAAGCCGGGGTCCTGCTCGAACTCTCCCTCGCGGGCCCCGACGAACGCCGCCTCCACCTCGTCGGAGGCGTAGGTCGCGAGGTAGTTTGCGCCGCGCTCGCCCAACTTCTCGGCCACGGCGACCGCGAGGTCGTGGGCGCCCTCGTCGACGCGCAGCACCACGTCGTCGCCGGCCTCGATCCGGGCGCTCCAGTCGACGAGCACCGCGGCGTGCTCGTGGATTCGCTGGTCCATGCTACTCTGGTAGCGCGTCGCGGTGAAAATTGCGACGGTTCCGGACCGGCGCGCGCTGGCGGACCCCTGTGGTCCGCCAGGCGTGCGAGGGATGCGGACCGCAGGGCACGCAGTGATCGAGGACCGCAATCGGTCGGGGAGGGCGTGGCTCGCGGTCGCTGTGCTGGGGGTGGATGAAAGAGGCCGGCCGGTCGCGCCCGAAGGGCGTGGTGGTCTCAGCGACCCCTATCCGAGGCGAGCGAAGCGAGCCGAGGATATGTCGTTGAGCGACCGCGACCGGCCGGAGGCTTTCGAGACGGTCTTGGTTCCGGTTCTAGTTGTTGTGGGAAGCGACCGGGCGGAGCTTTCGGAACCTGTTCGCGATTCCGTCAACGCCAGTTCTCACAATGACTCCCGTTCGTAGCGACCGGGCGGGGGCTTTCGAAGCGTCCGCAGAACTGGTTACGGATGCAGTCGAGCAGGATGAAAGAGAGTGCCCGAAATCAGCGTCGCACCGATCGTCTCAGGGGAACACCAGCACCGTCGCGTTCTCGGTCTCCAGCACCTCGACCTCCTCGCCGCTCTCGGCGCGGTACTCCTCCTCGATCTCGACGGCGTCGCCGTCGACGGTGACCTCCTCGCCGTCGACCTCGAGGGTGATCTCGCCCTCGATCTCCTTCTGGTTCTTGAGCGTGTTGAAGTCGGCCGCCTCCAGCGCGGCGATGACCTGACCGGCCTTGTCGCGGAACTGCGGGCCGATCTGGCTGTGGTCGGGGTCGACGCCGACCGGGACGAGCTCGACGTTGGGCCGGCCCTCCTCGGGGTAGACCGGCGCGTTGACCGCCTCGCTCAGGTCGTAGGTGTCCCAGCCGCGGCCCCGCTCGGAGTACACCTCGACGCGGTCGAGGTCGGCGTTGAGCGCCATCCCGGCGTCGGACTTCCAGGCCCGGATCTCGCTGGCGACCTCCGCGATGAGCTCGCCCTTGCGCTCGGCCTCCTCGTCGCCGTCGAAGGCGACGTCGGGCCAGTCGGCGGCGTGGACGCTCCCGTCGGTGCCGGGGAGGTAGCTGTACACCTCGTCGGCGAAGTGGGGCGAGAACGGCGCGAGCATCCGGACCGACGCCGAGACCGCGGTGTAGAGGGCGTGGCGCGCGGCGTTGCGCTCGCCGGGCCGGCCCTCGTAGAGCCGGCCCTTCACCAGCTCGAGGTAGTCGTCGGCCAGGTCCTCCCAGACGAACTGCCGGAGGGTGCGAAGCGCCGAGTCGAACCGGTACTCGCGCATGTCGGCCTCGACCGCGTCGACGGTCCGGGAGAGCTTCGAGAGGATCCACTTGTCGGCGTCGCGGTACGCCGGCGCGTCGATCTCCGGGGTGTCCCCGTCGAAGTGCTCGACCGAGAACTGGAAGATGTTCCAGAACTTGGTGAGGAACCGCGAGGCGGAGGTGACCTCCTTCCACTGGAACTGGATGTCGCTGCCGGGCTGGCCGCCCAGCGCGAGCGCCTGGCGGACCGAGTCGGCGCTGTACTCCTCGATGGCCTCCTCGGGGCCGACCGCGTTGCCCCGGGACTTGCTCATCTTGTGGCCGTCCTCGCCGAACACCATGCCGTTGACCAGCGCCTGCTCCCAGGGGATCTCGTCCTCCAGGGCGGTGACGCGCAGCAGGGTGTAGAACGCCCACGTCCGGATGATGTCGTGGCCCTGCTGGCGGAGCGTCGTCGGCGCGAACTCCTCGTCGGGCCAGCCCTGGACGTGCATCGGCGAGATCGACGAGTCCATCCAGGTGTCCATCACGTCGGTCTCGCCCTCCCAGTCGGTGCCGCCGCACTCGGGGCACTCGCCGATCTGGGGGTCGGTCTCGGTCGGGTCCAGCGGGAGCTCGTCGACGTCGGCGACGTGGACGTGCTCGCAGTCGTCGCTGCCGCAGAACCAGGCCGGGATGGGCGTGGCGAACACGCGCTGGCGGGAGATGACCCAGTCCCACTCCATCCCCTCGGTCCAGTCCTCCAGCCGGTCGTACATGTGCTCGGGGATCCACTCGACCTCCCGGGCCTTCTCCAGAATCTCGTCCCGGCGGACCTCGACGAACCACTGCTCCTTGCTCAGGATCTCGATGGGGGTGTCGCAGCGCCAGCAGGCGCCGACCGACTGGTCGGTGGGCTCGGTGTCGTTCAGGTACCCCTCCTCCTCGAGGTCGTCGGCGATGACGCCCTTGGCCTCCTGGATGGTCAGCCCCTCGTACTCGCCGGCGAGCTGGTTGAGCCGGCCGTCCTCGGTGAACACCGACCGGAGGTCGAGGTCGTGCTCGGCCCACCAGTCGACGTCCTGCTTGTCGCCGAAGGTGCAGATCATCACCGCGCCGGTCCCGAAGTCGCCGTCGACGTCGTCGTCGGCGACCAGCTCGACCTCCTGGCCGAACAGCGGCACCTCGAACGTCTCGCCGACCCGGTCGGCGTAGCGCTCGTCGTCGGGGTCGACCGCCATGCCGACGCAGGCCGCCAGCAGCTCGGGCCGCGTGGTCGCAATTTCGATGTCGTCGTTGTCGACGCCCGGGAACGTGATGTAGTGCAGCGTCCCCTCGCGGTCGATGTTCTCGACCTCGGCGTCCGCGATGGCGGTCTCGCAGCGCGGACACCAGTTGACGGGGTGCTCGTCGCGGTAGACGTAGCTCTCGTCCTCGTCACCGTCGGACGTTCCGTCCGACGAGGCTCGCGAAGCGTCGCTTCCCTCACCGCCGCGGGCCATCTCGACGAACGACCGCTGGGTCTTCTCCCAGTAGTCGGCGTCCATCGTGCGGTACTCGGCCTCCCAGTCCTGGGAGAACCCGAGCGACCGCATCGTCTCCTTCATGCTGTCGATGCGCCGCTCCGAGAGGTCGACGCAGAGGTCGCGGAACTCCTCGCGGGAGACCTCGGTGCGGTGGATGTCGTGCTCCTCCTCGACCTTCACCTCGGTCGGGAGCCCGTGGCAGTCCCACCCCTGCGGGAACAGCACCTCGTCGCCGATCAGGCGGTGGAACCGGGCGGCGAAGTCCATGTAGCTCCAGCCCAGCGCGTGGCCGAGGTGGAGCTTGCCCGTGGGGTACGGCGGCGGGGTGTCGATGACGTAGTCGGGCTCGCCCTCGGGGTGGTAGATCTCGGAGCCCTGCCACTCCTCCTGCCACTTCGGTTCGACTCGCTCCGGGTCGTAGCTGTCGGGAACGTCCGTCATGGTGTAGTTACAGCTGACTCTGTCGGGAGATCGGTCCTGTGAGAAAGACGCGCCGCTGCGCTGGACAGTTCAACGTACTACCGACGCAGTCAGCCTCATAGGAGGAAGGAACGGACGGGTACTGATAAAGGTTCCCGTCTCCCCGGCGGACGTTCCGGCCCCGCGGCGGGGCGCACCCGGGACGAACCGCAACCCCTACCTGCCGGCTCCCCGCACCCTCTCTCATGCAACTGGGCGTCATCGGACTGGGCCGGATGGGCCGCATCGTCGTGGACCGAGTGCTCGACGCGGGCCACGACGTCGTGGCCTTCGACCTCGACGAGGAGGCGGTCGCGTCGGCGGCCGAGGCGGGCGCGACCCCCGCCGACTCGGTGGTCGACCTCGCCGAGCGACTGGGCGACGAGAAGCGCATCTGGCTGATGGTGCCCGCCGGCGAGCCGGTCGACGCCGCGCTCGACGACCTCGAACCCCACCTGACCGACGAGGATATCGTCGTCGACGGCGGCAACTCCCACTTCGAGGACTCGGTGCGCCGTGCCGAGTCGACCCCGGCGGCGTACCTCGACTGCGGCACCTCCGGCGGGCCGGCCGGCGCCGAACTCGGCTTCTCGCTGATGGTCGGCGGACCCGAGTGGGCCTACGAGGAGCTGACGCCCGTCTTCGACGCGGTGGCGACCGGCCCGATGGGCCACGACCGGATGGGCCCCGCGGGGTCGGGCCACTACGTCAAGATGGTCCACAACGGCGTCGAGTACGCGCTGATGCAGGCCTACGGCGAGGGGTTCGAGCTGCTCGCGGCGGGCCGGTACGACCTCGACCTCGAGAAGGTGGCCCGGACGTGGAACAACGGCGCGGTCATCCGGTCGTGGCTGCTCGAACTCTGCGAGGAGGCGTTCCGCGAGGAGGGCACCGACCTCGGCGACGTCGACGACTACATCGCCGGCGGCTCGACCGGCACCTGGACCGTCCAGGAGGCGCTCGAGCGCGAGGTGCCGGTCCCGCTCATCTACCAGGCGCTCGGCGAGCGGTTCGGCTCGCGGGCCCGCGAGGACGGCCGGTTCTCCCGCCGGCTGGCCAACCGGCTGCGGTACGGGTTCGGCCGGCACGAGGTCGCGCGGCGCGAGGAGTAGTTGGGTGTGTCAATACATCGGGCTTAGATTTGAGAGGGAAGTAATTATATAACACTAGAAAGACACCTCAGACAAATTCTGCTGTTCGAGAAAGCAGCCATAGTATAGAGCTGCTTTAGAATAACCTTTAATACGCTTTTCTGAGATTTCTCTTGAGTTGAAATGGCTGATTTCCAAGAATTAGATCAGATTGTCCTCGCTCTGCTCCAGGTGACAGGATTACTCCTTCCAGTCGTATTCCTCACATTCAAATTCTACCTTAGAGGTGCAGAAAATTCGATTCCTGAAAGAAAACTACACAGACGGCTTCGGTTAGTAGTTGCGATGATCATTGCTCTTACTGTAACGGGATTCTGCGCTTCAGTCGGGTTACTAGATATGAGCCTCAAACCACACCTTACATTAATCGCGGTTATATCACTTGCATCCTTCTTCATCCTTTACGGTGTTTTCATCTACAGGATAATCAAGTGGGAGCAACTGAAAGCTGCGTAATCACGGTCATGCGATATTGTCCGAGATAAAAGCCATTCGTAGCGGTTACACGCCACACGGGGTTCAGAAATTCGATACTCTATCCGAGAATGTACTCCAGCGCAGGGTACTTCTCGACGAGGGGTCGACCGTCAACCTCGTACTGCTCGATGTAGGCGTCGAGACCGAGGATGCGGCCGGCGCCGAACGCCGCCACGGCGAGGAAGACGAGCATGTACGCGAAGTCGCCGTTGATGACGCCGTGGGCGACGTCCCAGTTCCCGAAGTAAAACAGGAGCATCACGGGCGCGCCGAAGAACGCCGCCAGGCGGGTGAACGCGCCGACGAGCAGGCCGAGGCCGATGAACAGCTCGCCCCACGGGACCGCGACGTTCGCGAACTCGACGAACCACGGCGTGCTGCCCATCCACGCGAACAAGTCTGCGAGGGGGTTGCCGTTGGTCGCCGCGACGTTGGCGAGGTAGCCGCCGGCCGCGAACGGTTCGGCCGCGACGATCTTGGTGAACCCGGAGTAGGCGAAGGCGTAGCCCATCATGAGCCGGAGCGAGAGGACGAACCAGGCGCTGAGGCTGTGGGCGCGGCCGCGGACGGTGTAGCCGCCGACGGTGCTCGTGAAGGTGTTGCTGGTTTCTGGTGTGCTGGTGGTGGCTGTCATGATGGGTGCGGAGAAGAACTCCTGCGCTGATAGACGCGCAGCGAGGATATATAATTACTGAGATAAGATGTATCATAGCTACGCGTAACTTATGGCGTCGATTCGGACCGAGAACAGTCGGCGAGGAACCCGAGAGAACGTCCGGACGGCCTGCGGACGACCGTGAGCTATCGAAGGGCCGAGGGCGCAGCGGGCCGGCCCGCGGGTCAGAAGTTGCCGTTGACGATGTCGGCGACGCGCTGGCGGTCGAAGAGTTTCTCGTCGACGCCGTACACCTGCTTGGCGGCGCGCTCGGTCAGCACGAGGTTCGTGATGGGACCCTGGTAGAGGGGCCCGCCCCGGTAGACGTCGCCGTTCTTCACGGCCGTCAGGCTGCTGGCGACGTCGTGGTTCTTCATGAACGAGACCACGGTGTTCTGGAACTCCTTGGCGGTCTGGCTCTCGTGGCCGCGGAGCAGCAGGACGTCGGGGTCGATCTTCAGCAGGGTCTCGTAGTCGATCTCGCCCCGGGTGCTGTGGAAGTCCTTGACGTCCGTCTCGGCGAACGCGTCGCGGACCTGCAGGTCGCGCCACTGCTTGAAGCTGGTCCCCTCGCCGATGAGGTACGGCGAGAACGACTCGGGCTCGTTACCGCTGGCCCACATGATGGCGACCTGCGGGCGCTCGGACTTCGAGGACGGGACGACGTCGCTCACTTTCGTCTGGAACTCGTCGTGGAGCGCGGAGAACGCCTCGTAGCGGTCGGTCCGCTGGAACACCTGCGCGAGCTTCCCGAACGCCTCGTACAGCGAGAGGTACGGGTAGCCCTCGTGCCACTTGTAGCCGGTCGAGAAGATGCTGTTGCCGAAGAACGGGCCGATGTTCTGCTCGACCTCGTCGACGTCCTGCTGCTCCCAGCCCTTGAACCGGTTCATCAGGAAGTTGGGGTCGATGACGTGGACGTCGCCGCCGAGCTCGTAGAACAGCTCCTTGCTGACGCCGTCCTGATAGAGGCTCACCATGTCGCTCTTGTCGACCGAGACGCCGTCGATGGCGTCGTAGTACTGGGTGTGGTACCGGCTCGTGAGCCAGACGCCCTTCGGCGGCTCGACGCCCAGCGCGACGCCCATGTCGGCCCAGCTCCCGTTGTTCGCGACCCAGGTCTCGGGGACGCCGTCGAACGTCACCTCGCCGACGGGCGGCATCGAGACGGTGTAGGACTCGCCGGCCGCGGTCGTCTCCTGCTCGCCGGTCGTCGTCTCGCCTGCCGTGGTCGTCTCGTCGGTCGTCGTCTCGCCGGCCGTCGTCGTCTCCCGGCTCCCGGTCCCGCCGGTGCACCCGGCGATGAGCCCGGAGGCGGCCAGCGCACCGCCGACGGTGAGGTACTTGCGACGCGTCGTCTGGGGCGTCTCGTCGTCTGACATTAGTTTTTAGGTCTGCCTAATCCGTGTTAAGGGCTTCGATTTTTAGGCAGACCAAAACGGACCGGTGGCGGAAGAGACCGGTATCAGAATCGTCCGGTATTAGGTGTCATCGGCCACGTGCACGTCCGCGCGCCGGTCGTACTCCATCTCGGTGGCGACCCTGTCGGCGACGGCCCCGTCCCAGACCTGCTCGACGACGTGGAACGCGAGGTCGAGCCCCGAGGTGACGCCGCCCGCCGTGAGCACGTCGACCTCGTCGCGAGACCGCGTCTCACTGCTCGCCGGACCGCGTCCGGCGGCGTCGACGACGCGGGCGTCGACGACCTGCGCCCCGGTCGCCCGGAGGTCGACGAGCGCGCCGGCGTGGGTGACCGCGGGCCGGCCGTCGAGCAGCCCCGCCTCGGCCAGCAGCATCCCGCCGGTGCAGACCGCGGCCATCGCGCTCCCCCGGTCGGCGCGCTCGCGGAGCGCCGCCGGCAGGTCGCCGCGCTCGGCCTCGGCACGCGCGCCCGCCGGCGGCCGGTCGTCGCTCCCACCGCCGGAGTCGTTCCAGCCGCCGCCCGGCACCACGACGAGGTCCGGGTCCTCGCCCAGCGTCCCGTCGGGTTCGACCGCGAGGCCGTGGCTCGCCGTGACGCGCTCCCGAGGGTCGAGCGTCACGAGGTCGACCGAGACGTCCCGGTCGAAATCGGCGGCGTTGCGAAACACCTCGTACGGACCGATTGCATCGAGTTCGTCGAAGCCGTCGTAGACGACGATCTCGATAGTGTCGATGTCGTCGGGGTTGTCCATACTCGTCGGTCGCGCGGCGACCCCAAAAGCCTGTACGCCGGTCGGACGCCAATCACAATGCTGTTAAACCACCCTTCCGTAGTCCCGCGCATGGTAGACGCACTGGGTCTGGGACTCGGGCTCACGCTCGTCCTCGTCGTAGTGGCGCTCCACTACTCGGAGGGCACCGAGTGGCGAATCCCCGACGATATCTCCCAAGAGGTGCTCGAACGCCGGGCCGAGACCGTGCCGGAGACCGACTTCCCCGAGCCGATGAACCGCTCCATCGGCGGCGGTGGCGGCGCGGTCGCGGTCGGCGGCGGCGGCGCCGAGGGCGAACTCCAGGGCGACGAGGAGGAAGAGGAAGGGTTCGACCCCGCCTCCATCCCCGACGACGAGGTGGAGTACTTCGAGATCGAGTACGTCAACGAGGGCGAGACCATCGAGGTCGCCAACAACGAGAACCTGCTCGAAGCCGGCGAGGACGAGGGCTGGGACCTCCCCTACGCCTGCCGGCAGGGCCAGTGCCTCTCGTGCGGCGGCAAGGTCCAGGACGGCGACGCCCACGACTACGTCCGCCACAGCAACAACGAGACGCTCGGCGAGGACGAGGTCGAGAAGGGGTACGTGCTCACCTGCACCGCGTACCCGACCGACGACTTCGCGCTCGAGACGAACGAGACGCCCTGACGGCGCGGCGAATCGCCGCCGGAACGGCCGATATCTTTCCTCCGATTCGAGACACAATTTCAACCCGAAGCATTGAAATCCCAAGGAGTCGTGACGGTGAACAGTGGCATCGACGCGCTCCGACGGCATCACGACGGGCGGACTGGCGCGTCCGCTCTTCGACCTCGCGTGGCCCATCGTGGTCACGCAACTGCTGCAGGTCGCATACAACGTCGCCGACGCGTTCTGGCTGGGCCGCCACTCGGCGGCCGCGGTCGGCGCGCTCAGTCTGGCCTACCCGATCATCTTCTTCCTGATCGCGTTCGGCGGCGGGTTCAACGTCGCCGGGAGCACCCTGGTCGCCCAGTACATGGGCGCCGACAGCGACGGGTCGGCGGGGAAGGTCGCGGGCCAGACGCTGGGGTTCGTGACCGTCGTGGGCGTCGCGCTGAGCCTGGTCGGCCACTTCGGGGCCGATCCGATGCTCGCGCTGTACCCCAGTAGCGCGGCCACCGCCGACTCGGTCGTCCCGCTCGCGGCCCGATACATGGAGGTGTTCTTCCTGGGACTGCCCTTCATGTTCGGGTTCATGGCGTTCTCGGCGCTGATGCGGGGGTACGGCGACACCCGGACGCCGATGCGGGTGATGGTGGTGTCGGTCGCGCTCAACGTGGTGCTCGACCCCCTGCTCATCTTCGGCCTCGGCCCCGTCCCGTCGCTCGGCATCGAGTCGACGCTGATCCCCGCGATGGGCATCGAGGGCGCGGCCGTCGCCACGGTCGTCGCGCGTGCGCTCGGCGGGGTCGTCGGCGCGTACGTGCTGTTCTTCACGGACGCCGGCCCGGACGTCGAGCTCGGCCACCTCGCGCCGGAGCTGGGCTACGTCTCCGAGCTGGTCCGCATCGGGGTGCCGGCGGCGCTGGAGGAGTCGGCCGGCTCGCTCGCGATGCTGACGCTGACCGTGATGATCGTGACGTTCGAGCCGGCGGTCATCGCGGCCTACGGGCTTGGCAACCGGCTCATCTCGCTGGTCTTCCTCCCGGCGGTCGGGCTCGGCAAGGCGACCAACACGATGGTGGGCCAGAACCTCGGGGCGGGCAAGCCCGACCGGGCCGAGCGCGCCGTCCGGCTCGCGGCCGGCGCCGGCGCGGCGGTGATGTTCGCGCTGGCGATCGCGGCGGCGCTGGTGCCCGAGCCCGTCGTCTCGGTGTTCATGGCGACCGAGTCCGAGCGGGCGGCCAGGACGGTGGCGTACGCCGCCGAGTACCTCCGCATCCGGACGGTCGAGTTCGCGTTCATCGGCGTCTTCCACGTGCTGGTCGGCGCCTACCGGGGCGCGGGCAACACCAAGACCGCGATGGCGTTCTCGATGATCACGTTGTGGCTCGTCCGCGTGCCCGCGGTCTACCTGCTCGCGTTCGAGACGTCGCTCGGCCCGACCGGCGTCTGGATCGGCGTCGCGCTCGGCCACGTCGTCGGCGCCGTCGCGGCCGGCCTGTGGTTCACCCGGGGGACCTGGAAGGCGACCGTGATCGACCGCGAGCGCGGCGGCGCGGCGGTCGACGCCGAGCCCGCGGTGCCCGAGGACTGACGCGACTTTCAAAACGGTTAAGCCCCCGGCAGCGCAATTCCGAGTGAGGGCGGCTAGTTCAGCGGACAGAACGCTTGGTTCCGGACCAAGAGGTCATGGGTTCAAATCCCATGCCGCCCGCTTTCTCCTGCGACTACAACTGCGAGCAGTTCGTCTGCTCGCTTCCTCCGGGAGCAGGAGAACGCGTTCGCAAATGGATTTGAACCCCTGCCGGTCGCAGCCCGCGCAGTGAGCGAAGCGAACGAGCGGGACCGTCCGGCCCCGGGTCCAAATCCCATGCCGCCCGTCGGCGTTTGAATAGTTCGTATTCGCAAGACAGCGTCGGGTTACTCGGAACCGCACACGAAATCCGTTTTCTTTCGTTCGAGCGTCGAACGATTTCGAACGAGGCGAATCGTCAGTGACGGCCTCGGAATCTTCAGTATCAATATCACTTCCCACCACGACCGAATCGTCGCCAAGTTGACGGCAGTTGTCAACCGCCTACTGTGGGTTTCCGAGGTACCGACCGGCAGTCGCACTTCGAACTTCGGAACGCGGGACGGGGACCCACCTACGGACATGGCCGAGGCTCGGTCAACCATGCGGTCATCGCTACGTATCGTCTTTGCCATCTGTGTCTTTGATCTCGGTCGGTTTGTCGAGGAGGTCGTCAGGGAACCCCTTGGCGGGAACGAAAGGATTCGAGGAGGCATGACCAGCGGCGACGGAGCGGGTCATCCATACCCTTGAGACTCTGTCGGAACGGTGCGGTTTTCCACGTCAAAGCTATGTCGTTGCTGTTTAGATCTATCCCTCGTATTTTGGGCTTACTTTCCAGGTATTCCCCTCCAGAACGACGAGATCGTAGCGTTTCAGGACTTGCAAGAGGTCAACAACTTCCTCAGCGTCGTAATCTACAGTCATTCCATCCGGTAAGTTCCTCGCAACCGAGCTACGAGTTCCCTCTTCCATTCGCTCGATGGTAGTAAGGACCGACTCGACGTCCTGGATGAAGGGTTCGAGGACGTCGGGGCTTTCTTGACCACGGTTCAATTTGGCCAAAACGTTATCATATGATCCGGTAATCTCCATCGATACGGACACGTCGCCCGATTCCAACTCCTGTTGTTCGCTCATGTACGAGGTATGCAATCCGCTTCGTATAAAATGTTTCTAAATCGGGCGAATATATTTCCATATACAGCCATTCCAGATTTTGTTATCTGAATACAGAATCAGAATTAGGAGGATGTAATTCGCCCTCCTTCCTATCAGTCGCCTGCAGATGGTTCGTTGCGCATCTTTTTGACAGTCGGACGACACCTCCTAAGCCTGGACCCATATAGTACAGAGATAATGTCTGGAAGTAACTATCTGGTCGCTGCATCTGATTAGCGGAGATATGATTCCGTCGCATATGCCTAAATCCCTGTTTCATCCGTCAGAGTGCCCTGAAGGGTGCAGTCATAGACTACCAAAACATTAGTAACCCTGGAATCCGAATCGTGGGAAGAATGCCCACAGCATTTAGTAACTACATCGACGGTGAGTGGGTCGAATCGAAATCAGGCGAGACATTCGAGGTCCGCAATCCAGCAAACACGGAGGAGGTCGTCGCCCGCTACCCGGCGTCCACGGAGGCGGACCTGGACCGCGCGGTCGAGGCCGCCGTGGCTGCGCGCGAGGAGTGGGGCGACACCCCCGGCCCGTCACGCGGCGCGATCCTCCGGGACGCCGCCGCTGAACTCGATGCGCGTAAGGAGGAAACCACCGAGACCCTAGTCCAGGAAGAGGGTAAGACCCGTTCGGAGGCCGGCGGTGAGGTCCAGCGCGCCATAGACATCTTCTACTACTACGCCGAGAAGGCGCGGGACCTCGGCGGCGTCGTGAAGGCCGCGAGCGGTCCGGGAAAGGACCTCTCCACTCGACGCGAACCGCTCGGCACTGTCGGACTCATCACGCCGTGGAACTACCCCATCGCGATTCCGGCCTGGAAACTCGCACCCGCCCTCGCAGCCGGCAATACTGTCATCCATAAGCCGGCGTCGGCCGCGCCGAACGTCTCGCGCATCCTCTACGAGTGCCTCGACGCGGCCGGCCTTCCGGACGGCGTCGCGAACATGGTTACCGGCTCGGGTAGCGACGTCGGCTCGCCCCTTGCAGGCCACGAGGACGTCGACGGTGTCTCGTTCACCGGCAGCACGGCCGTCGGTACCGCGGTCGCCGAGACCGCTGCGCAGGACCTCAAGCGTGTCCAGTGCGAGATGGGCGGGAAGAACCCGACCGTCGTCATGCCGAGCGCGGACGTCGATGAGGCCGTCGACATCGTGGGCGTGGGTGCGTTCGGCACGACCGGCCAGTCATGCACCGCGTGCTCTCGCGCCATCGTCCATGAACAGATTTACGACGACTTCGTCGAGGCGATCACCGAGTACGCCGAGTCGCTCGACGTTGGTCCTGGCCTCGACGACCCCGATATGGGTCCGCACATCTCGGCCGACGAACTCGACTCGACACTCGACTACATCGAGATCGGCAAGCAGGGCAACGCGAGGTTGACGACCGGCGGGAGTCGACTTACCGGTGACCGATACGACGACGGACACTACGTCGAACCGACGGTGTTTGCTGACGTCGACAACAACGCACGCATCGCCCAAGAGGAGATTTTCGGCCCGGTGCTGTCGGTCATCCAAGTGAGTGACTTCGAGGACGCGCTGGCCACCGCCAACGACGTTGACTTCGGTCTCTCGGCCAGCATCGTCACGCGCGACCATGCCGAGGCCGAGACCTTCACCGAGGAGGTTGAGGCGGGCGTCGCGAAGGTCAACGAGAAGACGACTGGGCTCGAGCTCCACGTCCCGTTCGGCGGCTACAAGCAGTCGTCGACGAACACGTACCGCGAGCAGGGCGATGCGGGTCTCGACTTCTTCACGTCGGTCAAGACGGTCTACGACAACTACTGATCCCACCGTTCTGTCTTGTAGTGCGGCCCCTGGGGGTTCGGTCCGCGGCCGGACTACCGGTCGCTCGGTCGTCACCGTTTCTAACTCCGTTCCTGGAGCGGTTCACACCCCTCTATCCTGATAATCCACCTGTTCTGTTCGTCCGACCGTCTCGGTTCCCCACAAGGGAACAACGTTATAGGTGGGGAACTCAATTAGAGAGATATGCCAAACACCACGGACGAACGGCCCGGGCGAACGATACGGTCAGTGAAGATCGCCTTCAACATCATCGACCTCCTCCAAGTGCGTGGCCGCATGGGCGTCACGGAACTGGCCGACGAGCTCGGTCACTCCAAGAGTACCATCCACAGCCACCTCCGAACACTGGAGGACCGTAAGATGATCGTCCGCGAGGAAGACGGCTACCGGCTGAGTCTGGGGTTTCTGGACATTGCGAATCATGTGAAGGAGCAAATTGGCAACTACGACGTCATCCGCGACGAAGTCGATACGTTAGCCGAGGAGACCAACGAGATCGCCCAGTTCGGCATTGAGGAGCACGGTCAGGTCGTCTACCTCCACAAGGCGACCGGCGACCAAGCCGTCGAGACTCGCTCGCGCGTCGGCACCCGAGCACCGATGCACTCCACGTCGCTCGGCAAGGTAATCCTCGCCTATCTGCCGGCTGAGCGGACCGAGAGAATCATCGAGTCCATCGATTTTGAGCAGTTCACCCCGAACACCATCACGAGCGCCGACGAACTCCGCGACGAACTCGACCGAATTCACGACCGCGGCTACAGCATCGACGACGAGGAGAACATCGAGGGACTCCGATGCGTCTCGGCCCCTGTAAAGAACGGCACACAGGTGCTAGGCAGCGTCAGCGTCACCGGCCCGTCGAGCAGGCTGACCGACGAGCTAATCCACGAGGATCTTTCTCACCAAGTCCAGCGGGCAGCGAACGTCATCGAACTCAACACGAAGTTTTCGTAGACATGCTTGTGGGTCCAGTCCTTCTCTGATTCCCACTCTGTCGTTCCGTGGTTGCAACCGCTGGATGTGCCCCATTTTGGTCCCACGAACTCGGTTTCGGTTCCCGCCACCCGAACCATTACAGCGATAGTGTTGTAAAGCCCACCACCTGCGTTCGATAACCTGCATCGGAAAATTACCTTCTATCGGTCACAAACTTCCCCCCACACCAACAATTTGACCAGAGAAACGTCATCTATGAGCGTCAACTGCCGGTATTTTCGGGAATTCGGTAAAGGCGAACTTGGGAATAAGTACAGCTAAGTTTTCACTCCAATATAATCTGCATAATAATAGATGACGCTAGTTACGCACTTTGAGGGGAGTTCACCTCCAAACGCCGCCATCTAACGTTCCCGAAGCAGGAACGCGATGAGATGTCGTGGTCTAGTCGAAAGAAGCCGATTGTGAGGAACCCGACTAGCAAGACGAATGGCCGATTTACGCGTGCGCGAACAGCAGAGTATTGCGATCCCATCGCTTCACGGTTGACTCCTCATAGTAGGACTGCCACACGGAACGTCAACCATCAAAAACGTAGAGACTAGGGTCGTAGCGAAGACGACCGTTTTAGTCGCTCACAATCGATGAACTGGCGAAGTACCGCTATTTGATGAGCCGCTCGATGTCGTCGTCAAGTTGGTTGTAGAGTTCCTCTGCGCGCCGCTCGTCGGCCTCCGAGAGGGGATGTATCGGCTCGCGGACGGTCCCGCCGTGGAGTCCCGCGAGTTCAAGCCCCTTCTTGACCGCGGCGACGCTGACGGCTCCTGGGATGGTGTTGTCGGTGCCGGTCTCGTCCCGGAAGTTCTGGAACGGCATGCAGATGTTCCGGAGCTCGCGAGCGCGCTCCCAGTTCTCTTCCGAGAGCGCGTCGAAGAGTTCGAGTCCAACTTCGGGCCTGAAGTTGCTCACACCGGCGGAGAATCCCTCGATTCCCTCGCTCCAGAACGAGACGGCGAATGGTTCGGCCAATCCATCTACCCAGACGACATCGTCGGCGCCTGCTGATACGGCCTGTCCGAGCTTCACGCCGTCCTCCAGTGCGTACTTGATCCCGACGATACCGTCGATGGCAGTCAGGTCCACTAGATACTCCACTGACGGGTCGAAGCCGCGAACGTAGGGGACTAGCGGTTGCTCAGTCGCGTCATCGAGTTTCCGGTAGTAATTGAGAAGCCCCCGTTCGTGGAGGTACGTATGGTCCGGGGGCATGATCATCATCGCGTCGACCCCGATGCGTTCGTAGGCTTGTATGAGATCGGTGGCTGCCGCCGTTGAGCCGCCGACGCCGGCAAGTACGCACGCGTCGTCCGGAAGCGCGTCGACGCTCGCTTTCGCGACCTCAACCCGCTCCTCGGCCGAGAGCGAGTGGTACTCGCTGATGTTCGCGGTGGCAAGGAATGTTCGGATCCCCTGGTCGTAGATGGCGCGGGCGTTCTCCTCGATTTTCGCGTACTCGATATCGCGGTTCTCGTCGAATGGTGTCAACAGTCCGACTGCAACGCCGCGCAGCCGTTCCTGGACTTCCGTGGCTGTAAGGGGCATGATATGCGAAACCAGTCGAGGTGGTATAAAACTATCGCCCGCACCCCTCGAACCGAGCGTCAATGCGGGACAGTACGGGGTCGCCAATGCCGACGACGGGCAGCATCCGCTCCACTACTCGTGTTCTGCCTCAGGAACAAATCCCGAAAACTCGACGCCCGGGTGGAGCACCGCATCGATGGTCAAGAGTTGCTCGGCAATCGACCGCGCGGTCTCGAGTGCCTGAGAAAACACTCGACGGGGCTCAACGACTTCGGCGTCCCACGGATTCTGCGGCCGACCAGTCTCCAGATTGAGGCCGACCGCCGCGTGGGTGCCGTCGGCGAAGGCGGTGCGAATACGCGGTATCGCGTCGAGCGGTTCTAATCCGGCGTTTCGGGCGAGCACCGTCAGGAAGTCTTCCAGTGCGTCGGCGAACGCCTCTACGGCGAGTCGCTCGCGCCCGGACCCGGGCGTTGACCGGCGGAGATCGTGCATAACCGCCGCGGCGGGTGCCCCCGCACCAGGCAGGATTTGCCTGTCGATGGCCGCGACCGCCGCCACCTCGACGGCATCGCTGACGAGTCGCTCACGCCGACTTGCGGACGCGTCGAGTTCGACGGGGACGATGAGCGTGAAGACGCTGCCGTCGCACTCGTCGAAGAGGGTCCACTTCTCGTCCTCGTGGACGACCTCGTGGACCTGTCCGGCGGTCCCGACCACCTCATCGGTGACGTCCTCAACGTGGGACACGACGGTCGCCCCGGTCGCACGGGCGAGCCGGTACACGTTGGATTTCGGATATCGGGCCCGGTCGACGACGACGATTCCCGCCTGGGTCAGCGCGGATTGCATCGAGTCTTCGACATCATCTTGCGAGACGAGCACCTCGACGCCCAGGTCTGCGAGACCCTCGGCGAACTTCCGATGGTGATGGACCCGCTCGTCCCGCTCCCGTTCGAGTTCGCCTGGCGACGAGACCTGCGTCTCGGCTGTGGGCGTCGCCGTCCGCTCGAACGACACTTCGTCATCCATGATTACGATCCCCGCGTCTTTAAGCGTCCCCTCAAACGCAGGCTCCCAGTCAAACTCTACGTGGGCGTCTTCGTCCTCCTCGAGGGGATTCGGTCGGCGTCGGACCACAACGCCGCGGTGGAAGGCTGGCTCACTCTCGGTCGTCGCAAGGACGTCGATGTCGTCGGTGTTCAACCACTCCCCGTCAGTCGCCTCGGCGAGGCTCGCGACCGCCTCCGCGACTTGGTCGGCGTAGCGCGCCCGCACCTCGCCGGTGATGTCCGCGGTCATCGAGGTGGCGGCGACTCGGCGGAGCATCCGCCGGTCGGTCGGTTTGCACGGCCGCACGAGATCGTCGAGCACCGAGCCAGCGCGCGACGCAGCGAGCGCGTAACCAGTGACGACCACGTTCGGGTGGACGCCGTCGTCTATGAGGTCCAACCCCCGGCGGACGAGGGCGTCGGCCAAGACCACGGCGGTCCCGGTTCCGTCGCTGAGCGCCCGCTGCATCGAGTCGACGGCGTCGACAAAGAAAGCGGCAACAGGGTCGTTGAACCCATCCCCACGCTCAATGGCGGCGAGGATTTCGTCGGCGTCGCCCGTTAGGACCGTCTCGGGCTCGTTCTGCCGGTCGTGCGTCTCGACCAGCTTCTCCAGGGTGTTCGGGCCTATGGTCGACCGGACCAAGGACGCGACGCTGTTTGTGGTCTGCTCGACGTATCGTCGCACCTCCTCGTCCCGAATCGCCCACTCGTCCCGGTCGAGATCGTCGAAATCGAGGTCCGCATCACTGAGATTCATGTGCGGGGGTTTGTCGGATGCGGTTATAAAACTGGTCCACCACCGAACGGGTCAGGCCCCGCCCGCCAGAATAGACCGAATCGATGCGAGTCAGCCGCCGGTCGCCGCTCGGCCCTCGCCGCCTGCGAGGAGTCGCTCTCGAAGCTGGGCGACGCGGGGGTTCGGGCCTGGAATCTTCTCGGCCTTCCGGTCGAGCGCGGCGGCCACTTCGCGCTCGGCCTCCCGGAGGTTCCGCTCGACGACCGACACGCGCGCCCGTGTCTCGTCGGACGCGCCGGTCGACCGGCCCCGGTCTAAGAAGGTCCGTGCGTTCGCGGCAAGGGCGACCGCGTCACGACCGTGGCCGACGACCCGGCTGGTCGTGTTGTAGTCCCAGCCGATCTCGACCGACTCCTCGTCTAACACCCCGACGACGAACTCGGCCTTCGCGATTGACGCCTCGGCCGCCGACATTCCTGGATCGACGTCCGACTGCACGTCGATCGCGACGAGCACGCCCCGCTCGGCGGAGTTGTAGGCGTCCGACTGGTATGCGGCGCCGGCGACGCCAGTGACGCCCACCACCAGCAGGACAACCGTCGCGAGGACGATGAGTACCCGTGGTATCCGCCGAATCGACGCCGATCGGCCGAAGGGATTGGTGTCGGTGGCCTCGAGCGACACCGGGAGTGTCCTTTCGATGTCGGCCACCAGCTGCCGGGTCTTCCGCGAGGTGCCGTTCACCACCAGACGGCCGGCATCTGTCGTTCGGACGAAGGAGTTGTGGAACCCAGTGTGGGTGACCGTCAGTCCGTCTCCCTCAGGAAACTCCTCCCGCTGAACGCCGTCGTACGCATCCCCTCCCCGGACGAAGTCACGCACCGCCCGCAACGCGTCGTCGGGCTCCGGGATTACAGCGGTGGAGACGAACGTCGACCGCAGGTCGTCCGGGTCGCCGACCCGTCCTGATGCCGCCTTCCGGCGGAGGCGGAGCCGGCGCAGCATCCCGTACAGCCTGAATCGCGCGCGGACGTATAACGACGGTAATGCGGCGACCACGACGCCGAGAGCAGCGACCTTGAGAAAGGGGACGACTCCGCGTTGCGCGCCGTATTCGAATATCGCCCAGAGTGAGAGGACTACGAGGAACCCGCCGGAAGTCGCCGTGAATGCTCGGAGCTTGGTCGCCATCGCTTTATTCTCCTAAAAATGCTCGTTTGATCTTACCGAGGAATCCAACTTGCCTGGCTTCGGACTCCCGCTCGAAGAGTGGACCGAACAGTTGCCGGAGTTCCTCACGACTCTCGATTTGCTTCGCGTCAACGTCGTCGAGCAGTTCCGCGACCATGATGGAGTTTCCCTGCTCGTCCACCTGGACGTTCGCGAATGCGTGTTCGCGTTCTAGCCGGCTGACTTCGACTGGGTACGACCAGCCGGAGTCGGCGATGAGTTCGTGGATGGCGTCGGGCCCGTATGTCATATCGTCCCGTATTGTGAGGAGCTATTTAAATCCATTTCTCGGTCGAGACGCCGGCTCCCAGCGTCGGTGCTCTACGTCTAGTAACTCCAACAGAAGGGTCCTCGTCGGCTTGAATTGTGTTCCGTCTACGGTCTCCTCGCTCACCAACCAGTTCTCGCCGAGCCGATCACGGCTGTGTTGGACACCTTTCGTAGACCTATTTAGTAGTAGGAACTTTTATTAGGGTCGGAAATGACTATCCGGTGGGTTAACACACCACCATGGCTAGAAGTAGCAAATCCGCAGGGGACGAATCCTCGTTCGACGAAGTAGAGCGTAGTACCGGGGGCGAGACCGAGCAGGCTAGTACAGACGAGTCGGCCTCGACGGACATTAACCGTCGCGGCGTGATGAAGCTCGCTGGCGCCGCGAGTGCCGGCGCACTCGGCTCTCTGGCCGGGTGTACTGGCGGAACTAACGACGACGGAAACACGGAGAACACCGACAACACCGAGTCCAACAACGCCGATACCGACACAAATGCTGGGGACGGCGGCCAACAGGAGTCGGTCACAGTCACGTACTGGTCTGGGAAGGCGGCCGAGACCCCCAAACTGAAACAGTACTTCAAAAAGGGGATGAAGACGTTCGAGGAGCAGAACAGCAAGATCAACGTCGACATGACCGTGCTGGCGTGGGATCAGCTGAACCAGAAGTACATCACCACGATGCAGTCGGGGACGAACCCGCCGGACCTCGCGTCGGCCGGGACCTATGGTCTCGAGATGTTCCAGAACGGGAAGGTTGCGGAGCTCTCCTCGTACATGGAGGGCGACCCCGACCTGCCCGAGAAGTGGACGCCGGCCATGCAGGAGGCGACGGAGTATCAGGGCAAGCAGTGGGCCGCGGGCATCGGCGGGCTGAACACGACCGTCTTCGGCCTGCGCTCGGACATCTTCCGGGACGCCGCCGGCATCCAGAACCCGGAGAAGGAGCTGAAAACGTGGACCCAGATGCGCCGGGCACTCGACAAGATAAAGAAGAATACGGACTCACACGCGTACGAAGTTACTGGTGTCCAGTCCGACGTTGAGGCGTACTGGGGGAATGCCCGTACGTCGTACACCGGCGGTACTGACCCGTGGATTGACGTCGAGAACAAGGGATCGACCGACGACCCGCACGTCAAGCCCGGGAACGCGCCGCGGACGGACGGAATGATCAAGAACAACATCGACCTCGGGGCGACCTACTCAACCAAGAAGCACCCGTCGCGGGGCGACGAGGGCGTCATCCCGCTATTCGTCAAGGGCGACGTCGCCTCGTTCGGTTACAGCCTGAGCGTCAAGTCCATCAAGGCGCTCGACCCGAGCTTCAAATTCGGATGGGACGGTCAAGCGTACGCGCTCGCGGCGCCCAAGCTCGACCCGAACTACGGCGAGGAGTTCGGCATCCCCGAACTGGCAGGCAAGGAGGGCCAGCACGGCGGTCACTCCTGGACCCTCGAGGGACAGCTGTGCGTGACCAAGTCCTCGAAGGTCAAGGAGGCGGCCTACAAGCTCGCCAAGTTCCGGAACACGAGCAAGGACTTCGGGCTACCGCTGTACGTCGACCCGGAGCTGGCACAGTCGGTACCGGCGTACAAGCCACTGCTCCAAGCGATCCAGCAGTCTAAGTACAAGGACATGCGGACCCAGCCGCTCAACAAGCAGATTAGCCTGCTGGAGGAGTACGGCGACAATTACCGGACTACCGGTGCCAAGTGGGACATCCCCGGTACGAACACCATCCGGTGGGACAACATCGGTGGGACGATGGCCAAGGCGTACTCCGGTCAGATCAAGCGTGACAAGGCGCCCCAGCGGATGGGCAGCGTCATCCAGAAGACCATCAACTCCTCGTCAAGTTGAAGCCGACGGGGAGAAATACCGTGACGGCTCTCATTTCTCGCAGGCGACAGACGCCGACGCACTAGTAACGCTCACGAGCGATTGGGAGACTCACACATTATACGGCAGTTCGCAACTCGCTGTGATTTTGGTAACATCAGTCCTGAATCGGTCGCCGGAGCCTTACCGGCCGGAATCGGCCTTCTCCGCTCGATTAGAGTTCGGGCCGTCGTCCGGGTTCAGGTCGGTCGCTGCTACCTGCGCGTCGATGCGGACCAGTTCTATTGCCGCGTCGGTCGCGGTGTTTAGAAGCGCCTGCTTGAGCGCCGTCGGCTCGACAATCGCATCGCCGTCGGTGACGTCCTCGACTGCTGCCTGCGCAGCGTCGACGCCCCACACGTCCCGTCCGTCGGCATGTGCGACGTGGAGTCGGGCGAGCGCAGTGTGGCCGTCCATCCCGGCGTTCGTTGCCAGCGTCCGCGGAACCGCAAGCAGCGCGTCGGCGAAGGCTTGGGTCGCCAGTTGTGACCGGGCGTCGACCGACCGAGCGGACTCCCGGACCGCGTGCGCGACGCTGGTCTCGACGGCGCCGCCGCCGGGGACGACCGTTCCGCACTGCTGTGCCGAAAGCGTCGCAGCGACCGCGCTCTCGACCGACCGCCGGAACGTCTCGACGGATCGCGGGTCGGGTGCGCGACAGAACACCGTGAACACCGGGTCACCCGCGTCCGACTCGATCGCCGTCATGTCACGGCCCGCGGTCCGTCGAACGCGGATGTCGCCCGCGCCCTGGGCCGTCTCGTCGAACTCGGTGAGTCCCGGAACGACGTGCGCGCCGGTCGCGCGAGCAATTCGCGACAGGTCCGCTTCATCCACGTGGTCAAGCGCGAGTATCCCACGGTTCGCGAGTAGCTGTTCGACCCGGTCGTTGACCGCACCCGCCGTGACGATGCAGTCGCACCCCGCCTCGACGGCGGCGTCGAGTTGCTCGTGGAATGCCTCTCGTTCCTGGTTCCCGATTGTGACCCGGTCCTCGAACGAACCGACTTGCACCCCTTGGGAGTCAACGTCCAGGGAGGGCACGTCGACGGTGGCGGACAGGACGGCGATACCGGCCCCGTCGAGCGTTCGTGGCATTGTTTCGGTCACCGGTCCTGCGTCGAGGACGACGCCGCCGACGAGTTCAGTCTGCGATTGGGCGCCGCCGATTCGCGAGACGACCTTTATCTGCTGGCGGTCAGAGGCCGTGGTGGTCTCGCGCCCAACCGTCTCCGCCGCGTGGGCGATGTACTTCGCGACATCCGTCTGCACGGCGGGGTCTCGTGTCCCGGTGAGTGCCGTGCGAGCGACCGCCTCTAGCCCGACCGCCGAGACCGGATAGGCCCGTCGCTGGAGTTCCTCAGTGGCGATCGTCAGGGCGTCGCGGTAGCCCCGAGCGATGGTGGTCGGATGAAGTCCCTGTTCGGCCAGGTCATCGGCCTCGGCCAGGAGCTCACCGAGGACCGTCACCAGCGTCGCCGTCCCGTCACCTTCTTGAGACCGGAATTCCGACGCGGCCGATTGTAGTAGCGTGAATGTCGGGTTAGTGAGGTCGAGCTTCTCGAGGACGAGGCTTCCAGACGATGTCGTCTGGACTGTCCCGTCCTCTTGGACGACTAGCTTATTGGCACCGAGCGGCCCCAGTGTCGTGCGAACCTCATCGCAAATTGATGCGAGGGTACCGACACTGGCCCCGTCTTTCTCGGTTGGCATACTACTACGATACTTGCATGCCCCCTTATGTGTACTGGATAGCCAGCCGAGACATCGCAGCGACGCTCTCGGACAAACTGGCGGAAGGGATAACTATTTATAACACTGGACTGAAATTGACGAACACGATTGGGACTATGGCAAGTGTTAGCTTTGACAACGTCACGAAGGTGTTCGACGACAAGTCGGGCGCGATCGTTGCAGTTGAGGAACTCGATCTGACCATCCAAGACGGGGAATTCGTTGTCTTCGTCGGGCCGTCGGGGTGCGGGAAATCGACCACGCTCCGCATGCTCGCAGGATTAGAAACCGTCACGGACGGTGAGATTCGGCTTGCGGGGGAGCCGGTGAACAACGTCTCGCCGAAGGACCGCGACATCGCGATGGTGTTCCAGGACTACGCGCTCTATCCGCACAAGACAGTTCGGGGGAACATGGGGTACGGGCTCAAGATCGGTACCGACCTCTCCGACGAGGAAATCGAACGGCGCATCCAGGAGGCAGCCGAGATGATGGGCATCGAGGACCTGCTCGACAAGAAGCCAAACTCCCTGTCTGGCGGTCAGCAGCAACGGGTCGCGACCGGCCGTGCCATCGTCCAAGAGCCCGAGGTGTTCCTATTTGACGAGCCGCTCAGCAACCTCGACGCCAAGCTCCGCAAGCATATGCGGACCGAGCTGGCACGACTCCACTCTGAGCTCGAGATTACGAGCATCTACGTCACCCACGACCAGGAGGAGGCAATGACGATGGCCGACCGCATCGTCATCCTCAACGACGGCACGCTCCAGCAGGTTGGGACACCCAAGGAAGTCTACTACCGGCCGACAAACCAGTTTGTCGCTGACTTCATCGGCTCGCCGAGCATGAACTTCTTCGACGTCGAGCTCCGGGAGAACGACGACGGGTCTGGTGAATTCGTCTGCGAAGGCCACTTCAGCTACGGCATCTCAGAGTCGCTGTGCGAGAACATCGCACAGAACACCGACGACGACGAGTTCCAGATCGGGATTCGGCCCGAGAACGTCCGCGTCGATACGAACGCGTCCGACCGCAAGACCATCGAGGCTCCGGTCGACGTCGTCGAGGTTGTCGGGTCGAACAACTTCATCTACCTCGATCTCGCCGACCGTGAGACGTGCGTCAGCACCTCTCCGGAGATTGAACCTGACGAGGGCGAGCTCATCGACCTCACCTTCGACGAGAGCGACCTCCACGTGTTCGAGAAAGACAACGGGGCCGCCATCGTCCACGGCCACGACGAGACGAACGGGACCCCCGAAGAATCGAAGGTCGAACTCTGAGTCACGGACCGCATCGACCGCCGCACGTGCACTTCTGCACTGCCAGTCCTCGCCCGGCACCGCCTGTCCGCAATCATACGTTTCAAGGCCACTACTCTTCCGTCTGGTTCCCCGCCTGCGCCACACCACTCGGTGCTGTGGCTGTGACGTGAATGGAACCGAACACAAGCTTTATGTCGCAAATGCCTGAATTGAGAGTAGACCACATGGCACATAGCGAAGAGAGTAGTACGGAGAGCTTCCGGGACAAGTACGGCATCGAGGAGAAGTCACTTGTAGAGCGGCTGATGGAACACAAGACCGACTACCTCTTCATCCTCCTGCCGGTAATCGCCTTCACGGTGTTCTTCTACTATCCGATTGCGAGGGGTATCTGGCTGACGCTCCACCGGGTCAACCTCGGCGGGGCGAACATCTGGGTCGGGTTGCAGAACTACCAGTGGTTGTTGACCAACGACCTGTTCGTCTTCGCGCTCGGGTGGTCGGTGGTGTTCGTCGGCCTCTCGACGTTCTTCCAGCTCTCGTTCGGCATGCTCTTGGCGCTCCTGTTGAACGAGCTCCGCGGTGCCCGCGAGCGGTGGGCCACCGCGACGCTGATGGCGCCGTACTTCAGCGCACCGCTCGTCGGCGGAATCATCTGGCTGTGGTTCCTGAACCCCAACTACGGGTTCGTCGCGCGGATCTTCATGTTGCTCGGTCTCGAACCGATACAGTTCCTCTCGGGTAATTTCTGGCCGTATGTCTCGCTCATCGTCGCCCAGAGCTGGCACGACTACGCCTACGCAGGCATCATCTACGCTGCGGCGCTCAAATCGATTCCCAGTTCCCAGTACGAGGCAGCCGCGATGAACGGGGCGGGCCGGCTCCGCCGGTTCTTCGACATCACGCTGCCCCATCTCAAGATCCCGACGGTCATCATCCTGGCCATCCGGACTGCGTGGAACTTCGCGGAGTTCGCCCAACCGTTCGTCCTCACGGGCGGCGGACCCGGCACCCGGACGATGTTGCTGAGCATCCTGGTATACCGGGTGGCTTTCCTCCGGACCCAGTTCGGGCGGGCCTACGCCATCGGGATCGTGATGCTCGCCATCTCGATCCTCGCGGCGGTGCTGTACATCACGCTCATCGGCGAAGAAGAGGACATGTACCTCTGAGGTGTTCACAATGATAGAAACAAGCCACAAGGACCGATTCGTATTGTATGCCGGACTCACAGTCTTCGGAGTACTGGCACTACTGCCGTACCTCTGGATCGTCAGGACGTCGTTCCTAACCAATATCGCGGCCATCAGCACCGACGTCCCGTTCATCGTCCTGCCCGGGATGGAGTCATTCTCCGTGCAGAGTTTCGTCGAGGTCTGGAACAACTACGACCTCGTAACCTACTTCAAGAACAGCATCTTCGTCTCGCTGAGCGCCACCGTGATCGCGCTCATCGTCTCCATCCCCGGCGCGTACGCGTTCGCACGCCGCGACTTCCCCGGCCGGAAGGTCATCTTCTACACCGCGGTGTTCACGGTCATGTTCCCCTCGATCGTGATCTTCATCCCGGTCTACGAGCTGTTCTATTGGCTCAATCTTGTCAACACGTACGCCGGCCTCATCATCGGGCTGGGCGTGTTCGTGATGCCCCTCTCCATCTGGCTGCTTCAGGGCTTCTTCCGCCAGGGCATTCCCGCGAACATCGAGGAGGCCGCGAAACTCGACGGTCTGACCGACTTGACTGCGTTCCTGCGAATTGTCCTTCCGCTCAGCGCACCTGCGGTCGCGGTCACTGCACTATTTGCGTTCCTCAATGCGTGGAATAACTTCCTCTGGGTGTACCTGCTCACCAGCGATAGCGGCAAGCGCACCGCGACCGTCGCTATTTACTACCTGACCGCCGGCGACACACTCCGGCAGTGGAACCAGATCATGGCGGTCGTCGTGATGCTGGTGCTCCCGCCGGTCCTGTTCTACGGGCTCATCCAGGGGCGCGTCGGCGAGGGGATGGCCGGCTAGTCCGCGAACTGCCGCCCTTCGTTCAAACCGCACTGCTCACCTCAATCGTACTTTCCTTCTGGACCGTAGTGCTCGCCCCGAGCGTACTCTCGCTCAACCGCAACTCCGTCTCGGCATCGCCTCTCGCCTTGGCCGTGGCGTGCCGTCGTCAGGGAAAAATTTATGCAGGCGGTCGAGCTTTACTGAGTCATGGCAGAAACGGCCAGCGCAGATCGCGAGAGCCGCGACTCCGACGAGCGACGGATGCGGGTTGGGTTCCGTACGCGGGAGTTCTCGGACAGTCGCCTGCGGTTCATCAAGCAGCTCGGCGTGAACGACCTCTTCCTCGATCACTCAGCGGTCGAGGAGGAGCCCGACGAGTTCATCGACAACACGCAGGCGGGCCGTTCGGACGCGCTCACGCTCGGCGGTGAGTACGTGCCCAGCGTCGAGGAACTCGTCCAAGCCCGCACGAAGATCGAGGACGCCGGCCTCCGGCTCACCGGCATCCACTCACTCCCGTACTCGGTGTACGGCGACATCAAGTTCGGCCGTGACGGTCAGGAGGAGGCGGTCGAACGCATCAAGACACTGATTCGGAACATGGGGAAAGCGAAGATTCCGATTCTGGGCTATCAGTGGAACCCGCGGGGACTGGTGCCCATGCGGACGTCGAAGACCAGGCGGATCCGCGGTGACGCGAAGGCCACCGGGTTCGACCTCGACGACATCGAGGACCCGGAGGTGCCGTTCGGGGAGGCGGACGAGGAGTACTCCGAGGAGGAATTCTGGAACAACTACGAGTACTTCCTCAAGGAGGTGCTGCCGGTCGCGGAGGAGGCTGGCGTCCAACTTGCGCTCCATCCCGTTGACCCGCCTGTGATCGAGAAAATGGGTGGGATTCCCCGGTTGTTCCGGAACTTCGAGAACTTCAAGCGGGCGATGGAACTCGTTCCGAGTGACAACCACGGACTCAAACTCTGTCTGGGCTGCTTCTCGCAGATGGGCGAGGATATCCCGGAGGTCATCCGCTACTTCGGCGAGCGTGACGAGATCGTCTTCGTCCACTTCCGAGACGTCGAGGGGACGATGCCGTCGTTCAACGAGACGTTCATCGACGAGGGCAACTACGACGAACTGGAGGTGCTTGAGGCGCTGCATGACGTCGGGTTCGACGGTGCGCTACTCCCGGACCACGTGCCGCGGATGGAGGGCGACTCCCAGTGGGGCCACCGCGCTAACGCGTTCACGGCGGGCTACATTCGGGGGATGCTCAAGGCCGTGCTCCGCGACGAGTAGCCAGCGTCGCGCCGCCCGGAAGCGGAGGTGCGGCTCTCAGCGTCACCGTGACGTTCCGCCCCGTTACGCGTCTGTTTCTGCAAGATGTCGATACGCAGCATTCAGTCGGTCCTGTTCCCAATCAGAGAGCTCCCAGTGTTCGATCTCGTCCCAACCACCGGCCGACAGCGTCACTGGGACGCTCATGCAGACATCCTCATATCCGTATTCGCCCTTAAGGGGAACCGACAGGCAGACGGGCTCATCAGTTCCCTCCGTCAGGATGGCGTGGACGACCGCGGCGGCTCCGCGACCCGACACCCACCGTGACGACTCATCGGCCCCGCGCTGCTCCATGACCTCGTACGGGACGTCACGCACGTAGTCGACCACCCGCTGTCGCTCCTCCTCGTCGAGGGACACCTGATTGCCCCCGACGGTGGTTTTCGAGAATATTGGCACGACGTGTTCACCATGCTCGCCCATCATCGGACACCGGACGTCGCCGGGGTCGGCGTCGCGGAGCCGACCGAGTTCGGCCGCCGCGCGAGCGGTCTCGGATAGCGAGTATCCCACGAAGGAGCGCCGCGGCCACCTGGACGCGCGCCACAGGCGGTGGGTGATGCGGTCGACCGGGTTCGTGACCACGACGACCGGTCTCGGGTCGACGTCCGCCATCCACTCGCCGAGTTCGTCCGCTACGGTCTTGTTCCGCTGAAAGTAGGCGTCCCGGCCGCCACGCCCCACCGCTTCGGCGGGCCGCGAGACGTTGTAGACCGCGACGATGCAGTCTGTGTCGTCAACGACGTCCGGCCCCGGTTCAGCGATTTCCACCGGTCCCGACCCGCCCCGGACGTCCGCTGCGACGGCTCGACCGGCCGCGTGGGTCGTATCGTGGTTCATGGCGTGTTCGATGTCGGTCGCGTGACCGGCCGCGGCGTCGCCCTCCACGTCGACGAGGCGTATCGAGACGTCCGGAACTGTGACCGCGAGCGTGTACGCGACGGTCGAACCGACGGAACCGGCACCGCCTATTACGGTAACGTGCATCACTTCGAGTAATACTGTCGACCGGCATGTTTGTTTCGGAGGCTTCGACCGTGAGAGTGCCAGTCGTTTCGCTTCACGCCGTTGGCGTGCCCCGACGCCAGTAGGAATTGCCGATACCACACTGTTCTATCTCCCCAGTCGGCGCACATTATAGTAGGCTTCGATGACCTCGTCTAAAGGAATTCCACCATGTCCGGAGTGTAACGGGTCGGTCGTAGACGACCACGGTCTCAAGTACTGCCTAGAGTGTGGGTGGGTGAGGAAACATCCTGCCGATTGACGGCCCGAGCGGTGGACGCTGCGCTTTTAAACGGAGAGCAATCGCGTTACAACCGCTTGTCCGTTGGCGGTGTGACCCAGCCTGAGTTACAAAATTAATTGTAGAACCGTTCGTGTCAGTCGCCGATCTTAATCCGAGCACTGCCTGGCTATATTACCCATCTGACGAAAAGAGAGGATTGGATGAACCAGATTATCTAAATCACCTGTTTTATACACTCTAAGTGCCCTTATAGCGTGTTTGACTGTGTTATAAATGTAAGATTCTAATCTTTTTACGGTATTCACCTCTCATCTGGCAAAATAGTGTTGGGGGATTTTCAGCGGCCGTCCCTACCGATCCCCGGCTTGCACAACCAAAAATGAATCAATTCGAACTAACCGAGCCAGTAGTAGAAGCTCTACTGCGGGATTGTAAATTTTCACTACGTCGCGACAGAAACTCATCATCCTACGCGAGCGATATCCGAAGCTGTTTCACTCCTCTCGCAGGGTCGGCGTACTTGAGGACATGTGTAGCTCCTTAATGGAGGCCACCTGTAATTTAACCATGCTCGCAAGTGGACAACACCGACACGGAGTTTCAATTACTTATGTTCAATTCGGCAGCGGAATCGACTCAGTAATGGTAAACCGTTATTTCCGCAAGAATTGTGCAGCTGACAGCCCGGGGTTCAGACCGAGCAGGAGCAGGTTCGCCTCGTCCTCTTGTTTGCGGCGGCATCGGGCACAGAGGTCCTGTACCTACGGACTCGACTCCTCCCTAACGACGCGTGTCGAGTAATCGGTACGCGCCCTCTGTTCAGTACGCTAACCCCGTCCAAAGTCCCTATTTTCAGACGTGGAGAGACGGGGTCCTTGCGGCCGAAAGGCCGATTCGTTCGATGATCGAACGAGAGTCCATGCCGCCCGTCGCATGCCTATCGGTTAATTTTAGCCGTTCCAGGGATCAAAACGTAGAATGGGAGCCCCATCACGTAATTTCTTTTATATTCCGTACGAAAACATTTCTATCATAGGACCCAGGTTTACACCTTCAAGTCTCCCCTCGGAAACTAAAATTAAGAGGTGGCCGATTACTCGCAGAGGCAGTCCCGCGTCCGCGTCAGCGCGACGACCTCCTGGTGAAGAGCTTCGGCAAGCGATAAGACCGTCTCAGCGCGATACTCGCCGGCGATGCCAGTCCGATAGTACGATTCCGACCGGTTTTCGACCCAGAGCGCTTCGAGTCGGTCGGCGACGTCTTGCGAGAACAGTCCTGCACGGACGCCCTCGTCGTATACCTCCGTATGTCGCTGACCGGCGACGTCGTACCCCTTCCCCTCGACGTAGAACTGAATCGACCGCTCGATGGCGACGAACGACGCCTCGATGATGACCGTGAAGTGACCGTTGCGGTCGAGGAGGAAGCCCGCGGCATCGAGGAGTCGGCACGCTTTGCGTAACTGGAGGGTGGACGAGTCAGGGACGTGCTCCAATCCGCTTCCGGGTTCTCTGGCTTGCGCTGAAAAGCGTCCTCCGCGTCGGCGAGCGCCTCCTCCAGTTCGTTCGAGGTCATTCGGCGTCCCCTCCGAACACGTCGCGCCTCACTCGGTCTAACGCATCGGTCTCGTACAACACGGCCCCCTCCTTCAGAATCGGACGGAGGTCGTCGCCCCGGTTGCGGGCGCTCTCTGTTGATTCGACGAACACCTCGAACTCGTAGCGCTGTCCGCCGATGGGGTCGGCTTCGAGGTCGCGTTTCACGTCCGAAGTGGTCCGACGCGCGGTCACCAACTCGTCGTCGTCCGCGACTAGCACGAACACGTCAATGTCGCTCACCCGGTCGGCCTCGCCGCGCGCTACGCTCCCGAAGCAGACGACCCCCGCAACCGACGGTACCTCGTCGGTGACACGTTCTACGAACGCGCGAAGCGGTTTCCGGAACTCCGCTTGCGGTATCTCCAGAAACGGGTCGTCGGCCTCGCGGAGTCGCGTCTCCTCGATTCGGTAGAGGGTCTTTCGACCACTGTCCCGACGGACGACCAGTCCCAGTGCTTCGAGTAGCGAGAGCGACTTCGAAACGCTCGGTCCGCCGAATCCGGTGAGCTCCTGTAGCTCGCAGTTCGAGAACTCCTCGGTCGGATTCTGTGCAGTGATTTCGAGAATGTCGTCCATCGCTTCGTACCGGAATATCTGGTCGTCCGGGAGCGGAAGCCGTATCTCGACGCGCATCTGTTACACCTGATGTAATCATTTATCCCTCATATAACTGGTGTGCGCCCTCTCGAACTGAAGAACGTCGACGCGGCGCAGTCGAACGTTACTCGTTCTACTCGATGCTGCGGAGCCGCTTTCACGTACTCTACCCTGAATCCGCATTTTCGCCCCCGCCAATTGGGCCGCCTCACGGCCGGACGGCCGATTCGTTCGGCTATCGGCTGAAAGCCTATGCCGACCGTCGGCTTCTGAACGGTCGAACTGGAGACTGTCGGAGCAGACCGCCCGGGCGGGCGGTGGTTCGAACGAGGGCCGGGTGAGAAACCGGACAGTGACATACAAGTGCGCCCCGAAGAGATACGAACCATGCCAGCAGACCGGGTGACAGTCTCGCTCGACGACGACTCGCGATCCGCGCTCGAGCAGCTCACCGAGCGGACGGAGGGGAGTCGAAGCGAGGTGATCCGCGAGGCGATCTCGTTCTACGCGGCGAACTTCGACTCTGCGACGGCGAGCGACAGCGACGACCTCCAGACGTACTACCAGATGCTGACGACGGGCGAACACGTCCTGCTCGACGTCGACCTGCTCCACGCGTTCCTGGACCACGTGGACGACGGCGACCCCGAGTTCCTCGAGACGGTCGATCGGGTCGCCCGCTACCACACCCAGGAGTACGCCGAGCGGTTCGATTCGCTGGGCGAGGTCCTCGACTGGCTCTCGTTCTGCGGGTTCCTGACGGTCCGACGGACGGAGGGGGACAGCTACCAGGTGGTGTTCCCGTCCGAGTCGGTGCGCTGGTTTATGATGCGGTTCATCCAGGGCAGCATCGAGGACCTCCCCTTCGAGGTGGAGATCGAGGAGAGCGTGTCGAAGGTGTTGCTGACCGAGTGTGAGGACTGAGCCGCCGCCCGCCGGTTTTCATACGTCCGATGCGTTCGATGCACACGGTTCTTAACAACCCTTTTTCTTGCGGAGAGTTACCGTGACAACGGATACCAACTAAACAACCATGAACGTTATCGAACGGCTCAAGGCGGTCGGTCCCGGTGCGATGGTCGCAGCGGCGTTCATCGGCCCCGGTACGGTGACGACGGCGAGCGTGACGGGCGCGGAGTTCGGCTACGCGCTCCTCTGGACGATCGCGTTCTCGATCGTCGCGACGATCATCCTCCAGGAGATGGCGGCCCGGCTGGGACTCGTCTCGGGCGAGGGACTGGGCGAGGCGCTCAGGGAGCGCTTCGAGAACCCCCTCGTCGAGTACGTGAGCATCTTCCTCGTCGTGGGTGCGATCGGCGTCGGGACGGCGGCGTACGAGGCCGGGAACATCCTGGGCGGCGCCGCGGGGCTGGCGACGATCACCGGCGTGAGCTCCACGGTGTGGGGCGTCGTCATGGGGCTGGTCGCCGGCGTGCTGCTGTTCACCGGGCGATACGAACTGATCGAGCGGGCGCTGGTGGGCCTCGTCGTCGTCATGGCCGTCTCGTTCGTCGCGTCGGCCATTCTGATCGGCCCGGACGTGGGTGCGATCGCCACCGGGTTCGTTCCGGGCATCCCGGAGGGGTCGGAGTACCTGATCACCGGCCTGGTCGGGACGACCATCGTCGGCTACAACCTGTTCCTGCACGCGAGCAACGTCCAGGAGCGGTGGTCCGGCCCGGACGACCTGCCGCAGTCGCGGAGCGACACCATCCTGTCCATCGCCGTCGGCGGCTTCATCACGATCACGATCATGATCACCGCCGCGGCGGCGTTCCCGAGGGGGACCGAGCTCAGCGACGTCGGCCGCATGGCCGAGCAGCTCAAGCCGCTCGCCGGCCCGTACGCGAAGCTGTTCTTCAGCATCGGCCTGTTCGCCGCCGGCTTCACGAGCGCGACGACGGCGCCGCTGGCCGGCGCCTGGGCGACGGCGGGCGCGCTCGGCTGGGAGTCGGACCTCAGGAGCACGAAGTTCCGCGCCATCTGGGGCATCATCCTCACGGTCGGCGTGCTGTCGGTCCTGCTCGGCGGGAGCCCGGTCGAGATCATCGTCTTCGCGCAGGTCGTGAACGGAATCTTGCTCCCCATCGTCGCGATCTTCCTCATCTACGCGATGAACCAGGACGAGCTGCTCGGCCAGTACACGAACGGGACCGTCGCGAACACCCTCGGCGCCGTCGTCACCGCCATCGTGGTCTGGCTCGGCGTCCGAACCCTGCTCAGCGTCGCGGGGGTGCTGTAGATGGCCGGCCGGGTCGTCGGCGTCGACGTCGGCGGGACGTTCACCGACGTGACGCTGCTGGTCGACGGTGAGCTCGTCACGGCGAAGGTGCCGAGCACCGAGGATCAGAGCGAGGGCGTGATGGCCGGCATCGAGAAGGCCTGCGCCGAGGCGGGCATCTCGCCCGACGAGGTCGAGGAGTTCTCGCACGCGATGACCGTCTCGGTGAACGCGCTGCTCGAGGAGTCGGGCGCGAAGACCGCCCTCGTCACGACCGAGGGGTTCCGGGACGTCCTCGAGATCGGCCGCCAGGACAGGCCGTCGCTGTACGACCTCGGGGCGGAGAAGCCGGCGCCGCTCGTGCCGCGGCGGCGCCGCTACGAGGTGAGCGAGCGGACGACGACGGAGGGAATCGAACGGCCGGTCGACGAGGACGAGGTCCGCGAGGTGGCCGCCGCGATCCGCGACGACGGCGCCGAGGCGGTCGCCGTCTCGCTCCTCCACGCGTACGCTCACCCCGAGAACGAGCGGCGCGTCGCCGAGGTGCTCCGGGAGGAGCTCGACGTCCCCGTGTCGGCGTCCCACGAGGTCCTGGCCGAGTTCCGCGAGTACGAGCGCACCTCGACGACGGTCGTCGATGCCTACGTGCGACCGGCGATCGACAGGTACGTCGGCGGCCTCACCGAACGGGCCGCCGACGCCGGCGTGCCCCAGCCCCGCATCATGCAGGCCAACGGGGGGATCACCGACGCCGACACGGTCCGACGGAACGCCGTGCTGACGGTGCTCTCCGGGCCGGCCGCGGGGGTCGTCGGCGCGAGCGCCACGGCCGGCGCCGGTACCGACGACCAGGATGCGGGACTCGTCACGTTCGACATGGGCGGGACGTCGAGCGACGTGAGTCTCGTCCGGGACGGCGACGTCGAGCGCACGACCGACGGGTCGATCAGCGACAGGCCGATCGGGACGCCGCTGGTCGACATCGAGACGGTCGGCGCCGGCGGCGGGTCGATCGCGTGGGTCGACGCCGGCGGCGCGCTCCGGATCGGCCCCCGGTCGGCGGGCTCGGACCCCGGGCCGGCGTGCTACGGCTGGGGCGGCACCGAGCCCACGGTGACCGACGCCAACCTCGTCCTCGGCTACATCGGGTCCAGCACCAGCCTCGGCGGGGAACTGTCGCTGGACGAGCGGGCGGCCCACGACGCGCTCGCCGACCTCGCCGACGAGGCCGGCATGGACGGCCCGGTCGAGGCCGCGCGGGGCGTGTACCGCGTCGCCAACGCGAACATGACGCGGGCCATCCGGTCGGTCACGGTCGAGCGCGGGTTCGACCCCCGGAAGTTCGGCCTCGTCGCGTTCGGCGGCGCCGGACCGATGCACGCCGTCTCGATCGCGGACAACCTCGACATGGACCGCGTCGTCGTCCCGCGGGCCTCCGGGGTCCTGTCGGCGTACGGGCTGCTCGCCGCCGACGAGAAGCAGGACGCGGTCAGGACCTACCAGCGATCGCTCGACGCCGTCGACCCCGACGACGTCGACGGTATCTACGCCGACCTGGAGGAGCAGGTGCTCGGCGAGATCAGCGCCCCCGACCGCGCCGCGGTCGAGCGCACCGCCGACCTGCGCTACGCCGGCCAGAGCTTCGAGCTGTCGGTCGACGTCGGCGAGTCGTTCGGCCCCCACGAGGCCGCCGAGCGGTTCGCGGCGGCCCACGAGGTCGCGTACGGCTACCGGATGGACGAACCGGTCCACCTGGTCAACTGCCGCGTCACGGCGACCGTCGAGCGGGCGGTGCCGGACGTCGAGTACGCGGCGGGCGGCGACGCGATGAAGGGGACCAGGGAGGCGACGTTCGAGGACGGCGTGTACGAGACGCCCGTGTACCACCGCGAGCGGCTACCGCCGGGGCGGACGGTCGAGGGGCCGGCTGTCATCGAACAGGACGAGAGCACGGTCGTCATCCCCCCGACGTGGGACGTCCGCGTCCGCGAGGACGGCGCGCTGGTGTCGGAGGTGGGTGACGAGTGACCGCGGAGGACGCGACCGCGACGGATATCGGCGGAGCTGTCGCGACGGATATCGGCGGAGCTGTCGCGACGAGGATCTGCGGAGCTACCGCGATGAGGACCTGCGGAGCTGAGGCCAACATGAACAGCACGACGGAGCTGATCCCGACATGAGTACCACAGACGACGAGATCGACCCCGCGACGCTGGAGATCCTCCGGAACCAGCTGGAGAGCATCGCAGAGGAGATGGGCCACGTCCTCATCACCGGATCGTACTCGCCGAACATCAAGGAGCGCCAGGACTGCTCGACCGCGCTGTTCGACGCCGAGGGGAAGATGGTCGCGCAGGCCGAACACATCCCCGTCCACCTGGGCGCGATGCCCGACGCGGTCGACGCGGTCACGGACAAGGACCCGAAGCCCGGGGACGTGTTCATCGTCAACGACCCGTTCGAGGGCGGCACCCACCTCCCGGACATCACCCTCGTGTCGACCATCGCGCCCGACGACGAGGTCGTGGGCTTCGCCGTCTCGCGGGCCCACCACGCCGACGTCGGCGGGAGCTCGCCCGGGAGCATGCCGCCGGGTGCCCGGGAGGTCTACGAGGAGGGGCTGCGGCTGCCGGCCGTCCGCCTCGTCGACGGCGGAGAGCGGAACGACGAGGTGCTCGAGATGATCCTGGCCAACGTCAGGACCCCCGACGAGCGCCGGGCCGACCTCCGGGCCCAGCGCGCCGCGAACGACCGGGCGGAGGAACGGCTCGGCGACCTCCTCGACGAGCACGGACCGCTGCTGCTCGACGCCTTCGACGCCGTCGTCGACTACTCGCGCGACCGCGTCGAGTCCGAACTGGCGGCGCTCCCGGACGGCGAGTACCGGGCCCGCGACGTGCTCGAAGGCGACGGCGTGACGGACGACGACATCCCCATCGAGGCGACGGTCACGATCGACGGCGCCTCGATCGCGGTCGACTTCTCGGGGACGGCCGAGCAGGTCGCCGGCAACCTCAACGCGCCGCTGGCGGTCGCGAAGAGCGCGGTCTACTTCGTCGTCCGCGCGGTCACGGACCCCGAGATCCCGCCCAACCACGGCTGCTACGAACCGGTGACCGTCTCGGCGCCGGAGGGCACGGTGCTGAACCCGACCCCGCCCGCCGCGGTGGTGGGCGGGAACGTCGAGACCAGCCAGCGGGTCACCGACGTCACCCTCGCGGCGCTCGCCGAGGCGATCCCCGACCGCGTGCCGGCCGGCGGCCAGGGCACGATGAACAACCTCATCATCGGCGACCGCACCGGCGGGTTCACCTACTACGAGACGATCGGCGGCGGCTTCGGCGCCAGGCCCGACAAGGACGGCATGGACGGGGTCCAGGTCGGGATGACCAACACGCTCAACACCCCGATCGAGGCGATGGAGACCGAGTACCCGCTCCGCGTGGAGCGGTACGCGCTCAGGGAGTCGAGCGGCGGCGACGGCGAGTACCGGGGCGGCCTGGGCCTCGAGCGGTCGGTCACCGTCGAGACCGACGCGACCGTGTCGCTGCTCACCGAACGCCGGCGCACGGCGCCGGCCGGCGTCGACGGCGGCGAGGACGGCGCCACGGGCGTGAACCTCGTCGACGGCGAGCGCGTCCCCTCGAAGGCCTCGGTCGACGTGAGCGCCGGGACCACCGTGACGGTCCTCACCCCCGGCGGCGGTGGCCACGGCGACCCGGACGAACGTTCTCGGGAGGCGAGAGAACGCGACCGCGCGGACGAGAAGGTGACCGAGTGATGGAGGCGATCGAGCGATGATTCGCCTCGGCCTCGTCGTCCCGTCGTCCAACACGACCGCGGAGCCCGAGTTCCGCGCGATGGCGCCGCCGGAGACCACCGTCCACGCCGCCCGGATGCCCCTGGAGGACGTCACGGCCGACCGGCTCGACGAGATGGCGGACGGCGCCGAGCGGGCGGCCGAACTGCTGTCGCACGCGGACGTCGACGGCGTGGCGTACGCCTGCACCACGGGCAGCCTCCTGCACGGGACGGGGTTCGACGCGGAGCTGGAGTCGCGGCTGTCGGCGCTGACGGGAGCGCCGGCCGTCGCGACGGCGCTCTCCGTGACGCGGGCGCTGGAGGCCCTCGACGTCGAGACGCTGGCCGTCGTCACCCCCTACGCGTCGGAACTCGACGAACTCGAGCGGGAGTACCTGGACGAGTCCGGGTTCGACGTGGTCTCGATCGACGGGCGGGGACTCGTCGACAACACCGCCATCGGCGACCTGACCGAGTCCGACGCCGAGCGCCAGGTGCGGTCGGCGGTCCCCCACGACCGCGACGTCGACGGCGTCTTCGTCTCCTGCACGAACTACCGGTCCGTCGCGGCGCTGGAACCGCTCGAGGCGGAGTTGGGCGTTCCGGTGATCTCCAGCAACGCCGCGACCGCGTGGGACCTCGGCAACCGGTTGGACGTCTCCCCGCGGCTCGATTCGTCGCTCGGCGACGTCTGAGTGGCCAGTCGAGGCCGGGCGGTTCTCCCCGTGCCGCCCGCTTCTCCTGCGACCTCCCGCGAGACCGGCCGTCGACCCTGACATCTCAGCGCCCGTTATCGGGGCTAATAACTCGCCGGAAACATTCAAGGGACGGCGTTCGCGTGCTCGACCTATGCCACAACAGGTGCACGTGGACGCGGAGAACTACACCATCGAAGTCGACGACGACGTCGGAGCGATCGTCCACACGTGGGACCGGTTCGCGTCCGGCGAGGAGTTCCGGGACGGCTGCAACGAGCTGCTCGCGTTCATCAGGGAGCGCGACGAGTCGAAGCTGATCATCGACACGAGCGGAATCCAGGCCCACGACGAGGCGGACAAGCAGTGGCTCCAGGAGGAGTGGATGCCCAAGGAAATCGAGGCGGGGACCGAGTACAGCGTCTCGGTCACCTCCGACAGCGCGATATCCCGGACAGAGATGGAGACGTTCGTCGACCAGACGGCCGACCTCCCCATCACCTACGTGCTGGCGGGCGACATGGCCGAAGCGAGGGAGTGGATCGCCGAGCAGTAACCCGGAGCGAGACGCCGTTTTGTTGTCCCGCGGCTGGTGATCATCGAGGATCGAACGTCGAGCGTCGCGCGTCGAGAGGGCTTCGCGCCGACGGACGGAGCGTCGACCGCTCGGCGGACGCACGTCTTCTCGGACCCCTCCCGGCCCCGAGGCAGTAGTTCCTCCGTTCCATCGCGACAGTGGTTAGCACGCCTCGTTAATCCATTTATAAGCCCCGGGAGTAGTGTCGGCTGAGAGAGACTCCGGCGGACCGACGACCGACTCGCAACCTTCAAATCCGACCATTTCATTTCGAAACTCAATGGATCACGCGGACGACACGATCACCGAGGGCGGGCTCCTCGGCCCGATGTTCAAGCTGGCGTGGCCCATCGTGGTCATCCAGCTGCTCCAGGTCACCTACAACATCGCCGACACGTTCTGGCTCGGCCGGCTGTCGGCCGACGCCGTAGGTGCGATGAGCCTCGCCTTTCCGCTTATCTTCCTGCTCATCTCCATCGCGGGTGGGTTCACCACCGCCGGCTCCATCCTGGTCGCCCAGTACACCGGCGCCGACAGCGAGGGGTCGGCGGGGAAGGTCGCCGGCCAGATCCTGACGTTCGTCACCGCGCTGGCGGTCGGGCTGAGCCTGCTGGGCTACGTCGCCACCGACGCGATGCTCGGCGCGCTCCCCAGCCAGGCCGAGACCACCGAGCAGGTCGTCCCGCTCGCCGCCGAGTACATGGAGGTGTTCTTCCTCGGCCTCCCGTTCCTGTTCGGCTTCTTCGTGTTCACCTCGCTGATGCGGGGGTACGGCGACACCCGGACGCCGATGCGGGTGATGGTGGTGTCGGTCGCGCTCAACGTGGTGCTCGACCCCCTGCTCATCTTCGGCCTCGGCCCTGTCCCGTCGCTCGGCATCGAGTCGGTGGTCGTGCCCGCGATGGGCATCGAGGGCGCGGCGCTGGCGACCATCTTCTCGCGGGGCGTCGCGAGCGCGCTCGGCTTCTACGTGCTGTTCGTCGCGCGGGCCGGGCCGGACGTCCAGACCGCGTACCTCGTCCCCGACGCGAGCTACATCTGGGACATCGTCCGCATCGGCGTCCCCTCGACGCTCGAGCAGTCGATGAGCGCGCTGGCGATGATCACCCTGACCGCGATGGTGGTCCAGTTCGCGCCGCCGGTGGTCTCGGCCTACGGGCTGGGCAACCGGCTCGCGTCGCTCGTGTTCCTGCCGGCGATGGGGCTGGGCCGGGCGACCAACACGATGGTGGGCCAGAACCTCGGGGCGGGCAAGCCCGACCGGGCCGAGCGCGCCGTCTGGATCGCCGCGAAGGTCGGGGCGGCGGTGATGTTCGCGGTCGCGATCGTGGCGGCGCTGGTGCCCGAGCCCATCGTCTCGGTGTTCATGGCGACCGGGAGCGAGGCCGCCCGCGAGACGGTCCGCCACGGCGCGACCTACCTCCGGATCCGCTCGGTCGAGTTCACCTTCATGGCGGTGCTCCAGGTGATGCTGGGCGCCTACCGGGGCGCGGGCAACACCAAGACCGCGATGGCGTTCTCGGCGGTCGCGCTCTGGATCGGCCGGGTGCCGACGGTGTACTACCTCTCGTTCGTCGCGGGCATGGGCGCGACCGGCATCTGGATCGGCATGGCGATGGGCAACGTCGTCGGCGCCGCCGCGGCCGCGCTGTGGTTCACCCGCGGGACCTGGAAGGCGACCGTCATCGACAGGGACGGGACCGACAGGTCGGTCGAGGACGAGACCGACACGTCGGCCCAGGCCGAGCCGGTGCCGGAGGACTGAGCGCCGGGGGCCCGTCCCCGCGGTCGGTCAGAAGTCGCCGGTGACGACGTTCGCCACTTCTCGGTGGTCGAACAGCCGCTCGCTCTCGTCCGCGAGGGTGTCGAGCCCCTCCCACGCGCCGAACACCCCGGGGTAGAACTGCTTGGCCGCGATCTCGGTCTGGAACAGGTTGACGATGGGGCCCTGGTAGGAGGTGCCGCCGCGGTAGAGCCGGTCGTTCTCCACGGCCGAGAGCTGCGACCCGATCGGGTCGTCGGCCATCTGCTGCATGCTGGTCTCGAACTGCTGGGCCGTGGCGTGCGAGAACCCGTAGGAGAACACCAGCACGTCGGGGTCGACCTCCAGCAACTGCTCGTAGTCCCACTCGGCGTAGCCGCCGTCGATGTGCGGGCCGAAGGCGTCCCGGACGCCGAGGTCCCGGTACTGCTTCTTCCCGTTTCCCTCCCCGATGGGGTAGGCGTAGAACGACCCGTTCTCGAAGTCGGAGTTGATCGAGAGCAGCCCGATCTCGGGGCGGCCCTCCCTCGCGGGGAGCCGGGACCGCACGTCGGAGACGAACGCGTCGTGGACCGACTTGATGGCCTCGTACCGCTCGCGCTCCCGGAACACCGCCGCGATCTTCTCGAAGGCCTCGTACAGCGAGTAGTACCGGTAGTCGTGCCAGTCCTCGCCCCGCCGCCGGATCGAGTTGCCGACGATGGGCCCGACGTTGGTCGCGACCTCCTCGAAGTCGGCGGGCTCCCACGAGTCGTCGAGGCGGGCGATGAAGTTGGGGTCCATCAGGTGGACGTCGCAGTCCATCGAGTAGAACACCTCCTTGTCGATACTGCTCTCGCCGTAGAGCTGGGGCACGTCGTCGAACGAGACGTCGACGCCCGGGAGGTAGTCGTAGAACTCCAGCGGCCAGTTCTCTGTAAAGACGAGCCCCTCGAGCCCGTCGAGCTGGCCGAGCGCGATGCCCATGTCGCCGTACGTGCTGAAGTACGCCATCCACGACTCGGGGACCGACTCGAAGGTCACCTCGCCCATCGGTTCCATCCTCACCGAGTACGACTCCCCGTCGGTGGTCGACCGGGTCGCTCCGGCCGTCGTCGTCTCGGAACCCGACGCCGTCGCGGTCGGGTCGGCCCCGTCGCTGCCGCCGGTGCAGCCGGCCAGTCCCGCCGCGACGGCCGCGCTTCCGCCGGCTTTCAGCATCCGTCGCCGCGATACCTCGGACTCGAATCGCTCCGACATACGATTTAGGTTCCCCTAAATCCCATAAAGCTGCTTCGATTTTTAGGCGAGCCAAAAGACGGGGCGCCCCGTACGGGTCGGACTACAGCGACACCTCCTCGCCGACGCCCGCCTCCGTCGCTCGCTCGAAGACGTGCTCGGCGGTCGCGGCGTCGAGCACCGCGGTCCCGACGCTCTCGACGATCACAATCTCGTCGTCGGACTCGCGTCCCGCCCGGCCCTCCAGTACGTCCGAGAACGGGATCAGTTCGTCCTCGGCGACGTCGGCGCCCAGCGCGTCGCCGATCTCCGCCACCTCCGCTGGCACGTCGGCGAAGACCCGGCCCGCGCGCGCGAACGTCTCGGCGTCGAGTTCGCGCATCTCGGCGGTGTAGGCGCCGACCGCGACGACGAGGGTCCCCGGGTCGAGCGCCGCGCCGGGGAACACCGGCTCGGTGGCCGTGGTGGCCGTGACGACCACGTCGGCGCCGGAGACGGCTTCCTCGGGGGAGTCGACGGCCCGGACTGCGTCGTCCGGGAGACCGAGCTCCGCCCGGAGGTCGGCGGCGCACTCCCGCCTGGAGTCGCTGGGCGAGTAGATCCGGACCGACGCGAGATCGGTCGCGGCCGCGATGGCGCGGGCCTGCCAGCGGGCCTGCGTTCCCGCCCCGAGGAGTGCGAGCGTGAGGCCGGCGTTGTCGTCCGCGCCGGCACTGGGGACGGCGAGTTCGGCCGCCGCCAGGCCGCCGACGCACCCGGTCCGGGCGTTGGTGATTCTGGTGCCGGCGAGGTAGGCGGCTGGGAGGCCGGTGGCGGCCTCGGTGAGCGCGATCTGTGCGTTGACCGTGGGCAGGCCGCGCTCGGCGTTGCCCTCGTGGACCCCGACCAGTTTCGTCGCGTAGTGCTCGGCGCCGTGGACGTACGCGGGCATCACGAGACCGGTGCCGCAGGGTTCGTCGGGGGTGGCGGTGTCCGTGGCGTCGGGGGTGTGGTTCGAATCGGCCGCGGTGTCGGTGGAGTCAGCGGTGTCGGTATCGTGGTCGGAACCGCCGGAGTCGCTGCAATCGAGTCCCGTACCGACCGGGAAGTGGGGCCGGTCGGGGCGCTCGACCTCGCCGCGGCCCTGCTTGCCGAACGCCTCGCGGACGACCCCCAGGAGGTCGTCGAGGTCGAGGCAGTCGGCCACCGCGGCGTCGGAGAGGATACGGACCATGCTCGGGGGTTCGTCGGCCTGTGAGTTATGCGTTCTCGTGGACCATCAGGAGGTCAGCCTTCGCAAAGGACCCGGCGAACGCATCGGAGCTAGCTACTGCCGTCACATCTGTCCCGCAACCGCAACCGCGACCCACACACCTCCCCAGCCGCTTGCGGTCCTCGGCCTACGGCCTGCGGTCCTCAGCCCTCGCGCATGTCGGCGCGACCACTGACGGGTCGCGCCAGCGCACGCCGACCGCACCGTCGTCGGGAAGCCGAGCTACTTGTGCGGCGGCAGTTCCACGTCCCGCGATTCGACGGCCTCCAGCAGTCGGACCAGCGCCTCGGCGGCCAGATCGAGCAGTTCCGCGCCGCGCTCGGCCGAGCCGTCCGCGGGGTCGCCGACCACGCCGTTCTCCGTGAACTCGGCCGAGTCGACCGCGAGGTTGGCGTAGCTGACCCACTCGCCCCAGCCGTCGCTGGCGCCCTCCCGCGCCTCCTCGATCCGGTCCTCCGCCACCAGGTCCGGGGCGACGTGGCGCAACATCGCGGTTTCGAGCGGGCCGCCGTGGCCCATCTCGTCGGCGTGGTCGCCGACCGCCTCGAACCACGTGAACGGGACGGCGTAGGCGTCGTCCTCGCGCACGATGGTCGAGGCGACCTCCCGGAGCGCGCCGACGTTGCCCCCGTGGCCGTTGACGAGGACGACCCGGTCCCAGCCGTGGTGGGCGAGGCTCGCGACCGTCTCCCGGACGTAGTCCCGGAACGTGTCCTCGGAGACCCACAGCGTCCCGGTGAACTGGCGGTGCTCGGCGGCCACGCCGACCGGGATCGCGGGCGCGACGGCGACCTCGCCGTCGTGGGCGTCCGCGCCGGCCTCGGCGACCGCCTCGGCGGTGAGCACGTCGGTGCCCAGCGGCGCGTGGGGCCCGTGCTGTTCGGTGCTGCCGACCGGCAGGAGCGCGAGGTCGGTGTCGACCGCGTCGGCGTCGGTCCACGTCGAGTCGGAGAGGTCCATGTCCGGGTAGAGGGCGAGCGCGGACTTGTAGCCGGGGGTTCGGGCCACACGCCTTATTCGGGTTCGCGGCGTAGCGCCTGTATGAGCGAATCCGGCGACGACGACCGCACGCTCGGGCTCGACTTCGGCGAGGTCGAGGACGACCTCGAGAACGAGGACTACCCGGTCTCGGCGGACGAACTGCTCGAGAAGTACGGCGATCGGGAGATCGGCACGTCCGACGGGTCGGAGTCGTTCAGGGAGGTGCTGGTGACCGGCGGCGACGAGGAGTTCGAGTCGGCCGACGAGGTCAAGCAGACGGTGCTGAACCGGGTCGGCGGCGAGGCCGTGGGTCGGAAGGGGTACACCGACCGCGGCGCGGGCAGCGCCGAGGGCGAGCAGAGCGACGAGTCGTTCTGAGGCGGTCCGTCACTCGGCGGCTTCGACTTCTTCTGCGTCGGCCTCGTCTTCGGGGTCGGCCTCCTCACTTTCCTCTGCGTCGGCCGCGTCCGCTTCGTCTTCGGCGTCCTCGTCTTCGTCCTCGGCGCCGAGTTCCTCCAGCGCGTTCTTGAGGCTCGGGATCGTGCTGGTGAGGTCGCCGACCTGCTCGCGGGCCTCCTCGATGTCCTCGATGGCCTCCCCGACGCGCTGGATCTCGGCCTCGAGGTCCTCGGCGTCGTCGAAGGCGTCGGCGCGCTCGCCCATCGTGTACCACTTCTTGGCGTCCCGCAGGGCGTCCTCGGCGTCGCCCGTGTCGAGCGCCGACCGGAGCGCGTTGAGCGCCCCGAGGGTGTTGTCGGCGTCGACGTTCCAGATGTCGTCGGCGTCGGGCAGCGCCGCGGTGGCCTCGTCGAGGCTGGCCTCCACGTCCTGGCGGACCTCGCTGGCCGCCTCGCCGAACAGCTCGTCCTCGTCGAGTGTCGATTGGCTCATACGTTACCGTTCGGCGCGGTGCCTTTTAAACCCACGCCCGAAACTGAAAGTGAAATCCGGCCACGCGGCCGCCGAGCCCCGGATCGAACCGAAAGGAACGACCCGGATCGGGAACTCCGTCGCCGGCGTCGGAGTATCCCGAAGCGAATACTTTTCAGCGATGGCGCGGAAGGGACCCACATGGAAGACATCTTCGTCGGACGCCTCATGTCCTCGCCCGTCGAGACGGTCGCACCGGACACGGCGGCCCACGTCGCCGCCGAGACGATGATCGACGAGGGCATCGGATCGGTGGTCGTGACGGACGACGACGGCCGGTTGCTGGGCATCCTGACCGCCACGGACTTCGTCCAGATCGCGGCCGAGCAGCGGTGGGCCACCGACGCCACGGTCGAGACCTACATGTCGACCGACGTGACGACCACCACCGTCAACGCGGAGGTCCGGGACGTCGCCGACCTGATGATAGAGGAGGGGTTCCACCACGTGCCCGTGGTCGACGAGGAGGAGGGCGTCGTCGGCATCATCACGACGACCGACATCACGGCCTACATGTCCACGGTCCAGACGCCGAGCCCGGCCTGATCGGACGCGGCGGACGTTTCGGTGCGGGGCGTAGTGCGGACCGGTGAGGACGGTGCGGCGATCGGCGCGGGCTACCGCTCGGTCACGGACTCGACCGTCATCAGCGGGTAGCCGTCCTCCATCTCCATCCGCGTGACGACCTCGACGCCCTCGCGCGCGACGACGATCTCGACCTCCATGAACCGGCCGGTGAGTTCGGTGTAGCCACCGGAGGACGCTTCCTCGCCGTCGGCGAGACTGCCTCCTCCGAGCTCCCCCTCGCTGTCGCTCGCGGGAACGCGGTCGATTTCGGCTTCGAGCTCCTCGGTCAGGATGTCCACCGTCACGGCCTCGCAGAACGGCTGGTTCTCGATGGACTCCTCGATGGCGGTCGCGAGACTGGGCGCGCTCGCCGGGCTGACGGGCGTGCCGGCGAACTGGTGGTAGAGCGCGCCGAACTTGATGCCCGCCTCGAAGCAGGCCGCCTCGCCGTCGGTCGGGGCCGCGTCGGGGTCGGTCGGTCCCGAATCGGGGTCGGTCGAGTCGGCGCCGGAGTCGACCGGATCGCCGGCGTCGGGGTCGCGTTCGTCCATGGCGGACGTGTCGCGGGCGGGAGAGAAAAGCCGCCCGGTCCGTGGGTCGATTCATCACGGAATACCTATCCGTGTCCGACACCTTCCGTCCCCATGGACTACGCATCGAATCTCGACAGAGCGATGGACGCGACCCCCGACTTCGAGGGCCAGGACGAGCGGTTCAGCTACCCCGACGCCGCGACGCAGAAGGACGGGGCGTTCACGCGACTCACCAACCTCAGCGACATCGCCGACGCGCTCGGGCGCGACCCCGAGCACATCCACAGCGCGCTCCAGCGCGAACTCGGCACCAACGGGAAGCTCGAGGACGGCCGGGCGCGCTACAACGGCACCTTCTCCGGGTCGGACTTCGACGCCGCCCTGGAGAGCTACGTCCAGGAGTTCGTGCTCTGTTCGGAGTGCGGCCTGCCCGACACCCGGCTGGTCCGGGAGAACCGCAACCTCATGCTGCGCTGCGACGCGTGCGGGGCGTTCCGCCCGGTCACCAAGCGCTCGACCCAGAGCCAGCAGCAGAACCGCGAGGCGGTCGAGGAGGGCGCCACCTACGAGGTCAAGATCACCGGCACCGGCCGGAAGGGCGACGGCGTCGCCGAGAAGGGCAAGTACACCATCTTCGTCCCCGGCGCCCAGGAGGGCGACGTGGTGCAGATCTACATCAAGAACATCAGCGGCAACCTGGCGTTCGCGCGGCTCGCCTGAGCGTCTCCTTTCTCTCCAGCAGACAGCGGCACAGCCTCCTTATTCGGAAGTACTTGCGAAGCTCACAGCCGGCACAGAGTGTGCCTTTCACGGAGAGTGATCCTCCCGGAAGTAGTTTCGCTCCCGTCGCGACAGACACCGACACCGAAGAGAATTTATAGCCGTATTGACTATTTTCGGTATGGACGATAGCGGCGGTATGGGCGGCGGCCCACCTCCGGTGCCTCAGAACCCGTCGAGCGGCGACGGGAACGCGCTCTGGCTCCTGCTCCCGATTGTCGTCTGTTTTGTCCTGCTCGTCGCGGCGTTCTACGTGTGGTAACCCCCGGGAGCGATTGGAACACCCCGAGCCGTTCTGCCGGGAGCGAGCGGAACTCTGATTCCGGGTCGTCAAACCCCGAGCCGACCGATCCGTTTACACCTCGTACGTGTCGGATCGGCGTTCGGAACTTCGAGACGCCGACTGGAGAGGAGCCATGCGGCCAGCCACTCTTCGCGCTCGATTCTCGCCGCTTCTCACTCGGTCAGCGGCAGGACGATGCCGAAGACGAGGGGGACGAGCAGCGCGCCGAGCGTGCCGACGATCTCCAGGTCGGTGAACAGCGCGTCCTCCCACGCCGGCAGCGAGAGGTGCATCGCCGCGGCGAAGAACTCGCCGCCGGCCCCGACGGCGAAGAGTCCGATGCTCGCGAGGAAGCCGAGTTTCGTGACGCGCGGGTAGTCGATGTCGCCGTATCTGCCCATGTCCGCGAGTCCGCAGTCGGCGGACAAAAGGATTCTCCAATCGCAAAAGCCCTTTACATACCGAGTTCGTCCGTCGTGGCATGTACGATCTCCTGACGGAACTCGGGTCCGAGGCGCTCGGCCTCGTCGCGTACGCGGTCGGCACGCTCGCGCTGTCGGCCGTCGGCCTGGTCGCGGAGTACAACAGCCTCCGGCGGCTGGCCGGCGGCGACGCGCTGCTCGCCGCCTGGTTCGGGCTCATGGGCCTCGTCGCGCTCGCGTTCGCCGCGAACCTCGGCCGCGACGAACTGATTCCGCGGCTCGCGGCCGACGAGTAGTCCGAGCGAATCGCACCTTACTTATCACCCGCTTCCCTCCCTACAGTTGAATGGACGACCCAGTCCTGCTTACGGGCGCGGAGGGCCGCGTCGGGCAGGCCATCCTCTCGGAGCTGTCGGGGGAGTACGAGTGGCGGCTGCTCGACCGGGACCCGCCGACCCGCGACACCGACCACGAGTTCGTCGTCGCCGACATCACCGACGAGGAGGCGGTCCGAGACGCGGTGGCGGGCGTCGGCGCGGTCGTGCACCTCGCGGGCGACCCCCGGCCGGAGGCCCCCTGGAACAGCGTCCTGACCAACAACATCGACGGCACGCGGAACGTGTTCGAGGCGGCGGTCGAGGAGGGCGTCGAGAAGGTCGCGTTCGCCTCGTCGAACCACGCGGTCGGCGCGTACGAGACCGACGAGCGCACGCCGGACATGTACCGGCCAGGCGACGACTTCCGGCTCGACGGCGACGAGTTCCCGCGGCCGGGCAACCTCTACGGCGTCAGCAAGGCGACCGGCGAGCTGCTGGGCCGGTACTACCACGACGAGCACGGCCTCAGTGTCGTCTGCGTCCGCATCGGCAACCTCACTAAGAGCCACCCGCCGCGGGACTACGAGCGGGGCCAGGCGATGTGGCTCTCCCACCGCGACTGCGCCCACCTCTTCGACCGATGCATCCGGGCCGACTACGGCTTCGAGATCGTCTACGGCATCTCCGACAACGACCGGAAGTACTACTCCATCGAGCGCGCCCGCGAGGTGCTGGGCTACGACCCGCAGGACAACTCCGCGGAGTACGCCGACGCCGAGCGCGTCGAGAGCGGCGGCTGACCGAGTCGACCGGAACAGAAAGCATATATCGCGGAGGTGACGAGTTCCCGGCGGCGGCGGTTCGCGCTCCGCTTCCCCTGTTGCGCCCTCTGCCGTCCGTCACCCGCTTTCGATTCTTTCGCAGGAGACGTCGCCTCGATACTCGACCGGGAGCACACTGGCGACCGGTCGATCAGAGGCGCGCCGCGGTTCCGCGACGGACTCGACGTCGACGGTGGTCCCCCGTTCCGGTCCGCTCGGCGGTCACACACTGCTCTCTAAAAATAAATCCCGGACGTTCCCTTATATAACGGGGTCGTGTCGCTCGTTGCATACAGAAGTATTCGAAACATATCGCCATACTTAGGTAGCGGCGTCGTATTATATTACGTAGAGTTGTCTGACGCTTAGTAATCTCGAGGAGAGAAATAATGAAAGGGGGTGACCGAATCCGAGAGGACGGAGGCGTTTCGCGACTCGACCGCTACCTTCGGACGCTGGGCGACGAGCGCCGCCGACACCTGCTGTACTACCTCAGCGACAACCCGTCGGCGACCGTCGACGAGCTCGCCAGGGAAGTGGCCGCGCGCGACACCGACCGCGCGACGTCGGCGGTGTCGGAGGAGGAGTGCGACCGGATGCGGGCGAAGCTCCACCACGAGCACCTGCCGCGGCTGCGCGACTACGGCATCGTCGACTACGACGAGCGGAACCGGGACGTCCGGCTCGTCGACCGCTCGCAGGTGCTGCTGATGCTGCTGCAGGTCTGCCGATTCATCGAGGAGTGACCCCGGAGTCGGGCGGGAGTCAGTCGAACAGGCCGGCCACGTCGTCCTCCTCGTGGTCGCGCTTGCCGACCGCGTCCCGGAGCCGCCGGAACACCAGGTCGCGGTTCGCCCCGTCGCGCGCGAAGTCCATCACGAAGGTGACGAACGGGCTGGTGGCCCGGTCGGCGTCGAGGTCGTCGCGGGCGTACCCGACCGCCCTCTCGACGATCTCCTCGTCGTAGCCGTACTCCTCGGCCATCACCTCGGCCGCGATGGCGGCCGCCTCGAAGCGCAGGTCCTCGGGCCGGAGCGCGACGCCCTCGTGGGTCAGGTCGGGCGGCGCGACCCGCTCGACGTGCTCGGGGTCGGCCGCGACGGCCCGGAGGTAGGTCCGGACCTCGCCGACGTTCACCGCCCGGTAGTCGGCCGGGAGGTCGGCGAGGTACGCCGCACCGCTCTCGGCCAGGCCACGGGCGCCCGGCCAGTTCGCGCCGTGGGCGTGGTGGACCGCGGCGGTGAACTGGATGAGCCCGTGGAGGAACCGCTCGTCGTCGGTGCCCGATTCGAGGTCGAGCCAGCGGTCCTCCCACGCGTCGTGGGCCGCGTGGAACTCGCCGTCGTTGTAGATGGCGATACCGGCCCGGAGGTGGTCGTCCATCAGCGGGCAGTACGGGGTTCGCGGACAAGGGCGTTCGGGAGTCGAGGCGTCGCGATAGGCGGCGAAGTCCGCCGAGTCGCGTACCGCACGGACGACGCCCCGCTCGACGTCGATGCGCTGCGCGAGAACGTCCTGGCGGAGTCCCCGTTCGCGGATTCGCGTCGCGACAGCAACGTCCTGGCCGAGATTTGAACTCGCCGAGACGGACCGGGATGCTCACTACGTTGCGCTTCCGGACTGCGACTCGTCTGCTCGAATCTCCGCGGACGGAGTACGCGCAGCACGGACGACTCGCTCCGCTCGTAGTCGTTGTGCTGCGCGAAAACGTCCTGGCGGAGGTTCACGCGAGCGGAGCGAGCGTGAACCACGCCAGGACGTGAATGACGACGCGACCGCTGAGCGAAGCGAAGCGGTCGCAAGGAATGAACGTCCTGGCGGAGATTTGAACTCCGGTCCCTGGCTCCGCAAGCCAAGAGGATAGTCCACTACCCTACCAGGACTCGACTCTACGTTGGCCGGTTCTACTAATAGGGGTTACGGTATGGCGGCGGGGTGGCACTGGTGCGCAGACTCAAACGGGAATTTTTCCATCCGTGGGTACTTTGAAATAGGAGTCCGTGCGTCGTCACATGGAACGACGCGAACTGCTCGCCCGGTTCGGCGCGGTCCTCGGCGCCCTCGCGGTCGGCGGCTGTCTCGGCGACGGGAACCGGCCCGGCGGGGGCGGCGAGACGACCGCGGACGAGACGACCCACGACGGGACGACGACCGGCGAGACCACGAGCGGAGGAGGGACGGCGCTGACCGACTCCGGACTGGAAGTCACCGACGCGGGCTGCGAGACGCCGAGCAACGACGCAAGTATCGAGTTCGCGTCGGACCGCGGCTCGGTCGTCGTCACCGGAACCGTCCGCGCGCCGGACCCGTGCCACATCGCGGAGCTCGCCGACGCGAGCTACGACCCCGAGACCGGGACGCTCGACGTGACCGTGGCCGCGGTTCGGGCCGACGGGACCGAGGCCTGCGCCGAGTGCGTCGCCGCGGTGTCGTACGAGGCCACGTTCGCGTTCGCGGGCGGACTGCCCGCGACCGTGACGGTCGTCCACGACTCGATGGGCGAGTCGACGACGGTCGCGACCGCGGAGTCCTGACGTAGACGGCGTCGCGACCGGATCGCCGGCGGTCGCCGCGGCGTCCTCGGAGACGGTTCTGTCGTCACCCGGATATGAGTTAAACCTATTAGCACGCGAGGAGATGGTCAGAAACATGGCAGAGCGCCGGGACCGGGAGACGGCGATACGGGAACTCAAGGCCGCGCTGGACACCGACGAGCGCGACGAGAAGAACTTCCACATCCGCCAGGCCCTCCAGTACCTCGAACTCGACGGCGAGGGCGATTCCGGGTCGAGTGTCGAGAGCTGAGACGGAGCGCACTCGCGGCGGCGCCCGCGGTGTCGGTCTGGCGGACGCCCGCCGAGCGTCCGCGTCAGTCTTCGGCCCGGACGAGGAGGCGCCGGTCGCTGAACACGGTCACGGCGTAGCCCTCGTACGAGAACGAGACTCGCCCCGCTCGCCGCGCGGTCCCGGCTCCCCGTCGCCGGAACAGCCCGTCCAGCGCCTCGGGGTCTATCGCCGCGTGGAGGGGGTCGAGCGCCCCCGGTTCCGCGCCCGTGAGCTCTCGTATCGCCGCCGGAACCGCCTCGCTCGGGGGCGTCTCCGGGTCGTAGGCGACGCGGTAGCTGTCCGTCTCGGGATCGCGATCGACGATCTCGATGTCGGCGTCCGAGTTCATCGTGCCGGGGCCGTCGTTACTGACTGGGATCGCGGAACGGGAGCAGTCCGGTCGCCATCAGCCGGCGCGTGATGACGACGAGGCCGTTCTGGAAGCCGCGGCCGAAGATGGCCTTCTCCTCGCCCGAGGTCGTGTCGACGGAACTCAGCAGTATCGTGTCCTCGTCGACCAGCAGCATCCGGCCGATGGCCACCTCGTCCTCGCCGTCGGCGTGGAGCCACTCCAGTTCCGACACGAACACCTCCGCGCCGGGGATTCGCTCACGGAATTCGTCGTGTAGTCCCGCGGTGACAGTGCCGATGATGACGTCGGCGCGGTCGGCGCACTCGGTCAGCGCCTCGACCAGTTCGTCGGTCACCAGCGACTCGTCGCTGATGACGAACACGACTTCGGTCTCGGTGTCGTCGAGCAGCTGGAGCGTCCGACTCGTGATCCCGTCCCGGCCCGAGAGCGACCACACCTCGTGGGTCACCGGTTCGTCGGCGGTGTCGGCCGGTTCGATGGCGTCGAGCGTCTCCTGGAGCTCGTCGATGCGCGACTCGTACTGGCGCCGGAGCGTCTGGGCGGCCTCCTCGAGCGGGACGCCCCGGTACTGGCGGGGGTTGCTGTGCTGGATCTCGACCAGCCCCTGCGCCTCCAGCACGCGGATCGCGTCGTACACCCGCGTCCGGGGGACGTCAGCGATCTCGCTGATCTCTTTGGCCGTCGCCGTCTCCACCTGCGTCAGCGCGACGAAACACTTCGCCTCGTACTCTTTGAGGCCGAGTTGCTGGAGCAGTCCAGCGGCCTCTTTTTTTTTTGTCGGTCTCAGCCATAGTGTCCCAACCACCGGGGCTGACCCGGAGATACCGGAGGTAGTGACTCGCGGCGTTTAGTCGTTGTCTTACTACGGCCCGGGAGACCCGCCGAACGCGAACGCTAGGCAGTCGCTTCGCCGTCGAACGCCTGCAACGTCGGTGGGCGACGATGCACCGGACCGTTAACCCAGTTAATCACACAAACTACATAGGTCGGGCTCTCGAAATCGAGACCGGCGCGCGGCAGGACGTGTCCCAACCACCAATCGCCGCGCGCCCGACCCGCCTCAGGCGGGTTTCAGGCGTCCGAGGAACGGACGTCCGCCGGAACGACGCGCCGTCCGTTCGGCGCGGACGCGCAGTTACGGACAGCCTGCTGTCGCGGTCTTCTCTATTTACATGTGAGTAATCGAGTGAACAGCTCGTACCGAGGGTAGGGAGCCTGTACCCCACAGATCGAATACCGGTGCGTCGGTCGTCATCAATAGTCGCGGTGCGGGATAACGGCAGACAAATGGGAAACGGAGCCTGTACTTACAACGTGCGAAGAACGATGGAGGGCGAGGCCGACCGGCTGGACCGGGACCTGGAGGCGCTCGCCAGTCGGAAGCGCCGGAAGGTGCTCGAACACTTCCTGACCGCCGACACGGAGGTGACGACGCTGGAAGTGTTGAGCTGCAAGCTCGCCCGGCTGAACGTCGGCGACGGCGGCGACGGTCCGCCGCCGACCGAGCGCGCCAGGACGGAGCTCCACCACGTCCACCTCCCGAGGCTGGCGGACCGCGGGCTGGTGGAGTACGACGCCGAGTCGGGGACGGTCCGGTACCGGTCCGACGAGCGCGTGGAGGTGCTCGTGCGGACCCTGGCAGAGTGGGAGACTTGTGACGATACATGCGAGCGGTAAGTACGGTTCAGGCACGGGAGGCCGAGTCCGGTTCGTATCACTTCGCGCCCGACGGCGAGGACCGGAGCCCGTGCGGCGCCGTGAACGCGGAGAGTCCGTTCGCGGCCGACGCACACCGCGTCCTCGGGGCCGAGGTGGCGGAGCGGCTGGGCCACGAGGTCTGCCGGCGGTGCGAGTCCATCGCGGACCCGTAGGGGCCGTCACCGAGAACCGGCGTGACGGCCGATCGCCCGTCGCGAGCGTTTATATCCGAGGGGCGGACCAGAACCGCTCACTGTGGCGTACCGACACAGACATACACCAGCAACCACAACCAGTCTTCGAGAAACACCATGGGCGCGATAGAGGACGTTTACGCCGACCTCGACGCCGACGTCTCGCTGGAGGAGTTCCGCGAGGCGGTCGAGGAGAAGGTCGAGCAGATGGGCGGGCTGGCCGACGAGGAGACGGCCGCGATGCTCATCGCCCACGAGCTGGACGAGGAGGGCGGCGAGGTCGAGAGCGTCGCGGACATCGAGCCGGGCATGGAGGAGGTCAAGTTCGTGGCCAAGGTCGTCGGCGTCGGCGACGTGCGCACGTTCGAGCGCGACGACGAGGACCGGGAGGACGGCCGCGTGCTCAACGTCGAGGTCGCCGACGAGACCGGCTCGGTCCGGATCACGTTCTGGGACAAGCAGGCCGACGCCGGCGAGGACGAACTCGAGGTCGGCGACGTGCTCCGCATCGCGGGCCGCCCCAAGGAGGGGTACAACGGCGTGGAGGTCAACGTCGACCAGGCCGAGCCCGACGACGAGACCGACATCGACGTCCAGGTTCAGGACACCTACCGGGTCGAGGACCTCTCGCTCGGTCTCTCGGACGTGAACCTCCGCGGGAAGGTGCTCGACACCGACTCCGTCCGGACGTTCTCCCGCGACGACGGCTCGGAGGGGAAGGTCGCCAACCTCAAGCTGGGCGACCCCACCGGCCGCATCCGGGTCACGCTCTGGGACGAGCGCACCGAGGCCGCCGAGCGGCTCGACCCCGGCGTCTCGGTCGAGGTGGTCGACGGCTACGTCCGGGAGCGCGACGGCGACCTGGAGCTCCACGTCGGCAACCGCGGCGCGGTCGAGGAGATCGAGGAGGACGTCGAGTACGTGCCCGAGACCGCCGACATCGCCGGCCTCGAGATCGGCGACGTGGTCGACGTCGGCGGCGTGGTGCGCTCCGCGGACCCCAAGCGCACCTTCGACCGCGACGACGGCTCGGAGGGCCAGGTCCGCAACATCCGGGTCCAGGACGAGACCGGCGACCTCCGGGTCGCGCTCTGGGGCGAGAAGGCGGACAAGGAGATCGCGCCCGGCGACGAGGTCCAGCTGGCCGACATCGAGATCCAGGACGGCTGGGAGGACGACATCGAGGGGTCGGCCGGCTGGCAGTCGACCGTGACCGTCCTCGGCGAGGCCGGCCCCGGCGCGGCCGGCGGCGACGCCGGCGACGGGAGCGCGGGCGGGGGCGGCGAGACCGGACTCGACGCCTTCGGCGGCGACGGGGACGCCGACGGCGGCACCGGCGACTCGACCGCCTCGACCTCCGGGTCGGCCGGCGCAGACGGCGACGCCGAAAGCGACGGCGAGTACGTCGAGTTCACGGGGACCGTCGTCCAGGCCGGCGACCCCATCATCCTCGACGACGGCGAGCAGACCGTCAGCGTCGAGTCGAGCGCCGACGTGACCCTGGGCCAGAAGGTGACCGCCCGGGGCGAGCTCAGCGACGGCACCCTCGACGCCGAGGACGTGTTCTAGTTCTCGAAGGGCGCTGTAGCGCGTCTCGTCCGCGTTCTCCCGTTCGCCGGCCGTGGACTCGCGGGGCGGACCGGCGCCGAGGCGGACCCGTCCTCGCGGGCCGGTCGTGAGCGCCGGCAGCGAGACGGCCGCACATCCCTCGAAACGCTCTTTGGAAAGAACTAAGGGAGCGAGATTCCCGGAATCAGGTATGAGCGTCGAGCTGCCGTTCGCTCCGGTCGACACGATCATCAGACGGAACGCGGGGGACCTCCGGGTCAGCGCGGACGCCGCCGAGGAGCTGGCCCGGCGCATCCAGCGGCACGGCGCCGAGCTCGCGGTCGACGCGGCCGAGCGCGCCACGCACGACGGCCGGAAGACGCTGATGAGCCAGGACTTCGGCGTCGAGCAGGTCGTCGACAAGGACGAGCTCGAACTCCCGGTCGCGCCGGTCGACCGCATCGCGCGGCTCGACATCGACGACAGCTACCGGGTCGCGATGGACGCCCGGATCGCGCTGGCCGACATCCTCGAGGACTACGCCGACAACGTCGCCAGGGCGGCCGCCGTGCTCGCGCGCCACGCCGACCGCCGGACGGTCAAGGCCGAGGACATCGAGACGTACTTCGAGCTGTTCGAGTGAGGTCGACCGCGCCGGTCGCGCGAGGGCGCCACCCCAATCACCGAGGGGGCGCGTCCGGGTCGGACGCGGACGGAACGGTCGGAAGGAGCGAAGCGGTTAAATTCCGCTGCGTTCGATTGGAACACGTGCTACCAACTACCGAGTGGTCGGGGACGGCCGACGCCTAACTATGAACTTCGGCTACAGCGAGGACTGTCTCTCACACGACACGGGCGAGCGCCACCCCGAGAACCCCGACCGGCTCCGGGCCATCAGGGAGGGGCTGGCGCGCAAGCACGGCGTCGAGTACGTGAGCGCCGACCCGGCCGACCGGGCCAGCGTGGAGGCGGTCCACGACGCCGACTACGTCGCGGAGTTCCGAGAGTTCTGCGAGTCGGGCGGCGGCAACTGGGACCCCGACACCGTCGCGGTCCGGGCCACCTGGGAGGCCGCGCTCCGGTCGGCCGGGCTGGCCCGGTGGGCTGCCCGGGCCGCGCTCGGCGGCGACGACGGCCGGGACACCCCGTTCGCCATCGGGCGACCGCCGGGCCACCACGCGGTCGAGGACGACGCGATGGGCTTCTGCTTCTTCAACAACGCCGCGGTCGCGGCCCGCCACGTCATCGAGGCCGACGACGTCGACGCCGAGCGCGTCGCCATCTTCGACTGGGACGTCCACCACGGCAACGGGACCCAGGACATCTTCTACGACGCCGGCGACGTCTTCTACGCCTCGTTCCACGAGGACGGCCTCTACCCCGGCACCGGCGAGACCGACGAGACCGGCGACGGCGACGGGGAGGGCACGACCCTCAACGTCCCGCTGCCGGCGGGCGCGGGCGACCCCGAGTACCGCGACGCCTTCGACGACTTGGTCGCCCCGGCGTTGCGCGCGTTCGACCCCGACCTGCTGCTGGTGAGCGCGGGGTTCGACGCCCACCGCCACGACCCCATCTCCCGGATGCGGGTCTCGACCGACGGGTACGGCATGCTGACCGACCGGGTCCGGTCGCTCGCCGACGGGACCGGCGCGGCGCTCTCGTTCGTCCTGGAGGGCGGCTACGGCCTCGATACGCTGGCCGAGAGCGTGGCCGAGGTCCACGAGACGTTCGACGGGAAGCGACCCCTGACGCCCGACGGGGACGCCGACGAGGACGTCCGGGAGCTCATCGAGGAGATCCGGCAGTCCCACCCGGCGGTAGAGGGGTGAGGACTCAGTCGAAGCGGTCGCGTATCGCGTAGAGGTAGCCGACGAACAGTATCGAGAGCGCGAACGGGACGTCTTTCTCGGCGAGAGTCGCCACTCCGACTGCGACCTGGACCACGGAGAGCAGAGCCGAGACGACGTGAAGGACGACGAGAGTCGCCCACGCCCAGCGCTTCAGTCGCCAGAGGTGGTACACGACGTAGAGCGCGACGACGGGGACGGGAACGAGGAGCCACACGAGCAGCCCGAGTCCGAGGGCCGGGAGGAGGACCAACACGAGAGTCCACGCGACCGCGTAGAGCCCGACGTAGAGCGTGAGACCCAGGGGACGGTCCTCCTCGGCGGACTCCGTCCCACGCCGCTGAACGGGGGCCGACTCGTCCACGAGTGCGGACACGACAGCACCCGGGAAAACTCTTGTTCCCTCTCCGACCTATTCTTCGGGCTCGACGCGCGCCAGCCGCATCGCGTTGCTCGTCACGCCGAGGCTCATCCCCATGTCGCCGACGACGATGGCCACCGCGACCGACACCAGGCCGAGGGGCGCGCCCACTGCCAGCACCGCCTTGACCGCGAGGCTGGCCCAGATGTTCTGGCGGATGACCGCGTTGGCCTTCCGCGAGAGCCGGTAGAGGTACGGCACCTTCGAGAGGTCGTCGCCCAGCAGCGCGATGTCGGCGGTCTCGATGGCGGTGTCGGTGCCGGCCGCGCCCATCGCCACGCCGACCGTGGCGGCCGCCAGCGCGGGCGCGTCGTTGACGCCGTCGCCGACCATCGCGACCGAGCCGTGGCGGTCGGCCAGTTCCTCGACCGCCGCGACCTTGTCCTCGGGGAGGAGCTCGGCCCGGAACTCGTCGACGCCGACCTCCTCGGCGACCGCGCGGGCGGTGCCCTCGTTGTCGCCCGTGAGCATCACCGTCTCCAGCCCGAACTCCCGCAGGCGGGCGACCGTCCGCTTCGCGTCGGGCCGGACCTCGTCGGCGATGGCGATGACGCCCTCGAGTTCGTCCTCGGTGCCGACCAGCACCACCGTCTTGCCCTCGCGCTGGAACCGCGGCACCACGTCGGCGAGCAGGTCGAGGCAGTCCTCGCGTCCCTCGCACCGGCTGTCGGCGGCGTCGGCCAGGGTCGCGCCACCACCGTCCGTCACCCGCTCGCCCCCGTCGGTCGAGAGGTGGACGTGGTCCAGATCGAAGCCCAGCTCCTCGAACAGCGCGGGCTTGCCGGCGTAGTGAGTCACGCCGTCGAGGTCCGCCCGGACCCCCTTGCCGGTCAGGCTCTCGAAGTTCTCGATGGGCCGGTCGTCGTGGTCGCTGTCGTCGTCGTGGGCCGCGCCCGTCTCGTGGGCGTGCTCGACGATGGCCTCCGCGATGGGGTGCTCGCTCCGGCGTTCGAGGTCGTGGGCGCACCGCAGCAGGTCGGCCTCGTCGGTCCCGTTGAGCGGGACCGCGTCGGTCACCGCGAGCTCGCCCGCGGTCAGCGTCCCGGTCTTGTCGAACGCCACGGCCGCGACCCCGCCCATCGACTCGAGGTGCGGGCCGCCCTTCACGAGCACGCCGTTGCGGGCCGCGCTCGTCACGCCCGAGACCACCGAGACGGGCGTCGAGATGACGAACGCGCAGGGGCAGGCCACCACCAGCAGCGTCAGCCCGCGGACGAACCACTCGCGGAACGGCGCGTCGAGCAGCAGGGGCGGCCCGAAGGCGGTCAGCAGCGCCCCGACCACGATGACCGGGGTGTAGTACGACGCGAACGTCTCGATGAACTGCTCGCTGTCGGTCCGGTCGCGCTGGGCGTCGCCGACGAGTTCGACCACCTGCGAGAGGGTGGTCTCGTCGGCCTCTGCGGTCGCCTCAACCTCCAGATACCCCTCCTCGTTGACGGTGCCGGCGTACACCTCGTCGCCGGCCGACTTGTCGACGGGGACGCTCTCGCCGGTGATGGGCGCCTGGTTCACCGCGCTGGTCCCCGTCAGCACCTCGCCGTCGACCGGGATCTTCTCGCCGGGACGGACCGCGACCGTCTCGCCGACCGCGACCGCCTCGACCGGGACGGTCTCCTCGTCGCCCCCGCGCTTGACCGTCGCGGTGTCGGGCGAGAGGTCCATCAGCTCCCGGACCGAGTCGCGGGCCCGGTCCATCGAGAACCGCTCGAGCAGCTCCGCGACGCTGTACAGCACCGCGAGGGTCGCGGCCTCGAAGTAGAGGCCGACCGCCACCGCGGCGACGACCCCCGCGCCCATCAGCAGGTCGATGTCGAGGCTCAGGTTCTTCGCCGAGTAGTAGCCGTTCCGGATGATCTCCTGGCCGGCGACCCCTGCCGCCAGCAGGAGCAGCACCGACGAGGCGTGGAACGCCCGGCCCAGCGCCGAGAACAGCAGGGGGTCGGCGCTCGGCAGCAGGAACTCAAGCACCAGTCCGACGACCATGAGCGCGCCGCCGGTCCAAGTCTTGAGTGCACGCGGGCTCGTCCAGACCTCGCTCGACTCGGCCACGCCCGGTCCGCCGTCGTCGGTCGCGTCGCCGCCGGCGTCCGCGACCTCGTAGCCCGCGCCCTCGACGGCCGCCGCGACGCGCTCACCGTCGGCGTCGCCGGTCACCACCACCTCCCCGGTCGCGGGCCGGGTCTCGATCGACTCGACGCCCTCGACGCCGTCGAGCGCCTTCTCGACCTTCCCCGCGCACGACGGGCAGTCCATCTCGGGCACCGAGAGCCGGCGCTCGGCGCCGCCGCTCGCGCCGTCTTCGACCGCGTAGCCGGCGGCCTCCACGCGCTCGCGGACGGCCGCGTCGTCGGCCGCTCGCTCGTCGTAGGTGACGGTGAGCGTGCCGGTTGTCGGTGCCGGGTCGACGTCGCGAACGCCGTCGAGCCGCTCGACGCTCGCGGTCACCTTCCCGGCGCAGGAGGGACAGTCCATCTCGGGTACCGAGAGGCGGACGGTCCGCTCGCGCTCCTCGCTCGTCATTGGTCGTCAGTAGTCGCCGAGGAGTTATTAATCGCACTGTCAAAGGGCCGGGCCGGAGTAGGATTCCTTAACAACTCGAACGAACGCGGTTAACAACGATCGTGGTAATCTCCCGTTCAGTTCCGTTTAAGCGCACATTTACGCCAGCACGGAACAGTTCACGAGCGTTCATTGCGTTACGGACCGGTCGCAAGCGCGAACAATGACGAACTGTGTGTCCGACTTATTGTGAAAGACCCCCAAGTAGCAGTCGATGAGCGCCATCGAAATGGGGACGGGGATGAGCACCCTGAAGATCGGGGCCGCGGTCACGGTCCTCGCCGCGGAAGTGCTCGCCGCACTCGCGCTGCTGGTCGTCGCGTTGGGGTAGCGCACGGAGAACCAGAAGCGACACGCGCCGCTGATCGAGCTGAGAGCGGCTGAGGGGAGTAAGCCCCCTTCTGTTCGTCCGAGTATTCGGCTGAGCGTCCGCGCCGTCGTCCGGGCTACCTTGACGGCCCGGAGCGCCACCGCGGCGCCCCGGACCGCGGCGCGGACTTGCACCGGCGAGGTTTCGCCGTTCCATCCGTTCTCTCCCGTCGAGTCGCGTCCCAGCGGGGCTGGAACGCATCCCTCGGTGGGTTAGCTCCCCGTTCCTTTGCTCGGCGTGAGCCTTCTTGGGTCCGGGTTCGCGCACCTCATCGGTCGGGGAGAGGGGTCTCGTTTCTGTTCCAGAGCCAGCGGTCTCCCGCTCCGGACTTGCGTCCGGTCGCCCGCCCGGACGGTGGGGGGACTTTCCTCACGCGGACGCCGGCGAGCGGCGTCCCCGCGGGAACTCGGCTCCCTCTGCCGCTCGGAGGTAGTGGCCGCCGCGGTTTAAGGAGTTCGGTGACGCGAGCCCCAGCACCCGCGGAAAGGCGGCGTTACCGCGGTTCGAGGCCGGGATTACCCCGACTGAAGGACGACGTTACCCCGTGGCAAGCCGGCCCACATGAAACGTAGCGGGACGTTTCTACGTTTAGTATTGAAGGGAAGACTTGAAGGTGCTACCCGCCCAAGGGGTTGCTGTATGGCACAGGCTCAGGCAGTAACTCTCTCCTACGAGGACGGCACGCGGGCCGTCGAGCTCGCACGCGAGTCCGTCGAATCCTACGTCATCAACGGGCAGCGCGAACAGCCCGGCAGCATGCGCGAGGCGTTCTACAACCGGACCGGCGTGTTCGTCCGGCTCTCGTCGACGCGCGGCCGCGGCCGCCTCCGGGGATGTGACGGTGCCTACGAGGGCACCGACCAGCTCGGTCACCTCATCGTCGACTCGGCGATCACCGCCGCCAGCGACACCTCCTGCGGCTCCGAGGTCGAGGAGGCCGAGCTCCCGAACCTGAAGATCTCGGTCTGCGTCGTGCGAGACACCCAGTTCTCGGAGGACCCCGTGGAGGACATCGAGCTGGGGACCCACGGCGTCGCCATCGAGGGCCGGGGCTCGCACGCGTGGATGTACCCGACACTCCCCATCGAGAACGAGTGGAGCGTCTTCGAGTACCTCGACCGGACCTGCCGGAAGGCCGGCCTCCCGAAGGGCGCCTGGGAGGACGACGACGTGATGGTGACGCTGTTCGACGGCCAGGTCTTCTGCGAGCGCGAACCCGAGGGCACCGTCGAGGAGCTCTAGAGCGGGTACTTCTCCGCAGTTTCGACCCGGTACGTCGTTCCGCCGGCTATCCGTCTTCTCTGAACCCGACCAGCACTGCGTCTTCGAGCGCGCGCTCGGCGGCGTCGTCGACGTCGAACTCCCGGACGATCTCCCCGTCCCGGAGCAGCGGCTCCAGCAGCGGCTCGCCGTCCTCGGGGGCCGCGCGGTCCGCGAGCCCGACGTGGTGGCCGCCGTCGGGCGTCCGGAACGCCTGCTTGACCCCCGAGAGCTTGCCGCGCTTGGCGACCAGATCGCCGTCCAGCTCCACGATGTCGAGCGCGAAGTCCAGCGGGTCGGCGTTGCTGACGTGGCCGCCGACGCCGAAGCCGTCGGCGACGTCCCGCAGCTCCCGGAGGTCGTCGGGGCCGAGCCCGCCGGAGACGAAGATGTCGACGTCCTCGTACCCGCGGGCGTCGAGCTCCCACCGGACCTCCCGGACGATGTGGCGGAAGTCGCCGCGGCGCGAGCTGGTGGTGTCGAGCCGGACCCCGTCGAGGGCGTCGCCCAGCGCCTCGGCGGCCCGGATGCTCTCGTCCTTCTCGTCGGAGTAGGTGTCGCAGATGGCGATGCGCGGGACGTCGGGGTCGACCGCGTCGTCGAACGCCTCCCACGCGGTCTCCTGGTCGCCGAACGCGATGACCAGCGCGTGGGGCATCGTGCCGCTGGCCTCCCGGCCCAGCACCTCGCCCGCCGCGACGTGCGAGAAGCCGTCGAGGCCCGCGACCAGCGCGCCGCGCTCGACGACGGGCGCGATGGCGGGGTGGACGTGGCGCGCGCCGAAGCTGAGGACCGAGGAATCGGGGGCGGCCCGCCGGGCCTCCAGCGCCGCGGTGGCGATGCCGCTCTGGTGGGAGAGGAACCCGAGCAGCGAGGTCTCGTACCGCGCGAAGTCGAGGTAGTCGCCCTCGATGCGCATCACGGGCCCGCCGTCGAACAGCCGGCCCTCGCGCATCGCGTCGACGTCGACCGGCAGCCCCTCCAGCAGGCGGGCGGCGTCCTTCACGCCCGCCAGCAGGTCGAACTCGCCGGTCGGGAACTGGTCGCGGGTCACCTCGGCCACGACGCGGGGGTTGCGGTCGGCGGCCTCCAGCGTCTCCTCGGTCCGCAGGAAGTAGGCGTCGGTCGCGGTGCCGTCGCGGACGGCCTCCTCGGACACCACGTCGAACCGGTCGCTCACCGCCACCACCTCTGGACGTTCATGGCCGGACGTTCCGTCGCGCGGGCGAAAAAGGTCCCGCTTGGCGGTCATCCGCGGCGGCCGCCCCTGCGGCGGCCGCTCGCAGCCGCGCCGGGTCAGTTGGTGGGCGCCGCGCCCGCCCGGACGTTCGAGAGCGCCGCGACCGTCGGCGCGTTCACGACGACGACCGTGTCGCCGCGCTGCTGGACGTAGAAGGCGTCTGCGAACCCGTTGCCCCGGATGCGCCAGGTGTTCGCGCGGCCGTCGACCTCGGTCGCGTTGTTGTACCGGAGCAGCTGGCGGTAGCCGCCGGCGAACTCCCGGGCGTCCTTCCGCGAGTCCCAGACGGTCTTCCAGACGTAGCCGGTCTCGTTGGCGCCGGCCGACTCGCTGGCGTAGACCGCGAGCTTGTCACCGTCCCACCCGGCCGAGTAGGTGCTGTTGTAGTTCAGCGGGTCGAAGCTCCGCAGCTGGTTCGACCCCTGCTTCCGGTTGAAGAACCGCTCGGCCGGGATTATCTGGGTCCGGCCCTGGCTGTCGTAGTAGGGGTACATGAACATCGCGAAGATGCCGGCCTCGCCGACGCTGCCGTAGTTCGGGCGGCCCTCCGGCTTCAGCCGGCTCCAGCCCTCACTGGTCCGGTCGCGGACGCGGAACTCGGCGGGCGCGTCCTCGCCGTACTTCTCGGGGTGGATGACCTGCTCGGTGCTGGCCGGCGGGTTCGCGTACACGTCGTTGACGCCGGCCCAGCCGCTCCGGTTGCGAACGCTCCGGACGAACGGCGGCCCGTCGCTGTAGGGCTGGTACTTGATGAGGTACGGGCCGATGTTGGCCAGCCCGCCGCCGGCTCCGGAGCCGCCTCCGGGGGTCTGGCACGTCCCGTTCCAGGCGGCCCGGCACCGCTTCGAGTAGCGGTGCTGGACGTAGTTGGCGTCGCCCTCGATGAGACCGTCCTTCGCGTTGTGGAGTTCGCGGGTCGACTGGTTGAGGTCGCCGAGCCCGAACCGCTGGTCCTGGACGGCGTGGACGAGCTCGTGGGCCAGCGTCAGCTCGTCGAGTCGCGGCGCGCTGGCGTTGCCGGCGTCCGCGACGACCACGATGGAGTCCTTCCCCGGGCTGTAGAAGCCGCCGATCGAGGAGCCCGAGTTGCTGCTCTGGACGCCGACGGAGTCGGTCGACTCGTCGATCATGAACAGCGCCTCGTACTTCGCGTTGTCGAACGTCCGGCGGGTCTGGGTCATCGACCGGCTGCTCCGGTTGCGCCGGAACTCCTCGCGGGTCACGATCTCGACCGGGACCCGGGTCTCGAACTCGAGCCTCCGGATCCGCTCGACGCGGGCCATCGACCGCGAGACGGTCGCGTTGAGCTCGGTCGCGTTCAGGCCGTCGTCGGGGGTCACCGCGACGGTCTCGTTGTACCAGTAGCCCGCCTCCCAGCCGAGGCGGTCGGACGGGGGATCGGGGGGCTCGACGACCGATCCGCCGGCGTCCGCCGTACCGGTCGTCGTTCCCGTGCCGGGGGCCTGCGAGCAGCCCGCGACGACGAGCATCAGCACGACCGCGATAGCGATAGTCGTACGCATTTACTGTGACCCGTACGTGGGACCACAGGGCCAAAAACTTCCTGATGAGCCGGTGAAAACATCCCGGAGTCGGAGGCGCGGCGGCGCCCGCGGGACCCCACCGGCCCCGCGGACCCGGAAAACGTTTTCGGCCGCGAGCCCGTAGGTCCGGACATGAGCTTCGACCCGGAATCGACGGCGGTCGTGGTCGTGGACATGCAGAACGGCTTCTGCCACCCCGACGGCAGCCTCTACGCCCCCGCGAGCGAGGAGGCCATCGACGACGTGACCGACGTCGTCGCGACGGCCCGCGAGGCGGGCGCGTCGGTCGTCTACACCCGCGACGTCCACCCGCCCGAACAGTTCGAGGACGCCCACTACTACGACGAGTTCGAGCGCTGGGGCGAGCACGTCCTCGAGGGCTCGTGGGACGCCGAACTGGTCGACGACCTCGACGTGCGCGACGAGGACCACGTGGTCGTGAAGCACACCTACGACGCCTTCTACCGGACCGACCTGGAGGGGCACCTCGACACCCACGGCATCGACGACCTGCTGCTCTGCGGGACCCTGGCCAACGTCTGCGTCCTCCACACCGCGGGGAGCGCGGGCCTCCGGGACTACCGGCCGGTCGTGGTGGAGGACGCGCTGGGCTACATCGAGGAGGACCACCGCGACTACGCGGTCGAGCACTCGGATTTCCTGTTCGGCGAACTCACGACGAAGGACGAGATCGCGTTCGAGTGAGCGGAGCGCCGTCCCGTTTCTCGCCGCGAGTCGCGGCGTGCAGTCGACCGGTACTGCCTACTTGCCGGCCGTGCTCGGTTCCGGCGGCCCATGTTCGGCGGCCTCCGGCGGCGAGCGGCCCGACGCGTCCCCCACTACGGGTGGGTGGTCGTCGCGGCCTGCTTCGCGATCACCCTCGTCGTCTTCGGCCTCTCGTACTCGTTCGGCGTCTTCTTCGAGCGCATCCTCGCGACCTTCGGGGCGTCGCGCGCGAGCACGTCGGCGGTCTTCGCGGTCCAGACGTTCGTCGTCTACGTCGGGGCCGCGGCGGTCGGCGGCGTCGTCGACCGGGTCGGGCCGCGGGTCCCGACCGCGATCGGCGCCGGCCTCCTCACCGTCGGCCTGCTCGCCACGGCGCGGGCCGACTCGCTGCTCGGGGTCGTCCTGGCCTACGGCGTGGTCGCGGGGCTCGGCCTGAGCGCGCTCTACGTGGTGGCCTACGCCACGGTCCCGCGGTGGTTCGACCGGCGGCGCGGGCTCGCGGTCGGGGTCACCACCTCGGGGCTCGGTATCGGCATGCTGGTCGTCGCGCCGCTGGCGGCCGCGTCCATCCGGCGGGTCGGCTGGCGGGCGACCTACCTCGCGCTGGTGGCCGGGTTCGTCGCCCTGCTCGCGGTCGCCGCCGCCTTCGTCGCCCGCGACCCGACCGACGCCGGGATCGAGACGGACGCCGGCGGGGAGGTCCGGGCGGAGGTCGCTGACGGCGGCCCGGGTCCGGACTCCGACCCGGGCCCGTGGCGCGAGCAGGCCGGCGCGGTCGCCGACGTCGCCCGGACCCCGGCGTTCGGCCTGCTGTTCGCCGGCTGGGTCTGCACCTACGCCGCGCTCTACGTCCTGTTGACGCACGGCGTCGCGTTCCTCGGCGCCAGCGGCTTTCCGCGCTGGGTCGGCGCGTGGACCATCGGCACGGTCGGCGGAGTGACGAGCCTCGCGCGCCTCGGCGTCGGCTACCTCTCGGACCGCCTCGGCCGGGCCCGGGTGTTCGTCGCCTGCTCGGCGACGATGGGCGTCGCCACGCTCGGGCTGACGGTCGCACCCACGCCGGCGCTCGTCCTCGGGTCGGCGGCGCTCTTCGGCGTCGGCTACGGCGGCAACGGCGCGCTGCTCTCGCCGCTGACCGCCGACCTGTTCGGCACAGAGAATCTCAACGCTGTGTTCGGCCTGATGTCGGCGGCGTTCGCTGTCGCGGGGCTGGTCGCGCCCACCGCCGCGGGCTACGTCGCCGACACGCAGGGCACCTACGCGCCGGCGTTCGTCGCGAGTGGGCTACTGGCGCTCGTCGGCGCGGGGCTGGTGGCGGGGGCGGCCCGGGTGGCGCCGGAGGTGTGAGTCCTATCGCTCGGACTCCACGGCGACTTCCACGCGCTCGCCCACCTCGAACGCCGCGTCCGGACAGACCAGCTTCGCGCCCAGCGCCTCGCGCGCGAAGAACAGTGAGAGGCCGGTGATCGGCGTCCCGTTCGCCCGTACGGTCACGTCGCCCCACGTCACGGTCCGACCGTCGGCGGCGCCGACCCGCCGACCAACGAGCGAGACCGCGGTCGTTCCCTCAGCTCCACCGAAGAGGCCACCGCCGTCGTAGTGAGGCACGCCGCCGTCCAGAATCCCGGCGCCACTGTCCGCAGCGATGCCGGCGAAGCGATCGCCCGGCGCGGGGTGGTCGGGCGCGTCGAGGACGGCGTAGGTGTCGCCGGTCGCGACGACCGTCCCCCGACCGTCCCACGCGACGCCGGCGAGGTCGAGCGCCGGGTCGAGTTCGACGGGGAGCGACCCCGAGGCCCGGTAGGGGTCGGCGTCGCGCGACCGGAAGCCCAGGTGGATGTGGTTGTCGACCCACGGCGCGAAGAAGCCCGAGCGCACCAGCTCGCCGAGCGAGTCGCCGACCGCCACCTCGTCGCCGGGGTCGACCGCGGGGTCGACGTGGAGGATCCGCGCGAGATGGTCGCCGGTGTCGACGACGACGAGGTGGTCGTGCTCGACGGCGTAGTCCTTCGGCGGCGCCGAGACGGTCCGGGTGGCGACGACCTCACCGGCGACGGGGCTCGGCGCGGCGGTCTCGCGGTCCTCGTCGCCGTCGCCGGATTTGCGCCAGTCTCCCCGATGCGGATACAGGTCGATCGCACACCCCTCGTCGTGGGCGGCGTACGGCGAGTTGTACAGCGAGAACCGGGGGAAGCGTTCCAGCAGCGCCGGGCCGACGGTGACCATCGTCCGCGTCTCGGAGACGCGAGGGTTTAGGTACTCCGGATGCGAAGGCCCCGCCATGCGCGTACTCCGGGGCCGGGCGGCGAGTCGGGCGGCCGACCGCGACGTCGTCGCCGGGATGCTCGAGCGGGCGGCCGACGACGGCGAGGCGGCGGTCCGGGCGTGGCGGCCCCACCGCCAGCTCGCGTTCGGGCGGCGGGACTCGCGGGCCGACGACTTCGACGTGGCGAAGAAGGTCGCCGCCGCCTGCGACTTCCCGCCGGTCGAGCGGTCGGTCGGCGGCCGGGCGGTCGCCTACACCGGCAACACGGTCGCGTTCGCGAAGGTGGTTCCCCTGGACGACATGCGGGTCGGGATGGACGAGCGCTACGAGTCGGTGACCCGGGCGGTCCAGCGCGCCCTCTGGCGGCTGGGCGTGCCGGCCTCCCGGGGCGAGCCCGAGGCGAGCTTCTGCCCGGGCGACTACTCGCTGCGCCACGGGGGCAAGCTGGTCGGGGTCGCCCAGCGCGTCCGGAAGAACGCGGCGCTGGTCTCGGGCGTGGTCGTCGTGCGCGACCACGAGGAGATCGCGGACGTCCTCGACCCGGTGTACACCGCGCTCGAACTCCCCTTCGACCCGGCGTCGGTCGGGAGCCTCGCCGCGGCCGGCGGCGAGACCGACCCCGAGGCGGTCGCCCGCGGGATCGAGGCGCTGCTCGTCGGCGACGCCGACCCGGAGGTCGTCTCGGTACCGGACCTCGCCGACGCCGAAGCGGCCGACTGACGGACTCTCGGCGGCGGCTGCCGGCTGCGGTCCAGGTCATCTCGCTCGATGACGTAATCCACAGATAGCGCCCGGTGACACAGACCACCGGAACGCGCCAGGCCCCGCAGCCACCGTCGGGCGGGACTGAAAGGGGCCGGTCGCTCGACTGGCCCCCGGCGACGCAAGCACCGGAGCGAGGGAGCGAAGCGACCGAGCGAGGAGCGCAGCGAGTGCTCCGCGAACGGAGTGAGCGGAACTCGGCGAGACGAGCGCAGCGAGTCCCGCCAGACGCGGGTCGTCGAGCGACCGGGGGCTTTCGAGGAAGGGTCAGCCGTTGCTGTCCCGTACCCAGAGCACCGGTTGCCCACGACCGCACTCGTCCCGAGACCACCACAGACTACAGAATCCCCTAGTCGGCGAATCGGGACCCTTAGGACGCCCACCCCCGAACCCTCCGACCACGAATGCTCACCATCCAGAACGCGACGCTGGCCGACGGCCGCGAGGTCGACGTGCGCGTCGACACCGACGCGGGCCGCATCTCGGGGGTCGGGTCGACGCTGACCCGCTCGGGCGACACCATCGACGCCGACGGCAAGCTGCTGCTGCCGGGGATGATCGACGCCCACGTCCACTTCCGCCAGCCCGGCTTCGACCACAAGGAGACCTGGGAGACCGGCAGCCGGTCGGCCGCGGCGGGCGGCGTGACGACGGTCGTCGACCAGCCCAACACCGAGCCGCCGACCGTCGACGGCGAGGCGTTCGACCGGAAGGCCGAGCTGGCGGCCGACTCCTACGTCGACTACGGCATCAACGGCGGCGTGACCGCGGACTGGGACCCCGACGGGCTGTTCGACCGGCCCGTGCTGGCGCTCGGCGAGGTGTTCCTCGCGGACTCGACCGGCGACATGGGCATCGAGGAGGCGCTGTTCCGCGAGGCGGTCGAGCGCGCGACCGACGCCTACCGGGTCGTGACCGTCCACGCCGAGGACGCCGACCTGTTCTCCGAGGAGGCCCGCGAGCGACCGGGCGACGATTACGACGCCTGGAGCGCCTACCGCACCCCCGAGGCGGAGGTCGCCGCGGTCGAGCGCGCGGTCGAGATCGGCGAGGCGGCGGGCGCCCGACTCCACGTCGCCCACACCAGCACGCCCGAGGGTGTCGACGCGGCCAAAGACGGCGGCGCGACCTGCGAGGTGACGCCCCACCACATCTTCCTCTCGCGGGAGGACTACGACGACCTGGGCACCTTCGGTCGGATGAACCCGCCGCTCCGGAGCGAGGAGCGCCGGGCGGCGCTCTTCGAGCGCGTCGCCGACGGGACCGTCGACCTGGTCGCGACCGACCACGCGCCCCACACCCGCGAGGAGAAGGACGCGGGCATCTGGGACGCCCCGAGCGGCGTGCCGGGCGTCGAGACGGCCCTCCCGCTGCTGCTCGAGGAGGCCCGGAAGGGCGACCTGAGCTACGAGCGCGTCCGGGACCTGACCGCGGCCAACCCCGCCGACGTCTTCGGCCTGACCCGGCGCGGCCGGGTCGAGGAGGGGCTGATGGCCGACCTCGTGCTCGTCGACCCCGACGACTCCCGGGAGATCCGCGGCGAGGAGCTCCACTCGAAGTGCGGGTGGACCCCGTTCGAGGGGATGCGGGGCGTCTTCCCCGAGCTGACGATGGTGCGTGGCAACGTGGTCTGGGAACGGGGCGGCTCGGACGACGGCGACGTCGCGGACGCCGAGTTCGGCGACCCGGTCGGGACGAACGTCCGGGAGTGAGGACGACCGAGGGCGCGCGGCGGAAGCCGACGAACGACAACCGCCGGGCGATAGCCGGCGCAATAATTCGAAGTATCTCCACATCCCGCGGCCATCGAACGACGTTCGTCTTGTTTTGCGACCGGGAATGGAAATAGTTGCCCCGAAGGGTGTCGTTATGTGTACAACCACCGTAGCAAGTCGTGTCGGCGAACCCCCGCCGACTGACGCACCGCCACTCGAACGACTACCAACCAGAAGGGTACTCGTCCGCCAACGGAACCTTCGACGGGGACGCTTGCTCGGCCTCTCCCGTCGTCACTTTTGACCGCCGACCTGCGGGACCGCACCGGCGCGAGACGGAATGCGTCCGGCGAGCGCGCAGTCGTTCGCGGTGAAGTACACGCCGCTGACCGACGGCGCGACCACCGGAGTCGATACGCCGGAGGATCAGGCGACGCCGTCGCGGATCACCGGCGCGAACGCGTACCAGAGCGCGCTGACCGCCAGCAGCGCCGCGAACACCCGACCGGTCTCCTGGAGCGTCTGCCAGACGATGATCGCCGCGCCGATCGCGAGGGCGACGGCCTGGCGCGTGAACTCGTTCATAGCTGACAGTACGGCGACCGACAGTTAAATCCAACCGAATCGCCCGGCCGGGCGCGGCGTCGAGCGGCCCGGCGATACCGGGTCCGCGCCGGCGCTCGGGTCACGCCACGCTGCCGACGACCACCGTCGCCAGGCTCGCGCCGGCCATCCCGCCGACGCCGACGCCGCCCAGGACCGCCATCGCCTGCCGGGAGTCGGCCGCCGACCAGTCCGACCGGCCGCCGAGGTGGCGTTGAAAGCTCTCGATGCCGCGGCCGGCGAACACGGTCCCCGACCACCCCAGCAGCGAGAAGCCGAAGACCAGCGCCCCGACCGCGAACACCGTCTCGCTGGCGAGGTCGACCGGTTCGCCGGCGGCGACGAGCGCCACCAGGCCCAGGGCGCCGAGGCCGGCGCCCAGCAGCGTCGCGCGACCGACCTCGCGGGCGCGCTGGCGGAGGACCGAGCCGTCGCCGGCCGTCGAGTCGGACGGGGCCATCGGTCAGTCGACGGTCTCGCGCATCCGGGGGTCGAGCGCGTCGCGCATCCCGTCGCCGAGCAGGTTGAACCCCAGGACCGTGATGGCCAGGAACAGGCCGGGGAAGAACGACCACCACCAGTCGCCGGTGAGCAGCCCCTGCTTCACGCCGTTCGACAGCATCAGCCCCCAGGACGGCGTCCCGGCCTCGGCGCCGAAGCCGAGGAAGGAGAGGGCCGCCAGGTCGATGATGGCCAGCCCGAAGTTGAGCGTCGACTGGACCGTGATGGGCGCCAGGCAGTTCGGCAGGATGTGCCGGACGATGACCCGGGGGTCCTTGGCGCCCAGCGCCTCGGTGGCCTCGATGTACTCGTCCTCGAGCACCTTCAGCGCGGCGCCCCGGACGACGCGGGCGAACCGCGGGGTGTACACCAGCGTCAGCGCGATGACAGCCTTCCAGAGCCCGGCGCCGAAGATGGCGACCAGCGCCAGCGCCAGCAGCAGGCTGGGGAACGCCAGCAGCACGTCCATCGTGCGCATGATGACGTTGTCGGTGAGGTCGCCGTAGTACGCCGCGAGGATGCCCAGTCCCACGCCCAGCACCGTCGAGGCGGCGACCGTGATGGTGCCGTACTTCAGCGCGAGCCAGGCGCCGTACAGCACCCGGCTGAAGATGTCCCGCGACTGGATGTCGGTGCCGAACGGGTAGGCCCACGCGCCGTAGTCGGTGATCATCTGGGTCGGCTTCGTGCCGAGCCAGCTCGGCGGCGCGAGGTTGGGGTTGGTGCCGATCTGGCTCTGGCTGACCGACGCGAGGTCGATGAACAGTCTGGCGTAGAGGGCGATCGCCACCATCCCGAAGATGATGGCCAGGCCCGCGACGGCGAGGCGGTTCGACAGCAGTTCGGAGAGGAACGGGGACGCGCGGAGCCGCTCGACGACGCCGCGCTGGCCCACGTCCTCGGTTTCGACGTCTGTCTGGGTACTCATGCGGATCGCTCCCGGGAGGTCGTGGTCGGGTGTGGTTGGCGTGCGCTCATTGTTCGATCCTCGGGTCGAGGTACGAGTAGGTCACGTCGACGAGCAGGTTCACGAACGTGAACAGGAACGCGAACGTCAGCACGGTGCCCTGAACGACGGGGTAGTCGCCGACCCGGATGGCCTTCACGAGCAGGGTGCCGATGCCGCCGATGCCGAACACCGTCTCGGTCAGCACCGCACCGCCGAGCAGGCTGCCGAACTGGATGCCGATGACCGTCACCACCGGGATGAGCGCGTTCCGGAGGCCGTGTTTCAGCACCGTGATCTTCGAGCCCTGGCCCTTCGCGCGGGCGGTCCGCATGTAGTCCTGGCGGATGGTCTCGAGCATCGAGGACCGCATCATCCGAGAGATGAGCGCCATCGAGTAGATGCCGATGACGAGCGACGGCAGGAACAGGTGCATCACCGCCGACTGGAACGCCGCGAAGTTGCCGTGCAGCAGCGTGTCGATGGTCAGCACGCCCGTGATCGACTCGACGCTGTACCGGGTCCCGATCCGGCCGCTCGCGGGGAAGACGTTCAGCACCTGGGCGAACAGCAGGATGAGCAGCGGCCCGCTCCAGTAGATGGGGACGCTGATGCCCGACAGCGCGCCGATCCGGGTGAGGTGGTCGCTGACGGAGTCCTGCCGGATGGCGCCCAGCAGACCGACCGGGATGCCGAACAGGATGCCCAGCAGCTGGCCGTAGATGGCCATCTCCAGCGTGACCGGGAGCCGGGCGGCCAGCACCTGCTTGATCGGGGTGCCCCGCTGGATCTGGTAGGACTCGCCGAAGTCCAGCCGGACGGCCTCGAGCAGGAACCGGCCGTACTGCACCCAGATGGGGTCGTTCAGCCCGAGCTCGGCCCGGACCTGCCTGACGAACTCCTCGGACGCCCGCTGGCCGGCGATGACCCGTGCGGGGTCGCCCGGCGCCAGGTGGAGGATGGCGAACACGAACGTCGCCACCCCGAACAGCACCGGGACCAGCAGCAGGAGTCGTTTGATAACGAACCGCTTGGAGATCATTCACCCGGAGAGAAAACCGCGGACGTGAAAAAAGACTCGTTACCGCCGCCGCCGGACGGCGCCGGTCACTCGACCGAGACCAGGTTGAGGAACGGGCCGCTGATGGGCGCGACCGTGTAGTTCTTGACCCGGTTGTGGACGCCGCGCAGCACCTCGGTGTGGGTCATGAACACCCAGGGCGCCTCGTCGTGGGTGAGCTTGCTGGCCTTCTTGTAGACCTCCTTGCGCCGGGCCTTGTCGTAGGTCGACTGGCCCTCGTTGACCAGCTTCATGAACTCGGTGTTGGCCCACCGGGCGCGGTTGCCGGTGTTGAAGTTCTCGCTGACGTCCGCGCTGACCCAGTCCTGGCCCTCCGGGACCTTCTCGACCGGGATGCCCGGGTGGAGCAGCGGCGAGAAGAAGTTGTCCGGGTCGGCGTTGTCCGAGATCCAGCCCAGGAAGCAGGCGTCGTGCTTGCCGTCGGCGGTGTACGTGAGGTAGGAGTTCCACGACTGCTTGTTGATCGAGACCTCGATGCCGACCTCCGAGAGGTTCGACTTGACCGTCTGGGCCGTCTGGACCGGGGAGGCGAAGTACGGCCGGGGGTTCGTCATGGTGGCGAGCTCGAACGAGAACCCGTCGCCGTAGCCGGCCTCCTCGAGCAGCTGTTTGGCCTTCTTGGGGTCGTGCTCGTAGGGGCTGACCTGTTCGTTGTGGCCCATCACGTTCGGCGGGAGCGGCTGGGTCGCGTTGACCGCCTGACCGCGGTAGATGTTCTCGACGATGGCCTTCGTGTTGATGGCGTGGCTGATGGCCCGCCGGACCTTCCGGTTGCGGAACGCCTCGACCCGGGCCATGTTGAACGCCATGTACCCGATGGTCATGCCGGGCTTCTTCTTGAGCTTGGCCGAGCTCGACCCCTTGACGACGCTGGCGGCCTGCGCGCCGATGCCGTCGATGATGTCGACCTCGCCGGTGTCGAGCGACTGGGCCCGAGTGGTGTTCTGGCCGATGGCGGTGAACACGACCTCGTCGACGTGGGGGCCCTCGCCCCAGTACTCGCCGTTGGCCTTCAGCCGGATGGTCTGGTTGCCGTTGTTCCAGTTGTCGAACGAGAACGGCCCGGTGCCGACCGGGTTCTTCGAGAGGTCCCGGTCGCCCTCGATGGCCGACTTCGGCATGACCGCGAGCGCGAACACCGCGAGGTTCGCGATGAACGGCGCGTACTTCTTCGAGAGCGTGAACTTCAGCTCGTAGTCGCCGGTCGCCTCGACGTTCTCGACGTTGCCGAGGAGGTACGGGCCGTAGATCGACTGGTTCGAGTCGCCGACGAAGTGCTCGTACTCCGAGTCGACGAACCGCCGGTACGTCGCGATGAAGTCGTCGGCGGTGAACTCCTCGCCGTTGTGGAACGTGGCGCCCTGCCGGAGCGTGAGCGTCGCGGTCTTGCCGCTCTGGTTCCACTCCTTCGCGAGGCCCGCGACCAGCGAGGAGCCGCCGGGCTTGAAGCCGACCAGCCGGTCGTACACCTGGTTGAGGACCTTCGCGTCCTCGCCGGTGGTGGTCGCCTGGGGGTCGAGCGTCGTCGACCCCGAACCCCGGCCGTACGTGAGCAGGGTGTTCTGGCCGTCGTCGCTCGACTCGGTCGTCGTGTCGGTGCTGCCGCCGTCCGAGCTATCGTCGGACGTGGTCGTCGACTGACCTTCGCCACCGCCGGTGCACCCGGCCAGCGTGGCCGCGGCCGTCGCACCGCCGGCCGCCTTCAGGAAACTGCGCCGCTTCAGACTGTCATCTGACGCCATAGCGCATCATGTTTCCAGACTGCACATAAGTATACCGGAGTTGAAACGGGAACGTTTATCACACTTATCGCGTATAACGATCGCCTACGACCACCGCAAAAAAAGAGCCGGCCGACTACTGCTGGAGTTTGACCCGGTTCAGCAGCGGCCCGCTGATCGGTGCGATCTGGAAGTCCTGGACCCGGTTGGCGACGCCCCGGAGCTCCTTGGCGTGGTCGATGAACACCCACGGCGCCTCGTCGTGGGCGATCTGGCCGGCCTGCTTGTACAGTTCGGCGCGCTTGCTCCGCTGCAGCGTCGACTGGGCCTGCTCGGTGAGCTTCATGAACTCCCGGTTGGCCCACGCCGCCACGTCGAGCGTGTTGAAGCCCTCGGTGTCCCAGCTGACCCAGTCCTGGCCCTGCGTGAGCTTGTCCTCCGAGACCTGCGGGTGCAGCAGCGCGTAGTAGAAGTTGTCCGGGTCGGCGTTGTCGGTCATCCAGCCCAGGAAGCAGGCGTCGTGCTTGCCCTGCTCGGTGTAGGTGAGGAAGGGGTTGAACGGCATCTGGTTGATGTTGACCGTGATGCCGACCTCGCTGAGATTCGACTTGACGGTCTGGGCCGCCTGGATGGGCGAGGGGTTGTACGTCCGCGGGTTCTGGAAGGTCGCCAGCTCGAACTCGAACCCGTTGCCGTAGCCGGCCTCGTCGAGCAGCTGTTTGGCCTTCTCGGGGTCGTGGGGGTACGGGTCGATGTTCTCGTTGTAGCCGAGCACCTTCTCCGGGATCGGCTGGCTCGCCTGGGTGGCGATGCCCTGGAAGATGGTGTTGACGATGGCCTCGGTGTTCACCGCGTAGCTGATGGCCCGGCGCACCCGCCGGTCGCGGAACGGCTCGAACGTCGCCATGTTCATCGCCAGGTAGCCGATGTTGATGCCCTGGGTCTCGACCAGTTCGGCGGCGCTCGCGTTCCGGACGATCTGGGACGACTGCGCGCCGATGCCGTCGATGATGTCGGCGCCGCCCGAGATGAGCGTCTGGGCGCGGGTGTTGTTCGACCCGATGGCGGTGAACACCACCTCGTCGACGTACGGGCCCTCGCCCCAGTAGTCGGGGTTGCGGCTCAGCCGGATGCGCTGGTTGCCGGTGTCCCAGTTCTCGAACCGGAACGCCCCGGTCCCCACCGGGTTCGTGCTGAGCGAGAAGTTGTCGTCCTGGACGTGTCGTCGGATGGCGGTCCGGGACAGCACGCTCGACGCGAACATCGCCAGGTTCCGGAGGAACGGCGCGTACGTCTCCTTGAGTTCGATGGTGAGGGTGTAGCTCCCCTGGCCGCCACCGCCGCCCTGCGCGGTCGCGGTGCCCTGACCGCCCTCGGCCGTCGCGGTGCCCTGGCCGCCGTCCGTGGTGGTCTGGTCCTGCATCGCGGCGGACCCGCCGCCGGTGCTGACGCTCTCGACCCAGTTACCCAGCGTAAAGGGACCGTACGCCGAGACGTACGAGTCGCCCGGATAGTACTGGTAGTCGGGGTCGGTGAACCGCCGGTAGGTCGCCACGAAGTCCTCGGCGGTGAACTCCTCGCCGTTGTGGAACGTCACGCCCTCCCGGAGCGTGAGGTTCACCGTGGTCCCGTCCATCGAGTACTGGGTCGCCAGTCCCTCCCGGAGGCTTGTCTGGTTGGGCTTGAACTCGATGAGCGTGTCGTAGAGCTGGTTGGTGACCTTCACGTCCTCGCCGCTGGTCGTGTTCTGCGGGTCGAGCGTGCCCGAGTCGTTCCCCCGGGCGTAGGTGACCGACCCGCCCCCCTGCTGTCGGGTCGCGTCCGCGCTCCCGGTGTCGACGTATCCCGCGACCGAGGCCGAGGCCGCCGCTCCGCCGGCCGCTTTCAGTACGCTCCGCCTCGAGACCGATGTGTCGTTTGAGGACATACACCGATACCAATCAATCATTCACGATATAAGGATACGGGAGCGCATTGAACCCCGGTCTCGTTGGTTCAATTTCCGAACGGGTGCAACATTCGGCCGGTCGGCTGACAGGTCGCGGTCGGGTCGGTGGGCCGGGGAGAATCGGAGGTCGGCGCGGGAATCGAGCGGCGAGAACTACTCGGGCCGGTCGTAGAGGTGGCAGGCCGCGGGGTGGGCCTCGTCCTGGAGCACCGGGTTCGACCGCTCGCAGACGCTCTCGAAGTGCTCGCCCAGTAGCGACGCCGCGGCGTCCCAGTCGCCGTCGGCGAGGTGGTCGAACGACTCCTCGACGATCTCGCGGGGGCGGCCGGTCGGTTCCGCGTCGAACAGCTGCTCCCAGAGGACGGACTTGAACGCCGACGCGGACGCGGCGGTCGCGGCGTCCGGCCGGCCCCCGTCGGCAGCCGTGGCGGTCTCGGCCTCCGCGCTCGCGCCGCCGGCCTCCTCCCACGCGGCGTCGAGGTCGATGGTCCGGTCCTCGACGCGCTCGCGGTAGTCCATCACCTCGCGGTAGGCCGCCTGCTCGATGTCGAGGTCCTCGGGCGGGATGACCTGCGGACACCGGGTCCGGAAGTGGCACCCCGACGGCGGGTCGATCGGCGAGGGGACGTCGCCCTCGAGGATGACGCGGTCGTCGGTGTCGGCCCGCGGGTCGGGCTCGGGGATGGCCGACAGCAGCGCCTGCGTGTAGGGGTGCTTGGGGTCGGCGAACAGCTCGTCGGTGTCGGCCACCTCGACGATCTCGCCGAGGTACATCACCGCGATGCGGTCGGAGATGTGCCGGACGACGCTGAGGTCGTGGGCGATGAACAGGTAGGTCAGTCCGAACTCGTCCTGGAGGTCCTCCAGCAGGTTCAGGATCTGGGCCTGGACCGAGACGTCCAGCGCCGACACCGGCTCGTCGGCCACGATGAAGTCGGGGTCGACCGCCAGCGCCCGGGCGATGCCGACCCGCTGGCGCTGGCCGCCGGAGATCTCGTGGGGGTAGCGGTCGAACTGGCCGGGTTCGAGCCCGACCGCCTCCATCAGCTCGACGACCCGGTTGCGGCGCTGCTGCTTGCGGGAGGTGCCATCCGGCGGGGCCTCCTCGGGCAGGTCGTGGATCTTCAGGGGTTCGGCGATGATCTGGCCCACCGTCATCCGGGGGTCGAGGCTCGACAGCGGGTCCTGGAAGATCATCTGCATGTCCTTGCGCTTCTCGCGGAGCTCCTCGCGGTCGAGCTCCGAGAGGTCGGTGCCCTGGAACACGATCCGGCCCTCGGTCGGCTCCTCGAGGCGGAGCAGCGTCCGGCCCGCGGTCGACTTGCCGCAGCCCGACTCGCCGACCAGCCCGACCGTCTCGCCCTCGTAGATGTCGAAGCTCACGCCGTCGACCGCCTTGACGCTCTCTATCTCGTCGGCGAGCAGTTCGTCGAGGAGGCCGTCGGCCCGCGAGAAGTGCTTCTTCATCCCGTCGACCGACAGGAGCCGGTCGCCGACCTCGTGGTCGCGGGCGGTGATGCCCTCGCGGTCCTCCCCGTACTGGCCCTCGTCGAACTCCTCGAGGACGCACTTGGCGCGGTGGTCGACGTCGGCCGGGCCGTGCTGGAGGTTCGGGATCTCGCCGCCGGTGCACTCGGGCTGGGCCCAGGGACAGCGCGACGCGAAGTGACACCCCTCGGGCATGTCGATGAGGTCGGGGACGTTGCCCTCGATGGGGGTGAGCCGCTCCTTGTCCTCGCGGGGGATGGACTCGAGCAGCGCGTAGGTGTAGGGGTGGCTCGGGTTGTGGAAGATCTCGTCGACCGGGCCGACCTCCACGATGTCGCCGGCGTACATCACCGCGACGCGGTCGCAGGTCTCGGCGACCACGCCGAGGTCGTGGGTGATGAACAGGACCGACATGCCGAGTTCGTCCTGGAGGTCGTTGACGAGGTCGAGGATCTGGGCCTGGATGGTGACGTCGAGCGCGGTGGTCGGCTCGTCGGCCACGAGCAGCTTCGGCTGGCAGGCTAGCGCGATGGCGATGAGCACGCGCTGGCGCATCCCGCCCGAGAACTCGTGGGGGTACTCCTCGACCCGCTCGGTGGGCTCGGGGATGCCGACCTCCTCGAGCATGTCGACGGTGTCCTCCAGCACCGCCTCGTCGATGTCCTTCCCGCCGAGGCTGGGCGCGATCTCCCGGACCGCGTTCCACCACGAGTCCTTCTTGCGGCCGCCGTACTGGTGGAGCCGGAGGCTCTCGGCGACCTGCTCGCCCACGGTCAGCGCGGGGTTGAGCGAGGTCATGGGGTCCTGGAAGATCATGCTGACCTCGCCGCCCCGGATCTCGCGCATCGCGTTCTCGGGCGCCGCGAGCAGGTCGACGTACCCCTCGTCGGGGAAGACGAAGTCGCCGACGCCGCCGGGGTAGCGCTCGGCGAACTCGGCGGTCAGCTCCTCGTGGCGGAACGCCGCCTCGCCGTCGACGATCTCGCCGGGGTCGTCGACGAGCTGGAGCAGCGAGAGGGCGCTGACGCTCTTGCCGGAGCCGGACTCGCCCACGAGCCCGACCGTCTCGCCCTCCCGGATCGTCAGGTCGAAGTCGTCGACCGCCTCGACGACACCGCGCTCGGTGTTGAACTGCGTCCGCAGATCCGAGATTGACAGTAAGTCACTCACAATTAGTCGGAAGTGGAATGTCCGCGGTCAAATACCCTTCGACTTTTCCACCGAAATCGGGGCCCGTGAGACGCCACGTCGCCGTTCTCGCTGCCGAAAGAAACCCGACGGGACGGGCCCGCGGTCGGGACGACCGCTCGCAGGTATTACCGGATTCCGTACAGCAAACTGGACTCGCAGGGGGTCGGCTCGCCCGCACCGGGCGGCCGCCCGGTCGACCCACGGAAGTTTAAGAGGCGTCCACCGGTAGACCAACACATGATAGATACGGTCGTCATCGCCACGGACGGGTCCGAGAGCGTCTCCCGCGCCGTCCGGGTCGCGCTCGACCTCGCCGCGCGGTTCGACGCCGCGGTCCACGCCCTCTACGTCGTGGACACCGGCGAGGTCGAGTCCTCGCCCGCGGAGCTCCGCGGGCAGCTCCGCGACGCGCTGGAGTCCCAGGGCGAGGAGGCGCTCGACGCCGTGCGCGATCGCGCCGACCGCGAGGTGGTGACCGCGGTCCGGGAGGGCCGACCCGAGTCCGAGATCCCCGAGTACGCCCGCGACTGCGGCGCCGACGTGGTGGCGACCGGGACCCGGGGCCGCCACGGCGAGAACCGGTTCCTCATCGGCAGCGTGGCCGAGCGCGTCGTCCGGTCGTGTCCCGTGCCGGTGCTGACCGTCCGCCAGCTCGCCAGCGACGAGTGACGTGGGGCCGCGGTCGGCCTGCGAGGCGGCCGTCCGAGAGCTAACACGCCGTCCGGCAATCAGGTGAACGCCGTGCGCCAACCAGGTGACCACCGTGCGCCAACCGGGTGATTCTTTCGTGTCCGCCCGAAACGGGGCGTATGAAGGACTGGGTCATCGACGACGACAACCTCTCGCTCGAACGGAAGTCCATCCTGCCCGGCGAGGGCTTCTTCGTCCCGGACTCGATCGAGGAGGCCCGAGAGGAGGCCGAGGCCGAGGAGACGCTGACCGGCGCGGACGTGGCGGTCGTGGCCGACCCCGACGCCGACGGCCTCGCCTGCACCGCGCTCGTCCGGGAGGCCTACGGGGAAGGCGCGCTCATCGACGCCGGTCCCCACGACCTCGAGGACGCCCTCGAACGCGTCGCCGACTACAGCGAGCCCGGCGCGCGGATCTTCGTCTGCGACCTCTGTCCCGACAGCTACGACGAGGTGGGCGAGGCACTGGAGGCGCTGGTCGAGCAGGCGGGGTCGGTCCGGTGGTTCGACCACCACCAGTGGACCGACGAGGTGGCCGCGGCGGTCCGGGAGGCCGGCGTCGACCTGGTGGTCGGCGACAGCGAGGAGGAGTGCACCGCCGACGTGGCGGTCCGGGCCGTCGACCACGACTTCCCGGACTACCTCGTCGAGCTCGCGGCGGTCACCCGCGACCACGACCTCTGGATCCGCGACGACCCCCGGAGCGACGACCTCGCGGACTTCTCCTACTGGGCCGAGCCCGAGGAGTACATCGAGGCGGTCGCCGAGCACGGCGCCGACCTCCCCGAGGACGTCCTGGAGTTCCTGGCCGAGATGCGGGTCGAGAAGGACGCGCTCATCGAGAAGGCGGTCGCCCGGGCCGAGGTCGAGGAGATCGGCCCGTGGTCGGTCGGCGTGACCTACGGCCGGTGCTCGCAGAACGAGGTCGCCGAGGAGCTCCGCCAGCAGGGGACCGACGCCGCCGTGATCGTCAAGCCCTCGGGCAGCGCCTCGATCCGCGGCAGCGATACCTTCGAGCGCGCCCACGAGGTCGCCCGCCAGGTCAACGGCGGCGGCCACCCCAAGGCCGCGGGGTGCAAGCCCCGCATCTACGACGACATGCTCGACTACGCCCACCACTGGACGACCCGCGGCGCCGTGGCCAAGCAGGTCATCGTCGAGGCGTTCTGGCACGTCGCCCGGGACGTGGAGGCCGAGACCGCGGCCGCCGAGGGCGAACCGGGCGAGGGCGACGGGTCCGGGCGGGACGAGAGCGACGACGGGGTCGAAGTCGCCGGGGACGCCGACGAATGACCTCGGTCCCCGCGATCGACGCCGAGAGGCCCGTCGTCGGGATGGTCCACCTCGGGCCGCTGCCGGGCGCGCCCAAGTACGACGGCGACTTCGCGGCGGTCCGGGAGGCCGCGCTCCGGGACGCCAGGCGACTCGCGGCCGGCGGCGTCGACGCGATACTCGTCGAGAACTTCGGCGACGCGCCGTTCTACCCCGACGACGTGCCCGACCACGTGGTCGCGTCGATGACCCGGGTCGCCGCCGACCTCCGGGACGAGGTCGACCTCCCGATGGGGATCAACGTCCTCCGGAACGACGCCGCGGCCGCGCTGTCGATCGCGGCCGCGGTCGACGCCGCCTTCGTGCGCGTGAACGTCCACGTGGGGGCTCGCGTGACCGACCAGGGCGTCGTGGAGGGCCGGGCCCACGAGACGGTCCGCCTCCGGGAGCGACTCGGCGCCGACGTCAGCATCTTCGCGGACCTCGACGTGAAACACTCCGCCGCGCTCGCCGAACGCCCCCTCGACGCCGAGGCGGTCGCCGAACCGGTCGAGCGCGGGCTGGCCGAGGGGATCGTCGTCTCTGGCGCCGGCACCGGCCACGAAGTCGCGGCCGACCACCTCGGAGCCGCGGCGGCGGCCCGCGACGAGGCCGGTCTGGACGCGCCGATTCTCGTCGGAAGCGGTACCACGACCGAGAACGTCGCCGACCTGCTCGACGCGGCCGACGGCGTCATCGTCGGCACCGCGCTCAAGGAGGGCGGCGAGACGACGAATCCCGTTTCGGCGGAGCGCGTCGAGCGACTGGTCGCGGCCGCCGACGAGGCGCGCTGAGCGGGCTACCGTTCGTCGAGGAACTTCCGTACTTCTCCGTCGGTCGGCAGCCCGCCCCGCGCGTTCGCCGCGGTGCAGTTGAGCGCCGCGGTCGCGGCCGCGAACCGGCCGGCAGTCTCGGGCGACTCCCCGCCGAGCAGCCACGTGTGGATCAGCCCGGCGGTGAACGCGTCGCCCGCGCCGGTGGTGTCGACGGTCTCGACCTCGAACGCCGGAATTTCGACGACGTCCCCGTTCTCGGCGAGCAGGAGCGCGCCGTCGGTCCCGCGAGTGACCGCGGCCCGCCGGACGCCCCGGTCGCGGAGGGTTTCGACGGCCGTCCGGGGGTTTGTGCCGAGATACGACCGGGCCGACACCTCGTTGGCGACGAAGCAGTCGCAGACCGGCAGGAGCGCGTCGAGCGTCTCCGGGCGGGTCGCCCGGTCTTCGAGTTCCGACAGCGGACCGGCGAGGTCGAAGACCAGCGGGGGGAAGTCCCCGTCGCTGTCATCCGCTTCCTCGCCGTCGCCGGCGGCCGCCGCCAGGTCGGACACGACGGGGTCGGGGGCGTAGGCGCTGGTGAACGCGACGTCGGCCCGCCGGACGTACTCGCGGTCGGCGTCGGCCAGCCGGAGGTTCGGCACGCTCTCGCCGCCCGCGACGATCATGCGCTCGCCCTCCGGGTCGCGCAGAATCAGCGAGTAGGAGGTCCGCTCGCCATCCGCGCCGCGGCGGACGCGCCGGGCGTCGACGCCCCGCTCGCGGAGGTCGGCCAGAATCCGGTCGGCGGCCTCGTCGTCGCCGACCCGCGAGACGACGCCGGTCTCGCGGCCGAGGCGAGTCAGGGCGGCCGCGACGTTCGCGGCGACCCCGCCGACCGCGGTGGCCTCGTCGCGGACGAACGCGCCGCCGTCGGGTTCGGGGAGGTTGGTCAGCGCGTAGACCCGGTCCTCGACCGCGCTGCCCACCGCTACCGCGTCGAGGGCGGGCGGGGCCGATCGCGTTCCGGAGCGCGGCGAGTCCGCTTCCGCGTCGGGGTCGCTCATCGACCCGACCGAGGGACCGCGGGACGAAACCGTTTACGACGCCACCGCGCGACCGGGGTGACGGGAGCCACGTCCGGACTACCGCGGCTTCCGGAACTTGTAGGAGACGTCGCCGGCCTCGACCCGGACGGCGCCGCGGTCGTGGTCGAAGTACAGCGCGTCGACGTCACCTGCCTCGAACTCGTGGAGCGGCATCTCGGCCCGGACGCGGCCGTCCCTGGCGACGAGGAAGGTCGAGTCCCCGACCGCGATCTCGATGCCCTCGCCGCTCTCCGAGGCCTCGCCCTCGGCCGCGAACGCCCGGAGGTGGTCGGCGACGGCGCTCCACGGTTCGAGGGGGACTCGCTCGTACTCGCTCATGGCGACCCTCCGGGCGACAGCGGGAAAACGACTTGGGCCGGCGACGGTCGGTGGTTCGAGGTTCGTCAGCAAAGTGACACCAACAGCTGGCGCTCGGTGAGACAGTCAACCGGGAAGCGCCCAGTGCCACCAACTACGGTCTGGGTGGACTGAAAGGGGCCGGGCGCTCGACCGGCCCCCGGCGACGCAAGCACTGGACCGAGCGACCGGAGGGAGCGAGGGAAGCGCGCAGCGAGCCGCGGGTCGTCGAGCGCCCGGGGGCTTTCGAAGCGACTATCGCGTCTTCGATGACCGGCGAGCCACCGACTGCCACAACCGCGGCAGGGAAAACAGGAACAGAACCTACCCTTCGTCGGCGACCCACTTGTCCGAGTAGGCCGTCCCGCAGTCGCAGTAGGCGTAGGCGTGGACGACGTCGCCCTCGGCGTAGAGGTCGCCGACCTCCTCGTTCTGCTCCTCGGCGAAGGCGAAGACGAACTCGACCGCCCCGTCGCACTCGGGGCAGGCGCCGCCCGAGAGGTCCCGCGCGACGTCGCCCTCGGTGCCCATCGCCCGCTTCGCGAACCCCATCGCGTCCATCCCGGTCGCGGTCTTGAACACGCTCCGGCCCTGGTCGCCCTCGACGACCAGCACCACGCCGTCCTCGACCTCTTCGCCGTGCTTCGCCAGGCCGTCGCCCTCGCCCTCGACGAACGAGTCCGAGAGGAACAGCGCCACGTCCTCGGGGCGCTCGCCCGCGAGGAACTGCTCTCGCTTGCTCATACCCGCGATAGGGAGGGCGACGGGAAAAGGACCGCGTTCTCGTCGGGGAAGGTCGGGATGGGGCGTGTTCCGAATCGGGATGCAGTCGGCGCGTGGTAGCGTGGCACGAAGCCGCGCCAGGCGCCCGAGTGACGAGGAGCGCAGGCCTCCGGCCGAGCACGCAGGAGGCTGGGGAGGTATGAGGTTCGCAGTTCGGGGCTGGGCGGTACAGCGGCGACGGGAGTAGCTAGCTTGAACGTATTCGACGAGGAGTCCAGCAAGGTCATCGAATGGGGACGGAGTCAGCTTCGAAAGCCCCCGCCCGGTCGCGGTCGTCGTCCGAGAGAGCTCCGCTCTCTCGTGATCACGAAAATCGGAGATTTTCGAACGACTCTGCGGGATATTCGCGGCTCTCCGCACCGCCCGCCGCGAACAGTTGCCCGCAGAGGCGACTTAACTGCACGCGACCGGCCGGCCCCTTTCAGTCCCACCCGAGTCCCTTCACTCGGCTTCCGCAGCGATGAGAAGCGTTACCCGGCGCGACCGCCAAGGACCGGCCATGAGCGACACTGCGACCGACGACGCGACGGCCGAGGAGTTCGACGTCGAGGCGTGGCGCGAGGAACTCGAGTCCCACCGCGCCGAGAAGGACGAGTTCTTCGCCGAGCACCCCCAGTCGCCGATCCCGCCCGAGGAGCGCGACGACTTCGAGGGACTCGACTACTTCGATCCCGACCCCGACTACCGGGTGACCGCGACCGTCGAGGTCCACGACCGGCCCGACCCCGTCGAGATGGAGGTGAGCGCCGGCCCGCCCCAGCGGTACCTCCGGGTCGCCACGCTGCACTTCGAGCTCGACGGCGAGGCCCACGAGCTCGCGGGCTACCGACAGGAGGCCGACGAGGACGGCCTGTTCGTCCCGTTCCGCGACAAGACGACCGGCCAGCAGACCTACCGCGACGGCCGGTACATGGAGTTCGAGACCGAGGGCGACCTCGAGGACGGCTCCGAGATGGTTCTTGACTTCAACCTGGCGTACTCGCCGTTCTGCGCGTACAGCGAGACGTTCGCCTGCCCGCTCCCGCCCGAGGAGAACTGGCTCGACGTCGAGATCCGGGCGGGCGAGAAGGCGTGACGGTGCGGTAGTCCGAGGAACCGCAGTCCCATCGAGAGCGGGGTCAGGCCGCTCGCTGCGCGGCCGGGACCGTGTCGACGTTCGTGAACTCGAAGCGCGCCCCGCCGGCCTCGCCCTCGGTGATCGCACAGTCCCAGCCGTAGGCGTCGACGAGCTGGGAGACGAAGGTGAGTCCGAGACCGATGCCGTCCTCGTCGGTGGTGTGGCCGGCCTCGAACACCGCCTCGCGCTCGTCCTCGGGGATGCCGGGCCCGTCGTCCTCGACGTAGAACCCGCCGGGCAGCGAGCCGACCCGGACCGTCACGCCGGACTCCGGCGCGTCGGGGTCGCGGGGCCGGCGGTCGCCGGAGCCGTCTTCCGCGTCCGCGCCGGCTCGCGAGCGAGGGTCCGTCGAACCGTGCTCGACGGCGTTCTTGAACAGGTTCTCCAGCAGGTGCCGGACGTGGATCGGGTCCGCCAGGACCGTCCGGTCGGTCTCGACGACGAGGTCGGCGCGGCCGAAGTCGAGGGTCGCCCACGCCTCGGTCGCGACGTCGGCGATCGAGACGGGCTCGGCGTCGATGCTGGCGTCGCTCCCGCGGGCGGTGACCAGCACGACCTCGATCATCTCCTCGATGCGGTCGAGCGCCCGCTCGACCTCGGCCGCCGCGTCGGCGTCGCCCTCGGCGGTCCGGTCCAGATAGATCTTCGCGATGGTCAGCGGGCTCCGGAGCTCGTGGGCGACCATCCGGGCGAAGCTCTCCAGCCGACCGTTCTGACGCTCCAGCTCTCGGTTGCGTCGCTCGACCTGCTTCGCCCGGGTGACCGCGCGGGCGTCGTTCACGCCGATGCCGAAGCCGGCGGCGGTGCCGACCGCCGCGCCGAGCGTGAACGACCACCGCGGGTAGGCGATGGTGACGCCGGGTTCGAGGTAGAGCAGTTCGATGACGCCGAGCGTCGCGACGAACCCGGCGACGCACCACGCCGCGACGCGGGGGTACGTCTCCGGGTCGAGGTCCGAACCCGGGAGTCGGAGGCCGCCGTACAGCAGGATGGCGCCCGGACCGCCGACCAGCAGGAAGTCGACGACCGCGGCGAGCGTCGGTCTGCCGGTGGCGACGACGAACCCCGCCCGCGCCGTGGCCAAAAACACGTACAGTCCGCCCCAGACGGCGACGAGTCGGTCCCCACCGAGCGTCGAGACGAGACGCGACCAGTGTCCCATTACACTGGCTCTGGTGACCCGCTGAGATAGGCGTTTCGCCTGTGATGAGGCAACAATCCGGCTGCTTCCGGCGGTTCCGTCGCGCGCCGGCGCCGCCTCAGGGCGCGACGCCGACCGTCAGCAGGGTGCCGAACTCCCGGTAGCGCTCGACCATCGCCTCGCGGCTCTCCCAGTCGTCGGTCGGGAACGCGCTCTCGTCGGGGATCTCGGTGTCGCGGTCGGGGACGTTGTCCTGCTCGGCGACGGACAGCCCCGCCTCACGGAACGCCTCGCGGTACTCGGCCGCGGACCAGCGGGTCATCTCCACGTCGATGTTGTCCTGCCACTCGTGGGAGTGGACGTTCTCCTCGTAGTAGTTCACGGCGCAGTAGAAGGTGCCGCCGGGCCGGAGGACCCGGGCGACCTCCCGGAGGGCCTCGCGGGGGTCGTTGGCGTAGTAGAACGCCTCCATCGTGAACACGTGGTCGACGCTGTCGTCGGCGAACGGCAGGTGGTCGAAGTCGCCGACGAGGAAGCCGACCCGCGGGTCGTCGGTGTACCCCCGGGCGTTGCGGGCCATCTCGGGCGAGCCGTCGAGCCCGTAGGCCCGGCCGGCGCGCTGGGTGTCCCGGAGCGCCCGGACCGCGTAGCCGCTGCCGGTGCCCAGGTCCAGCACCGTGTCGCCCTCCTCGACCGGCATCCGGGCGAGCACGTACTTGGCGGTGTGCCAGTGGCGGTCCTCCATTCCCCTGTCGCGGCCGTCGGCCGCCCACTCGTCGAACTCCTCGCGGACGCTCATGCCGGGAGCGAGACGTGCCACGGACAAAACGGGTTCGGAACGGCCTCCCGGCCCGCTCACTCGCGTCGTCTTCGTGAGCCAAGCGAACGAACGCTCATGAGAGCAAAGCTCTCACGGCGCTCGTTCGCGATACAAGTGCTTGTAACTGGAAGTGAAACGACGCTCAGGCAGGAGCCTTTTATCTACGCGGCGTATCACGTCGCGTATGGTCGGCTCGAAGAAGCGCTACGCGCTGGCGGACTCCGCCCAGCAGATCGTCGGGGGGTTCCTGCTGGCGGGACCGTTCGTGGTCACCGAGGAGGTGTGGAGCCTGGCGCGTGACATGACGTGGTTCCAGGCGGTCGCCACGGTGCTCATCGTGTTCCTCATCGGGTACGGGGCGCTCTACAAGGCCGACGACGACCGCGACCCCGACCGGGAGTCGGAGGTGGCCGGGATCCCGACCCGGTTCGTCTCGCTGATGCTGGTGTCGTACGGGTCGGTCGCCATCCTCTCGCTGTCGTTCGGCGCCCCAGACACCTTCCTCGAGGGGACGTACAACGGCGGCGGGCCCTCGGTCGTGACCGTGGCGACGACGCTCAAGGCCATCAGTATCGGCGCGGTGTTCAGCGTGGTCGGCGCCGCCACGGCCGACAGCGTGTTCTGACTGCCCGCCCGGCGGACCCGGGTCGGCCGTCCCGGGCCGCGTCCGGTCGGCGTGCGCTCGCCGGGTCGACTCGTCCGCGCCGGGTCGGTTCACCCGCAGTCTTAAGTCCCAGCCACGTAATACCAGACCGTATGGATTATCGACTCGCCATCGAGAACACGCCGGACGCGATTCCCGGTGGGACCGGCGTCCTCCTCCTGCATCCGAGCACGGGCGAGACCGACCGCATCGACACCGACTTCCTCAAGACCGACACCGACCGCTTCCTCGTCATCTCGACCAGAACGACCGCCCGCGAGGTCAAGCAGAAGCTCGACCACTACGACGTCGACGAGAGCAGGGCCGAGATCCTCGACACCCTGAGCATCGAGCGGGGCTACTCCCGCCGGAGCACCGACAACGTCCACTACGTCTCCTCGCCCGACGACCTCGAGGGCGTGCTGGAGGTCACCCGGCGGTTCCTGGAGAACACGGAGGGCAAGCGCCGCATCAGCCTCGACTCCATCACCGAGATGGCCTACTACGCCGACGAGTCGCGGGTCCGCGACGTGGTCCGCCAGATCCTGGGCCTGCTTCGCGAACACGACGCGGTGGGGCTGTTCCACCTGTCGAAGGGCGTCCACGACGAGGAGCACGTCGAGAAGTTCATGGGGCTGTTCGACGCCATCATCGACCTCGACCGCGACGGCAACGTGACCAGCGACTTCGAGAAGGTCTGAGGGCCGGGACTCGCTCCTTGGCAGAGCGGGGAGCAGGGGCATTTTCGCGTGAACCCCACGTTATATTCGGCGCGTGGTGGCGCGGCTTCATGCCGCGCCGAGCGCGCGAGGGACGAGCGAACCTAGTGAGCGAGGAGGCCGGGGAGGCGTGAGGCCTGCGGTCGCGGTTGCGGGACAGCGGTGACGGCAGTAGCTCGCGGCGCTGACGAGACGGCGTTGTCGTTATCCAGCCAATAACTATTGGCCTCGCTCATTGCAGAAGTTGAGTAAAAGGGGAGTCACTAGCGGAGTGACTCGCGGAAAGGAAACACGGGCTGGAAGGGATTTGAACCCCTGACCGTCTGGTTAAAAGCCAGACGCTCTGCCTAACTGAGCTACCAGCCCTCAGTCGGTGTTGCGTCCGGCGGGGTTAAACATTTACCATTCACTGGGGACGTCGCGGACGTCGGGCGGGACAGCCACACGAAGACCGGAATACGCGTCGGAACCTTTACCCCGACCTCCTCGCTCGACACCAGTATGAACGACTTCGCCCGCGAGCGCGACGCCGACCTCCGGAAGTTCGCGACCTCCCTCCTCCGATACGACACCACCGGCGGGAACGAGGCGCCCGCCCAGGCGTTCGTCCGGGAGCGGCTCGACAGCCTGGGGTTCGACACCTACGAGTGGACCGCCGACGCCGCCGAACTGGCCGACCACCCGTCGTTCCCGGACGACCCCGGCGAGATTCCCGCCGAGGGGCGCCCCAGCGTCGGCGGGGTGCTCGAACTCGGCGACCCCGACGCCGGGCCGACGCTCGTGCTGAACGGCCACGTCGACGTCGTCCCGGCCGCCCGCGAGTCGTGGTCGAGCGACCCCTTCGAGCCGACGTGGCGCGAAGGCGACGGCGAGGGAGAGGACGACGGCGAGCAGTTGACCGCCCGCGGCGCGGTCGACATGAAGTGCGGCCTCGCGGCCTGCGTCTTCGCGGCGAAGCACCTCCACGAGACCGTCGAGGGCGGCGGGACCGACGGCGACGATTCGGTCCCGGACCTCGACGGTCGCCTCGTCGTCGAGAGCGTGGCCGGCGAGGAGGAGGGCGGCGTCGGCGCCGCCGCGGCCGCGCTGTCGAACCCCTACCCCTTCGAGCGCGACGCCGCGATCATCGCCGAGCCGACCTCCCTCCGACCGGTCGTCGCCTCCGAGGGGAGCCTGATGAAGCGCCTCCGCATCGAGGGCCGGTCTGCCCACGCCGCGACCCGGTGGCGCGGGGTCGACGTGCTCCCGTACTTCGAGCAGATCCGCCGGGCCCTCCGCGACCTCGAAGCCGAGCGCGGCGAGACCGTCACCCACCCGCTCTACGAGGCGTTCCCCGTGTCGTGGCCCGTGGTAATCGGCCGCGTCGAGGCCGGCGACTGGGCGTCGTCGGTCCCGGCCGAGCTCACCGCCGAGCTCCGCATCGGGGTCGCGCCGGGCGAGACCGTCGCCGAGGTCGAGGCGGTCTTCGAGGACCGGCTGGCCGAACTCGTCGCCGCGGACGACTGGCTGGCCGACCACCCGCCCGAGTTCGAGCGCTTCTCGGTCCAGTTCGAGCCCTCCGAGATCGACCCCGACGAACCCGTGGTCGGAGCCGTCCAGCGCGCGATGGCGGCCAGCGACCTCGACGACGCCGAGCCCCGGGGAGCGACCTACGGCGCGGACGCCCGGTGGTACATCGAGGCCGGCGTCCCGACCGTGATGTTCGGGCCGGGAGACATCGAGCAGGCCCACTTCCCCGACGAGACGGTGGCGTGGTCGGAGGTGCTGACCGCGGGCCAGGTGCTCGCGGACGCCGCGGCGGAGTTCCTGCGCGCGCGGTGAGTTCCCGCGGGGTTAGGTTCCAAATTAGACCGTCCGTACGCGGCTGTCGGGCGGAGTAACGTCCGGATACCCGCGATTCGCGACCGTTCATTTCCGTCAACACCGTTCTGTACGTTCGACGAACGAGGCCATTAACTGCGCCTGCGTCGTCGCTCGGGTATGGGCGAACCACCGTCGGCGGAGCGCGTGGTCGAACACCTGGAAGTGGCGCTGGCCGCCGAGGACGCGGAGACGAAGAACTACCACATCCGACAGGCCCTGCAGCTGCTCGGCATCGAGTGATCCGTCGGGGCGCCGACCGAGCGCCGGCCGGTCGCGCTCACCGGAGCGACTCGTCCAGCGCCTCCGCGACGACCTCGTCCGGCTCCTTGCCCTCCATGGCCGCGGTCCGGCGGAGCTCCCGGTAGGTGTCGGTCGGCAGCCGGAGCGCGATCTCGCCCGGCGTGACGCCGTGCTCCGAGAGCGCCTGCTCGACCGGCGTGCCGCCGTTGACCGCGCTGGCGACCGACCTGACCTCCCGGACGGTCAGGTCGCCGTCGAGCACGGCCCACGCCAGCTGGAACCGGTCCTCGCCGCCGACCCGGGCGATGTGCTTGGCCGCGGTCGGCGCGATGTGGCCCATGGCGACGTACCGCCGGATGGACTGGGGCAGGTCGTGGACCCGGGCCCACTTCCGGATGAACGCGACGGTGACCTCGCCGCCGGCGCGCTCGGCCGCGGCCTTGTACGAGCCCTCGCCCCGGACCAGCGCGGCGCAGGCGGCCGCGCCACGGAGCATGTAGACGTTGTCCTCGCCGCCGGCAGTGTTCTCGGCGAACTTGCGGACGGTCTCGGCCGCCTGCGCGACGCTCTCGGGGTCGGAGGGGTCGAACGCCTTGGCCCGCTCGGCGTCGCGCCCGGTGACGGTCTCGTCGCCGCGGACGACCGGCTGGCCGACCGGCGACTCGCGGTCGGTCGGCGGCCCCTCGTCGCCCTGCTCTTCGCTCATCGGTCTGACGGTGGGCCTCGGCGGGCAAAAATCCGCGGTTCGGAACAATGGTCGCCTCGGGTCCCGGAACCGGCAGCGGGCCGACAGGTCAGCCGCGGTCGAAAACCCCTTTCTCCGTCGGTCGCGTCAACCCATTGTGAGAATTTTCAGTCGACTCGCGCAGCGGCGGCGACGCGGCGACGGGGGAGAGTACGTCTGCACGCTCTGCGGCGCGACGTTCGAGGAGCGGTCGGTCGTGGTGTGCCCGCTGTGCCGCGGGTTCGTGGTGGCGCGGGGCGACGGGTAGGTGCGGTCGGAGGGGCGACCGAGAGGTGCAATCGGGGGCAGACGGATCGGCGGGCCGCGGTCCGCGCGGGCCATCGGCGATGGGTTTCAGTGCCTCGCCCCCGTACGCCGGGACATGGCTCTCACCCGGCGCGGCGAGTGGACCGCCGACCAGATGCCGGCGATGGACGACCGGACCGTCGTCGTCACGGGCGCGAACACCGGCCTCGGCTACGAGGCGACCCGCGCGTTCGTCCGGAAGGGCGCCCACGTCGTCATGGCCTGCCGGAGCGAGGACCGGGGCGAGGACGCCAAGCGGCGCATCCGGCGCGAGGACCAGCGGGGCGGCCAGCGCGGGTCGCTCGAGATCGCGCACCTCGACCTCGCGGACCTCTCGTCGGTCCGGTCGTTCGCCGACGGGTTCCGCGACGCCCACGACGAACTCCACGTCCTCTGCAACAACGCGGGGGTGATGGCGATCCCCCGCCGGGAGACCGAGGACGGCTTCGAGACGCAGTTCGGCGTCAACCACCTCGGCCACTTCGCGCTGACCGGCCTGCTGCTCGACCGGCTGCGGGCGACCCCCGGCGAGACCCGGGTGGTCACACAGAGCAGCGGCGTCCACGAGAGCGGCGAGATCGACTTCGAGGACCTCCAGCACGAGGAGTCCTACGACGAGTGGGACGCCTACGCCCAGAGCAAGCTTGCGAACGTGCTGTTCGCCTACGAGCTCCAGCGCCGGCTCGACGACGCCGGCGCCGACGTGGTCAGCGCGGCGTGCCACCCGGGCTACGCCGCCACCGACCTCCAGCGCCGCGGCCCCGAGATGCGGGGGTCGACGCTCCGGCTCTGGGCGATGAAGGCCGCGAACGCCGTCCTCGCCCAGTCGGCCGAGCGAGGGGCGCTCCCGATGCTGTACGCCGCCACCGCGCCGGATATCGAGGGCGGGGAGTACGTCGGGCCGGGCGGGTTCGTGAACATCCGGGGCAGGCCCGCGGTCCAGCAGTCGAGCGACGCCTCCTACGACCGCCGCCGGGCCGAGCGCCTCTGGGCGGTCTCCGAGGAGCTGACCGGCGTGACCTACGACCTGCGTCGGACGGCGACCGCGGACTGACGGACCGGACGACGGCGGCGGGCCTCGCGGGCGAGGTCCCGGGGGCGCGGGGACTCAGAGCTCCCTGACCGGGACGGCGACGCTCGACGGTCGGTGTACCGACGCGTAGTAGTGGAACGCGCTGATGGCCGCGTAGAGGCCGACGACGCCGACCGCGACGAGTCGGGAGGGCGGCGTGGACCCGGGGAACGCGCTGTGCAGCCCGACGACGAGGCCGAGGCAGAGCGCCGTGACGGTCAGGTACACGAAGGGCCATCCCGCCGCCGGGACGGCCCCGGGTTTGCTGTCACTCATAACCTCACACACAACGTCTCACCGGTGGCCCAAAGCGATTGTGGCCTCCCGCGCGATTCCGCGCCGCCGACTGGAACGTCGCCGGCGCCGGCGGCGCGACGCTCCCGAAACCGATGGGTATTTTCCGGACTCCCCCATAGTCGGGCCGGGATGTTACTTCAGGGAACGGTCGTCGCCGACGCCGACACGGTGGTTGAGGACGGCGCGGTCGTCGTGGAGGGCGACGAGATAGTCGCGGTCGGCGACCGCGAGGAGCTGGTCGAGACCTACCCCGACCGCGAGCGCCGCGAGTACGACCTGCTCGCGCCGGGCGTGGTCGGCGGGCACGTCCACTCGGTCCAGTCGCTGGGCCGGGGCATCGCCGACGACACGGCGCTGCTGGACTGGCTGTTCGACTACGTGCTGCCGATGGAGGCCGGCCTCGACGCCGAGGGGATGCGCATCGCGGCCGAACTGGGCTACCTCGAACTGCTGGAGTCGGGCGTGACGACCGCCATCGACCACCTGTCGGTCCGCCACGCCGACGAGGCGTTCGAGGCCGCGGGCGACCTCGGCATCCGGGCCCGGATGGGCAAGGTGCTGATGGACACCGAGTCGCCCGACGGGCTGCTGGAGGACACGCAGGAGGGCCTCGACGAGACCGAGCGCCTGATCCGGCGGTACCACGACGGCCACGGCGGCCGCATCCGGTACGCCGTGACGCCCCGGTTCGCGGTGAGTTGCACCGAGGAGTGCCTGCGGGGCGCCCGCGAACTGGCCGACGAGTACGACGGGGTCCGCATCCACACCCACGCCAGCGAGAACCGCGACGAGGTCGCGACCGTCGAGGAGCGGACCGGCCGGCGCAACGTCCACTGGCTCGACGAGGTGGGCCTGACCGGCGAGGACGTGGTGCTGGCCCACTGCGTCTGGACCGACGACTCCGAGCGCGAGGTGCTTGCCGAGACCGGCACTCACGTCACCTACTGCCCGTCCTCGAACATGAAGCTCGCCTCGGGCATCGCGCCGATCCCGGACTACGTCGACCGGGGCATCAACGTCGCGCTGGGCAACGACGGCCCGCCCTGCAACAACACGCTCGACCCGTTCACCGAGATGCGCCAGGCCAGCCTGCTCCAGAAGGTCGAGCACCTCGACCCGACGACCACCCCGGCCGAGCTCGTCTTCCGGATGGCCACCGAGAACGGCGCGAAAGCCGCCGGCTTCGAGAACGTCGGCAGGCTGCGCGAGGGGTGGACGGCCGACGTCGTCGGGCTGACCACCGACGTCACGCGGGCCACGCCGCTGCACGACGTCTACTCCCATCTGGTCTTCTCGGCCCACGGCGACGACGTGGCGTTCACGATGGTCGACGGCGAGGTCGTCTACGAGGACGGCGAGCTGCGGACCGGCGACGCCGACGCCATCCGCCGCCGGGCGCGGGAGTACGACCTGCCGGTCGAGGCCGAGTAGCGCGGGACCGAGTCCGCGACGTGTCGAGAATCGGTAACAGACGGAATGGCGTGTCCGGCCGTTCCACGTCCTGTCGGCGGGAATCACGTCGAAATCCTAAGATTCTTAACTGTAGCATCGAGAGTGAAAGTCGAGACACATGTCTTTAATCGACGATGAACGGAGCGGTGCCGCAACCGACCGGCCGGCGGCGGTTCGCGCGGCCGGGTCGGTCGGCGCCCGTTCCGGGTCCCCCGCCGGAGATCCGACCCCCGCCGCAGCCGAGCCCCCGAACGCGCGCGACCGTCGCGCGGAACGCCGGAGGGCGGCGCGATGAACGGTGCACGACTGCTCTGCGGTCTCCTCGTCGTCCTCTCGGCCGCGACCGCCGGTGCGGTCCCCGCGGCGGTGGGCGCAGCCCCGACCGCCGACGCCGCGACCGTCGATCTGGCGGACGACGCCGCGAGCGCCGGCCAGGCCGTCGACGCTGCCGTCGTCGACGGAGCGACCGCGCGCGCGGCGTCGGTCCCGACGCTGGTGTCGATCCGCACCGAGCTCAACGAGACACAGCCCGAGGCCGGGTCGAACTTCACCCTGACGACCCACGTCGAGAACGTCGCCGCGGGCGATGGCAGCGTGTTCGTCGAGAGCGTCGAGGTCCGCGAGACCCGGGGCGGCGAGAAGGTCGTCGCCGACGAGCCCGACAGGCGGCTCTGGTCGGGCGGGCACCTCCGGAACAACCAGTCGATGGAGCTCGACCGGGCCGGCGACCACACCCTCTACGTCCACGTGACGTTCAGGAACGAGGACGGCAACGACTACCAGGTGGTCCACCCGGTCGACGTCACGGTGTACGACCCCCACCCGCTGCTGTCGGTCGCGACCGAGCCGACCGTCTCGGGCGGCCAGACGACGCTGAACGTCTCGCTGACCAACGGCATCGACGAGCGCATCCGGAACGTCGAGCTCCGGCTGACCAGCGACGAGGTGACGGTCGAGGACAACCGCCGGAGCCTCGCCCGGCTCGCCGCGACGACGACCGAGACGTTCGCCTTCGACGTGACCGGCGACACCGGCGGGACCGCCAACCTGACCGCCGCCCTGGAGTACACGACCGCCAACGGGACCCACCGGTCGGTCAGCCGGCGCCTGACGCCGACGTTCACCGAGCTGTCGAACCCCGGCGCCGTCAACCTCACTGGCGTCTCGGTCACCCGGCGGGGCCGGACGCTCCAGGTGACCGGGAGCGCGAGCAACGTCGGCACGACCGACGTGCTGAGCGCGGTCGTCGGCGTCGGGTCGAACGCCGACGTCGGCCCGGGCCAGTCGACCGCCGAGTACTTCGTCGGCGAGATCCCCGCCAGCGACTTCAGCTCGTTCAAGGTCCGGGCCCGGTTGACCGCGAACGCCTCGACGGTGACGATCCCGCTGCGGGTCACCTACATCGTCGACGGCGTGCGGCGGGTCCGGACGGTCCCGATCGAGTACGACGTGCCCGAGACCGCCCCGGAGCAGCCCGCGAACTCGAGCTCCGGCCCGCCGCTGGCGCTGCTCGGCGTCGGCCTGGTCGCGGTGGTCGCGCTCGCGGCCGGCTGGAGGTGGGTCCGCGGTGACTGACGACGGTTCCGTGACCGCCCGAACGGGCGCGGACGACGGGGCCGCTCCAGACGGCGACGCCGCCGACGACGGGGCCGCCCCCGAGCCCGAGTCCGATAACGGACCCGCCCCCGACGCCGAGGCGGGCGACGGGGACGGCGAGGCCGTCATCCGGGCGCGCAACCTGGTCAAGGAGTACGACTCGGGCGAGGGCGTGCTCCGGGCGCTGAAGGGCATCGACCTCGCGGTCCGGGCCGGCGAGTTCGTCGCCGTCGTCGGTCCCAGCGGGAGCGGCAAGTCGACGCTGCTCAACCAGCTCGGGCTGCTCGACACCCCGACCGAGGGCACCGTCACGGTCGAGGGCACGGCCATCGGCGGGCTCTCGGTCGCCGAGCGGACCCGGCTCCGCAAGCGAACGGTCGGGTTCGTGTTCCAGGACTTCTTCCTCATCCCGACGCTGTCGGCGGTCGAGAACGTCAAGGTGCCCCGGCTGCTGGACGGCGATCGGGCCGAGACCCACCGCCGGGCCACCGAACTGCTCGAGCGGGTCGGGCTGGGCGACCGGGTCGGCCACCTGCCCGGCGAGCTGTCGGGCGGCCAGAAGCAGCGGGTGGCGGTCGCGCGGTCGCTGATCAACGACCCCGGCCTCCTGCTGGCCGACGAGCCGACCGGGAACCTCGACCGGGACACCGGCTCGCAGGTGCTCGCGGAGTTCGGCCGCATCACCGACGAGGGCGTGGCGGTCGTCGCGGTCACCCACGACGAACAGGTCACCGAGTTCGCCGACCGGACGGTCGAGCTCGTCGACGGGGAGCTGACATGACCGACGGGACGCACGCATGATGGACTGGCTGTTCGAGCGGTTCCCGCTGGCGATGCTGGCCCGCCGGAACCTCTCGCGGGCCAGGACCCGGTCGGCGCTCGCGATGCTGGGCGTCGTCATCGGCGTGGTCGCCATCTCGTCGCTGGGCGTGTTCGGCGTCGCCTTCAAGCTCTCGTTCCTCCAGGGCGCGTCGTTCGGCAAGACCGTGCTCGTCGTGCCCGGCGAGGACGCCGGCGGGCTGCTCTCGCCGAACCAGGTCTCGAAGGTGAAGGCCAACGTCGAGGGCGACGACGCCGTGTACGGGCTGAAACAGCGCGAGGAGGAGTTCGAGCACCTCCGGACGTCCGGTACCGTCTCGGTCTACGGGATGGAAGAGCCCACGCGGTTCGTCTCGGCGGCGCGGGGGTCGATACCCGACCCCTGGCGCGAGCAGGTGGTGGTCGGCCACGACACCGCCGAGGACTACGACGTCGGCCCCGGCGACAGCATCCGGCTCGGCAACCGGTCCTACCGGGTCGCGGCGGTGCTGGCGGACCAGCCCCGCGCCGGGGCGCTCCGCAGCCTCGACACCGGGATCCTCGTGCCCATCAGCACGTTCGACGGCGAGGGGTACACCCAGGTCCACGTCCGGACCGACTCGCCCAACGAGGCCAACGAGACCGCGATGCTGCTGCGCGAGCGCCTGGGCTTCGGCCGCGAGGAGCGGTATCGCATCATCGACTTCAGGGAGACCATCCGGCAGTTCAACCGGCAGATGTCGACCATCAACCTGTTCCTGCTGGGCGTGGGCGGCATCTCGCTGCTGGTGGCGGGCATCTCCATCCTGAACGTCCAGCTGATGAGCGTCATCGAGCGCCGCGAGGAGATCGGCGTGCTCCGGGCGGTCGGCTACGGCCGGTTCGACATCCTCCGGCTGATGCTCGGGGAGTCGACCCTGCTCGGGGTGGTCGGCGCCGTCATCGGCGCGGGCCTGAGCGTCGGGCTCGGCCTGCTCATCAACCAGCAACTGCTGGGCGACCCGTTCGCGTTCACCGCCGCCGGCATCCGGTACATCGGGATCGGGTTCGCCTTCGGCGTCGGCGCGGCGGTGCTCAGCGGCATCTACCCCGCGTGGAAGGCCGCCAACGAGCGCCCGGTCGAGGCGCTCCGGGACTGAGTCGGCCGCCGCGGCGGGACCGAGCGTCCGGCCGGGCGCCCGTTCCCGGCCGTTCGACGAGGAGGCGGGCGCAACGAGGAGGCGAGCGTGGACTCCGCCCGCGCTCGCCGGACCGGACGACCGACCCGACACTGAATCAGTTTCTGTGTACGCCATGCGTGGAAACCGTGGATAAACTATTTACGACTATTTCCCATGCGTTCTCGTATGACGGCCGGACCACCCATCGACGAACTCCACTACGACGACGCACCGAGCGTGGACGCGGTGCCGGGACCGAACTCGACGCGGCTGCTGGAGAAGCAGCGGGAGATCGACAGCAGCGCGGTCGCCTACCCCGAGGACATCCCCGTCGCCTTCGAGGAGGGCAAGGGCGCGACCGTGCGGGACGTCGACGGCAACACCTTCATCGACATGTTCGCGGGCATCGGCGTGCTGAACGTGGGCCACACCAACCCCTACGTGCTGGAGGCGGTCCACGAGCAGGCCGACAAGCTGGTCCACACCGTCGACTTCCCGACGGAGGCCCGCCTGGAGCTCATCGAGAAGCTCGACGAGATCGCGCCCGGGGCGCTCGCCGGGAACAACAAGGTCGTCTTCGGCGGCCCGACCGGGAGCGACGCCATCGAGGCGGCGATCAAGCTCGCGAAGTACAACTCCGGCGGCGACGGCCTCATCGCGTTCCGGGGCGCGTACCACGGCGCGACCAGCGGCGCGATGAGCCTCACCGGCAACAAGGGGTTCAAGGACAGCTACACGCCGCTGCTCGGCGACGTGGTCCACGCGCCGTACCCCGACCCGTTCGAGCAAGGGAAGGACCCCCGGGCCGCGGTCGACCGCGCGCTCGAGGAGGTCCAGGCCATCCTGGAGGACCCCTACGGCGGGCTGGCCAACCCCGCGGGCATCTTCGTCGAGCCCATCCAGGGCGAGGGCGGGGTCGTCGTGCCGCCGGAGGGGTTCCTGCGGGGGCTACGCGATCTGGCCGACGACAACGACGTGACGCTGGTCTTCGACGAGATCCAGAGCGGGCTGGGTCGCACCGGCCAGTGGTGGGCCAGCGAGTGGTACGACGTGACCCCCGACGCGATGACCTCGGCCAAGGCGCTGGGCGGGGTCGGCTTCCCGCTGTCGGCGACGATGTACCGCGAGGAGCTCGACACCTGGGGGTCGGGCGACCACGCCGGCACCTACCGCGGCCACGTCGTCGCGATGCGGGCCGGCACCCGCGCCATCGAGTACGTCCAGGAGCGCGACCTGCTGGCCCACGGCCGGGGAGTCGGCGAGTACATCCAGGACCGCCTCCGGGAGGTCGCCGCCGACACCGGCCGCATCGGCGAGGTCCGCGGTAAGGGGCTGTTCGTCGGCGCGCCGTTCGTCGACGCCGACGGGAACCCCGACGACGAGGCCGCAGACGCGGTCCAGCGGGGGTGCTACGAGCGCGGGGTCCTCGTCTGGAAGGCCGGCCGCCACGGCAACGTGCTCCGGCTGCTCCCGCCGCTCGTCATCACCGAGGAGCTGGCCGAGACGGCGATGGACGTGATCACGGACGTGATCCGCGACGTCGTCGCCGAACCGAAGCAGCGCGCCTGACACCGACACCCGGACTCCACAGCCACAGATGAGCCACACCGAGCGGATCGTCACCGACGAGGCACCGCGCAGCGACAACCCCTACTCGCAGGGCGTCCGGGCCGGCGACACCCTCCACGTCTCGGGGTACGGCCCGGTCGACCCCGGGACGGGCGAGGAGGTCGAGGGCGACGTGCGGGAACAGACCGAACGGGTGCTGGAGAACGTCGCCGCGGTCGTCGACGCGGCCGGCGGCGACGGCCTCGACGACGTGGTCAAGGTGACCGTCTACCTCACCGACCTCGACGACTACGACCGGGTCAACGAGGCCTACGGCGCGATGTTCCCCGGCGACCCGCCCGCGAGGGTCTGCGTCGAGGTGTCGCGGCTCCCCGGCGACGTGGCGGTCGAGATGGACGCCGTGGCGTACCTGGGCTGACCGACCCGGTCGCTCACTCGTTTTCCGTTCCGGCGTACGAGATGGGGCTCGCGTCGGCGGGGGTGTGAGGGCCTCGGGCGGGCCCCGGCGGGTCCCAGAGTTATGGGACGGGGGTCCGTAGGCGAGGTATGCGACTCGACGGCAAGACGGTGCTCGTCACGGGCGCCGCCTCCGGCATCGGCGAGGCGACCGCGAAACGCTGCGGCGAGTACGGCGCGCGGGTGATCGCGACGGACGTCGACGCGCCCGGCGCCGAGGACGTCGCGGAGACCATCCGCGAAGCGGACGGCGACGCGGAGGCCCACGAACTCGACGTGACCGAGCCCGACCAGGTCGCGAGCGTCATCGAGGCCGCCCACGAGGAGTACGGGCTGGACGGGCTGTTCAACAACGCCGGCGTGGGCCACCCGGGCGAGTTCATCGAGGACGTCGACGAGGGCGTCCGGGACTTCGTGATGGACGTCAACGTCAACGGCGTGTGGAACTGCTGTCACGCCGCGCTCCCGCTGCTGAAGGAGCAGGGTCACGGCTCCATCGTCAACATGTCCTCGATCGCGGGCAAGCTCGGGCTGCCCCGCCAGTCGGTGTACTCGCTGACGAAGGGCGCGGTGCTGAACTTCACCCGCGCGGCCGCCCAGGAGGCCGGGCCCCGCGGCGTCCGGGTGAACGCGGTCTGTCCCGGGTTCGTGGACACGCCGCTGACCGACCGGTACTTCGCGGGCCGGGACGACCCCGAGCGAGCCCGCGAGCGGATGGAAGAGCAGTACCCGCTCAAGCGGCTGGGCGAGCCCGAGGAGGTCGCGGACTGCGTCGCCTTCCTGCTGTCCGACCACGCGTCGTGGGTGACCGGCCACGGGCTGGTCGTCGACGGCGGCTACGAGAGCGGGTAGGCGGGCCAGCCCGTCGCGTCCGGCGGCTGGCGGAGCCGGAAGCGTCGGGCGGACGGTCTGCCGCCCGGTCGTTCCGTGGTCGCGCTCGGCTATCGGAGGGTCAGTCGTTGAGCTCCTCGACGCGCTGGTCGCGCTGCTCGGCCGCGGCGTACACCTCCTCGATGTACTCGGACATCTGCTCCTTCATGTCCGAGCGCAGCGAGGTGGCCGAGAAGTCGTCGGACTCCGAGAGCAGCCGGGCGAACGCCCGCAGCTCCTCGTCGGTGATCTCCTCGAAGTCGCCGAACTCCAGCTTGTCGATGACCTCGTCGACGTCGATCTGGCCCACCGGGTCGACGTTGAAGTCGACGGTCACCATCCGGTAGTCCGACCCCGCAAGCTCCTGCTCGGCCTTGTTGACGCCCTGGGCGAGCATGTGCTTGAACGGGGTGTAGTAGCCCATCGTCCCGAGGTGGAGGAACGCCAGCATGTCGGTGATGCCCCGGGTGTAGGCGTCGCGGGCGTCGGCGTCGGGGTCGAACACCGTCTCGCGGTCGCGGTCCTCGAGGTGCTCGAACAGGATGGTGAAGTCCAGGATGGCGTTGCGGACGCGCCGGCGGATGCGGTTGCGCTTCTGCTTCTTGGAGTGCTCGGTGTAGTCGGTCTTCCGACCGAGCAGGAACTCCCGGTCGCTGGGCGTGAGGATGCCCCGGCCGCGGTCGGCCGAGTAGGCCAGGCTCTCCTCGGCGTCGGGCTCGTCGGAGTGCTCTCCCATACACGGAATTCGTATACGTTTCGGATTAAGGATTACGGTAGACCGTCGATCGCCAGCGTAGCGGAGTCGGCCTCCGCAGCAGAGAGGCGGAAGCGCCGACGACGCGGCGAATCCCTCGGGTCACGGCCACCGCTCGTTCACAGTTAGCGTTTACAGTTGTTCGGACGTCGCACCGGGACGGGGTCGGCGAGCCGGTTCGACCGGCCGGTCGCTCGCCCGGCCGCCGGACTCGTTCCCTCCGTCACCGTTACCGAATTACCGTTTCAGTTGTCAACAGATAGCGTATTCAGTTCGAGATTGTAAACGTATTCTGTATCCGTCGACCCCAGTAATCGTAACGTTTATCACGATAATTAACGACAGCCGTGGTGTACGGCACCGCGCAACAGGGCACGAGTGTGACCATTCCATGAAACGCAGTAACCACGGCCAGAATCCGCGTGCGGGGACTCGATTACGAACGACGGAGCGTCCCGACGGTCCGTCCGCGCGGCGTTCCGACGACGGCGCCGCGAGGCGACAGGAGGGTGACCTGCGGCGGCGAGGTGGTGGCGCGTGAGCCAGTCCGACGACCTCGGCGCCGTGGACCGGTTCCGCGAGGAGCTCGACCCCGTCGTCTTCCTGTTCGGCGCGGGGCTGACGGTCGGCATCATCGCGCTGTACTTCATCAGCCCGGGACTGGTCCAGGAGGGCATCAGCGTCGGCAACTCGGTGATGAACCAGTACCTCAACTGGGCGCTGCTGGTCATCGTCTTCCTTGTCGTCGTCTTCCTGCTGTACCTCATCGTCGGCCCGTGGGGCAGCTTGAAGCTGGGCGACGAGTCGCCGGAGTACAGCTTCCTGTCGTTCTTCGCGATGCTGTACTCGGCCGGGTTCGCGGCCGGCGTCGTCTTCTGGGGGCCGACCGAGGCGCTGTACTACTACGACAACCCGTCGCCGCTGTTCGACGTCTCGGCCCGGTCGGCCGAGGCGATGACCATCGCGGTCCAGCAGACGCTGTTCCACTGGGCGCTCCCCCAGCTCGCGGTGTTCACCATCATGGGGATCGCCATCGGCTACTTCGCGTACAACTACGACGACGTCCCGCTCCGGGTCTCCTCGGCGCTCGCGCCGATCCTGGGCCGGGACAACCTCGACGGCGTCGCCGCGAAGGTCGTCGACGTCGTTGCCGTCTTCGCGACCATCGGCGGCGTGGCGACCTCGCTGGGATTCATCGGGAGCCAGTTCATCACCGGCCTCGACTACCAGTGGGGCATCAACCTCGGGGACACCGGCATCATCCTCGTCGTGACGGCGATGACCCTGCTGTTCACGGTGTCGATGGTGCTGGGCGTCAACCGGGGCATCCGCCGGCTCTCGAACTTCAACATGATCATGTTCGTCGCCCTCATGCTGGTGACGTTCGTGGTCGGCCCGTCGGTGTTCCTGATGCTGCTGGGGACCCAGGCGGTCGGCGGGATGATCACCGACTTCGTCTCGATGAGCCTGTTCACCGGCGCGGGCAACCCGTCCGCCACCGAGTGGATGAACAGCTGGACGGTGTTCTACTGGGCGTGGGCGCTGTCGTGGTCGCCGTTCGCGGGGCTGTTCATCGCCCGCATCTCGAAGGGCCGGACCGTCCGGGAGGTCGCGTTCACCGGCATCGTCGCGACCTCGGCGGCCACCATCCCGTGGTTCACCGTCGTCGGCGGGTCGGCGGTCTGGGCCCAGCACAACGGCGTCGCCGAGATCCTCGGCCCGGTCGGCGAGCACGGGGCGTCGGTCGCCGGCTTCGCGCTGTTCGACGCGTTCCCGTTCGGGTCGGTGCTGATGATCGCGTTCATGCTCCTGGTGACCACGTTCTTCATCACGTCGGCCGACTCCTCGACGCTCGCGGTGTCGATGATGACCACCGGCGGGAAGGCCCGGCCCTCGACCATCAACCGGGTGTTCTGGGGCGTGGTGCTCGGGATGACCGCCGCGATCCTGATGACGCTCGGCGGGGTCAGCGCGCTCCAGTCGGCCGCCATCATCACGGGCGCGCCGTTCGCGTTCGTCTGCCTGTTCGCGATGCTCGGGCTCATCCGGGAGTTCAGTTCGGACTACGGGCGGGTGCTGTTGCAGGACGAGACGACGCTGGTCGGGTCGACCGACCCCGACGAGACGGCGGCCTCGCCCAAGCAACCGGCGACCGACGACGACTGAGGCGGGAGGTCGCGACGAGACGCCGGCAGGACGCCCCGGCCGAGCCCCGGCGAGATTCGTCGTCCGCGCGGCCGACCTCGGCGGTCGACCGCCCGCCCCATAACAAGTTTTAATTGACGGTGCATACATTTTCTGTGTATGGATAGGGACACCGCGGAGCCCGACGCCGACGCGCTTCCCGGCCCCAACGCCGAGCAGTGGCTTGCGTTCCACCGCGAGCACGCCGCGCCGAGCGAGCACTCCCACGACTTCGTCTGGGACCTCTCGGCCGAGGCCGACGGCCCGTTCGTCACCGACGTCGACGGGAACGTCCTGCTGGACTTCACCTGCCACATCGGGGCCGCGCCGCTCGGCTACGACAACGAGAAGGTGCTGGGGAAGCTCCGGGAGTTCGACCTGCGCGAGCCGATGAAGATCGCGGGCCAGGACGTCTACTACGGGGCCGGCCCGGACCCCGAGTCGAGCGAGTTCCCCGGGTCGAGCCACCTGATGGAGAAGCTGACCGAGGTGTCGAGCCGCTACGGGATGGACACGGTGTTCCTCTCGAACTCCGGGGCCGAGGCGGTCGAGAACGCCATGAAGGTGACCTACGACCGGAACCCGACCGCCAAGTACGGGTTCGCGTTCGACGGGAGCTTCCACGGCCGGACGCTGGGCGCGCTCTCGGTCACGCGGTCGAACGAGGTGTACACCCGCCACTACCCGGAGGTCGCCGGCGTCCGGACCGTGCCGTTCTGCGACGACCGCGACCACGACCCCGCCGACGGGCCCTGCGACTGCGGGTTCTTCACGGGCCGGGGCTCGCAGCTCCGCGACGCGCTCCAGCCCGAGGGCGGCCACCTCAACCCCGACGAGATCGGCTTCCTGGTGCTGGAGCCGATCCAGGGCGTGGGCGGCTACCGCTTCCCGAACGAGGCGTTCGCGGCCGAGGTCGGCGCGGTCTGCGAGGAGTACGACATCCCGCTGGTCGTCGACGAGATCCAGTCGGGCGTGGGCCGGACCGGCGAGATGTGGGCCAGCGACCACTACGACTTCGAGCCCGACGTCATCGCCAGCGCGAAGGCGCTCCGGGTCGGCGCGACCGTCTCGCGGTCGGACGTCTTCCCCTCGGAGGCCAACCGGCTGGGCTCGACGTTCGGCGGCGGCGACCTCCTCGGGTCGATGATGGGCGCCTTCACGCTGGAGGCCATCGAGGAGCACGACCTGCTGGCCAACGCCACCGAGCGCGGCCGGCAGGCGAAGGAACTGCTCCGGGACGCCGCGGCCGACGCCGTGGTCGACGTCCGGGGCAAGGGGCTGATGCTGGCCGTGGAGTTCGACACCGGCGAGCGCCGCGACGCGGTGGTCGAGCAGGCGCTGAAGCGCGGGCTGCTCACCCTGGGCTGCGGCGCGAAGACGATCCGGCTGCTCCCGCCGCTCGACGTCACCGAGCGCGAGATCGAACTCGGCGTCGGCATCTTCAACGAGGCGGTCGAGGCGGCCGGGAAGCCGGCGTCGGTCGCGTAGTCACCCACCGCTCCGTTCTGTCGCGCCGGACGACGCTACTCCGACAAGTCGTCGCTCACAGGTCGTCGTCCGCGACCGCCACGCCGTCACGGCTATCGAGCGCGGTCAGCACCTCGCGGAGGTGGTCCGGCCCGGTTCCCGTCACCTCGACGGTGACGGGGGTGCGGTTCGGGTCGTCGGCCGCGGTCGGTCGCGCCCGCTCCAGTCCGGCCAGGTCGGCGCCCCGGTCCGCGACGGTCGCCGCGACCGCGTCGAGGCCGGCCGGCCAGTCGGCGACCGCGAGCCTGGCCTCGACGCGCCGACCCAGCGCCGAGAGGCCGGTCCGGACCAGGTCGGCGTGGTCGGCGAGGTCGACGTTCCCGCCCGAGACGACGAGGGCGACGTGTTCGTCCGTCACGTCGAGGTCGTCCGAGAGGATCGCGGCGAGCGGGACCGCGCCGGCCGCCTCGGCCACCGTCTTGGCGCGCTCGGCGAGCAGCGCGACCGCCGCGCTCGCCTCGCGGTCGCTGACCGAGACGACATCGTCCACGCGCTCGCGGGCGACGCCGAACGTCTTCGGGAGCATCCGGGTGTCGGCGATGCCCTCCGCGACGGTGTCGACGCCCGGGAGATCGCGGATCTCGCCGGCGTCGAGCGACGGCTTCGCGTGGGCCGCGCCCTCGGGCTGGACGCCGACGACGCGGACGTCCGGGTCGCGGTCCTTCAGGACCGTCGCGATGCCCGCGACGAGCCCACCGCCGCCGACGGCGACGACCGCGGTGTCCACCTCGGGGTACTGCTCGACCAGTTCGAGGCCGACGGTGCCCTGGCCGGCGATGACGTCGGCGTCGTCGAACGGGTGGACGAAGGTCGGCCCCGCCTCGTCGGCGAGCTCGAGCGCGCGCCGGTACGAGTCCTCGTAGATGTCGCCCTCGACCAGGACCTCGGCGCCGTACCCGCGGGTCGCCTCGATCTTGGCGGCGGGCGTCACCTCGGGCACCACGACGGTCGTCTCGACGTCCAGGAGCCGTCCGGCGAGCGCGACGCCCTGGGCGTGGTTGCCGGCGCTCGCGGTGACGACGCCCCGGTCGCGCTCGGCGGGAGACAGCTTGGCCATCCTGTTGTACGCGCCGCGGAGCTTGAACGACCCCGTGCGCTGGACGTTCTCCAGCTTGAGCCCGACGGAGGCGGCCCCGCTCCGCTCGGCGAACGTGGTCGAGCGGTCGAGCGGCGTCCGGTGGACGACGTCGGCCAGTCGCTCCCGGGCGGCCGCGACGTCCGCGACCGTGACCACCTCGTCGGCGCTCGGAATCTCGGCAGTTCCGGAGGTCATGGTCCGGTCAGTCGCGAGTCCGCGCCGGTCCGTCGGCGGCGACCGCGAGTATCGAGTCGGTCAGCACCGCGACCCCGTGGTCGAGGCTGCGCTCGTCGACGTCGAACCGCGGCGTGTGGTGGCTGGTCGGGTGGTCGGTCCCGACGATGAGATAGGAGGCCAGGCCGCCCTCCTCCTGGACGCGCTCCATCAGGAAGGTGGCGTCCTCGCTCGCGCCGAAGTCCGCGGTGGGGACCACCGTCTCGACGCCCTCGACCCGCTCCGCGACGGCGGCGACCACGTCGACGAGTTCGGGATCGCTGTCGGCGCGGGGCGACTCGCTGACGACGTCGAACTCCAGGTCGCAGCCGTGCATCTCGGCCGACTGCTCGAACACCCGCCGGAGCCGGCCCTTGGCGTACTCCATCAGCGCGGTGGTCTCCCCGCGGGCCTCCGCGGCCACGTCGGCCCGCTCGGCGATGACGTTGCTCGACGTGCCGGCCTCGGCCTTCCCGACGTTGACCCGGGTCATCCCGTCCTCGTGGCGCGCAATTCCGTAGGCGTTCTGGATGGCGGTCCCGAGCGCCTGCATCGCGTTGTCGCCGTCTTGCGGGGCCTTGCCGGCGTGGGCCGAGGTGCCCCGGATGGTGGCGTCGACGTGGCACATCGCCAGCGGGCGCTCGATGCCCGCGACCACCTCGCCGGTCGGGTGGTCGAGGCCGACGTGGACCGCGAACAGGTAGTCGAGGTCGTCGGCGAACCGGCTCTCGGCCATGGGGTGGCCGCCGCCGGACACCTCCTCGGCGGGCTGGAAGAAGACGACCAGCCGGCCCGCGAAGTCGCTGTCCTTGACCGCCTCGATGGTCGCCAGCCCCCACGTCATGTGGGCGTCGTGGCCGCAGGCGTGCATCGTCTCGCCGGTCTCCGAACGGAACCCCTCGGCCGCCGGGACGTGGTCGTCGCCGGTCGCCTCCTCGACGAACAGGCCGTCGATGTCCACGCGGAGGCCGATCGCGGGGGCAGTAGCGGGGTCGTCGGCGTCGCCCCCACCGTCACTGCGGTCGATGACGGCCACGACCCCGGTGTTCCCGCCGGCCATCTTCTCGAGCAGGTCGGGGTCGGCGCCCCGGTCGCGGGCGCGGTCGAGCCACTCGTCGAGCTCGTCGTCCTCGGGGACCGCCATCCGATCGTCGGGGTCGTACGCCTCGGGGCCGACCGCCAGCTCGTCCACTCCGATTCGTTCGAGCTCCTCGACGAGTCGGTGAGTCGTGTGGAACTCGCGCCACGCGGGCTCGGGGTAGCGGTGGAACTCGCGTCGGGTCTCGGCAAGTCGGTCGCGCACCGGTCGTGCCATGCGTGGCCCTGACACGCGCCAGCCACTTAGTTGTAAACGCTTTCCGTTAATAGCGACTACGAAAAGGATTAAGTCGGGCGGCGGCGACGAGTCGGACGACTCCGCGTCTCCGGGCCGAGGGCGTCCGCCGACCGCGCGGCGGACGGTCCGGCGGCACCGGGACGCGGGACCAACACCATGAGCGACCGACCAGACGTCGTCGTCCGCCGCGAGGGGACGGAAGGGCTGTCGATGGCATCGTACGCCGAGGAGCTGCGCGACCGGCTGCCGGACCGCCGGGTCGCGCACGCCCGGACCCCGGCCGAGGAGCGCGACCTCGTCGCCGACGCCCGGGTCGTCACCGGCATCACGGTCGAGGAGGAGCTGCTCGACGAGGCCGAGCGCCTGGAGCTGTTCGCGTGCACGTTCGCCGGCACCGACCACGTGCCGATGGACGCCCTCGCCGAGCGCGGCGTGGCCGTGACCAACGCCGGGGGCATCCACGCGCCCGGCATCGCCGAGCAGGCCATCGGGAACGTGCTGGCGTTCGCCCGGCGGCTCCACGAGGGGTGGCGCCGCAAGCGGAACCGCGAGTGGCGCCACTTCCAGTCGGGCGAGCTGACCGGCAGCACCGTCACGGTGGTCGGACTCGGCTCCATCGGGCAGGCCGTGGTCCAGCGCCTCCGGGGGTTCGAGGTCGAGACCATCGGGGTGCGCTACACCCCCGAGAAGGGCGGGCCGACCGACGAGGTGGTCGGCTTCGACGAGGACGCCATCCACGAGGCGTTCGCCCGGAGCCAGTACGTCATCGTCGCCTGCCCGCTGACCGACGCGACCCGCGGGCTGGTCGGCGAGGAGGAGTTCAAGACGCTGCCGCCCGAGGCCGTGGTGGTCAACACCGCCCGCGGCCCCATCGTGGACACCGACGCGCTGGTGGCGGCCCTGCGCTCGAACAAGATCCGGGGCGCGGCGCTCGACGTGACCGACCCCGAGCCCCTGCCCGAGGACCACCCGCTCTGGAACCTCGAGAACTGCCTCATCACGCCCCACACCGGCGGCCACACGCCGAAGCACTGGGAGCGGCTGGCCGACATCGTCGCCGAGAACGTCCGGCGGCTAGAATCGGGCGAGGAGCTGGAGAACCAGGTGCTCGCGCCGGGAGAGGACTGAAGAAGTCGAGGGTTCGGGCGGCCCCGACGGTCTCTACCTAGTGTTTCCTACGCCGTGAACAGTTCGCGCGGGAACTCCGCCAGGGTCTCGGCGCCCGAGGAGGTGACCTTGAACGTCTCGCTCAGCTCGACGCCGAAGTCGTCGAACCACAGCCCCGGGATCATGTGGAAGGTCATGTTCTCCTCGAGCACCGTCTCGTCGCCGGGCCGGAGGCTGGCGGTGTGCTCGCCCCAGTCCGGCGGGTAGCCCAGCCCCATCGAGTAGCCGATGCGGTCCTCCTTCTCGACGTCGTACTTCGCGATGGTCTCGCGCCACGCCCGCTCGACCTCTTCGGCCGTGACGCCCGGTTCGGCCGCGTCGAGCGCGGCCTCCAGCCCCTCGACCACGATGTCGGCGGTCTCCTGGATCTCACCGGGCGGGTCGCCCACGAAGGTGGTGCGGGCCAGCGGCGAGTGGTAGCGGTGCCGACAGCCCGACAGCTCGATGATGACCGGGTCGCCGTCCTCGAACGGGCGGTCGGTCCACGTGAGGTGGGGCGTCCCGGTGTGGTCGCCCGAGGGCATCAGCGGGACGATGGAGGGGTAGTCGCCGCCGTACTCGTCGGTCCCGTCGATGAGCGCCGAGTAGATGGCCTCGGCGGCCTCGTACTCGGGGACGCCCTCGCCGATGGCGTCGAGGCCCGCCCGCATCGCGTTCTCGGAGATGCGGGCGGCCTGCTCCATGTACTCCAGTTCCCGGTCGGACTTCTTCACCCGGACCCAGTTGACCAGCAGGGTGTGGTCCTCGAAGGTCGCCTCGGGGAGGTTCTCCCGGAGCCGGGTGTAGGACTTCGCGGTGAAGTAGTAGGCGTCCATCTCCAGCCCGATGCGGCCGTCGTCGACGCCCAGCTCCTCCAGCACGCCCGCGAGGTAGTCCATCGGGTGGAGGTCGTAGGGTGAGTGGACGTGGTCGTCGGAGTACGCCCGGATGCTGTCCTCGCCGAGGAACGTCGTGGCCCGGGCCCCGTTGGCGTCCATCTGGCGACCCACCCACACCGGCTCGTCGCGGTCGGGCGTGACGACCACGGCCTGGTGGACGTAGAACGACCAGCCGTCGTAGCCGGTGAGGTAGTTCATGTTCGCCGGGTCGGCGACCACGAGCGCGTCGAGCTCCTCCTCGCGCAGCCGCTCTTTCGTCCGGTCGATCCGCCGCTGGTACTCGCTGTCGTCGAAGATTTCCTGTGGCATGGCACCGACGCTCACGAGGAGTTCGACGGGGTGCCGGTTAACTTTTTTGTGTACCTTGGAAACGAATTGTGTGTACGTCCCCGGCCGGCGAGGCACCGAGCGGGCGCGACGGAATGCAGAGCACCGACGACGGCGCGATGTAGTCGACGGAAATTGGTCCGTCGACTCCTACGAACAACGATTAGCACACGATAGCTGCCGTTATGGTGGAGCAGACCAGTTAGTAGGTCGAGAGGTGAACGATGAACTCGACGCGACGACCCGACCGGACCGACGGATCGGACGACGACCTCGACGGACCGCCCGGTTCGGACCCCGCGGGCGACAGACCGATGTCGCTCGCGGAGATCCGCGACTCGTATGCCGAGTACGCCGACTGGATGGAGCGGTTCGACTGGTTCGACCGACTGCTCACCGGCCGCGCTCGCCGCCGGCAGTTCGGCGACGCCGCGGGCCGGGTGCTCGACGTCGCCTGCGGCACCGGGACGAACTTCCGGTACCTGCCGAGGACGGTCGAACTGGTCGGGGTCGACATCAGTCCCGAGATGCTGGCGAAGGCCGAGGCCCGGCTCGACCGCCTCGGGCGCGACGGGACGCTCCGGCGGATGGACGCCCAGCACTTGGCGTTCGACGACGACAGCTTCGACACCGTCGTCTCGGCGCTCTCGACCTGCACGTTCCCGGACCCGGTCGCCGCGCTCCGGGAGATGGAGCGGGTCTGCCGGCCCGACGGCCGGATACTGCTGGTCGAGCACGGCCGGAGCTCGGTCGGGCCCATCGCGCGCTTCCAGGACTGGCGGGCCGACGCCCACTACCGGCAGGCCGGCTGCCGGTGGAACCAGGAGCCGCTGGCGGTCGCCGAGCGCGCCGGACTGACGATCACCGAGGCCCGGACCGGGCCGCTCGGGATACTCACCGCGATCGAGGCCGACCCGTCGTGAGGGGCGGGAGCTTCGACAGTCGTCCGCCGACGCGGTCGAGGCCGCGCTGGCGGACAGCGGCCCAAGCGGGTGAGTAGCGCCCGCCGCGCGAAAGCGACGGACCCAAACCGCCGGGACGGCTACCGGAGTCCAATGGAACTCCGGTTTCTGGGCGGCGTCCGCGAGGTCGGGCGGAGCGCCATCCTCGTCAACGACCGCCTGCTGCTGGACTACGGGATGCTGACCGGCAACCCCCCGAAGTTCCCGGTCGATTCGCCCGACCCCGAGGCGGTGGTCGTCAGCCACGGCCACCTCGACCACGTCGGGGCGATTCCGTCGCTGCTGTCGGGCGACCGCCGGCCGCCCGTCCACTGGACGCCGCCGACCCGCGAACTCGCGCTCACCCTGGCCCGCGACACGCTCAAGCTCCACGGCGGGACCTACGACTGCCCGTTCACCGAGACCGAGGTCCGGCGGGTCACGCAGGTCTCGGAGACCCACGGCTACCGCGAGACGTTCGAGGCCGCGGGCCACGAGGTGACGTTCTACAACGCGGGCCACATCCCCGGCAGCGCCCACGTGCTGGTCGACGACGGCGAGACGCGGCTGCTCTACACCGCCGACTTCCACACGGATGATCAACGCCTCGTGGAGGGGTCGACCGCGCGGCCGGACGCCGACGTGGTGATCTGCGAGAGCACCTACTCGGACGTCGAGCACGAGCCTCGCGAGGACATCGAGCGGGCGTTCGCCGAGAGCGTCAGGACCACCCTCTGGGAGGGCGGGACGGTCGTCGTCCCGGCGTTCGCCATCGGCCGGACCCAGGAGATGCTGCTGGTCTGCGAGGCCCACGACGTCGACTGCTACGTCGACGGGATGGGAAAGGAGGTGACCCGGATGCTCCGGCGCCACCCCGAGTTCGTCCGGGACGCCGACGCGCTGAAGCGCGCGACGTCGAACGCTCGGTTCGTCACCGGGCGGGACGGCCAGCGGAGGCGCATCGCCGAGAAGAACACGGTGATCGTGACGACCAGCGGGATGCTCTCGGGCGGCCCGGCGATGACCTACGTGCCCGCCGTCCGGTCGAACCCGACCAACAAGGTCGCGCTCACGGGCTATCAGGTCGAGGGGACGCCGGGCCGCGAACTCCTCGACTCCGGCCGGGCGGAGCTCGACGGCCGAGTGATGCCAGTCAGCGCCCAAGTCGAGTGGTACGATTTCTCGGCTCACGCCGACCGCGAGGGACTCTTGGCGTTCATCGGGGAGTACGAGGACGACCAGATCCTCGTGAACCACGGCGACCGGTGCGCGGACTTCGCCGGAGAGCTCCGGGAGAAGGGGTACGAGGCGAGCGCCCCGGAGCACGACGAGACGGTCGTCGTGTAGGCACCGTGGCAGGGACGGACACGGAACGGACAGCATCCTGATTCGCCCGTCGAACCCTCACCGGAGATTCACGGAAGTAGTCACGATTCCTGGGTGACAAGACTTATCTCCCGAGCGTCTGGGGTTCGACGTACGGTCCCCATGTCAGTCATCGAATTAGACGGCCTCACAAAGCGCTTCGGCGACGTGACCGCCGTCGACGACCTCTCGTTCGCGGTCGAGGAGGGCGAGGTGTTCGGCTTCCTCGGCCCGAACGGCGCGGGCAAGTCGACGACCATCAACGCCATGCTCGACTTCACGAAACCCACCGGCGGGACGGTCCGGGTGTTCGGCCGCGACTCGCGGCGCGACTCGGTCGCGATCCGGCGGCGCTCGGGGCTCCTGCTGGAAGGGTACGGCGCGTACCCCCGGCTCACCGGCCGCGAGCACGTCGAGCACGCCATCGAGACCAAGGACGCCGACGACGACCCCGACGCGCTCCTCCACCGCGTCGGCCTCGAAGACGCGGCCGGCCGGCGGGCCGGCGGCTACTCGAAGGGGATGCGCCAGCGGATGGCGCTGGCGGTCGCGCTGGTCGGCGAGCCAGACCTGCTCGTGCTCGACGAACCCTCCACGGGGCTCGACCCCAACGGCGCCCGCACGCTCCGGGAGGTCGTCCTCGCGGAGGCCGAGCGCGGCGCCACCGTCTTCTTCTCGAGCCACATCCTCGAACAGGTCGACGCCGTGGCCGACCGCATCGCCATCCTGCTCGACGGGTCGCTCACGGCGGTCGGCGGGGTCGAGGAGCTCCGCCGCGAGCTGGGCGCCGGAACGACGCTGTCGGTCTGGGTGTCGCGCGTCCCCGACGCGCTGCTCGCGGACCTCCGGGCGCTCGACGGCGTCCGGGAGGTCGAGCCGCGGCACGGCCGCATCGAGGTGGCGTGCGACGGCGACGGCGCGACGAAGCTCCGCGCGCTCAACGCGGTGGCTGACGCGGGCGTCTTCGAGGACTTCGCGGTCGAGGAGGCGTCGCTGTCGGACGTCTTCTCGGAGTACACGGAGGGTCGGGCGTGAGCTACCGCGACGTCTGCCGGCGCGACCTCACGAGCGTCTACCGGTCGCGGACCGGGACGGCGGTGACCGCCATCGTCGCGCTCTCGACGGTGGTCGCGGTGGGGCTGTTCGCGCTGGCGGCCGACGTGGCCGCGCTGGCCGGCGTGGGCGCGCTGCTGACCGTCGCCGCGTTACTCGCGCTGGTCTTGCTCGGCAGCCCCAAGCAGATCGCCGGCGTGCTGGTCGGGTTCACGGCGCTGGCCGTGGCGCTGACGCTCGCGCTCTCCGAGCCCGCCCGCGGGGTCCGGCCGTCGATGTCGTTCGCGGTCGTCACCATCGGGAGCGCGCTCTCGTTCCTGCTCCCGCTGGTCGCGCTGGTCGGGAGCTACGCCGCGCTGGTCGGCGAGCGCGAGACCGGCAGCGTCCGGTTCCTGCTGGGCCTGCCCAACTCCCGGGACGACGCGTTCCTGGGCAAGTACCTCTCGCGGGCCGCGGTCGTGGTCGTCCCGCTGGTGGTCTGCCTGGCGCTGACGGGCGTCGTCGTCGCGCTCACCTTCGACGGCGGCTCGTTCCTCGGGATCGTCGGGCTCGCGGCCGTCTCGGTGCCCTACGCGCTGCTGTTCGTCGGCATCGGGCTGACCGCCTCGGCGTACGCCGACAACTCCAACCGGGCGGTGGCGGCGGTCATCGCGGCGTTCGCGGTGCTGCGCGCGGGGTGGCCGGCGTTCCAGTTCGTGCTGATGCAGGGCGTCGAGGACCCGTTCCCCCGGCCTGAGTGGTACTTCTGGATCGGCCGGCTCAACCCGATCAACGCCTACGTGAAGCTCACGACGCTGTTCGCGAACGTCGAGGGCAGCCACCCGCTCATCACGACCCCGTACGAGCCGCTGGCGTCCGCGGCGGTCGGCCACCCGTTCGCCGCGGTCGTGCTGCTGGGCTGGACGGCGCTCGCGCCGGTCGCCGGCGTGCTGTACTTCCGGGACCGGGACCTGCTCTGACGCGAGTCAGACCCTCCTCTCCGACTCGGAAGAGCGGACGTGTGAACCGAAAAGGGTCGTCCGGGTCGCGGTAGGCCGCGCGTATCCGATTGCGCAACTGTTCTCCCGTCAGTTCCGTCCCGAGGGCCCGGCATCCCGGCCAAACTGGTGGTGCCCGGAGTCCTCCCGACAGCCGTCGAAATCAGTACAGGGCATCGCGCTCGCGACGGAACCGCCCTTAGGTGGCAGCTAAGCGAGGCCGCAGCCTCCGGCTAATTCAGCGACGGCGTCTGGATCGGCGGGAGGGTCGCCGGCCCCACGGGCCGCCGGGTCGGTTAGGCGCCGAGTAGTCTTGGGGGACGAGCCCCGAGGGAGGACCCATGCTGGCTGCGCGCCACGAGGGCCGGGCGGAGCGTCCGCCGGCCCGGGGAAGGTCGGGGGACGGATTCGGGATGGAGATCGAGTCGCGGGCGGGACCGCCGGAGGTGGTCGCGTGAGTCGAGCGACCGCGGACGACCCCGACGCGGGCCCGGAGTACGAGGTGCGCCCCTACGAACCGGGCGACCGCGAGGCGTTCTGCGCGCTGTTCGAGCGCGTGCTCGGCGGCCGGGCCAGCGAGGCGTGGTTCGACTGGAAGTACCGGTCGAACCCGTACGTCGACCGGGTCCCGATACTCGTGGCCGAGACCGGCGGCGAGGTGGTCGGGGCCCGGGCGTTCCTCCCGCTCGCGCTCCGGGTCGAGGGCGAGGAGTACCTCGCCTTCCAGCCGTGCGACACCGTGGTCGCGCCCGACCACCGGCGCCGGGGGCTGTTCACCCGGATGACCGAGACCGCGCTCGACCGCTACGCCGACGCGGTCGACTGCTACTTCAACTTCCCGAACCGGTACTCGCTGCCCGGCAACCGGAAGCTCGGGTGGGCGGTCGTCGGCGAGCGGTCGACCCACTACCGGGTCCAGAACCCGGCGGCGTGGCTGTCCGACGCCGTCCCGGCCGCGGTTCCGGACCGGCTCGGCGACGCGGCGGCGACCGCCGGCCGCCGCGCGGCGGAGTCGTACTTCGCGGCCCGGAAGCGCCTCGCGTCGTCGCCATCGCCGCTGTCGGCGGCCCTGGGGACCGCGGGGGCCGCGGAGGCCGAGGCCGAATCGGGCGAGGAGATCGCCGTCCGGTGGCACGGCCGCGTCCCGCCCGAACTGCTCGCGTCGCTGGCCGACGCCGGGACGCCGCGCCGGATCCACGTCGCCCGCGACGAGCGGTTCTACCGCTGGCGGTTCGACAACCCGACCTGGACGTACGAGACGGTCGTGGCGTCGGCCGACGGCCCGGCCGCCGCCCTGGTCGTCGGCTCGCGGACCCGGCCGGACGGGACGCGCGTCGTCCAGCTCGCCGACGTCGTGCCACCGGCGGGGAGCCCCGAGCGCGACCGCGCGCTGGCGGCGCTGCTGCCCGCGGTGCTCGACGAGCACGCCGACGCCGACGTGGTACTCGCCGCGGGCGACGGCCTGCCCGAGTCGCTGCTGGCGGCCCACGGCTTCCGCAGCGACCGCCGGCCGCCGCTGTCGTGGGTCGCCACGCCGACGGTGCAGGTCGCCCGACCGGCAGGCGACGGGGGCGACTGGACGCTGGCGGGGCGGTCGCTCGCCGACCCGGCGGACTGGCAGCTCGCGCTCTGCGCGCGCGACAGCCACTGAGGACGTGTCGGCTCGCAGCCGGCGCTCGTCCCGTCAGAACCCTCAATAGGCCCCGAGGCGTAGCCCAGCCGACCGGATGACCCGCACGCTCGAACTCCCGAACGGCGAGACCGTCACCTCCGACGACGTGTTCCTCTACAACGGCTACCCCTACCGCGTCGCGTTCCCGGGCGGCGACGAGGCGCCCCGGAACGAGGACGCCGAGTACGAGTTCTGGCTCTCGCCGCTCCACTGGGGCGGCGGCGAGATGGACATCCCGTTCCGCGACCGGGAGGCGCTGGTCGAGCAGTGGGGCCCCGAGTCCCGGGGGACCCTGACCGCCCAGGAGTGGGAGGACTGGCTGACCGAGGCCCGCCACGACGACCGGTTCGGCGGCGACGAGCTCGACGCGCTGGCCCGCGAGCTCCCGACCGCGGGCGGCGGCGGTGGCGGCCTCGTGGCGCGGATCCGCCGGGCGCTCGGACGGTGACCTGAGAGGGCCGGGCCGCTGACTCGGGGGAACCGACCGCTGACTCGGGCGATCCCCACCGCTACTCGTCGAACAGCTCCTGGACCCGGGCCGCGACCGCCGAGCGGAACGCCTGGACGTCCACCGACGCCGACTCGCCGAACAGCAGGTGGTGCTCCTCGCGGGCGACCGCCTCGAAGGCGCGCTCGAAGACGGCGTCGAACGTCGCCCGCTGGCCCCGGTCGTCGAGGTCGGCAGCGACGCGCTCGACGCGCTCGGGGGTGACGAACCGCTCGGCCAGTTCCTCGGCGCGCTCCTCGGCATCCTCGGCGGACGGGTCGACCGGCGCGGATTCGTCCAGGTCGGCGACCTCGGGGTTCGGAATCACCGCGCGCCCGCCGGTCTTGTTCCGGACCACGACGCCCGCGGCGGGGCCGTCGTACCACGCCGACTCCGGGACGTCGTAGTCCCCGGGGTCGAAGTCGGCGGCCCGGACCTCCTTCGCGACGGCGTTGACCGGGTCGAGCCCGACCCGGTCGAAGACCTGCTCGACCGCGTCGGGCGGGAGGAACCGGTCGGCGTCCGCGTCCCAGACGTCGAACCCGAGGACCGCGGGGACGCGGTCCCAGTCGTAGTCGATGCGCCGACGGACGGTCGCCTCGCCGAAGAAGACGACCGACGCGGGGTCGTCGCGGGCGGCCCGGAGCGCCTCGCGGTCGAACGACGCCCGGACGCGCCGGACCGCGTGGCGGTAGGACGCGGGCATGTCGTCGGTGTCGTCGAACGTCCGGGTCCGGTCGCCGAACTCCAGCAGCCCCGACTCCCGGAGGCGAAAGCGGAGGTGGGCGCCGTCGACACGCTCCTGGAGCCAGAGGTGGCCCGACTCGAACAGGTCCGGCGGCGCGTCGGCGGCGCGGGGAACCTCGGGGTACCGCTTCATGGCCGGGGAGTTGTCGGCGATGGGAGGTAAGGGTTTGGCAGCGAGCGACAGACCGGGGCACCGTCACCTACGGACCGACCGGCAGCCACGTCAGCGTCCAGAGCGCGACCATCCCGACCACGATGGTCCAGAGCATGCTCTCGGTCCGCCAGGCGACGACCGCCGCGACCAGCCCCGCGAGCAGCCGCTCGTTGCCGGCGCCGAGCGCGAGCGCCCCGTCGAGGTAGACCAGCCGCGGCGCGACCAGCGCGGTCAGGACCGCGGCGGGCACGTACTGGAGCGCGAGTTCGACCCGGGGCGGGACGCGCTCGAGCCGGCCGAACAGCGCGATGAACGACAGCCGGATGGCGAACGTGCCGGCGCTGGCCGCCAGGACGACCAGCCAGAGCGACGCGTCGCCGAGCACCGTCTGGGTCACCGCAGGCTCACCTCCGCGAGCACGCCGGCGAGGATACCCCCGACCGCGGCGGCGAGGATGCCGACGTTGAACGGCAGGCCGAACCCCGCGACCGCGAGGACGCCGGCCGCCGCCGCGGCGACGTAGGACGGCCCGCCGTCGAGCGCCGGGAACAGCAGCCCCATGAACAGCAGCGGGATGGCGAAGTCGAGCTGCCAGCTCGCCGGGACCCGCGCGCCGAAGACGACGCCGACCAGGCTCGCGCCGACCCACGTCGCCCACAGCGGGAGCGCGGTCCCGAGGTAGTACCACCGGCCGTCGCCGGTCGGGTCGACGTCCGCGCGCCCCTCGAACCGGCCGACCGAGAGCGCGTAGGTCACGTCGAGCAGGAAGAACGCGACCACCAGCTTCCACCGGGTCGAGAGGTCCCGGAAGTGCGCGCCGAGCGACGCGCTGTACATCAGGTACCGGAGGTTCACGACCAGCGCGGTCGCGACGACCACCGCGACCGGCGCGCGCTGGTCGACGAGTTCGACCGCGGCGACCTGCGCGGCGCCGGCGAACAGCATCCCCGCGAACGCGGCGGCCTGGGCCGGGTCGAACCCCGCGCCGACCGTGGCGACGCCCGCGATGACCCCGAACGGGACGTTGGCGGGCAGCGCGGGCAGCACGTCCCGGACGCCGGCGCGGAACGCCGCGCGCGGCTCGCCGGACCCGGTCGCGGAGCCGGACATGCCCGTGGCTACGAGCGAGCGCCGATAAAGAAGTTGAGAAACCGGCCAACCGTTACGGGTGGTCCGGTTCGGTTGTCACGGGGGCGCCTGCGCAGTCGTTCCGGCGCCGGCCCGCTCAGTCGTCCTCGGGCTCGTCGTCGTCGGGCGCGCCGACCGGTTGGGCGTCAGTGGGCGGGTCGAACGCGAAGGTGCCGGGCGCGAACTCGGGGTTCACGGTCAGGTTCGTCAGCGTCGTCGTCCGTACCTTGTGTTCGAGGTAGACCGCGTCGTCGCCGTTGTCGTCGCGGATGCCGCCGGTGTCGTTCCGGGGGTCGCTGTACTCCGAGTACGCGGTGTCGAACCGCCGGACCGGCTTGTGTGCGACGTGCTTGAGCAGGATGCCGGTCTCGGTGTCGAACCAGTAGGTCTGCCGGGCGAAGTACGCCGTGGCGGTCGACTGGGGCCCGTTCGGGTGCTCCTTGGCGTCGAAGCTGACCACGTAGGCCTCGCGGCCGTTCACCGTCTCGGTGCCCTCGTAGGTCGCGTCGTTCTCGCGCAGCAGCGCCTCGGGGTCGCCCGCCCACCGGACCTCGTCCAGCGAGTAGTGCCGGCCGAAGTGGTCCTCGCCGTCGCGCTCGGTGTAGCGGTAGCGCTCGCCGGTCACGTTGTAGGTGACGTAGTGCTCGGCGGTCGCGACCTCGACCCGGCGGCGCTCGCCCTCGGAGAACGAGACGGTCCGGGAGCGCGATCGGGCGGTGTCGTTGCCGTACTGCACCGCCACGGTCTCGCTGCGGTTGCGCGAGATCGCGCTGCCGTTCGTCAGGGTGATCGTCGTCCCGTACGAGACGTTCGCGCGGTAGCCCTCGACGGACTGCCGGCGCTCCGCGACCCGGTCGAGGACCTCCCGGGCGGTGAGGTCGCCGGACGCGGTGTCATCGCCCGACGCGGTATCGTCGCCGGCGGTCGTGTCGCTCGTCGGCGCACTCGACCGGGGCGCGTCGGTCGTCGGACTGCCCGTCGTGTCCGTGGCGGACGGCGAGTCGCCGCCGGGGAGGCCGCCCACGCACCCGGCCGCGACCAGCAGGCACGCGAGGGCCGCGCTCGCGATGACCGACCGCGACGTCCGGTCAGACATCGGGGTCACCCCCGAGTCGGTCGCGCTGCCCCCGGTGTCCGGGGGTCGCTTCGCGTCGTCGATACTCGCTGCTCCGTGCTGGAGGGGACCAACGGGGCATACCTCGAACTTCGTTACAACTTGCTATTAGGTTTACCGTATGAATTCAGGGATGAAGAGAGGGAAACTACCGACGGACGGGCTCAGGCGTGGCGCTCGATGGCCCGCTCGAGGTCGTCGCGGACCGTCGCGACGTCGGCGTCCCGGACCGTCAGGCTGGTCTTCGACTCGTCGGTCTCGGCCATCTCGCTCAGGAGGCCGCCCCGGCGGTCGATCTCGACGAACAGGGTGAGCTCGTCGGCGCTCTCGCGGGCGACCAGTTCGACCTCGTCGAGGTCGCCGCGGAAGGGGCCCGACTGGGGTCGGAACTCGAACTCCTGGACGAACCGGTGGCCCGAGCCGTACCGGCCGTAGGGGTCGGCCTCGCACTCGGCCGACCGGAACGAGAAGCCCAGCTCCTCCATCGCGTCGAAGACGGCCTGGAGCCGCGGGGTCGGCTGCACGTCGAGGTAGTCCTTGTCCTCGGGATCGACCGCCCAGTCGATGTCGAGCTCGGTCTCGACCCAGACGTCGATGTTCCCGAGCGTGGCGGGCGTCCCGTAAGGGATCTCGATCTGGACCGACCGGGTCTCCTCCTGGTCGGGCTCGACGGTCAGCCCCTCGGTCAGGGTGAACCGATCGACGTCGGTCTCCCGGTACCCCTCCTCGGTGGCGTACCGGGTCTCGAGCTCGAAGCGGATGGCGCCGACCTCCTGCTCGGCCGACCCGCCGCTGACGTGGACTTCCGCGTCGACTGTTTCGCCGGGCGTTACGGTCGTGGAGGACAGGACGGTATCGACGGTGGCGCTGCCGATACCGACGCTCGCGAGGACTTTCTTCATGGTCCGGCTGACACGTCTCGCGGGACCGTTGAGTACTTTTGGGTCTGCCGACATCTCTGTCCGAGCGATCGGCCGACTGGATTCTCGAAGTAAGCAGTTCGGCGCGTGCCGGCGCGACCTCGTGTCGCGCCAGGCGTGCGAGGTCTTCGGGAACGAAGCGACCGAAGGCTCGTCGGAGCTCGTCTCCGACGGTGGACGAGCGAACGCAGTGAGCGAGGAGGCTGGGGAGGAGTGAGATCCGCGGCCGCAGTGCGGAGCCGTGCGGTACATTTGTGACGGCAGTAGCTAGCTTCTCACCGTCGTTCCACTTCATCCGACAAGGATAGACATTCGATTTGGCAGTACAGGGACCGGTTTAAACACGTAGTCGCGCATCTTCAGATACAAATACCGCGCCCGGACACACTCCCGGTAATGAGCTACGACCCCGACCCGTTCACCGTCGCCGTCAAGGACAGCGCGCGGGACGAGAACCGGGCGGTCCGGCGGCTCGTCCGGGCCGAGGGCGACCGCCTCGACTTCGACTCGGAGGCCGCGGCCCACCGGCGCGCCCGGGAGCTGTCGGCCGACGGCGACGCCGCGGTCAAGGTCCAGCGGGCCGCCCCGCAGGACCCCGACGACGTCGACGGCTACCTCGTCGGGTGGCCCGACCGCCGGACCCGGACCCCCGAGGGGACGCCGACCGAGGGGCTGACGTTCGACACCGAGGCCAACCAGTACGGCGCGCTCGGGGAGGCGCTGGTCTGCACGCCCGCGGTCAATCCGCCGCTGCTCACCCACTTCGCGCGGGTCGACGCGGACCTGCCCACGGAGGGAGTCGACGACGACCGCCTCCGGGTCGAGCTCGACACCGACCCCGAGCCGGTGGTCGTCCGGTCGGACCGGCGGTGGGAGCCCGACTGCCGGGCGGTGGTCCGGCTGGGCCCGGACCGGCCCGTCCTCACCGAGTACTGGTGCGAGGTCAAGGCCGGCGACGGCTCGTTCGAGCGCAGCCAGCGCGCGGCGATGCGGGCGAAGGCCCGCGAGGCGACCGTGCTCAAGATCCGAGTCGACCTCGACGACCTGCCGGAGAGCTACACCGCGTGGGTCCGGCGGGTCGAGCCCGAGGACGGCGACGGCGAGGAGCTGACCTACCGGGTCAACAGCGAGCTCGGCGACTTCGCGTAGTCGGGCGACCATCGGGAACGGCGATGCGACCGCGGAGGGGCGATGCTCGCGGTCACGTCCCGTCGAGGACCTCGACCGCGACCTCGTTCCGGCGCATGAACGGCGGGGTCCAGGGGTCGTCGTACCGGAGGACCTCCGGCCGACCGCGGGCGTCGAGGTCCCGTGCGTCGAGCGCGTCGCGCAGCTCCCGGAGGTTGCGCTCGATCCGGTCGTCGGTCGCGTACCACGAGAACGCCCGGACCGCGAGCGTCCGCGGCGGTTCGACCACGAGCCGGACCCGCGGGTCGGTGGGCGTCGGGGCGGTGCCGGGCGAGTACTCCGCCGGGAGGTAGAACGCCATGGTGACGCTGCCGCCGCCCGCGCCGGCCCCCGAGTCGGTGCGGACCGGGGCGGTCATCGACACGCGTTCGCCCCCGGACAGCGCGGTCCGGACCGGCGCTGTCATCGACACCGCGGAACCCCCGCTCCGGGCGTCGGTGGTCACGGGCGCGGTCATCGAGAGCTCCTCGTCGGTCGCGTTCTCGCCCGAGATGTACCGGAAGAGCCGCCCGAAGGCGGTGCGCTCGTCGTCGGCGGTCGTCTCCACCAGGACCGTCCGGGGGTAGCGCCGGAGTTCGACGCCGTCGAACGCCTCGACGGTCTCGTATGGGACGCGCTCGGTCGTGCGGTCGACGTAGAGCCCCCAGCCGACCCACGCCGCGAGGAGCCCGCCGACGCCGGCGAGCAGTCCGAGGCGACCTCGTCGCCTCGGAGACGCGAGCGGCGACGCCGCGAGCAGCCGGTTGGTTCCCTCTCGCATGGGTCGGGTACGGCGTCCGGAGTGAAAAGTTCGGGCCTCGGGGTCGCGCCGGACGGTGCGGACTCGACGGTAGCCGAATCCGGCCCGCCGGCCCCGGACGGCCGGCAAGTCTGGGGGAGCGGGCGCGGCGTTCGACTGCGTGCCGGACGCCGCACTTCGACGTATTTTTAGGCAACGTCCCCTTTCTGACCCGTATGGCAGACTTTCAGGTCGTCGTCGCGGACCCCGACTCCGGGACGACCTACCAGCGCGACGTTGACGGACAGGACGCCAACCGGTTCCTCGGCATGTCCATCGGCGAGGAGGTCGACGGCGGCGCGGTCGGCCTCGACGGCTACACGGTCGAGATCACCGGCGGCTCCGACGACGCCGGCCGCCCGATGCGCGGCGACGTCGCCGGGCCGAACCTCAAGGAGGTCCTGCTCGAGGGCGGCGTCGGCTACGAGCCGGCCCGGGACGGCGAGCGCAAGCGCGTGACCGTCCGCGGCGGCGAGGTCAGCGACGCGACGGCCCAGCTCAACGTCAAGATCACCGAGCGCGGCGACCAGTCGGTCGAGGAGCTGCTCGGCGAGGGCGGCGACGGCGAGGACGAGGAGTAGCGCGGGACCCCGTCCCGCGGAGAAGGAGCGCGAGGCCACGGCCCGCGGAACGGCGCGGGACGACCGCAGGCGTTTTCTCTCTCAGACGAGTACCACCGGACAGCTCTCGCCATGGCCGACCGCATCTCCAGCGACCACCCCTCGCTGACGACAGTCCGCGCGACGCTCGTCCGGAGCGGCGGGCTCGACCGCCCGAAGGTCGAGATTCCCACCGAGGACGTCGACGCCGACGCCTTCCCGGACGGCGAGCTCGTCCGGGTCGTCGCCGACGACACCGAGTACCGCGCCCGCATCGAGTCGCCGCTGACCGGCGAGGGCCGAGAGCTCCGGGGACTGTACGAGTCGCCGTCGCTCGCGCGCAACCCCGAGGACGGCGAGAACCACCTCTCGGCGTGGGTCGAGGGGACCGGCATCGAGTTCGGCCAGTCGGTGCTGGTCGACGTCATCGAGCCGGGGTTCAAGTACGGGCTGCGCGAGCCCGGTCGGCGGGTCTTCTACGAGGCCACCGAGTCGCCCGACGAGGGCCTGGCCGACATCGCCCGCCAGCTCGACGAGTAGGCGGGCCGACGACGCCGCCTCGCGGCTCCAATCGGGGGCTCGGGGCCGGGACCGAGTACCAAGACTTTTTGCCCGGAACGTCGCGTTCGTACGCATGAGCGAGGACGCCGAGGAGCGCGACGAGCCGGTCGCCGACGAGACGACCCCCGAAGACGTCGACGAAGCGGAGCTCGAGGAGCTGGCCGAGGAGGACCCGGCCGCGGCGTTCGAGCGGGCGAGCCAGATCCCCGGCACCCACCTCCGGGCCGCGGAGTTCTGGGAGGACATCCTCGGGGACATGGAGGCGACCGCCGCCGAGTACGAGGCCGAGGGGTGGGAGACGCTCCAGCTCCACCCCGGCGACGTGACCGCGCTCGCGCCGACGGAGAGCGACGACCGGTTCGGGCTCGACGTGCTGGTCCCCGACGACGAGTTCGCCGAGCTCGAGGCGCTGGTCGAGGGCGAGGTGAGCTTCGACTCCTACGAGGCGTTCCGGGCGACCGCCGACGCGCTGGTGCTGCTGGTGGTCGCGATGGAGGACCCCGACGCCGAGGTGGCGGTGCTCTACCCCGCCTACTACGACGCCCAGGACGCCCAGGAGATGCTCCAGGCGGCCGAGCGCGTCGGGGGGATGCGGACCTACGTCCGGACGCTGAGCGAGGAGCAGGTCGAGTTCACCCACGGGGAGCCGGCGAACTTCGCGCCCGAGGCCCACGAGGGCGACGCCGACGAGTAGGTGCGGACGGGGACGCCCCGGCGGGAGACGGCGGTCGGCGCCATCGGACCGGACCGCCGTCGGCCGACGGACCGAAAGGGGCGGCCGCCGAACCCCCGCCGGGATGTCAGGAGCGGACGTCGACTCGCCGACGGAGATCACCGACACCATCGAGCGGCCCGACCGCGGGCGGGTCCGCCGGGCGCTGTTCGACCTCAAGCGGTGGTTCCTCATCGACGCCAACCGCTGGTTCGTCGTCGGCCTGCTGGCCGCGGCGACGTTCGTCCTCACCGTCGCGGTCGGGACGTTCGGGCCGGTGCCGGTCCAGCGGTTCCTCTCGGAGGGGGTCTCGCCAGCCGCGGCGCTGGTCGAGCTGCTCAAGACCATCGTCTCGGTCGTCACCATCGTGCTCTCGATCAACCAGCTCGTGCTCTCGCCGGAGCTCGGCCCCGTCAGCGACCAGCGCGGCCGGTTCGACGACACGATGGAGCTCCGCCGCGAGAGCGAGGGGCTTCTGGACGACACCGTGAGCCCGCTCTCGCCGGGCCAGTACCTCGACGACCTGGTGTCGGCGCTCCGCGACCGGGCGACCGACCTCCCCGATGTCGTGGACGGCGGGCCGGACCTGGAGGCCGACGTCGAGGAGTTCGCCCGCAAGCTGGTCGAGGACGCCGACAACGTGAACGAGGAGCTGACCGACGCCAAGTTCGGGGAGTTCGAGGCGGTCGCGGCCGTGATGGACTTGGACACCTCCGGGAAGATACGCCACCTGCGCCGGATCCGCAAGGAGTACGCCGACCAGCTCGACGACGAGGAGCGGGAGCGCCTGGTCGAGATGGTCAACGCCCTCGAGCTGTTCGTCACCGCGCGGGGGTACCTCAAGACGACGTACATCCGCACGGAGTTCATCAACTTCTCGCGGGCGCTGCTCTACGCCGGGCTGCCGTGTCTCCTGCTGGCGTTCTGGGCGAGCCAGACGTACGACCCGAACGTCCTCCCCGGGACGACGCTCGGCGTCGAGAACCGGCTCTGGTTCGTCAGCGGCGCCGCGACCGTCGCGCTCGTCCCGTTCGTGATACTCGTCTCGTACATCTCGCGGCTGGCGACGATCTCGCAGTCGACGCTGTTCATCGGGCCGTTCGTCGCCGGGAGCGAGCAGCACGAAGAGGAGTAGGCGGGTCGCTCCGTCGGTCCGCGTCGGACCTCAGTCGTCGCTCTCTACCGTGTCGGCCTCGGCGGCCTCGAGCTCGTGGCCGCAGTTCGGGCAGGCCAGCTCGTCGTGGCGGAGCTCCTCGCTGGCCGACTGGACCTCCCGCATCACCTCGGAGATGCGGTCCTCGGCCTCCAGCTCCTCCTCGACCGAGAGGTCGACGCCCTCGACTTCGAGCAGAAACTTGGCGACCTCGGTCACCTCGTACATCATGTCGTCGAGCTCCTCTGCGGTGAAGAACCCCGACATCGCGCCGTAGAGGAAGGTGGCGCCGGCCTGCCGGACCTTGTTCTCGAAGGAACTGCGGGCCTGGTTGACCGCCTGCGGGGTGTAGGTGTCGGTCATGAACGGGACCAGCTCGGGCAGGTTCTCGCCGATCTTGGTCATCTCGACCCCGGTCTCGGTCCGGAAGTCGGCGCAGAGCCGGGCGATGGCCCACTCGCGGGCGGTGATGTACGTCCGGTCGCGGAGGAACTCGTTGACCCGGTCGTACTGGGCGCCGTCCATCTTCTTGAACCGGGCGTACTTCCGGACGTCCTCGGGCACGTCGGGGTCCGGGGCGTCGGCGTTCGGGGAGTCGTCGGCCGGCGAGTCGGCGCTCTCGTCGGTTTCGTCAGCCCGTGCCGGCGTCTCGTCGGTCTGCTCGTCCGCCGGCGTCTCGTCCGTCTCCTCGTCCGCCGGTCGAGTCCCGTCTATCTCCTCGTCCTGCGCCGGGGGCTCCTCGTCCGACTCGACCGACTCGACTGCCGGCGCGCCGTCGGCTCTCGTCTCGTCTACGGGCTGTTCGTCGGTCTCGGCCTCCGACGCGGTGTCAGTGTCGGCCTGCGCTGTGTCGCTGTCGATTCCGGCGTCGGAGTGGCGGACCTCGCTGTCGGTTTCCTGGCTGCGAGGCGTTTCACCGTCGGCGTCCTTGTTGTCGTTCTCGGGCGGACGCGGTTGGTCGTCTGCCATGGGTCGGGCTTACGAGTGGAGGTGGAAAAGCGTGTCGTCTGGCGGCGGTTCTCACGCGCTGGCGGTCCTCGCAACTGTTTTGGGGACGGGCGCGGTTGGGCGAGACATGAACGTGCTGCTCGGCATCGGCGGGAGCGACGACTCGCTGCGAGCCCTCGAGGAGACCATCGAACGCGCGCAGGCCGCCGGCGACGACCTCACCATCGCCGTCCTCCGGAACCCCGAGAGCGACCGCGAGCCCGACGAGATCGAGTCGCGAGTGGTCGAGGCGCTCGAGTCGGCGGAGTTCGCGGCCGAGGTCCGGCACCTCTCGGGCGACCCGGGGAGCCAGCTCGTCGACCTCGCCGAGCGCGAGGGGTTCGACCAGATCGTGCTCGGCGGCGGCCAGCGCAGCCCCATGGGCAAGATCAAGCTGGGCCACATCGCGGAGTTCGTACTGCTGAACTCCGCCGTCAGCGTCAAGCTGGTACGATGAGCCCGGACGAGCGGAGCTACCCGGACGAGCCGGCGGCGGAGTCGTTCCCGGAGCCGCCGCTGTCGTTCACCGACAAGGAGGGTCGCGAGATCGAGATCCGGCCCTACGAGGCGGGCGACTTCGACGCCGTGGTGGCGATGTACGCCGACTTCGACCCCGCCGACCGCGCCCAGGGCATCCCGCCGGCCACCGAGGACCGGGTCCGCGACTGGCTCGAGACCCTGCTCGAGGGCCTGAACGTGGTGGCGTGGCACGACGACCGGGCGGTCGGCCACGCCACGCTGGTCCCCGACGAGGAGGCGTACGAGCTCGCCATCTTCGTCCACCAGGAGTTCCAGCGTGCCGGCATCGGCTCGCGGCTCATCCGGGCGCTGCTGGGCCACGGCCGGGCCGAGGGCGCCGAGAAGGTCTGGCTGACCGTCGAGCGCTGGAACCACGCCGCGGTCAGCCTCTACGAGTCGGTCGGCTTCGAGACCCACGGGAGCGAGAGCTTCGAGATCGAGATGGTCCTCCGGCTCTGAAGCGGGTCGAGGTTTAAATCGGAAGGCGAGTAACTCCGCCTCGATGTCGCTGCACGACGAGGACGAACGCCGGCAGACGACGTACGAGGAGGCGAGGGCGGTCCTGGAGGCCCAACAGTAGACGATTTCGGACATCGACGAGAAGGCGGTCCGAACGGTGCGGATCGCTGTCCTGTTGATCGGTGTGTTGCTATCGGCGTGGCGAATCGAAACCGGACTGTTCGATTCCGCGCTCGCCCTCTCGGCAGGTGCCGCGCTCGTCGGGTCACTCGTCGCCGGGACGTTCACGTACAGCGAGTCGGACATCTACCTCGGGCCGAGCAAGGAGTACATCGAGCAGCTCGCGGACGACGAGTTCGAGGAAGTGGACTGGGAGGAGGTCCTCCTGTACAGTCTCGGCGTCTGGATCGCCGAGAACGGCGAGGAGATCCGACTCAACGGCCACTTGCTGCTGGCGACGCAGGTACTTCTGGTCGTGGGTGTCGTCTGCACCGGATTGGCCGTAGTTTTATAGTCGAAAACGACGAACGAATCCACGATGACCGAGCGACCGGAGACGCCGGCCGAGAAGGGCCAGCGGAGTCACAGAGGGCCGGCGTGGCTGACAAAGTTGCTCCTCCGACGGAACCGATACGAGGACGACGAAGAGTCGCGGTAGAACAGCCTACACCGACAGCACGGGCTGGCTCGCGTACAGCAGCACGTACTCGGCGGCCTTCTCCAGCACCTCGCCGGGCTCCCCGCTCAGGGGTTCCCGCGGGATGACGATGAAGTCGGCGTCGAGGTCCTCCGCGGTGTCGAGCACCGCGCTGCCGGGGTGCTGGGTCTTCCGGGTGGTCGAGAACCCGTAGGCGTTCGACGACGAGACGGTCACGTCGTAGTCGGCCGCCGTGTCCCGGACCTCCCCGAGGAACGTCTCGGTCTCGGAGACGACGTCCTCCTCGTCGACCGCGCCGCTCTCGATGCCCCGGACCAGCTCCTCGCCGAGCACGTACATCGCGTGGACCGACGCGCCGTACTTCTCGGCGACGGCGAGGGCGTACTCGACGGCCTCGGCCGACTCGTCGCTCCCGTCGACGGGGACGAGGACGCATTCGACTTCGAGCGGCGGTTCGGTCATGTGGGGACCTGCGAGGCCACCCGGCAAAAATCCTCGGCTCGCGGGCCGGACAGATTGTGCGCCGTCCGAGTACCACGGGGTGAGAGCAACGCTCCGGACGGGGACTGCGGGGTCAGTACGGAACCGATGGAAACGGTGGCGAGGAGCGGGCTACTACTTGATCCCATGACCTGCGTCACCGGGCGTGCCCCCGTGGACTGTCGGGCCGAGTGTGAGCCCCGGATCGCCGGACGCTCGCACGTGGTCGGACAGGCCCGGAGGCCGTCGTGCGGACGCCAGACCAGCGAATACGATTCCCCGATTCCAAACGTTCAAACCCGGTGACGACCAACCTCGGCCCAGTGACGGAACGCGATTCGTGGCGGGAAATCTTCGGTCACGCCGAGCCGTACGACGAGCAGGTCGACGGCATCGAGACCGCCGTCGACACCGCCGAGGACGGCGGCTTCGCGGTCGTGGAGGGCGCCTGCGGCACCGGCAAGACGATGCTGGCGCTGACCGCCGGCATCCACCTGGTCCGGGACCCCGACAGCGACTACGAGCGGGTGGTGGTGCTCACCAGCGTCAAGCAGCAGCTCCGGCAGTTCGAGCAGGACCTCCGGACCATCAACGCCGGCCTCCCCGACGACTGGGACCCCGTCACGGGGCTCACCCTCGTCGGGAAGGCCGACGTCTGCCCGTACAACCGCGAGAACGCCGGCGGCATCGACGACGGCAACGTCTACGAGCGGTGCGAGTCGCTCCGGGAGGACACCCGGGCGATCACCGGCGAGGGCGGCTCGACCATGGCCCAGAATCTCGTCTCGCGCGCCCGGAGCCAGCAGACCGGGCTGGCCGACAGCGGGCGCCAGGGCCGGGCGGCCGCGTCCTATCTCGAGACGGCGGGCGAGCCCTCGCCCTATCCGCCCGAGATGCCCGAGTACGACGACGTCGAGTACTGCCCGTTCTACGCCCAGTTCCTCGAGGAGCTCCCCGAGGACGGCGACCCCGTCGAGGCGGTGCCGTTCGACTTCGACGGGATGGGGCTGATCGACCCCGAGGAGCTGGTCTCGCTGTCGGTCCAGCACGGCACCTGCCCCCACTCGATGATGGGCGCGATCCTGGCCCACGCCGAGGTCGTCGTCGGCAACTACTACCACGCCTTCGACCCCGTGACCACCGGCGGGTTCACCGGCGCGCTGCTCGACGACTCGACGTTCGTGGTCTGCGACGAGGCCCACATGCTCGAACCCCGGGTCCGGGACCTGGTGAGCGACGCGGTGGGCGACGCGACCCTCCGGGACGCCGAGTCGGAGCTGACCCGGGTGATCCAGCCCGTCAAGTTCGACGACCGGGAGACGCACACGACCGCCGACGCCGACCTGATCAGGGGCGAGCTCTCGGACAGCGACGTCAGCCTCTCGGAACTGGAGGAGGTCCGGGACTTCGTCCGGGAGCTCCGCGAGGAGCTCGACCGCCGGGTGACGGCCCACCTCGAGCGCGAGCACCGCGGCTGGAAGTCCCAGTTGCACGACCTCCCGGACGACGAGATCCCGCTGCGGGACCCGACCGAACCTCAGCCCGACGAGATCTCGGAGTGGGCCGAGTCGGCGGGCCACCACGACGGCGTCTGGGTCCGCGCGGAGGCCGCGGGCGCGGTCGCGGCCCGCATCCTCAACGAGGCCGAGGACGAGGAGAAGGAGCGGGCCGCCCCGGCGGCGGGCCGGGTGCTCGGCGAGTGGTACCGCAACGACCACGAGCGCTACTTCCGGGAGATCGAACTCGAGCGCACCTGGAACGAGAAAGAGCCCGACACCTCGTGGCGCCGGGCGTACAACGCCAGGCTCGCCATCCAGAACTGCGTGCCCAGCGACGCCATCGGCGAGCGCCTCGCGGAGTTCGGCGGCGGCGTGCTGATGAGCGCGACCCTCGAACCGCTCGACGTGTTCGAGGAGGTGACCGGGCTCGGGCACCTCCGCGAGGAGGAGGGCCGGCCGGTCGTCCGGCGGACCTACGGGCTGAACTTCCCCGAGGCGAACCGCGAGAGCTTCGCGGTCGACGCCCCGAAGTTCACATACGACAACCGGGGCGCACCGGGGGAGGAGACCCAGGCCCGGCAGGTGTACGCCGACGCGCTCCGCGACGTCGCCCGGTCGCCGGGCAACGTGCTGGTCGGGATGCCCAACTACGCCGAGGCCGAGTGGGCAGCCGAGACCCTGCGCGGGAATCCGAAGGTCGAGAAACCGGTCCTCCTCGACGAGAGCAGCGCCGACGACGCGACCGAGGACCTCAAGGCCGAGTTCTTCGGCGGCGACGAGAAGGTGCTGGTGACCAGCCTCCGGGGCACCCTCACCGAGGGCGTCGACTACGAGGGCGACCGCCTCCACGCCGCGGTGGTCTGCGGGGTCCCCATCATCAACACCGCGAGCCCCCGGACGAAGGCGGTCCGGACGGCCTACGACCGCGCGTTCGGCGACGGCTTCGAGTACGCGCTGACGGTGCCCGCGGTCCGGAAGGCCCGGCAGGCGCTCGGGAGGGTGATTCGAGGGCCGGAGGAGGTCGGAGTCAGGGTCCTGGTCGACTCGCGGTACGCCCGCGACTCGTGGGACAGCGTCCGGGAGTACCTCCCCGAGACCGAGCGCGAGGAGTTCCAGCCCGTGAGCCCGGACATGCTCTCGCTCGGCCTGGAGCGGTTCTGGCGCGGGCGGGAGTAACCGACCGCGGCTCGCGTTCGCCGGGCGCTCGACGCCCACCAGTTTCACTTTCACTCCGCCCTTGGCTCGCCTTTAACCGGCTGAGACCCCAAGACTCGGGCGTCGACCGACCCACGGGAGGCACCCGACCATGAACACACACGCCACCCCCACCGCGAACGACGCCCGCGACCGCATCGAGACGTACGCCCGGACGAATAGCGACGGCGAGGCCGAGCTCGTCCTCTACGCCCCCGGCGCCGCCCAGGCGTGGATCAGGGCCGACCGAGCGCACACCGTCGACCTGGAGGCCCGTCGATGAGCGCGGGCCGCGCCGCTTCCGGCGACGGCGACCAGGCCGCCGCGGAGGACGCCGAACAGTACTACCTGGTCAGTCCCTCCGCGACGACGAAGAAGCGCCACCGGCCCGACGAGACCGGCGACGAGCCGGCGTGCCGGGCGTTCCTCAAGCGCGACGACGCGACCTGGCGGAAGCTCTCGCCGCGCCAGACGGTCTTCTACGACGACTGCTCGAACTGCTTCCCCGGCGAGGCCGCCGAGTCCTGAACCGCGGTCGCGCTGTTCCGTTTCCCCGCGACAGCCGGTGCGTCACCGCTCCTCGACGACCGCCCGCTCCCGGCCGCCCGCCGAGACGACGTGGGCGTCCGCGGGGTCGAAACCGACCGCGAGCCGGTCGGCGGACGGCCGCTCGGGCGTCCGGATCGTCACCTCCCGGCCGCCCCAGTCGAGGTGGACCCGGAACGCCTCGCCGAGGAACTCGACGGTCTCGACGGCGGCCTCGAAGCCGTTCTCGGCCGCTGTCGCGTCAGCCGTCAGCTTCTCCGGGCGGACGCAGAAGACGACCTCGCTGCCCGCCGGCGCGTCGAGGCCCGCGAGCCGGAACGACGCGTCGCCGACCCGGACCGTCGCGCCGGCACCGTCGCTCCCGCGGCTCGCCGAACCGTCCGCGCTCCCCGCCACCTCGCCGGCGAACACGTTGTTCTCGCCGAGGAACTCCGCGACGAACCGGGTGTCGGGCCGGCGGTAGACGGCCTCGGGCGCGCCGACCTGCTCGATCCGGCCGTCGTTCATGACGGCCACCCGGTCCGAGACCGCCAGCGCCTCCTCCTGGTCGTGGGTGACGTAGACGGTCGTGATGCCCAGCTCCGACTGGATGGCCCTGACCTGGGTCCGGAGCTCCTGGCGGAGCCGGGCGTCGAGCGCGCTCATCGGCTCGTCGAGCAGCAGGACGTCCGGGCCGGGGGCGAGCGCCCGGGCCAGGGCGACCCGCTGGCGCTGGCCCCCCGACAGCTCGTCGGGGTCGCGGTCCTCGAACCCCGGCAGGTCGACCATGTCGAGCAGTTCGGCCACGCGGGCGGCCTTCGACTGACCGCCGGGCGTCTCGCGGAACCGCAGCCCGTAGGCGACGTTCTCGCCGACGGTCATGTTCGAGAACAGCGCGTAGTTCTGGAAGACGATGCCCACGTCGCGGTCCTCCGGCGGGACGCCGGCCATCTCGCGGTCGCCGAACCGGACCGAGCCCGCGTCGGGCGACTCGAAGCCGGCGATCGCCCGGAGCGTGGTCGTCTTCCCGCAGCCCGAGGGGCCGACCAGCGTGAAGAACTCGCCGTCGGCGACGTCGAGGCTGACGTCGCGGAGGGCGTCGACGCCGCCGAAGGACTTGGAGACGCCGCGGAGCGAGAGGTCGGTCACGCTTCCCATCGACCCCCTAATCGGTCCACGACCACGAAGCTGAGGCTGGTGACCGCCAGCAGCACCGTCCCCATCGCGGTGGCGGGCCCGAGCGTGCGGTTGCCGATGTAGCGCTCGACGGCGACCGGCATCGTGTAGCTACTGCTCCCGGTGGCCAAAATCACCGTCGAATCGAACTCGCCGATGCTGATGGCGAACGCGAACGCGGCGCCGGCGGCGACCCCCGACGCCACCAGCGGGAGCTCGACGTCGAGCAGCGCCCGGACCCGGGTCGCGCCGAGCGCCCGGGCCGACTCCACCACCGAGCGGTCGACGCCGCCGAGCAGCGGCGCGACGTTCCGGACGACGAAGGGGTAGGCCGCGACCGCGTGGGCCGCGACGATGGCGACCGGACCCGTGATCTGGACCCGGTGGCCGAGCAGGTCGACGCCGAACACCAGCCCCCGGAGCATCCCGAGGCCGACGACGACGCCGCTGACCGCGAACGGGGCCATCGCCGCCGCATCGGCGAGCCTGGCCCACCGGCCGCCCCGGGCCGTCAGCACCGAGACCGTCACGCCCATCGGGAGCGCCACGAGGAGCGTAGCGACCCCGAACAGCAGCGAGTTGCGGACCGCGACCCCCGGCTTCGTCTGGAACGAGGCGCCCTCGACCTGGCGCTCGACGAGGAACCGGTAGTACTGGAGGGTGAACCCGTTGGGACCCGTCACGCTCTCGACGACCATCGTGACGATGGGGCCGAGGAAGACCACGGCGACGACCAGCGCGTAGACGAACACGCCGAGGCGTTCGAGCAGGGCGCGCGGCGAGTGGTCGTCGGGCAGCAGTCGCTTGCGCGGCGGCGGGTTCGCGGCCCGAGCGCCGCCCGACTGGCGGGCCTCGTACCGGAGGTAGGCGTAGGTCAGCGCGAGCGAGAGTACAGTCTCGGCCACCGCCAGCGTCGCGGCCTCGGCGTACTCGAGCTCCTGGACCAGCGAGTAGACCCACACCTCGACGGTCGCGAGCTCGAACCCGCCGAGCGCGAGCACGATGGGGAACGACATGAAGGTGAAGATGAAGGTGAGCAGCGCGCCGGTCAGAATCGCGGGCAGGAGCTGGGGCGCCAGCACGTCCCGGAACGCCCGCCGGGGGTCGGCGCCCAGCGACCGGGCGGTCTCGACCATCCGGGCGTCGACGCTCTCCCAGGCCGCCGTCGTCACGCGAGCCACGAGGGGCGCGTTGTAGAAGGCGTGGGCGACCACGATGGCCTCCAGCGTGAACAGCAGGTTGATCCGACCGAGGCCGAGGGCGGCCAGCAGGTCGTTCAGCGGGCCGTTCGTCCCGAAGAAGGCGACGAAGCCGATGGCGACCATGATCGACGGGAGGACGAACGGGAGGATGGTCAGCGACCGAAGGGTTCGCCGGCCGGGGAACTCGTAGCGCGAGAGGACGTAGGCCCCCGGCAGGCCGAGCGCGACGCTGGCGAGCGTCGAGAGCAGCGCCTGGTAGGCGGTGAACCCCACGAGGCCCAGCAGCGACTCGGCGGCGACCGCCCCGACCTGCCCGAACTCCCCGGCGAAGACGGGGGCGAGCGCGCCGAAGTAGAACGGGTCGGTCAGCACGCCGGCGACGACCTCGAGGGTCCAGGCGCCGCCGACCCGGACCGCGTCGGCGAACACCGTGAGCACGGGGTAGTAGAAGACCACGAGCAGGACGACCGCGGTCGCGGCGCCGAGGACCGCGAGCGCGTGGCGTTCGAGCCACCGGGTCGGCCCGGCCCGGTCAGCGGCGGTCCGCGCGCCCTGTCGTCGCGCGCGGTCGCCGCCCGCCCCGTCTCGGGTCACGGCTGGACTACCGGCCGCCGGCGATCTGGCGGGCCCAGGAGTCGACCCACTGGTCGAGGTTGCCCTGGAGCTCCTCGTAGGTGAACGTGACCGGGTTCTTCGGCTCCTTGGCGTACTTCCGGAACTCCTCGCCGAGCGGCGCCCAGTCGGTCGCCGGGAACTGGACGTTGAGCTGGGCGATCTGCTTCTGGGCCTGCTTGCTCAGCATGAAGTCCATGAACGCCTCGGCGAGGTCGGACTGGTCGGTGTTCGCGAACTTCGCCATCCCCTCGGGGTTGGCGTACCCCTGGTCGTTCAGGAACCCGACCTGGTGTTTCGTGAGGTCCTTGTTCTGGCGGTGAGCGTACACCTGGTCGGTCGAGTACGAGACCACCATCGGGGCCTCGCCGTTCTCGTAGGCGGTGTAGGCGTCGCTCCACGAGCCCAGTATCTTGACGCCGTTGTTCTTGAGCTTCGTCCAGTAGTCGAGGTACTGGTCCTCGCCGACGGTGTTGACGGTCCACAGCAGGAACGCCCGACCCGTGGCGGCCGTCTTGGCGTTCTGGACGATGAGGTCGCCCTTGTACTGCTCCTTCAGCAGGTCCTGGAAGGTCGTCGGGGGCGTCTCCAGCTTGCTCTCGTCGTAGACGAGGCTGATGTAGCCGGTGTCGTAGGGGATCGCGCGCTGCTGCGGGTCGAACTTCAGCCCCTCCTTGACGTGGCCGTAGTGCGAGAGGGCGTCGGCGGTCGGCTCGAACAGTCGGGTGTCGCCGAGCTTGTCGTCGATGCGGATGAGGTGGTCGACGTTGAGCCCGACGTACACGTCGGCCTCGATGTCCACGCCCTGGGCGGCCCGCTGGATGTAGTAGTTGACCTCGTTCTCGGGCGTCTCCCACTTCAGCGTGACGTCGGGGTGGCGCTTCTCGAACTCCTTCTTGAGCCACCCGCCGGGCGACGTGCTCGGGGCGTCGACGAACGAGCTGTACGTCGCGACCGTCAGCGTCCCGCTGAGCTCCGACTGACTCGCGGTCTCGGCGGTGGTCTCCTCGGTCGTCGTCGCGTCGGTCGTCGTCGACTCGGTGGTGGTCGTCTCCCGTCCGCCGTCGCCGGCGCCCGTGCAGCCGGCGAGCCCGACGAGCGTCGCGGTCGCGCCGTGCTTCAGAACGGTTCGTCGTCTCATTACCCGGTGGTTGCAGTCGGTGATACTTAACTGGCGTCATCTGTCCCCGACCGGAGGGGTCGGCGACGCGGCGGCCCCGGCGGTTCGGCGGCGGAGCCGAAACGTTTTCGTCCGGGGGTCCGATGTGGCGGGTATGTCCGCGAGACGACAGTGGGTGCTGGCGGGGGTGCTGGGACTGCTGGGACTGCTCGCGGCCGCGGTGCTGTTCGACGTGCTCGGGACGGTGTTCTTCGCGGTCACGGTGGCCTACGTGCTCGTGCCGCTCCACGAGCGGTTCGTCCGGCGCGGGATGCACTCGTGGTGGGCCAGCGCCGCCGCGACGACCGTCGCGTTCGTCGGCCTGCTGCTGTTCTTCCTGTCGTTCGGCTTCCTCATCTATCGGCGGCGGGCCGCGCTGGTCCGGTTTCTCCTCGAACTCCCCGAGAGCGTCAGTATCGAGCTGCTGGGCACGGTCTACACCGTCGACGCCGGCGTCGTGGTCGAACTCGCCCGGGAGTACCTGGGGGTCTTGGCGCTCCGGGTGGCCCAGATCGCGCCCGTGCTGGCCATCAAGGCGACGCTGTTCGTGCTGCTGGTGTTCGCGCTGCTCATCCGGCGCGGGGAGGCCCGGCGGGCGCTGCTCGCGCCGATCCCGCCGGCCTACCGCGACGTGGCGGCCGCGTTCCACGAGCGCACGCGCGAGACGCTGTTCGCCATCTACGTCCTCCAGGCCGCCACCGCCGCGGCCACCTTCCTGGTCGCGCTCCCGGTCTTCTACGTCCTCGACTACCCGTTCACCGTCACGCTCGCGCTCGTGGCGGGGTTCCTCCAGTTCCTGCCCATCGTCGGTCCGTCGTTCCTGGTCGTGCTGCTGGCGGCCTACCGGCTGACCGCCGGCGAGACGGTCGCGGCGGCGCTCGTGCTGGGGCTCGGCCTGGTTCTCATCGGGTGGCTCCCCGACGCGGTCATCCGGACGCGGCTGGCCCGCGAGACCGCCCACCTGCCGGGGAGCCTCTACTTCATCGGGTTCACCGGCGGCCTGCTCAGCCTGGGCCCCATCGGCTTCATCGCGGGCCCGCTGGTCGTCGCGCTGCTCGCGGAGGCGACCGAACTGCTCGCTGCCGAGGTCAACGGGTACGACCACAGCCGGGCGTAGGCAGCCTCCGCAGACACTAGGTAATCTCCGCAGACTCTGTCGACCCGCTGCGCACGTGGTCGGGCGACGACCGCCTCAGCGCGGGCCGAGCGGTCGCTCCGGATACGGCGTCCCGGCCGGTGAAAAAACGGGTGATCGACGGGCGTCGGCTCAGTACTGAGACTGGCCGTACGGCTGCGACTGCGTCTGCGGCTGGGACTGCATCGGCTGCTGGCCCTGCGTCTGCGGCTGGATCTGCGACTGGCCCTGCTGACCGAACTGGGACTGCTGGCCCTGGACGCCGACGGACTGACCGCCCTGCTGGCCCTGCGACCGACCGCCGGCCTGCCGGGTCTGTCCGGGCGAGCTCGCCAGCAGCTCCTCGGCGGAGTGGAGCGCGCGGGTCAGGTCGCTGATGACCGCCTCGACGAACGGCTCCTGCTGCTGGTACTGCTGGAGCTCCTGGATGGCCTCGGTGGCGATCCGCCGGAACGTGTCGATCTCGTGCTGGACGAACTTGGAGCCGCTGAGGATGAGCTCCTCGTTGAGCTCGGCGATCTCGCTGACGTCCTCCAGCGTGGTCTCGATGCCGGTGCCCTGGAGCGTGACGTGGGCCCGCTCGGACGCCCACTTGGTCTGCTTGCGGAGCCAGCTGAGGTCCTCGAGCGTCGTCCGGTACTCGCTCGGAAGCGCCTCGTCGAAGTGTGCGGGCTGGTACTGCTGGGACTGTTGGCCCTGCTGGCCGATGCCCCGGGACTGCTGAACGCCTCGACTCGTGGGTTGGTACTGTTGAGACATCTCGTCCACCTCCAGGTACCGGACGCGACCCCGGCATTCATAGTCCTCGTGGCCACCTAACACGAACCCGGACAACTCCCTGATTCTACGTGTACGAAAGGATAAATGACGTCGTTCCGACGCGAAAGCGGCAGACCGTCCGGCGATACGCCGGACGGCCCGCGTGCGACAGGGAACCGACTTCTCGGCGTCGGAATCCCTCAGTCGATAGGGGATGTCGGCGCGGGTCGGCGTTCAGGACCCGGTCTCGATGGGGCCGCCGACCGCCTCCCACTCGGTCAGGCTCCCCTCGTAGAACCCGACGTCCTCGTAGCCCAGCGACGAGAGCACGACGTAGGTGTGGCTGATGCGCCGGGCCGTGTTGCAGTAGAGCACCACCCGGCGGTCGGGCGTGACGCCGTGGTCGGCCAGGATCGCCTCCAGTTCCTCGCGGGGCTTGAGCCCCCGGGTCTCCTCGTCGACGAGCTCGCGCCAGTCCAGGTTGACCGCGCCGGGGAGGTGGCCCTCCTCGTACTCCCAGTCGTCGCGGGTGTCGACGACGACGGCGTCGGGGTCCTCGAGCGCGGCCTCGACGTCCTCGCGGTCGACCAGCGGCGAGTCGGTCGGCTCTCGCGCTCGCGGTTCGTCACCGCTCGCGCCCTCCGCGGTGCCGGGCACCGCGCGGACTTCGTACGTGGTCGGCTCGACGTCCGGCGCCTCGCTACTCGTCTCGTGCTCGCGCATCCACGAGCTGTAGTCGCCGTCGAGCAGGTGGAGGTCCTCGTGGCCGTACAGCTCGGCGGTCACGAGGAAGCGCGCGGCGAACACCCCGTGGGTGTCGTCGTAGGCGACGAGGGTGTCGTCGGCCGCGATACCCGCCTCGCCCAGCAGGTCGGCCCACGCCTCGGCGCCCGGCAGCATCCCCTGGTCCCCGTCTTCGCTCCGGAATTTGTCGAACGGGATGTTGACAGCGCCCGGGACGTGACCGATGCCGTCGTACTCCCACGCCTCGCGCACGTCGACGACCGTCACCTCGCCGAGGCGCTCGGCGAGCCAGTCGGCGCCGACCACGACGTCCTGGTTCATGTCGGGCGGGTAGGCGCGCCGGGGCTAAATGGCCCCGGGTTCGGGCGGCTACTCGCCCGGTCTCACAGCTACCGGAAATAACTGCCGAGTCCCGGGGGAACCGCCCGCTCCCCGCCGCGGACCGCCCGTATCAGTTCGGAGATACGTCCCGTCGACCGCCGGGGAAGGGGCAACACTTTCCGGGACGGCCGACAGGAGGCGTTACCTACCGAAAGTAAAGAGGATATAACGAGAGCGCGTGTAGGTCCACACGGTTATGAGCGACACAGAGTACGCGAACGACGTCCTCGTCTCCGCCGACTGGGCCGAGGACCACCTCGACGAGTTCCAGAGCGACGACCCCGAGTACCGACTCGTGGAGGTCGACGTCGACACCGAGGCCTACGAGGAGGCTCACGCGCCCGGCGCCATCGGCTTCAACTGGGAGACCCAGCTCCAGGACCAGACCCAGCGCGACATCCTCGAGAAGGACGACTTCGAGGAGCTGCTGGGCAGCCACGGCATCACCGAGGACTCCACCGTCGTCCTCTACGGCGACAACTCCAACTGGTTCGCGGCCTACGCCTACTGGCAGTTCAAGTACTACGGCCACGACGACGTGCGCCTGCTCGACGGCGGCCGCGAGTACTGGCTCGAGAACGACTACCCGACCACCGACGAGGTGCCGGAGTTCTCCGAGCAGTCCTACGAGGCGGGCGGCCCGCGCGAGTCCATCCGGGCCTACCGCGACGACGTCGAGAAGGCCATCGACCGCGGCGTCCCGCTCGTGGACGTCCGGTCGCCCGAGGAGTTCAGCGGCGAGGTGCTCGCCCCGCCGGGCCTCCAGGAGACCGCCCAGCGCGGCGGCCACATCCCGGGCGCGAAGAACATCTCGTGGGCGGCCGTCACGAACGAGGACGGCACGTTCAAGACCCGCGAGGAGCTCGAGGAGCTCTACGCCGAGGAGGGCATCGACGGCGAGGGCACCACGGTCGCGTACTGCCGCATCGGCGAGCGCTCGTCGGTCGCCTGGTTCGCGCTCCACGAGCTGCTGGGCTACGAGGACACCGTCAACTACGACGGCTCGTGGACCGAGTGGGGCAACCTCGTCGACGCGCCGATCGAGAAGGGCGAGGCCGAGTAAGCGAAGCGCACGAGGTCTCGTAGCGGCGTTTCACCTCCGCTCTTTTACAGGACTCCCCATCGCCTGAGCGTCACGCCCGCCTTCGCCAGCCGCCAGGTCGCGGTGTCGCGCAGGCGGTCGGGCAGGAACCGCGACAGGGCGATGGTCCGCGCGACCGGGCCGACCGGGTACCGGGGTTTCGGGTCCGGGACGGTCGCCGCCCGGAGAATCGCCTCGGCGACGCGCTCCGGCGGCACCGCCAGCGGCCCGCCGTCGAGCGCCGGCCCGCGCTCGAAGAGGTCGTACACCTCCGCGTGGGCCGGTGCGGCCTCGACGCCGGCGGATCGGTCCATCGCCCTCTCCTCGAAGCCGGTCCGGACCCACGCCGGTTCGACCGCGATCACGTCGACGTCCGACCCCGCTTCGAGCCGGAGCGCGTCGGTCAGCCCCTCCAGCGCGAACTTGGCGCTGCCGTAGGTGCCGAGTCCGGGGAACGCGGCCCGGCCCAGCACGCTGGTCACGTTGACGATTCGGCCGCCCCCGGCCTCGCGCATGTGCGGCAGGACGGCGCGGGCGAGCCTGTGGGGGCCGTGGACCAGCACGTCGAACTGCTCGCGGACGAGGTCCGACGGGACGTCCTCGACCGCCCCGACGACGCCGAAGCCTGCGTTGTTGACGAGGCAGTCGAGTCGGCCCGTCTCGTCGACGGCGCGCGCCACGACGGCCTCGCACCGCTCGGTGTCTGTCACGTCGAGTTCGGCGGTCGCGCACTCGTCGGCCAGCGGGGCCAGCGCGTCGGGCCGGAGGTCGGTCGCGTACACGGTCCATCCGGCGCGGGCGAACGACCGGGCGGTCGCGCGCCCGATGCCCGACCCGCAGCCGGTTATCAGGACGGTTCGGTCCTCGCAAATCCCGGTCACGGTCGCTATCGCGTCGGGCGGGGACAAAGGTCCCGGGTGTTCGGAGCGACCGCGGGGGCCAACAGTTTCACCCTCGCGGTCGTACCGCCGGGTATGAGTTCGGACGACCGCGGACGCGACGAGGGGCGCACGGAGCGCCGGCTCTCGACCGGTCAGATTGTCGACCTGCCCCTGGCCTGCGAGTTCACCGCGGCCGGCGGGCTGTTCCCGGCGTCGGCCCGGCGGCTGGCGGCGCGGCTCCCCGAGCGCCTCTCGCCGGTCCGCGTCGCGCCGGGGACGGGGGCGGTCGCGCTCGTGAGCATCGAGTACCACTACGTCGGCGGGTTGGAGCCGTACGACGAGTTCGCGGTCGCGGTCCCCGTCGTCGCGGACGCGCGGACCGAGCTGCCGGGCGCGCAGTTGCTCGGCGCCGACGTCGGCGGGTACGTCGACTGGCTGCCGGTCACGACCGAGGCGTCGGTCGCGCTCGGCACCGAGATCTGGGGCTACCCGAAGGAACTCGCGACCATCGACGTCGAGGACCGCGGCGGCGTCCGGCGCACGACGGTCTCGGTCGGCGGCGGGCGGGTCCTGACGCTCGGTGTCGGCCGGGCGTCGGGGCGCGACCGCGGACTGACGGCGCGCAGCTACACCGTGAAGGACAGCCGGCTGCTGGCGAGCCGCGCGGCCCTCGCCGGCGAGTTCGCGGTCCGACCGCTGAGCCGGCGGGTCTCGCTCTCGCTCGGGGACCACGACCGGGCCGACGCGCTCCGGGAGCTGGGCGTCCGCGGCCGGTCGCTGGGCCGGCTGTACGCGCCGCGGGCGCGGGCCAGGCTCGGTCCCGGGCGGCCCGCGGGGGAGTAGCGCGACGGGGCGCTGGCGTTCGACAGCCGCCGGTGACCCACCGACTCCGCACGTGTTCGGGGCAACGCCGAAGCCATCGGCGCCCCACGTTCCACTCGGGCGAGACGCCCGGTTTCTGCCTTCCGACGCCTTCGACCACTCGCGCGGGGGCGGCCGATGGCTCCGCGGTCGGCCCTCGCGTTTTCGCCGCCGTCGCTACTTACAAGCGGCTTCCTTTCGTACCTCCCCGCATGAACGCCGACGAGTTCCTCGACGCCGTCCGGGACGACAACGAGACCGCGCTCTCGCGGCTCGGCTCCTCGAAGTCGCTGTACGCCGCGACCGAGGGCGAGATGGACCCCCAGCGGGTGTTCGCGTCCGCGGCCGACGCCGAGCACGCGGCCTACGAGACGTTCCGCGGCTGGGCCGACGACGAGGAGGCCGCCCAGCCGGTCCGCGACGCCTTCGAGGAGTTCGCCGAACAGGAGCGCGACCACTACGACCAGGTCGTGGCGAAGCTCGACGACGACCACGAGCCCGGCGACGTGCCGGCCATCCACGAGTACCTGCGGGACCTGGAGGGCGACGTCGCCCGCGTGGGCGGGTTCCTCGGCCGGACGCTGGCCAGCGAGAAGTCCAAGGAGCAGATGGTCGGCTTCTTCGTCGGCCAGGCCGACCCGCAGACCGCCCAGCTGTTCCGCGATTTGGGCGACGACCTCGACGGGCAGATCGAGCGCGGGCGGGAGCTGCTGGACGAGGTCTGCGAGAGCGACGACGACTGGGACGCCGCGCTGGAGGCCGCCAGCGGTGCGATCCAGGCGGCCTACGACGAGTACACCGAGACGCTGGAGGGGATGGGCGTGAATCCGAAGCCCGTTTGCTGACACCGAAGAGAGCGTTTCTTCGAGGAGGTACACTACTCCCAAACAGTCTCGACGCCGGCATCGCCGATGACACCGTCCGTGGTAACGATAGCGTCCGTCGCTCGGGCGCGGTGACTGGCGACGACGAACGCGTCGTGGATGCCGAACTCGCCGATAATCTGGGCGTACGCGGTCAGTTCGTCATCGCCGACGGGGGTCGCCGAGACGGGACCGTTCACGACGAGGGCCTGACGAGCGTCCTCCGGCGTGCCGGTGAGCGTGACGCCCCGAACGTCCTTGTCGCGCGAAACCGAATAGAGGACTTCGGCCAGTGCGGTACCGGGCGTCGAGATGACCGTCTCGCCGGCCTCTGCTTCGGCAAACACTCGGTCGGCTGAATCCGGGAGCGCGTCGACGAGGTATACCAAGAGCGCAACTGCGTCGGCCGTGTAGGTCGGCACGTCAGTTCTCCTCGTAGTTACGGTCTCGGCGGTCGCGGAGTCGCTGACCGAGTTCCTCGGCGACCTCGTCGCGCTTCTCGTCGGGAGTGTCGTCGGGAAGTAACATCCCGCGACCGGCGGTGCGCGTCCGCTTTCTCACGACGATTCCCTCCTCGGTGTCCATCCAGACGACCTCGTCGCCCGGTTCGAGGTCGTACTTCTCGCGCAGCTCCTTCGGAATGGTCGCCTGACCCTTCTCGGTGACGCGCGTCGTCTCGCTCATAGAAGGTAATACCGGCTGTAATACCTTAGTCCTACGGGTGGTCGATGGGCGAGTGGGGCGCGACCTGACGGCGTGACGGGCCGACAGGAGGAGGGGACGGTGAGGCCGCGACGAGAGGGTAAAGTAGCTCCAATGCCTACCTCGCGGCACAATGAGCGACGCCGACTCCGGGCCGCTTTCGCCCGACAGACCCGAGGCCGAGAGCGACTTCCGGGTCGATGCCCCCTTCGACCCCGCCGGCGACCAGCCCGAGGCCATCGAAAAGCTCGCCGAGGGGTTCCGGTCGGGCATGGACAAGCAGACCCTGCTCGGGGTGACCGGCTCCGGGAAGACCAACACCGTCTCGTGGGTGATCGAGGAGATCGAGATGCCCACGCTGGTCATCGCCCACAACAAGACGCTGGCCGCCCAGCTGTACGAGGAGTTCCGGAACCTCTTCCCCGACAACGCCGTCGAGTACTTCGTCTCCTACTACGACTACTACCAGCCCGAGGCGTACGTCGAGCAGACCGACAAGTACATCGAGAAGGACGCCTCGATCAACGACGAGATCGACCGGCTGCGCCACTCCGCGACCCGGTCGCTACTGACCCGCGACGACGTCATCGTGGTCGCCTCCGTCTCCGCGATCTACGGGCTCGGCGACCCGCGCAACTACGAGGAGATGAGCCTGCGGCTGGAGGTCGGCGACGAGATCGGCCGCGACGAACTGCTGGCGCGGCTGGTCGACCTGAACTACGAGCGCAACGACGTCGACTTCACCCAGGGCACCTTCCGGGTCCGGGGCGACACCGTCGAGATCTTCCCGATGTACGGCCGGTACGCCGTGCGGGTCGAGCTGTGGGGCGACGAGATCGACCGCATGATGAAGGTCGACCCCCTCGAGGGCGAGGTCAAGTCCCAGGAGTCGGCCGTGCTGGTCCACCCCGGCGAGCACTACTCCATCCCCGAGGAGACGATGGAGGAGGCCATCGCCGAGATCGAGTCGGACCTCGAGGACCGCATCCGGTACTTCGAGCGGAACAACGACCTGGTGGCGGCCCAGCGCATCGAGGAGCGGACCACGTTCGACCTCGAGATGATGCGGGAGGCGGGCTACTGCTCGGGCATCGAGAACTACTCGGTGTACCTCTCGGACCGCGAGTCGGGCGACGCGCCCTACACCCTGCTCGACTACTTCCCCGACGACTTCCTGACGGTCATCGACGAGTCCCACCAGACCGTCCCCCAGATCAAGGGCCAGCTCGAGGGCGACAAGTCCCGGAAGGACTCGCTGGTGAAGAACGGGTTCCGGCTCCCCACGGCGTACGACAACCGACCGCTCTCGTTCGAGGAGTTCGAGGAGAAGACCGACCGGACCCTCTACGTCTCGGCGACCCCCGGCGACTACGAGCGCGAGCACAGCGACCAGATCGTCGAGCAGATCGTCCGGCCCACCCACCTCGTCGACCCGAAGGTGGAGGTCACGGACGCCGAGGGCCAGATCGACGACCTGATGGACCGCATCGAGCGCCGGACCGGCAACGACGAGCGCGTGCTGGTGACGACGCTCACCAAGCGCATGGCCGAGGACCTGACCGAGTACCTCGAGGAGGCCGGCGTCGCGGTCGAGTACATGCACGACGAGACCGACACCCTCGAGCGCCACGAGCTCGTCCGGGGGCTGCGTCTGGGCGAGTTCGACGTGCTCGTGGGCATCAACCTCCTGCGGGAAGGGCTGGACATCCCGGAGGTGTCGCTGGTCGCCATCCTCGACGCCGACCAGCAGGGGTTCCTGCGGTCGGAGACGTCGCTGGTCCAGACGATGGGCCGGGCGGCCCGGAACGTCAACGGCGAGGTGGTGCTGTACGCCGACGAGACCACCGACGCGATGGCGGCCGCCATCGACGAGACCCAGCGCCGCCGCCGCATCCAGCAGGAGTACAACGAGGAGCACGGCTTCGAGCCGACCACCATCGACAAGGAGGTCTCGGAGGCCAACCTGCCGGGCAGCAAGACCGACACCTCCGGCGTCTCGTCGGGCGAGCCCGGGACCGACGAGGAGGCCGAGCGCCGCATCGAGGAGCTCGAGGACCGCATGAACGAGGCCGCCAACAACCTGGAGTTCGAGCTGGCCGCCGACATCCGCGACCGCATCCGGGAGCTCCGCGAGGAGTTCGAGGTGGACGTCGACGTCGAGGGCGGCGTGCCCGAGCCGACCGAGGGGTTCTGACCGGCGGTCGGTAGTCGACAGGACGCGGACCGTCGTTCTCGTACAGGGTCGGGGCACCGGTAGATCCCGACTCGTAGACCCCGACGGTGTGATCGCTGCCGCGTCACGACGAAGCAGCAACACTGTGCAGAAGAGCTATTTCCCGCCGTCTGTTCGATACCGCATGCGAGTCGTTCTCGACTACGGTGGGGTCCTGGTCGACCAGAAGGCCGAGCGGGAGTACGCCCACCTGCTCGGAGTGTCTCCGGGTCGGGAACCGTACCCGGGCTGGTTGGCCTACTACCTCTTTCGAGCGGGGTTTCTGAACAGCGAAGAGCAGTACGTCGAACTGCTATCGACGCTGACGGGGGCGACCGAAGAGCAGTGCCTCGAGTACGTCGACCGGACCTGGCTCGACCCTCACTTCCCGGAGGAATACGGAGAGATACTCCATGAGTTAGCGTCCCGACACTCCCTGGTGCTGTTTAGCAACATGGCGAAGCCGTGGGTCGAAACGGTACTTCGGCGGCACGGGGTACGGGAGGCGTTCGATTCGCTGTTCGTTTCGAGTGAACTGGAACGACCGAAGCCGCATCCGAGAGGGTACCACCTCTGCACGGAAGGCGTAGACGGTGACATCGTCATGGTCAGCGACGAGTTCAACGAGGACCTGCTTATGGCCCGATGCTTCGGGATGACGACGATATGGGTCGAGAACGACGAGGAGGACCCGTATCAGGAACCGGACTACACCATCGACAGCCTCGCGTCCCTCGGTTCTGTGCTTGAGGAGATACAACGGAACCAGTGAGCGCGCGTACTTCGAGGGACTGCGCTCGACCCGAAGGCCAGTACCCTTTTCCAGTTTCCGGTGGTTGCAGCGACAAGCGGGAGAGCGGCCCGAGCGCCGAGAGAGGCGGTTGACGGAACGAAGCGCAACGTCCCCAGGGACAGAATCGAACCGCGGTGACCGCCGAGGGGACACCATGACCGGGGAACGCGACACCGAGGACGACCGGACGGACCGCGACGCGCGATCGACCGGAGACGGAGTCCGGCGGCGCGACGTGGTGAAGGCCGTCAGCGGCGCCATCGTCGCCGGTACTGGCCTCTCGGACGCCGCGGCGGCCCGGACCACCTTCTGCGGGCGAGACGACTGCATCGACGTCGAGAAACCGCCGAAGGACGCCTACACGCTGGCCGACGACCGGGCGCGCGTCGAGTTCGACACCGACTACCTCGACGCGAAGATGGACGAGGGCTACGACACGCTGGGGATCAAGTCGGGGTCGTGTACGGACCGCGACGACGGGAACAGAGACTGCGATTACGTCGGACTGACGGGCTGCACCTACTCCTACCGCGTGCCGGCGACGTGCAACGACATCAGCCACCCGGAGCTGCTGAAGTGCGAGGGCGACGCCTACGCCTTCGAGCAGGGCGATACCTGCACGCCGGTCGAACCGCTGAGCGACGGGAACGTCGCGGACCTGTTCGGATACACCCCCGAGGAACCCCGCGAGACGGACCTCCCGGCGCCGCTCGAGGCCGCCCAGACGAGCCGGCTGTTCCTCTACGAGGGACCGGAGGGCCTCAGCCTCGTCGTCGTCCACGGCGGCACAGACGCCGAGGAGGGCGGCGCGGCGACCTTCCGCGTGAGCGGACTCCCGCCGGACGGCGAGTTCGTCGCCCTGGCCGACCGGTACGAGGGGAGCGAGGACGAGTTCAGCATCCGCGAGCGGGAGGCCGTCCTGAACTGGTCGTGGGGGACCACCAACGACGGGGGCGTCTTCCGGGGGCTCGGGGAGGCGTTCTGCGTCGAGATCAAGCCGGCGTGGAACGAGGAGGCGAAGCTCGAACCGTACGGGTCGGGAACGGTAGAGGGGTGGCAGTTCCTGTCCGGCAGCCTGGACGACCCCGAAGTGATCGACCTCGACATGGACGAGCCGATAGCTATTCGGTCCGGCGGGTGCGGGGAAGAGGCTCCGACCGGGCAGGACTCGGAAGAGGAAGACGAGAAAGAGGAAGACGAGAAGGACGACCAATCGGGGTACACGGTCTGCCACGAACCGCCGGGCAACCCGGACAACCGCCGCACCATCCGCGTGGGGAGCGAGTCGGCGCTGGAGGCCCACCTCGGCCACGGCGATTCGCGGGGACCGTGCCCCGAGGACGGATAGGGGACGACCTCGCGCGACGGCGGACACCCGGCCGAGTCCGGTTGCAGTGCGAACCGTTTCCACGCTTAAGGGCCGATAGGTCGAAACGTCTCGCATGTACGACCGGATCCTCTTCCCGACCGACGGGAGCCGGGCCGCCGAGTCGGCCGCGCCCCACGCCTTCAGCCACGCCGAGCGCTACGACGCGGCCCTCCACGTGCTCCACGTCGTCGACGAGTCGGAGAGCGCGGCCATCGTCGGCCGCGCCGAGGACCCGCGGGCGGCGCTCGACGAGCGCACCGAGGAGTCGATGTCGGCCATCGTCGATGAGGCCGAAGAGCGGGACCTCCGGGTCACGGCCGAGGTCAGGGTGGGGACGCCCCACCGCACCATCCTCTCGTACGCCGACGAGCGCGACGTCGACCTCGTCGTCATGAGCACGCGCGGTCGGTCCGGGGTCGGCCGGGTCGTCATGGGCAGCGTCACCGAGCGGGTCGTCCGGATGGGCGACACGCCGGTGGTGGCGGTCCAGCGTGAGTAGGCCGCCGAGATGCGAGCGGACGGCCGGCGGAAAACGTAAACCACGACTGTCCGGGGCGACGAGGACGACGTAGATGACCGACCGAATCGCGACGGGCCGGCTCGGCGCCGCGGTCCGGTGGGCCGACGAGCGCGACTTCCACCACCACCTGCTGGTGGCCGCGATCCTCGGCGTCGCCGTCGGCGTCGTCGCGACGGCGTTCCGGGTGACGTGGCTCTTCCTCAAGCACCACCTCTGGTCCGCATTGCCCCAGCTCTACTGGCGGATCGTCGTCAGCACCGCCGCGGGGCTGCTCATCGGCGCGATCCTCTACCGGACGTTCTACCCGGGCGCGCTCGCCGCGCTCGTCCGGCAGTTCCACCGCGAGGGCCGGGTCCCGTTCGAGGAGAACGTCCCGGTCGTGCCGGTCGGGCTCGCGGGCCTGATCGCCGGCCAGAACGCGGGGCCGGAGGGCGTGATGAGCGTCGTCGGCGGGTCGTTCGGGTCGAAGCTGGCGGAGCTGTTCGCGTTCGAGGACTCCCGGAAGCTGCTGACGCTCGCGGGGATGGGCGCCGGCTTCGGCGCCATCCTCGGGGCGCCCATCGGCGGGGCGCTGTTGTGGCTCGAACTCCCCCACGAGCGCGGGCTGGAGTACTACGAGGCCATCGTCCCGACGTTCGTGGCCAGCTTCGCGGGCTACCTCACCGAGGTCCTGCTGGGCGGGATGGCGCTGTTCCCGGCGTGGCGCGCGAGCACCCTGGTCCCGGTCGAGCCCTGGCAGCTCGCCGCGGCGGTCGGCGTCGGCGCCGTCTGCGTCCCGTTCGGGTTCGTGTACACCAGAACGTTCGCGTTCGTGGGCCGGCTGTTCAACCGGTGGTCGCCGGCGGTGTACGTCCGGACGACCGTCGCCGGCCTCGGCATCGGGCTGCTGGGCTACCTGCTCCCGCTGACGTACTTCTACGGCGGGTCGAAGATGAACGTCCTGCTCTCCGAGACGTTCTCGCCGACGGTCCTGCTGCTCACGCTCGCCGGGACGATGGTCGCGGCGGCGCTCACCATCCACGGCAACTGGCTCGGCGGGCTCATCATCCCCCACATGTTCATGGGGGCGCTGGTGGGCCAGGCCGCTTCGCTGGTCGTGCCCCGGCTTCCGCCGACGTTCGGGATGCTGGCCGGCATGGCGGCGTTCAACTCGGTCGTGACGGCGACGCCGCTCTCGTCGGCGCTCATCGCCATCGCGCTCACCGACGGGGCGAGCATCACGCCCGTCTTCCTGGCGAGCCTGGCGGCGTTCGTCGGGAGCCCCGGGCTCCAGTTCCTCGAGGAGGCGGCGCCCCGGAGCGAGTCGCCGAACTTCCACGTCGGCGACGACTGAGCCGGCGGGTCCGGGTCGGCCCGGCTCGGCCCCGCCCGCGTCCCGGAACGCAGTCAGCCCTCCGCTGCCGAGAGCCGCATCTGCCCGCCGAGCGTCACTGAGAGCGGCGAGTCCGCGAGCCGGGTTCCGCCGTCCGCGACCGCCTCGGCGACCGCGTTCCCGTCCTTCAGCACGAACAGGTTGTAGTCGCCGTGGCTCCGCTGGAGGACCGAGGTCTTGAAGATGTCGTCGGGATGGGCCGTGTACTTGCGCACGACGACAGCGTAGTCGTCGAGGGAAGTCACGGGATCGAGCGCGTAACCGCGTTCGGCGAGGAACCGTCGGACGCCGTCGAACTCCTCGGTCGGCACCGCGAACCGGTACTGGTGGCGGTCGTAGTACCGCCGGAGCCGGTCGAACACCGCCTCGCGCTCGAAGTACTGTTTGAACAGGTACGAGTCCCCGACGTGGAACGCGTTCACCGGCACCTCTCGCTCCGGGCGGACACCGGGCGCCATCGTCTACGAAGACGACGGCCAGAAATATATAATTTTCCCGAAGTATACAGGTATTAGCTCGGAGGTATTTATTCCCGGGGTCGGCGTCCTCCCGTGACTCCCCGGTTCCCCTCGTTCGCACCCCAGCGAAGCCGAGTCGCTGATCGGCACCGCACCCGCTGATCGGTCCGAACGCGAACGCATTTGCCAACGGTCCCCGTGATTGGGCCTATGAAGTTCGGCCTCTACCTGAATCCGCAGGGCGCCCCGGACCGGTCGCCGACCGACCTCCGCGACGGCCTGCTGGACCTGGCGCGGACCGCGGAGGCGGCGGGGTTCGACCACCTGAGCGCCGGCCAGCACTACCTGTCCGACTTCACCCAGCTCCAGCTGCTGCCGTTCCTCTCCCGGGTCGCCGGGGAGGTGTCCGAGATGGAGCTGGCGACCGGCGTCGTGCTGTTACCGCTCCATCATCCCGTCGACATCGCCGAGCGGGTCGCCACGCTCGACGCGCTCCACGACGGGCCCACCGTGTTCGGGGTCGGCGCCGGCTACCGGGACGCGGAGTTCGACGCCTTCGGCGTCCCGAAGCGCGAGCGGGTCCCCCGGCTCGTCGAGGGGCTCGAGCTCGCCGACCGGCTGCTCACCGAGACGAACGTGACCTACGAGGGGGAGTACTACGCGGTCGAGGACGCGACGATCCCGGTGCGGCCCGACGGCGGGCTCACCACGTGGCTGGCCGCGAACGCGAATCCGGCCGTCGAGCGGGCGGCGCGGCTGGCCGACGCGTGGTTCCTCAACCCCCACGCGACCGTCGGCGAGCTCGCGGCCCAGAAGCGCGACCGCTACGACCCGATCCGGGCCGAGCGCGGCGAGTCGACCGCGGTGCCGATCCTCCGGGAGGCGTTCGTCGCGCCGACCCGCGAGGAGGCGGTCGACGTCGCCCGCGACCACCTCGCGGAGAAGTACCGGGCGTACGTCGACTGGGGCCAGGACGAGGCGATGGAGGACGAGGAGGACCTCCACCGGCCGTTCGAGGCGCTGGCCGAGGACCGGTTCCTCCTGGGGACGCCCGCGGAGGTGTGCGAGGAGCTCGAGCGGTACAAGCGGGAGCTCGACGCGGACCGCGTCGTCTTCCGGTGCCACTGGCCCGGCCTCTCGTTCGACCGGGTCCGGGAGTGCCTCGAACTGATCGGTGACGAGGTCATCCCGAACGTCTGAGCGGCGGGTCGACGTCCGGCGCCTGTCGGTGAAGCGACGGTATCCGCCGTCGGGTCGACCTTCCGGACGCAGAGCGTCGCCACCGGCCGGAACGATTTTCTCCTTCATCAAACCTTTTCAGTGCGGCGTCGTTTAGACGGGGCCACCATGATTCGACAGCAGCCGGACGCCCGCTCGCACCCAGGCCACCCCATCCAGCCACCGACGGGAGGCTTCGCGTAGATGGCGCTTCCGCTCGGTTTCTCCGCGATCGGTCTCCTGACGTTCGTGCTCCTGACGTTCACAATTTGCACCACGGTCAACACGTTCGCCATGGAGGCGGCCGTCCTGTTCGTCCCCGCCTTCCTGTTCGTGTACCCCGAGCTCGTCCCGGCGTTCCCCGACGTGCCGCTCCAGGCCGCCATCGGGCTCGCGCTGTTCGTCGAGCTGTTCGGCTACACCAGCAGCGTCTCGGCGTACTACCTCCGCGAGCAGATCGACCTCGACGTGGCGAAGGCCATCCTCGCGGTCAGCGTCCCGGTCGCAGTCGTCACGCGGGCGCTGTCGTACTTCGCGCCCTCGGCGGTGCTGAAGCTGCTGTTCGGCGGGATGCTCATCGCCCTCTCGGCCGTGCTGTTCCGGGCCCACGGCGACCACGCCGACGGCGCCGAGCAGGTCGCCGCGGACGGGGGACGGGCGGTCTCCCCGGCCTCCACCTTCGACCGCTACGACCGGCTGGTCGCGGGCGTCGGCGGCGCGATGGCCGGCTTCGTCGCCATCGCCATCGGCGAGCTCACCCAGACCCTGCTCACGGTCCGCAAGCGGGTCTCGGTCAGGCTCTCGACCGGGACGAGCGCGCTCGTCCTCCACGGGACCATCGTCGCCGCGCTGGTGACGAACCTCCTGCTGCTGAAGTTCGCGCCGCCGGCGTTCAGCGGCCACGACTTCACCGTCCCGTTCGACTTCGGCCTCGCCGCGGGGCTGACGTGCCTGGTCGGCGGGCAGGCCGGCGCGTTCATCAACAGCCGCGTCTCCGAGGAGACGACCGTCCGCGCGATGATGGTCGTCTACTCGCTGGTCGGCGCGTTCGTCCTCTTCCGCGTCCTCTTCCTCTGAGGTCGGACGCGGCGGTCACCGATTCTCCGTCTCGAGTTCGACGTCGGCGTCGCGTTCGGCCTCGGCGTTCGTCGCGCCGTTCTCGCCGCCCGTCGCGCCGCCGTCTAGCTCGGCGAGCAGTTCGTCCACGTCGTCGAGGCCGAGGAGCTCGCGGGTCTCGGCGTCGAAGTCGAGGCTGTCGAGCTGCTGGCCGTCTCCGACCGCGCTCACGTCGCTTCCCGTCAGGTGCCTGCCGTACCGACCCACGAGCGACGACAGCTCCTGCGGGAGGACGAAGGTTGTCGACTCGCCCCGCCCGATGGCGTCCAGCGTCTCCATCCCCCTGTCGAGGATCGCGCGCTCGCCCATCGACTCGGCGGACTTCGCCCGGAGCACGGTCGACACCGCGTCGCCCTGGGCTTCGAGGATCTGGCTGCGCTTCTCGCCCTGCGCCCGGATGACGTTCGCGGCCTTCTCGCCCCGGGCGCGCTCGACGGCGCTCCGGCGCTCGCCCTGCGCTTCGAGGATCATGGCGCGGCGGCGGCGCTCCGCGGCGGTCTGCTGCTCCATCGCGTCCACGACGGTCGGCGTGGGCATCACCTTCTGGACCTCGACGCTCTCGACGCGGACGCCCCACTCGTCGGTCGGCAGGTCGAGCTCCCGCCTGATCCGGGCGTTGATCTCGTCGCGGCGGCTCAGCGTCTCGTCGAGCGCCATGTCGCCGATGACCGCACGGAGGGTGGTCTGGGCGAGGTTCGACACCGCCCGCTCGTAGTCCTCGACCTCCAGGTACGCCTTCTCTGCGTCCATCACCCGGATGTAGATGACCGCGTCGGCGGTCACCGGCGAGTTGTCCTCGGTGATCGCCTCCTGCTCGGGGACGTCGAGCATCTGGGTCCGCATGTCGAACGCGTGGGTCTCGCTCACCAGCGGCGGGACGACGTTCAGCCCGGGCCCCAGCAGCTCCCGGTACTCGCCGAACACCGTCAGCGCCCGCTTCTCGTAGGGGCCGACGATCTCGACCGCGCTGGCGAGGACCGCGACCACCAGCCCCAGCGCGAGCAGGCCGGCGACCGTCGCCGCGTCGAGCGACGGGAGGGCGACGAGCAGGGCGAGGACCGCGACGACGCCCGCCAGCGCGCGCGAGAGGTCCACGCCGGCGGACAGCCGCCCCAGCTCGTAGAACGGGTTGTTCATGTTGCTTCGTCGACGCTATGGGGGCTTAACGTTTGACGTTTATGCCGCTGGCCGGCCAAGGTGGCGTATGGCGAACACGCGCTCGGCGCTGGCGAAGGGGTTCTCGGTCGCGGTCGTGGTGCTGCTGGTCGCCATCGGTGCGTACGTCCTCCTCGCGCTCGGCGGGTTCTCGCGGGACGGGCTGCTCTACTACCTGCTGACCCTCTCGTTCGCGCTCACCGCCGCGCGGGGCATCTGGGTCGACCGGTACAAGGTCGCGACCGTCGGCGCCGTCGGGATGCTGGTGGTGTCGGCGCTCCAGGGCGCCCAGGGCGCGCTCGCGCTCGGACTGGCGGTGCTGCTGGTGGTCGCGCTGGTGCTGGGCTACTCGGGCCGGACCCGCGAGCGCCTGGAGGAGAGCGCGTGATCACGGGCGACTGGTCCGGCCGACTAGCCGGGACAGCAACCCGACGACCGCCTCGGCGAATCGCCAGGCGAGCGCCGCGCAGACGACGCAGACCGCCAGCGCCACCAGCCCGAGCCAGAGGATGACCCCGTACTGGAGCCCGACGACGAGTCCGAGCGCCAGCCCGACGACGATGCCGCCGCCGACCAGCGCGCTCGCGGCCTTCAGCGCGAGGCGCTGCCACCGGTTGAATCCCAGGCGGTCGTCGCGGCCCAGCACCGCGGGGAGGCTGACGCCGACCGCGGCGAGGCCGAGGGACAACACGATGATCACGCCGCCGAAGAGCGCGGCCATGCCGTGCGCGAACCCGTCGCTGTCGGGCGGTGGCGGCGGCATCGTCGCCAGTTCGGTGACGGTCAGGGCCGCGATGCCGACGCCGAGGCCGACGAGGAGGACGCGGACGACCGTCAGAAGTGTAGACTTTGGGCTGGAGGACATCACCGCGCTCGTTCGGAGAACGGCGGGATAAGCTTTCGGTGGAGCGACCGATCAGCTCGAGCCGAGGGGCTCCTACAGCCGCGTGTCGATGGTCTCGGCCGTCTTCTCGCCGACGCCCTCCACTTCCCGGAGCTCCGCGACCGACGCCTCCCGGACGCCCTCGACGCTGCCGAACCGCCGGAGGAGCTTCCGGCGGGTCTGCGGGCCGATTCCGGGCACGTTGTCGAGTTCGGTCGAGACGTCGTCCCGGAGCGTCTGGTGGTACTGGACCGCGAACCGGTGGGCCTCGTCGCGGACCCGCTGGAGGACGTGGAGGTGGTCGGCGTCGCTCGGCCAGTCGTGGGTGCCGTCGGGCGTGACCACGACCTCCTCGTCCTTGGCGAGCGCGACGGCCGGCACGTCCCAGCCGGCGTCCGCGAGGGCCTCGCGGGCCGCGTTCAGTTGCCCCTCGCCGCCGTCGATGAGCAGCAGGTCGGGGTCCGGCCGGTCGTCCCGGTCCTCGACCGCGCGAGACGCCCGCCAGTACACGAGGTCGTACATGTTGGCGTAGTCGTCGTTCTCGTCGCTCAGCTTCTTCCGGCGGTAGCCCGACTTGTCGGCCGAGCCGTCCTCGAAGGCTACGTCGCTGCCGACCGCGTGCTTGCCCTGGGCGTGGCTCACGTCGAACCCCTCGATGCGCCGGGGCACCCGGTCGAGGTCGAGCGCGTCCCGGAGCGCCGCGAGGGCGTCGGGTTCGCTGGCGCCCCGCCGGGCGTTCTTCAGCGCGAGATCGACGAGGGTCGCCTCGCGGCCGGCCCCCGGGACCCGGGCCGCGACGCCCTCGCCCTCCAGCCAGTCGAGCACCTCGTCGTCGTCCGGCCGGTCAGAGAACAGCAGCGCGTCGGGCAGGTCGCGCTCGGCGTAGTACTGGGTCACGAACGCCGAGAGCACCGCGCCGGCCCGGGTGTCGGCGTCGTCGGCGTCGCCCTCGGGCACGGTCACGGCGTGGCGCTCCCGGTCGACGAGCTGGCCCGACTCGCTGTGGAGCCGGGCGACCGTCGCCGAGTCGCCTTCGAGCGCGACGCCGAGCACGTCGACGGTGCGCTCGTCGCTCTCGTGGGCGACCGCCTCGCCCGCGCCGCCGTGGAACCCCTCGACCGCCTCGAGCCTGTCCCGGAGGTTGGCCGCGCGCTCGAACTCCCGATTCTCGGCGGCACGTTCCATCTCGCGGCGCAGCGGGTCGGCCAGCACCCCGGTCTCGCCCTCGAAGAACCGGACGACCGACTCCACGTCGGCGATGTAGGACTCCCGGTCGATCTCGCCGGTGCAGGGCGCGGTGCACAGCCCGATGTCGTAGTCGAGGCAGGGCCGCTCGCGGTTGGCGAACTTGTGGTCCGAGCACCCACGGACGCCGTAGGTCTCCCGGAGCGCCTTCACGACCGTCTCGACCCGGGTCTTCCGCGTGAAGGGGCCGAACACCCGCGGGCCGGAGGCGTCGGGACCGCCCGAACCGGCCCGGGCGCCGCCGTCGCTCCGTGCCTCGCCGGCGCGCCGGGCCTGCGCCTCGGGGTCGGGGTCGCGGGTGATCTCGATCCGGGGGAACTCGTGGTCGGTGAGCTGGACCAGCGGGTAGGACTTGTCGTCCTTCAGCCGGACGTTGTACCGGGGCTGGAACCGCTTGATGAGGTTGGCCTCGAGCAGCAGCGCCTGGGTCTCGGTGTCGGTGACCGAGTAGTCGATGCGGTCGGCCCGCTCGACCATCCGCCGGATGCGCCGGCCCCGCGGGTCGGCGTACGACCGCACCCGGTCCCGGAGGTCGACGGCCTTGCCGACGTAGACGACCGTCTCGCCGTCTCGCGGTTCGCTACGCTCTCCGCTCGACTCGTCCGAGTCGCTACGCGACCCGCTAACCTGGAACTGGTAGACGCCGGGCTGGCGGGGCAGCTCTCCGGCTCGCTCGCGTACCGCGTCGCCGTCCATCGGACGCAGCTAGTCGCCGCGCGATTTTGAACCTGTCCCTACCGCGGCCCGGAGCCGTCGGGCGACGTCCTCGGCGTCGTCGTCCCGGACCGGCACCCGCATCGGGTCGCGGCCGGCCCGCTCGATGACGAGTTCGCGCTCGCGAGAGCTGAAGTAGAGGCCGCCGAGCGCGAGCGCCGCCAGCGCCAGCAGGCCGCCGCCGAGGAGGAGACCGGTCGTGAGCGTGCCGAGCGCCTTCGGGAGGAGAGAGACGAACTGCGCGATGCCCGAGCCGGGGACGTCGGCGGGCGCCTCGGTGGCCCCCAGCTCCTCGAGGATGCCGCTGGTCTTCAGGAGGACGCCGCCGCCGAACAGCACCGCGCCGTAGACGCCGGTCCGGACGCCCCACTCGACGTAGGAGTCCCGGCCGGTGGTCTCGACGTTCGCGTCGAGGACGTTCGGGCGGTCGGCGTGGTCGAACCGCCGGCCGTCGCCGTCGGGGGTGAACACGAGGACCCGGTGGGTCGTGACCGCGACGCGTGCGCCCTCGACGGTGAGCTCCTCCTCGACCTCCTCGCCCTGGAAGAGCATCTCGGAGAGGCGGTCGTCCGTGGCCTGAGACAGCGGGGACTGGCTCATCCTCATTCGGTCGCGGGGAGCGGGCCGAGGCGATTGCTGCCGATACCCGGTACTCCGTGTCCCCTTCGTTCCTGCCACCCGTAGTCCATCATTCACTGTCGAGTACGCCGCTTCGCGTCTTAACGCTACTGGCACGTCAGCACCGACCCTGAGGGCGACGGACGGCCGAACCCGGTGGATTCAACTCGCCGCCCGAGTAGGTTGACGCATGGACGACGAGCGACTCTGGCTCGTGGAGCGGACGTACACCGACAAGGGGCTGGTCTCGCTGGTGTACGCCACGACCGACGGCGAGCGACAGCTCCGCAAGCAGCGGTCGATGAACATGCTCAACCAGGTGGACGTGACCGCGGCCGTCGACGCCGACCCCGAGTCGCTCGACCCGGTCGACGACGAGGCGACCCGCGAGCGCTACGCCGACGAGGCGACCCGGATGGCCGAGCAGCACGACCCGGACGAGGCGGTCTGAGGCGCCAGGGAACGGGTCGAAGCGGCCGCGGAGTCGGAGACGTCCGCCGTTTCTGCGGGGCGGCGCGCCCCCGACACCGCCTCCGTCAGACGAACGCCGGGATAAGACAAGGGTTTACGTAGGGGAACGCAAAAGGCGCTCCTATGGCCGCTATCGAGATCGACGGAGTGACCAAGCGGTACGGCGACGTCGTCGCCGTCCGCGACCTCTCCCTCGAAGTCGAGGAGGGCGAGGTGTTCGGCTTCCTCGGCCCGAACGGCGCGGGCAAGTCCACCACCATCAACATGCTGCTGGACTTCGTCCGCCCGACCGACGGCGAGGTCCGGATCCTCGGCCGCGACGTCCACGACGAGGGCGTCTCGGTCCGCGAGCGACTCGGCGTGCTCCCCGAGGGGTTCTCGGTGTACGACCGCCTGACCGGCAGGCAGCACCTCGAGTTCGCCGTCGAGTCGAAGGAGGCCGACGACGACCCCGACGCCATCCTCGACCGCGTGGGCCTCGCGGACGCCGGCGACCGGAAGGCCGGCGGCTACTCGAAGGGGATGGCCCAGCGGCTCGTCCTCGGGATGGCGCTGGTCGGCGAGCCCGACCTGCTCGTGCTCGACGAGCCGTCGACCGGCCTCGACCCGCAGGGCGCGCGCCAGATGCGCGACATCGTCCGCGAGGAGGCCGACCGGGGCGCGACCGTGTTCTTCTCGAGCCACATCCTCGGACAGGTCGAGGCGGTCTGCGACCGCGTCGGCATCCTCCGGAACGGCCAGTTGGTGGCCGAGGACTCCATCGAGGGGCTGCGCCAGGCGACCAGCGCCGACACCGTCCTGCGGATCACCGCCGAGGACGTCTCCGAGGCGGCGCTGGCCGACGTGCGCGAACTCGACGGCGTCTCCGAGGTCGAGCGCGAGGACGGCGGGCGGCTGGTCGTCTCCTGCGGGAGCGACGCCAAGACGGCGGTCATCACCACCCTGGAGGAGGCCGGCGTCGACGTGCGGGACTTCGAGACCGAGGAGGCCTCGCTCGAGGACCTGTTCATGGCCTACACCACCGACGGGCAGGAGGTGACGGCATGACGTGGCAGGCCATCGCCCGGAAGGACTTCCGGGACGCGGTGCGTTCGCGGTGGCTCTGGGGCCTGTCGGCCATCTTCTTCGGCCTGTTCGTCGGCAGCGCCTACCTCATCGGGTCGGGCGTCCAGCCGCAGGGGAACCAGCCGCTCACCTCGGAGGTGTTCGTGCCGACGCTGGGCAACCGGGTGGTCGCGCTCGTGGTCCCCATCGTCGCCATCGTGGTCGCGTACAGCTCCGTCATCGGCGAGCGCGAGTCGGGGTCGCTGAAGCTGCTGCTCTCGCTGCCCCACTCCCGGCAGGACGTGGTCGCCGGCAAGACCGTCGGCCGGAGCACCGTGCTCACCCTGCCGGTGCTGGTCGCCATGCTGCTCGCGGCGGTCGTCCTCGCGCTCTACGGCGTGCAGGTCGGTCCGCTGAAGTACCTCGCGTTCGTCGCGCTGACGCTGCTGCTGGGCGTCGTGTTCGTCAGCGTCGCGGTCGGCTTCTCGGCCGCGGCGTCGAGCAACCGCCGGGCGATGCTCGGCACGGTCGGGACGTACGTCGTGCTCACGATGCTCTGGACCCAGGTCCGGCGCGTGCTGGTGGTGTTCAACGACAAGCTCGGCCTCGGCTGGGAGAACATGACGCTCGTGAAGTACGGGCTGTTCATCAAGTTCTTCAACCCGATCCGGGCCTACGAGAGCCTCGTCACCCGGCTGTACACCGACAACGTCATGGCCGCGCGGCTGTACGGCGCCGGCCGGATGCAGGGGTTCATCGCCCAGCAGATCGGCGAGGCGCCGTTCTACCTCTCGGACTGGGTCGTGCTGGCCCAGTTCCTGCTGTGGCTGCTCGTCCCGGTCGCGCTCGGCTACCTGGTGTTCAGGGACGCGGACCTCTGAGTCGGGCGACCGCCCTCGGTTCCGCTGTTCTCCGTCCCGCTACGCCTCGATTCCCCGCTCCTCCAGCAGTTCCTCGAACTCGCTCTCGTCGAGCACCGGCACGCCCTCGTCCTCGGCGTCGTCGAGCTTCGTCTGTCCCGGGCTGTCGCCGGCGACGAGGTAGTCGGTGTTGCTCGAGACGTTGCCCGTGGCGTTCGCGCCGCGGTCCTCGACCAGCTGCCGGGCCTCGCTCCGGGTGTGGCCGTCGAGCGACCCGGTGAACACGAAGGTCAGCCCGTCGAGTTCGTCGCCGGTCTCGTCCTCGTCGGGGGTCTCCAGCGGCCCGACCGCGTCGAGCAGGTCGTCGATGACCCGCTCGTTCTCGGGCGAGTCGAAGAACTCCGCGATCTGGTCGGCGACCTTCGGGCCGATGCCCTCGACCGATTCGAGCTCCTCCCGGGTCGCGGTCCGGACGCTCTCGAAGTCGCCGAACGCCCGCGCGAGGTCGGCCGCGGTGGCCGGACCGACCTTCGGGATGCCGATGGCCGCGAGGAACGCCCGGAGTTGGGGGTGCTTCGAGTCCTCCAGTTCGCGCAGGAGGTTGTCGGCGCTGGTCTCGCCCCAGCCCTCTAAGTCGACCAGATCCTCCCTCTCGATGCGGTAGAGGTCCGCGAGGCTGTCGTCGATAAGGCCGGCGTCGATGAGCTGGTCGACGCGCTCGCCGCCCAGTCCCTCGATGTCGAGGCCGTCCTCGCTGGCGTAGTACTGGACCGCGCGCCGGAGCTGGGCGTCGCAGGCGAGCCCGCCGGTGCAGTAGGCGATGGGGCCGTCGAACTCCACCGCGCTGTCGCAGACCGGGCAGCGCTCCGGGAACTCGTAGTGGCCCGGCGAGCGCTTCTCGACCACCTCGGCGACGTAGGGGATGACGTCGCCGGCGCGCTCGACCCGCACCTCGTCGCCGACGTTCACGTCCATCGCCTCGATCTCGTCGGGGTTGTGGAGGCTGGCCCGCGAGACGGTGACCCCGCCGACGTCGACCGGTTCGAGCAGCGCCACGGGGGTGAGCCGGCCGGTCCGGCCGACCTGCACTACGACGTCGGTGATGGTCGTGACCTCAGAGCGCGCGGGGAACTTGTAGGCGAACGCCCACCGGTAGTGGCGCTCGGTGGCGCCCAGCTCCTCGCAGGCGGCGAGGTCGTCGACCTTGATGACGACGCCGTCGATCTCGTAGTCGAGGTCCGGGCGGTCCTCCATCAGGCGGTCGCGGTAGGCGATGGCGTCCTCGATGTCGTCGATGCGCTCGACCCGGTCGTTGACCTTCAGGCCCCAGCGGGGCAGCGTCTCGTGCTGCTCCCAGTGGGTCGCGAAGTCGTACGAGGAGTCGAGGACGTCGAAGAAGAACACGTCGAGAGGCCGGCCGGCGGTTACCGAGGGGTCGAGCTGCCGGAGGGAGCCGGCCGCGGCGTTCCGGGGGTTGGCGAAGGGGTCCTCGCCGCGCTCGACCCGCTCGCGGTTCAGTTCCTGAAAGTCGTCCTCGGGGATGTGGACCTCGCCGCGCACGACGAGTCGGTCGGGATAGTCGCCCCGGAGGCGGTGGGGCACGCTGGCGATGGTCCGGACGTTCTCGGTGACGTCCTCGCCGGTGTAGCCGTCGCCCCGGGTCGCCGCCCGGACGTACTCGCCGTCCTCGTAGACGACCTCGACCGAGAGGCCGTCGAACTTGGGCTCGCAGACGTAGGCGACGTCCCCGCCGTCTCGCGGTTCCCCGCTCGACTGCTCCGAGCCGCGACGCGCCTCGCCGACCGCCCGGCGCATCCGGCGGTCGAACTCCCGGACGTCCTCGGCCTCGCCGCTGGAGTCGATGGAGAGCATGGGCGCGACGTGCTCGACCGTCCCGAGCTCGTCGAGGGGTTCGCCCCCGACCCGCCGGGTGGGGCTGTCCTCCGTCCGCACGTCGAAGGCCTCCTCGAGGTTCCGGAGGCGAGTGAAGAGGGCGTCGTAGGTCCGGTCGGCGACGACGGGGTCGTTCTCGACGTAGTAGCGGTAGTCGTGGTACCGGATCGCCTCCCGGAGCAGGCGGGCCTGCTCGGCGGCCGCCTCCGGGGTCAGTTCCTCGACCGGGGCGAAGTCGGTCGGCGGGTCCTCGACGTAGGGGTTCTCGTCGGCGCTGACGCTCGCCATTGCCGGGGAGTTGTCGCCTCTCCGGTAAAAATCCGGTCCCCTCGGCCCGCCGCCCCGGGGCGCGGTGCGACCGAATCCGAAGGACTATGAGGGGTGCGTGATACCCGTCCGCAAGTCGATGCCCTCCCTCGACGACGCCCCCGAACCGACCGACGACCCCGGCGTCGGGTCGGCCGACCCCGTCCGACCGTCCGACGCCCTCGAATCGCCCGGACCGAGCGGACCGGTCGACCCGACCGGTTCCGCCGACTCCGAACCGAGCGCTGCCCCGGAACCGAACGGTTCCCCCGAACCGAACGACGCGACCCCCGAACCGCGGGACGAGGACGCGGACGACCCCCGCCTGAGCGACGAGTACCTCCGGACCGTCGCCCACCCCGACGGCGACGTCACACTCGTCGGCGTCGTCCACGACCACCCGGCGAGCGTCTTCCGCGCCCGCGCGGTGGTCCGGGACCGCGACCCCGAGACCGTCGCGCTCGAAGTGCCGCCCCTGGCGACGCCGCTCTACCGGACCTACGCGCGGAGCGACCGCACGCCGCCCGCCTTCGGCGGCGAGATGAGCGCGGCCGCCCAGGCCGGCCGGGAGTGCGACGCCGACGTGGTCGGCGTCGACGGGCCGACCGGCGGCTTCTTCGCCCGCCTGGCCCGCAACTGGTGGCGCGACGGCGCCTCGCCCGGGACGCTCCGGCGGGTCGCGTCGGGCGTCGCGTCGGTGACCCGCCACGCGCTGACCTGCCGGGTCGCGGCCGCGGTCGCCCGCCGGACCGCGCTCCGGGTCGAGGTCGACGACCCCGTGGCCCACGACTGCACCCGGGCCGACCCGCCCGCGGTCCAGGCCAGCGACGAGCGCGCCCAGGCCCGGCGCTCCCAGTCGCTGCTCCGGGCGTTCGACCCGCCGCGACCCGTGGCGCTCCGGGACGAGACCCGCGAGGAGCACATGGCCGGGGAGCTCGCGTCGCTGCGGGAGCGCGGGGACACCGTGGCCGTCGTCGGCCTCGACCACCTCGACGCGGTGGCCGAGCGCTTGCGGGAGTGAACGCCCCGGACGACCGCTCCCCAGTCGACGAGCGCTCGTCGACGGGGCCCTACAGGTCCTCGCGGAGCAGCACCTCGTCGTCGGTTATCGCGTCGATGTCGGCCTGTTCGAGCGGGTAGAGGTCGTCGCTCTCGCCCCAGTCGAGCTTCGCCAGCACGTCGTCCGGCGCGTCGCGGGCGGGGTCGACGTAGGCGGTGTCGTCGTCGCCGATGACGACCGTGCCGACCGTCTCGCCGCCGATCCGGACCGGTTTTCCCTCGTCCTGTTGTGTGAAGTCGGCCATCGTCGGGGGTAGGCCCGCCGGGGCAATCACCGCTGGGGCCGGCGTGCGTCCCGCGGGCGACCCCGCCGAAGTGGCGGGATTTGCGCCGACCCCGCGCACTTAAGCCGCGGCCGACCGACCGTCCACCCATGCGAGAGGACTTTCTCCTCCTGAACCCCGGGCCGGTACCCGTGACCCGCGACGTGCGACAGGCGATGAGCGAGCCGATGGTCTCGCACCGCTCCGCCGAGTTCGAGGCGGTGTACGAGCGAGCCCAGGACGCGCTCGACTACGTGTTCACCGAGTCGACGCTCGACGGGTCGTCGACCGCCGGCGACGGGACCAGTCTCATCTTCAACGGGACCGCGACGATGGCGATGGAGGCCGCGGTCGCGAACCTCGTCGGCGGCCTGAGCGGTCGCGGCGACGACGGCAAGGTCGTCCCGCTGGTCAACGGGAAGTTCGGCCGGCGGTTCAAGCGCATCGCCGACCGGTACGCCTCGGTCGACCCCGTGGAGGCGACGTGGGGCCAGTCCATCGACCTCGACGCGGTGGCGGAGACCGTCGACGACGACACCGACGTGGTGACGATGGTCCACAACGAGACCTCGACGGGGCTGCTCAACCCGGTCGAGCAGGTCGGCGAGATCGCGGCCGAGCACGACGCCACCTTCGTCGTGGACGGCGTGACCTCCATCGGCGGCGACGAGTTCCGCATCGACGACTGGAACGTCGACGTGGCGGTCACCGACGCCCAGAAGTGCCTGGCGGCGCCGCCGGGCACCTCGGCGATGTACGCCACCGAGGCCGCCCAGGAGCGGTTCGACGGCGACGCCGCGCCGTTCTACGAGGACCTCGACTGGCACCTCCGGAAGGCCGAGTCCCACCAGACCCCCTTCACCAGCGCGGTGCCGCTGTTCCGCGGGCTCGCGGTGGCGGTCGAGAACATCGAGGCCGAGGGGATGGCCGACCGCATCGAGCGCCACCGCCGCCAGTCGCGGGCGTTCCGCGAGGCGTTCGTCGCGATGGGGCTGGACCTGTTCCCCGAGCGCAACGAGGCGACCGAGTACTCCAACACCCTGACCGCGGTGGCGCTGCCGGCCCACACCCGCGAGGACCCCGACGCCTTCTTCGACGCGGTCGAGGAGCGGGGCGTCTCCATCTCGGGCGGCCAGGCCCACCTCGGCGGCGACATCTTCCGCGTGAGCAACATGGGCAACCTCTCGGCCGAGCAGCTCATCCGGGGCGTGCGGACCATCGGCGAGGCGTTCGAGGCGACCGGCGAGGACGTCGACGCCGAGGCCGGCGTCGAGGCGGCCCGCGAGGAACTGCGGTAGCGCCGCGGTCGCCCTCGCTCGTTACCGTCGCGGACCCTCGTTCGTACCGCCGCGGTCGCCTTCGCTCGTACTCGCGGTCACCGTCACCCGTTCTGTGCGGACTTCGTCAGCCCGTAGAACGTCTGCAGCCCCCGCGTCGCCAGGACCACCGCGACCGCCGAGACGACGAACGCGAGAAGCGCCAGCGCCGGGGCGACGAGCACCCGGGCGGGGTTGGCGTAGAACGCCGGGAGGATGAACGCCGTCATCACCTCCCAGCTCGCCGCGGACACCAGCGGCCCCTCGGCCGACGCGAGCACCAGCATCGAGTAGACGACGCCCATCACCAGGTACGTCGCGACCGCCATCGCCGCCCACCGGCCGACCGTGACCGCGATTCCGCGCCCGTCGTTGCGTTCCATCGGTGGCTGTTACGGGTGTCGGCGACCAGACTGATACCGCTATCGGCGGGCGCGGGCGGCTCCAGCCGAAACGCCGTCGGTCTCCCGCTCGTCCTCGCTCTCGCTCGTTTGCTCGTCCCTTCCTCTGCGCGTCCTCTCTCCACCCCCGTCCTCGCTCCTACTCGTCCCGCAGGAGCGCCTCGTCGCCGTACTCCTCGCGGAGCGCGCGCAGGTAGTCCCGCTGGTCGCGGAGCTTCGCGGTCGGTTCGGCGTAGGTGTACTCGAACGGCTCGTCGGGGTCGGCCTCGTACGACTCCAGGCGCTCGACCGCGTCGGCCAGCGTCGCCTCGATCTCCGCGTCCATCTCCTCGATTCGGTGGTCGTCGAGTCGGTCGGTCTCGCGAAGGAACGACTCCAACCGGTCGAGCGGGTCGCGCTCGCGCCAGCGCTCGACCTCCGCCTCGTCGCGGTACCGCGCGGGGTCGTCGGCGGTGGTGTGGGCGCCGAACCGGTACTGGACCGCCTCCACGAGCGTGGGCCGGGGTTCGTCGTCGCGGGGAGCCAGCGCCTTCTCGCGGGCCGCCCGCGTGACGACGTACATCGCGAGGGGGTCCATCCCGTCGACCTGCACGCCCTCGAAGCCGTACGCCTGGGCCTTCTGCGCGAGGGTGTCGCTCGCGGTCTGTCGCTCACGCGGGACCGAGATGGCCCACTGGTTGTTGTTGCAGACGAACACCGCGGGGACGTCGTACACGCCGGCGAAGTTCAGCCCCTCGTGGAAGTCGCCCTCGGACGTGGCGCCGTCGCCGAAGTGGACGACCGTCGCGCGGTCGTCGCCCCGGAGCTTGGCCGCCCAGGCCATCCCGACCGCGTGCGGGAGGTGGTCGCCGATGGTGATGTTGAGCGGGAAGACGTCGATATCGGCGAGCGCCGCGTTACCGCGCTCGTGACCCGCCCAGTAGAGCAGGTACTCCCAGGGGAACCCGCGCGCGACGACCGCGCCGTGTTCGCGGTACTGGTAGGAGACGAGGTCCGCGTCGGCGAGCGCGTGGGTCGAGCCGATCTGGGCGCCCTCCTGGCCGGCGAGCGACGAGTAGGTGCCGAGCCGGCCCTGTCGCTGGAGGCTGATCGCGCGCTCGTCGAGCCGGCGGCAGAAGCGCATGTCGCGGTACATCGCGACCAGCGCCTCGTCGCCGAGGTCGGGCATCAGTTCCGGCGCGACCACCTCGCCGTCGGCGTCCAGGATCCGGATGCGGTCGTCGGGCGGGCGCGAGAACAGTCCGTCGGGCCTCGTCATTCGTGGCTGTACATCGCCGACCGTCCACATGAACCATTGGATGGTCGCAAATCTCCGGCTTGCCGCCGGACGCGGCCCACCGGACCCGTCGACGCGACGGAGCCCGAGTTTTATGAGGGTACAGGGACGCCACCGATACATGTCGAACAACTTGGACGAGGACCTCCAGGGGCTGCTCCGGGCCCTCATCGTCCTCGTCGCCGTCTTCGGCGCGTTCCTCCTCGTGCTCACCGCGTTCGGCGGGTCGGCGGTCGAGCACCTGATTTCGTGACCGCGCCTCCGGCTACCCGCCGAACGCGCTCCGCTCGGCGTCGAGGTCGATCCGGAGGAACGCCGGGATCGAGGCGAGCGCGATGGCGGTCTCCAGCGCGCCCGCGACCAGGAACGCCGCGAGGAACCCGAACTCGTCGGCGACCGTCCCGCCCACCAGGATGCCCGCCAGGAAGCCCAGGCTCCCGAAGACGTTGAACCCCGCCATCGCGGTGCCGCGGGCCGAGTCGGCCGACAGGTCGGTGACCAGCGCCATCGTGGCCGGCGACATCAGCGCGCCGATGACGCCCACGACGACCATCCCGGCGCCGGCGACCGCGACGGTGGGCGAGACGCCGACGCCGACGACCGCGAGGCCGTACAGCGCCGACCCGACGACGATGGGACCCTTCCGGCCGATCCGGTCCGAGAGCACGCCGAACGGGTACTGGAGGAGCGCGAACGGCGCGAAGAACAGCCCGAGCATCACGCCGGTCGCGGCGGCGTCGAGGCCGAACGCCTCCCGGAAGTAGACGGTGCCGACCAGCGCGAAGAACCCGGCGGTGAAGCGGTCGACGAACCCGAAGACGTACGGGAGGCCAAGCACCGGGCGCTCGGTCAGCGTGGCGAGCGCCCGGGCGACGCGGCCGCGCTCCTCGGACCCCTCGCCCGGTGCCCGGTCCGAGATCGGCAGCGCGAGGACCGCGGCGCAGACCAGCAGTCCGCTTGCCGCGTACAGCGGCAGGAGGGGGCTCACGGCGTACAGCTGCCCGCCGAGGGGCGCGCCCACCGCGGTCCCGAGCCCGATGGCGATGCCGGCCGCGCCCATGTTCTTGCCGTGGCCGCCCTCGAGGTCCATCAGCGTCGTCATCGACAGCGAGAACGCGCCGATGGTGGTCGCGCCCTGGAGCGCCCGGAGCGCGAGCACGCCGAGGAACGACAGCGAGAGCGCGGCCGGCAGCAGCGCGAGCGCGAGGTAGCCGACCGCGCCGCCCAGCGCCCCCGCGACGACCAGCGGAATCCGGCGGCCCAGCCCGTCGCTGAGCGCGCCCCACGCCCCGGCGAACGCGACGAACGCGGCGAACTCGGCGGCGAGGAACCACATGCTCGCGTCCAGCGACGTGGACGCGCCGACCGCGTCGACCAGGTCCGGGACGCCGGGGTACAGCAGCACCTGCGCGAGCATCACGGCGAACACCACGGTCGCGAGCAGTATCCGGTCGCGGCGGACGGAACTCACGGGTATCGGTCGGAACTGGGGAGCGCGTGGCCTTATAGCCGGTGGAAGCGGCCGAAGCGCGGGGCGGCGGCGGGGGCGCTCCTATCGGAACTCGACGGTCTCGCTCGCGGGGTCGATTTCCGCGGTGCCGCCGACCGGCACCGGGACCACCGGCGCGGTGTGGCCGAACTCCAGGTCGAGGACGACCGGCGCGTCCGGGTTGTACTCCGCGAGCACGTCGGCGACGGCCTCGCGCTGGCGCTGGCGGTACGCGGCGCGCTCCTCGGGACCGGGGTCCTCGAACGGGTTGCGGGCCTTGGCCCGACCGACCAGGACGCCCGCGAACCGCTCCAGGAGGCCGCGCTCGCCCAGCCCGATGAGGAACTGCCGGACGTCGGTCGCCGAGGGGAGCTCCTCGGAGGTCTCCAGCAGGAGGACCCGGCCGTCGAGGTCCTCGGGCGCCGGGAGGTACCGGCCGGTCCGCAGCACCATGTCGAGGGTGCCCAGGCAGCCGCCCCAGGTCCGTCCCGAGACGGCGCGGTCGGCCCCGCGCCAGGTCCAGCCCTCGGCGGGTTCCGTCTCGCGGCGCTCGTCGAGGTTGTCCGGGTCGGCCCAGTCGAGGTCCTCGTCGGTGAACTCGTCGGCCGGCCGGAGCTCGCCGAACGCCGAGAGGTCGTCGGCGAAGAACGCGGTCTCGAGGTGCTCGACCGTGTAGTCGTGCATCGACCCCTGCATGGCGAGGTCGGTCATCACGGTCCCGCCGTAGAACGAGACGACGCCGAGGTTCCAGAGGTACAGGGCCAGGTTGGTGTTGTCGCTGATGCCGTAGAACCGGGTCGGGTTCTCGCGCAGCACCTCGGGGTCGAGGTGCTTCAGGATGCGGACCTGCTCGAAGCCGCCGATGACCGTGACGACGCCCGAGATATCGGGGTCGGCGAAGGCGTCCATCACGTCCCGCGCGCGCTCCTCGGGGTGGTCGTAGAGGTACTCGCTGTCCCGGGTCGCGGTGGGGTACTCGACCGGTTCGAGGTCGAACACCTCCCGGAGGCGCTCCAGGCCGAGGTCGTAGACGTGCGGGTAGTCGGTCGCCCGGTTCGACCCGGGCGCGACGACGGCCACCCGGTCGCCGCGGTCGAGCGCGGGCGGGACGACGAAGTCGGACATGACCGAGACATGGGTGTCGGGTTTCGTATGCGTTTCGGAGGCGAGGGCGGAACCCACACCTTGATGGCCCCGGTGAGTCAGGACTCGCGCATGGCCGACCCCGCACTCCTCGCGCGATTGAACCGCATCACCCTCCTGCTGACCGCCTTGCTCGCCGTCGAACTGCTCCAGGCGTTCGGCTGGGACGCGACCGGCGTCGGCTACGCCGTCGTCGGCCTCGCGGTCATCGGCTTCGCCCTGATCTGGGGGAAGTCGGTCGTCGGCATCCTGTCCGGGAAGGGGGTCTGACCGCGACGGCCTGTAGGTCCGGCCCGCCGGAGGTCGGGTCCGCCCCGGCGGCTCACTCCCCGACCGGCGGCACCTGTCCCACGAGGCTCGGCGTCCCGTCCTCGCCGACCACCGGCCAGCCGTCCTCCCACCGGATTCGGTCGAGCATGAGGACCCGGCGCGGGGTGTCCCGAATCCAGGGGTTGCCCGCCTCGTAGGCGTGGTAGAGCAGCCACCAGCCGCCGTTGGTGTCGCGGACCACCGCGCAGTGACCGGGCGCGAGGAAGTCCTCGCCGCCTTCGAGAATCGTGGTTCCGGTCGCGTCCGCGACGGTGAGCCGCTCCCCGTCGCGGTTCCGGTACGGTCCCCGCAACTGCTCGGCCCGGCCGACCACCAGGTAGTAGGTGCTCTCGGCGCCCGCGCAGCAGGTGCCCCGCGAGCCGAAGAAGTAGAAGTAGCCGTCGCGCTCGACCACGTAGGGCGCCTCGACGCCGTCGCCCGCGATCTGGAACTTCTCGCCCGCGGTCGAGAGGCCGTCGGCGGCGAGCCGGATGCCGTAGATGCCCTGATGGCTCCCCCAGAACAGGTACGGCGTCCCCCGCCACGCGAACAGCATCGGGTCGATGGAGTTGGGGACGCCGATCTCGCGGCTCCGGAACAGCCCGCCCCGGGGCTCGAAGGGGCCGGTGGGGTCGGGCGCGGTGGCGACCCCGATGCCCGGGTTGTCGGCGCCGAACTCCGAGTCGGAGTAGTAGAGCAGGACCCGGCCGTCGAGTCGGCCGACGCCGGGCGCCCACAGGCCCTTGTACTTCGACCACGGCGGGGTCTCCTCGAAGGCGGGGCCGACCGGCTCCCAGTCGACGAGGTTGGGCGACCGCAGAATCGGAACCAGTTGGCGGTCGATGCCGCCCGGGCCCCACGGGTGGTAGGTGCCGTAGGCGTAGTAGGTGCCGCCGACTTCGAGCACGTCGGGGTCGGGGAAGACGTGCTCGTAGACGGGGTTGCGGTAGGTGTCCGACGACTGGCGTTCCCCCGGGGCGGTCCCGGCGGCAGTCGAGCCGACGGACCCGACCGTCCCGAGGCCGGCGACCCCCACGCTGGCTAGCAGTTCGCGCCGGTTCACGTCGGGGCTACGCCGAACGGCGACTAAAGCGCTGTGTCCGTCCGTGCAATGCTTGCCGTAACTGAGGGTTATAACCTCGTCCGGAAATATGAGTGTAGTACATGACCTCCGAGGACGACCAGCCGCGCTTCGACACGCGGAGCCTCCACGCGGGCCACGGGGCCGACCCCGCGACGGGGGCGCGAGCGCCGCCCATCTACCAGACCACCTCCTACGAGTTCGACGACGCCGACCGCGCCGCCGAGCTCTACGCGCTCGACGCCGAGGGCGACATCTACTCGCGCATCTCGAACCCCACGGTCCGGGCGCTGGAGGAGCGGCTGGCCTCGCTAGAGGGCGGCGCCGGGGCGGTCGCCACCGGCAGCGGGATGGCGGCGTTCGACTCGCTGGTCCTCGTCCTCGCCGAGCAGGGCGACAACGTGGTCTGCTCGACCGACACCTACGGCGGCACCACCGCCCACCTCAGCCACACCGCGAGCAAGCGCGGGGTCGAGCCCCGGTTCGTCGACACGCTCGACTACGAGGCCTACGAGGAGGCCGTGGACGACGACACCGCGTTCGTCCACGTCGAGACGGTCGGCAACCCCTCGCTGGTCACTCCGGACTTCGAGCGCGTGGCCGCCATCGCCCACGAGGCCGGCGCGCCCCTCGCGGTCGACAACACGTTCGCGACGCCCGCGCTCTGCACCCCCCTCGACCACGGCGCGGACGTCGTCTGGGAGTCGACCACCAAGTGGCTCCACGGCAGCGGGACCACCGTCGGGGGCGTGCTGGTCGACGGCGGGAGCTTCGACTGGCAGGCCCACGCCGAGGACTACCCCGAACTCGCCGGCGACAACCCCGCGTACCACGACACCGACTTCTCGGAGGACTTCGCGGACGCCCCGCTGGCGGCCGCCGTCAGGTTCCGGGCGCTCCGGAGCCTCGGCAACCAGCAGTCGCCGTTCGACGCCTGGCAGACCCTCCAGGGGCTCGAGTCGTTCCCGCTCCGGATGCAGCGCCACTGCGAGAACGCGGCGATCCTGGCCGAGTACCTCGACGACCACGACGAGGTGGCGTGGGTCGCGTACCCCGGCCTGGAGGACCACCGGACCCACGACAACGCCAGCGAGTACCTCGACGGCGGGTACGGCGGCATGATCGCGTTCGGCCTGGAGGACGGGTTCGAGGCCGGCAAGCGGTTCTGCGAGACCGTCGACCTCGCCAGCTTCCTCGCGAACGTCGGCGACGCCAAGACGCTGGTCATCCACCCCGCCAGCACCACCCACGCCCAGCTCTCGCCCGACGAGCAGCGCGACGCGGGCGTCTCGCCCGACCTGGTGCGGCTCTCGGTCGGCATCGAGGACCCCGCGGACCTGCTCGCGGACGTCGAGCGGGCCATCGAGGCGGCGACGGGCGACAGCAGCGGGAGTTCGACGACCGACTCCGCGACACCGACGGAGGACACATGAACCGAACGCGCGACACCGCCGACCTCGGGGAGTTCGAGTTCGAGTGCGGCCGGTCGGTCCCCCTGGAGGTCGCCTACGAGACATACGGCGAGTACGACGGCGACAACGCGGTGCTGGTCTGCCACGCCCTGACCGGCAGCGCCCACGTCACCGGCCCGAAGCGCGGCGACGAGGGGACCGACGGCCAGGCCGCGGCGTGGTGGAGCGACGTGGTCAGCCCGGGCAAGGCGGTCGACACCCGCGAGTACTACGTGATCTGCGCGAACGTGCCTGGGTCGTGCTACGGCACCTCCGGCCCGGCCAGCGTCGACCCAGAGACCGGCGAGCCCTACGGCACCGACTTCCCGGCCGTGACGGTCGGCGACTGGACCCGGGCGCAGGCCCGGCTGCTCGACCACCTGGGCGTCGGCCCGCTCCACGCCGTCATCGGCGGGAGCGTCGGCGGGATGAACGTCCTCGAGTGGGCCAAGCGCTACCCCGAGCGCGTCGACCGGGTGATCCCGGTCGCGACCGCGGCCAGACTCGACCCCCAGATGCTGGCAATCGACGCCATCGCCCGCCGGGCCATCACGACCGACCCGAACTGGAACGGCGGCGACTACTACGGGGAAGAGCAGGAACCTCCCGAGAACGGCCTGGCGGTCGCCCGCCAGCTCGGCCACGTCGGCTACCTCTCGAAGGAGTCGATGGACCGGAAGTTCGGCCGGCGGTCGGCGGGCCGGGCCGCGATGGCCGACGCCTTCGCGCCCGACGACCCCGCCGCGGACTTCTTCCCGTACCGGGAGGTCGAGTCGTACCTCGACTACCAGGCCGAGAAGTTCGTCGAGCGGTTCGACGCCAACAGCTACCTCTACCTCACGCGGGCGATGGACGACTACGACCTCGGCGAGGGGTACGACTCGGACGCCGACGCCCTGGCTGGCTTCTCGGGCGAGGCGCTCGTGATCAGCTTCACCGGCGACTGGCACTTCACGGTCGAGCAGGCCGAGCGCCTCGCGGCCGCGTTCGAGGCCGCGGGCGTCGACGTCGCCAACCACGTCGTCGAGAGCGACCACGGCCACGACGCCTTCCTGGTCGAACCCGAGGAGGTCGGCCCGCCGGTCCGGGACTTCCTCGCGGCGGGCGTCGAGGGCCGGGCGGTCAGCGACGCCGACGAGCGGGAGTTCGCGCCGGTCCACGCCAGCCTGTTCGGGGATTAAGTTTCGGTGAGAGCTCTCGGAATACCGTCACGGAGTTTATTCAGCCCGTCCGTCGTGAGTCCGCGAGATGATACGAAGGACACTCGTTTGGCTCCTCGTCCTCGTTCTGACGAGCGCGGGGGCGCTCGGTGGCGTGACCGCGGAGACGGCTCCGTCGAACGGGACGGCCGCGAACCCGTCGGACGCGATCGCCGGGACGAACCGGCCAGCGGTCAGCGGGGGCCCCACGCCGGTCGCCCGCCAGTCGACCGTCGACTGTAACTACACGCAGTTGTACGACCGGGCGTCGAACGGGGTGGTCCGGATCAACGTCACCAACGAGTCGGGCGACCTCACCTGGGGCTCGGGTTGGGTGTACCGCATCGAGGACTCGACCGCGTACGTCGTGACGAACTGGCACGTCGCCAACGCCGTCCCCGAGTCGGGGTTCGAGGTCCAGTTCGGCGACGGCCGGTGGCGCGAGGCCGAACCGACCGGTTCGGACCTGTGGACCGACCTCGCGGTCCTCCGGGTGGAGAACGTCCCCGACTCGGCCCGCGCGCTGGAAGTCGCCAACGCGACGCCGCGGCGCGGCCAGTCGGTCGCCGCCGTCGGGAATCCGAGTACAGGCGAACCCGCGTTGAACATCAGCGGCGTACCGTTGCAGAACACGATAACGCGTGGCATCGTCAGCGGCGTCGACCGCGCCGTCCGGGTCTGGGGGTACCCGAACGGTAGCCTGACGATCCCCGGGACGATTCAGACCGACGCGGGGGTCGGCGGCGGGTCCAGCGGCGGTCCGCTCCTCAACTGCCGGGGGAAGGTTCTCGGCGTGATTTACGGAGGGGACGTGTTCCGGGACGTGAGCTTCGCCGTCTCCAACAGGATGGTCCGGGCGATCGTGCCGACGCTGATCGCGAACGGGAGCTACGAGCACGCCTTCCTCGGAGCGAACACCACCAGCGTGTCGGCGACGCTCGCGAAGGTGAACGACCTCCCCGTCACCGAGGGCGCCATGGTGGAGAGCGTGACCGAAGGGGGCCCGGCCGACGGCGTGTTACAGCCGGCTCCCGCAACACATCGGGCGACGGGCCTTCCCTACGACGGCGACGTCGTCCTCGCCGTCGACGGGACCGACATCGAGGACAGCGAGGACCTGCTCTCGTACCTGCTGCTGGAGGCGCGACCGAACGAGACGGTGTCGATGACGGTCCTCCGCGACGGGGAGAACAGGACCGTGGAGGTGACGCTCGGCGCCCGGCCGACGGTACCGGCGGTGAACGGGACGGTCGGCGGCCCGAACGCGACCACGACGGCGCCTGCCACGACGGCGACGACGGTCGCGAACGGGACGACGACGGGTGGCGCCGACGGCGGCGCGGCGCGGGGACCGCCGGTCGCACGGCCGAGGGAGTCCTGAGCCCGGAGCGCGGCGGGCCGACCGGGCGCTTCGGACCGGTCCCCGGCTTCGGCCCGGTCGCGGGAGTCTGTCCACCGGCGGAGGGCCGCCCCGGGGGCGCAGCTCCCCCGGTCGGCCGCGCCCGGGTTTCCACCGGTGCCGACGCGAATTGAATCCGAGCGGTCGCGCCCGAATCCGTCCCGGAGGTTCATGCACCGAGACGGCGTCGCTATGCGGGAGAATGTCGACCAGATCGATCGCGGTGCTCGTCGCCGCGCTCCTGCTCGCGTGGCCGGTGACGGGCGCGGCAGGGGACGCGGGGTCAGTCGGCGACGGGGCCCCGTCGCCGACCGCGGCCGAACCTCCGACCGAAATCAGTTCGTGCACGACCATCTCTCGACCGGGGCGGTACGTTCTGACGAGCGACATCGAGAACAGTTCGGCCGGCACCTGCATCCGGATCCGGGCGAGCGACGTCGTCCTCGACGGGAACGGCCACGCCGTCGACGGGGTGACGACGAGCGACGCCGACAGGCTGACCGAACGGTTCCTCCGCGGGCGGGTCAACCCGTTCGGGGCCGGCGACACGGTCGGGGTAGCGGTGGTCGCGAACCGCCGGCAGTCGAACGTGACCGTGACCGACCTGACCGTCACCGACTGGCGGTGGGGCGTCGTCACCGCCGGCGTCCGGAACGGACGACTCGCCGGCGTTCGCGCGGCGGACAACGGCTTCGGCGTCACGGCGTTCGCCTCGCCGGGCGTGCGGGTCACCGACGGTACGGCCGACGGGAACGCCGTCCTCGGAGTCGGTGCGTTCCAGAGCGACCGGGCGCGCGTCGCGAACGTCGACGCCACCGGAAACGGGTTCGCGGGCGTCTACCTCTCGGGCGGGACCGGCGGCGCCGTCGCGGACGTCACCGCCCGGGACAACGACATCGCTGGCGTCCTCCTCGCCGGAACGTCCGGCGCCGCGGTCACGGGCGGGACCGCCTCGGGCAACCGGATCGGCGTCGCCCTGCTGTTCGCGGACGGGACCGACGTGCGACGCACCGCCGCGGTCGAGAACGGGCTGGCGGGCGTCCAGGCCGTCAACGCCACCGGGACGACCGTGTTCGGGGTCTCGGCGGCGGACAACGGCCTCGCCGGAGTGGTGCTCCGGAACGGCACCGACGCCAGCGTGGTCGCCACCGACGCCTCGCGCAACGTCGTCGGCGTCGTCCTGGAGCGGGCGACCGGGACCGCCGTCACCGACTCCAACGCGAGCGACCAGGTCACCGGCATCAGGGTCATCAACTCGACCGGCGGCGCGGTCGTCGACAACACCGTCCTGAACACGAGTTACGGCGCGGTCTGGGTCACCAACTCCACGTCGGTCCGGGTGGCGAACAACCGCGACGGGCTGCTGGCGATCGAGTCGACCGACGACGGAATCGGCGCGGAGGGCGGCGTCCGCCACGACGAGGAGATCGCGGTGAACCAGTCCGACGGGCTCACCGACGCCGAGCTCCGGCGGTACGTCTACCAGTCGATCGCCCGGACCGAACACCTCCGGCAGCTCGAGTTCAACGGGTCGATAACGGTCGACGTCGTCACCCGCGAGCGGTACGAGCGACGGGCGGCCGCCGAGCCGGGCGCCGGCCCCGAGCAGTCCGCGTGGGAGAACCAGTACTGGGAGGCGCTGTTCGTCGTCGGCGAGGACAGGAACGCCACGGAGATGCTGGAGAACGAGAGCACGCGGATCCTGGGCTCGTTCAGCTGGGAGACCGACCGGCTGACGCTGGTCTCCAGTGAGGACCCGCCGGTCGTCGACAGCACGACGCTGGTCCACGAGCTCGTCCACGTCCTCCAGGGCCAGCACTTCGACCTCGACCGGCGGCGGGACCGACCCCGGTCGGAGGACGGCCTGCGCGGGAGCCTCGGGCTGATCGAGGGGGACGCGGAGTACGTCGCCCAGCTGTACGAGAAGTACTGCGGCGTCGTCTGGGACTGCGTCCAGGTGCCGTCGAAGGACCCGCGCGGGGGCGAGGTCCCCGAGGACCGCAACTTCGCGCGCCGGGCGATCGTCCTCTCGCCGTACTCCGACGGTCCCCAGCTGATCGAACTGCTGCACGAGCGGGGCGGCTGGGCGGCGGTCGACGAGGCGTACGAGCACCCCCCGAACACCACCGAGCAGTTCGTCCACCTCGACCGGCGGAACCAACCGCCGGTCCCCATCGAGTTCGAGAACACCGCCCGGAACGGCTGGCGCCAGTTCGACCCGGCGGACCTGCGCGGAGCGCTCCAGCGCGACGGTCGGACGACCGTGGGCGAGGTGGCCGTCTTCTCGATGTTCTGGTACCAGGGGTACGAGTACGGCAACCCCGTCGTTGACGTGGACAACCACCTCGTGCCCAACGACGCCCCGTTCGACCTCTACAACTACTCGAGCCCGCCGTCGGCAGGGTGGGGCAACGACGTGCTGGTCCCGTACCGGAAGAACGCGACGAACGGGACCGTCCACGGCTACGTCTGGCAGACGGCCTGGGACACGCCGAGGGACGCCCGGCAGTTCTACCGGGCGTACCGGAAGGTGCTGCGCGGCCACGGCGCCGAGCGGGTCGGTCCGGACACCTGGGTCGTCGACTCGGGCCCCTTCGCCGACGCCTTCCGGGTGGTCCGGGACGGCCGGAACGTCACCGTCGTGAACGCGCCGACCGTCGCCGACCTCGCCGACCTGCGGCCCGGCCTCGGGGAGAGCGGCAACGCGAGCGGCGGGAGCGCGGGCGGTGAGAACGCGACGACCGGCGGGACGACCGTCTCCGGGTGAGGGCGGAGTTCGACGCCGCCTGTCCCTCGCTCGAGGTCTCCGACCGCCGACAGTTATGGTCGCGCCGGCCGAAGCGGTACCACATGCGCGTGCTGGTCACCGGCGCGACCGGGTTCGTCGGCGGCCACCTCGTGCCCGCGCTGCTCGACGCGGGCCACGAGGTGGTCGCGCTCGTCCGGGACGCGAGTCGGTACGACGCCCCCGAGGGAGTCGAGGTCGTCGAGGGCGATCTGCTGGACCGCGAGCGCCTGGAGGGGGTCTTCGAGGGAATCGAGGCGGCCTACTACCTCGTCCACTCGATGCGGACCGGCGGCGACTTCGCCGAGCGCGACCGGCTGGCGGCGCGCAACTTCGTCGATGCCGCCCGGGGGTCGTCGCTCCGGCGGGTGGTCTACCTCGGCGGGCTGGGCGAGACCGGCGACGTGCTCTCGGCGCACCTGGCGTCCCGGCGCGAGGTCGAGACCGTCCTGGCCGAGAGCGAGGACTTCGAGCTGACGACGCTCCGGGCGGCCGTCATCGTCGGCGACGGGAGCGCGAGCTTCCGGATGATACGCGAGCTCGTCGCGAAGCTCCCGGTGATGGTCGCGCCGCGGTGGGTCCGCAACGAGTGCCAGCCCATCGCGGTCGCCGACGTGGTGGCCTACCTCGTCGGGGTCCTCGACGTCCCCGGGACCGCGGGCGGGACCTACGAGATCGGCGGCCCCGAGGTGCTGACCTACGGCGAGATGCTCCGCCGGACCGGCCGCGTGATGGGCCGGGAGCCCCGCATCGTCCCGGTGCCGGTGCTGACGCCGACCCTGTCGGCATACTGGGTCGACCTGGTGACCGACGTGCCGAGGTCCATCGCCCACCCGCTCATCGCGGGGCTGAAGAACCCGGTCGTCGCGGACGACGACGCCATCCGTGAACTGGTGGCGGTCGACCTGACGCCGTTCGACGAGGCCGTCGAGCGCGCACTGGCGGCCGAGCGATGAGCCGCGAGCCCGCAGACGACGGTCACGACGCCGACCACGGCGGCGACCCCCGAGCCGGGGCGGACCCCGCGACCCGGTACGGCGAGACCTGGGTCTACGAGAGCATCGTCGGCGCGATCCCCGGCCTCGCGCTGTCGCCGCCGGTCGCGGTCGGCGTCCAGTTCGCGCTGTTCGAGGGGCTGGTGCTGGTTCTGGCCGCGGTCTACGACCTCTGGGCCGCGGTGCCGGCCGGCACCGCCGCGGTGGGGGTCGCGGCCGCGGGGAGCTACCTCATGCTGGCGCTGGGCGACGAGATACGCCGGGTCGAGACGCCGGCCGCGTACCGCCGGCTGCTGTTCTCGACCAGCATCGAGGTGGTGCTGGGCGTGCTGGCGTTCGTCGCGCTCCTGACCGTGCTGTTCTCGGTCGACGCCCGGACCGGCCGGGTGCCGCTGTTCGCGCGCCTGCTCGGCGAGACCCCGCCCGCGCCGGCGGTCTCCCTCGCGCTGCTGGTGCTGTGGGACCTCTGCTACCGCATCGGCACGGGGTGGTGGGCCAGCCTGACGGGGCTGTGGCGGACGCTCCGGTACCGCGACCGGTTCGACGCCCGGACCCGGGCCGGGCTGCGCCGGGTCGACCTGCTGACCGTCGGGTTCGCGCTGGTGCAGCTCCTGCTGGTGCCGTTCGTGCGGGACCGGCCGGTGCTGGTCGCGGCCGTAGTCGGCCACGTCGTCGCGGTGACGGCGGTCTCCGGGGCGTCGGTTCTCCTGCTCCGGCGGTCTTAGAGCGTCTCGGCGACGCGCTCGCCGGCCGCCAGCCCGCTCCGGAGCGCGGCGTGGACCCGGCCCTCGCCGGCCACCCAGTCGCCGGCGAAGAACAGGTCCGAGGCGGCCCCGCGGTCGAGGACGTCGCGGTCGGCCCCCGCGTCGGGGAGCGCGTCGCGCCACCGCACCACGTCGGCCCAGTCGAACTCGTAGCGGTCCGGGTCGCCCAGCAGCTCGGCGGTGCGGTCGGCCGCCGCGACCGCGATCTCGTCGTCGGCGTCGTCGTAGCGGTGGCGGGACCACTCGGGCGAGGGCTGGACGACCAGCAGGCTCTCGCCGTCGGGGACGTGGCCGGGCTTGCACTCCTCGCGGGCGACCCAGCCGAGGTCGTGGTCCTTGTCGGCGTTGACCAGCGCGTAGTAGGGGAGGTCGGTCCGGTCGGGGTAGTGGAGCGCGACGGTGAGAATCGTGCGGTAGGGCACGTCGGCCGCCGCCTCCACGAGGTCCTCGCGGAGCGATTCGTCGGCGCCGTCCCAGTCGGCCCGGTCGAGCAGGTAGGCGGTCGCCGGCGCGGGCGGCGTCAGCACGACCGCGTCCGCCTCGAACGCGTCGGCCGCGGCGGGGTTCGTCTCGCCCGCAAACTCGCCGGCCTGGGGCGGGGTCGCGTCGCCCGCGGCCTCGACCGCGAGGCGCCACCCGCCGTCCTCGCGGGCGAGGCCCGTGACCTCGGTTCCGGTCCGGACGGTCGCGTCGCTGGCCTCGCGGAGGCGCTCGCCCAGGGTCGCCAGCCCGTCGCGGTAGGTCCACTTGCGGGCGTCGTCGCCCCGACCCTCGGCGATCTCGCCGTCGGCGTCGAAGGTCCAGACCGGCCCCTCGGCCTCGACCAGGCCGTCGGCGAGTTCGCCGGAAATCAGGTCGGCGACCCGCGGGTCGTCGTCCTTGCAGTAGTTCGCACCGACGTCGTAGACGCAGCCGTCCCGGCGGCGGGTCGCGGCCCGGCCGCCGACCGTCTCGCGGCGCTCGAAGACGGTGACCGCGGCGTCGGCCTCCCGGAGCGCGTAGGCGGCCCCGAGGCCGGCGACGCCCGCGCCCACCACGGCGATGTCCGTCATGGGAGAACCGTGGGAGGCCGACGGGAAAAGCGTACTCGCCTCGGGCGCCGCCGTCCCACGGCAGCACTCCTACGCCCGGTCTGGGTCGCGGCTCCGCCACTCCTCGCGGAGCAGTCCGTACTGGACCATGTCGCGGTGCTCGCCGTCGACGAACATGTAGGCGCGCATCCGGCCCTCCTCGGCGAACCCGAGCGATTCGAGCAGGCCGCGGGAGGCGTCGTTGAAGTCGAAGGCCGCCGCGCCCACCGCGGGGACGTCGTACTCCCGGAAGACGTAGTCGAGGACCAGCGAGACCGCCTCCGTCCCGTACCCCTCGCCGTGGACCTCGGGCACCAGCCAGTAGCCGAGCTCGGGGCGCTTGTAGTCGGCGTCCGCCACGCTCACCTGGCCGACGGGCGTCACCTCGTCCGCGTCGGGCGGTCCGGGGTCGGTGTCATCTGCTTCGAGGCAGACGAGAAATCGGTCCGCGCCCGCGTCCTCGTCGGGGACGTCGAACTCCTCGCGGTTCCGGACGGGGTTGCCGAGGGGGTACCGGAGCTCGGGGTCGGCGCTCGCGCGCTGCAGGAACTCCACGTCCTCGCGCTCGACCGTCCGGAGCGTGACTCGGTCGCCGCCGGCGATTCGTGCACCCGGCATGCGTGGGGTGAGGAAGCCTGGCACGATACGTTTTGGGTGTCGAGCGGGCGATCCGTGAGCCGTACCAGCCGGTCCGCGGTCAGTCTGCGATCGGCACTGGCGTCGCGCGGCGCGCCGAAAAATGCGGTTACTCGTCGATGTCGATCTTGGTCCCGTCGTCCTCGTCGTCCTCCGCCTCGACCGGTTCGACCAGCGGGAGGTGGACCTCGAGGACGCCGTTGCGGTACGAGGCCGTGATCTCGTCCTCGCGGACGTCCTCGGGGATGTCGACCCGTTCGGACACCCGGCGCGAGCGCGTGACCTCGCCGCGGAGCGCGATCTCGCCCTCGTCGCCGGCGGTCGTCTCGCTGGTCTCGCTCTCGGCGGTGAGGGTCAGCGTGTCGTCGTCGTACGTGAGGTCGATCTCCTCGCGCTCGAAGCCCGGCAGGTCGGCGACGAACACGTACTCATCGCCGTGCTGCTTCAGGTCCATGCGGACGCCCTCGCCGCCGCGGGTGAGCGTTCCGAACTCGCGGGACCCGAAGTCGCCGAGCGACCGCTCGGGGGTCCACGTCCGGGACGGCGGGGCCCACATTCGGGTCCGGAGCTGTTCGAACATGCGGTCCATCTCCTCGAAGGGGTCGTATCGAGCCATTCGATTCACCGCACGTCTATAGGCCGCTCGAGGAGATAAGCGTGGCGAGAAACAATAGCACAGGGCCTGAGACGCGGGTATCTGGCAGATCGTCAGTCGAGCAGCCCCTCCTCGTCGAGCAGCTCCCGGAGGCCCTCCATCGACGAGACGACCACGTCGCAGGCGGGCTCGACCGCGGGCTTGGGCACGAAGCCGACCGCGAGGCCGGCGACCTCCAGCATCGGGAGGTCGTTGGCGCCGTCGCCGACCGCGACGGTGTCGCTCATCGCGATCTCGCGCTCGCCGGCGAGGCGTTCGAGGGCGTCGTCCTTGGTGCCCTCGATGAGCGGCCCCTCGACCTCGCCGGTGAGTTCCCCGTCTTCGACCGGCAGCCGGTTGGCGACGACGGTGTCGACCGAGACGCCCTCCCGCTCGAGGGCCACCTCGACGCCGCGCTCGAACCCGCCGGTCAGGACCGCGGTGGTCACGCCGGCCTCGTTGAGCTCCCGAATGACGGTCCCGGCGTCGGGCCGGAGGTACACCTCGTCGAACGCCTCCTCGGCCTTCGCCTCGGGCAGCCCCTCCAGCAGCGCGGCCCGGTCCCGCAGGCTCCTCGCGTAGCTAATCTCGTCGTTCATCGCCCGCTCGGTGATGTCGGCCATCTCGTCGGCCACGCCCTGCCGCTCGCCCAGCAGGACCGTCATCTCCGAGTCCGAGAGCGTCCCGTCGAAGTCGAACGCGACCAGCGTCATGGCCGGGGGTTGGACTGCCGGGGGCTTGAAACGACCGGAAGACGCGGTCGTTGCGGCGACGCGCCGAGAGCGCGGGAACCGCCGCGGCCGACGCCGCCGGCCGGGAGCCCGCCCGACGCCGCGAACCGCTGCCGGAAGGGTGAGCCTTTAGCCGCCGCTCGCACTACGGACACCCATGACACCCTTCCCCGAGTTCGAGGTCGTCCCCGCGGTCGACATGCAGGACGGCGAGGTCGTCCAGCTGGTCGCCGGCGAGCGCGGCACCGAGAGGACCTACGGCGACCCGGTGGACGCCGCCGAGCAGTGGGTCGAGCGCGGCGCCGAGACGCTCCACCTGGTCGACCTCGACGGCGCGTTCGAGGGCGAGCGCGCCAACGCCGACGCGGTCGAGGCGATCCTCGACGCGGTGGACGTCGACGTCCAGCTCGGCGGGGGCATCCGGACCACGGCGGACGCGACCGACCTGCTCGACCGCGGGGTCGACCGGGTCATCCTCGGGACGGCGGCGGTCGAGGACCCCGACGTCGTGGCCGAGATCTCCGAGGAGTATCCCGGGTCGGTGACGGTCAGCCTCGACGCGAAGGGCGGCGAGGTCGTCGTCTCGGGGTGGACCGAGGGGACCGGGCTCGACCCCGCCGAGGCCGCGGCGCGCTACGAGGAACTGGGCGCCGGCGCGATTCTGTTCACCGACGTCGACGTGGAGGGGCAGCTCGCGGGCGTCCAGACAGATCGCGTCCGCGAGGTGGTCGAGGCGGTCGAGATTCCGGTCGTGGCCTCGGGCGGGGTCGCGACGCTCGACGACGTGCGCGCGCTCCGGGACGCGGGGGCCGCGGCGGTCGTCGTCGGGACCGCGCTCTACGAGGGGGAGTTCACGCTCGAAGAGGCGAAGGAAATCTAGCGCGCTACCGGCCCAATGCGGCCGTCAGGCGCCGGCGGGTCGGCGCCGCCCGGGGCTTGGCGAGCAGGTACGCGCTGGCGGCGAGCACCGGTACGCCCACCGGCGCGCCGTCGCCGAGCGCGAGCAGTCCACCCACGAGCAGGCCGAGCAGCGTCAGGACGTCGATCTTTCGCATTGTCTCACGTCGTCGTTACGCGAGAGAGGCAATATATCTTTGTCAGACGCTCGTCACATGCCGCGCCGGAGGGCAACGACCATGTGGCTCCGGGCTAACTGTCGGGTATGAGCGACCGAACCGCCGCGGTGACCCGCGAGACCGCCGAGACCGACATCGAGGTGACCCTCGACGTCGACGGCGACGGCGACGCCACGGTCGACACCGGCGTGGGCTTCTTCGACCACATGCTCGAGAGCTTCGCCAAGCACGGGCTGTTCGACCTGACGGTCCGGTGCGACGGCGACCTCGACATCGACGACCACCACACCGTCGAGGACGTGGCCATCGCGCTCGGCGAGGCGCTGGCGGAGGCGCTGGGCGACAAGCGCGGCATCGAGCGGTTCGCCGACCGCCGGGTCCCGCTCGACGAGGCGGTCGCGTCGGTCGTCGTCGACGTCAGCGGGCGGCCCCTCTTCGAGTTCGACGGGACGTTCTCGCAGGCCAGCGTGGGCGAGATGACCAGCCACATGGCCAAGCACTTCGTCCGGTCGCTCGCGATGAACGCCGGGCTGACGCTCCACGCCGAGGTGACCGGGGAGAACGCCCACCACGAGATCGAGGCGCTGTTCAAGTCGCTGGCCCGGGCGCTCGACGACGCGACCCGCATCGACGAGCGCCGGAGCGACGTCGCGAGCACCAAGGGCCAGCTCTGACCGGCGGCGGGCGGCGCTCCGCCGACGCCTCGTCCGGCGCCCGAGCGACGGTCAGCTCTCGGCCGGGGTCGACTCCGCCGACCCGAGCCAGAACCCGACGGTCCAGCCGACGACCGCGGCGAGCGCAACCCCGGTGAACGCGGCCGGTACCGGGACGGTGCCGCCGAGGAGCCGGGTTGTCAGTCCGCCGAGCTGGAGGCCGACGACGCCGAGGCCGACGACCGCGACCCCGAGCGCCGGCGTACTGACGCCGAGTTCGTACTGGCCGGACATGGTCGGCGTATCTCGCGGACGGTACATAATTCCCTTGGCAGGCGGGGTGGCGCTCCGCGGTCGACCCGTGGCGGCAGACGACCGACCGGGAGACCCTTAACGAGCGCCTCCGTTGGCCAACACATGTTCGACGAGATCATGCGCAAGTTCGAGGGCAGCCCCTCCCAGCAGGCGGTCATCCGCCTGCTCCTCGAACGCGGCTTCTCGGTCAACGACGACGGGCGGGTCGTCTCGGGGAGCATCGAGATTCCCAACACCCAGATCGCCCGCGAGATCGGGGTCGACCGCCGGGTGGTCGACTCGACCACCGACGCCATCCTCGCCGACGAGGAGCTGCGGCGCATCTTCCAGAACATCTCCTCGATCCCGAGCCTGATGGACCTCGCGCCCGTGCTCGACCTGACCGTGCTGACCGTCGACGTGACGGACGCCGACCAGCCCGGCATCGTGGCGACGGTGACGACGCTGCTGGCGGACAACGACATCTCCATCCGCCAGACGATCAGCGAGGACCCGGAGTTCACCGACGAGCCGCGGCTCTACCTGGTGACCGACGACGACATCCCCGGCGACGTGCTGAACGAGCTCAAGAACCTCGGCTTCGTGCGGAAGCTCGAACTGGAGTAGCGCCCCCGAACCAGTCGCACCGCCGCCCGCGGGAAATCTGTCACACCCGACGCCCTTTTGGTGACCACCGCGAAAGGGCGTGCATATGCAAGCTGTCACGCTCGGCCCCGAGGGCACCTACTCCCACCGGGCGGCCGCCTCGGTCGCCGACGACGTGGAGTTCCGCGAGTCGGTCACCGCCATCGTCGAGGCGGTGGCCGACGGCGAGTACGACCGGGGCGTCGTCCCCATCGAGAACAGCATCGAGGGCAGCGTCACCGAGACGCTCGACGCGCTGACCGACCGCGAGGTCGCGGCCGTCCAGGAGGTCGTCACGCCGATCCGCCACGCCCTGCTGGCCCAGAGCGGGGAGTTCTCGGTGGTCGCCAGCCACTCCCAGGCGCTCGCGCAGTGCCGGAGCTTCCTCGAGGAGGAGTACCCCGAGGCCGACCTCGAGGCCGTGGCCAGCACCGCCCGCGGCGTCGAGCACGCCCGCGAGAACCCCGACGTGGCGGGCATCGGTCACCCGGCCAACGCCGACGGCGACCCGGAGCTCCGGGTCGTCGCCGAGGGCATCCAGGACAAGACCTCGAACGCCACGCGGTTCTTCGTCATCGCGCCCGCCGACGAGCGGTCCGACGCCGGCGGCAAGTCCTCGCTGGTGGTCTACCCCAACGCCAACTACCCCGGCCTGCTGCTCGAACTGCTCGAACCGTTCGCCGACCGGGACATCAACCTGACGCGGGTCGAGTCCCGGCCCAGCGGCGAGCGGCTCGGCGACTACGTGTTCCACGTCGACTTCGCGGCCGGGCTCTACGAGGACCGCGCCCAGGAGGCCATCGCGGACGTCGAGGAGATCGCGGAGAACGGCTGGGTCCGGCGCCTTGGGTCGTACGACACCGAGCACGTGATACACTGACCGCCGCGGCCGACCGACGACGCAGCGTTCGGTCGACCGGTCCGGCGGTCGGAGCCCCCGACGCCGGCCGGGCTGAATTTTTAAGACCGATGGCGTCGGAGTCCCGGCCGGGGGAACACAATGTCCGGACGCAGGAATCCGTTCAAGGAGATCGAGGAGATGATGAACCGCATGAGCCGCCAGCTCGAGGGGTCGATGGGCGGCGAGGGGATGGCCCAGTTCGGTGGCGGCGGCGCGTCGATAGACGTCGCCGACCGCGGCGACGAGTTCGTCGTGACCGCCGACCTGCCCGGCTACCAGAAGGAGGACATCGACCTGACCCTCCAGGGCGACCGGCTCAGCATCCGGGCCGAGCGCGAGCGGGAGACCGAGCAGACCGACGAGGGCGAGGGCCGGTACATCCGGAAGGAGCGACGACACGAGTCGGTGAACCGCACGGTGACGATCCCCGAGGAGGTCGACGAGGAGAACGTCTCGGCCGACTACCGCAACGGCGTGCTGACCGTGACCCTGCCGAAGCGGAGCGCGAGCGAGGGCGACGGCCACCGGATCGACATCAGCTGAGCCCGAACGCGACAGCCGACGGCGACCGAGCGGTCGACGACCGGAGCCGGACCGCCGGCCGAGCGCAAACGCCTTCCCGTCCGGGCCGCAATGCCCGGACATGACGCTCGACACCGGCGACGACGCCCCGACCGTGGAGGCGCAGAACCAGCGCGGCGAGACCGTCGAACTCGACTTCGACGAGCCGACCGTCCTGTACTTCTACCCCCGCGACGACACGCCGGGCTGCACCACCGAGGCCGAGCAGTTCGACCGGGAGCTCGAGAGCTACCGCGACGCCGGCGTCTCGGTGTTCGGCGTCTCGACCGACGACGTCGAGAGCCACGAGCAGTTCGCCGAGAAGTACGAGATCCGGTTCGACCTGCTGGCCGACCCCGACGCCGAGATCGCCGAGGCGTTCGGCGTGGACGTCGACTCCGCGCGCGGCGCGGCCTCCCGGACGACCTTCGTGCTGGCCGACGGCGAGGTGAAGGCGGTGTACGAGGGCGTCGACCCCGACGGCCACGCCCGGGACGTCCTCGGCGACATGCTCGACGAGGACCTGGTCGTATTGGAGTGAGGACGCCGGCGGCGGCGGCCCCTCGCAGTCCGCATCGCCGGCGTACCGCCGGTAGGATTTTTCGCTCCGGCGCCGAACCGGAGGTATGACCGACGCGCCGGAGTCGCGGGCCGCGGAACCGTCCGGACCGACGCTCGCCGCCAAGGTCGTCGGCGGGCTCCAGTGGGCGGTCACCGCCGCGTACGTCTTCCTGCTCGGCCTGCTGGCGGCGACGTGGTACCTCCACCTCACGCGGACGCCGGCCGCCGTCGACCTCTCGCGGCCGTTCGCGGTCGTGGTCCTCGCCGCCTTCGCCGCGGGCTACGCCTGGGTCGCGACCCGGCCGGTCACGCCCGGCGCGCACGACCGGCGCATCGAGGTCGTGGTCACCCTGCTCGTGCTCGGCTTCCTGTTCCCGTTCGCGGTGCCGCGGCTGCTCGACCTGACCGGGGCGGCGCCGCCAGTGCCCGACTTCGGGTTCGGTCTCGCGTACGCCCTGGCGCTGGCGGTCTCGTACGGGCTGGTCTACGGGCTCGGGGCCCGGTTCTTCCTGGGACCGGCTCGTAGCGAGCGCCGGGAGTTCCGGGAGTGAACGAGCGCCCGACTCAGAGCAGCGACGCGACCGCCTCGGCGGTCTCGTCGGTCCGCGCCCGCCAGTCGTCGGGTCGCTCGCCGCCCCGCTTGGGCGGGTCGATGGGGAGCCGGAGCGGGTGGAAGGAGACGCGCTCGACCGACGCGGCGGCGGTCTCGCCGACGAACTCCGCGACCTCGCGCTTCGACGAAGTTCCTCCTGACGCGAGGTCGTAGTACCCCGAGAACAGCTGGCAGACGACCACCTCGTCGTACCTGTCCATCTCGCCCTCGTCGGCGTAGTAGAACAGCTTCGCGGTGTTGTTGACGGGGTCGGCCCTTCGCCACTCGAGTTCGACCGCGACGAACCGGCGGTCGCTCGCGCCGACCACGTCGACGGGCGTCCGCCGGATGGTGTACTCGGTCGTCCAGTCGAGCGAGGGCCGGCGCTCGGCGAGGGCGTCCCGGAGTCGGTCGCGCACGTCGTCGGCGAACTCGCCCACGAGCCGGGCCGACTCGGGGACACCACCTCAAGGTTTCGTCACCTGCGCGGTCGCGTCGGCGGGCGCTCCCGCACCGACTCCGTGAGTCGGGGCCACCGAGGTTTTCCTTCCGCCCCGCCAACTACCACCGTCATGACTGCGGAACTCTCGGACGACGACCGCGGCAAGACCGTCGTGAGCGACACCGAGCGCATCGGCACCGTCACCGACGTCCGCGGCGGGACCGCCTACGTCGACCCCGACTGGGACCACGTCCCCGAGGACCTGCGCGACGCGCTCGGCTGGGCGGAGGGCGACGACCACCACACCATCGACGAGGACGCCGTCACCGCGGTCCAGAACAGCCAGATCCGCATCCGCGAGGACCTGCCCTCGCAGTAGCCCTAGCGGTCGAGGCACCCGGCGCTGCTTCTTTGCGGCGACGATGATCGCCCGACGGAACTCCGCCGCGACCGCGGAGACCGCGGTCGGCCACCGACGTTTTGCCCGCGGTGACCCTACTGTTCGGTCCATGGCTCCGGAACTCTCCGACGGCGACGAGGGCAAGGCAGTCGTCACCAGCAACCAGCGCATCGCCACCATCAGCGACGTCGTCGGCGACACCGTCTACGTGGACCCCAACTGGAACGAGGTCCCCGAGGACGTGATAGAGCGCCTCGACTGGGACCGCAGCGACGACCAGCACAAGATCCCGGCGTCGGCGTTCTCCGGCGTGGAGGACGAGGAGGCGTACCTCCGCGGCGACGCGGTGTGAGCCGGCCGTCCGGCCCGCCGCTCGACGGAGCGTCTGACGCGCGTCCGACACCACCGTTTCCGCTGTTCCGCGGGAGTTCGACGCGAAACGAACCCCGGTCGCGCCGGCCGGCCGCAAACGCTTATCCCTCCGGTCGTCGATAGGTCACGCCATGAGCGAGGGGGACTCCGACGGAGGAAGCGAGGGCGTCGTACCCGAACCGGTGAAGAAGGTCGCGCGGACGGTGACGCCGGGCTTCAGCGGCCGGCCCGACGCCGAGATGACCGCCATCGGCATCGCCTACTTCCTCGGGATGCTGGTGCTGCTGGTGCCGCTTCTGCCGTTCATCGCCATCGTGTGGCTGCTCTCGAAGATAACGGGCTTCTTCGCCCGGAAGGCCCCGACCGAGCGACTGCCGGGCGACCGATCCCGGTCCTCGCGGTAGCGGGCGGCCCCAGGAGCCGGTTCTGGACTACTGCGTCTCGGTGCCGATGAGGTCGAAGGGGTAGCCGTTGTCGTTGTCGTCGGCGTGCTCGTAGACGACGTGCGCCGCGGCCACGTCCTGGATGGCGAGGCCGGTGGAGTCGAAGACGGTGATGCCGTCCTCGGCGGTTCGCCCGTCGAGGTCGCCCACGACGATGTCGCCGAGCTCGCCGTAGATGTCGTCGTCGGTCAGGACACCCTCGCGGTACGGGACGTTGATCTCGCCCGAGTGGGTGGTCTGGGCGTGGTCGTCGATGACCAGCTTGGCGTCCAGAAGGATCTCGTCGGCGAGCTCGTGCTTGCCCTCCGCGTCGGCGCCCATGGCGTTGACGTGGGTGCGCTCGCCGATGGCCTCCCGGGAGACGATGGGGTCCTCGACCGGCGTCACCGTCGAGAGCACGTCGCACTGCGCGGCCTCCTTGATGGAGCCCGCCCGCACCTCGAACTCGCCCTCGAAGTAGTCGATGAAGTCGGCGACCGCCTCCTCGTCGGGGTCGCTGACGACGACCTCCTCGATGGGCCGGATCTCCGAGACGGCCTCGAGCTGGGTGTACGACTGGACGCCCGCGCCGACGATGCCCATCGTGGTCGCGTCCTCGACCGCGAGGTGGTCGGTGGCGACCGCGGCGGCCGCGCCGGTGCGCTTCATCGTGAGCTCGGTGCCGTCCATGATGGCCAGTGGGAACGCGGTCTCGGGGTCGGAGTAGACCATCGTGCCCATCACCGTGGGGAGGTCGAACCGGTCGGGGTTGTCGGGGTGGACGTTGACCCACTTGATGCCGGCGGCGTCCCAGTCCGCGGCCTCGAGGTACGCCGGCATCGACCGGAAGTCGCCGTTGTACTGGGGGAGGTCGATGTAGGACTTCGCGGGCATCTGGGCGTCGCCGCGGGCGTACGCGGCGAACGCGTCCTCGACCGCCCGGATGACGTCCGGCATCTGGGTGTTCTCGTCGACGGCGTCCCGGTTGAGCAGGAGCGTGTCCATACGGGTGGCTTCGACCGCCGGCACTATAAATTACCTAAAACGGTGCCGAATCGCGCAGGGTTTGCCACGGCGGTTCGGCCGGGCGGAAACAGCTACTGACGGCTCTCGGAGGTCGAAGCCAAAAAACGGAGATTCCGTCGGTCGGCCGATCGCGGTACAGTGCGGTCGCAATGCGGCGGGCGGTGTGATTCAGCCTGCGGCCTGCGTCACATCGCGCCGCCCATGCCGCCCATGCCGCCCATACCGCCGGGACCGCCCTGCTCGTCGTCGCCCTTGTCGGTCGACAGGTCGCCGGCGGAGATGATGTCGTCGATCTTGAGCACGAGGTTCGCGGCCTCGGTGGCGCTGGAGACGGCCTGCTCCTTGGCGTGGGCCGGCTCGACGACGCCCGCGTCGAAGGTGTCGACGACCTCGCCGCTCTCGACGTTCAGGCCGGCGCGCTCGTCGTCGGACTCGTGGGCCGCGCGGAGGTCCACGAGGGTGTCGATGGAGTCCAGACCGGCGTTCTCGGCGAGGACGCGCGGGACGAGTTCGAGCGAGTCGGCGAACGCCTCGACCGCGAGCTGCTCGCGGCCCTCGACGGAGTCGGCGTAGTCGCGGAGCCGGCCCGCGACCTCGACCTCGATGGCGCCGCCGCCAGCGACGACGCGGCCGTCCGAGACGGTCTGGGCGACCACGTCGAGCGCGTCGGTGACGCCGCGCTCGAGCTCGTCGACCACGTGGTCGGTCGAGCCGCGGAGCAGGAGGGTGACGCCGTGGCTGTCCTCGCCCTCGACGTAGAACAGCTCGTCGTCGGCGTCGCGGGTCACGTCGCCGTGACCGAGGTCGTCGGTCGAGACGCTGTCGAGGTCGGAGACGACGCTCGCGCCGAGGACCTCCTTGAGGAAGCCGATGTCGCTCTTCTTGACCCGGCGGACCGCCAGGATGCCCTCCTTGGCGAGGTAGTGCTGGGCCATGTCGTCGATGCCCTTCTGGCAGAAGACGACGTCGGCGCCGGTCTCGACGATCTTGTCGACCTTCTCGCGGAGCTGCTGCTCCTCCTGGTCGAGGAAGCTCTGGAGCTGGTCGGGGTTCTCGATGTTGACGCTGGTGTCGACGTCGGTCTCCTCGATCTCGATGGCCTCGTTGAGCAGGAGGATGTCGGCGTCCTCCGCGCTCGTGGGCATGTTGTCGTGGACCGGGTCCTTGCTGATGACCGCGCCCTTCAGGAGCTCGGACTCGCCGGCCGAGCGGCCGGTCTGGGTCTCGGTCTTGACGTACTCGAGGTCGACGGTGCCGTCGACGGTGACCTGCTGGACCGCGTCGACGATGATCTGGCTGAGGCGCTCCTTGTTGAGTTCGGCGCCCTTGCCGGTCATCGACGTCTCGGCGACCTTGCGGAGCAGGTCCTCGTCGTCGGGGTCGACGTCCTGGGCGACGTTGTTGATCTCCTCGCGGGCCTTCTCGCTGGCGAGGTGGAAGCCCTTGATGATGGCGGTCGGGTGGATGTCCTGCTCGAGGAGGTCCTCGGCGTTCTTGAGGAGTTCACCCGCGATGGCGACGGCCGTGGTCGTGCCGTCGCCGGCCTCGTCCTCCTGAGTCTCGGCGACCTCGATGATCATCTCGGCCGTCGGGTTGTCGATGTCCATCTCCTGGAGGATGGTGACGCCGTCGTTGGTGATGGTGACGTCGCCCATCGAGTCGACGAGCATCTTGTCCATCCCTTTCGGGCCGAGTGTGGAGCGGACCGCGTCGGCGACCGCCCGGGCCGCGGTGATGTTGTGCTCCTGGGCGTCCTTGTCCTTGACTCGCTGGGAGTCCTCGGACATTACGATCATCGGCTGGCCTTGCATCCGCTGTCCTCGCTGGCTCATAGTACACCAGAGAGTATGATTGTGATTCTATATAAATGTTCGTTTCCTAGCCAATAGGTAACACGGCGAACCGTCAGCCGGGGGTTCGAGAAATTCGCCCGGACGAACGCGTTACCGGGCGAGAGACGGGAATCCGGCGTTCGAGAACCGACGCGGACCCGGTCGAGTCCGGCCCAGGGGTTTATACGAGTACTCGGTTCACACGGGCGCTTTAGTCTCGGAATCGGGAGCGATCGAGGCATCACAGCGACGAGGCCACCCACTATCGGCGTCGTGTTTTGCTTCTTATAGTCCCTCGTGCCCCGACACCCCGCCGTCTATGTAGAGTACCTATGAGGGCGTTTCACGACCCGCCCGACGGTTCGCCTATTACTCGACAGAGGTGATATATTCAGCAATTATAAGGGTACTTAATCGAGTTCCGGGTCTCACTACGTGATGACGTCTGACAACGGACGGCAGTCTGACAGCGTATCGCGCCGGATGTTCCTGCTCGCGTCCGGTGCGGGTGCGACCACGGCGCTCGCCGGGTGTACCGGCGGTTCCGACAACAACACGACGACGGCCGACGGGTCCGACGGCGGCACGACCGAGGGGTCGACCGACACCACCCAGGGGTCCGACGAGACGGCCCAGCAGGACACCGGCTCGATGGACACCTCGATGCTCAGCGCCGAGGGCTCCTCGACCGTCTACCCCATCTCGAACAAGGGCAGCTCCTACTGGAACTCCAACGCGCCGCCGAGCGACGGCGAGTACTGGGGCTCGTCCAGCGAGGGGACAGTCCCCGGCTGGAGCGAGATCAAGACCGACAAGCGCCTCGCCGACTACTTCGCCGGCCTCTTCGGCTTCGAGGCGACGGGCAAGCAGGCCAACCCGCCGTTCCCGACCACGGTCGGCCTGAGCCACTCCGGTACCGGCTGCAAGTCGGTCCGCGACGGACTCGTCGACATCGGCAACTCCTCGGGGCCCATCACGGCCGAACTCGGCATCAGCGACAAGAAGGCCAAGGAGAACTACGTCGACCACGTCGTCGGCCGCGACGGCCAGCCCGTCGTCGTGAGCAAGGACATCTGGGACGCCGGCGTCCAGAAGCTCACCGCCGAGCAGGTCAAGAAGATCTACCAGAACGAGATCACGAACTGGAGCGAGGTCGGCGGCCCCGACAAGGAGATCTACTGCGTCGGCCGCGCCGAGGGCTCGGGCACCGACACCGCGTTCCGCCTCAACATGCTCGGCGACGCCGAGGCTCCGATGCCGGGCGTCGACACCCGGAAGGGCCAGAACCAGCAGGTCAAGACCGTCGTCCAGCAGAACGAGGGCGCCATCGCGTACATGGCGCTGGCGTTCACGGGCAAGCAGGTCAAGCCCATCGCCATCGAGTTCAACGGGACGACCTACAAGCCCGACAAGAACGCGAGCCACACCATCTTCGACAGCGACTACCCGCTCAACCGGGACCTGCACATGTACACCAAGAAGACCGACGAGACGCCGTCGGGCACCGACAAGCGCGAGGCCGCGTTCATCAACATGTTCCTGACGACGTTCGGCCAGAAGGTGTTCGTCGAGGACAACAACTACATCCCGCTCCCGACCAAGGACATCGAGAAGGAGAAGAGCAAGCTCCCCGACATGGCGTAGAGCAGCCCGCCGGCCCTGGGGCACCCGGTAGACGGCCGGCTGCATCGCTCGAAGCCGCTGTTGCCCTCGTCGTTCCGTTTTCGACCGCATCTGAATCATACCACACGAAAAATGGCAACACTGACTGAGACTGACTGGACCGGACTACGAGGGGCGCTCCGGCGGCGGCTGTCCGAGGCACGCGACGCCGTCGCGGAGACCGACGACGGGGCGCTCGCGACGGGCGCGATCGGCTCGCTGGCGCTGCTGGCCACGTTCGTCGGCTTCCTCGTGACGTCGCCGCTGACCACGGTGGCGTTCCTCGCGTTTCTGGTGGCGGTCGGGTACGGCTGGTTCCGCCACCAAGCAGTGACCGCGCACGCGCTGTCGCTAACGATGACCGTCTCGACCATCCTGATACTGGGGCTCATCACGGTGTTCATCTTCCTGGAGGCGTGGCCCGCGTTCGAGTACGCCTCCGCGGAGGTGCTCGGCGTGTCGGTGCCGGGGCTCCGGCTGTTCACCGAGACGACCTGGGACCCGGTGACAGCCAAGCGGTTCTCGCTCGTGCCGATGATCCACGGGACGGTCCTGGTGACCGTGATCGCCACGCTCGTCGCCGGCCCGCTCGGCGTCGCGGCCGCGCTGTTCATCAGCGAGGTCGCGCCGCCGACGGTGCGGGAGCTCGTCAAGCCCGGCGTCGAGATCCTGGCGGGGATCCCCTCCATCGTCTACGGGTTCATCGGCTTCACCATCCTCAGCCCGTGGGCCAGCGACCAGTTCGACCTGGTCGGGCAGGGGACCTACCTGTTCGTCGGCGTCGTCGTCGGCCTGATGGCGCTGCCGACGGTGGTGTCGGTCGCCGAGGACGCGCTCAACAGCGTGCCCGAGTCGATGAAGAGCGGGTCGCTCGCGCTCGGCACGACCGACTGGCAGACCATGTCGACCATCACGCTGCCGGCGGCGTTCTCGGGCGTGTCGGCCGCGGTGCTGCTCGGGGTCGGTCGCGCCATCGGCGAGACCATGGCCGCGACCGTGATGCTCCGGAACAGCCCCGCGCTGCCCGACCCCGTCTACAACGTGTTCTACGGGTACGAGACGCTCACCAGCCTCATCGCGGCCCGGTACGGGAGCTCCCACGGGCTCCAGATGAACGCGCTGTTCGCGGCCGGCGTGGTGCTGTTCGTCACCGTGCTGTTCCTGAGCGTCGGCTCCCAGCTGATAGAGAAGCGCATGAAGCAGAAGCTCGGAGGCGACCGGTGATGAGCGGCGTCACCGGCGGGGACCGGGGAACGAACCCGAGTCCGGCCGGCGGCGCGGGCCCGGATCCCGGCGCCGACCGCGGTACCGGCGCCGAGCGGGACGCCCTCGTCCGCGAGGGGACCTCGGTCGCCGAACTGCTCGCGGCCGGGACGGTCGGGCTCTCGGCGCTGCTGTTCGCGCTCGCGCTCGGCGCCCAGTTCGAGCTGCTCACGATGACCGACGCGGTCGCCGGCGTCCCGATGGTGACCGCGCTCGGCGGGCTGCTCGCGGTCCTCGGCGCGACGATACTCGGCTTCGGCGCCGGGTCGCGCCTCGGGGTCCTCCCGACCGAACCCCAGACCGACGCCGGGCTGGTCGCGGCGACGGCGTTCGCGGCAATCTGGTTCGTCGTCGGCGGGCTCGTCGGGTCCCAGACGCTCGGGCTCGGCCTCGGCGGGTGGCTGGTCGCCGCGCTCGCCGCGGCCGCGGTCGCGTTCGCCGCGACGGTCGCCCCGCGCGAGGACGTCGGGTCGACGCTGCCGGCGGGCGCGCTCGCGCTGTTCGCCGGCCTCGTCTTCGTCACGGGCACCATCGGCCCGCAGTGGTCGTGGACGCCCGGCGGCCTCCGCGCGACGTTCTTCCCCCGGTTCGTCGTGCCGACCGTGGTGATGTTCTGCGCGCTGGTCATCGGCTGGTCCGGCGCGAAGGCCTACGGCGGCTTCGGCGCGCGGGGTCGCCACGTCGGCGCCCACGTCCTCCTCTACCTCAACGCGGGTGCCATCCTCGCGGTCCTGTTCGGACTGATAGCGTTCGTCGTCGCCAAGGGGTTCCCCGGCCTCGTCCAGGGGATTTCGGTCGGGTCCGGCGCCGGACCGTCGACGACGATCGCGCTGTTCGGGGTCAGTTACACCGTCGTCTGGCCGGTGTCGTGGCCGTTCCTCATGAACGGCGTCTCGCTGCTGGCCGACGTCGACGGCGTCCTGCCCGCCATCGCCGGCACGGTCTGGCTGGTCGTGGGCGCGGTGCTGTTCGCGGTCCCGCTCGGCGTCGGCGCCGCCGTCTTCCTGAGCGAGTACGCCGACGAGGGGCGGTTCACCGAGGTCGTCGAGGTGGCGACCAACGGGCTGTGGAGCACGCCCAGCATCGTGTTCGGCCTGTTCGGGTACGCCTTCCTCATCCCGCGGTTCGGCGGTCAGAAGTCGCTGCTGTCGGGGATGCTCACCCTCGGGTTCATGCTCCTCCCGCTGGTCGTCATCACCGGCCGCGAGGCGATGCTCGCGGTCCCCGACGAGTACCGCGACGCCAGCGCCGCGCTCGGCGTCACGAAGTGGCAGACCATCCGGAGCGTGGTCCTGCCGGCCGCGATGCCCGGCGTCGTCACCGGGGTCATCCTCGGGGTCGGCCGCATCGCGGGCGAGACCGCGCCCATCCTGCTGACGATGGCCGGCGGCACTCTCCTTCCGGGGAGCCAGACGGTGGACGTCATCGGCGGCTTCCGGTTCAGTTCGTCGCCGCCGTTCGTCACGAACCCCGAGCTCCTGCAGGCGACCAGCGCGCTCCCCTACCAGGTGTACGCGCTCGTGAAGGCGGGCGTCGAGGGACCCATCAACAACCCCGACAACTTCGCGTGGGGGCTGGTGCTGGTCCTGCTCGCGGTCGTGCTGTCGTTCTACGCGGTCGGCATCGCCACGAGGTACTACTTCCGGAAGAAACTCTACCAATGACAGAGACGACACCCGATTCCACGTCACACCAGGACAGTCGCACAGACGCCTCGCCCGCGGGCGCCAGGTCCGAACGGTCCCCGGCGAGCGATCCGGCGGCCGACTCGCCGACACCAGACGCGGCCGAGTCCGCGGAGTCGCCCGCGACCGGGCGGTCCGCCGCGACCGCCTCGACCACCGCGGGCGAGTCCGAAGAGACCGTCCGCGACGAGTGGACCGAGTACGAGTTCGACGGCGCGCCCAAGCTCTCGGTCGAAGACCTCGACGTCCACTACGGCGACGACCACGCGCTCAAGGGCGTCTCCATCGACATCCCGGAGAAGAGCGTCACCGCACTCATCGGCCCGTCTGGCTGCGGGAAGTCGACGTTCCTGCGGTGTCTCAACCGGATGAACGACCGCATCCGCTCGGCGCGGGTCGACGGGTCGGTGGAGCTCGACGGCGAGGAGATCTACCAGGACGGCGTGAACCTGGTCGAGCTCCGCAAGCGCGTCGGCATGGTCTTCCAGTCGCCCAACCCCTTCCCGAAGTCCATCCGGGACAACATCGCGTACGGGCCGCGCAAGCACGGCGACATCGACGACGGCCTGCTCGACAAACTCCTCGGTCGCGCCGACCCCGAGAAGGAAGACGAACTCGTCGAGCGCTCGCTGAGGCAGGCCGCGCTCTGGGACGAGGTCAGCGACCGGCTCGACGACAACGCGCTCGGGCTCTCGGGCGGCCAGCAACAGCGCCTCTGCATCGGGCGGTGCCTGGCGGTCGACCCCGAGGTCATCCTGATGGACGAGCCCGCCTCCGCGCTCGACCCCATCGCCACCGCCAAGATCGAAGACCTGATCGAGGACCTCTCGGAGCGCTACACGGTCGTCATCGTCACGCACAACATGCAGCAGGCCGCCCGCATCTCCGACCAGACCGCCGTCTTCCTCACCGGCGGGGAGCTGGTCGAGTACGGGGAGACCGACCAGATATTCGAGAACCCCAACAGCCGGCGCGTCGAGGACTACATCACCGGGAAGTTCGGGTGAGACCATGAGCAGCTCGACACCCGAGACCGAGGTCTCCCGGAAGGTCCAGTCGGTCGGCGGCTCGTCGTTCTCGGTGTCGCTGCCCAAGGACTGGGCGACCGACAACGGGCTCGAGGCCGGCCGCGAGGTGTACCTCTACCCCCACGAGGACGGCACGCTCGTCCTCCGGACGACCGAGCGCGGCGACGCGACCGAGGAGCTCGACGTGTCGGCCGACGACGTGCCGCCAGACCGGCTCTCGCGGGCGGTCGCGGCCCTCTACCTCGCGGGCGCCGACCGGTTCGCGCTGCGGACCGACGACCGGTTCTCGTCGGCCGAGCGCCGGGCGATGACCGCCGCCGCGGGCGACCTCGTCGGGCTGGAGGTCGCCGAAGAGACGGCCGACCGCGTCGCCTTCCGGGGCGTGCGGCGCTCGGGCGACCTCGCGATCGGCCAGACGGTGCTCAACCTGCGGTACGTCGCGCTCTCGATGCACCGGACCGCGACCGGCGCGGTTCTCGACGGCGACGCCGACCGCGCCCGGGAGGTCGCCCGCCAGTCCGACGACGTCGCCCGCCAGTTCGCGCTGGTCGGGCGGTGCGTCGAGCGCCGAGTCGGGCTACCCCCTGGCCCGAACCGACCCGACGTCGACCGACGGACCGCGCTGGACTACTTCGCCATCGCCCGCGAGCTCGTCGGCGTCGCGTCCTGCGCCGAGCGCGTCGCGGCCGTCGCGCGGGAGCTCGACGACCCGCCGACCGGGGCGGCCGCGTCGGCGCTGTCGGACTACGCCCGCGACTCCCGCCGGGTGGTCGAGCGCGCGGTCGAGGCCACCATCAACGGCCGCGCCCCCGAGACCGCCTACGACGCGCTCGACCGGCGGGAGGCCCTCGCCGACGACCTCGACCTGCCGGCGCGGCCCCCGTTCGACGCCGACGAGGTCGACCCCTACCACGCGGCGCTCGTCATGGACGCGCTCGACAGGACGGCCGAGCACGGCGGGAACGTCGCCGAGCGCGCGCTCAAGATGGGGCTGCGCGCGGACTGACCGACGCAGAACAGGTCGGAGACCCGCGGCTCGGCGGGATCAGGCTCCGGAGAATCTTCCTCGTATCTACCCCTTGTCGCCAGAGGCACTTAAAGGAGCGCGGAGGGCCGCGGCCGCCAGCGGCGACGGGATCAGACCTGGACGCAGAGACCGGTCTTCGGAACGCAGACCGTGATGCGACCGGTACGCCGGCGGGTCCGGCGAGCGCGGCGGGCGGTCCGCGCGGTCAGCAGCGCGGCGGCGGCGAGCACCGCGGTCCCCGCAGTGAGGGTCGGGTAGCTCAGGGCCACTACTGTGACGACTATCGCCAGCGCCAGCAGCGCCGACGCCAGCAGCGAAGCGCCGACGCCGCGCGTGTAGGCCGGGTCGCGGTGCCGCGGCGGGTCGTGGGGCAGTTCGGATCTCATCACAGATAGACGGAGGGCCGCCGCGCCCATAACTGTAATCTGAACTATATTTCTGTAGCGCCGCTTACCGAACTGCGGTTATGTAGCCGACGTGAGAAGACTGCCGGACTCGACGTTCGACGACGAGCGGTGAGCGGCTGAAAGCGCCGTGACTGGGATTTGAACCCGGAGCCAGACAGTCCTGCTCACTCGCTTCGCTCGCTGCAGGGGCTGTGACTGGCAGGGGTTCAAATCCAGCCCGGTGGCGATCTCCGCTCACGGAGTTGGCGAGCAGACGGGCTGCTCGCCGTGGTGTTCGCAGAGAAGACGCCGGGACTGGGATTTGAACCCAGAACCCCGTAAGGGGACACGCTTTCCAGGCGTGCGCTTTGCCATTCGGCCATCCCGGCCCGCGGTGATTCGTAGTCCCGTCCCGCGTTTAAATCTTCCTTTCTACGCGAACAGCCGCCCCTCGACCAGGTACGAGAGGCCGGTCGCGCCGACGCCGACCGCCAGCGCGACGCCGGCCTTGACCGCGACCGGGTAGCGGTACCCCGTCGCGAGTTCGTAGCCCTGGAGCGCGACCAGGAAGGTGAGCAGGCCGACCACGCCCCAGAGGACGCTGGCCTTCACGCGCGGGCGGACCGGACCCAGCTCCAGCGTCATCTCATGCTGTCGGCTGTAATTCGACGACCCGAGGGTCGCCCAGAGATGCCGTACAAGTCCGTGAAACGAGCATAGTTGGGATTTTACGTACTTACAGCCGACAGTGTCAGTCGTTCGCGGCGATGGCCTCGATCTCGACGCCGACGCCCTTCGGGAGGCCGCCGGCCTCCACGGCGCTCCGGGCCGGCGGGTTGTCCTGGAAGTACTCCCGGTAGGCGTCGTTCATCTCGTCGAAGTCGTCGATGTCGTCGAGGAAGACGGTGACCTTCAGCACGTCCTGCATCGTCAGGCCCTCCTCCTCGAGGATGGCCTTGACGTTCTCGAGGCTCTGGCGGGTCTGGACCGCGATCTCCTCGTCGTCGAGCAGGTCGCCGTCGGGCGTCATCGGGATCTGGCCCGCGGTGAACACCACGTCGCCGTTCGTCGTCGCCTGGCTGTACGCGCCGACCGCCTCCGGCGCGTCCTGGGTGCTGATGATGCGCTTCATATCGCTTTGTTCACGCGCTGTAACTTAAACCTGGGCAACCCCGCTCTCGGCCGGGGGCACCGGGCCCGTCCTACGCCAGCACCGCGACGTCGAACCCCTCCTCGCGGAGGGCGGCCAGCAGCTCCTCGACGTGGGCCTGGCCGCGGGTCTCGAGGTCGAGTTCCACCTCCGCGGCGTTCATCGCGATGTCCCGGGAGGTCCGGTCGTGCTGGATGCCGTAGATGTTGGCCCGCCGGGCCGAGATGATGTCGATGAGGTCGTCGAGCGCGCCCGGCCGGTCCTTGAGCACGGTCCGGAGCTTGACGTACCGGCCGGTCTCGACCAGCCCGCGCATGATGACGGTCGTGAGCGTGTTCATGTCGATGTTGCCGCCCGACAGCACCGGGACGATTACCTCGTCGGCCTCGTACTCGATGGCGCCCGACAGCAGGGCCGCCAGCGGAACCGCGCCCGCGCCCTCCACGAGCGTCTTGGCGCGTTCGAGCAGATGGGTGACCGCGACCGCGATCTCGGAGTCCGAGACCGTGACGACCTCGTCGACCCGCTCCTCGATGACCTCGAAGGGCTTGCCGCCGACGCTCCGGGTGGCGATGCCGTCCGCGATGGTGTCGACCGCGTCGAGGGTGTGGACCTCCCCCTTCCGGAGCGACTCGGCCGCGCTGGCGGCGCCCTCGGCCTGGACGCCCACGACGCGGGCCGCGGGCTTCTGCTTCTTGACGGCGGTCGCGATGCCCGCGATGAGCCCGCCGCCGCCGATGGGGACGACGACCGTGTCGAGTTCGGGGAGGTCCTCGATGATCTCCAGGCCGATGGTCCCCTGGCCGGCCATTACCAGCTCGTCGTCGAAGGCGTGGACGTAGGTCCGGCCCTCCTCGCGCTCGATCTCGTGGGCCCTCGCCTGGGCCTCGTTGTAGTCGTCGCCGTGGAGCACGACCGTCGCGCCGTAGTCGCGGGTCGCCTCGATCTTCGATATGGGCGCGTTCTCGGGCATCACGATCTTCGCGTCGACGCCGCTCCGGGTCGCGGCCAGCGCGACGCCCTGGGCGTGGTTGCCCGCGCTCGCGGTGACGACGCCCGCGGCCGCCTCGTCGTCCGAGAGGGTCGCGATCCGGTTGGTCGCCCCGCGGATCTTGAACGACCCCGTGCGCTGGAACGTCTCCAGCTTGAGGTGGACCTCCGCGCCGGTCATGTCCGAGAAGGTATGGGAGTAGTCGAGCGGCGTCCGCCGCGCCGTCTCCTCGACGCGGACGCGGGCGTCGAGGACGTCCGAGAGATCTATCATACCGCACTCTAATCCGGGTATCTCTTTAACCCTTTTTCAACTGAAACCACTCCCGCAGGCGGTCGGCGTCCGACCCGCGGCGTCTCCGGAGTCGACGCTGTCCGTCCTGGAACAGGGGGAAAGGGGAAGTGGGCGCGAAGCGTGTGACGCGCACTCGGAGAGTCGCAGGGGAGGGACTTAAAGCCCCGGTGGACGCGGTGAAAGTGAAAGTACAGGACAGCGGCGTGATGAGACGCTCGTCTGACGGACGGCACACGTTGCGTTCATCATATAAACCTATTGGCCGTTATCGCGGTCGCAGTTGAACTACGACCTCGTTCTCGCGACAGAATCGCTCGACCGCGTCGGAGAACGGCGCCTCGCCCGGCCACTCGACGTCGGCGCCAAGCCGGTCCGGGTCGCCGACGTACACGTCGACGCGCTGCGCCGACTCGCCGTCGGAGTCCGCTTCCGATTCGCCGCCGACCAGCGGGACCGGCACCCGGACGTACAGGCCGGCGTCGACCCCCTCGTAGGCGTCGAGCGCCTCGACCTCGGGCGTCCGGAGGACGCGCCCCGCCGCCGTCCCGCCCGGTGCGAGCGTGGGATACTCGCCGTCGACGCGGTGGAGTCCGGCCAGGACGGCGTCGCCGCGGAACTCGAACGCCGAGACGACGCGGGCCACCTGCCCGGGGTCGGTCAGCGTCCCGTAGACGAAGACGTCCATGCGCCACCCTGGGACGCCGACCGGCTTGCGCGTTCCGGTCCACTCGACGTCGCGCCCACGGACGGGGACTCCGTACGTCGCTCCGGGGCGGCGGCGACGTCCGGACCCCGCTCGTCGCGCGCACCCCGGGACGGGCCTGTTCACGGTCGGATGGTTATGTTCACGGTCGGATGGTCATGTTCGGGAACTCGTGGCTGGTCGGCGTGGGCCTCGGCTTCGGCGTCGCCGGCGCCTACGCCGGCATCCTCGGCGACTACGTCTGGACGACGCTGGGCCGGCGGCGCGTGGTTCCGGCGGGGCGACTGGGCCGCGGAGGCGACCGCCACGATGCACGAGCGGGGGAAGCCACGATGTACGAGCGAGGGAGCGCCGAACGGGTGCGAGCCCGGAGCGAGGCCGCGCGGCCGCCACTACTTTGCAGGAGTCCGGGCCACTATCGACAATCGAGGCCGGTGAACGGAATGACACGCAATCGACTGTTCGGACTGGGACTCGTACTCCTGCTCGTGGTGGGACCACCGGTCGCGGCGGCGACCCCTGCGGTCGCGTCCACCGCGACCGGAGAGATCTCGGCGCGCCCCGCATCGGCGACGGACGCGGCCCGGAACGCGACCGCGGTCGACGCGATGGTCGCGGCCCAGAACGCGACGAACGGCACGGCCATCGGCGTGGAGCGCGAGCGCAACGACGGGACGCCGGTGTGGGAGGTGGAGGTGTTGCGCGCGGACGGGGCGCGGTTCGAGGTCGACGTCCACGTCGCGACCGGCGCGGTACGCCGGGTCGAGGACGGGAGCGTCCTCGGCGGCGGGGCGTCCGAGGCGCTCCTGCCGGTCAACCGGACCCGGAACGTCTCGGCGATGCGCTCGGCGGTCGAGGCCGTCGAGGCCGTCCGGAACGAGAGCGTGACGGCGTCGAGCGTCACGCAGGTGTCGCTGGAGGTCGAGAACTCGACGCTCGTCTACGAGATAGAGTACGCGACGCGGCAGGGCGACGGCGAGGTCCACGTCGCCGCGCTCCGCGACCGGGCGGTGAACCGAACGACGGGTCGTTCCGTTCGAGAACGACCGGGCGTCGCGGGTCGGGGGTAGCTGGCCGGCGTCGCGGGTCGCTCGCGGTAGGGCTGTTCGCCGTCTTATCGCTCGTCGAGCGGGACCCAGTCCTCGTGCTCCGACCCGGTGTACTTCGCGCGGGGCCGGATGAGGCGGTCGTCCGCAACCTTTTGCTGCGCTCGTCGCTCGCTTCGCTCGCTCCGTCGCTGGCAAAAGGTTGATCAAAAGCCGTCGGTCGTCCCGGTGGTCCTCCCTCGGTCCGCTCGCTCACAGCGTTCGCTCGCGGTAGGGCTGTTCGCCGTCTTACCGCTCGTCGAGCGGGACCCAGTCCTCGTGCTCCGACCCGGTGTACTTCGCGCGGGGCCGGATGAGCCGGTTGTCCTCGTACTGCTCGAGCACGTGGCCGATCCAGCCGCCGGACCGCGACATCGCGAAGATGGGGGTGTAGAGGTCGATGGGGATGCCCATCTGGTAGTAGGTCGACGCCGAGTAGAAGTCGACGTTGGGCGCCAGGCCCTTGTGGTTCTGCATGTACTCCTCGATCTCGACCGACATCTCGTACCACTTGGTGTCGCCGGCGGCCTCGCCGAGCTCCTCGCTCTTCTCGCCGAGGATCTTCGCGCGGGGGTCCTTGACGTTGTAGACCCGGTGGCCGAAGCCCATGATGCGGTCGCCCCGCTCCAGGGCGTCGTCGACCCACGTCTTGGGGTCCTTGCCGCTCTCGTCGAGCTCTTTCAGCATCTTCATGACGTTCTGGTTGGCGCCGCCGTGGAGCGGGCCGGCCAGCGTCCCGATGGCGCTGGTGATGGCGCTGTGGAGGTCGGACAGGGTCGAGGAGGTCACCATCGAGGAGAACGTCGAGGCGTTCAGGCCGTGGTCGGCGTGGAGCACCAGCGCCATGTCGAACGTCTCGGCCAGGACGTCGTCGGGCTCCTCGTCGTTGAGCATGTAGAGGAAGTTGGCGGCGTGGCTCAGGTCCTCGCGGGGCTCGACGGGGTCGTTGCCGTTCCGGATGCGCTTGAACGCCGCCACGATGGTCGGCATCTTGGCGGTGATGCGCCGGCCCTTCCGGAGGTTGACCTCGCGGTCGGTGGGGTCGGCCTCGGAGTCGTCGGGGTCGTAGGCCGAGAGCATCGACACCGCGGTCCGGAGCGCGGCCATCGGCTGCTCGTCGGCCTCCGCGAGCTTCCGGACCGTGTCGAGCACGTCGTCGTCGACGGCGCGCTCGGCGGCCATCGACGCGGAGAACTCCTCGAGCTCGTCGCGCGTGGGGAGTTCGCCGTGCCAGAGCAGGTAGAGCACCTCCTCGTAGCTGGCGTTCCGGGCGAGGTCCTCGATCTCGTAGCCGCGGTAGATGAGGCGTCCCTCGTCGCCGTTGATGAAGCTGAGTCCCGATTCTGCGACGACGACGCCCTCCAGCCCTTTCTTGACCTCGTCTGACATACCCTGATACTTCTCGGCAGGACCGGAAAAGCATTATCTTTCCTCTCGGTTCCGAGGAGTCGGGGCCGGGCGGTCGGCTACGAACGTTTTTATCCCGAGACGCACAACTCCACGCCATGGACCGGACGGGCGGCGAGGTGACGTACGAACCCGTCAGCGTCAAGGCGGTGCTGTCGGAGATGAAGGACACCGCCGAGCTCCTCATCGACCTGTCGTTCTCCGCCGTGCTCAACGGGAGCGACGACATCGCCCGGGAGGTGCTCGACCTCGAGGCCCGGATGGACGTGCTCCAGATGCGGGCCCGGATGAGCCTGCTGATGGCCGCCAGGAACCCCGAGGACGCCGAGCAGCTCGCGCCGGTGCTCGGCGTGGTCGGCGCGGCCGAGAAGATCAGCGACGCCGCCGGCGACATCGCCAAGGTCGTCCTCGAGGACATCGGGCTGCCCGACGCGATGCGGGCCGCGCTCCCCGAGGCGGTCGAGACGCTCGTCCGCGCCGAGGTCGCCCCCGACTCGCAGCTCGCGGGCCGGACGCTGGGCGCGGCCAACGTCGAGACCGAGACCGGGGTGCGGGTCATCGCCATCCACCGGGGGGACGACTGGATCACCAACCCCGACCGCGACACCGCGCTGGAGGCCGGCGACACCGTCCTCCTGCGGGGCCCCGACGACGGCATCGCGGAGGTGTATCGGTGGGCCACCGGCGCGGACTACGAACCGCCCGAGCCGCCCGAGCCCGGCATCGAGGACCTCGAGCGCGCGGTCGACTCCATCGTGCTGATGAAGAACATCAGCGAGCTCGCGGTCGACCTCGCGTACGGCAGCGTGCTCTTCGACAGCGCGGCGGTCGCCGAGGAGGTCGTGGAGCTCGAGGCCGAGGTCGACGCGCTCCAGTCGCGGTTCGAGGCCTGGACCCTCCGTGCGGCCGCCCGGGTCGAGGACCCGGTCTCGCTCCGGGGGCTGGTCCACCTCGCCAACGCCACGGAGGTGGTCAGCGACGCCGCGGTCGAGATCAGCGAGGGCGTGCTCCGGGGGCTGGGCACCCACCCGGTCGTCGAGCAGGCCGTCGAGGAGAGCGACGAGGTCATCGTCCGGCTGACGGTCGCGCCGGGCAGCGAGTTCGACGGCGTGACCCTGGGCGCCCGCGAGGTCAAGACCGAGACCGGGATGCGGGTCATCGCGGTCCGGCGCCCGGGCGACGACCGGGGCGAGCGCGGCGGCGACTGGGTCATCCAGCCCGGCCCCGACACGGAACTGCGGGCCGGCGACGTGTTCATCGCCAAGGGGACCCGGTCGGGCGCCGAGCGGCTGGCGGAGCTGACCGGCGACGAGTACTCCGCGGAGTCGGGCCGATAGCGGCGCCGCGGAATCGAGGGCGGGGTCCGGGCCGCCGACGCGGTTCGGCGGCGCTCAGTGGGCCGGCGAGTACGACTCCGAGAGCAGATTCAGCACGACGACGCCCGCGATGATCAGCGCCATCCCCGCGAGCCCGGCCGCGTCGACCGACTCCTCGAACAGGACGACGCCGACGAGGGCGGCCGCCACGATGCCGACCGCCGACCACGTGGCGTACACCAGCCCGATGGGGAGCTCCTGGAGCGTGAGGCTCAGCAGGTAGAACGAGCCGAGGTAGCCGGCGACGACGACCAGCGACGGCAGCGGGTTCGAGAACCCGTCGGAGAACTTGAGCGCGGTCGTCCCGGTGACCTCGGCGGCGATGGCGGCGCTCAGGTAGAGGTACTCGCGCATGGCCCGAGGGTGACGCCGATTCGTATTAAATGTTTAATTTAACAGATTTGACTCATTAGAATCGGTATCGCCGCGCGGAGCCGGGATTCCAGGATTTGTCGGAGCCGTCGTCGCACGGAAATCGCCGCGAGCGGGCTAGTCGAGGTCGGTCTCCCGGGCGAGGCGGTAGGCCGACAGCAGCGTCAGCACCGTCGTCGTCAGCGCGCCGAGCGCCGCGGCCAGGACGAACCCGAGCCCCAGGTAGTACACCACCGGGCGGTTCGTCCCCGGGACGAAGACGAACAGCGCGAGCACCGCCGCGGTGAACAGCAGACTGAACGCGAACCCGCGGACGGCGTTCCGCCGGACGTTCAGCGCCGCCGCGAAGTTCGCCCGCGGTCGCTCGGGGACGTTCCCGGACATGCGCGGACGTTGCCGCGGCCGAACAAAAGGTGCGTCGGTTCGGGGGCCGTCACCGCGAACCGGCGGTCGCGGAACCGGAGACCTCGGGGAAGGCGTCCCGGCTGCGGCGGTTCCGAGAGTCGGGCGCTATCCCTGCTGCTGGGTCTGCGTGTCGCCGTGGGTCTGGTGGGCGCGCTGGCGGATCTCCTCGCGGACGTGGCTGATGAGCTCTTCGCCCGAGGCGTCGTCGCTGGCTCGGGTCTGGAGCTCCTGCTCGATCTGCTCGGCGGCCTGCTGGACGCGGTCGGGCGCCTGGTTGCCGGTTACGCCCTCGTAGAGGTTGACCAGCCAGTCGGCGCCCTCGCCCTCGATGGACTGGCGGAACTCCTCGGGGCTCATCTGCTCGACGCTCTCGTCCCAGCGGTGAGAGACGTTCTGCGAAATGTCGTTCTCGGAGACCCCGAGGAAGTTGGCCAGGCCGCGTCGGTAGTCGTCCTGGCTCTCGGTGACGCCCTGCTTCCACTTGTCGGCGGCGCGCTCGAGGTGCGACTCCCAGATGGCCATCGCTTCCAGTTCGTCCTGCATCTCGTTACCGCCTTCGTCTTGTCCTGCTGACATTGGAATCACGGGAGCATCGCGCCGCTCCCGGTTGGTAGTAGAAGACGTTTGGGCATAAACACCTCATGGCCAGCCATGTTATATTTACGTCGGAACAGTGTAATGAGTACGAACCGGATCGGAGAAAATCGCATGCAGGCGGCCGTTTTCCAACGGCCGAGGACCGGACCTGTGGCGTCCCCAAGGGGACCCGCTCGTCGCGGACGGCCGGCCGAGCGCCGAGGGGTGACTTCCAACCCGGCGCTCGCTCGGTCGGCGGCCTCGCGACGGCCGGGTCGGCGGGCGACACTCGCCGCTCCGGCGACAGCGCGCCGGCGGGCCGACGACCCGGCGTTTTTTCCGGCCGGTCGCGGTAGCTCCGACCGAGAGATGGCCCCGCTCGACACCCGGTTCACCGACCTGCTCGACCTCGACGTGCCGATCGTCCAGGCGCCGATCGGGAGCGCGACCTGTCCCGAACTCGCCGCCGCGGTCGCGGACGCCGGCGGACTCGGGATGCTCGCGATCACGTGGCGCAGCCCGGAGGAGACCCGCGAGGTCGTCCGCGAGACGCGCCGCCTGACCGACGGCCGGTTCGGCGTGAACGTCGTGCTGGACGACGACGCGAAGACGGTCTCCACCGGGGACCACCTCGACGCCTGTCTCGGCGAGGGCGTCGACGTCGTCTCCTTCTCGTTCGGCCCGGCCGACGACCACGTCGAGCGCGTCCGCGACGCCGGCGGCGTCGTCCTCCAGTCGGTCGGGAGCGCCGACGCCGCCCGCGAAGCCGAACGGGCCGGCGCGGACGCGGTGGTCGCCCAGGGCTGGGAGGCCGGCGGCCACGTCGAGAGCGAGGTCGCGACCATGCCGCTGGTCCCCCGCGCGGTCGACGCGGTCGACGTCCCGGTGGTCTCGGCCGGCGGCATCGCGGACGGTCGGGGCATCGCCGCGGCGCTGACGCTCGGGGCCGACGCGGCGTGGCTGGGCACCCGGTTCGTGGCGACCGCGGAGGCCCGGGTCCACGACCGGTACCGCGAGCGCGTCGTCGACGCCGCCGAGACCGACACCTACTACGGGACGCTGTTCGACGAGGGGTGGCCCGACGTGCCCCACCGCGTCCTCCGGAACGCCACGGTCGACGACTGGGAGGCGGCGGGCGGCCCGCCCCGCGGCGAGCGACCGGGCGAGGGCGAGGTCGTCGCCGAGACCCCCGGCGGCGAGCCCGTCGTGCGCTACCAGGACTCGCTGGCGGTCCCGGGGACGACCGGCGACGTCGAGGCGCTCCCGCTGTACGCCGGCCAGAGCGCCGGCCTCACGGAGTCGGTGGTCTCGGCCGCGGAGCTGACCGAGCGGCTCGCCGCGGAGACGAGGGAGGCGCTGTCGCGGGCGGGCAGCGGGTTCGAAGGGGACGCGGAGCGCTCCGGAGAGTAGGACCCGAGCGACAACCCTCACCGGTACGCCGGGAGCTCCTTCCCGAAGACGAGGAAGTAGCCCGTCCCGGCCAGGCCGACGACGGTCGCCAGCCCGAACGCCAGCGGCGGCGAGAAGCCGTAGATCCACCCGCCGACCGCCGCGCTCGGGACGACGACGGCGTTGCGCGCGAGGTAGTACGACCCGACCACCCGGCCGCCGGCGTCCTCCTCGGCCGGGCCGACGATGAGCGCCTTGTGGGCGGGCAGCCCGGCGAACCGCAGCCCCGAGACCGCGAACAGGGCGGTGACCAGCGCGGTCTCCGAGAGGTGGACGCCCGCGACCGTCAGGCCGTCGGCGGGCACGTTGACCAGCAGCGCCGGGAACACCGCGTAGACGACGAAGCCGAGCGCGACGACCGGCTTGAGGCCGACCCGCCGGGCCGCCTTCGAGACCGGGATCATCACGACCAGCGCGACCGCCATCTCCACCGCGAGCAGCACCCCGAAGAAGGCGTCGGGGCCGAGATAGCCGGCGACGGGGAGGGTCGCGCTCACTTCGAGGTACTGGGTCACCACGAGCACGACGAAGACGTACACCATCCCGTTGGCGAACCGGACGAGGGTGTCGCCGACGAGCAGGGGCCGGAGCACTGCCGGCATCCCCCGGAGGTCGTCTATAATCTGGGCGACGCCCTCGAACTCCTTGCCGAGCGAGTCCCGGGAGGCGTCGTACAGCAGGTGCTGGGCGACGGTCGCCAGCAGGCCGAACCCGGCCGCGACCGCCAGCACGTAGCGGAAGCCCACCGCGAACTCGTACATCGCCAGTAGCCCGGCCGCGATCAGCGGGCCGAGCAGGAACGCGGTCCGGCGGAACGTCTCGGTGCTGGCGAACCCGGTCGCCAGCTCCGCGGGCGGGACGCTCTGCTTGACGATGGCGAACGTCGCGCCGAGGCCGAACGACTTCCAGGCCTGCGCGAGCAGCAGGCCGACGAAGATCCACGCCCAGCCCGGAACCGGCAGGACGTCGAACTCGGGCGCGAGGAACCACAGCAGGAAGCCCAGCGTCGAGGCCAGCCCGAACGCGGTCAGCGCGGTCCGCGAGCCGACGCGGTCCGAGAGCGCCCCGCCCGGGTAGGGGTACACCGCGCCGATGAGGTTGCCGAGGCTCCCGTAGAGGCCGATGACCAGGCTGCTCGCCCCGAGGACGCCCAGGTACCGGCCCATGTACCGGCCGGTCATCTGGAAGCCGAGGCTGAACGCGAACATCGCCAGCGAGAGCACCAGGACGTCCCGCTCCAGCGCGAAGAACTGCCGGAACGCCGCGAAGGGGTCGGCGCGCTCGCGGTCGGTCGCCATGTGCGGGAGGTGGAAACCGACCGACAAAACTCCCGGGGTGACGGCGCTACGTTCGTCTACGGACGACAGGGGACGGCTCCGGAGGTCGCGGCGGCCGACGGGACGCGCCGGCGAGGCGCTCGCGTCGGCGAGCCCGCCGTCGCCGGACCCCGGCGCTACGTCCCGCCGGAGTACTGCTCGTCCTCCATCGGCTCGGCCGGCTCGGGCCGGTCGTCCTCCAGGTCGAACTCCTCGGCGAGTCGCTCGCGGAGCGACGCGATGCGCTCGGTGTCGCGCTCGTCGGCGAGCACCTCCGACTCGTTGAGCGCCGAGAGGACGACGGTCGCGTCGCCCCGGTTCAGCTCGACGGTCGCGTTCTCGGCGTCGTCGAGGTCGCGGTCGAACCGGGATTCGAGGTCGTCGAGCTCGTCCTCGGTGGCGTCGGTCGCCCCCGGTTCGTGGCGCCGGAGCGCGTCCAGCACGACGTCGGTCTCGGCCCCGTTGAACGTGATCTCGGCTGACTGGTCCCCCGCCATAGTGTGCGTTCGGCTACCACGCGAGCGGACATACCAGTGGTGGCTCGTCCGACCGGAAGTTCGGAGGTTCGTCCGACCGTGGGTTCGAGGTCTCGTCCGACCGGAGGCTCGGTGGCTCGCGTGCCTGCGCATCTCGAGGTCGGTTCAACGTCGACGGAGCAACTCCGGCGACGGTCAGACCGAACCGCTAAAGGGCGTGTAGCCGTCGGTTATGGGTAATGACGACGCTCGGAACGGCGAGTGCCGCGCCCGGCGAGGTCGACACCGGGCGGTTGCAGGTCGGCGAAACGCGCGACGGCGGCGAGTTCGGCCTGCCGGTCGCGGTGGTCAACGGCGCTGAGGACGGCCCGACGCTGTACGTCCAGGCGGTCAGCGACGGCGACGAACTCAACGGGCTCGGCGTGATACAGCGGGCGATTCCGCGCATCTCGCCCGAGGACCTCTCCGGCACGATACTGGTCACCGGAATCGTCAACTACCACGCGTTCCAGGTGGCCGAGCACCGCAACCCCATCGACGACACCAAGATGAACCGCACCTACCCCGGCGACGAGTCGGGGACCTCCAGCGAGCGCATCGCGGCCGCCACCTTCGAGGCGGCCACCCGCGCGGACCTGATTCTGGACCTCCACCAGGGGTCGACGAGCCGGATGCTCAACGAGGTCCGGGTCCGGTGCGGCCAGCGCCACCGCCTCCACGACGAGTGTCTGGAGCTCGCCAAGGTGTTCGGCTGCGGCCACGTGCTCGACCAGAAGGGCCCGGAGGGCCAGCTCGCCCGCGTCGGCCCGGACGAGGGCATCCCGACGGTCGACCCGGAGCTGGGCGGCTGCGTCGGCTGGAACGAGGAGAGCATCCGGTACGGCGTCGAGGGGCTGTTCAACGTGCTGCGGTACTACGGGTTCCTCGACGGCGACGTCGACCTCCGGCCCCAGACCCGCGCCACGAGCTTCGACCGCTACGGCGCGCCCTCGGGCGGGCTGGTCCGGTTCCGGAAGGACCTGGGCGACCGGGTGGAGGTCGGCGACGTCGTCTTCGAGGTGACCGACCCGTTCGGCCAGCTCAAGGCCGAGGTGACCGCCGACGACAGGGGCATCTTCTGGCGCTCGCGCCGGCTCCCGCAGGTCGCGACCGGCGAGTACGTCTGCTCGGTCGGGACCGACGTCGACGAGTTCTGACCGGCGATAGCGCGCTCCCTTCGACAACTATTGGTTCGTGGCTGCGGCACTGACGGACATGCCGACCGACCTCGCCTGCCCGGACTGCGGCCGGCGCTACGACGCCGGCCCGGACGAACCGTGGCGCTGCGACTGCGGCCGCCCGCTGGAGTTCGCCGAGCGACCGCTCCCCGAGGGCCCCGCGCCCGACTTCGCGGAACTGGACACCCGGAAGGGGCTGTGGGCCTTCGAGGAGTTCCTGCCCGTCTCGCCCCGCGTCACGCTCGGCGAGGGATTCACGCCGCTGGTCGACGCCGAAGGTGATTCGGGTTCCGCCGGCGACTGGGACGCGAACGTCCGGTTCAAGCTGGAGTACGTCTTCCCCTCGGGGAGCTTCAAGGACCGCGGCGCGACCGCGACCCTCTCGCGGGCCGCCGAACTGGGCGTCCGGAAGGTCGTCGAGGACTCCTCGGGCAACGCCGGGGCCGCCATCGCCCAGTACGCCGCCCGGGCCGGCGTCGACGCCGACATCTACGTGCCGGCCGACGCCAAGGAATCGAAGCTGGCGGCCATCGAGCGCGTCGGCGCCACGCCCGTGCAGGTAGAAGGGACCCGGCAGGACGTGACCGACGCCTGCATCGAAGCCGTCGAGTCAGCCGACGAGGCGGGCTGGTACGCCAGCCACGCCTGGAACCCCGCGTTCTTCGCGGGCACCCAGACCGTCGCCTTCGAGGTCGCGGCCCAGCGCGGCTGGGACGTGCCGGACGCCGTGGTCACGCCGCTGGGCCACGGCACCCTCTTCCTCGGCGCCTACCGCGGCTTCCGCGCCCTGAAGGAGGCCGGCTGGACCGACGAGATGCCGACGCTGCTCGGCGCGCAGGCCGCCGGCTACGCACCTATCGCGGCGGAACTGCACGGCGCCGAGGCGGCCGACGGCGACAACTCGACCGCCGACGGCATCCAGATCGTCGACCCGGTCCGGAAGGACCAGATCCTCGACGCCGTCGAGGAGACCGGCGGCGACGCCATCGCCCTCGACGAGGAGCCGGTCGACGCCGCGCTCGACCGGCTGCGCCGCGCCGGCTTCTACGTGGAACCGACCTCGGCGGTCGCGCCGGCCGCCGTGGCCGCCTACCGCGAGCGCGGGGTGCTGGACGCGGACGACGACGTGGTCGTTCCGCTGACCGGGAGCGGGCTGAAATCGTGACGGGGGCCGACGCTCGATGACCACCTACCCGGCGACCTACTGCCCGCAGTGCGGGACCGAACTCGCCGCACGGGAAATCGAGGGGCGCGAGCGAAAGTACTGCCCCGACTGCGACCGGGTCGTCTGGCGCAACCCCGCGCCAACCGCGGGCGTCGCGGTGGTCGGCGACGCGGGCGTGCTGCTGACCGAGCGCGCGGTCGAACCCGGGGTCGGCGACTGGGCGGTCCCCGGCGGCCACCTCGAACTGGAGGAGTCGCCGCGGGAGGCGGCCGCCCGCGAGCTCCGCGAGGAGACCGGCGTCCGGGTCGACCCGGACGACCTCGTCCTGCTCGACACGTTCGCGGCCGACCAGTTCGAGGGCAAGCGCATCGTCTCGATCGGGTTCGCTGTCCGGCGCGAGGCGACCGAGGGAGAACCGGCGGCCGGTCCGGAGGTGGCCGACGTGGGTTGGTTCACCCCCGAGTCGTTCGCCCGGACCGGCGAGGCGTTCCACCCGCCGCACGGCGAGCGCTTCGAGAAGGCGTGGGAGCGGCTGGGGTAGGAGGGGCGGAGGTCTTCTCGGCGATTCAGTAACGCCTATGAGCGGATACTTCGATGAGTCGACAGATGACGCAGGAGGTCGCCGACTACTGTCCGTACTGCGGCGGCGAACTCGCGGACCGTCGGACGGACGACCGCGAGCGCCGATACTGTCCCGCCTGCGAGCGCGTCGTGTACCACAACCCCACGCCGGGAGCCGACGTGACCGTCGTCCGCGACGAGTCGGCGCTGCTCGTCCGCAGGGCGGCCCCGCCGGGGGCCGGCGAGTGGACGGTCCCCGGCGGTCACCTCGAGGCCGACGAGCACCCGCGGGTCGGCGCCGCCCGCGAACTCCGCGAGGAAGCGGGCGTGTCGGTCGCCCCCGAGGACCTGACGCTCGTCGAGACCGACCTCCTCGATTCGACGGGGGAGAAGTACGTGCTCAACGTCGGGTTCGCCGTCCGGGCGTCCGAGACGGCCGGCGAGCCCTCGGCCGGAACGGACGCGACCGAGGTCCGATTCTTCGACGCGGACGAACTGGCCGCCGACGAGCACGACCTCCGACCGCACGTCCGCGACCGCGTGGCGTCGGCACTGGACGCGCTCGGCTGACTACTTCTCGGGGTGGACCGGCGCGTCGAACCCGCCCCGGACCAGCGGTTTCGCGATGTGCCGGCGAGCCTCGGGCGGCACCTCGTACCAGCCGACCGCCAGTTCTCGGTCGACCGCGCGCTCGACCTTCCCCGGCGCGGTCGTCCCGCAGTCCCGGCACCGGTAGCCCTGGCCGGCGCCCGCGCTCTCCATCGACCGGTCGCACTCCGGGCAGTCGGGCGTGGCGAGCTCGGTCCGGTCCAGCTCGCGCACCGCGAACTTCTCCAGCTTGAGGGTCCCGTCCGACACCTCCCCGCAGGCCGTGATGCGGTCGCCGGGCCGGAGCGCCCGGACCCGGTCCCGGAAGCGCTTGGTGGGCTCGAAGGCGGCGCACCGGAGTTCCGCGCCGGAGTCGGAGTTCGCCGATTCGGAGTCGGAGTTCGCCGATCCGGAGTCGGGGTCCGACCCGGCGTCCCGGAGCGAGAAGAAGACGTGGCCGCCGCGTCGGGTCTCGGGCGCGTCGGCGACCGTCCCGTCCACCCGGTAGGCCCGACCGTCCTCGACGTCGGCGAGGGCGGCGTCCCGGAGGTGGGCGTCGGTACCCTGGTTCGTGACGAACACCGCGCGGCGCGAGACGGGTTCGCTCTCGATGGCCTCGGCGACCGCGCGGACGACATCGGGGTCGTCGCCGCGGATGCCGTGGAGGATGGGGCCGGGCGTGTGCGGGACGCAGACCAGTTGGCCGGTCTCGCGGTCGACGGTGTCCCAGGCGGCGGGGTAGGCGTCGTTCGCGGCCTCGAAGACGGACTCGGCATCGACCTCTCGCGGCGCGCCGACCCGGTCGGGCTCGCGGTAGGAGATGCACTCGTAGGTCCACGGGTCGGTCGCGTCGCCGGCGTCGCCGTTCGCGCTGCCGCCCTCGCCCTCCGCGTCCTCGCCCGCCCCGAAGGCCGCCCAGGCGCCGACCGCCGCCAGCGCGCCGACCTTCCCGCGGCCCAGCTTCCACCCCGCGCTCCGGTAGCCCGCGGCCGCGATGCGATCGTCGGCGTCCGCGACCGAGAGGTGGTCCCGAACCGCCGCGCGGGCGAAGTCGGCGACCCCGTTCGGGACGTCGTCGGGGTCGCCCGGCGCGACGACCAGGCCGGGGTTGGTCCGGGGGTCGTCGGTCTCGGCGACCGCGTCGATCTCCTCGCGGGCGACGCGGAGGGCGTCGTCGGGGTCGGCGTCGGTGTGGACCGCGAGCGCGGCGTTCCCGCGGGTCTTGTGCTCGACCGCGGGGTTGAGCCGCACGAGCAGCAGGCGCTCGACGCTCGCGGCGTCGGTCGCGTCCTCGCCGGCCGCGTCGCGCAGTCGCTCGGCCAGGCGGGCCGCGAGGTAGGTCGTGCACATCCCGCGCTCGCGGGAGTCGGTGTCGTCGACGCCGATGACTGTCACTGCCTCGGGTAGGGCCGTGTCGGATTAACGACTTTCGGACCCGCCCCGTCTTCTGTAATCAAGCTACCGTTCCCTCCCCGGCCAATCGCAAGCAGCCGTCGGGGTGGGGTCGTCACAATGCATATATAGGGGAATCACTTACATGCGGATATGTCCCGGTCTGCACTGGTCGGGAACGTGACCGCAATGCTGGAGGACGCGGGGTTCACCGTTAGCGACCGGTGCGCGATTCGACCCAAGAGCTTCGACGTGGCCGCGCGGCGCGGCGCAGACCTGCTCTTGCTGAAGATACTGGCGAACGTCGACGCGTTCGACGGGGAGACGGGCCTGGAGATGCGGCGGCTCGGGGAGTACCTCAGCGCGACCCCGGTCGTCGTCGGCCTTCGGACCCGCGACGAGGAGCTGGAGCCGGGCGTGGTCTACTTCCGGCACGGCGTCCCGGTCCTGAGCCCCGACACCGCCATGGAACTGTTCGTCGAGGGGATGGCGCCGCTGGTGTACGCCGCGCCGGGCGGCCTCTACGTCAACATCGACGGCGACGTCCTGCGCGACGAGCGCGAGGAGCGCGACTGGAGCCTGGGCCGGCTGGCCAGCGAACTCGGCGTCTCGCGGCGCACCGTCTCGAAGTACGAGGACGGGATGAACGCCAGCGTCGAGGTGGCGCTCGAGCTCGAGGAGATGTTCGACGGCGACCTCACAAGCCCGGTGGACGTGCTCGACGGCGCCGAGGAGGTCCGCGAGGGCGAGCCGACGCCCGAGGACCCCGAACCGGAGCGCGACGACGAGCACATCGTCACGGTGCTGACCCGCGCGGGCTTCGAGGTCCACCCCACGGTCCGCGCGCCGTTCAAGACGGTCAGCGAGGACGAGGACAGCCACGAGAACGTGCTGACCGGCCACTCGGCGTTCACCAAGGCTGCCGAGAAGCGCGCCCGGATCATGTCCTCCATCGGGCAGGTCGCCCGGACGCGCTCGGTCTACTTCGTCGACGAGGCCAAGCGCGACAGCGTCGACAGCACCGGCCTGGTCGAGCGCGAGGAGCTCGAGGACATCGACGACCCCGACGAGCTCCGGGACCTCATCCGCGAGCGCGGCGAGAAGCCGGCGTGACCGCGCCGTAGCGGCCTCGCCATCGAACGATCGCTCTCTGGGTAATCTACCGGTCGGTAGTCCCTGCGGCTACTTCGTCACGGACCGTTCGACTGCGAGAAGCGGAAATCGCTGCGTGTCGCTACGCCGCGCCGTCGCCGTACGTCTCTTCGAGGTACTCCACGATGTCGTCGCTCTCGGGCATCCCCTCGACGTCGTTCTCCTCGTCGACCAGCACGGGGACGCCGGTCTGGCCGCTGACCTCCTCGACCTCGTCGCGCTCGGCGTGGGAGCTCGGCACCATGTGGGACTCGTAGTCGAGGTCGAGCTCGTCGAGCTTGTCCTTGACCTTCGCGCAGTACGGGCAGCCCTGGAGTTCGTACAGTTCGAGGTTCGCCATGTCTGCTCGTAGGCACGTCGCGGGTAAGAACGTGGTGGTGCCGGAAGCGCGTGACGAGAGTTCGGAGCGAGACGGCGGAGATACTCAAAAGGTGGCAGAACGGGGACGGATAAGAGATAGCTAGCTACTGCCGGCACAAATATACCGCACAGCCCCGCAACCGCGACCGCGGGCCTCGCGCCTCCCCAGCCGCTTGCGGTCCTCGGTCGCTTCGCTCCCTGCGGCCCTCATCCCTCGCACGCATCGGCGCGGCCACTGACCGGCCGCGCCGGCGTGCGCCGGAAAGAAGGTTCCAACGAGCGGAAGCCCTTCAATTCGCCCTCGCGGTGCCGTTCCTCACTCCGCAGGCCGGCGCACTCGGCTGACGACCCGGGAGACGCCCCGCCGGATGCGGCGGCGCTGGTACACCGCCTCGCCGAGCCCCCAGACGACGACCAGTCCGCCCGCGAGCACCGCGCCGAGGAACTCCCAGCTCGACATCCAGACCGGGCGGATCCACGGCGTGACGTGGGCCCACAGCCGGGCGGCGTGGTTCGCCTCGGCGGCCACCGGCGTGCCCTCGAACGCCGCGGCCAGCCAGAACGAGACCGTCTTGGTGTCACCGCCGACCGCGAGCCGGCTCCCGCTGAGGTCGTAGTCGCCGGTCGCGCCGAGTTCGCGCATGGTCGGCCCGCCGGCCTCGTCGCCGTAGGTGATGCGCTCGGCGTCGTAGGGCGCCCACGGCGCGTGGAACTCCCAGACCACGTCGCCGGTCGGGGTCACCTCGACGACGCGGTGGTGCATGGTGTCGACGACGAGCGTGTTGCCGTTCGGCAGCCGGTCGGCGTCCCGCGGCCAGTTGAGCCCGCGCGTGCCGACGCTCCAGGTCCGGGTCCACGCGCTCCCGTTCGCGGCGCCGCCGGTCGTCGCGTTCCCGGTAGAGGTCGCGTTTCCGCCCGCCGTCGCGTTCCCGCCCGTCCTGGCGTACTCCACGATGCGGTCGTTCTCGCTGTCGGCCACGAGCACGGTGGGCGTCCCGTTCGCTCCGCGGAGGTACTGGGGATTGTGCTGCTCGTAGAGGACCGAGTGGTTGCCGTCGCTGCCCAGTTGCATCGTGACCTCGTCCGTCGAGCGGTTGACCACGATCACCTGGTCGAAGTTCCGGGGCGAGACCAGGTACTCGCCGTCGGCGATCTTGTCGACGTCGTTGACGTGGGTCCAGTCCTTCGGGCCGCCGCCGCCCGACTCGGGGTAGCCGTGAGCGGCGAACTCCCACTCCCAGACCGTCTCGTCGGTGGTCCTGTTGTAGACGAAGATGCGGTCGCCGTGGGCCGGTTCGCGCATGTTGGCCACGAGCAGCTGGTCGCCGTTGATCAGGTCGACGTCGTGGGTGTCGTGGATGGGAAGGCGCTCGGTCCAGACCCGCTCGCGCGTCTGGGGGTCGAACTCGTACACCAGCGTGGCGTTCGGCGTCGTCGCGGTCACCAGCAGGTTCCGGTCGGGCAGCGGGTCGACGTCGTAGAACCACCGCGCGTCGAACCCCGAGCCGTTGTGGACCCACTGCACCTCGCCGCGGGGTCCGACCGCGATCAGGCGGGCGGGCTTGTTGGCGTTGGCCATCCCCTGGAAGTGGAAGCCCTGGATGGAGATGACCGTGGTGCCGTTCGCGGGGTCGTCGACCGACGCCCGGAGGTTGGTCGGGTCCTCGCTCGTGACGAGGAACGTCGCGCCCGAGATGGCGGCGGGCGCGACCAGCGCCAGCACGACCAGCGCGAGCGCGCCCCGAACCAGCCACCGGCGCGGAACCCCGCGGAGGGCGTCGAGTGAGGGGCGGTTCATGTCGGATGCCACGCAGGCGGCGGGGATTAAAATTGGGGCGCGGCGGTCAGACCGGCAGGCGGTCGGCGAAGGTCGCGGCCTCCTCGTCGCCGACGCCGTAGGCGGTCACGCGCCTGCCGTTACGCGAGAAGGAGGTGTACTCCGGGGACATCACGCCGATGACCTTCTCGACCGGGATCGAGACGTAGTCGTACTCGTCGGTGGCGACCTGGTTGAACCCGACCACCCAGTCCCAGTCCTCGATGACGAAGGCGGCGTCGACCTTCGTCGCCTCCTCGTCGGCGTAGTATATCTTGGCGATCGGTCCGTCGTCGGTCTCGGAGCGCTCGTATTCGTCCATCGTCGAAGGTGTACATCGACGTGCGACGACATAACTGTTTCTCGGCAAGACAACGACTCGCACGGGGCGAAGCCGGCGGACGCGGAGAAGGGAGAGCGAGAATCGAGCGACGCTCAGACGCTGGCCTGGAGGACGCCGCTGGTCCGGACGAAGAAGTAGACGACGAACGCGGCCGCCAGCATCCAGTGGCCGGGTCGGACGTCCTCGCGCTCGCCCGCGGCGAGCTTGACGATGGGGTAGGAGACGATGCCCGCGGCGATGCCGTACGCGATGGAGAAGGCGAACGGCATGACGAGGATGGTCAGGCCGGCGGGCACGACGTTGGTGACGTCGTCCCAGTCGATGTCGACCACGTTCTGGAGCATCACGACGCCGATGACGACCAGCGCGATGTGGGAGGCGTACATCGGGATCGCGGCGGCGACCGGCACGAACACCAGCGAGACCAGGAACAGGATCCCGACCGTCAGCGCGGTCATCCCGGTGCGGCCGCCCTCCTCGACGCCGGAGGCCGACTCGATGTAGGTCGTGACCGTCGAGGTGCCGAGCATCCCGCCGACGGTGGTGCCGACGGCGTCGGCCATCAGCGGCCGGTCGATGTCCGGGAGGTGGCCGTTCTCGTCGAGGAAGCCCGCGATCTGGGAGACCCCCGTCAGGGTGCCCGCGGTGTCGAAGAAGTCGACGAAGAAGAACGTGAAGACGACGAGCGCGAACGAGAACGCCTCGATGTCGCGGAGCCCCTCGAGGAAGGCGCCGGCGAGCGGCGTGATGTCGTAGGTGGTCGCGGCCGCTCCGGGGGTGAGCGTGTTGGGCGCGACGAGGCCGGCCCACTCGGCGCCGTAGCCGATGCCGGTCGTGAGCAGGATGCCGAGGATGATCGAGCCGGGGACGCCCCGGGCGTAGAGCGCGAAGGTGAGGAACAGCCCGACGACCGAGACGACGGCGACCGGGCTCTGGCCGATCGGGGCGAGCGCGACGATGGTGCCGCCCTCCCCCGTGATGATGCCCATCGCCTCGAGGCCGATGATGGCGAGGAACAGGCCGATACCCGTGCCGACCGCGAACTTCACGGGCTCGGGGAACAGCCGGATGACGTACTCGCGCGCGCCGATCGCCGTGAGCGCGATGAAGATGATACCCTCCACGACGACGGCCGCGAGCGCGACCTGCCACGCGATGCCCATGCCGAGGACGACCGTGAACGCGAAGAACGCGTTCAGGCCGAGGCCGGGCGCCTGCGCGAACGGTCGGTTCGCGTAGAACGCCATGATCAGCGTCGCCACGGCGGCCGCGATGAGGGTGACGACCGCCAGCATCGACTCGGTCTGGGCGGCCGAGTAGTTCTGGAGCTGGATGGCCTGCGCCAGGATGTCGGGGTTGACCACGACGATGTAGCTCATCGTCAGGAACGTCGTCAGCCCCGCGAGGACCTCCGTCCGGAGGTCCGTGCCGTGCTCCTCGAAGCCGAAGTACTCCGCGAGCGCGCCGGTCACGCCCGAATCGGAGCGCGCGTCGCTCGTTTCTTCAATTCCCATGATGCACGAGTGGGCATACTCGCGAGAGGATATTTAAGTATTCTCATCGCAGACACCCAATTGTGCACAACCGTGCATCAATTCTGGGCCTCTGACCGGTTGGAAATCCGAAATCCAACACGGACGTGCTCACGTTCGCGGGGGTGACGTCCGTGGACTGGGTGGGCGTCCGTAAACTGGGTGGACGTCCGCAAATGGGACGGACGGTGACGTATCGCGGAGAATCGTCCCGGCAGCCGCGGAGGTCACTCCTCGTACGTCGTCAGCGCGCCCACCGGCGCGTCGGTCCGGCTCTTCGCCCGCTCCAGCCCCTCGTCGCCGGCCGCGATGAGCGCGAACACGCCGCCGACCGCGGCGTCGGCCCGGTCGACGATGTCCAGCAGCAGCTCCTGGGTCTCGCCCGACCGGATGAGGTCGTCGACCACCAGCACGGTCTCGCCCGCGTCGATGGCCGACGCCGGCAGGTAGTAGGTGAGCTCGATGCCCGACTGGAGGCGCTGGCGCGACTCGATGAACTCCTCGACGGCGGTCTCCTTGGACTTCTTGGCGTAGGCGATCCGGGCGTCGAAGTACCCCGCCATCGCTGCGCCGAGGGTGATGCCGTCGGTCGCGGCGGTCAACACCACGTCCGGGCGGTCGAAGTCGAAGGTCTCGGCCGCCACCGGGGCCACCAGGTCGAGGAACGACTGGTCGAAGACGACCCCCGAGTTGTCGACGTACCCCTCGTCGTCGACCCGGATCCGGGCCTCGAGTTCGGCGGCGAGCTCCTCGCGGCCGACGCCGCCGACGATCTCCTTCGCCCGGTCGACGCTCGGGAGGACGTGGCCGTTGACGTAGCGGTTCAGGTCGCCGGCGGGGAGCCCCGTCACCGCCGCGAGCTCGTCGTAGGTCCGGGTCTGCTTCAGCATCCGGAGGACGGCGACCGCCTGCAGCTGGAGGGTCGCCTTCTCTGCGCGGTTCATGTCTCGGCCGAATCATCCCACGAACTTGAATACCTCGATAGCCGGGCGAGCCGATTTCCGCAGAACTGCGTAATCGTGGTCGGCACGATTGGGCGATCGTGGGGACTCGTAACGGCGACGGTACGGACGGAGCGACGGTCCGCAGGGCGGCCGCGTCGCGGCTACTCGGCGTCGAGCAGGTCGCTCGCGGTCAGCAGCGACTCGAGTTCGACGTCGCGGTCGGCGAGGTTCTCGGCCGCGCCCTCCTCGCGGTCCACCACGACGAGCACCCGGTTCACCGTCGCGCCCGCGTCCCGCAGCGCCTCGACGGCGTCGGCGGCGCTCCGGCCGGTGGTGGCGATGTCCTCGAGGACGACGACCTCCTCGCCCTCCTCCAGGCGGCCCTCGACGAGGTTGGCCGTGCCGTACTCCTTCTGCTGCTTGCGGGCGATGACGTACGGGTTGCCGGTCTCGACGCTGGTGACCGCCACCAGCGGGACGCCGCCGAGCGCCACGCCCGCGAGCTTCTCGTCGCCGACGCGCTCGGCGAAGGCCTCGGCGATCAGTTCCAGGCAGTCGGGGTCGGTCTCGAAGAGGTACTTGTCGACGTAGTAGTCGCTGGTCCCGCCGTGCGAGAGCTCGAACTCGCCGTACTCGACCGCGTCGGCGTCCCGGAGCGCCGCGATGAGTTCCTCGTCGGTCATCGTCGGGGAGTCGGGGCGGCGGGCGGATAAACAGTTCCGTTTGGCGCGGGAGGGTCGGCCCGCGCGGGAACGTCGTTTCGAGGTCGGTCGGCGTGGGAGCGTCGTCGGTCGCTCGGGGGTCAGTCGCCGGTCTGACCGGCGTCGAGCCACTCGTCGGCCCACGACTCCAGCTCCTCGAAGACGGGGCAGAGCTGGCGGCTCTTCTCGGTCAGGCTGTAGTACGTGGCGATGGGCTTGTCCTCGACCCGGCGGTTCACCAGCCCGGCCTCCTCGAGGTCGTCGAGGACGCGCGAGAGCGTCCGGGAGCTGGCGCCGGTCGAGCGCTCAAGCTGGTTGAACCGCTTCTCGCCGCTCTCGTGGAGGTCGTTGAGCACGACGAGCCGCCACTTCGAGCCGATCTGCTCGATGGCCTCGACCACCGGGCACGCGCCGGGGTTCTTCTCCTCGACGGTGTCGGGCTGGGAGTGGATAGACGACATGGTGAGAGCTACTACCCGTCTTATCGGGAGGCGTGCAAATAGGTTCCGATTCGAAGTAGGTAACGTAACGAAACCAGCTGTCGGAACTCGAGCGGCGACGCGACGACCGGCGGCGCGGCGGACGTCACCGCCCGTGGCCGAGTCGGTCGCCGGGCCGGCGTCCCCAAGGGTCGGGCCCGACCGGCGAGGCGCTCCCGCGGACCGCGACCGCTTCCGGAACGCCGACGAGACGGCGAGTTACGCCGAGGCTAACGGCGCACCGGCAGTCGATTCGCGGTGTACGGTTCGGGCGCGCTACCGGTCGACGATCGGAGGATTACGCCGGCGAACGGTGGCGGACAACTATCTGCAATCGACGTCTGCGTGCCGACGACCGCAGTGGAGTTGCGGTCGCGGTGCAGACCAGTAGTTCACCGCGAGCGAACGAGCGCAGCGAGTGAGCGAGCGGACCAAGCGACGACCGCAGCGAAGCGCAAGAAGGAGCGCAGCGTCTGCGTTCGCTCCGTTCACGCAGGCTCGCCAGAGCGTTCCTCTGACGGCGTTTTTGGTCGAGCTTTCTATCGAAGGAGATCGTCTGTGGGCGATCTCGCTCGTAATAAAACGGTCGTTTACCACGGCTCGTCCTTCAGGCCGAGCGCGTAGGCGATGCCGTTGGTCGTCAGGTGCAGGACGGGGGTCGCGACGACGACGACCGCGAGCACCGGGACGGTGAACACGTCGCCGAACCAGTCGGGCGCGGCCAGGAACGCCAGCAGCAGCGCGAACACCACGAAGTCGAGCTGGTCGACGCCGGGGAACGCCGCGCCGCGCTCGCGGCCGGTCCGGCGCTTGAGGAACGACGCCGCGATGTCGCCGAGCATCGCGCCCGCCGGGAGCGCGACGACGACCGCGAGCGGGAACGTCGGCAGCGCGACGCCGAGCAGGTCCGAGACGGTCGGTTCGGCCGCGTTGAGAATCAGCGCCAGCGCGGCGCCCGCGAGGGTCCCGACCGCGGTGCCCCGCCACGTCTTGCCGTCGCCGAGGAGTCGGCGCCCGTTCCAGGTCCGTCCGGCGTCGATGGGCCGGCCCCCGCCGGCCAGCACCGCGGCGTTGTTCGGCACGTAGGCGGGCAGCATCGCCCACAGCGCGACCGCGACGGTCTCGAAGACACCCATGTGACGACACGCGGACCCGCGACCCTTAAGGACCGGAGGTTCGCCGCCGGCGAGTGGGCTTACGTTGGGGGGCCGCGTACGTCCGGCCGTGAGTGGCGCACTCGAACCGATGGCCGTGCTCGCCGGGACGGCGCTGCTGTCGTACTGCACCTGGCAGTTGCTCTTCGATCCCGTACGCGGTCCGATTCCGGGGCAGCTACTGCCGGTGGTCGCGCTCGCCGTCGGTGTGATAGCGGGGCTCGGACTGATGGCGTGGGGGTACCACCGACTCGGCGTCCCGTATCCGCCGTGACCCGCCGGCGATAACCGTTACCTACCTCCGCGGCATACCTCGTCGCAGGTCGTTCCACCCGTGTACCCCGCTGGTCACTACGGCGTCGCGCTCCTCGTCGCCGCACCGGTCGCCGCCTTCCTGGGTCGGAAAGCCGGCACGGTGTTCTCGACGTTCGTCCTCCTCGTGGCCGTGCTGCCGGACATCGACAAACACGTGCCGGGCGTGGTCCACCACGGAGTGACCCACACGTTCCTGTTCGCGGCCGTCGCCGCGGTCGTCGTCGGGGCGCTCGCAGGGGCCGCTTACTGGGCGTACGTCGTCTCGCCGGCGACGCCCCGCTGGCCGACCCTGAGTCCGAAGCGCGTGTTCGTGTGGGCCACCGTCGGCACGTTCCTCGGCGTCGCCGGCCACATCGTCGCCGACGTGCTCGTCCTGCTCCCCGGCACGCAGCCGGTCAGCCCGTTCTGGCCGGTGTTCAACCGGAAGCTCCACTACGAGATCGTCCCGCTCGGGGCGCCGGTGCGGAACCTCGCGCTGCTGGCGGCGGGGTTCGCGGTCCAGGCCGCGATCTACCACTTCGACGACAGCTCCCGCTCCGGCGGGCAGACACTCGCCTCGTACTTCAGGTAACGGTCCGTTGTTCCGCCGACGGACCGAGTAAAACGGCGTTTAGATGGGCTAAAAGCGGGTTATATCAGCAATTGGCCAACGGCATTAACCGCGTGGACGGAGTTGATACTGATGTCCTGACGCGGGACAGTGACTCTCTACAACAATGATGGGGAACCAGAACAGCGACATCACGGCGAGCGAGGCTGCGTTGCAAGAGGAGGGAGAGCAGATGGAGGCGTACATGTTCCAGAACCAGTTCTTCCCGAACGGGGAGTTCCACGTCGTCTCGGGCGAACTCGAAGCCGTCCCGAACCCGGCGGGGGTCGGGGAGGGCGGGCTGCTGAGCAGCTTCAACACGCGCATCATCCAGTACACGAACGCCCAGAACACCTTCGCGTACTTCTTCCCGTACCAGGACGCGGAGGTCGAGCAGGGCGTCCTCTACCGGCTCGGCGCCGACTGGGGCGACATCAACCAGGAGGGCGGCGACGGCGGCGGCGAGACGCCCCGGTCGAACCTGATCAACGTGACGTTCCAGCAGGTCGGCGCGGCCGACGAGTTCTGATGCCGCACAGTTCGCGAACCACCACTACCCGAGACAAACAATGACGGAAGACGACACCATCATCGAGGAACTCACGGGCGAATCGTCGCGGAGAACGTTCATGAAGTCCAGCGCGCTCGCGTCGGGCGGGCTCGCGCTGGGCGTCTCCGGCGCGGGCACCGTCGCCGGCCAGCAGGACGGCGACGGCGGAGACTGGAAGCGCGGGCTGATGTTCCAGACCAACTACTACCCGCGGGCGCAGTTCACGGTCCGGTCGAAGCCGCTGCCGTGGGCCCCGGTGTACAACCAGAACGAGGAGGACTTCCTCAACGAGGAGAATCAGGGCCTGCTGTTCCAGAACCCGGCGGTCTTCCGGAACATGAACGCCCACGTCATCGAGTGGCAGTTCGCCGGCCAGGAGTGGGGCTTCCTGTTCATCCCCAACGACGTGAACGTCCAGCAGGGCCAGACGTACCGGACGAGTCCCGTGTTCGGCACGTTCGGCCCCGACGACTTCGAGGAGTACGGTATCGGGCCCGACGTCACCGACGACGCGTTCGTGGGCGCCGACGAGAACCAGTACCTCGACGAAGGCGCGAACGAACTCGGCCTCATCACCATCCAGTTCCAGCCGGTCGACGGCGGCGGCGGTGACGGCCAGAACGGCGGTGGCGGCAACGAGACCGACGGTAACCAGACCGCCTGAAGCTGGCTCACCGACTCGCTTTTCGCGCGGTCCGAGCGCCTCTTTTCGCGGCGGTAGCGGAGATAGCAACGTTATAAGACGAGGGGTCCCAAGGGCCGACCATGATTCCCCCCGTCGCCAGTCGGTTCGTCGCCGGCGAGACGCCGGCCGAGGCGCTCGACCACGCCCGGGAGCTGAACGACCGGAACGTCAGGGCCATCCTGAACCTGCTGGGCGAGCACTACGACGACCGCGGGCCGGCCGACGAGGACGCCGAGGCGTACCTCCGGCTCGTCGACGACATCGGCGACACCGCGGTCGACGCCTGCATCTCGGTCAAGCCCTCCCAGATCGGCCTCGACGCCGGCACCGAGGTGTTCCGCGAGAACGTCGAGCGCATCGCGGACTACGCCGCCGACGCGGGCGTGTTCGTCTGGATCGACATGGAGGACCACACGACGACCGACGCGACCCTCGACGCCTACGAGGAGCTGGCGCGCCGCCACGAGGGCGGCGTCGGGGTCTGCGTCCAGTCGAACCTCCGGCGCACCGACGACGACCTCGAACGCCTCGCGGAGGTTCCGGGGAAGGTCCGGCTGGTCAAGGGCGCCTACGACCCGCCGGCCGAGATCGCGTACGAGGAGAAGTCGGTCGTCGACGACGCCTACCGCCGGCACCTCGAGTACATGTTCGAGCACTTCGACGGCGGCATCGCGGTCGGCAGCCACGACCCGGAGATGATCGACCGCGCGAAGGCGCTCCACGAGGAGTACGGGACCGACTTCGAGATCCAGATGCTGATGGGCGTGCGCGAGGACGCCCAGTACGACCTGGCCGAGGAGTACGAGGTCTGGCAGTACGTCCCCTACGGCGACAAGTGGCTGTCGTACTTCTACCGGCGCGTGATGGAGCGCAAGGAGAACCTGACGTTCGCGCTCCGGGCGGTCCTCGGCCGGTGAGCGAGGCAACGGCGCCGGGCGCGGGGGTGCGCGTCGCCGGCAGGACCCCGGCGGCGGGCCGTCTCCCGCGCGGCGTTCGGCGGCGGGGCCCGTCAGAGAACATCTAGTTTATGGGCCTGCGCTCGGATACACCCGATAAATGTCCTCGTGGAAGCGCGACATCGCGAGCGGACTCGTCGTCATCTTGCCCATCCTCGTCACGGCCTACATCATCGCGTGGCTCTACCTGGCGATCGCCGGCCTGCCGTTCCTCCAGGACGTCACGCCGCCCATCCGGGTCGCGACCGTCCTGGTCGTCTTCTCGATGCTCGTCCTGAGCGTCGGCTACATGATGCGGACCGCGGTCGGGTCGCTGGTCGAGGGCGCCATCGACGGCGTGATGAACCGGCTCCCCGGCCTCCGGGTCGTCTACAACGCCTCGAAGATGGCGGCCGAGACCGCGCTCTCGGACTCGACCGACCTCCAGGCCCCGGTCAAGGTGAAGGTCTTCGGGAACATGCGGATGACCGCGTTCAAGACGGGCAAGAAGACCGACGACGGCCGCGAACTCCTCTTCATGCCGACCGCGCCGAACATCACCACCGGGTTCGTCATCGAGGCCGAGCCCCACGAGTTCGAGGAGACCGACGAGAGCGTCGAGGACGCGCTGACCCGCGTGCTGAGCGCCGGCTTCGGGGAGACCAGCGAGTCGGGCATCCCCATCGACGTCGAGGACGAGAAGGAGACCCAGTCGACGCCGCCGCAGTGACACCACCGCGCGGACGCGAACGGCGCGTCACTCGCTCGCTTCCGGCGTCGCCGCGGCCCGCTGACCGGCGATGTGCGAACAGCGTCCGCAGAGGGTCAGTCCGCGTCGCTCGGCCGCCGCCGGCGATAGCCGCCGGTGAACGTCGGCGGCGAACTGGCTCTCTGCGTTGATCGACCCGCACAGGCTCGCGGTCTCGGCCTCGTTCAACAGGTGGTATCGCCCTCCGCTCGATGCCTCGGTCTCTTTGGCAATGACAGCCTCCATAGCAGATCACCTTGTCGCGGACGAACGGCGGCGTGCCCGAGGGTGTGGGAGTCGCTCGCTGTTCCGACCTTCCCCCAGACGCCCTGGCACGCGTTCCACGTACTCGTAGAAGATCACGAGGACCAATGTCAGTGTACCCCGCGCACAGCGGTCACCCCCTGCACACGGACACTCGACGCGAAATCGGGGACCGTACTCGCCGCTCTGGAGGCGTCCGGTCTACCCCACGGGTCGCGCCCGGGACAGGTGCTCCGCGTAGGTATCCCGGGCCCAGCGATGGACCTCGCTGTTCTCCGTCTCCAGGAGCGCACGCGGTTCACCGTCCTCGTCGACGCCGATCTGCACGATATCGTCGAGAACTCCCAGGTAGTAACGGACCTCCTCGTCGGTAGCGTACAGCTCGAATCGGTCAGATCCGAGCAGGTCGTCGTATATTGGCCGGTAGTCGGAGCTGTTCCGGAGGGTGTCGATGACGCTCGAGGTCCCGATGAACTCTATGCGAGCACTGCCGTCCAGGATCCGATCGCGAGTGACTTCCATGGCGTGGAGCCCGACGAGCGGGAGAATCGCCCGTACCGTCTCTGCCTCCTCGAGGCGTTTGACGTGGCGGTTCACCATCGCCCACGGATCGCCCTGCGAGGCCGTGACGACGGTCGCGTCCGACAGTAACCGGAGATCCAGGTCCAGGTCCGACCGATCGAGCCACTTCAAGACGGGTTGGAGGTGTTCGGCGGCGGACACGGTCTCGCGGAAACCGGTGAACTCGTCGGCGATCAACTCCCCGCACGTCGCCAGCGAGTACGCTCGACCGCGACTTCGAACCCATCCCCGGTCTTCGAGCGCCTCCAGATTGCGCTGGACGGTCGTCCGGGACGCGTCTATTCGGTCACGCAGCTCGGTTCTACTCAGCTCCCCCTCCCGGCGTAAGGCGTCCATCACCTCGACTCGTACCGCCGACCTCGCCAGGAACTCGATGTCCGCTCTCCCACCCTCCATACGCCGCCACTCCGATCAACGCGACAATAAAGGTACGGCCGGTCTCCGGATCGAACCGCGCTTACGCCTCGACGTACTCGAACCACTCCTCGTGGTCGTCGGTGCGCCGGTTCACGACGTCGAAGAACCGCGACTGGAGCTCCTCGGTGACCGGACCGCGGCCGCCGTCGCCGATCTCGACGTTGTCGACCTTCCGGATGGGCGTGACCTCCGCGGCCGACCCGGTGAAGAACAGCTCGTCGGCGGTGTTGAGCTCGCCCCGCGAGATGCTCGCGTTGTCGTGGACCTCGTAGCCCAACTCCTCGGCCAGCGTGATGACCGAGTCGCGGGTGATGCCGTCGAGGATGCTCTCGGAGAGCCCGGGCGTGTAGATCTCGCCGTCCCGGACGAGGAACAGGTTCTCGCCGGGCCCCTCGGCGACGTTGCCCTCCTTGTTGAGCACGATGGCCTCGGCGAAGCCGTTCCGGCGGGCCTCCTCGCCGGCGAGCATGCTGTTGACGTAGAGGCCGGTGGTCTTGGCGTTGGTCGGGATCTGGCTGGAGGCGTGCTTGCGCCACGACGACACCATGACCTCGACGCCGTTCTCCAGCGCCTCGTCGCCGAGGTACGCGCCCCACGGCCACGCCGCGATGGCGGTCCGGGTCGGGTTGTCGCCGGGGCTCACCCCGAGGCTGCCGTAGCCGTAGAAGACGACCGGTCGGACGTAGCAGGACGCGAGGTCCTGGCGCCGGATGAGTTCCTTGGTCGCCTCGGTCAGCTCCGCCGGGTCGTGGTCGATGTCGAGGTCGTAGGGCTTGGCCGAGTTGTACAGCCGTTCGAGGTGCTCGTCCCACCGGAAGATGGCCGGGCCGTTCTCGGTGTCGTAGCAGCGGACGCCCTCGAACACGCCGCTCCCGTAGTGCAGGCCGTGGGTGAGGACGTGGACCTGGGCGTCGTCCCAGTCGACGAACTCGCCGTCCATCCAGATCGTGTCCACGTCCATCTCGTCGAAGCTCATACGTGCAGACGTTCGGAGGCCTCCTTTAAGAGTGTTCACGGTTCGGCACACCGGTTCGCGGCACCGGCGACCGCCGCCCGGGCGCGAAGAAGGAGGATTCAGACGGCGGCGATTCCCACTGCGACGGAGCCGACTACCGCTCGAAGACGACCGGCGCGTCCGGCTCGATCGCGAACCCGGCGCGCTCGCCCGGCGAGACCGGGCTGTCGCGGCCCTGCATCACGACCTGGACGTCCGAGAGGCCGTCGGCGCCCGCGTCGACGACGTAGTTGGTCTGGTCGCCCTGGAAGTAGCGCTCGACGACCTCGCCCTCGAACGTCGCGTCGCCGTTCTCGGCCAGCCGGAAGTCCTCGGGCCGGATGGAGACGGTCACCTCGCCGGGGCTGACGCGCTCGGCGGGGTCGAACGAGAAGCCCGCGTCGCCGCCGACCTCGACGGTGGTCCGGCCGTCGGCTTCGACCGCCTGCCCCTCCAGCAGGTTGGTGTCGCCGATGAAGTCGGCCACGAACTCGCTGGCGGGCTCGCGGTAGATCTCCTCCGGCGTGCCGACCTGCTCGATGCGGCCCTCGTTCATGACCGCGAGGCGGTCCGAGAGGGTCATCGCGACCTCCTGGTCGTGGGTGACGTAGAAGAACGCGCCCTGGGTCTTCTCGTGGATCTTCCGGAGCTCGACCTGCATCTGCTTGCGGAGCTTCCGGTCGAGGCTCGACAGCGGCTCGTCGAACAGCAGGACGCTGGGCTCGTTGACCAGCGCCCGCGCCAGCGCCACCCGCTGCTGCTGGCCGCCCGAGAGGTCGTCGGGGCTGCGGTCCTCGTACCCGTCGAGGTCGACGAGTTCGAGGTACTCGGTGACGTACCGCTCGCGCTCGTCGGCGTCGACGCCCGCCTTCTCGAGGCCGTAGGCGACGTTCTCGCCCACGGTCATGTGGGGGAACAGCGAGTGGTGCTGGAACACGAGGTTGGTGTCCCGGGCGTCCGGCGGGACGCCGGCCATGTCCTGTCCGTCGATGTGGACCGACCCCCGGGTCGGGGTCTCGAACCCGCTGATCATCCGGAGCGTCGTGGTCTTCCCGCACCCCGACGGCCCGACCAGCGAGAAGAACTCGCCCTGGTTCACCTGCAGGTCGACCTGCTCGACGGCGGTCACGTCGCCGAACTCCTTGCGGACGCCGTCGAGGCGTATTAGCCCATCGCCACCAGTTGACATACGCCAGCGTAGCTCACCGCTCCGCATAAACTGTTTCGGAACTGTCGGCAGATGTTTTAACTAGGGTACAGGAAACCTCCACAATTTTCCAATAATCGGCGAAATGCTGCACTGTGTTACCAATTCTGGCGGAGTGATTGAGTAAGAACTAAGGTAGGTCTCTGTGAGGTGGCATGACATGCCCAGCAACTCGGACGGCAGCGGAGACGAATCGACGACGACGACCGGTAGCGACCGCCGGACGTTCCTGAAAGCGTCGGGCGCCGCGGGCGCCCTCGGCCTCACCGCGGGCTGCATCGGCGGCTTCGGCGGCGGAGGCGGCGGCACCCCCACCATCAACATCCTGACCTGGGAGGAGTACGCCGACCTCAAGAAGGACATCGAGAGCCGACTCGACGTGAAGGTCAAGTTCACGAAGTCGACCTCCTCGTCGAAGATGTTCTCGTCGTGGAACTCGGGCCAGAACGCCCAGTACGACATCGCGGTCCCGAACAACAACTACGTCCCCAAGATGGTCGACGCCGGCCTCGTCGACTCGGTGCCGAAGGACGTGGTCTCGAACTACGGCGACATCTACGACGTGTTCCGGGGCTTCGCCGACAACCAGTTCACCTCCGGCGGCAACCTCTACGGGGTGCCGATCCGGTTCGGCTGGTACGGCTACTCCTACGACTCCCGGAAGGTCGAGGACCACGAGCCCACCTACGCGAAGCTGTTCTCCGACGAGTACGAGGGCAACATCGTCATGTACGACAACCACTTCAAGGCGATGAGCGCCGCGGCGCTCTACCTGGGGATGCGCGACGCGTTCGAGGGCCAGAAGGTCACGCTCTCCGAGCAGCAGATCCAGAAGGTCAAGCAGACGATGATCGACCAGAAGCCGCTGCTCCAGGGGTACATCGCGGCCGACCCGACCTACATCAAGTCGCTCAAGCAGGGGAACTTCGTCATCGGCCAGTCGGGCCGCAACGAGATCGTCGAGATGTGGGCCAACGGCACCGACTGGCCGAAGATGGCCGCCCCGAAGGAGGGGTCGCTGGCGTGGTTCGAGTCGGCCGTCGTCTCGAAGAAGTCGAAGAACAAGGAGCTGGCCTGGAAGGTCGTCAACGAGTTCATCGCGCCGAAGCTCGGCGCGAAGCTCGCGAAGGTCGGCTACTCGCCCAGCGCCAACCCCAAGACCCAGAACCAGCTCTCGAAGGAGGAGAACGACATGTACGGCTCGGTCGACCCCTCGCGCCTCGAGCAGATGATCCCGTTCAAGGCCGTCGAGAACGAGGATGCCTGGATCAAGGCGTGGGAGGAGATCAAGACCGCGTAACCGTCCTACCTCATGTCCGTAGACTCACCTCGTCGGTCGGAGACGCTTCGCCAGCAGCTGGTGGGCGCGTTCGCCTCCCGGGGGACGCGGCTGTCGATCACCGCCGGGCCGGGACTGGTCTGGCTGGTGCTGCTGCTGCTCGCACCGCTCACGTTCATGGTGACGGTCAGCTTCCTGAACGTCAACGACGCCTACCAGATCGTCTGGCAGCCGACGCTGGACAACTACACCCAGCTCGGTTCGGGCCAGGGCGCGTTCTGGAACAGCGCGTTCTTCCAGTCGCTGTTCCTGTCGTACTTCATCGCGGCGGTGACCACCGTCCTCTGCCTGGTGCTGGCGTTCCCGCTCGCGTACCTGCTGGCCCGGCGGGGCGGCACCACGTTCAAGGTGGTGATCTTCCTGGTGCTGCTGCCGTTCTTCACCATGTACCTGGTGCGGGCCTACTCGTGGTACCTCATGTTCGGGCAGAACGGCGTGCTCAACAGCGCGCTGATGCGGCTCGGGCTGGTGAGCGACCCCGTCGGCCTGCTCAACTACGGGGTGCCGGCGATCATCGTGGGGCTGACCCACGCGTACTTCCCGTACATGCTGCTGTCGCTGTACGCCAGCCTCGAAGGGCTCGACTTCTCGCTGGTCGAGGCCGCGCGCGACCTCGGGGCGAGCCGGGTCGACGCGCTGAAGGACGTCATCGTCCCGCTGGTCCTCCCCGGGATGATCAGCGGGAGCCTGTTCGTGTTCGTGCCGGCGCTGGGCGCGTTCATCACGCCGCGGTTCCTCGGCCAGGGGAAGGTGCTGATGATCGGCCAGCTCATCGAGAGCCGCATCAACTCGCTGTACGCCATCGGCTACGGCAGCGCCGCCTCCATGTTCATCGTGGTGTCGATCGTCGTGGCGTTCGTGGTGGCGTTCCGGTACGTCAGCATCGAGGACCTGGGAGGTGTCTGAGATGGCGACCGAGACCGGTTCCACGGCGGACGAAGCGCACGGGACCGCGACGCCGTCGCGCCTGCTGGGCCACGAGCGCAAGGAGTGGCTGCTGAGCCGCGGCCTCTGGCTGGTCGCGGGCGCGCTGCTGGTGTTCCTGTGGATCCCGCTGCTCGTGATGATGTTCCTGTCGTTCGCGGTCAACGCCAGCACCATCTTCCCGTTCCAGGGGTTCACGCTCGACCACTACGCGGCGACGTTCGCCGACGGGACCCTGATGTTCGCGCTCTGGAACAGCGTCCAGATCGCGACGCTGTCGGCGTCGATCGCGACGGTGCTGGGGGTGCTTGCCAGCTTCGCGCTCGCCCGGTACGACTTCCCGTTCAAGGAGCTGTACCGGACGTTCGGCATCCTCCCGATGGTGATCCCGGGCGTCGTGATGGGCATCGCGCTGCTCATCTACTTCCGGACGCTGCTCGGCATCGTCCCCGGGTTCCTGACCGTGGTGCTGACCCACAGCGTGTACGGGTTCCCGTTCGTGCTGCTGATGGTCACCTCGCGGCTCTACACGTTCGACGAGTCGCTCGAGGAGGCGGCCCGGGACCTCGGCGCGGACCCGCTGACGGTGTTCCGGGACATCACGCTGCCCATCGTGGCGCCGGCCATCGGCGCGGGCTTCCTGTTCGCCTGGATCCGCTCGTTCGAGGACTTCATCCGGGTCTACTTCGTGAAGGGCACGATGGACGTGCTGACGACCTCGATGTACTCGATGATCAAGTACGGGACGGCGCCCAAGATGAACGCCATCTCGTCGTTCATCGTCTTCGTCATCGCCGTCGTGCTCGCGATCGCGATGAACGTCGGTAACGTCGCCGGCATGGTTGCCGGCACCGAAGGCGACTCGTAGCTCGGTACCGACACTCATTTTTCATGGACGACCGCACCGACAGACTCGTCTCCCGGGCCCGGTCGGTCATCCCCGGCGGGGCCCAGACCGGCCTGCGGGCGCAGGCCTACGAGCTCGGGGACATCGCCTTCGAGGCCGCCGAGGGCGCGACCCTCACGACCGTCGCCGGCGAGAGCCTCACCGACTACCACCTCGCGTTCGGCCCCGTCCTGCTGGGCCACGGTCACGAGGCGGTCGACGCCGCGGCCAAGGCGGCCATCGACAGCGGGGTGCTCTACGGGGCCGCGACGACCGAGCTGGAGGTCGAGGTGGCCGAGCGCCTCGTCGACCTCTTGCCGAGCGTCGAACTGGTCAACTTCTGCAACAGCGGCAGCGAGGCCACCTACCACGCGATCCGGCTGGCCCGCGCCCACACCGGCAACGAGAAGATACTGAAGTTCGAGGGCTGTTACCACGGCTGGCACGACTACGTCGACGTGAGCGTCTACCCGCCGCCGGCGGAGCTCGATGAGAGAAACCGCAGCACCGACGCCGGCCCGGAGCTCGACCCCTACCCCGAGTCCGACGGGATGCTGTCGGCCGCGGTCGACAGCACCGTGGTCGTGCCGTTCAACGACCCCGACGCGCTCCGCGCGGCGATGGAGCGCCACGGCGACGACCTGGCCGGCGTCATCCTCGAACCCGTCCCGCACTCGGTGGGCTGCCTGCGGCCGACCGACCCGTTCCTCGATGCCCTCGAGGCCGAGACCGACGCCCGCGACGTGCCCCTCGTCTTCGACGAGGTCATCACGGGGTTCCGCCACTCGGCACACGGCATGCAGGCCGAGCTCGACGTCACGCCGGACCTGACCTGCGTCGCCAAGGCGATGGGCAACGGCTACCCGGTCGCGGCGGTCGGCGGCCGGGCCGACCTGCTCGCGCAGGCCGGCGGCGACCACGAGTCGGGCGTGGTCATCAGCGGCACCTACTCGGGGAGCCCGATGGGCCTCGCGGCCGCCCGCGAGACGCTCGACATCGTGGAGGCCGAGGACGTCCCGGAGCGGGTCGGCGCGCTCGGCGACCGGTACCGCGAGGGGCTCGGTGACCTGCTCGACGACCACGGCATCGAAGGCCGGGTTGTCGGGTACGGCAGCATCTTCAGCGTCCAGTTCGGCGTGACGGGCGAGCCCCGCGACTACGGGGACGTGGCGGGCCTCGACGGGGACCGGTTCCGGGAGTTCGCGGCCGGGATGCGCGAGCGGGGCCACTTCTTCACGCCGAACCCCTACAAGCGCCACCACCTCTCGCTGGCCCACACCGACGACCATCTCGCGGCGTATCTGGACGACGCCGACGAGGTGCTGGCGGGGCTGTCGGCATAGTCGGACGGCCCGCGGTCGGCGGTGAGCGAGGCGACGCCGAGCGAGGCGGCTCGCCGTCGTCCGTCGCGGCAACAACCCGCTTCAGGTGCGCACCCCAATCGTCCGCATGGCAGACGACCTGACCGACGACGGCAGACTCCGCGGGGGAACCCAGATATCGGCGACGGTGCTGCTCGGCGCGGTCCTCCTCGTCGCGGGCATCGTGGGGTTCGCCGCGGGCGAGGAACTGCTCGTGTTCGGCGTCAACGCCTTCCACAACTCCTTCCACGTCCTGACGGGCGTGCTGGCCATCGCGGCCGGGCTGTACGCCGACGGGGTGTACGCCGACGAGTTCAACAAGGCGGCGGGCGTCGTCTACGGCCTGCTGGTCATCTTCCAGCTGCTGCTGCCCGAGGCGGCCGCGGCGCTGCTGAACGCCGACTTCGCCGACCTCTGGCTCCACGTCGGGCTCGCGCTCGCGTTCGGCGGCGTGGGGTTCGCCCTCCCCGACCGCGAGGCCAGCGAGGTCGAGACCGGGCAGGCCGAGACCGAGACCTGACCGGTAGTGAGGGTCGCCGAGTCGACGCCGCGACCGGGTTCGGTGGCGATAAATAGGAGGGGTCGAAATCCGCCGCGCGTGTTCGACCTCCCCCCGCACGTCGACCTCTCGGAGTGGGTGACCGCCCTCGTGCTGATCGCGGCGACCGCCGGCGCGGCGGTCCGGGCCGCCGGCGCGTACTCGACGCGGCTGGCGGCCGGCGTCGCCGCGGTGCTGCTCGCGGTCGACGCGCTGCTCGTCTGGGCGGTGTTGCGCAACGACTCGGTACGACGACAGCGGGCGCTCGAATCCGAGTACGTCTCCGAGTGACGGAACCGGGGCGACCTCCACGAAGAAAGGGAGCGAGACGTCTTCAGCCGAACGAAGGAGAGCGAGGCGGCGCGCTCAGTCAGCCGAGGCGCTCGATGACGTCGGCGCCCTCGACGTAGGGGAAGCCGTGGCGCTCGGCGTAGGCCCGCGCGTCGGCGGGCGCCAGCGCCTCGCCGGACTCGTCGTCGAGCATCTCGCAGACCACGACCGCGGGCTCGCGGCCGGCCGCCTCGGCCAGCGCGACGCCGAGTTCGGTGTGGCCCTCGCGGTCGGCCAGCAGGTCCGGGGCGGCCCGGAGCAGGTGGACGTGGCCCGGCGCGCGGAACGCCGCGGCGAAGTCGGTCGCGTCCGGATTCGCGGCTGCCTCGGCGAGCTTCGTGATGGTCGTCGCGCGGTCCTCGTCGGTGATGCCGGTGTAGGTGTCGCGGTGGTTGACCGGCAGCGAGAACGACGACCGCTCGTCGTAGCCCAGGTCGTGATCGGCGCTCGCGGGGTGGTCGAGCGCCTCCTCCAGGAAGGGCAGGTCGAAGGCCGCGGCCACCTCGTCGGCCAGCGCGACGCAGACGAGGCCGCCGGCGTCGTTGCGCATCCGCGAGACGTCCGCCGGCGTGACCGCCGCAGCCGGATAGATCAGGTCGGTCTCGCCCTCGCGGTCGGCGGCGTCGTGGACCAGCACCGGCGACCCCTCGCGGAACGCCTCGACCGCGGCCTCGACGCCCGCAGCGGCCTGGCTCATGCTTTCTCCTCGACGTGGACGGTCACGTGGTCGCCGTCCGCCAGGTCGAGTTCCTCGCGGAGCTTGACCGGCGCGATGACCTCCAGCTGGTCCTCGTCGTGGTGGGTGCGCTCGGGCGCGATGGTGTGGGCCTCCTCGTACACCTCCCCGTCCTGGGTCTCGACCACGGCGGGGTAGCAGACCGCCGGGCCGTAGGTCCGGTCGTCGTCCTCCCAGCCGTCGATGTGGACCGGGTCCAGCGCCTCCATCGCCGACCGGGCGCGGACGCTCTCGTCGGAGAGCTCGACGTTGAGCGTGCCCAGGAACGGCTCGTAGCCCAGCCGCTCCTCGAACTGCTCCATGTACCCCGGCAGCGAGATGTAGTGGCGGCCCTCGCCCATCCCGCTGGTGACGACGCCGGTCAGGTCGACGCCGGCGGGCGTCTCGAAGATGCGGCGGTAGTCCTCGTACTCGCGCTTGAGCGACCACTCGCCGTCCTCGGTGATCGAGATCCACTGGCCGTCGCTGACCATCTCGCGCTCGACCAGCCCGGCCTCGTCGAGCCGCTGGAGCCGCCGCGAGGCGGTCTGGTTGGAGGCGTCGAGCCGGTCGGCGAGCCCGGCGCAGGAGATCTTGACCTCCCCGTCGAGCCCGCCGTCGAGCGCGAGGAGCTTGAGCGCCGCGAGCTCGTCGTAGCCGACTGCGCGCGGCCGTGTCGCTGACATACCCGACACTCCGTCCGCTCGCCGTTTAAGCATAACGGAAGCGGTACGGTTCTCAGAATTGGAACGGTGTGCGGGCGAGTCGCACGGCGACTCGGTCGGATGTCGTACTCGGGGACGCCGACACCTATTCTTTTCCCTCGGCGCCGCGGTCGTTCGCGTCGATTCCGGGCATCTCGTTCTTGTACGCGCGGATGGAGTCTTTCACTCCCCGCTCGACCTCGTCGTCGGAGGCGCCCTCGGGGGCCTCGAACCGGTGCACCTGCCCCAGCGCCGCGAGCGTTTCGAGGAAGTGAGCGAACATCCCGTCGAAGGGCTCCTCGGCCGGGTCGAGGTCGGGGTAGTCGCGTTTCAGTGCGGTGAACTTCCCCCGGTACGGCTCGTGGTCGAGCCAGCCCGCCTCCCACTCGTGGCCGCCGTCGGAGTGCTCGTACAGCCCGACGATGTGGGTCGCCCGGTTCGCCATCACCTTGAACTGGGTCGTCCACCGGAGGAGGTCGTCGAACGCCCGGAGGTCCTTCAACAGGAACGGCTCGCCGACGGCGTCGAGCCGCTCCTCGACCAGTCGGAGCCGGTCCTCCTCGTCGTCGCTCCCGAGGACGAAGAACGACCGGTCGGCCGCCGCGACGGGCACCACGTCCGTCTCGACCGCCCGCTTGAGTGCGGCGTACTCGCGGCGGTCGATGGTCTGCCCGGTGAACGACTCGTACTCGTCGAGCAGCGTGCCGAGCTATTCGGCCGTCGCGGCGCTCGATTGCTCGCCGTCGTCTGGCATACTTGCTTCGGGTCGTGCGGTACGGTAAATTTTCGGGTCGGGCCGAACGGTGCGCCGATGGTATCGAAGCGACGTCAGGCATGTGCAGATTCTGTACAAGGTTATTGTACTCGGAGCGCCTACGCCGAACCAGGAAGACAGATGGCCGACCTCACCTCCACCGCCGGCGGGGCAAATGCCGCGGACGCCGACGCCCGCGAGGCGACCGAGACGCGCCGTCGGCTCCTCCACGTCGCCACCGAGGACGTGGCCCACGACCTCCTCGTCGACGTCGCGGGCCACCCCGAGGGCGCCCCGAGCGAGAAGGAACTGAACTGGATGAACCCCGACGTCTCGCGCCGGACCGTCGGCCGACGGCTGAGCGACCTGGTCGAGGCCGGCGTCCTGGAGAGGCCGACCTACGAGCCGGGTGAACAGCCCGACGACGCCGAGTCGAGCGTCCGGACGTTCTACCGGTTCACCGACCGGGCGCGAGACCTCTTCGACGAGGTGGGGCTGTTCGACCCCGAGGTGTGGCGGCCGGTGTACGCCCGGGTCGAGAAGTCCGAGGACGTGCAGGCGGCCGAAGCGGTTCCCCGGCCGTAGTGGGGCTCGCTTTCTGACTGCTCGATCGCCGACGTCAACTCGCCGGTAGCCAGACCTTTCCCCCTCACGGGCGACGGACGGGTATGGACAAGGTGAACCTCGACGACGGGTTCGACTCGTTCGACGAGCAGTGGGCGCCCCGCCTCGCGGCGGAGCTCAACGGACAGGCGGTCAAGCTCGCCAAGCTGGAGGGCGAGTTCGTCTGGCACCACCACGAGGAAGCGGACGAACTCTTCCTGGTGCGGCGCGGACGGCTCCGCATCGAGTTCGAGGACGAGGACGACGCGACGCTCGACGAGGGCGAGCTGCTGGTAGTGCCGGCGGGCGTCGAGCACCGGCCGGTCGCCGACGGGGGCGAGGCCGAGGTGCTGCTGTTCGAGCCGACCGAGACGACGAACACGGGGAACGTCGAGAGCGAGGCGACCCGCGAGGAGGTCGAGCGGCTCTGAACAAAGAGGGTCAGGGTTGAAGAGCCCTCTACTCCGTTTCCCAATCGGGATGGCGACTCGGTGTCGGCACGATGTCCGTCGAATCCCGAAGCTCTGACTCTTCGACCCACGGCTGACACCGGTTGTGCAACTCGAAGAGGCGGAACTCGTTGAGATGGACCCAACTGTAAGAGACTGTCTCCTCCGCTTTCTGTTCTTCCACAGCGGTAGATAGATCGTCTCTGGAGATGTCGATTCCGTTCTCCCGGGCCTCCGCGGCCAGCGATTCCAGTTCGCTCGTCTTCTCGTCCTCTGTGAGGTCGTCGCTGTACGAAATCGCCATCGCAGCGGCAACGACATCTGCCTTACCATCGAAGTTCTCCCCCGTCATCCAGCAGTAGTCCCGGGGGAGTACGTACGACTTGTCGAAGTACGGCGTTTCGCTGATCTTCCCCAACTCCGTCACCTCGCCGCCCGCGTCCTGCTCGTACACTCCGACGACGTAATCAGCGTACGATGCCAGGAGGTGGAATCGGATTCTAAACTCCGGAAGACGGTCGAGTCCGATCTCCCGAAGATCTCCCATGACGAAAGCGTAGGAACTGAGTCGCTTGTTGAGCTCGTTCTCGACCGTTCTAAGTCGGCGGACGTAGGGGTCTCGGTAACTCCCGAGGACGAAGTATGACGTTTCCGGTGTCTGAAGCTGCGATAGCTCTTCGTTTGCGAACCCGAGAATCTTCGCTGTCTCGTAGGGCTCCAGTTCGAGGCCGTGAAGGGCCTCGTCCACGGCAGCCTCGATCTCGTCAGCGTTCGGGGGAACCGACGGGTCCGCCATTGGTCGATGGCTCGTACTGGACTCGTTTATATCTTTTCGACTAGTTCGGGAACTCTATGGAAAACCAGATTGGTCGACCCAAAGTGTTATTCGTCACCCTTCCGAAGCAATTCGCATGAGCGATAGCTCGTCGGCCAGTAAGGACGGGCCGTTCGAGGAGCAGCGGCGCATCTTCGACCTCCTCTCGCAGGAGACGCGCCATCTCATCGTTCAATACGTCCTCGGCCATCCGAAGCACCTCGCGTCGCTCGACGAGCTTAATTACGTGATCCCGAAGAGCAAGGCGGCAATCAGCGATCAACTCGACAATCTCGTCGAGGCGGGGATTCTGGACCTGTATCGCTACGAGCCGAGCGAAGATAAGCGAGACCTCCCCTCGAAGTTCTACGGCTTCACCGAGCGCGGCGTCGAGGTCCTCTACGAGTACAATTACCTCCGCGGAGTTCCCGTGGCCCGAGCGCTGTACAAGAACACTCGAAAGTCCGAGAAAATCGAGCGCCACGAAGACGCCCCTCGGCCCGAACTTCCCGACGAAGTTCGAGAGGGGCTCTCGAACGGGACCAGCGACGAAGACGCAGGGAGTACCACCGAAACCTGATCAGTCCCCGGTCACGGGGTCGCGCGCCCAGAACTCGCTGTCCTTCTTCAGTTTGGGCACCCAGGTGTCGTCGGTCTTCGACAGCAGCGCGACCCGGGAGACCGGCACCTCCTTGAGGTACTCGTGGTCGGGCATGTGGGCCTGAATCTGCTCGGCGAAGTCGACGACGTCCTCGTGGTCGAGCATCGACTCCCTGGCGACCCGGTCGCGGGACTCGCCGACGTGCATGTAGGACTTCAGCTCCACGAAGTCGGGGTCGGCGCGCCGGTAGAACGCGGCGTACCAGTCGGGCGAGTGGACGTTCTGGCCGCCGACCAGCGTGGTGCGCAGCACCGTCCGGGTCTCGTCCTTCTCGGCGAGCACGTCCATCGTGTCGACCAGCTTCTCCCAGGCGTCGTCCTCCATCGCCTTGACCACCTCGTCGAAGGTGGCCCGCTCGGGCGCGTCGACGCTGACGTAGAGCTGGGTCGGGTCGCACTCCCGGATGACCTCGGGCCGGGTCCCGTTCGACACCAGGAACGTGGTGATGTCGCGGTCGTGGAACGCCTCGATGAGTTCGGGCAGGTAGGGGTAGAGGGTCGGCTCGCCGTCGAGGCTGATGGCGACGTGGCGGGGCTCCATCGACTCCTCGAAGCGCTCGCGGGGCACCTCGTCGTTGCCGCCGAACCCCGAGAGGAGCTTCTTCTGGAGGTCGATGCTGGCGTCGACCACGGCCTCGGGGTCGTCCCACTCGACGTCGCCGAGCTCGTAGGCGTGGCCGGCGTGGTCGCGCCAGCAGAAGACGCACCGCTCGTTGCACTTGACCACGGGCGTCATCTGGATGCACCGGTGGGACTCGATGCCGTAGAAGATGTTCTTGTAACACTTCCCCTCGCCGCGCATGGCGTTGGCGGTCCACCCGCAGGTCTGGGCGGCGGTGTGGTTCTCGTGGTGGTACTCGGGCGAGTCCACCTGCTTCGGGCCGGAGTCGCTCATTGTACGACGGATGGCGTCCGAGGCTAAAACGTTCTTTCCTCTGGGCCTCGGTTCGGGGCAGGGCCGGTCGCGCCGAACGGCGCGGACCCCGGAAGCAGCTACCCGGGCAGCCGCATCGCGACGCTGTACAGTTCGCCGACCGACTCCTCGCCGATGGACTCCGCGAGGCGCTCGGCCTCCGACAGCAGCGACTCGCCGAGCGCTTCGGACTTGCCGGAGTCAGTCGCCAGTCGCTCGACGGCGTCGCGGACGACTCCGACGTGCGCGTCGACGTGGCTCTCGGTCCACGGCACGGGGTCAAGTAGCGTTCGCCGTCGGTCGAACGCCCACCCGTACCCGGCGAACAGGTTCTCCAGTACGGCCGCCGGGTAGAACGTCAGCGCGGGCCGACCGTCGGCCAGTTCCGCGGCGGCGTTCTCCACGGCGAAGAGGTCGCGCACGGCGGCGTCCCCGGGAAGCGGTGCGTAGTCGTCGACGACGAGGTGCGAGCCCGGCGCCGCGACCCGGGTCAGCTCGGCCGCGATCGCCGCCAGCGAGTCGGGCGCGACCACGTTGAACAGGCAGTGGGCGGTGACGATCTCTACCGAGTCGTCGGCGAGCGGGAGGTCCCGGAGGTCCGCCTCCAGCACGGCCGCCCGGTCGAGGCGCTCGCGACCCACCCGGTCGCGGACGGTCGCCGCGTGCTCGCCGTCGTTCGTCACGGCGTAGACTCGGTCGGCATCAGCTTCGAGGAGGCCGGCGGTCGCGTTGCCGACGCCCGCGCCGGCCTCGAGGCAGGTCGCGCCGGACACCGGCCGGTCGTCGAGGGCGGTCGCGACGGTCTGGGGGACGTCCATGGGGCCTCTCTCAGTGGTGGAGCTGTTCGGGGACGGGGCTCTCGTCGTGGCGGACGCGCTCGACCAGCGAGCGCCGGGCGGCCTCGTCCATGCCGTCGTACTGACGGGCGGCGTCGAGCACCATCGCGACCAGCTTGGGGTCGCCCGGCGTGACGACGCTGGTCAGCCCCTGCGCGGCCGCGAAGTCGAACCGCTCCTCGATTTCGTCGTAGGTGTCGACCGGCTCGTACCAGTTGGCGTACGGCCGGTCGGCCTCGGGCAGTTCGTCGGTCGGGGGCCACGGCCCCTTCGCGAACGCCTTGATTCCCAGGGTGCCGATGCCCTCCTCGTCCGCTCGGTCGAGCACGGCCTCGTAGTCGTGCCGGTCGTCGTCCTTCCCGACCACGACGGGGTTCAGCGGGAACATCACGGTTTCGAGGTCGTCGATGCGGTCGATGGCGTCGAGGATGAGGTCGGGGTCGCCGTGGCTGGTCAGCCCGACGTGGTCGACCAGCCCCTCGTCCTTCGCCTCGCGGACGGCGTCGAGCGCGCCGCCGTCGGCCGTGATGGTGTCGAGTTCGTCCTCGTACTCCAGGCCGTGGATCTGGTAGAGGTCGACGGTGTCGACCCCGAGGCGGTTGAGCGACCGGTCGAGCTTGCGTCTCACGCCCTCGTACTCCCGCTCCTGGGTCTTGCAGCCGAGGAAGATATCCTCGCGGTGCTGGCGGAGCTTCGGGCCGAGCTTCAGTTCGGCGTCGCCGTAGGTCGGGGCGACGTCGAAGTGGTTGACGCCGCGCTCGAGCGCGAGCTCGACCAGCTGGTCGGCGCCCTCCTGCTCGAGCCAGTTGAGCGCGATGGCGCCGAAGGTGGCCACGGAGCTGTCGTGTCCGGTGTCGCCGAGCGGCCGGGTCTCCATACCGGGAGGTCGAGGCCGGTCCACATAATGGTGGGTCACGACTGCCGCGGACCCCGCGGCGACCGCAGTCACCACCGCCGCGCGGTCCGCTCCTTAAGTGCCTCTGGCGACAAGGGGAAGATACGAGGCGCTTCTCGTCCCCGTTCTTCCGTCGGTCGCTGTCTTTCCGTCACCCCTGTAGCGTCGCGTCGAGCGTGATCTCCGGGCCGGCCAGCGCCTTCGACACCGGACAGTTCTCCTTGGCGCGCTGGGCCAGTTCGTCGAAGGTGTCCTGATCGACGTCGGGCACCTCGGCCTCCAGCGTCAGGTCGATGCGCGGGATCTCGAACCCGCCGCCGTCGGCCCGTTCGAGGTGGACGTCGGCCTGGGTGTGGATGCGCTCGGCCTCGTACCCCTCCTCTTCGAGGAACGCCGTCAGCTGCATCGAGAAGCAGCCCGAGTGGGCCGCGCCGATGAGCTCCTCGGGGTTGGTCCCGGGCTCGTCCTCGAATCGGGTGGGAAACCGGAACGTCCCCTCGATCTGGCCGCTCTCGGTCTCGAAGTCGCCGCTGCCGTCCTTTCCGCCTTGCCAGGTGGTCTCGGCCTGTCTCGTTGGCATGCGTCCGGTAGTGCGACGGCCACCCGTAAGGAAACACCGGCAGCTCGCTGATAGGTCGAGGGGCGACGCTGGGCTCGGCCGGTCGGGAGTGTCGTCGGACCGACTCGCTTTCCTTCGTTAGTCGAGCCGACCCGTTTTCCTTCACTATCGTTCGGCGTGTATCTCCACAAACGTTAGTAGACGATGCGGAGAACCCGGTTGTATGCATCCTACGATAGGTGATACCCTGGAACAGACTGTCGAGCGTCACCCCGACCGCGACGCGATCGTCTACCCCCGGAAGGACCAGCGGTGGACCTACGCGGAGTTCGACGAGCGCGTCAACCGGTTCGCGAACGCGCTCGCCGACCTCGGCGTCGGGAAGGGCGACCGGGTCGCGACGGTGCTGTACAACGGCTCGGAGATGGCGGTGACCGTCTACGCCTGCGCCAAGCTCGGCGCCGTGTTCACGCCGCTCAACTACCGGCTGTCGGCCGACGAGGTCGAGTACATCGTCGAGGACGCCGGGGCCCACACCCTCCTCTTCGAGTCCGCGACCCGGGACGCGGTCGAGGGCGCGAAACCCGAACTTGAGACCGTCGAGAACTACGTGGCCATCGACGGCGAGACGCCCGACTACGCCCGGGACTTCTACGCGCTGCTCGACGAGGGGCGCCCCGACGCGCCGACGACCGACGTCGCGGAGGACGACGTCTACGCGTTCATCTACACCTCCGGGACGACGGGCCGGCCGAAGGGCGTCGTCCACGAGCACCGCGACATGGTCGAGCACAACCTGCTGTGCATCGCCGAGCTCGACATCACGCGCGACGACGTCGGGCTCACGATCCTCCCGATGTATCACTGCGCCGAACTCCACGCGATGCTGTTCAGCCGCGTCGCCCGCGGCGCGACCAACGTCATCCACCACGAGTTCGAGGCGGCGGACGCGCTGCGGGCCATCGAGGACCACGGCGTCACCCTGCTGTTCGCCGCGCCGACGGTGTGGAACGCGCTCGCCCAGGGCGCCGAGGAGACGGACGTCGACGTCTCGTCGCTCCGGGTCGGGCTCTACGGCGCCGCGCCGATGCCCGAGCAGGTGCTCGAGGACTGCATGGAACACCTCTGCGAGGACTACGTCCAGGCGTACGGCATGACCGAGATCGGCCCCTGCGGGGTGTTCCAGCCGCCCGAGGACCAGCGCTCGAAGCAGGGCTGCGCCGGCCTGCCGGCGCTCAACCACTCGGTCCGGGTCGTCGAGCCCGACGCCGACCCGACCGAGACGGTCGCGCGCGGCGAGGTCGGCGAGATCCTCGTCGCCGGGCCGTGCACGATGCGGGAGTACTGGAACCGGCCGGAGGCGACCGCCGCGTCGCTCCGCGAGGCCGACGGCGCCGAGTGGTACTACACCGGCGACCTGGGCTACCGCGACGAGGACGGCTACCTGTGGGTCGTCGACCGGAAGGACGACATGATCGTCACGGGCGGCGAGAACGTCTACCCGACCGAGGTCGAGGACGTCCTGTTCTCGCACCCGGACGTGGCCGAGGCGGCGATCGTCGGCGAGCCCGACGACGAGTGGGGCGAGCGCGTGGTCGCCTACGTCGTGGGCGACGCCTCCCGCGACGAGCTCGACCGCTACCTCCGGGAGGGCGACGCGCTGGCGGACTTCAAGCGCCCCCGGGACTACTACTTCGTCGAGGAGCTGCCGAAGAACCCGAGCGGGAAGGTCCAGAAGTTCAAGCTCCGCGACGACGAGGCGTAGGGAGTTTCCCCGCCGGACGCCGTCCGGACTATCGCCCGACGAACTCCGGGTCGTCGTCGCCGTGGAAGGCGTCGTGGCCCCGGGCGTAGTCCTCGGTCCGGGTCGACTCGGCGATGGCGTTGGTCTCGGCGGCCAGTTGCTCGCCGAGCCGGCGGTCGAACCCCTCGGTCATCAGTCGCTTCACCCGGCCGAGCGCCTTCGTCGGCCCCGCCGCGAGCCGCGACGCGAGGTCGTCGAGCCGGTCGTCGAACTCGTCGGCGGCGACGACCTCGGTCGCGATGCCGAGCTCGACCGCCCGCTCCGGGTCGACGGGCTCGTCGAGCAGCGCGATCTCCTTCGCGCGCCGGAGGCCGACCAGCCGCGGCAGGAGGAACGTCGAGCCGCCGTCGCCGGTGAGCCCGACCCGGGGGTAGGCGTACTCGAACCGGGCCTCGTCGCTCGCCAGCACCACGTCACCGGAGAGCGCGAGGCTGAACCCCGCACCGGCGGCGACCCCGTCGACGCCGACCGCGACCGGTTTCTCGGCCCGGTGGAGCAGCAGGACGGTCTCGTGGAGCGACGACGCGAGCTGTCGCAGGGCGGGTTCGTCGCCGGCGTCGCCGTCGAGCCGGCCGAGGTCGGCGCCGGCGCCGAAGGCGCCGCCAGCGCCCCGGAAGACGATGCACCGGACCGCGTCATCTCCGGCAAGGTCCGCCACCGCGTCGCGGAGCTCCTCGGTCATCCGCCGGGTGAGCGAGTTCAGGTGGTCCGGTCGGTCGAGGGTCACCGTGGCCGCCTGCTCGTCGCGGTCGACGCCGATGGTCTCGTAGGTGGAGTCGGACATGGTGTCGTCACGTGTGCCGAAGGGGGCGTCGCACAAATAGCTCGGCGATGGGGAGATTCGCGCGCCGATGGGGCGGCGACGAGGCTGCGATGGGCGACCCCGACGGCGCTCGCGCACGCCGCCTCCCGAAAGGTAAAGGCCGGGCGCCGCGAACCCGCCCGCCATGGAGGACGCGTACGTGGTCGACGCGGTGCGGACGCCGCTCGGCAAGCGCGGCGGGTCGTTCCGCGACACCCACCCGCAGGACCTCGCGGCCGAACCCCTGCGTGCCCTGGAGGTTCGCAACGGGTTCGACGGCGCGGACGACGTCGAGGACGTCATCTACGGCTGCGTGACGCCGGTCGGCGAGCAGGGGCTCGACGTCGGCCGGATCGCGCCGATGGTCGCCGGCTGGGGCGAGGACGTGCCCGGCGTCCAGCTCAACCGGATGTGCGGGTCGGGCCAGCAGGCGGTCAACTTCGCGGCCGGCCAGATCCGGGGCGGGATGCACGACGTGCTGGTCGCGGGCGGCGTCGAGCACATGACCCGGGTGCCGATGGCCAGCGACGCGGCGTCCGACGAGCGCAGCTACGCCGACCCGGCCAACGTCACGGAGACGTACTTCGAGCACTTCGACGAGCTGACCTCCCAGGGCGAGGGCGCCGAGCGCATCGCCGACGAGTGGGGGCTCGCTCGCGAGGCGGCCGACCGCATCGCGGTCGACTCCCAGCGGCGGTGGGGCGAGGCGGCCGACGCCGGCAAGTACGACGACCGGGTCGTCCCGGTCGAGACCGAGGTCGACGGCGAGCCCGTCACCGTCGAGCGCGACGAGCACCCCCGCCCGGAGACCGACCGGGAGACGCTGGGCGAGCTCCCGCTGGTGTTCCGCGAGGAGGGCGAGGGCGTCGTCCACGCCGGCAACTCCTCGGGCATCGTCGACGGGGCGGCGGCGCTCCTGGTCGCCTCCGGGTCGGCCTGCGAGGCCCGCGGCTGGGAGCCGTCGGTGCGCATCGTCGACACCCACGTCGTCGGCGTCGACCCCAAGACGATGCTGACGGGACCGATCCCGGCGACAGAGGAGATCCTCGCGCAGAACGACCTGACGGTCGCCGACGTCGACCGGTTCGAGGTCAACGAGGCGTTCGCCCCGGTCGTGCAGGCGTGGCTGGCGGAGACCGGCGCCGACTGGGACCGGACCAACGTCTGGGGCGGCGCCATCGCCCACGGCCACCCGCTGGGCGCGACCGGCGCGGTGCTGCTTGGGAAGCTGGCCGCCCAGCTCGAGGACTGCGGCGGCCGGTACGGCCTCTGCACGATGTGCATCGGCTTCGGGCAGGGCGTCGCCACGCTGGTCGAGCGCGTCTGAGCGCGGAGGTCGGGGGCAGTCAGAAACCCATTTACCCGCCGGTCGAAAACCAACCACCAACATGTATCTCCAGTTCCGCGACGAGGTGGAGGAGGCGCTCGTCGCCGCGCTCGACGAGCTCGACCTGCCGACCGACGACCTCGGTGTCGAGGACCCGCCGGAGGGCGTCGACGCCGTGCTCGCCTCGAGCGCGGCGTTCCGCCTGGCCGGCGAGGTCGGCGCGCCCCCGCCGGAAGTCGCGAGCGACCTCGCCGAGCGGATCGACGCCGGCGAGTACGACCTGATCGACGCCGCGCTCGCCCAGGGGCCGTACGTCAACTTCCTGCCGAGCGACGCCTACTACGCCGGCACCGTCGAGCAGGCCCAGGCCGCCGACTTCGGCCGCCTGGAGCCGACCGGCGAGGAGGTCGTGGTCGAGCACACCTCCGCGAACCCGACCGGGCCGGTCCACGTCGGCCGGGCGCGCAACCCCATCGTGGGCGACGCGGTGGCCCGGGTGCTCTCGTTCGCGGGCCACGACGTCGACCGCCACTACTACGTCAACGACGCCGGCCGCCAGATGGCCGTCTTCACCTGGGCCTACGAGACGTTCGACGAGTCGGACCTCGATTCCGAGCCCGAGCGCGAGAAGGCCGACTACGACCTCGTGCGGTACTACCGGACGGGCAACGACTTCCTGGAGAACGGCGACCCCGACGAGGTCGAGGCGGCCGAGGACGAGATCCAGGCCATCATGCAGGGCCTCGAGGAGGGCGACGAGGAGACCTACGAGCGCGTCCAGGCGGTCGTCGACACCGTGCTCGGCGGGATGCGCGAGACGCTCGACCGCCTGCCCGCGGAGTTCGACGAGTTCGTCAAGGAGACCCGGTTCCTCCGGGACGGGTCGGCCGACGACGTGGTCGACCGGCTGAAGGAGCTGGACGAGGCCGTCTACGAGGAGGAGGCCTGGCAGCTCGACCTCGAGGAGTTCGGCATCGAGAAGAACTTCGTGTTCCTGCGGTCCGACGGCACCACCCTCTACGCGACCCGCGACCTGGCCCACCACGAGTGGAAGTTCGAGAACTACGACCGCGCGGTCACCGTGCTGGGCGAGGACCACAAGCTCCAGGCCGACCAGATGACCGCCACGCTCGACCTGCTGGGCAACGACACAGACCGGCTGGAGCAGGTCATCTACTCCTACGTCAACCTGCCCGAGGGCAAGATGTCCACCCGCGCGGGGACCGGCATCGACCTCGACGACCTGCTCGACGAGGCGATCGACCGGGCCCGCGAGGAGGTCGAGACCCGGCTCGACGACCGCATCCGCGACGACGACCTGACCGACGCGGACGTCGAGCGCATCGCCCAGCAGGTCGGCATCGGCGCGGTCCGGTACGACATCGTCTCGAAGCAGCCGACCAAGGCCATCACCTTCGAGTGGGACCGCGCGCTCGACTTCGAGGCCCAGAGCGCGCCCTACGTCCAGTACGTCCACGCCCGGTGCTGCGGAATTCTGGAGGAGGCAGGCATCGACCCCACGACCAGCGACACCGCGGTCGCCGAGGACGTCGACGCCGACCTGCTCGACACCGCGGCCGAGCGCGAACTGCTGGAGGTCGTCGCGCGCTTCCCGGCCGTCATCGAGGAGGCCGCCGCCGACCTCGAACCCCACGTGGTCGCGACCTACACCCGCGAGATCGCCGAGACGTTCAACGCGTTCTACCGCGAGTGCCCGGTGCTGTCCGACGACGTCGACGACGACCTCCGGGACGCGCGGCTCGCGCTGGTCGCGGCGTCGAAGCACGCGGTCGGCAACGCCCTCCAGGTCCTGGGCGTCGCCGCCCCGCGGTCGATGTAGTCGGAGAACGGGCAGTCGAACGTTCAGACCGGGAGCACGAACCCGGACGGCGGGACGACGAGGTCGCCGCCGACGAAGAGCACAGCGCCCGCGGCGACCGCGAGCGTGACCAACACGAACAGCAGTACCCACCAGAGCGAGACCGAACTGTCGTCTGCCATGGCGATAGCTTCGACGTCGAAGCTCCTTAGAGGTTGTCGGTTCTACTTGAATATCGACCCGAGTCGGCCCAGCACGCCGCCGTCCTCGCCGCGCTCGCCGTCGCGGCTCTCCTCGTCTCCCTGACCAGTATCGGCAGGCGAACCGTCGCCCTCCGGGGGTTCGTCGGCGTCGCGCTCGCCGGACTGGTCGTCGAGGCGCTGGCGACCGCGCTCCTCGAACGGGACCGCGTCCTCGAGATCCCCGTCGTCGGCCGGGGGCTCGCTCGACCCCTCGCCGGTCCGAGCGCCCGCGGTCCCGGTCCGCGACGACTCGGCGTCGGTCTCCCGGCCCGTCCCGTCGGTTCCCCCGGGCGTCGACGCCGCCGCGCCGGACGCCCCGGATGCCGATTCGACCTCGCCAGACGCCTCGGCCGCCGACGGAGATGTTCCGTCGTCCGCGTCCGCGACCAGCGGGTCGTCCGCCTCGTCGAAGGGGTCGTCGGACTCCGCGGCGTCGGCGTCTCCGGTCGCGAGCGGGTCGTCGCTCTCGTCGGCGGCCGGCGCGTCGGCGGTCGACTCGTCGCCGGACAGCTCCTCGCCGAGCCGGGCGAGCGGGTCGCCGTCCTCGGCCGACCCGGCGGAGCCGGCGAGGCGCTCGTCGCTGATGTGCTCGTCGAGGAGGTCGTCGACGCTGCGTGCCTCGCTGGCGCCGGACGCGCCGGCGTCGGACGAACCGGCGCTCTCCTCGACGTCGGCCGAATCGGCGCTCGCGTCGGCGTCGGCCGTGTCCTCGTCGCGACCGGCCGCGGCGGCCCCGTCCTCGCTCGGGTCTGCCGCGGTAGCCCGGCCTTCGCTCCGGTCGGCCGCGGCGGACTGGCCCTCGTCCCGGTCGGCCGGCGCGGTCCCGTCCTCGCCGTCGGTTCCGGCGTCGGCCGAGGACGCCGCGTTCGCGCTCGCCTGCGCGCGGATCTCGTCGGCCGCGTTCGCGAGTTCGCCGCCGAGCAGGCCCTCGTTCGCGTCGCCGCCGTCGATGGCGTCCCGGACGTTCGCGGCCATCTCGGAGCCGCTGAGGGCGTCCGCACCGAGGTCGTCGGTCTCCTCGGCGTCGTCGCCGGCCGCGCCGTCGAAGTCGAGTTCGGGGTCCGGGTCGGCCGCCCCGGTCAGCACCGCGGCCAGGTCGCGGTAGGCCCGACCGGCGGGCGCGTTGGGGGCGAACGCGGCCAGCGGCCGGCCGGCGTCGATGCCCATCGGGACCGCCTCGTCCTGCGGGATCACCGCGAGGACGTCCGTGCCCAGCGTCTCCTCGACGTCGTCGGCGTTGAGGATGTCGCTGCTGCGCTGGGTCAGCACGGCGCCCCGGACCTCGGTCTCGACGCGCTCGGCGAGCTCGCCGGTCTTGGCGGTGTCCCGGACCGAGGCGACGTCGGGCGTGGCGACCAGCAGCACCTGGTCGGCCAGCGCCAGCGGGACCAGGGTGTCGTAGCTGACGCCCGCGCCTGTGTCGAGCAGGACGTAGTCGTACTCCTCGCGCAGGTCGGCGACGACCGCCTGGAGGTTCGCGGGGTCGGACTTGACGAACGCCTCGATGTCGGTCGCGCTCGGCAGCACGTCGATGTCGCCCGGCGCCTCGTCGACGGCGTCGGCGAACGACGCCTCGCCGGCCAGCACCTCGTGGAGCGTGGGGGTCTCGATCTCGAAGTCGAGGAAGTCCGCGAGGTTCGCCATCCCGAGGTCGGTGTCGACGACCACGACCGCGTGGCCCCGGTCGGCCAGCATCGCCCCCAGGTTGATGGCGGTCGTCGTCTTCCCGACACCTCCCTTGCCGCTCGCTACCGCGTATACCGTGTCGGACATGATACTCGTTGTCCCAACCGAGCCATGATACGCATATAAAGTTACTCCGTCAGATGCGACACGTCGCCGACGTGTTCCGGTCTCTCGTCCGGTGCGTCAGACGCCCGTGCGACGCCGGCGCCGTGGACCGACGTCTCGAGCGCGAGCATCGACATCGCGCGAGCGACGGCGAGGACCGCACCTCCTCACGAGCGGCGGCGCCGACCGCACGGGCCGGACCGGTCGGAGGGACGCTAACCGGCCACAGAGACCCACAGCAAAGGTTACTTACCCCCTGGAAGGCCTAGAACGTAGCAATGAGTCAGCAGGAGGACGAGCAGTCCGACCGGAAGAAATACGAGTTCCAGAAGGTCATCGAGGACCTCAGGGACTACGAGGGCTCCGGGACGCAGCTCGTCACCATCTACATTCCGCCCGACAAGCAGATCAGCGACGTGGTCGCCCACGTCACCCAGGAGCACAGCGAGGCGAGCAACATCAAGTCCAAGCAGACCCGCACGAACGTCCAGGACGCGCTGACCTCCATCAAGGACCGGCTGCGCTACTACGACACCTACCCGCCCGAGAACGGCATGGTCATCTTCAGCGGCGCCATCGACTCCGGCGGCGGCCGGACCGAGATGGTCACCAAGGTGCTGGAGGACCCGCCCGAGCCGATCCAGTCGTTCCGCTACCACTGCGACTCGGAGTTCCTGACCGAGCCGCTGGAGCACATGCTGACCGACAAGGGGCTGTACGGGCTCATCGTGCTCGACCGCCGCGAGGCCAACGTCGGCTGGCTCCGGGGCAAGCGGGTCGAGCCCGTCAAGTCGGCCTCCTCGCTGGTGCCGGGCAAGCAGCGCAAGGGCGGTCAGTCCGCCCAGCGGTTCGCCCGGCTCCGGCTCGAGGCCATCGACAACTTCTATCAGGAGGTCGCCGAGATGGCCAACGACCTGTTCGTCCCCGAGCGCGAGGAGCTGGACGGCGTGCTCGTCGGCGGCCCCTCGCCGACGAAGGACGAGTTCCTCGACGGCGACTACCTCCACCACGAGATCCAGCAGAAGGTGCTTGGCAAGTTCGACGTGGCCTACACCGACGAGTCCGGGCTCTACGACCTCGTCGACAACGCGGAGGACGCGCTGGCCGACGCCGAAGTGATGAAGGACAAGAAGGAGATGGAGGAGTTCTTCAAGCAGCTCCACGACGGCGAGAAGGCGACCTACGGCTTCGAGCCGACCCGCAAGAACCTGATGATGGGGTCGGTCGACCGGCTCCTGCTCTCGGAGGACCTCCGCAAGGACGTCGTGGTGTACGACTGCGGCGACAAGGAGGAGTTCGAGTTCGTCGACCGCCGCGAGGACACCCCCGACCACACCTGCGAGGACGGCGGCCAGGCCGAGGTGGTCGAGCGCGAGGACGCCATCGAGTACCTGATGACCATCGCCGAGCAGCGCGGCACCGAGACCAAGTTCATCTCGACCGACTTCGAGAAGGGCGAGCAGCTCCAGTCGGCGTTCGGCGGGGTCGCCGGCATCCTGCGCTACTCGACCGGCGTGTAAACTGATTCTACCGGGAGGCGCTCCGCGCCCGTACCATCGCCGTCTCGTTCCCCGCCGAGAGTCCGCTGGCCAGGCGGACGCCTCGGCGAGCGCCGCGAGCGCGCCCAAGCAGGGCCACCGGGTCGCCGCGGAAGCGGGACCGAACGTACCACTCCGCGACGCCACTTGGGTCCGCGCGCGTCCGGGTGGAGTAAACCATCAGATTGGTTACTATGCACGTTAATACCTTCCATCCGCGTTAGGGGAGAGAGGACGGGAATGACGGACGAGACATCGCGGCGGGGGTTCCTCAGCGCCGGGGGTTCGCTGCTGGCCGGAGTGCTGGCGACGGGCTCACCGCCGAGAACGACTACCGGTTCGCGTTCGGTGATCACGGGCTGGGTGACCCGAGGGTCCGAGGAGATGATCGCCGAGGAGGACGGCACCGTCAAGCTGTTCGAGTACCTCGGGTCGAGCCTGTGCAACGACGGCAACCTGTTCAGGTGCCGGACGTGCAGCGGCACGAAGTTCTACCTGCTGGTGAGCTCCGAGTCCCCCTCGCCGTCCGTCGGCGAGGCCTACCGCTTCCGCCCGACCGGCAAGCGCAGCTTCTGCGGGAACTTCCAGGTCCGGCTGTTCAGGGACGGCTCGTGCGGGGACGAGACGCCCTCCGCGACGACCGAGACGACCACCGAAACCGCGACTGCGGAGGCGGCCGACGAGACCGCACCCGAAGAACCCCCGACCACGGAGGGGACGGCGACGGACACGACCACCGCGACAGAGGAGCCGACAACCACCGAGACGCCCACGACCGAAACAACGCCCACGACCACCGAGACGACAACGGAGACGACCACGACTGAAGCGACGCCTCCGACGACCGAAACCACGACCACCGAGACGACGACGGAGACGACGACTGAAACGACCACAACCGAGACGACAACCGAAACCACGACTACCGAGACCACCACGGAAACGACGACAGAAACGACCACCGAGACCACCACGGAGTCCGAGGACGGGGACGGGGACGCCGCCACGACAGCGGAGTGAGTGGCGGGAGAGGGGGAAGCGACCGGATCTCAGGCCAGCGGCGTCCGCTCGACGACCTGACCGTCGACGGTGGGGTACTGCTCGACGATCTCGCCCTTCTCGACGTCGCCCTCCTCGACCATCTCCTCGAGCAGCCACCACGCCAGTTCGACGTGGTCGGACTTGACGGTGTAGAACTCCTCGGGCACGCCGAGCTCCTCGAGGCGCTGTCTCGTCTCCCACGTCTTGCCGTACACCAGCGTCCCGTCGTCGGTCACCTCGTCGAACTCCCGGCGGATGTTGCGGGCCATGCGCTTCATCCGGTTGCGGTGCTGGGCGGCGTCCTTGAAGACCGAGGTGCAGAAGTAGACCCGCTCGTGGTCGCCCATCTGGTCGAGGATCTCCTTCGACCCCTCGACGGCGCTCATGTGGCCGTCCTGGAGCTCGTAGCCCTCCTCCTGCATCCGGCGGAAGTTGCCCTGGCTCATCTCGAACTCGTTGATGTTGCAGAACTCCGCGGCGCCCTCGTCGAGGAACTCCAGGAACTCCTCCTCGGCCCGGATGCCCGGGATCTCGAACGCGGGGGTCAGCCCCTCCTCGCGGGCGACGTAGAGGATCTCCTCCCACTCGGTGCCGTGCATCTCGCCCCAGAGGTCCAGCGGCGGGTGGAACCGGATCTCGTCGAGGCCCGCCTCCGAGAGCCGGCGCATGTTCTCGCGCCCGCCCGTGATGCCGGTGTAGAGGTGCGTGTGGTGGTCCTCGCCGAACTCGTCCTTGAGCAGCGAGAGGTACCGGCAGGTCTTGTTCATCGCCTCCTGGGGCTCGCCGCCCGTGATGGAGGTGCCCAGCGCGTCCATGCGCTTGGCCTCGGCGATGACGTCCTCGTCGGACTCGACCTTCCGCTCGTTGGCGTACACGTCGGTGACGTTCTTGCGGTTCTCGCCGAGGGGGCAGTAGAAGCAGTCCCGCTGGTCGCAGTAGCCGTAGACGAAGAGCACCATCTTGCCTCCCTTGGCGCACTGTTCGCAGCCCTTCGAGATCATTCGTTAGCCACGGATAGCGCGCCGAGACCCAAAAAGCGTGCGAAACGAGGGTGGACCGTCGGTGTCCCCGACGGCAGTGGACGGCCGACGGCGTTCGGCGGCGGACGGACGACCTGTGCCCCACGGACGACCTGCGCCCCACTGGTCCCGCGAGAACGCGCTACGGCCGGCCCCGGTCGCGCGTCACGAGTTGCTGGACGAGCACCGCCGCCGCCAGCATCCCGCTCAGGGCCGACACCGCCGTCCGCCTGGCCCGACCGGCGAACCGGGACCGGGCGTCGCGCACCGACAGGCCGACGCCGAGCAGCGCCCGGACCGCCAGCGACAGCCCCGTCCCGCCGTCGATCGCGGGCGAGCGCCGGCGGGCCGGCGACCGACCGCCGTCGGCGACCCGGACCGGCGACTGCGCGTCGGCCGACGACGCATCGACCGGCGATCCCGGGACGTCGGCGAGGTCCTCGACCACCCGCTCGGCGACGACGTCGGCCCCGTTGTCCGACGGGGTCGCCGCGGGCGGCGACTCGACGGCGTCGAGCACGTCGAGGGCGTCGTCGGCCACGGCGAACCCGGCGACGTCGGCCCGCGACAGCTGGTCGGCGACCGCCTCCTGCTCGTCGGTCTCGGGCCAGACGACGCAGGGCGTGCCCGCGACCGCGGCGTCCATGACGGTGGAGTAGCCCGAGCAGACCACCACGTCGGCGCTCCGGAGGTACGGGAGCAGCGACGGGACGGGCTCCCAGTCGTCGGCGCCGACGTGGAGCACGTCGTGGCCCTCTCGTTCGAGTCGGGTCGCCAGGCGGTCGAAGTCGGAGTAGTGGCTCGGTACCAGGACGACGTCGGCGGCATCGCGCACGCGGTCGTTTCCGTCGTTCCGGTCGCGTTCGTCCCCGTCATCCTCACGTTCGTCCCCGTCATCCTCGCGTCCGACCGATCGCCGATCGCGGGCCTCCAGCGAGACCGGCGGGATCCGGGTCGCGCAGTCGGGGTCGATGTCGGCGGGCGGCCAGACGGCGGGGTAGAAGAACTCCCGGGTCACCGCCGACTGGAACGCGGTGTGGAACCGCGCGCCGCTCCGCTCGACGGGGTCGCGGTACAGCCCGGGGACGTCGTGCTTCAGGACGTAGAGGGGCACGTCGGTCCGGGAGGCGGCCATCGCGGCGAACATGTCGTCGGTGACCAGCGCGTCGGGGTCGGTCTCGGCGAGCCAGTCGACGTACTCCGAGACCCGACGGGCGCTGGCCGGGACGCTCCGGGCGAGGACCTGCCCGAGCGACCCGCCCTGGTAGGTGTCGATGTAGTCGACGGTCGTCGGCTCGAACTCGTCGTAGCCGTGGAGCGAGACGAACTCGGTGCCGGCGCCGCCGCCGGCCAGCAGCACCTCGGCGCCCCGGTCGCGGAGCGCGTTTGCGATGGCCACCATTCGCGTGGCGTGGCCGGCACCTTCCGGATAGTGGGCGACTGCGATGGTTGGAGGCATGGAGGGGACCCGTTGAATCGAACTCCAAACTGTCGGTACATTAACTTTCTGTTCGGCATTCGCCGGATGCGGCGAGCGAGGCGGGCGCGGCCGACAGCCGGATTCCGACCTCCGTCAACCGTCCCGAAAGAAGTTAAACCCCGGCCGCATAGCCCCGAGTAATGCTGCTGGTCCTGTGCGTGGACCTCGACGACGACCTCGGTCGCAAGACGGACTTCGACACGCCGGTCATCGGACGCGACGACGTCGAGGCCGCCGCGGTGGCGTTAGCCACGGCCGACCCCGAGGACAGCGACGTCAACGTGCTGTTCGAGGGGGTCCACCTCGTCGACCGCATCACCGACGAGACGGTCGAGGTCGCGGTCGTGACCGGCACCGAGGGCGGCGACATCGCGGCCAACCGGGCGGTCGGCGACGAGGTCGACGAGGTGCTGGCGAGCCTCTCGACCAGCGAGGAGATCCAGGCGGTCATCGTCACCGACGGCGCGCAGGACGAGAGCGTCATCCCGGTCATCCGGTCGCGAGTGCCCATCGACGGCGTGCGCCGGGTGGTCGTCCGCCAGGCCCAGGACCTCGAGTCGATGTACTACACCATCAAGCAGGTGCTCGACGACCCCGAGACCCGCGGCACCATCCTGGTCCCGCTGGGCATCCTGCTGCTCATCTACCCGCTGTCGATCATCTCGGACATGCTCGGGCTCCCCGGCGCGGCGGTGTTCGGCGTGACCTCCGGGCTGCTCGGCCTCTACGTGCTCGGCCGGGGGCTGGGCGTCGAGCGACTGCTCGACCAGGCGGCCGAGAAGGCACGCAACAGCCTCTACGCCGGCCGGGTCACGCTCATCACCTACGTCGTCGCCGCGGCGCTGCTGGTCATCGGCGGGGTCCGCGGCGTCGAGATGCTCGAGACCGTCAAGGGCGAGGCCGGCGGCGCGGTCGGCCCGCTCCGGGTGCTGGCCGCGCTGGTGTACGGCGCGGTGACGTGGTTCACCGCCGCGGGCATCACCACCAGCCTCGGCCAGATCACCGACGAGTACCTGGCCGACCGCTTCCAGTGGCGCTACCTCAACGCGCCGTTCTACGTCCTCTCGATCGCGCTGGTGCTGCACGCCATCAGCGCGTACTTCCTGAACCGGGTCCCGCTGGAACTGCCCCGGCTGACCTACCTCGCGGTCATGCTCACCATCGGGACGCTGCTCGGGCTCACCAGCACGCTGGCGTTCGCCATCGCGGAGTCGCGGCGGTCCCGGCGGGCAGAGCAGGTCGGGTAGGGCCGGGCAGCGGTCGTCGGACCGCTGCCGTCAACCGCTTTCCGTGGTGGTCTCGTCGCCCGGTTCGGTCGCGGTCTCGGCGGTCGTCTGCCCACCGGTCGTGGTCGTCTCCGATTCGGAGACCGGTCCGAACGTGACCTGCCACACCGGCGTCCCGCGCTGATTGACGGGCCGGAGGCTCTGGCTGAGTTCGTACACCGCGCCTTTCTCCACCTCGGCGTCGTTCGCCGGGAAGAACAGCACGCGCTCGCCGGTGTTCAGGTACTTGATGACCCGCGAGTTGTACTCGCCGAACGTCCGCGCCCCCTGCGGGACGACCGGCGTGTAGTTCAGCACGTCGGAGGTCACCTCGAACCGGGCGCCGGGGTGGAAGCTCCCCGCGAATATCAGCGCCTCGTACCGCTTGGTGTCGACCTCGTCCTCGTCCTGGGCCAGCGCCACGTTCGTACCGGTTCCGAGGGCCAGTCCGCCCGCGAGCGCCCCCGCCATGAATGTCCGCCGGGATGACTCGCCGCCGTCTGTTCCCTGCGTCATGGTTTTACAACCCATAGGAGGAAGGCCGCGGACGTCCATAAGCGACCGACGTCGTTCGATGGGTTCCGCTGCGTAACGCGTCGTAACTCGCCGTAATCCGTCGCTCGCAGGAGAAACGACCCGCTAGTGCTCCCGGGTGACGACGAACTCCGCGAGGTCCCGGAGGTAGTCGGTCGCCGCGAGGTCGGGCGTCGCCGCCCGGTCGAGCGCGGCCAGCGCCTCGTCGGACTTCCGGTGGGCGAGGTCGGCGGCCTCCTCGGCGTCGAGGTCGGTCACCCTGACGATGGAGGGCCGGCCCATCTCGGCGTCGTGGCCGGTCGGCTTGCCCAGGTCGGCGGCGTCGGCGGTCGCGTCGAGCACGTCGTCCCGGATCTGGAACGCGACGCCGACCTTCTCGGCGTACTCGCCGAACGCCTCGACGGTCGCGGGGTCGGCGTCGGCCGCGATGGCGCCCAGCTCCGCGGCGGCCCGGAACAGCGCCCCGGTCTTCCGGCGGGCCAGCTCCATGTACTCCTCGCGGTCGGCCGGCCGGGCGACGAGTTCGGTCGCCTCGCCCTCGCCGAGCTCGACCATCGCGTCGGCCACCGCCTCCATCGCCCGGGGGTCCGGCGAGAACAGCTCGAATGCCTCGCCGATGAGGCCGTCGCTGGCGACGATGGCGGGCGCGTAGCCGAACTCGGCCCAGGCGCTCGGGCTCCCCCGGCGGGTGTCCGACCAGTCGATGATGTCGTCGACGACCAGCGAGGCGTCGTGGACGAGCTCGACCCCCACCGCGAAGTCGACCGCGTCCTCGGCCTCGCCACCGGCCGCCTCGCAGGAGAGCACGGTGACGGTCGGCCGGACGCGCTTGCCCCCCGACAGCGCGACGTGGCGGACCTCCTCGGCGAGTTCCGTCGGTTCGACCCGGTCGAGGACGACCTCGAGACGGTCCTCGACCAGCGCCCTCCGGGACTCGGGATACTCCATCGGCCGGGAATCAGGACCGGCAGGACAAGTACGTGACGATAGCGGGACGGGGCGTCCACCTCGGAGCCCCGCAGCGACCCGACGGCTCGCGCACGGACGGTAGAAGATGCGAGCGAGGCGGGGGTGCGTAGCGCCTCCGTGGAGCGGAGCCGACGAAGTAGGAAGGTCCTACTCGAACTCCTCGATGAGTTCCGGCACCACTTCGAACAGGTCGCCGACGATGCCGTAGTCGGCGATGTCGAAGATGGGCGCGTTGGGGTCGGTGTTGATCGCGATGATGGTGTCGCTGCCCTTCATGCCGGCGACGTGCTGGACCGCGCCTGAGATGCCGATGGCGAGGTACACGGTCGGCGTGACGACCTTGCCCGACTGGCCGACCTGGCGGTTCTTCGGGAGCCAGCCGTTGTCGACGATGGGCCGCGAGGACGCGAGGGTCGCGCCGGTCGCCTCGACCAGGTCCTCGATGAGCGGGAGGTTGTCCTCCTCCTCGATGCCGCGGCCGATGGAGACGATGAAGTCGGCCTCGCTGATGTCGACGTCGCCGCCGCCGACCTCCTCGAAGCCGGTGACCCGCGAGCCGGTGTCGGTGTCGACGTCGGCCTCGAACTCGGAGATCTCGGCGTCGCCGACGCCCTCGGCGGCGGGCCACTCCGCGCTCCGGATGGTGACCGCCTGCCGGTCGCCGCCGACGTCGACCGTGGTCTCGACCTTCGAGCCGTACATCTCGCGGGTCACCGTCAGGCCGTCGCCGTACTCGAAGTCGACCGCGTCGGTCGCCAGCGGCAGGTCGAGGCTGTTCGCGACCGCGGGCGCGTAGTCGAGCCCGTTGACGCTGTTGGGCATCAGCAGGACCTGCGGGTCGACCTCGGCGTGGAGCGCCTCGACGGCCTGGGCGTAGACGTCGTGGTTGAACTCCTCGCCCTCGGGAACGGTGTGGATGACGTCGACGCCCTCGCGGTTGAGGCTGTCGGCGAACGACTCGGTGTCGCCGCCGACGACAGCGAGGTGGAGGTCGCCGCCGGTCTGGTCTGCGAGCTGGCGGCCGGCGGTGATGAGCTCGAAGCTCACGTCGCGGAGCTCGCCGCGGCGGTGCTCGGCGACCGCGAGAACACCACTCATTCTGCCACCCCCTTCTCGCGGAGGACCTCAGCGAGCTGCCCGGCGGTCTCGCTCGCGTCGCCCTCGAATATCTCGGCGTCGCTCTCGCTCTCGGGCTCGTACATGGAGGTCAGCGTCAGGTCGCTCTCGACCGCGTCGGCGTCGAGGCCGACGTCGGCGAGGCTCTTGGCCGCGATCTCCTTGCTCTGGGCCTGGCGGATGCCGCGGAGGCTGGCGTACCGGGGCTCGTTGATGCCGGTCTGGATGGTGAGGACCGCGGGCAGGTCGATGTCGGTGAGCTCCTCGACGCCGCCCTCGAGCTCGCGGTGGACGTGGGCGACGTTCTCGTCGGCGTCGTAGTCGAGCGCGTTGACGACCGCGCCCCACTGGAAGCCGAGCTCGTCGGCCAGCGAGACGCCGGTGGCGCCGAGGGAGTCGTCGCCCGACTGGACGCCGGTCAGCACGAGGTCCGGGTCCTCCTCCTCGACGACGGCCTGGAGCAGGTTCGTCTTGGTCTCGACGTCGAGCATGTCGACGTCCTCGAGCGCGTCGTCCCACACGCGGACCGCGCGGTCGGCGCCCTTGGCCAGCGCCATCCGGATGGTCTCCTCGGACCGCTCCGGACCGATGGTCACGGTCACGACCTCCTCGGCCGGGCCGTCCTCCTTGAGCTGGACGGCCTCCTCGACGGCGTAGTCGTCCCACTCGTTCAGGTCGTACTCGAGGTAGCGCTCGTCTACCTCGGTCCCCGATATCTCGAAGTCGTCCGCGACTTCGGCGACCTCCTTCACAGTCACCAGGACCTTCATGCGCGATGAATCGCCGGCTTCGGGGTAAACGTTTACGAAACCCGCGACCCGATGTCCCGCGTTGTTCGGTCGGTCGCTTCGCCGCCGTCAGTGATGCCCTCACTCGACCGCGGCCGCGGCTCACTCCACGTCGGTGACGTCCTCGTCCGGGAGCGTGATGAGGTTCTCCCGGCCGATGCGGAGCTTGTCCACGTCGTCGTTGTCGTCCATCTTCGACAGCAGCTGGGACACCTTGGCGTTCGACCAGTTGGTCTCCTTGACGATCTGGCCCTGCTTCATCCGACCGTCGTTCTCGCGGAGCAGGCGCAGGACGCGCTCCTCGTCGCTGAGCAGTTCCACGTCGGGGACGTCGTCGTCGGTCGCGGACTCCGCCCCGTCGTCGGCGTCCGTGGAGGGCGGCGCGGCCGGCGACGGTTCGGCGGTGGCGTCGCCGGACTCGCCCACCGGCTCCGGGCCGGCATCGCGGCGTCGCGACAGGGCGTACGCGCCGAACCCGCCGCTGAAGAGGAGGACGACGAGGGCCAGCCCCCACGGGCTCGAGAAGTCGACGAGCCCGTTCGGGGCCGGGTTCTCGGTGCTCTTCGGGGCGTAGGTCACCGAGAAGTCGCCGCGGTCGAACGTCTGGGGGCCCTCGTACCGCAGGACGGTCCCGTTGTAGATGGTCCCGCCGGGAGGGCTCGCCCCGTAGATGTAGTAGTCGCCGGGCACCGAGATCACGAGGGCCTGGTCCTCGCCGAGGGTCGGCAGCCACGTCCCGGACTCGGTCCAGAACGCGTCGCCGAGGACGATCTTGTCGTCGCGGACCTCGGTGAAGTTCGTCCACGTGAACGACAGCGTGAGCACGCCGACGGTCCCGTTGTTCCGGACGCCGGCCGACCTGGAGACGCCGCGGAGCGTCATGTGACGGTCGGAGTTGGCGTTCACGCGTTCGACGATACGGGCGAACGTCGCCTTCGAGAGGCCGAGGTCGGCGTCGCCGTTCTCGTACGCGGCGGCGAGCTGGCGGAACGCCTCGAGTTCGTCGTCGCCGCGGAGGACGTACCGCTGCGTGACGTTCCAGCGCGCGTTTCCGTTCTCGCGGAGGGAGAGGTACATCTCGGTAGTGTCGCTGTCCGTCGCGTTCGCCTCGGTCTGGTTGGCCGCGGCGAGGGCGGGCGCGCCCGCCGAGGCGGAGTTCGGGGGGACGACTCGGTGGTCGGCCGAGTGACCCGCCCCGACGCCGGCGACGGAGCTGACGGCGAGGAGGACGACGAGGAGGGCGGCGAGTGACCGCATACAATCGCGTGAATGCGCCGACAAGAAAATACTTTCCATCCGCAGATAAAACATCAGAGGGCTCCGTAAAACGTCTCGACCGTTCTCGCCGGTTCGTCAGCGGGTCGTTCATCCGGGAATATTTTAACGGTGGCCGACCGAGAGGGGGACGAAATGCGACTCATCCCCGTTATGCTGGCGTTACTGCTCGCCCTCACCCCCGGAGCAGTCGCGGTGCAGGCGTCCGCGCCGAGCGGGCCGGCCGCCACGTCGCCCTCCCTCGTCCGCGCCGACGACGCCGCCCAATCTGCCGACGGTGGGAACACGACCAACGTCATGACGCTCGGGACCGCCCCGGCGCGCACCGCGTTCGACGCGCCGTCGCTAGCGCTCGGGAGTTCGCTCGCGATGGACCGCGGCGAGTTCCGGGCGCAGCTCGGCGTGAAGACGCTGGACCGCCAGCTCCGGGCGGCCAACTCGACCGAGGAGCGGAAGCAGATCCTGAACCGCTACCGATACCGCATCGAGAACCGGATCATCTCGCTGAAGGCCGCCGAACAGCAGGCGACCCAGGCCTTCTCGAACGGGACCATCCCGAAGAGCGAGTACCTCCGGACGCTGGGCGCCATCGACTCGGAGGTGACCGACATCAAGCGGCTCATCACCGCGATGCGGACGCGCGCGAGTTCGGTCCCGCGGTTCGGCATGCAGACCGAGGCGAACACCCTGAAGGGCAAGCTCGTCACCGTCGAGGGGCCGATTCGGGACCGGATCGCGGCGGCGATGCGGGGCGAGAAGCCGCCGACGCGGGTGTACGTGGCCACCGCGAGGACCGGCGTCGTGCTCTCCACCATCGTGAACGGGGAGTACGTCCGTGAGATCGTCCGTACCGACCGGCGGAACCCCGCGTCGTCTGCCGACTCCTCGATGACCGCCGCGCGGCAGAGCGTGATCGCCCAGTACCCGTGGACCTACAACCACAGCAGCTTCACGGGCGCCGATTCCCGGTACGGGACGACGAACATCTACCAGATAACGTTCCAGCACACCCAGGGCGAGCTCGTGGCGTACTACGACGGCGGCACGCAGTCCGTCTTCCGGGAGATCCAGTACAAGCGGCTGACCGGCCAGACGGCGCTCCCGACCGGACCCGCGGTCAGCAACACCTCGGAGAACGTCACCCTCACGGTCAACCGGACCTTCGCCGGCGGTCCGCTCCGCGTGGCGCTCACGAACGCCACCGGCGCGCCGCTTCAAGGCCAGATTACCGTGGCCGGCGAGCCCGTCGGCCGGACCGGGTCGGACGGCGTCCTCTGGACGCTCGGCCCGGCCGAGCAGTTCCGGGTGAGCGCGACCCGCGACTTCACCACGGTCAACGTGACCGCGGCGCCCACCGAGGCGCCGTAGCGCGCTCGCCGTGTTTCTGCCGCCAGAGGTTCCGGGATACCGAGACAGGGCCGTCTACGCGCGGACTAACTGGCGGACTCGCCGTTAGTCAGTTCCTACTCGCGGCTGTCTGCGCCTCGCTGAGGTTGCGCCTTCGGTTCCCCGACGGGGGTCGCTCGAACGGGCAGTCCGGTCCGCCGGCCGCCGAAGGTTGAAGGCCGAAGCCGGGACGAGTCCGTCGCGTGCCGGACCGCGCCACCGCCCCGATCGTCGGAATCGCCCTCCTGCTGGCCGTCACCGCCGTGCTCGCGGGGGCCGTCGGCAGCGTCGCGCTCGGGACGACGACGCCGTCGAGCTCGCCGCGGGCCGTCGTCGACCTCCGAGTCGACGCCGGCGCCGACCGCCTGACGTTCGTCCACCGCGGCGGAGACGCCCTCGACGTGGGCGATCTGGCCGTCCGGGTCCGCATCGACGGCACGCCGCTCGACGCCCAGCCGCCGGTGCCGTTCTTCTCGGCGTCGGGCTTCCGGCCGGGGCCGACCGGCCCGTTCAACAGCGCGACCGACTCGCGGTGGGCGGCCGGCGAGACAGCGAGCCTGGCGCTGGCGGGGACGAACGACCCGACGCTCGCGCCCGGGTCGACGGTCGCGGTGACGCTGTCGGTGAACGAGTCGGTCGTCGCAGAAGTAGAGGAAACTGCGTGAAGGAAGACCGCGTGAACTTCACTCCTCGTCCGGAGCGCGCGCGACCGTCGTAATGGCGATGTCCGGGTCGTACGCGGGACCCATCTCGTGGTGCTCGATGTCGACGTACCCCGCCTCGCGGAACATCCGGTCGGCCTCCTCGCGGTCGTAGAACAGCATGATGGCGTTCGCGACCTTCTGCATGACCGAGGACTTCGGGTTGTTCGGGCCGACGACGAGCACCTGCCCGCCGGGCTTGACCACCCGGCGCATGTCCCGGAGGGTCGCGACGGGGTCGGGCCAGTACTCGATGGACCCCGACGACCACACGACGTCGAAGCTGTCGTCCCGGAAGGGGAGGCGCTCGGCGTCGCCCCGGTAGAAGCTCACCGGGTCGTGCTTGCCGAGCTTGGCCCACGCCTTCTCGAGCTGGTGGACGCTCTGGTCGAGCCCGTGGACGTTCTCGGTGTGCTCCAGGATGCCCTCGGTGGCGAAGCCGGTGCCGCAGCCCACGTCCAGCACGCGGTCGCCCTCCTGGATGTCGAGCAGCCCCAGCGCCTCGTCGCGCATCTGCTCGTTCCAGATGAACGGGTTGACGGTGTCGTACACCTTCGAGAGGTACTTGTAGAAGAGTCGCGCGCGACTCTTGTCTTCGAGGATACCCATCGGTCGACATTTCGGACCGCCGGCCAAATAATCCTGCTGTTCCGTCTGCACGCTCCCGTTGACGAGTCAGTCCCGAGTTTGAGACGTGATGTGGTTGCACGTGTCACACCACCTCCGGAGACGGGAAAGTTCGCAAGTAGTATATACGCGGTTCTGCAACTTTCGCGTGATTAGTATGCCGAGGCCAGAGGTTCTCGAACGAATCAAGGAGGCCGAGCGCGAGGCCGACGACATCGTCGCCGAGGCCGAGGAGGAGCGCGAGCAGCGCATCTCCGACGCTCGGGAGGAGGCGGAGGAGATCCGCCGGAACGCCGAGGAGGAGGCGGCCGACCTCCACGAGCAGCGTCTCGCCGAGGCCCGCGAGGAGATCGAGACCGAGCGCGAGGAGATCCTCGCCGAGGGCGAGGACGAGCGCGAGGCGCTCGAGTCCCGGGCGCGCCAGAACGAGGAGGAAGTAACCGACTACGTGGTGGACCTGTTCGAGGAGGCGGTGCATGCTCAGACCTGAGCGAATGAGCAAGGTGTCCGTGACCGGCTCCCGGGCCGTCATGGACGACGTCATCGAGACCGTCCACGAACTGAACCTGGTCCACCTCTCGAACTACGACGGGTCCTGGCAGGGCTTCGAGCCGGGCGACCCCGTCGAGGGCGCCGAGGAGGCGTCGGAGAAGCTCGTCACCGTCCGGTCGCTCGAGAGCATCCTCGACCTCGACGAGGAGGACGCCGGCCCGAGCCGCATCGTCACCGACGAGGCGCTCGAGGAGGAACTGGAGTCGGTCCGCGAGGAGGTCAACGAGCTCGACGACCGGCAGAGCGAGCTCGAGGACGACCTCCGCGACGTCGAGGAGCGGCTCGACGCGGTCGAGCCGTTCGCCGACCTCGGCATCGACCTCGACCTGCTGTCGGGCTACGAGACCCTCCAGGTCGCGGTCGGCGAGGGCGACCTCGAGGAGATCGAGGCCGCGCTAGAGTCGGCCGACGAGATCCGGGCGTTCGAGACGTTCGCCGCCGACGGCACCGTCGCCGTCTTCGCTTATCCCGCGGACGACGCCGGCGAGGACGCGCTCGACGAGGTGCTGGTCGGCGTCGACTTCGCGTCGCTCGAGATCCCCGACGCCGAGGGGAGCCCCGAGGACTACGTCGACGAGCTCCGCCACGAGCGCCAGAAGCTCGAGTCGAAGCTCGACAGCGTCGAGAACGAGCTCCACGAGGTCAAGCTCGACACCGCGGGCTTCCTGCTGGCGGCCGAGGAGAAGCTGACCATCGACGTCCAGAAGGCCGAGGCGCCGCTCAACTTCGCGACGACCGAGAACGCGTTCGTCGCCGAGGGCTGGATCCCGACCGAGCGCTACACCGAACTCGCGACCGCGCTCGGCGACGCCGTCGGCGACCACGTCGAGGTCGACGAGCTCGAACGCGCCTCCTACGACGCCCGGCCGGCCCACGGCCACGAGGAACCCGCGTCCCAGGACGAGTCCGAGCAGGAGTCCGCGGGACGCGAGGAGATCGCCGCGGACGGCGGCACCGCCACGATGGACGACGACCAGCCGCCGGTCATCCAGGACAACCCCGGCCCGTTCAAGCCGTTCGAGCTGCTGGTCGAGACCATCAACCGGCCGAAGTACTTCGAGTTCGACCCGACCGTCATCCTGTTCCTGACGTTCCCGGCGTTCTTCGGGTTCATGATCGGTGACGTCGGGTACGGGCTGCTGTACATGGGCATCGGCTACTGGCTGTACAGCAGCTTCGACAACGAGGCGTTCAAGAGCCTCGGCGGCATCGCGCTGTGGGCCGGCGGGTTCACGACGCTGTTCGGCGTCCTGTACGGCGAGATATTCGGCCTGCACCTGATCGCGACGTACCTCTGGGAGGGCGCGCTCGGACTCCACGGCCCGCCCATCAAGAAGGGGCTCCAGCCGGTCAACACCAGCTACGCGCTGTCGTGGATGACCATCTCGGTGCTCGCCGGACTGCTCCACATGACGGTCGGCTACATCTTCGGCTTCGCCGAGGAAGTGGGCCACGACCCGGTCGACGCGGTGCTCGAGAGCGGCTCGTGGATCCTGCTGTTCGCCGGCATCTGGACGTGGATCTTCAGCACCCAGGCCAGCGCGACGAAGCCGGACTTCCTGTACACCGTGTTCAGCGGCGAGCCGTTCGCGTTCGGCTTCTCGGGCTTCTCGCCCGCGGTCGGGACCCTCGGCCTCGCCGTCGGCGGCGTCGGGTTCCTGCTGTACCTGGCCGGTGAGGTCAAGCACTTCGGCGGCCCCGGCGTGGTCATCGGCGCGCTCGAGAGCCTCAGCGTCCTCTCGGACGCCCTCTCGTACACCCGGATCGCCGCGGTGCTGCTCGCCAAGGCGGGGATGGCCTTCGCGGTCAACCTCCTGTTCTTCGGCGTGTACGTCACCGGCGAGGGGAGCCACGCCGCGTGGCACTTCGGGCTCACCCACATGCCCCACGTCGGCGAGGTGTCCCACGGCCACGAGGTCACGAGCATCATGTTCCCCGGCCTGATCCACTCGGGCATCGGCGGCCTGCTCGTCGGGCTGCTCGTGCTCGTGCTCGGCCACCTGCTGGTGCTGGCGCTCGGTATCACCAGCGCCGGACTGCAGGCGGTCCGTCTCGAGTACGTGGAGTTCTTCGGGAAGTTCTACGAGGGCGGCGGCGAGGAGTACCAGCCGTTCGGCTACGACCGGACGTTCACCACGCGGGACTGACCCCCGTCCCGCAACGCGGTTCGAGCGCATTTTCGGCCTCGTTACCCGTGTCACCCGGTGGCACAATTCCGGGATTACGGCACTCGTGCCGGCCGTCCGCCGAACTTTTTTGAGAAGCTTTATGACCACAGTAGCGGGAAATACGACTGTCCGGTTACGAGAGCCACGGTAAAACCATGATGGAACTTGCACCTGCATTCGCCGACGTCGCATTGCTCGCACAGGAAGGCGCTGCCGCCGCTCCGGCCATCCCGAACAAGGCCGCCGCCGCCATCGCGGTCGGACTCGCCGCCCTCGGTGCCGGCTACGCCGAGCGCGGTATCGGGAGCGCCGCTGTCGGTGCCATCGCGGAGGACGAGAGCCTCTTCGGTACGGGCCTGATCCTGACGGTCCTGCCCGAGACCCTCGTCATCCTGGCGCTGGTGGCTGTGTTCCTCGTCCCGCAATAGACCCCCCTTTCCCTCTTCATCAATGAGTCTGGACACGGTAGTTGAGGATATACGAAACGAAGCCCGCGAGCGCGCGCAGGAGATTCGTTCGGAGGGCGACGAGCGCGCCGAAGAGATCCTCTCGGAGGCGGAGGCCGACGCCGAGGAGATCCTCGCGGAGCAAGAGCAGGAGACGGAACAGGCGATCGCCCAGGAGCGCGAACAGAAGCTCTCCAGCGCCAAGCTGGAGGCCAAGCAGAAGCGGCTCGAAGCGCGCCGCGACGTGCTGCAGGACGTCCGCGAGACGGTCGAGCAGCGCATCGCCGGCCTCGAGGGCGACCGGCGCGAGGAGCTGACGCGCGCGCTGCTCGACGCGGCCAGCGAGGAGTTCGACGACGGCGACACCGTGCGCGTCTACGGTCGCGCCGACGACGACGAGCTGCTGACCGACGTCGTGGCCGACTACGACAACTACGAGTACGCCGGCGAGTACGACTGCCTCGGCGGCGTCGTGGTCGAGAGCCAGCAGTCGCGGCTCCGCGTGAACAACACGTTCGACTCGGTGCTGGAGGAGGTCTGGGAGGACAACCTCCAGGACATCAGCAACCGACTCTTCGAGCAATGACCGCACGAGAGACGGAGGGCGCCTCGAACTACGAGTACGTCACCGCCCGGGTACAGGCCCGGCGAGCCGCGCTGTTCGACGACGAGGACTACCGGAAGCTGATCCGGATGGGTCCGGGCGAGATCGCCCGCTACATGGAGGAGACCGAGTACGAGGAGGAGATCAACGCGCTCGGCTCCCGGTACGACGGCGTGGACCTCATCGAGCACGCGCTCAACCGGAACCTCGCCAAGCACTTCAACGACCTCCTCCGGTGGGCCGACGGCCCGCTGTACGAGTTCATCGCCCGGTACCTCCGGAAGTTCGACGCGTGGAACGTCAAGACGGTCGTCCGGGGGATCTACTCCGACTCGGAGCCCGAGGAGATCCGCGAGGACCTCATCTACGCCGGCGAGCTCGACCGGGCGTTCCTCGACCGGCTCGCCGAGGCGGCGACCATCGAGGACGCCGTCGAGCTGCTCGACCGCACCCGGTACGGCGATGCGCTCGAGGCGGCCTACGACGACTACGAGGAGACGGGCGTGCTGATCCCGCTGGAGAACGCGGTCGACCGCACGTACTACGAGGGGCTCATGGCCGGCGTCACCGAGACCGACAATCGGGCGACCCAGCTGTACGTCGAGTTCCTCCAGGCCGAGATCGACTTCCGCAACGCGCGCAACGCGCTGCGCATCGCGCGGTCCGGCGCGGACCTCGACCCCGCCGACTACTTCATCGAGGGCGGGACGCTGTTCCGCGCGTCGGAGCTGAGCCAGCTGTCGACGAGCGTCGACGAGCTCGCGACGTTCATCCGCGAGAGCACCTACGGTGACGACCTCTCGGCGGCGCTCGACGAGCTGGAGGACGCCGACAGCCTCATCGGCTTCGAGCACGCACTAGACGCTGCACTGCTGGAGTACTCCGACCACCTCTCGCACGTCTTCCCGCTGTCGATCTGTCCGGTGCTGGCGTACGTGCTGGCCAAGGAGCGCGAAGTCGACAACATCCGCGCCATCGCTCGCGGCCGCGAGGCCGGCCTGAGCGAGGACGAGATAGAGAGCGAACTGGTGATGCTATGAGCCAGGAGATCGCAGTCGTCGGCAGTCCCGAGTTCACCACCGGGTTCCGGCTCGCCGGCGTCCGGAAGTTCGAGAACGTCCCGGACGACGAGAAGGAGACGGAACTCGACGACGCGGTGACCCGCGTCCTCGACGACGACGACGTCGGCATCGTCGTGATGCACGACGAGGACCTCGACTACCTCTCCCGGCAGGTCCGGCAGGAGGTCGAGACGAGCGTCGAGCCCACGATGGTCTCCATCGGGGGCGGCGCGGGGAGCGGCGGACTGCGCGACAAGATCAAGCGTGCGATCGGTATCGACCTTATGGACGAAGACGAACAAGGTGACAACGAATGAGCCAAGCAACTGAATCCGACGCGGTTCGAGAGGACGGCGTCATCGAGAGCGTGAGTGGACCGGTCGTGACCGCCACTGACCTCGACGCCCGGATGAACGACGTCGTGTACGTCGGCGAGGAAGGGCTGATGGGCGAGGTCATCGAGATCGAAGGCAACCTGACGACGATCCAGGTCTACGAGGAGACCTCGAACGTCGCGCCGGGCGAACCGGTCGAGAACACCGGCGAGCCCCTGTCCGTGGACCTGGGCCCGGGCATGCTGGACTCCATCTACGACGGCGTCCAGCGCCCGCTGACGGTCCTCGAGGACAAGATGGGCGCGTTCCTCGACCGCGGCGTCGACGCGCCCGGCATCGACCTCGAGAAGACCTGGGAGTTCACCCCCGAGGTCAGCGAGGGCGACCGGGTCTCGCCCGGCGACATCCTGGGCACCGTGCCCGAGACCGAGAGCATCGACCACAAGGTGATGGTCCCGCCGAACGCCGAGGGCGGCGAGGTCGTCCGCGTCGAGAGCGGCAACCACACCGTCGAGGACACGGTCGTCGAGCTCGACAGCGGCGAGGAGATCTCGATGCGCCAGGAGTGGCCGGTCCGCGAGGCCCGGCCCTCCGCCGACAAGAAGACGCCCCGGACGCCGCTCGTGACGGGTCAGCGCGTGCAGGACGGCCTGTTCCCGCTGGCGAAGGGCGGCACCGCGGCGATCCCCGGCCCGTTCGGCTCGGGCAAGACCGTGACCCAGCAGCAGCTGGCCAAGTGGGCCGACGCCGACATCGTCGTCTACATCGGCTGCGGCGAGCGCGGCAACGAGATGACCGAGGTCATCGAGGACTTCCCGAACCTGGAGGACCCGGTCACCGGGAAGCCGCTGATGTCCCGGACGTGCCTCATCGCCAACACGTCGAACATGCCGGTCGCGGCCCGCGAATCCTGCGTGTACACGGGCATCACCATCGCGGAGTTCTACCGCGACATGGGGTACGACGTCGCGCTGATGGCCGACTCCACCTCGCGGTGGGCCGAGGCGATGCGCGAGATCTCCTCGCGGCTCGAGGAGATGCCCGGCGAGGAGGGCTACCCCGCGTACCTGGCCGCGCGCCTCTCGGAGTTCTACGAGCGCGCCGGCTACTTCGAGAACATCAACGACACCGAGGGGTCGGTCACCGTGGTCGGCGCCGTGTCGCCGCCTGGCGGCGACTTCTCGGAGCCGGTGACCCAGAACACGCTGCGCATCGTCAAGACGTTCTGGGCGCTCGACGCCGACCTGGCCGAGCGCCGCCACTTCCCGGCCATCAACTGGAACGAGTCGTACTCGCTGTACAAGGACCAGCTCGACCCGTGGTTCGAGGAGAACGTCGCCGAGGACTGGCCCGAGCAGCGCCAGTGGGCGGTCGACGTCCTCGACGAGGAGGACGAGCTCCAGGAGATCGTCCAGCTCGTCGGCAAGGACGCGCTGCCGGAGGACCAGCAGCTCACGCTCGAGGTCGCCCGCTACATCCGCGAGGCGTTCCTCCAGCAGAACGCGCTCCACGACATCGACACCAACTGCCCGCCGGAGAAGTCCTACCTCATCCTGCAGGCCATCCGGACGTTCAACGACGAGGCGTTCGAGGCGCTCGACGCCGGCGTGCCGGTCGACGAGGTCACCGCCATCGACGCCGCGCCCCGGCTGAACCGCATCGCGACGACTCCCGACGACGAGGCCGAGGAGTTCGTCGCCGACCTCGAAGACGAGATGAAATCGCAGCTTCGAGACCTCTACTAGAACCATGAAAGAGTACCAGACAATCACGGAGATCAGCGGTCCGCTGGTGTTCGCCGAAGTCGACGAGCCCATCGGGTACGACGAGATCGTCGAGATCGAGACGCCGAACGGCGAGACCAAGCGCGGACAGGTCCTCGAATCGAGCGACGGGCTCGTCTCGATCCAGGTGTTCGAGGGGACCGAGGGTATCGACACCAAGAGCTCGGTCCGGTTCCTCGGCGAGACGATGAAGATGCCCGTCACCGAGGACCTCCTCGGGCGGGTCCTCGACGGCTCCGGCAACCCCATCGACGGCGGTCCGGAGATCGTCCCGGACGACCGACGCGACATCGTGGGCGCGGCCATCAACCCGACCGCCCGCGAGTACCCCGAGGAGTTCATCCAGACCGGCGTGTCCGCGATCGACGGCATGAACACGCTGGTCCGGGGTCAGAAGCTCCCGATCTTCTCCGGGTCCGGGCTGCCCCACAACGAGCTCGCGCTCCAGATCGCGCGACAGGCGACCGTGCCGGAAGAAGAGGAAGCGAGCGAAGACGGCGAGGGCTCCGAGTTCGCGGTGGTCTTCGGTGCGATGGGCATCACCGCCGAGGAGGCCAACGAGTTCATGGAGGACTTCGAGCGGACGGGCGCGCTGGAGCGCTCGGTCGTCTTCATGAACCTCGCGGACGACCCCGCGGTCGAGCGGACGGTCACGCCGCGGCTCGCGCTCACCACCGCCGAGTACCTCGCGTTCGACAAGGGCTACCACGTGCTGGTCATCCTGACGGACATGACCAACTACTGCGAGGCCCTGCGCGAGATCGGCGCGGCCCGCGAGGAGGTGCCGGGCCGGCGGGGGTACCCCGGGTACATGTACACCGACCTCGCGCAGCTCTACGAGCGGGCGGGCCGCATCGAGGGCCGCGAGGGGTCGGTCACCCAGATCCCCATCCTCACGATGCCCGGCGACGACGACACCCACCCGATCCCGGACCTCACCGGCTACATCACCGAGGGTCAGATCTACATCGACCGGAACCTCAACTCCCAGGGCGTCGTCCCGCCGATCAACGTGCTGCCGAGCCTCTCGCGGCTGATGGACGACGGTATCGGCGAGGGGCTGACCCGCGAGGACCACGGCGACGTCTCCGACCAGATGTACGCCGCGTACGCGGAGGGCGAGGACCTCCGCGACCTCGTGAACATCGTCGGCCGCGAGGCCCTCTCCGAGCGCGACAACCAGTACCTCGACTTCGCCGACCGGTTCGAGGACGAGTTCGTCGACCAGGGCTTCGACACGAACCGCGACATCGGGGACACGCTCGACATCGGCTGGGACCTGCTCGGGATGTTCCCCAAGCAGGAGCTCAACCGCATCGACGAGGAGCTCATCGAGAAGTACTACCCCGAGGACGCCGAGGAAGAGACGGCCGAGGAAGTCGCGGCGGACTGACCGCCGTCTCCTCCTTCCGCGGTCCCGCTACAGCGCACGACACTACCGTTTTCACGCCCGGACGACGCCGACCGCCGAGTGCTGGCGTTCGGCACCGCGTTCGTTCCGCCGGTTCCTCGCCGTATAAATCAGGGATTACTGCCGAGACCGGGAGTATCGGCCGCCTCCGCGGGGCACGGCGACTGTAAAAGGTTAACCCGTTCGAGCCACAAGCGTCTGGCAAGATGGCCAACGACGTCAAGCCCACTCGGAAGAACTTGATGCAGATCGAGGACCGCATCGAGCTGTCCGAGCGGGGCCACGACACGCTGGAGCAGAAGCGCGACGGCCTCATCATGGAGTTCATGGACATCCTCGACCAGGCCCAGGACGTGCGCTCGGGGCTGGAGGACAACTACGAGGAAGCCCAGCAGAAGATCAACATGGCCCGGGCGATGGAGGGCGACGTGGCGGTCCGCGGGGCGGCCGCCGCCCTGGAGGAGCACCCCGAGATCACCACCGAGTCGAAGAACATCATGGGCGTCGTCGTGCCCCAGATCGAGTCCAGCAAGGTTAGGAAGGGGCTCGACGAGCGGGGGTACGGCGTGCTCGGCACCAGCGCCCGCATCGACGAGGCCGCCGAGGCCTACGAGGAGCTGCTCGAGAGCATCATCCTCGCCGCGGAGGTCGAGACCGCGATGAAGAAGATGCTGACCGAGATCGAGACCACCAAGCGCCGGGTGAACGCCCTGGAGTTCAAGCTCCTGCCCGAGCTCAAGGAGAACCAGGAGTACATCGAGCAGAAGCTCGAGGAACAGGAGCGCGAGGAGATCTTCCGCCTCAAGAAGATCAAGGCCAAGAAGGAGGAGGAGGAGAAGGAGGAGCGCGAGGCCGCCGAGGCCGAGGCCGCCGAGGAGGCCGAGACCGTCGCCGCCGACGACTGACAACCTTTTACTCCGCTCGGGCGGCCGGGAGCCGAGGGCTCTCGGCCGCGCTCGCGGGCAACACGTCGATGAAGAGCCTGCGCTCCTCCTCCGTTTCACTCCGGTCGTCGCTTGGCCTGCTCACAGACGTTCGCTCGCAGCAGGTGGCCCTGCACCGACCGCATCACCATCACCGCCGCCGCTTCCACCCACGCTTTTCACCGCTGCCGACCAACTCCGGACATGACCTGTCCCGAGTGCGGCGGCGAGCAGGTGGCCTTCCGGGTCCCCGCGGACCTGCGCGAGTACCTGCCGGAGACCAGTGCGTTCGCGGCGCTCTGCGCCCGGTGTCTCCGCCTCGAACCCGCGGACGACGCCCCCGACGGGGAGCCTGACTTCGCCCGTATCGGGGACGCGTTCCCCGGCGGCGAGACCGGCGCGGCGATGGCGCTCGCGGTCGGGCTGCTCGACTCGCTGGCGCTCTACCGCGGCGAGATCGGGGCCCTGCTCGAGCGCGTCGAGCGCGGCGGGACCGATCCGCTGCTGGTGCTGGACCGCCTCGACGCAGAGCCCGGTGTCGAACCCGACTTCGACCTCGACCGGCGCCGGACGCAGGCCGAGCAGCTCCTCTACGGGTGAGCCGACCGGTCGGACAGCCACCGACGTTAAGCCGCTCGCGACCGTTCCTCCCGTGCATGGCCCATCCAGTGTTCAACCGCGAGACGCTGCTGGACATCTCGGTCAACATCGTCCCGCTCGGCATCCTCGCGTTCTTCATCCTGATGTTCCTCCTCAACTCGCCGTGGCCGTCGTCGCTGTTCATCTCGGTGATCGTCCTCGGACTCCACATCGTTCCGTTCGTCGGACTCGCGATACTCACCTACGTCGCCGCCACCTACCTCTGAGCGCCGACCGCTCGGGCGTGTCGGAGTCCGACGTCGCCCGGACCGCCTCGCGAACAGTTTCCCATCGCCAACCGGTCGCACACTGCCGCAGTCGGTCAGTTTCACTTTCACTCCGGGTGGCTCACCTTGATATAACTCCCGCGATACGTCCGTAGTATGATAGCCGAGTTCGCCCGCGGAGAACGCACCGCCGACGCCGACGACCGGACGATCCTGGACGTCTCCGACGTCGAGACCGACCGCGTGACCGAGTACGTCGGCGAGTGGTTCGCCGACGTGGGCGACGTCTACCTCGAACGCAAGGGCGGCAAGACGTACCTCGTCGCCGGCGAGTAGGACGGCGACGTCCCCAGGGGCAGTTGCGTCGCGAGCGAACGAGCGTAGCGAATGAGCGAGCGGGCCGAGGAGCCCTCGAACGAGCGCCCGAACGGATCGAGGGCGCGAGTGAAGGGGTGACGGAAGTTCGGAGGATGCAGGCCGTCTTCCGGTCGTTTTCATCAACGTTTTACAAGGGAGGGCCGCCGAAGGCGGTCCGACCGCAGTAAAAGGTTGGGTCGGTACGTAAAGGTTTAGGTAGCCCGGCAAGTAGCCACAGCCATGCCGGACTGTCCACTCGCCGAAGAGTGCCCGAGTTTTCAGGAACGCATCGCGGGGATGGGGTGCCAGCACTACGGCGACCGCGGCGGGGCCGAGTGGTGCCAGCACTACAGCCAGCCCATCAAGGAGCTCAAGACCGCCCCGGTCCAGCCGGGCGAGGAGGTCGTCGTGGACGTCGAGGACATCCACGAGAGCGGCGCCGGCGTCGGCCGGACCGACGACGGGTTCATCGTGATGGTCGACGGCGTCCTGCCGGAGGCCCGCGCGAAGGTCAAGATCACGAACGTCCACGGCAACCACGCCCAGGGCGAGGAGCTCGAGCGCCTGCCGATGGACGGCGAGGAGGAGGAGGAGGGCGAGACCGACGCCGACGCCGAGGCCGACGCGGCCGACTCGGACGGCGACGCCGACGACGCCGACGACAGCGACGACGGCCCCTCGCGGCCCCAGCTCGGGAGCCGGGACAACTTCTGGGGCAGCTGAGCCGGCTCGACCGAGCAATCGCGGCGGGATGGACAGTCCCAACAGCGTTCCTCGCGGCGGGCGGCGGCTCGACCGCGCCGGCCCGACCCCGTCGGCGCGGTCGTCGCGGGTTTTTACATGCCGAGCGCGTACGTGGAGCCATGACCGAGCGCCACGCGCGGAGCCGGTCCGGACCCGGAGGTGGTCGACCGTGAGCGGGGAGTACGACGTCGACGAGCTGCTCGACCGCGCGGGGTTCGACGCCGACGACAGCGTCCTGACCCGGCGGCAGGCCGAGGTGCTGGCCCTGCGCGAGCGCGGGGTCGCCCAGGCCGCCATCGCCGACCGGCTGGGCACCTCGCGCGCCAACGTCTCCAGCGTCGAGGCCAGCGCCCGCGAGAACGTCGAGAAGGCCCGCGAGACGGTCGCCTTCGCCGAGGCGCTGCGCGCCCCGGTCCGGGTGGTCGTGACCGCGGGCACCGACCTCTACGACGTGCCCTCGCGGGTCTACGACGCCTGCGACGAGGCCCGCGTGAAGGTGAACCACGCCGCCCCGGAGCTGATGAAGCGGGTGAGCGACGAGGCCGGCGACGCCGTCGAGGGCCGGGAGGTCCAGGAGGACCTGCTCATCGGCGTGACGACCGGCGGCGAGGTGACCGTCCGGAAGTCCCGCGAGGCCGGCGCGGAGGCGTGAACGCGCGGGAGGCCGACCGCCGGGAGACGGCGAGTCCGGGGTTCCCCGAACGGATAGCCGCCACCAAGACACCTTTTATCGCGGCCGCCGAACCGCCGCACATGGACCTGGGACTGGACGGCAACGCGGCACTGGTAACGGCGAGTTCGAGCGGGCTGGGCCGGGCCTCCGCGAAGGCGCTGGCCGCCGAGGGCGCCGACGTCGCCATCTGCGCCCGCGGCGAGGAGAAGCTGGCGGACGCCGAGGAGGAGATCGACGCCGCGGGCGACGGCGACGTGGTGGCGGTCCCGACAGACATCACCGACCCCGACGAGATCGAGGCGCTGGTCGACGCCGCCGTCGAGGAGTTCGGCGGCCTCGACCACCTGGTGACCTCGGCCGGCGGCCCGCCGAGCGGCCCGTTCCTCGAGACGTCCGAGCGCGACTGGTACGAGGCCTACGACCTGCTGGTGATGAGCGCGGTGTGGCTGACGAAGGCCGCCCACCCGCACCTGGTCGAGAGCGACGCCGGCAGCGTCGTCAACGTCACCTCCACCAGCGTCCGGGAGGCCATCGACGGGCTGGTGCTCTCGAACGCGGTCCGGCGCGGGGTGATCGGCCTGATGAAGACCCAGGCCCGGGAGTTCGCCCCCGACGTCCGGGTCAACGCGGTGCTGCCCGGCGCCCACGAGACCCCGCGCATCCAGGAGCTCGTGGAGTCCGCGGTCGAGCGCGGCGAGTACGACAGCTACGAGGAGGGGCTGGCGGCGTGGGCCGAGGACATCCCGCTGGACCGCGTGGGCCGGCCCGAGGAGTTCGGCGACGCGGTCGCGTTCCTCTGCAGCGAACGGGCCAGCTTCATCAACGGCGCGGCCGTGCCGGTCGACGGCGGACGGCTCCGGAGCTAGTCAGGACTCGATCTTCTCGACGATCCGCTCGGCCTGTTCGCGGGCCTTCTCTTCGCCCACGCTCTTCTTGATGAGGACGCTCTGGACCTCCCAGTCGTCGCCGTCCGTGCGCTTGCCGGTCCGGACCTCCGCGCCCTCCGAGACGTCCCGGGCCGCGTTCGCGGCCCAGTCGGGCGTCCGTATCTGGTCGAACTCGTCGGGGTCGCGGAACCGGACGTGGATGAACTCGTCCTCGGTCTCGACGGACTGGACGTCGGGCATGACACAGGTAATACGTCGTACGTGACGAAAAGTCGACTGGCCGTCAGAACCGGCCCTGCTCGCGCAGCGCCGCCACCACTTCGCGCACGCGCTGGGCCTCGTCCTTCGGCACGACGACCACCCGGTCGTCGTAGGCCGCGACCGCCAGGTCGTCGACGCCCACGACGCTGACGTGGGTCTCCCCGTCGGTGGCGACGACGTTGTCCGCGGCGTCGATGGTCAGCGCGTCGCCGAGCACCGCGTTCCCATCGTCGTCGGGCTCGACCACGCGCTCGACGGCGTCCCACGACCCGACGTCGTCCCACTCGAAGTCGGCGGGCACGACGTAGGCGTCGTCGGTGCGCTCCATGATCGCGTAGTCGACGCTGACCGACTCGACCGCCGCGAACCCCCGTTCGGCGTCGCCGGCGTCCAGCGCCTCGACCAGCGGCGCCAGCGGCGAGTCGCGGGCCTCCCGGAGCAGCGCGTCGGGGGTCCACGCGAACAGGCCGGCGTTCCAGTAGAAACCCCGGTCGACGAACCGCTCGGCCGTCGCCCGTTCGGGCTTCTCGCGGAACCGCTCGATCTCGGCCCACTCGCCGGCTGATTCGCCGGGCTCGATGTAGCCGTAGCCGGTGGCCGGTCGCGTCGGCTCGACGCCGAACGCGACCAGCCCCTCCGTTTCGACTGCGGCGCGGGCCGCGGTCCGGGCCGTCGACGCGAAGTCGCCGGCGATCAGGTGGTCGCTCGGCACGCAGAGCAGGACGCAGTCGTCTCCCTCGCGGCCGCGCCGGTCGCCGATCCCGTCGCGGACGCCGCGGCGCTGCTCGCGAACGCGGTGGGCGGCGTAGACCAGCGCCGGCCCCGTGTCCTTCGCGGCGGGTTCGACGACGACGCCCGCCTCCGGGACCGCCTCGCGGACGCGGTCGGCGTGCTCCGCGGCGGTCGAGACGTACACCTCGTCGGCGAAGCCGACCCGGGAGACCGTCCGGGCGAGCAGCGAGTCGTCGGACTCGCCGGCGTTCTCGCCGCCGGTCTCCCGCCCGGGGCCGAGCGAGAGGAACTGCTTGGGCCGGTCGGCCCTGCTGGCGGGGTAGAGCCGGGTCCCGGTCCCGCCGGCCATCACGAGCGCGACGATCGGGCGGTCGACCCCTTCGTGCCCGCTCATCCCTACCACGTCTCGACCCGGCCGTCGCGCACGTCGCGGACGCACCCCTCGCAGTCGGGGTGGTCGGGGTCGAAGCAGGCGGGCCGCGCCCGGGCGTCGAGCTCGACGGCCCGGCGCTCGGCGTACCGGCGGCAGACGATGCGGGCCTTCCCCTCCGCGTCCTGCGGGAGGTCGGCCAGCGCGGCCCGCCGGGCGTTGGCGTAGGCCCGCTTGGCGTCGGCGTACTGCCGGCCCGCCGACCGGATCTTCGAGCGGAGGAAGCTTTCGAGGCGGTCGTCCATGTGGACGTTCGTTGGCGTTCGCGCAAGATAGGTCTTGTTCGTGGGGAGCCGCTACGACCGGTACCGCCGGTAGAGGACGACCGAGAGGCCCAGGACGGCCAGCCCACCGGCCGCCAGCGCGCCGCCCAGCGCCCGCTGGCCGCGGAAGGCCGCGAGCATGACCCCGAGCGCGGCCGCGAAGAGGCCGACCTGCACCGTCACCGCGAGGACGACGAACGCCCGCAGCGTCTCCGGCGCGGCGTCCCGGAGCCCCCGGCGCAGGTCCCGGTCGGCCTCCTCGTCGTCGGGCGAGAGCGGATCGAGGAACACCTGCCGGGGTACGGCGAGCGCGGACAACAAACGTGTGGCCGGTCGAACCGGGACCGCGCCGCCGCGATCGGCGGTTCGGGCCGGCCGAACTGCGGCGAGCGCCAGGCTTAACACCGCCACCGCCGACTCTCCGGTAACCGAATGCTCCCGGGCATCGACCTCCAGGCCTACCTCGTGTTCGTGACGGCCGCGATGGCGCTCATCCTGACCCCGGGGCCGGACACCGTCTTCGTGCTGACGCAGGGCGTCTCGGCCGGCAGGCGCGGCGGCCTCGCCTCCGCACTGGGGGTCAGCACGGGCATCCTGGTCCACACCACCGCGGCCACCCTGGGGCTGGCCGCGCTCCTCCGGGCCTCGGCGCTGGCCTACGCCGCGGTCAAGTACGCCGGCGCGGCCTACCTCGTGTACCTGGGTGCGAAGACGCTCTGGCGAGGCCAAGACCTGGACCTGGCGCCGGACCACGACCCGGCGAGCGACGGCGGCGGGACGCCCACCGGCCCCGACGCCACCGGCGAGGCGCCGGGAGACGGTGGGGCGGACCCCGACCTCCGGGCCGGGTTCCTCCGGGGCGTGGCGGTCAACGTCCTCAACCCCAAGGTCGCGCTGTTCTTCCTGGCGTTCCTCCCGCAGTTCGTCGGCGGCGGGGCGGCCGGGTCGGGCGCCGCGCCCACCGCCGGGATGCTGGCGCTCGGCGGCACCTACGCCGTGCTGACCGCGGCCTACCTCGGGACGGTCGGCCTGGTCTCGGGCGGGGTCCGGTCGGCGTTCCGCGCTCGCCCCCGCCTGGCCGACGGCCTCCGGTGGGTCTCGGGGTCGGTCCTCGCGGGGCTGGGAGCGGCGCTCGCGCTCGACGCCCGGTAGCCGAAACCCCGGGCGAGACCGGCCGACGGCTTCAGTTTCACTTTCACTCCGGGGACACCGAGGTTTTTATACCATAGCGCACTAACCCCTCTACGTCTCCCGAAGAAAACGACGCGGAGACGGATTCGACAATGAGCGATGTGCGCCAGCACGCCGAAGACGTACGCGAACAGTTCTCCGAACACTTGGACCTGACAGTCGAGGAGGTCGAGCAGCGGCTCGACAACCTCGTCAACGAGTACCGGGTGCCCATCGAGGAGGCCCGCCGGAGCGTCGTCAGCCACTACCTCGACGAAGCGGGGCTCGAGCGCGACGACGTCAGGAGCGGCGGGGGCGGTGGCTCCGAGCAGATGAGCGTCGAGGACGTGGACGAGGACGAGATGTGGCTCGGCCTCACCGCCAAGGTCGTCGACCTCTGGGAGCCCCGCAGCGACGCCGTCGGGCAGGTCGGCCTGCTCGGCGACGAGACGGGCACCATCAAGTTCACCAAGTGGGCCGACTCCGACCTCCCCGAGCTGGAGGAGGGGAAGGTCTACCGCTTCGGTAACCTCGTCTCCGACGAGTACCAGGGCGACTACTCGGTGAAGCTCAACCGGACGACCACCGTCGAGGAGCTCGACGAGGACATCGAGGTCGGCGACAACACCGAGGAGGTGACGGGCGCGCTGGTGGACATCCAGAGCGGGTCCGGGCTCATCAAGCGCTGCCCCGAGGAGGGCTGCACCCGCGTCCTCCAGAACGGGCGGTGCTCCGAGCACGGCGAGGTCGAGGGCGAGTTCGACCTCCGGATCAAGGGGGTCCTCGACGACGGCGTCGAGGTCCACGAGGTCATCTTCGACAAGGAGGCCACCGAGGAGCTGACCGACATCGGGCTCCAGGAGGCCCAGGACATGGCGATGGACGCGCTCGACACGACCGTCGTCGCCGAGGAGATGCGCGAGAAGACCCTCGGCAAGTACTACCGCGTCGCCGGCCCCACGATGGGCCGGTACCTGCTGGTCGACGAGATGGAGGAGCTCGCCGGGCCGACGGATGCCGAAGACGTCCTCATCAGAGCGAGGTCGATGTGACATGAGCGGAACGCCAACCAGAGAGGTCGCCCGGCGCGTGTTCGCGACGGAGTTCAACGACGCGACCCACACGTTCAAGGAATCGGACGAGGAGCGAGCCCCGGTGTACGTCCTGCTGCCGACCGGCGCCCGCGCGAACCGCATCTTCATCGTCGGCACGCTGACCGAGACCGAGGACGTCGGCGAGGACAGCGAGTACTGGCAGGGCCGGGTCGTGGACCCGAACGGCGACCCGTTCTTCGTCTACGCCGGCCAGTACCAGCCCGAGGCCGCGAGCATGCTCCGCGAGCTCGAGCCGCCGGCCTACGTCGCCATCGCCGGCAAGCCCCGGACCTACGAGACCGACGACGGCAACGTCAACGTCTCCGTGCGGCCCGAGTCCATCACGACGGTCGACGCCGACACCCGGGACCGCTGGGTGGTCGAGACGGCCGAGCAGACCCTCGACCGGATCGAGGCGTTCGACGACGACACCAACGAGTACGCCCGGATGGCCGAGGAGCAGTACGACCTGCCGGCGGACCGCTACCGCGAGGCGGCCATCTCGGCGCTCGAGAGCCTCGACGACGGCCCGACGGGTAGCGACGACACCGACGGGAACGAGGCGACCGCCGACGGCGAGGCGACCGACGGGAGCGGACCCGCCGAGGACGCCGACGGCGAGACGGCCGACTCCGACGCCGCGGCCGAACCCGAACCCCAGGCGTAGCCGACGGTTCGGGCTCGACACCGACGCGACGCAGGCGAACCGACGCGGAACCGACTTTCGGGGGTGAGAGGGGAGACAGGCGACTACCGAGGACCGAGAGAACAGCGCGACAAGTAGCCCAGCGACCGCGCGTCGAAACACGCCGGGTGGTACCAGCACCCGGACGCTGGGCGTGCCCCACGAACGAGCAGCCCAATGGCTACGAATACGCCACGATTACAAGAAAGTACCGGGACGGTCACCGGCCCCCACGTCGGCCGGGACAGCGACGGCGACCGCGACCACCGCTACTGGCGGTGCGAGCGGTGCGGCCTCGAGACCACCGACCCGCGGCTCCGGGAGGGGTGCTTCCGGTGCGGCGGCGACGGCGTCGCACCGAGCACCGCCGACCGCGCGAGCCGGGACCCCCGCGGCGGGGACGCCGGAGGCGGGGATGGTTGACGACCGCGAGTCGCCCAGCGCCGGGTGGCGCGAGGTGTACCACGAGATGGAGGCCGACCCGAACGTCGAGGAGCCGACCGCCCGCTGTCCCGACTGCGGGCGACCGTGCGAGAACGTCGCCCGCGACGTCTACGACTGCGAGGAGCACGGCCTCTTCCGGGCGTCCGGCGGCGGCCGAAGCGCCGACGACGGCGACGAGGTGACCGACGACGAGGTGCCCGACGATCGGGCGACCGGCGACGACCGGGACGCGCCCGAGAGCGACGACGCCGAGGAGATCGACCGCTGGGTCCGCGGGACGGCCGACTGACCCGCGACCGACCGGTCACTCGCTCGGCCGGCCGGCCCCGACGACCAGCGTCGGCCGGGACCCCTCCAGGAGCACCTGCTGGGTGACGCTGCCGAACAGCGCCTTGCCCGCCGGCGTCCGGCCGCGGGGCGCGAGACACAGCAGGTCGGCGTCGACCTCCTCGGCGGTGTCGAGGATGGCCGCCGCGGCGTCGCCGCTGGCCTCGGCGTACGTCACCTCGATGCCCTCGTCCTCGAGGTACTCGGCGGCCCGGCGCACCGCCGCGACCTGGTGGACCGACGCTCCCTGCGGGTTCTCGTCGTCGAAGTCGTGGAACAGCGTGACCGAGACGTCGCCGTCCCGCGGGAGGTCGGCGATGGCCTTCGCCTGTTCGAGCGCGCGGTCCTCGTCGGTGCCGATGGCTGCGAGTATCCGGTACATGGTCGCTGATATGTCCTAACGGCCTATAAATCGGCCCCACGGCTCCCGGAGGCCGGAAACGACCGGGACGCTTTTTACCCGGTTCCGGCTCCCTGTCAGAACGACGAGACGGACCGCTCGCCGACCACCGGGCGGCGCCACGGCGTTCAGTCGAGCGACTCGCCGAGCGCGGCCTCGACGCGCTCCTCGAGCAGCCCCGACGCGACCAGCGCGTCGGCCCGCTCGATGTCCTCGTAGACGGGTCGGTCCTCGACCAGCGGCGGCACCGCCTCGCGGACCGCCCCGTAGGCCGCGCCGGTGCCGACGCCGTGGGCGAGGTCTTCCGGTACGAACTCCGCGGCCTGCGCGCCGCAGAGCAGCTCGATGCCGACCACGGTCGTCGCGTTCTCGACCGCCGATCTGGCGTCGAACGCGCTCTGGGCGCTCATGCTCACGTGGTCCTCCTGGTTGCCGCTGACCGGGGTGTTGTCCATCGACGGCCGGCCGGTCGCGCGGTTCTCGTTGAGGAGCGCGGCCGCGGTGTACTGGGCGATCATGTAGCCCGAGCGCAGGCCGCTGCCCTCGGTCAGGAACGGCGGCAGGTGGGGCTCCTGGACGTTGGGGTTGACCATGCGGTCGACCCGGCGCTCGGCGATGGCCGCGAGCTCGGTGACCGCGTTGGTCAGGTAGTCCAGCGGGAGCGCGAGCGGGTCGCCGTGGAAGTTGCCGCCCGACAGCACCGCGGCGTTCTCGGTGCCGGAGGCCCGGCCGTCGGTCTCGTCGGGGTCGAAGATGAGCGGGTTGTCGGTCGCGCTGTTGAGTTCCACCTCGACGGCGTCGCGGAGGTGGTCGACCGCGTCCCGGACCGCGCCGTGGACCTGCGGCAAACACCGGATCGAGTAGGCGTCCTGGACCCGGTCGCAGTTCCGGTGGGACTCGACGATCTCCGAGTCGGCGGTCAGCCGCTTGACGTTGCGGGCGCTGGCGGCGTGGCCCGCGTGGGGCCGGACCCGGGCGATGGAGTCGTCCGCGGAGGCGGTGGTGCCCATCGTCACCTCGGTCGTGAGCGCCCCGGCGACGTCGGCCGCCCGGACCGCGCGCTCGGCGTCGACGACCGCCAGCGCCGCGAGCCCGGCCGACAGCTGGGTGCCGTTGATGAGCGCCAGCCCCTCCTTCGCGCGGAGCGTCAGGGGGTCGAGGCCCGCGGCGGCGAGCGCCTCGTCGCCGGGCAGTCGCCGGCTTTCCGCGTCACTGTCCCCGCCGGACTCGACCTCGACGTCGGCCTCGCCCTCGCCGACCAGCACCAGCGCGAGGTGGGCCAGCGGGGCGAGGTCGCCGCTCGCGCCGAGCGAGCCCCGGGACTTCACGACCGGGTGGACGCCCTCGTTGAGCATCGCGACCAGGTGGTCGACGACGACCTCTCGGACGCCCGAGTGGCCCTTGACGAGCGCGTTGACCCGGCCGACGAGCAAAGCGCGGACCTCCTCGCGGCGGAGCTCCCGGCCCGCGCCGGCGGCGTGGCTCCGGACCAGGTTGAGCTGGAGCTGCTCGATGTCCTCCTGCGGGATGCGCTCGTCGACGAGCTCGCCGAAGCCGGTGTTGAGCCCGTAGACGACCTCGCCGGACTCGACGACCTCCTCGACGCGCTCGCGGGCGGTCCGGACCTCCTCGCGGGCCGACTCGGGCACGACAACCGGGGCGTCCTCGCGGGCGACCCGGGCGACGTCTTCGGGGGTCAGGCTCTCACCGTCGGCCCGGACCGGCTCCGGGTCGCCGGCCGAATCGGAGTCGGTCACCGTCGACCACCCCGTCGGTCACGGCGACCCGTCTCGTCGGTCGCGCGGGCCTCCCCGTCAGCCACGGTGGACCACCTCGCCGTCCTTCAGCACCGTCCCGACCGCGTTCACGCCGAAGTTGTACGGGACGTGGACGTGGCTCGGCGCGTCGAGCACCGCCAGGTCGCCGGGCGCGCCCCGCCGGAGGGTTCCGACCGTCCCGGGCAGGTCGAGCGCGACCGCCGCGTTCGTCGTCGCGGCCACCAGCGCCTCTGCGGGAGTCATCCCCATCTCGACGCAGGCCAGCGAGGCCGCGAAGCCCATGCTCTGGCTGTAGCAGTTGGGGTTGAAGTCCGTCGCGATCGCCACGTCGGCGCCCGCGTCGATGAATGCCCTGGCGTCGGCGTAGTCGGCGCCGAGTCCGAAGGCGGTGCCGGGCAGCAGCACCGGCACCACGTCGCTCTCGACGAGGGCCTGGATGTCCTCCGCGGTCGAGTGGAGCAGGTGGTCGGCGCTGGCGGCCCCGACCTCGGCGGCGAGCTGCGTCCCGCCGATGCGGGCCAGCTCCTCGGCGTGGACCTTGGGGGTCAGGCCCGCGTCCTTCCCGGCCTCCAGCACCCGGCGGGACTGCTCGACGTCGAAGACGCCCTCCTCGCAGAACACGTCGCAGAACTCCGCGATGCCCTGCGATTCGACCGCCGGAATCTGGTCGTCGACGACCTCGTCGACGTAGTCGTCCGCGTCGCGGTCCTCCGGCACCGCGTGGGCGCCCATGAACGTCGGCACCACGTCGACCGGGTGCTGGTCGGCGGCCCGGTCGATCGTCTCCAGCATCCGGAGCTCGGTCTCGGTGTCGAGTCCGTACCCCGACTTGACCTCCACGGTGGTCGTCCCGTGGGCCAGCATCGTGTCGAGGTGGCCCAGCAGGTTCTCCAGCAGCTCCTCGTCGCTCGCCTCCCGGGTCGCGCGGACGGTCCGGAGGATGCCGCCGCCCTCCTCGAGGAGCTCCTGGTAGGTCCTGCCCCGGAGCTTGGCCTCGAACTCGTCGGAGCGGTCGCCCGCGAACAGCGCGTGAGTGTGGGGGTCGACGAACCCCGGGATCACCGACTTGCCGGTGGCGTCGACGGCGTGGGCCGCGTTCTCCGGCGGGAACTCCCGGGTGACGGGGCCGGTGGGGCCGACCCGGGCGACCTCGCCGTCCTCGATGGCGACCGCGGCGTCCTCGTAGATGCCGAGCCGGGTCTCGTCTCGCTCGACCCGCTCGTCCGCCTCGTCGGTCTCGGCCGCTCCGTCGCCCGGGCCCTCGGGCTCGCCGTCGCTCGGTTCGAGGGTGACGACCTCGGCGGCGTCGTAGACGACCGCGGTCAGCGTCATCGCCGCCCTCCCGTCCCGCCGAAGTCGGCGCTCTCGTCGCCCGCGTCGCCCGGTTCGGCCCCGCGCGACTCGCCGGTCGACCGGGCGCTCAGCAGGTGGGCGACCGACCGCGCCCCGGCGGTCGCGGTCAGGTTCGCGGTGCCGGACTCCAGCGGCGGCGCGCACTCGACGACCTCGAAGCCGGCGAGGCGGTCCTCGGCCCCGACCAGCCTGAGCGCCCGGAACAGCTCCCGCGACAGGACGCCGCCGGGCGTCGGCGCGCTCACCCCGGGCGCGGCCGACGCGTCGAGCACGTCGAGGTCGACGCTGGCGTAGATGCGGTCGACGTCGCCCATGGCGTCGAGCGCCCGATCGACGGCGTCGACGACGTCGTCGCCGACCTCCTCGGCGGTGACGACCTCGCCGCCCCGCTCGCGGACGTACTCGGCGTACCGGGTGGAGGTCTCGAAGTGGCGGGCGCCGACGCAGGCGTAGGCGTCCAGCCCCTCCTCGTAGAGCTGGCGGTACGGCGTCCCGCTGGTCGGCCCGCGGCCCTCGCGGACCTCCCGGACGTCGAGGTGGGCATCGAAGTTGACGACGCCGAGGCTCCCCTCGTCGAGGAGGGGCGCGGCGTTCGGGTAGGTCAGCGAGTTGTCGCCCCCGAGGAACACCGGGAACGCGTCGGTGTCGTGGACCCGCTCGGCGATGGTCCGGACCCGCTCCTGGAGGTCGGCGACCGACTCCACCTCGCCGTCTCCGGGCGTCACGTCGCCGAGGTCGGCGACCGACCCCACCGGGCCGGCGTCGAAGTGGTGGGTCTTGGTGCCGGCGAGGTGCCGCCGGAGCGCGGCCGGCCCCTCGGCGGCGCCCTTCCGACCGATGACCGCCCGGTCGAACGGTTCGCCGACCAGCACGGCGTCGAAGCGGTCGGCGTCGGCGATGCTCGCGAGTTCGACCACGTGGCCGAACTGTTCGTCGTTGGCGTCTGTTGAGGGTCCCATCCAGTCGTAGGTGCGTCGGAGTTCGGTCATTCTCGGTCCCGCATCGGTACCGCGACGTTCGACTCGTCGGCCTCCGCGAGCGCCTCGTCGTAGCCGGCGTCGGCGTGGCGGATCACCCCCGTGCCGGGGTCGGTGGTGAACACCCGCCGGGCCTTCTCGGCGGCGAGGTCCGACCCGTCGAGCACCACGTGGTTGTTGGCGTGGAGGGCGTTGCCGATGCCGACCCCGCCGCCGTCGTGGACCGACACGATGTCTGCCCCGGCCGCGCAGTTGAGCAGCGCGTTCAGGATGGGCCAGTCGGCGACCGCGTCGGACCCGTCGCCCATCGCCTCGGTCTCGCGGTTGGGGCTGGCCACGCTGCCGGCGTCGAGGTGGTCGCGGGTGACCACGACCGGCGCCGAGATCTCCCCGTCGGCGACGAGTTCGTTGATGCGCAGCGCGAACCGGGCGCGCTCGGTGAGTGCTCCGGCGGCTTCGCCGCCCTCGCCCCGAGACTCCGCCGGAGTCTCGCTGTCTTCGTCGTCTCCCGCTTGGTATCCGAGCCAGCACACCCGCGACGGGAGGCCCTGGAACTCCACCCGCTCCTGGGCGAGGTCGATCCAGCGGTGGAGGTGGTCCTTCTCGGGGAACAGCTCCGTGACGGCCTCGTCGGTCCGGCGGATGTCCTCGGGGTCGCCCGACAGCGCGGCCCACCGGAACGGCCCCTTCCCGCGGCAGAACAGCGGCCGGATGTAGGCCGGGACGAAACCGGGGTAGTCGAAGGCGTCCTCCATGTCGCGGTGGTCCTCGACCTGCCCGCGGATGTTGTTGCCGTACTCGAAGGCCACGGCGCCCGCCTCCTGCATGTCCAGGATGGCCCGGACGTGGCGCTCCATCGTATCGAGGCTCTCCTCGACGTACGTCTCGGGGTCGTCCTCACGGAGCTGGTCGGCCTCCTCGACCGTGTAGCCCGAGGGGTAGTAGCCCTTGAGTTCGTCGTGGGCGCTGGTCTGGTCGGTGACCACGTCGGGAACGAAGTCCCGCTCCAGCATCCCCTCCAGCATGTCGGCGGCGTTCACGTGGACGCCCACGGAGTAGGCCTCCCCGCTCTCGGCGGCCTGCCTGGCCCGCTCGATGGCCTCGTCGAGGTCGTCGGTCTTCTCCTGGCAGTAGCCGGTCTCGATGCGGCGGTCGATGCGGTCTTCGTCGACCTCCGCGGCGATGCAGACGCCTCTGTTCATCGTGACCGCCAGCGGCTGGGCGCCGCCCATCCCGCCGAGTCCGCCGGTGACGACGATCTTGCCCTCCAGGCCCTCGTTGTCCGGGTAGTGCTGCTCGGCCAGCTCCGCGAGGGTCTCGTAGGTGCCCTGGATGATGCCCTGGGTGCCGATGTACGCCCACGATCCCGCGGTCATCTGGCCGTACATGATGAGCCCCTTGGCCTCGAGCTCGTGGAAGTGCTCCCAGTTGTCCCACTTGCCCACGAGGTTGGAGTTGGCGATGAGCACCCGGGGCGCCCGCTCGTGGGTCTCGAACCGGCCCACGGGCTTGCCCGACTGGACAAGCAGCGTCTCGGTGTCGCCCAGCTCGCGCAGCTCGGCCACGATGGCGTCGTAGGCGTCCCACGACCGGGCGGCTCGGCCGGTGCCGCCGTACACCACCAGCTCCTCGGGCTTCTCGGCCACTTCGGGGTCGAGGTTGTTGTTCAGCATCCGGAGCGCGGCCTCCTGGCGCCACCCCTCGCACTCGATGTCGGTGCCGGTGGGCGCGCCCCGGTACTCCTTCCACTGGTCGCTGGGCTCCCCGATGTCCCACTCCGGCTCGGCCTCGGCCTCCTGGTCGGTCACCGCGTCGGCGTCGCCGCGTTCCTCGCCGGGCTGTTCCGGTTGGCCTTCGCTCATACCACATCGTTCGGGCGCGAGACGCAAATAGCTGAATACCGCCCTACGGAGCGGTATTTAAGTACCGTGGCCGGGAACGTCGGGTCGATGCACGAGGCCGTGCTCGGAATCGACCACCCCGGCGCCTACGCCGAGGCCACGAGGAACACCGACACCACCGTCGAACTCTGGTGCAACGACCACTGCGACCTGCTCCACGTCAGCGGGGCCGGCGGCGGGGAGGTCCTCGCCCACGTGGAGGCGGCGGTCGGCGTCCGCGAGCGCATCGTCGAGGCCGACGAGCGACTGCTCATCACCGACGACTGCCTGAGGGACCGCGAGCCCGACAACATCGAGGGGGTGCTGGCCGACCACGGCTGCCTGCTGGTGCCGCCGCTCCGGTACGAGCGCGGCCTGAAGTGGTGCCGGGTGCTGGCGCTCGACCCGGCGAGCCTCACCGAGTTCTACCGGGACGTCGCGGCCGGGCACGACGTGACCGTCGAGTCCAAGCGCGAGGTCGAGTCGGTCGCGGCCGACCGGCCGCTGCTCACGCTCGACTCGGCGCTGCCCGACCTCTCGCCCCGCCAGCGCGAGGCGCTGGCGACCGCCACGGGCATGGGGTACTACCGGATTCCGCGCGACGCGACGACCGCCGAGGTCGCGGCCGAACTGGGCGTCGAGCGCCGCACCTTCGAGGAGCACCTCCGGCGCGCGGAGAACAAGCTGGTCCGGGCGCTGGTCGAGTACCTGTAGCGGGGGAAGGCCGAGGAGCCGGGCCGCCGCCCCGCGCTACCAGTTCTGCGGCAGGTCGATCCCCGCTTCGTTGAGCCGGCGGTTGACGCCCTCGAGGTACTGCGACCGGACGGTCACGAACGCCTCGCGCGAGGGCTTCTCGATCCAGAACCGGGCCTGCACGCCGGCGAGCGAGTTATCGAGCTCCACTACCCGGACGGTCGGCGTCGGGCGTTCGAGGACGTCGTCGTGGCTCCGCGCCTCGTCCACGAGGATGGACGCCGCCTCGCCGAGGTCGGCGTCGTCGCTCACGTGGAACGTGTGCGAGACCCGGCGGGGCGACTTCGCGACCGCGTTGACCACCGCGTTCGTCGCGAGCTGGGAGTTCGGCACGGTCAGCAGTTCGTTGTCGAAGGTCTGAACCCGCGTGACCCGGAAGCTGATGTCCTCGATGACGCCCTCCTTGTCCTGCCAGCGGATCCAGTCGCCGATGTTGAACTCCGGGTCGGTGACGATGAACGCGCCGCTGACCAGGTTCGAGGCGATGTCGCGGCTGGCGAAGCCGATAGCGACGGTGAGCGCCGCGGCGAACGTCGGCGGGAGCGACAGCAGGTAGCCGTAGTCCGCCACGTCCAGCGCGAGGCGGAGCGTCAGCAGGAGGATCGCGACGTGGACGATCTTCTGCACCGTACTCGCGGCGGTCCGCTGGACGGGCGAGTTCTCCAGCGCCCGCGCCACTGCGGGTTCGACGATCCGTTTGCCGAGTTCGTACAGCACCGCGAACACGGCGAGGAACACCACGACGTCCCAGAGCGCGCCGAGGTAGCCGTTCTCGGCGACGCCCGGAAGCTCGGGACCTTCGACCTGCTGGAGGACCGCGTCCGCGCCTCGCGTGACCCTCGTCACCCCCGGGAGGACGGCCGGCCCGCCCCTCAACGTTCCGGCCGGCGGCCCCTCCGGCGACCGCCGCCGCTTTCCCGGCGGGCGTCCGGGAGCGGCCCGACGGCGCGTCTCAGTACGCCTCCTCGGCGTCGATGGGGCCGCTGAACGCCGAGTACAGCACCGCGAAGTAGGTCAGCACCAGCGGGATCAGCACCGCGGCCCCGGCGGTCAGCAGTTCGACCGCGGGCGCGCCGATGATCGCCTCCTCGACGGTCAGCCCGGTCGCCGGTTCGATAGTCGGGTACAGCAGCGCCGCGACCAGCGCGACCAGCGCCGCGGTCAGGCCGCCCGCCGCCCCGAGCGCGAGGTAGGGGCGGTCCCGGCGGGCCGCGACGACGTAGCCGATCCCGAGCAGGACCGACCCGGCCACGAGCGCGACCGGAACCGGCGCCAGCAGCGCGTCTCGGACCCCGGACCGGAGCGCCAGCAGGCCGAGCGCGACCGCGACCAGCGCGAGGTAGGCCGCCGCCGCGCGGACGCCGACCGCGGGCATCGCCTCGCGGAGGCTCCCGGTGGTCTTCAGCCGGAGGAACGCCGCGCCCGACGCGACAGTGAGCGCGACCACGGCGAGGCCGACGACGACCGAGGCGAGCGCGATGCCGTCGGCGCCGAGCAGCCAGTTGCCGACGAACACCCCCAGCTGGAACGGCGCGCCGACGCTGCCGGCGACGAACGCCCGGCCCCACCACCGCCGCCACGCCTCGTCCTCGCGCTGCTCGTAGAACTCCGGGGCCGTCCCGCGGAGGATGAGCGCGCCGAGGACGCCGAACAACAGGAGGTAGTGGCGGCCGAACAGCGCGGCGTACGCCGGCGGGAACGCCGCGAACAGCCCGCCGCCGAAGACGACGAGCCAGACCTCGTTGCCGTCCCAGAACGGGCCGATGGCCGCGAGGCACTGCTCGCGGTCGCGGTGGTCGTCCCCGAGCGCGAAGATCGCCCCGACGCCGAAGTCCCAGCCGTCGAGGAACAGGAACACCGCGAGGAACCCGAACACGACGACGAACCAGAGGTCCGAGAGCGTGACCCCGAACCAGACGGTCTGGAGGGGCAGCGGGGGCGTCCGGGGAGGCGGACCGACCGCCGGAGCGAGCGCGACGAGGTCAGTCATCCTCGCTCACCTCCGCGGCGGCCGGTGCGATGCCGGGGTCGCGGGCGGTGTCGGGAAGGACGGCGTCCGTCTCGCCGTCGGTCTCCGGCCCGCGCCGGATCAGTCGCCCGACGACGTAGGTGTACAGCCCGAGCAGGACGAGGTAGCCCGCGACGAACCCCGCCAGCGTCAGGGTCGCCTCGGTCGCGGTGAGGCCGGGCGAGACGCCCTCGGTCGTCTTCATCACGCCCTGGATGACCCACGGCTGGCGGCCGACCTCGGTGACGATCCAGCCGAGTTCGACGCCGAGGAACCCCAGCACCGACGAGGCCATCAGCGCCTCGTGGAGCAGGCGGTCCTCGAACAGCTCGCCGGTTCGCCACCGGTAGCCCGCCCAGAGCGCCAGCACCACGAACCAGAACCCGAGCGCCACCATCGCCCGGAACGACCAGAAGACGATCGCGACCGGGGGCGAGCCCTCGAACTCGTTGAGCCCCGTTATCTCGGCGTGGGCGTTCCCGCCGGACGCGAGCCACGAGGCCCCGCCCGGAATCCCGATGCCGAAGATCTCCTTGGCACGCGGGTTCAGCAGGTCGTCGACGTCGGTCGGGAACGCGACGATGTACTCGGGCACGTAGCTGTCGGTCTCCCAGACCGCCTCCATCGCCGCGAACTTCTGGGGCTGGGTCTCGGCGACGTGGCGGCCGTACGCGTCGCCGTGGAGCACCTGGAGCGGCGCGGTGATCAGCAGGACGACCAGCGCGATCTTGAGGGTCGCCCGCCAGAACTCGGCGTCGAGGTTCCCCCCGTCGACCACGCCGAGGTGGTCGCGCCGGTAGACGTGGTAGGCCGCGACGCCGGCCATGAACAGCGCCACCGAGAGCACCGCCGCGTTCTGCATGTGGACGAACATCCACGGGAACCGGGGGTTGGCGTAGGCGGCGATGGGGTCGGTGAGCAGCACGGTGAGCTGGCCGCTCTCGCGGGCGAGTTCGTAGCCGCGGGGCGTCTGCATCCAGGAGTTGGCGATCAGGATCCAGACCGCCGACAGCCAGGTGCCGAGCCCGACCAGCACCGACGAGACGAGGTAGAGCCGGTCGGAGACCCGGTCGCGGCCGAAGACGAACACCCCGAGGAACGTCGCCTCGAGGAAGAACGCCATCATCCCCTCGATCGCCAGCGGGCCGCCGAACAGCTCGCCGGCGGCCGCCGAGAACGCCGCGAAGTTGGTGCCGAACTCGAACTCCAGCACCAGGCCGGTGACGGTGCCGACCGCGAAGCTCACGGCGAAGATCTTGGTCCAGAACCGCCGGAGCCGCGCGTAGAGGGCCTCGCCGGTCCGGACCTCCTTCCACGTGAAGTAGACCAGGAACGGCGCGAGCCCCATGCTCATCACGGGGAAGACGATGTGGACGACCGTGGTCACCGCGAACTGGAGCCGGCTCGCGGTCGCCGGGTCTATCACGCGACCACCTCCGAGGTCGGCGGGTCTGTGGGCCGAACGGGGAGCGGCCCGGTCCGGTCGCGGGGCGGACCGCGTCGGTCGACCGGAGGGCCGCGACGGTCGCGCGGCGGACCGCGTCGATTTCTTGGCGGGGTCAGTCGAGCGTGCGGGGAGCTACGCCGCTCGGGGGGCGTCATACGCGGCGGTAGGTCCCGGGTACTCAAGAGGGGGCCAGCCGGTTCCCGGCCGAACGAAATCGGGGTCGGACTCAAGTGCGTCGAGCGCGTAGCTCCGCGGTTGGACGTGCGGTGGGTCGGCGACCGTCCGGCCGACTGCCCGTCGGTCGGCCGGCGAACCGCCGGAGGTCGGCGCCGGTCCGGGCGCCTGCCAATCCTTAAGTAATCCGACGTGCGACGTATCACCAATGGGTAACAAGAACAAGACGATCTCCTTCCGGGTCAACGAGGACTCCTTCGAGACGCTCCGGGAGATCGCCGAGGAGCGGGACATCTCGCTGTCGGCGGTGTTCCGCGACTACGTGGACACGCTGGTGGCCCACGACGGTCGGGTCCAGGTCGTCCCGGAGAGCGAGATCGGCGAGGAGACCGACGGCGCGGAGTTCCCCCCGAAGGTCGAGGTGCCCAAGAGCTTTGTCCGCGAGCACGAGCGCCTCGAACTCGAGGCCGAGCACCTCCGCGAGCAGCTCCAGGAGTACAAGCAGTACGCGAGCCGCCTCCAGCAGAAGGTCGACGAGCGCGACGACGTCGAGGAGGTCGTCCACCTGGAGGACCTCGACGACGAGCTCGACACCGACGACACCTACCGCATCGGGTAGCTACCCGGACAGCGCCGACTTCTTCTCGCGGGCCTCGGCCGCCGCGTCCTCGTCGCCCTCCACCTCCGCGAGCTCCTCGACCGCCTCGAGCGTCCGGACCGAGTCGTCGAGGAACGAGAGGACGTCGCCGGGGTAGGCGTACACCATGTAGTCGTCGGTCATCACGTCGACGATGGCCTCCGGGCCGAGCCCCTGCTCGCGCAGCCGGAGGAGGTAGCGCATGAACTTCTTCTCGGCGCAGCCGCAGTAGGGGTTCGACTGACAGTCGCAGTCGAGGAAGTCCTCGGCGAAGTCGAGCACGCGCTCCTGGGTCGTGTCGTCGAGCTGCGCCAGGTTCTCGCCCTGGAACAGCACGTCGAGCGTCGCGCCCTTGAAGGCTCCCTTCGGGATGTTGGTCTCGAGCTGGGAGCCGATCTGGCGGTGGTTCTTGACGTAGATCTTGTCTGTGACGGCCACGCTTGGGCGTAGATTGGGCGCTGGCGCCCAAAAGCGTGTCGTCGCCGGGTCGCGGGAGCGTCGGTGCGGGGTGCCCCGCCGGGCGGCGGCGCTGCGTCGCCTGTGACCGCCTGCCAGTATCGCGCGGAGTCGTAACGTATTTTAATTCCTGGCGACTATCCCCACGTGCGTGTCCGGGTTGGGGTAGTGGACCATCCTTCAGCCTTGTGGAGGCTGAGACGCGGGTTCGATTCTCGCACCTGGACCTTCCATCGTTCTACACTTCTACAGCCGAGTCCAGTCCCCTCCGAAAGCTGTTAGCGAAGCTAACTGTTTTCCGATTGTTCGCCGAAACGCCGAGTTCAGCGACCGCAAACGCCGGCTCAGCCCGCAACTGAACCCGTCACAACCGCGACCTGCCGGCGGGAACACGGCCCATAACAAAGTCCGACCCCGTCATCAGGCGTAGATGCGCCCGACGGCTCGGGCGCAGAGCGTGCAAGGACGGCCACCCCGGCGTCGCCGGAGGCTCTGGTGGCGGGCTGGCCTCCCGCCGTCGTGTCACCAACCCTCCCGCGAAAGTTCTCGTTCCGGGGCGCCGTACAGTCTCGCTATCTCCTTTCGGTTCTCCGCGGTCGATTCGACGCGTCCCCCTCTCCGCTTCTCCCCCGACGACCGGCGCGCAGTCGACGGTCGACCCCGACGGCGGGCTCCTGTTGGCCATTCGAATCGAAACGTGACGTTTCCGAGCTCGCCGTCGAAAACTACCTTCGGGTTTCTTCCGGCGACGTTCCGTGCCACGATTGGCAATGGTTAGCACCAAGGACACGGAGCGGAGTGACGGCGACCTGTCCCGGAGGGGGTTCCTCCGGGCGACCGGGGCGGCGGGGACGGCGGTGGCGCTGGTGGGAACCGGGGCGGCCGAGACGGGCGACGGGGCGGCCGACCAGCAGACGACGACGCAGGGCCGGTCCGGCGGGACGCTGAAGCTCATCAACCAGTCGATGAGCACGCTCGACCCGGTGAAGGCCTCCGACACGGCGTCGGGCGAGGTGACGACCCAGCTCTACGACGGGCTGTTGAACTTCCCGGATGGCGAGGTGCCGGTGAAGCCGCTGATCGCGACGGGCGTCGAGGTGTCCGACGACTACACCACCTACACGTTCAACCTGAAGCAGGGGGTGCAGTTCCACAACGGGCAGGAGGTGACCGCGAGCGACGTGATCTACTCGTGGGAGCGGCTGGCGGCCTCGAAGAACTCCCGGGCGAAGGCGGACATCCTGACGTCGGTCGGCGTGGTCCACGAGACCGACAGCGAGGGCAAGTACGTCCCGAACTCGCTGGCGCTGGAGGCGGTCGACGACTACACGCTCCGGATGCAGATCGAACAGCCGTTCCACGCCACGATGCAGGTACTGGCCAACAACCAGTTCGCCGCGATTCCGGAGGGCATCGTCGGCGATATCAAGGGGTACGAGGGCCAGATGCCCTACCAGAAGTTCGCCACCTCGAACCCCGTCGGCGCGGGGCCGTTCACCTTCGAGACGTGGGAGAAGGACACCGAGGCGGCCGTCTCGGCGTTCGACAGCTACCACGGCACGGGGCCGCGGGTCGACCGGGTCCACTGGCAGATCATCACCTCAGCGAACGCCCGGTACACCTACGCGATGAACAAGAACGCCGACGCGTTCGAGATCCCCACCTCGAAGTACGACCAGTCGAAGGTCAGCATCGAGCGCACCGACGAGCAGGGGCGCGAGATCGGGACGTACGGTCCCGTCCGCAACGGGAAGACGCTGAACTACCTCTCGGTCGTGACCCAGAACGTCTTCTACATCGGGTTCAACATGCAGAACGTCGCCGAACCCGTCCGGAAGGCGACAGCGTACGCGCTGAACCAGCAGAACGTCATCGACACGATATTCAAGGGCCGGGGTCAGCCGGCGTACCACTACACGGCGCCGCCGACCTACCCCGGCGGACAGAAGGCCTACACGCAGCACGCGAAGCAGAACTACCCCTACGGGTACGACAAGACGATGCTCGGCAAGGCCCGGCAGGTGATGAAGGACGCCGGCTACGGCCCGAACAACCGCTACGAGTTCTCGCTGCTGGCCTACGAGTCGTCGAACGCGTGGGGCGACGTCGCGCGGATCCTCCGGGACAAGCTGGCGAGCGCGTACATCGACCTGCGCGTCGAGGTCGCGCCGTTCTCGACCCTGCTGAAGCGGGTGCGCGAGGGGAACACCGACGCGTTCACGCTGGGCTGGATCGTGCCGTGGGCCGCGCCCGACGCGTTCGTCAAGCACCTCAACCCGGCCACCTCGGACCCGTCGCTCGGCGCGCCCGAGTCGTACAACTTCTGGCCGCGGGACACCCAGACCGCCAAGCGGGCCATCAGGGCGTGGGAGAAGATCCAGAACAACTCGAAGCCGACGAAGCAGGCCCGCCAGGCCCGCCACGAGGCCGCGATCACGATGGAGGAGGCCAACTGGGAGGCGATGGCGAACCTCCCGGTGTACCACGAGAGCGAGGAGCGGTTCGCCTACCAGTGGGCCGACATCCCGAAGTTCGGGACCGCCGGGAGCTACAAGCAGAAGTACAACGAGGCGACGGTCGGCCGGCGGTCCTGACGCCGCGGCCCGGGGCTGCCGTCGCGCCCTCAGAACTCGTTGAGGCCGGTCTGGACGTCCTCCTCGGCCGGCACCTCCTCGATCAGGTCCGGCGAGTCGTTCGCCGGATCGCCGAGCGCCGAAGGCACCGGATAGGCCCGCATCTCCGGGGTCGGCGACGGGTCGAGCAGGTCGGCCAGCGCCTCGGGGTCGTCCTCGCAGAGCCAGCGACCCTCCTCGTCGCGGTCGAGCACGACCGGCATCCGGTGGTGGACCGGTTCGACCACGGCGTTCGGCTCGGTGGTGACGACGGTGAACGTCGCGCCGGCGTCGTCGGCGGTCCCGCCGTTCGCGCTCCGTCCGACCGCGTCGCTCGCGTCCGGTGCGGGCTCCCACAGGCCGGCGAGCGCGAACGGCTCGCGGTCCTCGCGCTCGACCCGGTAGGGCTGCTTGCCCGTGGGCGTCTCCTTCCAGTCGTAGAAGCCGTCCGCGAGCACCAGACACCGGCGCTCGGCGAACGCGTCCCGGAAGCTGGGCTTCTCCGTCAGCGTCTCGGCCCGGGCGTTGTGGTGACCCGACGACGGCGAGGCGTCGGCCCACCGCGGGACGAGCCCCCAGGTCGGGAACCGGACGGCGTCGGGGTCGTCGTTCCGGACGACCGCGTGGTCCTGACCCGGCGCCACGTTGTACCGGGGTTCTGGCTCGCGGACCGGGTCGGCGTCGAACCGCTCGGCGAGGAGCCCGGGCGGCGCGAACAGCGAGAGCCTGCCGCACATGCTATCGGGAGGGGCGCTCGGCCTCGCCCACGGGCTGTTCGGTCGGGGTGATCCGGTCGGCCCGACCGCTCTTCTGGATGATGTCGAAGGCGGTCACCAGGTCGGTCCGGGAGACCAGCCCCGTGAGTTCACCGTCGGCGTCGATGACCAGCAGGCGGCCGACGCCGTGCTGCTGGATCTTCTCGAACGCCGACATCGCGTCGTCGGACGCCGGGATCGTCTTGAGGTCGCGGCTCATCACGTCGGCGACGGTGTAGGCGTCGCGCTCGACCTCCGACACCTGGCGGGCGTCCTCCAGCGTCACCATCCCGACGAGTTCGCCGTCGTCGACGACCGGGTAGCCGGTGTGGCGCTGGCGGAACATCGTCTCCATCAGGTCGGCGACCGACATGTCCGGGTCGACCGTCTCGAGGTCCTCCGCGGACGTCATCACGTCCCGGACCCGCACGTCCTGGAACGCCGCGTTCATCACGGTCTGCTGGGCCTCGCTGGTCGCGCCGATGTAGATGAAGAACGCGATGCCGATCAGCAGCCAGTTGCCGCCGAACAGGCCGAACAGGCCGAGCAGGATGGCGAACAGCTTGCCCACCTCGGCGGCGGTCTGGGTGGCCTTCGCGAACGACCGGTTCCGGGCCAGCAGCGACCGGAGCACCCGGCCGCCGTCCATCGGAAAGCCGGGCAGGAGGTTGAACGCCGCCAGCGCGACGTTCATCAGCGCGAGGTAGCCGAAGAGGAACCGGACCGTCGGGAGCCCGTCGGGGACCGCGAACAGCGCCAGGTAGGAGACGACGCCCAGCAGGACGCTGACGACGGGCCCGGCGATGGCGATGGCGAACTCCTGGCGCCAGTCCTCGGGCTGCTCGGTCAGCTGGGCGATGCCGCCGAAGATCCACAGCGTGATGGAGTCGATGGGGAAGCCGTAGCGCATGGCGACCAGCGAGTGGCCGAGCTCGTGGAGCACGACCCCCGCGAACAGCCCGATGGCGGCGACCGCCCCGAGTATCAGCTCGAGGTTGCCCGCGGTGAGCGCGGCCCGGTCCAGGTTCGGCTCCAGGAACAGGTTGAGGCTGTCGACCCAGGTGCCGACCTGCGTGCCGATGAGCCACGCGAACAGCGGCAGAACGAGCAGGAACGTCAGGTCGAGTTTGATGGGGATGCCGAACGCCCGCCCGACCGTGAAGCTTCTCATGCGTGTGGGTAGCCGTGGCAGGCTCTTAACAGTAGGGCCGCGAGGCGAGCGGCGTCGTTCGCGACCGCGTTTCGAAGCGCCGACAGCCGGATTAACTTAGGCCTTGCGGCCAAGTCAAAGTATTCAAGAGGCCCCCTGAGACACAGACGTACAACGTGGCAGACACCGAATATTGCAGACGGACGGCAGTGACGGGACTCTCCGTGTCTCCGACGGACGCCACACGCCTCCGCGAGCTGGTCGAGGAGTGGAAGCGGGGTTGCCAGCTCGCGGTCAACGAGGCCTGGGGTGTCTGTCACACGAGGAGCGAGGTCCAGCAGCTCGCGTACGACCGCCTTCGCGACGAGACCGCCCTCGGCAGCCAGCACGCCGTGCTGGCGACCCACCGCGCGGCCGAGGCCATCAAGCGCAGCCGCCGCCACGACGGGGACAGGCCCGAGTTCACGAACCCCACCGTCGCGTTCGACACCCGGACGATGACGGTGTTCGACGACCGGACGGTCAGTCTCACCACGACCGGCGAGCGCGTCCGGTGCGACCTCGACCTCCCCGCGGACGGCGGCTACCAGTCGCGGTACCTCGACGACGAGGACTGGGAGCCGGCCAAGAGCACCCTCCACTACCGCGACGGGGAGTTCACCTTCCACCTGGGGTTCCGACGGCCCAGCCCCGCGGTCGACCCGCCGACCGAGGGCGCGACGGTGCTCGGCGTCGACCTCGGCGTCGAGAACCTCGCGGTCACGAGCACCGCCCGGTTCTTCGACGCGGGCGAGCTCAACCACCGCCGCGAGGAGTTCGAGCGCGTCCGGGCGTCGCTGGAGGCCACCGGCACCCGGAGCGCGGCCCGGACCCTCCGGCAGGCCGGCGACCGGCTCGACCGGTTCGTCCGCCAGCGGCTCCACGAGGTCGCCAGCGGCATCGTCGCCGAGGCCGAGGAGTACGGCTGCGAGCTCGTCGCCTTCGGCCAGCTGAGCGAGGTCCGCGAGCTGGACCCCGACGCCGGCCCGCTCCACGAGTGGCTGTTCGAGCGACTCCTCTCGTTCGTGGAGTACCGGGCGGCCGAGCGCGGCATCGCGGTCGTGGAGGTCAACCCCGAGTACACCAGCCAGCGGTGCATGGAGTGCGGGTTCACCCACCCGCAGAACCGCGACCTCGAGCGCCGCCAGTTCGAGTGCCTGAAGTGCGGCGCGTCGGCCCACGACGACTACAACGCCGCCAAGAACATCGCGTTCCGGTGCGTGCGCCGCGGCCCCCTCTCGTCGCGGGGGCTCGGCGCCGCGGCCTGCGCGCTCCGGTCGGGCGTGGTGACGCCCGACGACGGGTTCACCCCCTACGCGGAGCTGTCGGAGGCGCCGAAGTCCGACTGAGTCGCCGACTCCACGGTTCTGCCGCGCCTGCCACTCGATCTGTCGTTTCGGCGCGACGTCTCGGGTCCGTCGCCGCGACGCAGCTTTTTACGACTCCCGCGCATACGTCCGCTCATGAGTCAGCAAGCCAAGCCGCTGGTTCGCCGGAGCGACGACGTCGAGTACGAGGACGTGGGCGCGGCCGACGGGATGCGGAAGGGGGTGCTCATCGACGAGAGCCGGGGCGCCCCGAACTTCGCCATCCGGCGGTTCGAGCTCGACCCCGGCGCCGAGGTGCCCGAGCACACCAACGAAGTCGAACACGAGCAGTACGTCCTTGAAGGCGAGTACACGGTGGGTATCGACGGCGAGGAGTACACCGTCAGCGAGGGCGACTCGCTGCTCATCCCCGCGGGCGTCGTCCACTGGTACCGCAACGAGAGCGACGAGCCCGGCGCGTTCCTCTGCGCCGTGCCGAACGGCGACGACGAGATAGAACTGGTGGAGTAGAGGACGCCAGCTTTCGAGGGCGTCGTTCGGCTTAGAACGCCGTTCTGTCGTCTCGATACCGTGTCGGTCGGACTCTCTAATCGTCGGACCGATTCTGCCGGTAGTCCAAACACATCAGCCCCGCGCGGGCCTGAATCGCGACGAGCTTCCAGATCGGGATCGTCTCGTGGTCGAGCTGCCGCTGGAGCTCGCCGATTCGCTCGTGGAAGACCTCCTGAAGCGCCGCCTTCGCAGCCGTCAGTCGCTCACGGGCCTCCCCGTCGGCGCCCATCGCCGCGCGGTCGATCGACCGGACCAGCATACCGAGGTAGGTGAGCAGGTGGTACTGCCGGAGGTAGCGCTCGTCGACGCGCTGGGCGACCGTCGCCGGCTCGTCGGTCTCCGCGGCCGACTCGGCCCAGTCGAGCTTCTCGTCGTTCACCGCCAGGAAGTGGTAGACGCCGCCGGCGGCTTCCCGGGCCATCGGAGTGTCGGGCAGGTGCTCGGCGACGGTCTCGACCGCGCCGCGCAGCTCCCTGAGCAGTGCCCGTCGATGCTGAATCCCCTCGCGGATGACTGCCTCCCGGCTGCGGTCGAGTTCGGCCGCGTCCCGGACGCGGGGGTCCGAGAAATACGGGAGTTCGACGATCACCTCCACGACGTCGTCGTCGAACCGGCTCGCGTAGTCGTAGGCGTTCCCGCCGAGCAGTTCCTCGGCGGGGACGGCGTCCTCGCCGCCCCGGGCGCTGTCGTACCGGTCCGCGAAGGTCGGCAGCCTGTACATCGCCTCGTCGAACGCCTCGTCGCCGAACCACTCGGGCTCGCCGCGGTCGAGCGGGACCCCGTACTCCCCGGGCAGCGCCGCGAGCGCGTCGTGGAGCGGTTCGAGGGGCTCGGAGAGCACGTAGTAGCAGCCCCCGAAGGCGGTGTTGTGGAGGCTGTAGACGAACTCGGGCCGGTGGGCCTCGATCAGGTCGGCCAGCGCCCGCGTCGCCGGCGTCGGATCGTCGAACGAGTAGTCCCCGCGCTCGACCGGGAAGGTGGCCTCCACCTGCGCGGGCGGCGGCGGCCGGTAGAAGTTCTGCGCGTAGTTCGAGAGCGTGAACGGGCCGTCGAACCAGCCCTCGTTCCGCCCGACGCCGTCGGGGTCGGCGACCGGCACGCAGACGAACTCGTAGTCGAGCGACGAGCGGAGGTCGTCGTTCGCGGCGAGTTCGTGCAATAGGAAGTCGATAGTCATCGAACCGATCGGCTCGTTCGGATGGGGCGCACCGAACAGGAGCGCGCTCCGACGACCGTCGCCGAGGGTCACCGCCCACAGCGTCTCGCCCTCGGCGCTCTCGCCGAACTCCTCGTAGGTGACGTGGTCGTGCTCGGCGGCGAGTTCCCGGTCGCGACTGCGGTGTTCGTCGACCGTCAGGAACGACTCGTAGCGGGGGACCGCGTCGTCGATGCCCGAGAACGGGCGTGCACCCGTCGGTAGGGGACCGGCCATGCGAGGGGATTTCTCACTCGGAGGGCAAAATGATTGTCACGTTTCGAGAACCAGAGCGCCGAGCACCGGGCCGTGAAGCGTCGTTCCGCGTCGGGCGGTGTTACTCGTACTCGGGGAGCGAGACGAGGGCCTTGATGTCGGCGGAGATCCACGCCTCGGCGGCCGACTCGTCCTGCATCCGGACCGTCGGCGCGCCGTCCGCGTCGTCCTCGATTTCAAGCGTCACTTGTTCGTCGAACCGCTCGGGTAACCGCGTGTTGTGTCTCCCCCTCATGATTGGTCGGTCTGTGCGCATCCGGCGCTTACCACGAATCGGTCTTTGTTATTTGCCGGTTGCCCCGAAGTAGCGCCGAAATAACCGTTCGGCGGCGGGGTTATTGTCGGCTTACCCCGCCGGTATGGTCGCGTTTCCGTGTCTGATTACGGGGACGTTCACCGGATGGGAGGCGCAACGCGAACCGCGAGCGGGGCCGGCCGCGATCGCGGAGCGCAGCGGCGACTCGTCGGGTTCGCAGTTCCGAACCGCTCAAATACCGCGAGCTACTACCGGGGAACGTGTCGAAGCAGGTCCCCCAGGTGGACGCGCTGTTCCTCCACGAGTCGTCGGGTCACTACACCGCCGTGGTGAACCGCGACGGCGAGCGCGTCTTCCAGGCGAAACTCGAACTCAAGGAGACCAGCGCCGGGCCCCGGCCCGGCAGGTTCCGCGTCAAGCGCGGGACCAGCGAGGAGCCGCGCGACCCCGACCAGTTCGTCGAGATCGCGCGCCGAGCCGACCGCATCCGCATCTCCGAGCAGACCTCGCCCGAGGGCCGCGAGGAGCTGCTGGAGATGCTCGACGGCTACCAGCTCGACGCCAAGGCCGTCCGCACCTGCCGGTTCTGCGCGTCGAGCGGGAAGTACTCGCCCATCACGAGCGAGACGGCCGTGGACACGGGCGACGAGTACATCTGCCCCGACTGCGCCAAGGAGGAGCTGGAGCGCCAGCTCTCGTTCCAGGGCGACATGACCCGCGAGGCCCAGGACCGGCTCGAGGACCTCCTGCTGGAGGTCCAGGACCTGGAGCGCATCACCAACCTGCTGAAGGGGCGGCTCGACCCCGACCTCACCAAGTTCGACGAGATCAGCGCGAACGTCGAAGACGTCGAGAACGTCCGGGTCGACTCGCTCGACCTCCACCCCGGCATCCAGAACCTGCTGGAGGACCGGTTCGAGGAACTGCTGCCGGTCCAGAGCCTCGCGGTCGAGAACGGGCTGCTCGACGGCGAGGACCAGCTGGTGGTCAGCGCCACCGCGACCGGCAAGACCCTGGTCGGCGAGATGACCGGCATCGACCGGGTGCTCAACGGGCAGGGCAAGATGCTCTTTCTGGTCCCGCTGGTCGCGCTGGCCAACCAGAAGCACGAGGACTTCGAGGAGGAGTACGGCGACCTCGTGGACGTGACCATCCGGGTGGGCGCGAGCCGGGTCCGGGACGACGGCCACGCCTTCGACCCGAACGCCGACGTCATCGTCGGCACCTACGAGGGCATCGACCACGCGCTCCGGACCGGCCGCGACCTCGGCGACATCGGGACCGTCGTCATCGACGAGGTCCACACCCTCAAGGAGCAGGAGCGGGGCCACCGCCTCGACGGCCTGATCGCGCGGCTCAAGCACTACGCCGAGCAGCGCGAGCGGCGCCGCGAGGACTACGGCGGCGCCCAGTGGGTGTACCTCTCGGCGACCGTCGGCAACCCAGGCGACCTCGCGAAGTCGCTGGAGGCGAACCTCGTCGAGTTCGAGGAGCGGCCGGTCCCCCTCGAGCGCCACGTCACCTTCGCCGACGGCCAGGAGAAGCCCGACATCGAGAACAAGCTGGTGAAGCGGGAGTACGACAGCAAGTCCTCGCAGGGCTACCGGGGCCAGACCATCATCTTCACCAACTCCCGGCGGCGGTGCCACGAGATCTCCCGCCGGCTGGAGTACAGCTCGGCGCCGTACCACGCCGGCCTCGACTACGGCCGCCGGAAGAAGGTCGAGCGGATGTTCGCGAACCAGGACCTCGCGGCCGTGGTGACGACCGCGGCGCTCGCGGCCGGGGTCGACTTCCCGGCCTCGCAGGTCGTGTTCGACCGGCTCGCGATGGGCATCGAGTGGCTCTCGGTCCAGGAGTTCCACCAGATGCTGGGCCGGGCGGGCCGGCCCGACTACCACGACCGCGGGAAGGTGTACGTGCTGGTCGAGCCCGACGCCGCCTACCACAACAGCATGGAGATGACCGAGGACGAGGTGGCGTTCAAGCTGCTGAAGGGCGAGATGGAGGACGTCCGGACGCTGTACGACGAGAGCGCCGCGGTCGAGGAGACGCTGGCCAACATCACGGTCGCGGGCGGCCGGGCCAAGTCGCTCAACGACCGGATGATCGGCGAGATCCCGACCAAGCACGCGCTCGGCCGGCTGCTGGAGTACGACTTCATCGACGGACTGGAGCCGACCGACCTCGGCCGGGTCGTCACCACCCACTTCCTCGCGCCCGACGAGGCGTTCAAGATCCTCGACGGGGTCCGGAAGGACAGGCATCCCTACGAGATCGTGGCCGAACTTGAGCTCCACGGCGAGGAGGACTGAGGCCCGCGTTCTCTCGGCGGCACGTCGGTCGAGCAGCCCGGGCCCCGCCGTCTGACGACCGTCTGACGGGCATTAATGGTCGGAAAGGCCGAACTCCCTGTCGATGGCCACAGCAGACGGCAATCCGTCCTACCAGGGCCGGAAACCGATCCACGAGACCCTCCACGACGACACCGGTGACGCATCGCTCAGCGAGACGGTCATCGACGCGGTCGCCGCGGCCGAAGGGGTGGAGCCGACCAACGCCGACTTCGAGCTGTACCGGGCGGTGGACCTCGAGGCGCTCGACGCGCTGTTCGAGCGCCGGTCGCGCGACGGCCGGTGGCGGTTCGAGTTCACCATCGACGGGCTGCTGGTGACGATCGCTGGCGACGGCCGCGTCACGGTGTGGGGCCGGGAGTGAGCCCGGGACCGGCGGTCGCAGAACGGGCGTCGCGCTGACGCAGTGCCGCATTCACATCCTTTTTGCCCCCGGCCCGACTCGTAACCGGACGTGGTACTCTCGCTGACGCCGGAGATAGCGGTCGTCTTCCTCGTCGTGCTCGCGGCGCTGGCGCTGTTCGCCACCGAACCCGTCCCGATCGACATCACCGCCATCGGCATCATGGTGACGCTGATGGTGCTCGAACCGTGGACCGGGGTGTCGCCCGCCGAGGGCGTCTCGGGGTTCGCGAGTTCGGCGACCATCACCGTGCTGGCGATGTTCATCCTGAGCTACGGCGTCCAGCGGACCGGCGCGGTCCAGATCCTCGGCCGGAAGATCGCGGCGTTCACGAAGGACGACGAGACCCGCCAGCTCGGCGCGACCGTCGGCGTCGTCGGCTCCATCTCGGGGTTCATCAACAACACCGCGGCGGTCGCCATCCTGATGCCGATGGTGACCGACCTGGCCCACGAGGGCAAGACCTCCCCCTCCAAACTGCTGTTGCCCCTGTCGTACGCCTCGATGTTCGGCGGGACGCTCACCCTCATCGGGACCTCGACCAACATCCTGGCCAGCGACCTGGCGGCCCGGCTCGGCGCCGAGAACCCGGAGGCGTTCCCGGAGCTCCACGCCTTCTCGATGTTCGAGTTCACCGCGCTCGGCGTCATCGTCTCGGTGGTCGGCGCGGCGTACCTGATGACGGTCGGCCGGTGGCTCACCCCGGCGCGCATCCCGCCCGAGGACGACCTCACCGAGGAGTTCGAGCTGGAGGAGTACCTGACCGAGGTGGTCGTGGAGGCCGACTCGCCGCTGGTCGGTCAGACCGTGGCGGACGCTCTCGCGGCGACCGATCTCGACGTCGACCTGGTCCAGCTCGTCCGGGGCGGCAAGACGTTCGCCGAACCCCTCGGTCCGAAGCAGATCCAGGCCGACGACATCTTCGCGGTCCGGACCGACCGCGACACGCTGCTCGACCTCATCGACGCCGAGGGGCTGGCGCTGGTGCCGAACGCCGACGTGACCGAGGAGGAGTTAGAGACCGCCGACCGGGACCGCAACCTCGTGGAGGTGGTGGTCGCGCCCCGGTCGTCGCTGGTCGGCGAGACGCTCGCCTCCGCCAACTTCCGGGACCGCTACGACGCGACGGTGCTGGCGCTCCGGCGCGGCCCGGAGTACATCCGCAAGCGGATGGACCACGCCGAGCTCCAGGTCGGCGACACGCTGCTGGTCTACGCGACCCCCGACAGCATCGGCCGGCTCAACGCCAACCGCGACTTCATCGTGGCCCAGGAGATCGAGCGCCCCGACTACCGCGAGTCGAAGATCCCGCTCGCCGTCGGCATCGTCGCGGCCGTGGTCGGGGTGGCCGCGCTCGACGCGCTCCCGATCATGGTGTCGGCGCTCGCCGGCGCGCTGGTGATGGTCGTGACGGGCGTCCTCGAACCGGCGGAGGTGTACGAGGCCGTCGAGTGGGACGTCATCTTCCTGCTGGCGGGCGTCATCCCGCTGGGCATCGCGATGGAGGAGACCGGCGCGGCCGACCTGATCGCCGACCTGCTCGTGGCGTCGGCCGACCTCCTGCCGGCCATCGCGGTGCTCGGGCTGTTTTACGTCGTGACGGCCGTGCTGACCAACATCGTGAGTAACAACGCCAGCGTCGTGCTGATGATCCCGGTCGCGGCCGAGGCGGCCGCCCAGCTCGGCGCCAACGCCTTCTCGTTCGTGCTGGCGGTCACGTTCGCGGCCTCCACGGCGTTCATGACGCCGGTCGGCTACCAGACCAACCTGTTCGTCTACGGTCCCGGCGGCTACAAGTTCACCGACTACATCAGGGTCGGCGCGCCGCTCCAGATCCTGTTCGCCGTCGTCACGACCGCGGGCATCGCGGCCCTCTGGGGCGTGTACCCGTCGCCGTGAGGCTGGCGAGTCCGTCGGACCGCGGTCGTGTTGGCGAGCGGTCGGGCGGTTCGCCGCCCCAAACGAAACGCTTTACAGTCACTCCCGCGCTACTGTCTGGTGCGGGACCGTGGGGTAGCTTGGTATCCTTTCGGCCTTGGGTGCCGATAACCCCGGTTCGAATCCGGGCGGTCCCATCCTGCCGACGCAATCCGCGAGCGCCGCGTCGGTTCAGCGCTGGTTCTGCCTGTTCTGCTGGTCCCGGCGATCCTCCCGGCCCTGCTGGCCGTGGTGATGGTGATGATGGTGGTGATGGTGGTGCCGCTCGCCGCCCTGCTCGCCCCGCCCGCCGGACTCGCCGCCGCGGCCGTATCGCCGGTTCATGTGCTCGTCCTCCCCGAGTTGGCGCGTGTCCGTACTGCCACGCTGGGGTCGGCGGTCGTCCTGCTGGCGTCCGGTCTGGTCCGGATGCGGCCGTCGCCGGTCGGTCCGGTGCTCGTCGGTCCGGTGCTGGCCGCCCTGGTGCTGGCTGCCCCGATGCTGACCAGTTTGGTGCTGACCGTCCCGGTCGCGACCGCCGTGCTGCTGGCCTCCCTGTTGCTGGCGGCGCTGCCCGTACCGTCGCTGGCCCGACTGGCCGCCCCGGCGATCCTGCTCGGAGCCCCGGCCGGCGTCCGCGTGCTGGGCGTGACCGTGCCCGACCTCCTGGTGCTGGTGGGACTCGTGGTGCTGGCTGGTCCCCTCCGGGCCGGCCCCGCGCGGCCTGTCGCGGCCGTCCGAGGTGTCGCGGGTCCCGTGCTCCCTGTCTGCCATCTCCTCGTGCTGGTACTGCCGCTGGCTCCGACGACCGCCCCAGCGGCTCTGAGTGTCTCGTGCCATGGTTAACTCTCCGGGCCGATTACACGACTGGCGTTTCCTTAGGGCCAGTGGGCGGACGCTGACAGGAGCGGCAGGCGCGAAACGACAAGGACCTTACCAGACGCCGAGAAACCCGTCGGCCATGCCCTCCAGACGGACGTTCCTCGCGGCCCTCGGTGGGGCCGGAGTGACGGCGGTCGGCGGGTCCCGGGCGTCGGAGCTGGCGAGGGCCGTCGACGAGCGAGTGCCCCCCGACGCGGACGCCGTCGGGCTGGGCGCGCTGCTGGGTGGCGGTGCTGTCGCGGCGGGCCGCCGACTGCTGGGCGACGACTGAGGCGGCGCTCGCGGCCGGCTCCTCGGAGGAGAGATGATAGTCCTGGAACACGTTCTCCCCCGGTCCACTCGCCGGCGGTCACTTTCACTTTCGGTCCGTTTACGAAACTTCTTACCGGGTGAGGCACGAAGGCTGTATGAATGGCTCGTGCGGAGAACACGGAGCTGATCGACAACTTCGAGCAGTTCTACCGGCGGTACTACAGCGACGAGATCGGGGAGCTCGCCCAGAACTACCCCAACGAGCAGCGGTCGCTGTACGTCGACTGGACGGACCTCTATCGGTACGACGCGGACCTCGCCGACGACTTCATCTCGCAGCCCGAACAGCTTCGGGAGTACGCCGAGGAGGCGCTGCGGCTGTACGACCTCCCGGTGGACGTGAGCCTCGGGCAGGCCCACGTCCGGATCGAGAACCTGGACCAGATCACCGACATCCGCGACATCCGGGCGCGGCACGTCAACACGCTGGTCAGCGTCCAGGGCATCGTCCGGAAGGCGACCAACGTCCGCCCGAAGATACAGGAGGCGGCCTTCGAGTGCCAGCGCTGCGGCACGCTGACCTACATCCCCCAGAGCGGCGGCGACTTCCAGGAGCCCCACGAGTGCCAGGGCTGCGAGCGCCAGGGCCCGTTCCAGATCAACTTCGACCAGTCGGAGTTCGTCGACTCCCAGAAGCTCCGGGTCCAGGAGAGCCCCGAGGGGCTGCGGGGCGGCGAGACGCCCCAAAGCCTCGACGTCCACATCGAGGACGACATCACGGGCGAGGTGTCGCCCGGCGACCACGTGAAGGTCACCGGCATCCTCCACCTCGAACAGCAGGGCAGCGGCCAGGACAAGTCGGCGGTCTTCGACGTGTACATGGACGGCGTCTCGGTGACCATCGAGGACGAGGAGTTCGAGGACATGGACATCACCGACGAGGACAAGAAGGAGATCGTCGAGCTCTCGAACGAGGACGACATCTACGAGCAGATGGTCGACTCGATGGCGCCGGCCATCTACGGCTACGAGGAGGAGAAGATGGCGATGATCCTCCAGTTGTTCTCTGGCGTGACCAAGCACCTGCCGGACGAGTCGCGGATTCGCGGCGACCTTCATATGTTGTTGATCGGGGACCCTGGTACGGGAAAGAGCCAGATGATCTCCTACGTCCAGAACATCGCCCCGCGCTCGGTCTACACCTCCGGGAAGGGTTCGTCGAGCGCCGGTCTCACCGCGGCCGCGGTCCGGGACGACTTCGGCGACGGCCAGCAGTGGACGCTCGAGGCCGGCGCGCTGGTGCTGGCGGACAAGGGCATCGCGGCGGTCGACGAGCTCGACAAGATGGCCCCCGACGACCGGTCGGCGATGCACGAGGGGCTCGAGCAGCAGAAGATCTCGGTGTCGAAGGCCGGCATCAACGCCACGCTCAAGTCGCGGTGCTCGCTGCTGGGCGCGGCCAACCCCAAGTACGGCCGGTTCGACCAGTACGAGCCTATCGGCGAGCAGATCGACCTCGAGCCCGCGCTCATCTCGCGGTTCGACCTCATCTTCACGGTCACCGACCAGCCCGACGAGGAGCACGACCGCCGGCTGGCCGAGCACATCATCCAGACCAACTACGCGGGCCAGCTCAACACCCAGCGCACCGAGATGAGCGCGCCCAACATCTCCGAGGAGGAGGTCCGGAGCCAGACCCAGGAGGTCGCGCCCGCCATCGACGCCGACCTCCTCCGGAAGTACATCGCCTACGCCAAGCGCAACTGCTTCCCGACGATGACCGACGAGGCGATGGCGACCATCGAGGACTTCTACGTCGACCTCCGGTCGAAGGGCGTCGACGAGGACGCGCCGGTGCCGGTCACCGCCCGCCAGCTCGAGGCGCTGGTCCGGCTCGCGGAGGCCAGCGCCCGGGTCCGGCTCTCCGACGAGGTCGAGGTCGAGGACGCCGAGCGCGCGGTCGAGATCACCCGGTCGTGCCTCCAGGACATCGGCGTCGACCCCGAGACCGGCCAGTTCGACGCCGACGTGGTCGAGACCGGCACCTCGAAGTCCCAGCGCGACCGCATCAAGAACCTCAAGCAGCTCATCGCCGAGATCGAGGACGAGTACGAGGAGGGCGCGCCCGTCGACGAGGTGATGGCCCGCGCCGACGAGATCGGCATGGAGCAGTCGAAGGCCGAGCACGAGATAGACAAGCTCAAGCAGAAGGGCGAGGTGTACGAGCCCTCGACCGACCACCTGCGGACCACGTGAGATGGACCGCATCTCCGCCCTCCGGAACGTCGAGGAGGCGCTCGCCGAGTTCGAGTCGGGCGAGGCCGATCTCGCCGCGACCGAGCGCCGGGTCCTGACCGTGCTCCGGACCTACGCCACCGAGTTCGAGAGCGGGGACCTGGCCGCCTACCGGGCCTCCGGGACCGAGCGGGCCGACGGACTGGTCGTCGTCGCCGAGTCGCCCGCGCAGGCCCGCGAGCGCGTGGCCGATCTGCTCGCCGAGGAGGGCGAGCGCGCCGACGTCGACGGGGCGACCCTGCAGGTGGAAAAACTTCGCTGACGAGCCGGTCGTAAGCTAATTTAGAGGGGAAGATAAATAAACTAGGTTCCCTTAGAGGAACACGACCAATTCGACCCGCTCGGTTACGGGTAGAGCGACGCGACACGACGGAGACCACCGATGCACACGGAGGGCCACGACGGAAGCGACCTGTTCGCCGACGACGTCGAGCGGGGAGCCTGCGTCCTGCTCCTGGCGCCGTCCATCCACGAGGCGACCGACGAGGCGTGTCACGACCTCCTCTCGCTGGAGGCCCCCGACGACGAGAACGTGCTGTGGGTCACGTACACCCGCTCGCCCGACGCGTGCATGCAGGACTGGCTCGACCGCGCGGGTGACCGCCCGCGGAACGTGCGGCTGGTCAGCGTCGGCGAGACGACCCGGTCGGCGGCCGCGACCGTCGGCGGCGACGTCGGGCCGCGCTCGGGCGACGTCGTCGAGACGCTGTCGAGTCCGGGCGACCTGACCGGCCTGGGGATCAAGCTCAGCGAGATCCTCAAGGCCTGGAAGGACTCGGACGCGCGGACGGTCGCCTGCTTCGACTCGCTGACCGCGCTGCTCCAGTACGCCGACCTCCAGACCGCCTACAAGTTCCTCCACGTCCTGACCGGCCGGTTCGACGCGGCCGACGTGACCGCCCACTTCCACCTCGACCCCGACGCCTGCGACCAGCAGACGGTCAGCACGCTCACCTCGCTGTTCGACACGGTGGTCGAGTTCGAGGACGGCGAGTGGACGGTCCGGAGCCGGTAGTCCGGCACCCCACCGACGGAGATAATTTTAAATCGCATCGGGTAGCAATTTGCTCGCGTGCTACTGGTCGTCACGTACTCGCAGGCCGCGCGCCAGACGCTCCGGAACGTCTGCAACGGACACGAGGAGACGGTCGTCCAGCGGCTCGGCCGGGCGGCCCTGCTGGAGGCGACGGAGCTCGGCGCGTTCCTGGCGCTCCGCCTCCGGGCGAAGCACGGCGGCGACGTCCAGGTCGAGCGCACCGCGCCGTTCAACGAGTTCGCGGACGTCCCCAGGGCGGTCCGGGAGGCGGCCGCGGCCTACGAGGACCGCGAGCGCCCGAGCACGCCGTACGCCAAGTTCGCGGTCGACACCGACCACCCGGACGCCGAGGCGATGCGCGACGCCGAGCTATGAAGGTGCGTCTGGCCGGCGAGACCCGGACCGGCCGGGCCGTCGACCTCCGGCGCGTCGACCGCCGGGCCGCCGACGGTCTCACTCCGGCGGCGGTCGCCGCCGCGGTCCGCGACGAGAGCAGGGACCGCGACCGGAGCGCCGACGGAAGCTCGCTCGTCGTCGACTGCTCGGCGCCCGGACCCGTCCACGGCCACGTCGGCGTGGTCCGGGCCGAGATGGACCTGGCAGACCGGGCCGCCCTCGCTGCCGCGGCCCGCTCGCGGGGCCACGCCGCACCGCAGGCCGACGACCTCGCCGCGGTGGAGGACCGACTCGCGGACCTCGACGCGCCGGCGGTCGACCTGAAGGCGGCCCGGCGCCGGGTCGCGGAGACCAGCGACGCGACCGAGGAGCTGCGCGAGCGCGTCGCGAGCCTCCGGGGACGCGTGCGGGCGCTCCGGGACGCGGGCGCCGACCCCACCGGGGCCGAATCGGACCTCGCGGACGCGACCCGCCGGCTCTCGGAGGTCGAGACCGACCGCATCGCGGCCCAGCAGGCCCTGTCGCGCGCCCGCGAGCGAGCCCGGGACGTCCGGGAGCGCCGGCGCGAGCGGCTGCGACTGGCCGACCGCGCGGACAACCTCCGGCGGGCCGCCCGCGACCACCTCGCCGACCGGCTCCGGGACGCAGTCGCCGACGCCCGCGAGGCCGTGCCGAGCGAGGCCGACCTCGACGAGTCGACCGAGACGGCGCTGGCGGTCGCCCGGGTGGCGGCGACGGACGCCCCGGTGGTGCTGGCCCGGGACGTCGGCGCCTTCGACGACGCCGCGGCCGCGGCGCGGTGGCTCGACGGGCCGGTAATCCGACTGTGAGTCGCCTCGCGCCGGCGGACGCGGATCGGCACTGCCGCGCCCACCTTTATCCCCGAAGACGTGACGAACCCCGACCATGGTCGAACTCGACTGGCGCGTCGAATCGCGGTCCGGGGTCTCGCTCGTGGAACTGCTCGTCCGGAACCCGTCGGCGACCGCCCGCCGGGTCAGGGTCGCCAACCGGCTCGACGGTCCGGTCCTGCCGCCGCGCCGGGAGGGCGTCCCCGCGGCCGGGTGGGACGACGGCGGGTTCGAGGGCGTGGTCGCGGCCGACGGGCGGCTGGCGCTGGGCTACGCGACACGCGCGCCTGCCGCCGAACCGCCGGTCGAACTCGTCTGGACCGAGCGCGCCGGCGCCGACGCGACCGGGCGAGACGCGGCCGGCTTCGCCGACGGCGCGACCCCGGAGGGCGTCGTCCGGTCGCTCGGCGACCCCCGACCGCCGGCCGACGCCGTGCCGACCGGCGGGTCCGCCGGGGGAGCCGGGTCGGCCGCTCGGGCATCCGGAGACACCGAATCGCCCGTTCCCGAGGCGGTCGACGCGTGGCTCTCGGGCGTGGAGACACGGGCCGAGCGCGGGAGCGAGTCTCCGCCGGCGTCAGAACCGGCTCCGGAGGACCGGCCCGCGCTCGCGGCCGCGGCCCGGCGCATCGACGCGCTCGGGGTCGGGCGGCCCGGGAGGTCGCGGTGATACTGGCGGTCGCGGGCGGGAAGGGCGGCGTCGGCAAGTCCACCGTCGCGCTCAACCTCGCCGGCGAACTCGACGCCGTGGTCGTCGACGCCGACCTCGCGATGGCCGACCTGGCCGCCCGCCGGGGCCCGGACCTCCACGACGTCCTGGCCGGGCGAGCCGACCCGGTGGAGACGGTCCGCGAGGACGGGGCGGTCGACCTGCTGCCCTGCGGCCGGACGCTCGCCGGGGCGCGGGCCGGCGACGTGACCGAGCTCGTCGCGGCGGTCGAGGCGGTCGCGGACGCCTACGGCCGGGTCGTCGTCGACTGCCCGGCCGGCATGGCGGCCGACGCGGGGATGCCGCTGCTCGCGGCCGAGGCGGCCGTCCTCGTCACGTCGGCACGGGAGTTCGCGCTGGCCGACGCCGTCCGGACGCGCGAGCTGGCCCGCGAACTCGACGCGGGGCTGGCCGCGGTCGCGCTCAACCGGGCGGGCGACCGACCGCCGACCGGGCCGGTCCGGCGGGCGCTCGGCGCGCCGGTGGTGGCGGTGCCCGACGACGACCGGGTCCGGCGGGCCGGGCGGCACGGCTCGCCGGTGGCCGCGGTCGCGCCCGAGAGCAGCGCGGCTCGTCGGTTCGCGGCGCTCGCAGAGGAGACGCGTCTGGCTACCGAAGCGCGGTCGTCAGTCCCGTAGGTCGCGGTACGACGACCGGAGCGTCACGGGGGTGACGTCGGCCACCTCGGCGGCCGCCGCCTGGGTCAGCCGGTGGTCGGTCCCGCGGGCCGCGGCGTACAGGCAGGCCGCGGCGAACCCGCCGGGGTTCCGGCCCGAGATCAGGTTCTCCTCGCGGCCGCGCTCGACCAGGTCGGCCGCCTCGCGCTCGACCTCGGTCGGCAGGTCGAGCTTGCTGGCGAACCGGGGCAGGTACTCGCGGGGGTCGACGGGGCCGGTCGAGAGGCCGAGCTCCCGGTTCATGGCGTCGTAGGCGGCCTTGAGCTCGCTCCGGCTCGCGCGGGCCACTTCCAACACCTCGTCGAGCGTGCGCGAGACCGAGGCGGTCCGGCAGGTCGCGTACACCACCGCGGCCGTGAACCCCTCCAGCGACCGGCCCCGGAGCAGGTCCTCGGACTGGGCCGACTCGAAGAGGACGCAGGCCCGGTCCCGGACGTTCTTCGAGAGGTCGAGCGAGCTCACCAGCCGCCGGATCTCGGTGAACGCGTACACCTGGTTGCGCTCGGTCTTCGACCCGATCCGGGAGCGCTCGTGGTGCTTGCGCATCCGGGCGACCCGCCGGCGCTTCCGGCCGGTGAGCCTGAGATCGCTACCGTGGCCGATCTCGGTGGTGAGCCCGCGGTCGTGGCGCGACCGGGTGAGGGGCGCGCCGGTCCGCTTCTCGCGGGTGTCGTCGTCCTCGAACGACCGCCAGTCCGGCCCGCGGTCGATGCGGTCCTCCGAGACGACGAGGCCGCACTCCTCGCAGACCGTCTCGCCGCCGTCGGGAGTCAGTCGTCCGTCGCATTCGGGGCAGCTCCGCGCCGCGTGTGCTTCGCTCATCACAGTCGAAACTTCGGCCGAGATGATATTTAAAGAAAGGTCGGTTCGGGGAGAAACGCCCGGCGGCGCGCCGGAGAGCCTACCGGTTACCGGTACGTTTCGGTCGCGGCGGAGGTATCGTCACCGCGTTCGGACGGTGAAATTTAAGTCGGTGACGTGACAACCTGCTCGCATGGCGCTCTCGGACATCGCCGACGGCCTCGAGGTCACCACCGAGCAGCGCGACCGCGGTGTCGCGTCGGTGGACGCCACCGCGGCGGGACCGTCCGACCTCCGGGAGCGACTCGCCGAGTTCGCCGACGACCTCCCCTGCGACGCCGCCTCTGCCGCCGCGGTGCTGGAGGCCCACACCGCCGGCCGGTCGGTCGGCGACGCCGCCCGCGAGGCCGGGGTCGCCCCCGTGACCGCGGCCAAGGCGCTCCACCTGCTCGGCTGCGAGGGCGTCTCGCCGCTGACGCCCGAGGCCCACCGCCTGCTGCGGGACTGGCTGTCGGCCGACCTCTCGCGGACCGAGGCCCGCGAGCTCGCGGGCGCGTCCGAGACCGAGTTCGCGCTGGCGGCGTTCGTCGAGACCCACGACCCGCTGCCGGGCGCGGGCGACGTCGTGGAGGGCGCGTTCGCCCGCGACGCGGACGCTGCGGTCCGCAAGCGCGACGCGCTCTCGGAGACGATGAGCGGCCGCGACGAACTGCTCTGAGGCCGCTCGCCGGCCGGGGCCGCCGCGGGCCCCGTTCAGGAGAGCGCGTCCGGCAGCAGCGCGTCGGCCTCGACGTCGAGCAGCCCGGGTTCCTCGAACTCCAGTCCGACGTCGACGCCGAGCACCGCCTCCGCGACCCGCGCCACCGCGGGCGCGAAGCCGGGTTCGGGGTCCGGGGCGCTGGCCGGAACCGACGCCGCGCCGGTCGCCTCGCTCTCGGGCACGGCGGCCTCGGCGCTGCGGACCGGGTGGTCGGGGTCGCCCCCGGCGTCGCGGTCGAGCCAGTCGCCGTCGGCCGCGACCCGGTTGGCGATCACGGCGTCGACGCTCGCGCCCACGTCGGCGATACGCCCGCGGGCGCGCTGGACCGCGTCCACGCCGCGCTCGCTGGCGGGCGCGACCACCGCGACCCGCTCGGCGGCCGCGACGGCGGCGACGGCCTGGTTCGCGGCGACCGGCGGGGCGTCGACCAGCACGTGGTCGTAGTTCTCGGCCGCCTCGTCGAGCAGGGCCTCGAAGCGCCGCGCGGCGTCGGCGGTCTTTGCGCGGGCCAGCCGCTCGAAGGGCGCGTGGACCGGACAGAGGTCGAGCCGGCCGTCGAGGTCGGCCGTGACGGGGTGTTCGCGCAGGCCGTCGTCGAGCGGTCGGTCCGCGGTCAGGAGTTGCGTCAGGTCGGGGTCGACCCGGCCGGAGACGTGGCGGGCCAGCCCCTCGGTCGCGAACGCGGCGTCGAGCACCGCCGCCTCGCGCCCGTCCCTGGCGAGCGTCGCGCCGAGTTCGACCGCGAGTCGAGTCGCGCCTGCGCCGCCGGTCGCGCCGACCAGCGTTGCGGTAGAGCGAGCCATTGATTCTACGTTGTTAGTTTCTGGTATAAAATAGTGAGGCCGCGGCGCGACGATACGTCGCGCTTCCGAGGACGCGCGTTCGAGGGGCAGTTCGACCGACCCGCGCCGGTCGATTACCGCTGGTTGTGGATCTCCTCGGCGATCTCGTCGAGTTCCTCGTCGGAGAGGTCCGGGCGCTCGCCCGCGACGGCGTGGATCGGACGGCCGCCGTCGCCCTCGAACCGCGGGATGATGTGGCCGTGGAGGTGCGGGACCTCCTGGCCCGCGGCCTCGCCGTTGTTGAACGCGACGGTGGTCGCGTCCGCGTCGACGGCGTGCTCGACCGCGGTGTTGAGCCGGTGGAGCACGCCGAACACGTGGGCGGCCACGTCCTCGGGGGTCTCCTCCAGGGTCTCGTAGTGCTCCTTCGGGATGACCAGCGTGTGGCCCGGCGCCAGCGGGTTGGCGTCGAGGAACGCCATCGCGGTGTCGTCCTCGAAGACGGTTCGGCTCGGGATGTCGCCGTCGACGATCTGACAGAAGATGCAGTCGTCTTCGCTCATGGGTCTGTCCGGTCGTTTCGGCCGGACGGGGTATCAAGGTTGAGGCTGCCGAGGTCGCGGAGGCCGCTGGATCGCGGCCACCGTCGCGGCGGAGCCGACGGTGACGGTGCCCGCTCCGCCGCGCGGCGTCCAGTAGGTACTGTTTTACGTCCTTGCCCGATACCGTCGAATCAGGATGAGCTACGACGCGGTACTGTTCGACTGCGACGGCGTCCTCGCGGAGACGCCCGACCGGGCGGCCATGACCGACGCGATGCGCCGCGTCCAGCGACGGTTCGAGCTGTCTGCCCCGCCCGAGCGGGTGGTCGCAGACTTCCTCCGGGGCAACGTCGCGTCCATCACGGAGCGCTGCCGGGCCGCCGGCATCGACCGCGACGCCTTCTGCGCCGAGGCCGCCAGGGAGGGCGTCCGGGCCCAGCTGGCCGAGATCCGGTCGGGGCTCCGCTCGCTGTACGACGACGTCGCCGCGGTCCGGGAGCTGGACCGCCCGCTGGGCGTCGTCAGCGACAACCACCCGCGCGTGCTCTCGTTCCTCCTGCGGCGGTTCGACCTGGTCGGCTACTTCGAGACGGTGCGGGGCTGTCGGTTCACGCCGTCGGGGCTCGAACGCCGCAAGCCCGACCCGCACAACGTCGAGGCCGCGATGGCGGCGCTCGGCGCCGAGTCGGCGCTCTACGTCGGCGACCGGGAGGTCGACGTCGCGGCGGCCGACAACGCCGGCATCGACGCCGCGCTCGTGCGTCGCGAGGGCCGGTCTGCGCCCGACCTCGACGTCGCGCCGACGTACGAGGTGGCCATGCTCTGGCGGCTCCACGACGTGCTCTGAACCCGGCGAAGCACCGCCGGCCTCACGAGGACCGCTCGTAGGACTCGGTCCGCTCCTCGCGGAGGCGCGCCCGGTCCTCGACGTCCTCCAGCGACTCGGTGTCGAGCAGCCGCTCCAGCTTGCGCTCGAACTGCTCGTCGGTGAGCTCCCCGCGGGCGTACCGGTCGCGGAGCGTCTCCAGCGCGTCGCGGTTGTCCGGTTCGTCGGCCTCGTCGGTCGCGTGGTGGTCGTCCGGGGTCCAGTCTCCGGCCTCGCCGTCCCACCACTCGCCGAGGTCCTCCTCGTCGCCGAACAGCATCGCGACCACGGGCACGACGACGATGTAGCCGAACAGCAGCGCCGCGAGCCACCAGTCCTGGCCGGTGAACATGGCGGCGAGCCACACGCCGGTGACGACGGTGCTCGCGATTCCGGTGGCGTTCTCCCGGAGGCGGTCCCGAGGCGTCGCGCTCATGCGAACGACTTGGGCCGCTGATAGTAAAAACACGTAGGGTCGGCGGCGAGGCGGGTCGACGGGGAGTGGCGCCGGCGGACGCGGCGGCCGCGGCGAACGGGGACCGGAGTGGCGGCAGTTGCGAGGCGGCCCCCTGCCCGCGGCCGGTTACAGCCCCAACTGCACAACCGAACCCGATTTAACTCCGTAGGAGCACACAACTGGTATGAGCAGGTTCGGCGAAGTAGACGACCAGTACGAACCCCACGAGGTCGAGGACCGGGTGTTCGACTACTGGGACGAGGTCGACGCCTACGAGCAGACCGTGGAGCACCGCGCCGACGGCGAGGACTACTTCTTCGTCGACGGGCCGCCGTACACCTCCGGGGCGGCCCACATGGGGACGACGTGGAACAAGACGCTGAAGGACGCCTACATCCGGTACCTCCGGATGCAGGGGTACGACGTGACCGACCGGCCGGGCTACGACATGCACGGCCTGCCCATCGAGACGCGGGTCGAGGAGAACCTGGGCTTCGAGAACAAGAAGGACATCGAGGAGTTCGGCGAGGAGAACTTCATCCGGGAGTGCAAGGAGTTCGCCGAGGAGCAGCTCGAGGGGCTCCAGTCGGACTTCCAGTCGTTCGGCGTCTGGATGGACTGGGACAACCCCTACAAGACGGTCAACCCCGAGTACATGGAGGCCGCCTGGTGGGGCTTCGAGCAGGCCCACGAGAAGGGCCTGGTCGAGCAGGGCCAGCGCTCCATCTCGCAGTGTCCCCGGTGCGAGACCGCCATCGCCAACAACGAGGTCGAGTACGAGGACGTCGAGGACCCCTCGATCTACGTCAAGTTCCCGCTGCGGGACCGCGAGGGCTCGCTGGTCATCTGGACCACCACGCCGTGGACCATCCCCGCCAACACCTTCGTCGCCGTGGACGGCGAGGTGACCTACCAGCAGGTCCGCGCCTACAGGGACGACGGACCGGAAGAGGGCGAGGTCCTCTACCTCGCCGACGGCTGCGTCGAGGAGGTGCTCAAGAAGGGCCGGTACGACGACTACGAGGTCGAGGGCGAGGTCACCGGCGAGGAGATGGTCGGCTGGGAGTACGACCACCCGCTGGCCGACGAGGTGCCCGACCACCCCGCCGGCGAGGGGGCGCTCCAGGTCTACACCGCCGACTACGTCGAGGTCGACCGCACCGGACTGGTCCACTCCGCACCGGGCCACGGTGAGGAGGACTTCGAGCGCGGCCGCGAGCTCGGGCTCGACATCTTCTGTCCGGTCGGCGGCGACGGCGTCTACGACGACCGGGCGGGCGAGTACGCCGGCCAGTACGTCAAGGACGCCGACGACGACATCGTCGCCGACCTCGAGGCGAAGGGGCTGATGCTGTCGGCGGGCACGACCCACCACAGCTACGGTCACTGCTGGCGGTGCGGCACCGGCATCATCCAGATCGTCACCGACCAGTGGTTCATCACCATCACCGACGTGAAGGACCAGCTCCTCGAGAACATCGAGGACAGCGAGTGGCACCCCGAGTGGGCCCGCGACAACCGCTTCCGGGACTTCGTCGAGGACGCGCCCGACTGGAACGTCTCCCGCCAGCGCTACTGGGGCATTCCGATTCCGATCTGGACCCCTGAAGACTGGGACGGCGACATGGACGACGTCGTCGTCGTCGGCACCCGCGAGGAGCTGGCCGAGCGCGTCGACCAGGACGTCGACCCCGAGAGCGTGGACCTCCACAAGGGGACCGTCGACGACCTCACCATCACCGAGGACGGCACCACCTACACCCGCGTCCCGGACGTCTTCGACGTGTGGCTCGACTCCTCGGTCGCCTCGTGGGGCACCCTCGACTACCCCGAGGACGACAGCCGGTTCGAGGAGCTGTGGCCGGCCGACCTCATCATGGAGGCCCACGACCAGACCCGCGGGTGGTTCTGGTCCCAGCTCGGCATGGGCACCGCCGCCGTCGGCGAGATCCCCTACGAGGAGGTGCTGATGCACGGCTACGCCAACATGCCCGACGGCCGCGGGATGTCCAAGTCCAAGGGCATCCTCGTCGACCCCCACGAGGTCATCGAGAAGCACGGCACCGACCCGATGCGGATGTTCCTGCTCTCGGCCAACCCGCAGGGCGAGGACATGCGGTTCTCGTGGGACGAGACCGCCGAGATGCAGCGGGACCTCAACATCCTCTGGAACGTGTTCCGGTTCCCGCTGCCGTACATGCGACTGGACGACTTCGATCCCGACGAGACCACCCTCGACGACGTCGACGGGGATCTCGAACTGGTCGACGAGTGGGTGCTCGCGCGGCTCCAGACGGTCGTCGCCGAGATGACCGACCACTGGGAGGAGTTCCGCCAGGACCGCGCGCTCGACGCGCTGCTGGAGTTCGTGGTCGAGGACGTCTCGCGGTTCTACATCCAGGTCGTCCGCGAGCGCATGTGGGAGGAGGAGGACAGCGCCTCGAAGCTGGCGGCGTACGCCACCTTCTACGAGGTGCTGACCACGGTCGTCGCGCTGCTGGCGCCGTACGCCCCCTTCGTCACCGAGACAATCTACGGCACCCTCACCGGCGACGAGGGGTACGACACGGTCCACATGCTCGACTGGCCCGAGGTCGACGAGTACTGGGAGGACGCCCAGCTCGAGACCGACGTCGAGCTGCTGCGGGCCATCGAGGAGGCCGGCTCGAACGCCCGCCAGCAGGCCGAGCGCAAGCTCCGCTGGCCGGTCACCCGCGTCGTGGTCACCGCCGACGACGAGCGCACGGTCGAGGCGGTCGAGCGCCACCGCGACCTGCTGGCCGACCGGCTCAACGCCCGCAACGTCGAGGTCGTCGCGCCCGGCGACGACTGGGGCGAGCTCCGGTACAGCGCCGAGGCCGACATGAGCGTGCTCGGCCCCGAGTTCGGCGACGACGCCGGCCGGGTCATGCAGGCGCTCAACGACGCCAGCGTGGCCGAGCCGACCCTCGCCGCGCTGGAGACCGCAGTCGAGGACCGGCTGGGCGAGGACGTCACCCTGACCGACGAGATGGTCGAGTTCGTCACCGAGACCCCCGAGGGCGTCACCGGCGTCGGGTTCGACACCGACGGCGACCAGCGCGGCGTGGTCTACGTCGACACCGAGCTCACCGAGGACATCGAGAGCGAGGGGTACGCCCGCGAGGTCATCCGCCGGGTCCAGGAGATGCGCAAGGAGATGGACCTGGACATCGAGGAGCGGGTCCGCCTCGAACTCGACGTGGCCGACGACCGCGTGGCCGACCTGGTCGAGGAGCGCATGGACCTCGTCCGCGAGGAGGTCCGCGCCGACGAGGTCGGCGACGTCCAGGACGGCCACCGCAAGTCCTGGGAGGTCGAGGGCGTCGAGATGACCATCGCGGTCGCACCGCTGGCGGAAGCCGAGGCGTAGGGGAGCACCGGCAGACGACCGCCGTTTCGGCTCCGGTGTTCTGGGGGCCGGAAGTTCGGTACGAGCGAAGAACCGAGGCGCGCCGATCACGCAGCGGCGGGTGCTGTCGCCGCAACCGGTATTCACTTGCCGCCCCCGGGGCAAGCAAGGGACACCCCATGAGCCGGATGTCGCTCCTGATTCCCGTGATCTTTCCCCAGGAGGACGCCCTGACGGACACGAACGTGCAGGGGCTAACCGGGTTCGACATCGTGTTGTTCGGCTACTGGAAGACGCCCGAGGGAGCGGACCCGGCGGTCGTCCGGGAGGAACACGAGGTCGAAGCGCAGGCCGAGCTCTACGAGCTGGCGGCCCAGTTCAGTCGCGCCGGTGCGTCGACGGACGTCCAGTTGCACTTCGGCCCGCCGGGCGAGCACATGACCGCCCTCGAGAGCCGGATCGCCGAGGAGTCCGACGCCGACGCAGTCGTCATTCCGAGCCGGATCACGCTGTGGAACAACATCCTCGTCCCGCTGCGCGACGAGCGGAACGCCGAGCGAATCGTGGAGTTCCTCGACGCGTTCGACCTGGAGACGGTGTTCGCGCTGGAGCTGTTCCACGTCGCGGCCGACGAGAGCGACGTCGAGAACGCACGCGAGATGCTCGCCGGCGTGAAACAGCTGCTGCTCGACCGCGGGTTCACCGAGAGCGACCTCGAAGTCACCGTGGAAGTCGCGCCCGACCCGGAGGCAGCGATCATCGAGCGGGCGAGCCGCCACAACGTCGTCGTCATCGGGGAGACGGAGGGACTACACCGCGCAGAGCAGTTCCTCGGACCGACCTACGAGCGCATCACGGAGCGCACCGACGTCCCGGTGGTCGTCGTGCGCAACCGGCGCTGACGCGGAGACGGCGCCGCCTGTTCGCCGTCGAATCAGTAGCGAGTCTGCCGTTTCCCCATCCCCGACCGGGGCTCCGCTGTCCTGCGACTGCCGTTTAACCGCCGTTACAACTTCTCGGCGAGCACGGGCGCGACCGACACCTCGCTGACCGGGCGCTCGACCGTGTCGGTCCCGTAGATGGCCTCGACGCCCGCCCGCGAGAGCTTCGTGAAGGCGTCGGCGGCCAGCATCGGGTGGACGCAGGTGACGAACACCCGGGCGGCGCCCCGCTCGGCCAGGATCTCGACCGCGCCCGACATGGTCGAGCCGGTGGCGATGATGTCGTCGGTCACGACCACGTCGCGACCCGACACGTCGGCGTCGCTCGGGGTGAGTTCGACCGCTGTGCCGGAGTGGCGGGTCTTCTCGAAGTAGTCGACCGCGCCGCCACCGTAAGCGTCTCGAACTGATTCGGCGATGTCGAGCGCGCCCTCGTCGGGCGAGAGGAAGACCGGGTCCGCGAGGTCGGCGGGCAGCGGGTCGGCGAGTCGCCCGGCGGCGTCCACGGGCTCGGCGGGGACGTCGAAGAAGTCGCAGACGGCGTCCTCGTGGGGGTTGACCGTGAGCACGCGGTCGGTGCCGGCGGAGACGGCGCGGGCGACCGCGCGGGCCGAGACCGGGTGGCCCGCCTCGAAGGCCTCGTCCTGGCGGGCGTAGCCCATGTACGGCAGGACGGTCACGACCTCGTCGGCGCCCCACTCGCGGGCGGCGTCCTGCAGCTGGAGCAGTTCGAGGTGGGCGTCCGACGAGACCGTGGAGGCGACGACCGCGACCCGGTCGGGGTCGGCGTCGGCGACCCCGGGCGCGGCCGCCAGCAGTTCGCCGTCCGGGAAGCGGTCGTACTCGACGTCGGCGAGGGGTTCGCCGAGCGCGGCCGCGAGTTCGGCCGCCAGGACCTGCGAGGCTGACCCGCTGACGATCATGTGGGAGGGGTGGACGTCGCCGGGTAAATCGGTTTTCAATCGGCGCTCGCCGGACGCGGAACGGACCGATCCGGGTCCGCGCGGCCGGCCCGGAGAGCCGGGGGACGAAGGTTTATCGACCGGGCCTGCGGAGTCGCGGTCGTGTCGAGAGCCGTCCCGCTGGTGTTCGGGCTGTTCGCCTCGCTGGCGATGCTGCTGGTCGTCGTCTCGGTGGCGACCCGCGGCGCCGTCGACGCGAGCCTCGCGGCCGCGGTGATGTGGGTCGGCGCCCTGGTCGCGGTCGGCCTCGGGTTCGTGCTGCTCGTCACCGCCACCCGGTAACGAGCCCGGCGGTTCCCCCGTCGCGACGGGCCGGCCTACCAGGGCGCGGCGACCGCCCGCGCGCCCCGGAGGCCGAGGACCTGGTGGTTCCAGCCGTCGCCGACCGACAGCAGGAAGGTCCCGTCTTCGGTGACCGCGTAGGCGCCGTCCGCGCCGCGGGCCAGCGCCGCCACCTCGTCCGCGACCGGCAGGTCGACTTCGCGCCACTCGCCGTCGGACGCGTCGTCCGTCGAGGCTCGCGAACTGTCGGTCCGCTCACCGCCGCCCTCACGGGCGAACAGGCCGTCCTCGCCGGCGGCGTGCGCTTCGGGGAGCGCCGGACGGTCGGCGTCGGAGCCCGCCGGACCGTCCGCGGCGCAGACCGCGCGGAACGCGCCGCCGCGCTCGCTCAGCCAGCCGTTGCCGAGCCGGAACAGCCCCGCGCCGGTCGCGGCCAGCGGGACCCCGGCGGCGGCCACGTCCCGGGCGTCGTCGAGGCCGACGTGGGTCAGGCCCGAGTCGGCGACCCGGTAGACCCCCGATCCGGCCGCGACGAAGTCGCCGTCGATGGCCCGCACGTCGTCGAGGTCGCCGACCGCGGTCCAGTCGCCGGCCCCGGTCCAGTCGCCCGGTTCACCGCGGACGACGGTCCCGTCGTCGCGGGCGGCCAGGAGGCGGCCGTCCGGGGCGAACCCGACCGCCGCGGCCGGGCCGAGGCCCAGCGCCTCGAAGTCGGTCTCCGGGACGCCCTCGGCCCCGTCGGCGGCGTCCCACGCGCCGACCAGCACGTCCTCGTCGGTCGCGACCGCGAGCCGGCCGTCCCGGCCCGCGGCGTCGCGGGCCGAGCAGTCGCGGGCGAGGCCGAACTCGCCCACCAGGTCGTCGGAGGTGTACACGCGGGCGACGCCGAACTCGCCGGCGACGAACACCGGCGTCGGCCCCTCGCTGGCGTCGTAGACCCGCTTCTCGTCGATGCTGATGCCCATGTCCGAACGAGGGTCGCCCGGCAGTGAAAACGTTCGGATTGATACTGTCGGCGTACGGACGCGAATCCCGTCCCTCTCGAATACGGTTTCAGCGTCTCAGGCCGCATTCTGCACGATTCTCGTTCGAGGGAGCACAGCCGACAGTGTGAAGCGCGCGGCCCCGGGTCGGCGCCGGTCGGCTGTGAATCGCTGGCTCGGGCCGCCGCGCTCCGGAATAACTTTTGCCCGGGAATCCTGACCCTGAGGCATGAAAGTGTTCGGGTCGAGCGGGACTCGGGGGGTCGCCAACGAGGAGCTGACCCCCGAGTTCGCGCTGAAGGTCGCGAAGGCCGCGGGGACGGCGTGGCGGGCCGACCGGGTGGGGGTCGCCCGGGACACCCGCGCCACGGGCGGGATGCTCGCCGACGCCGCCGCCAGCGGGCTGGCCAGCGTCGGGGCGGACGTCGACCGACTGGGCGTCGTCCCGACGCCGGGGGCGCAGGCGTACGCCGAGCGCGAGGAGATCCCGGTCGTGATGATCACCGCCTCGCACAACCCGCCGGAGTACAACGGCGTCAAGCTGATCGGCGACGACGGCGTCGAGCTCACGGTCGAGGCCTTAGAGCGCATCGAGCAGAAGTTCCTGGCCGAGAAGTTCGAGTCGGTGACGTGGAGCCGGACCGGCGAGAGCCGGCGGGTCGAGGGCGCGCGCCGGGCATACGTCGACGAACTGCTCGCGTCGGTCGACCGCGAGCGGATCGCGGACGCCGACCTCACGGTCGCGCTCGACCCCGGCCACGGCGCGGGCTCGCTCACCAGCCCCGAGTTCTTCCGGCGGCTGGGCTGCCGGGTCGTCACCGCCAACAGCCAGGCCGACGGCCACTTCCCCGGACGGGACCCCGAGCCCGTCCCCGAGAACCTCGGCGACCTCGGCCGGCTGGTGGCGGCCACCGACGCCGACGTCGGCATCGCCCACGACGGCGACGCCGACCGCGCCATCTTCTACGACGAGACCGGCGAGTACGTCGAGGGCGACGCCACCCTGGCGGCGCTGGCGGCCGCGGAGCTCGAGCCCGGCGACGCGGTGGTCTCGGCGGTCAACGTCTCCCAGCGGCTGGTCGACGTGGCCGACGACTGCGACGCCTACCTCGAGCTCACCCCCATCGGGTCGACCAACATCATCACCCGCATCCGGGAGCTCCGCCGCCAGGACCGGCACGTCCCCGTCGCGGGCGAGGGCAACGGCGGCATCTTCTTCCCCGACTACCGGCTGGCCCGCGACGGCGCCTACACCGCCGCGAAGTTCCTCGAACTCGTCGCCGACCGGCCGGCCAGCGAGGTGGTCGCGCCCTACGACGGCTACCACAACGTCCGGATCAACATCGGGTACGACGACGACGCCGAGCGCGAGGCGCTGCTGGCCGCGGCCGAGCGCGCGGCCGCCGAGTCCGAGGCCGACACCACGACCCTCGACGGCTACCGCATCGACTACGGCGACGCCTGGGTGCTGGCCCGGCCCAGCGGCACCGAGCCGATGGTCCGCATCTACGCCGAGGCCCGCGAGGCCGACCGCGCAGAGGAGCTGGCCGCGGAGCTGGAGGGCCAGCTCCTGACCGCGAAGGCCGACGCGTAGGGCGCGCCGCGGTGTCCGGCCGGCCAGCCTGTTCGAATCCCGTGTCCGCCCGGGGGGAATTTATTTAACCGGGGTGGGTGAATGTCGGCTCATGGACAGGAAAGCCGTCTACCTGGGTGCGCTCTGTCAGGCGGTCGTCTTCGCGGTGGTCTTCCCCTTCTTCTCGCTGTTGCCGGCGACCGTCTCGTTCGCGGCCGGCGGGCTGGTCGCGGGCTGGCGCAGCGACTCCTACGAGAACGAGTTCGTCGACGGGGCCGCGTCGGCGGTGCTCGGGGTGGTGCTCTCGCTGGGCGTCCTGATCTGCTACAACTGGCTCGTCCTGCCCACGAGCGTGCTCCGGTACAAGATCGACTACGCCCTGCTCACCGCCCTGCAGGTCGGAAGCCTGGTCGTCGTGAGCGTCCCGATCGCCGGGGTGCTGGGCTGTCTCACCGGCCACGTCGCCGCCCGGCTCCGCGACGCCTACCGGCGGCCGGCGGTCTGAGCGCGTTGCGGTCCGCCTCGCGCAGTCAGCCTCGCGCAGTCAGCCTCGCGCTCCGCCTCGCTACCGCTCGGGATGCTCCGCCAGCGCGTCCTCCAGCCGCCCGGCCCGCTCCCGGAGGTCGGCCAGTTCGTCCTCGACCGCGCCGCTGGCGACCTTCTCGCGCTCGGCCGCCGAGAGCTCGGTCCGGGCCTCCGCCGACGTCCGGAGGCGCTCGAACCGCTCCCGGTCGCGGACGACCGACTGGACGTCCCGGAGCGTCGCCACGACGTCCTCGGGCGCGAACCGGCCGACGACCGACACCAGCTCGTCGAGCCGCCAGCGGAGCTCCGACGCGGGCCGGGGCGGCCACTCCAGCCGGAGGGGCCCGGCGTCGAGTCGTTCGAGGTAGGTCTCGTTGGTCGCGACCGCGCGCTTCAGCGCGGCGGGGTCGTCGACGTAGTGGTCGAGCTTGGAGTTCGAGTAGCGGGCGTACTCCAGCAGGTCGGCGACGGGTTCGGTCCCGGGCTCGCTCGTCTCGACGTACGACCGGAGGCTCTCGGGCGGGTCGGGGAACCCGACCAGCGGGTAGTCGTCGGTCGCGGCCACGAAGTCGAGCAGCTCCCGGGCGCTCGCCTCGGCCTTGAACGCGGCGAACGCCTCGCCGACGGCCTCGTTGTAGGTCTCGATGGGGTCCCGTAGCTCCTCGACCGGCGCGTCGAGGTCGGCCGCGTCGAGTTCGACCAGTCGCTCGCGGTCGGCGATCTCCTCCCGGAGGTCCGCGAGCGCGCGCTCGACGTCCCGCCGGACCTCGCGGTACTCGGCCAGCGCCTCGCGGCGCTCGTCGAGCAGGCCGGCGATGTCGCTCGCGGCTCCGAGGCGGTCGCGGGCGGCCGCGAAGTCGTCGTCGCTGAGCCGGCGCTTGTCGAACCGATCGTTCGCGGCCTCGAAGGCGTCGCGCTCCGGCAGGTCGTCGGGCAGGCCCTCGACGAGGGTGCCGAACTGCTCCTGGAACTGGATGAAGTTCTTGAAGTTCTCGCGGCCGGTGCCGGTCGCCTGGCCCTCGTAGCGGTCGAGGAGGCTCGTGGCCTCGTCGTAGGCGTCGGCGAGCGACTCCACGGTCTCCTCGCCGTACTCGGCGATGCGCTCGTCGACCTCGCGGTAGGCCGCGTCGGCCTCCGCGAGCGCCGCGGGCAGGTCGGTCTCGGTCGCTGGCTGTGTGTCGCTCATCGTTGGTGGCGGTCGTGGTGGGGTCGTGTTCGGGGCGTGGCGGTGGCGCTGTGCTGTCGCGGGACTACTCGTAGACGTCCTCGGGGTCGAAGACCTGCTCGCCGACGACCTCGCCGTCGAGCGTCCGGTGGAAGCACGACTCGTAGCCGGTGTGACACGCGCCGCCCTCCTGGTCGACCAGGTAGAGCAGCGCGTCGCCGTCGCAGTCGACCCGGACCTCCCGGACGCGCTGGACGTGGCCGCTGGTCGCGCCCTTCCGCCACAGCTCCTCGCGGCTCCGGGAGTAGTAGTGGGCCAGCCCGGTCTCGCGGGTCTCCTCGACGGCCTCGCGCGTGACGTACGCGAGCATCAGCACCTCGCCGGTGTCGGCGTCCTGTGCGACCGCGGGGATGCGACCGGTCTCGCCGAAGTCGAGGTCGACGAGCTCGGCGGCGTCGGTGGCGTCGGCGTCGTCGGCCGCGGTGGCGTTGGACTCGTCGACGTCGTCGACTCCCTCGGCGCTGGGGGCGTCGCTCATTTGCTAGTCGTTCGGCGTTCCCGGCGATATGTTTTGTGTGTCGGGAAGCCGTCTTCGGCGGCGTACCGCTGGGCGGGTAGCGAACGGAACCGCCAGTCGGTCACTCCGCGTCGGCGTCGATGTCGGCCCGTCCGCTCGTGGCGCTGCGGATGCGGTCGCGCACCCCGGGGGCGTCCTCGACCGGCGTCCGGACCGCGAACGTCACCCGCTCTGCGTAGTCGGCCTCGAACTCCACGCCGGCCTCGCCGCCCGCGCTCTCCAGGATGCCCCGGACCGTCCCCGAGTCGTCGTAGTCGACCGCGACCGAGAACCGCTCGCGGGGGCGCCGCGCGACCACGCCGGCGTCGTCGAGCGCCGCCTTGACCCCCCGTGAGTAGGCCCGGGCCAGGCCGCCGACGCCCAGCTTCGTCCCGCCGTAGTACCGGGTCACGACCGCGACGACGTTCTCGACGTCCTCCTGCTGGAGCACGTTGAGCGCGGGCTTGCCCGCCGACCCGGAGGGCTCGCCGTCGTCGTCGCTGTACTCCCTGAGCAGTCCCCCGGCGGACCCGCGGCCGGCGGCGGGGTCGCCCGACTCCCGGACCCGGTAGGCCGGCACGTTGTGGGTCGCGTCGGCGTGCTCGCTCCGGACCTCGGCGACGAACGCCTCGGCGGCCTCGCGGTCGGCCGCGGGCGCGAGGTGGCCGACGAACTCCGAGCCCCGGATCTCGAAGGCGGCCCGGCCGCGGCCCGCCGGCGCCCGGAACGCGTCTCCGCCGTCGTCCCGCTCGGCGTCCTCACCCATCGGTCTCGTGGCCGGGTTCGGGCCCCTCGGCCTTCCCTCCGTCGGTCGTCCGCTCGTCGGCGGTCGGGTCCTCGGCCGGGCCGTCGGCGTCCGGCCCGTCGGTCGCGGGGCTCTCGACGATCGACGAGGGGTCGGCCCCGAGCGACTCGGCGGTCAGCACCTCGCCGGTGACGGCGTCGCCGTGGACCAGCGCGGGGAGCACGATGCGGGCGAGGTGGACCCCCACGACGACCAGCAGCGGGCCGAGGAACAGGCCGTACCAGCCGAACAGCATCGTGCCGCCGATGTAGGCGAAGATCATCAGCCCGCCGTGGATGCTCCGGCCGGCGATGTAGGGCCGCAGCACCGCGACCGGCAGCAGGTCGAGCAGCAGGAAGCAGAGCGCGAAGAACGCCGCCGGGAACCAGAGCGGGCCGGGACCGGTGGCGGACTCGTAGGCGAGGTAGAGCCCGACCGGGACGTAGACGATCTTGCCCACGACGAGGGGGACGAGCGTCGCCAGCCCGGTCAGCAGCGCCAGCAGCGTCGGCACCGGGACCCCGACCGCGCCGAACTCGGCCGCCAGCGCGTCGAGGCCGTTGTACACCAGGAGGCCGAGCACGATGACCGCGAACACCGTCAGGACGTTGCCGACGTACACCGTGTGGAGGTCCTCGTCCACGGACACCGCGTAGGCGTAGGCCGCCGACCCCTCGGGGGCGAACTGGTCGGTGAACCACGCCGCGATGCGGCCGTCCTCGCGCAGCAGCGTGAACGCCAGCAGGAAGGCGAGCACGAGGTGGGCCAGTCCGCCGGTCAGCGCGCCCAGTACCCCGACAGCCGTCGAGAGCGCCTCGCCCATCCCGCCGGCCCCGGACCCGGAGCCGAGCGCGCCGGTGGCGTTCGTGATCGCTCCGGTCGCCTGCTCGGGCGAACTCGAGAGCGCGCCGCGGAACACCGACGGATAGCTCTCGGTCAGCCGACCCAACTGGTCGAGCCCCACGAGGACGGTGTACCCGACCAGCGCGAACACCGGGACGAGCACGATGAGCAGCGTCAGGTCGGCGGCGTGGTCCGACGTGAACTCGGTCCGGAGCCGCCGGTAGAGCGGGCGGGTCCCGTAGTAGATGAACACGCCGAGCACGACGGTCCCGACGAACGCCCAGAGGGTGAACGCGAACACGCCGGCGACCAGCAGGGTGAACGCCCACCAGGCGAGGCGCTCGCGCTCGTCCGGCAGTCCGACCATGTCTCTGTATCGACACTCGCGGGGTAAAGTCCCGCGGGCCGGTCGGCGCGAGGCCGGCCGGGTTCACTCGGCGGGGACGGTGCGTTGCTCACTCGGCGGGGACGATGCGGTGGAGACCGGCCCCCTCGTCGCCGCTCCCGAGGACGTAGAGTTCGCCGTCGGCGTCGCGGCCGAACGAGTAGACCTGGCCGAGCTTCGCGGCGTCGTCGCCGGCCACGTTCACGACGCCGATGGGCCAGAGCCCCTCGTCGACCGGCGTCGCGGCCAGCAGTTGCCCCTCGGCCGCCAGGTCGGCGAAGACGTAGGCGCCGGCCAGGCCCGGCAGCGCAGACCCTCGGTAGACGTTCCCGCCGATGACCGAGATTCCGGTGACGCCGTCGCCGTAGTGGGGGTACTCGATGACGGGGTCCAGCAGCGGTTCGCCGCCGCGGACGCTCTCCGGCGTGCTGTCCGGACAGCTCTCGGCCTTGAAGCAGTGGGTGCCCTCCCTGACGTTCCAGCCGTAGTTGCCGCCGCGCTCGACCAGGTTCACCTCCTCGAAGGCGTTCTGGCCCACGTCGGCCACGAAGAGCCGCCCGCGGTCGAACGCCATCCGCCAGGGGTTCCGGAACCCCCACGCGTAGTGTTCGGGCAGTCCCGGGCCGCCGTCCGCGAACGGGTTGCCGTCGGGAATCGCGTACGCCTTGCCGTTCTCCCGATTGTCGACGTCGATGCGCAGCACGCTGCCGAGCAGGTTCTCGGTGACGTCCTGGCCGTTCCCTCCCTCGACGGCGTCGTACCAGTCGTCGGCGTGACCGTCCTTGTCGCCGGCCCCGCCGCCGTCGCCGATACCGACGAAGAGGTACCCGTACGGGCCGAAGACGACGGACCCGGCGTTGTGATTGGGCTGGGGCTCCGGGAACTCGAGCAGGGCTCGCTCGGAGTCGGGGTCGATCCGCGTGCCGTCGTCGTTCGCCTCGAACTCCGAGAGCACGAAGGTGTGGTTCGTCCCGGCGGGCGCGTCCTCCCGCGGCGGCGCGCTGTACCGGACGAACACCCGGCGGTTCTCCGCGAAGTCGGGGTGGAGCGCCAGGCCGAGCAGCCCGGTCTCCTTGCCGACGACCACGGTGTCGCGCAGGTCGAGGAACGGCCGGTCGCGCAGGCCGTCGGGTCCGTGGACGAACACCCGGCCCGGCTGGTCGGCGACGTAGCGGCGGTCGGCGTCGGGCGCGAACGCCACGCCGAGCGGGAGCTCGAACCCCGTCGCCAGCGTCTCCAGGCCGACCGACTCGGGCAGGTCGCCGCCCGGAGTCGTCTCCTGGCCGGCCGTCGCGCCGTCGTCTCGCCTCCCGTCCCGGTCGCTCCGCGGCCCGCCGGCCCCCGCGCACCCGGCGAACCCCCCGGTCACCCCCGCGACCGCCGCGAGGAAGTGTCGTCGATCCGAATCGAAACCCATAGCACCGCTCTAGATGGCCAGATTGAAATAAGTAAGCGCGCACGTCAGCCCGACCGGACCCGAAGAAAAGTCACCCGCCGCGGCGGTCGCGGACCCGAGACGGAGGGGTCGTCAGTCCCCGTCGGACGCCAGGTCGGTCTCGCGGAGCGGGACCGCGGTCAGACCGCCCTTCTCGGCGCCCGAGAAGTAGTACAGCACCACGCCGGCCTCGGTGTCGACCCAGCGGTAGATGGTGTTCTTCGCGGCGGCGCTGGGCTCGTCGACGTCGATGTTCTCGACGACCTCCCAGCCGTGGTCGTTCTCCGCGGACTCCTCGGAGCCGGACAGTCCCATACGTCCGGGGGAGCGACTGTCACAACATAAATCTGTCCGGTCGGCCACTCGAAACCGAGGGGTCGCGGTCGCGAACGCGCCGGGCGGCCCTCGGCGGGCGACCGGACCGCAGTGCTCGCGCGACGGGGCCGCGACGCGTCCGCAGCGAGCGGGCAGTCGCTCTCGGCCGTCACTCGCCGTCGAGCCGGAACGTCCGGCGCCGGACGTGACCGCAGCTCGGACAGAGGTGGCGGTACTGGACGCGGTCTCCCGCGGTGGCGGCGAGCCACCTGCCCTCGGCGTCGTCGTAGCCGCACTCCGGGCAGACCAGGTCCTCGTCCTCCCAGCGCGACCGGAGTCGCTCGAACGGGGAGAGGCCGCCGGTTCTGGGCCGGGACATGCCGTGATATTCGTTACCATTAACCATAGTCTTTGCGCACGTCGGCCCGACGGGGTCCCCGGGCACGCCGAACGCTTACCACGGACCCCGACGTAGAGAGGCGCATGGATCCGGAAGCGGTCGCGGCCGTCACCGTCGACTCCTACACCACGCTGGTCGACGTCGGGTCGCAGGCGGCGGCGCTCGAAGAACGCGTCGACGCCATGGGCGCCGACGACGCCGAGGCGGTGTCGCGGCGCTGGCGGGACAAGTACATCGAGTACTCGATGGTGGCCAACGACATCGACGAGTACCGGCCGTTCTGGGAGCTGATCGGGCAGGGGCTCCGCTACGCGCTCGAAGCGGAGGGGTACGACGTCGCCGCCGACGTCCGCGACGACATCCGCAGGACGGTGTACGAGGACCGGCTCACCGTCTACGAGGACGTGACCGAGGGAATCGGCCGCATCGCCGCGTCGGGGTACGAGGTGTACGTGCTCTCGAACGGGGACCCGGAGATGCTCGACCACCTGCTCGCGGCCGCGGAGTTGGAGCACGTCGTCGCCGACGCCATCAGCGCCGACGACATTGAGGTGTACAAGCCCGATCCGGCGATCTACCGCCACGCGGCCGCCGTGGTCGGAGAGCCCATCGACCGCATCCTCCACGTCTCCGGCGGGGGCCTGCGCGACGTCTGGGGCGCGAAGCACGCCGGCATGCGGACGGCGTGGCTCTCGCGGCCGGCGCAGGACGCGCCCCGCGAGGAGCTGGGGCAGGACCCCGACCTCGTCGTCGAGGACTTCCGCGACCTGGCGGACCGGCTGTCCTGAGTCGGGGCGCCGGACTTCTCTCCGTTTGCCACCCTGGCAGGGGACGAGCGGCGGTTGGTAGTAGGGTTCGGTCGTCCGGAGGAACGTGCAGAGATAAACCGCCAAGTCCGGTCAGTACGCAGTGGCAGTAGCAGTAGTAAGTGAGACGAGCTACACCGAACCAAGTGGTGCAACGACCGGGTTTGTAGACGGGACAGCGGCTCCAAGCCGACGGAGGTGAGAACGGCGACTGGGTGATCGACTGGGAGGCCAACACTCGGGGCAGGAAGCGTTCAGTCCACGCTATTGATGCCGCGACGGACAAAATACAGTGGCGGCAGCGACATCGAACCGTCGAAGCCGTTGTCCATCTTCAGGCCGACGATATTCCGGCCGGGGGCAGCCGCCTCGCCGGCGATCTCGATCGCGGTGAGTCCCGGCGCCGCGTGCTGCGCGGCGTCGGGCGACTCCGCGATCAATCGGTCAGAACCTCGGCCTGCGCACCCAGGGCGGTGATGCCGGCCACAGCGACCATGCCAGCGACAATGGCCGCTAACGACGTCGCAGCTGCGATCACTGATGTAACGTTGCTTTGCGATGACGAACCGTCTTGTGACATTTTACCAAACCTCCGCCTGAAATACTGCACTCCAGAAACATTAAGTTTTTTATCTTATGTTTATGTAAGAATTCCCTACCAGATGAACGAGAACGACGGTCTCAGACAGAGGACAGCGGTAAACACACGCTCTGTATACAGTCGGAGTTTCACGGGCAGCACTCGGAAAAGGAGTCGGGTTACTGTCTGGTCTCCGCCGACCGACTGTCCTGAATGGCGAGGCGGGCTCAGCGGTTCAGCGTGTGGATGGCGTGGCCCAGCGCGTTCTCGGCGGCCTCCATCACGGCCTCCGAGAGCGTCGGGTGGGTGTGGATGGTGGCCGCGACGTCCTCCAGGGTCGCGCCCATCTCGATGGCCAGCCCGAGTTCCGCGATGAGCTCGGAGGCCTCCGGGCCGACGATCTGGGCGCCCAGCAGGAAGCCGCTGGGCTCGTCGGCCACGACGCGGACGAAGCCGTCGGCGTGGCCCGTGGTCAGCGCCCGGCCCGAGGCGTTGAACGGGAACTGGCCGACGGCCGGCTCGAACCCCTCGGCCTCGGCCTCCGACTCGGTCAGGCCCACCGTCCCGATCTCGGGGTCGGTGAACACGGCGGCGGGGACCGCCTGGTAGTCGAGCGCCGACGGCTCGCCCGCGATGACCTCCGCGGCGACCTGGCCCTCCTTGCTGGCCTTGTGGGCGAGCATGGGTTCGCCCGCCACGTCGCCGATGGCGTAGATGTGGTCGACCTCGGTCCGGGCGCGGTCGTCGGTGGGGACGAACCCGTTCTCGTCGGGCTCGACGCCGGTGTTCTCGAGCCCGAGCGTGTCGGTGACCGGCTCGCGGCCCACCGCGACCATGACCTTCTCGGCGCCGAACTCCGAGACCTCGCCGTCCTCGTTCTCGGTCCGGACGGTGATGCCGTCGCCCGACTCCTCCCAGTCGCTGGCGGCCTCGCCGAAGTGGAAGTCGATGCCGAGCTCCTCGGCCTTCTTCTTGACCGGGCGGGCGAGGTCGTCCTCGTAGCCCGGCAGCACGGAGTCGAGCATCTCGACGACGGTCACGTCAGTGCCGAGCTTGGCGAACACGCCCGCCAGCTCCATCCCGATGTAGCCCGCGCCCACGATGACCAGGCTCTCGGGGACCTCCTCCAGCGCCAGGGCCTGCCGGGAGTCGAGCACCGGGTCGTCGTCGAACGAGAAGCCGGGGATCTCGATGGGGCGGCTTCCGGTCGAGACGATGGCGTGCTCGAACTCGACGGTCTCGGAGCCCTGGCCCTCGCCGCCGTGGACGATCCGGGCCTTGTTCTCGTCGGCGAACTCCGCGCGGCCCTCCATCAGCTCGACGCCGTTGGCCTTGCAGAGCTTCTCGACGCCGCCGGTGAGCTGGTCGACCACGCCGTCCTTCCAGCCGACCATCTCGCCCATCTCGACCTCGGGGTCGGCGTAGATGCCCATCTCCTCGGCGTGGCCCGCCTCGTGGGCGAGGTCCGACGCCGTGATCATCGCCTTCGACGGGATGCAGCCGTAGTTGAGGCAGGTCCCGCCGTAGGCGTCCTTCTCGACCAGCGTCACGTCGAGGTCGAGCTGGCCCGCGCGGATGGCGGCGACGTAGCCGCCCGGTCCCGCGCCGATTACGAGCACGTCCGTCCCGGTCGAGATGTCTCCGACGACCATATGGTCAGTACGACGGGCTTGCGGGTGAAAAATCAGGTGGATTTTGCGGCGAGCTCCGCGTGGTAACGTTTCGCTCGACGACCGCGGAGTCTCACTCGAACGCCGCGTACACCGCATCCGCCAAGTTGTTCCTGTGGAGCTCGTTCGGCCCGCCGGCGATGGTCAGCAGCCGGGCGTCCCGGAGGTAGCGCTCGACGTGGTGCTCGGTGGTGTACCCCTTCCCGCCGTGGAGCTGCATCGCGTCGTTGGCGTTCTCGACGGCGGCCTCGGTGGCGCGGACCTTCGCCATCGCCATCTCGCGGGTCGGGTCCTCGCCCCGGTCGGCGCGGTCGGCGGCCCGAAGGGTGAGCAGGCGGGCGGCGTCGGCCCGCTCGGCCATCTTCGCGACGTCCCAGCGGACGCCCTGGAAGTCGCCGATAGGCCGGTCGAACTGCTCGCGGTCGCTGGTGTAGGCCGCGGTGTCCTCCAGCGCGGCCCGGGCGATGCCGACCCCGCGGGCCGGGACGTTGACGCCGGTGTGGACCTCGCCGCGCTGGACGTACCCCTCGCCCTCCTCGCCGACCATGTTCTCGTCGGGGACCCGGACCCCGTCGAGGCGCACCCGCGGCGACTTCACGTTGCGCGCGCCCAGCGTCTCCCACACCTCCTCGACCTCGAACGCCTCGGCCGGAACGAGGAACGCGCTGATGTTGTGCGGCGCGTCCCCGTCGGGGCCGGTCTTGGCGTAGGTGAGGACGACGTCGGCGCGCTCGAAGTTGGTCACCCACTGCTTGTGGCCGTCGATGACCCACTCGTCGCCCCGTCTTTCGGCCGACGTCTCCATCTCCAGCTTGTTCGCGCCGGCGTTCGCCTCGCTCAGGCCGAGCGCGCCCACGGTCTCGTAGCGCGCCATCCCGGGCAGGTACCGCTCCCGCTGGGCCTCGGTGCCGAACCGCTCGATGATCGTCGCGACCCCGAGGTTGAGCGCGAGCGCGCTGGCGACGGTCATCATCCCCGCCGCGAGCTCCTCGGTGAGGATCGCGAGTTCGACCAGTCCCTCGCCGCGGCCGCCGTACGTCTCCGGGAGCGTGATGCCGGCGTACCCCCGGTCGCCGAGCTCCGACAGGACGTCGCCGGGGTACTCCTCGCCGCGGTCGAGTTCGATAGCGCGGGGCCGGATCTCCGCGTCGACGAACTCGCGGACGTCCTCGCGGAGCGCTCGCTGGGACTGGGTGAGTCCGAAGTCCATACGGGGATGCCACGCGCGAGGACGACTTATTGATTAGCTTACCGATAGAAACCGGGCGTCGCGGAGCGTCGGACAGGACGTGGAGAAAGAGGAATCGGGCAGGACGTGAGGAAGGGGGAATCGGACAGAACGCGAAACGGGGAAAACGGAGCGTGGTGCGGGAAACGGAGGGTGTCGGGGCCTCAGAAGCCGAACTCGTCGCGGATGAGCACGACGGTCGTCCGGCCCTCGTCGTTCTCGTACCTGTAGATGAGCTGCTTGGCGACGGCGCTGCCGACGCCGTAGACCTCCTGGGCGCGAGCGTCCTCCAGGGGGTAGGCGACGTTCTCGACGCGGTCGAGCGCGGCGTCGAGGTCCGCGACCACCTTGTTGGTCCCGCTGACCAGCAGCAGGTTCTCGGCCGCGAAGGGGTAGGCGCCGACTCGGCTGCCCGAGGCGTCGGCCGCCACGAGCTCGCCCGACTGCGCGATGGCGTTGACGCCGCCGAGGAAGTAGTCGGCGGTCTGGGCCTCTCGCCGCGCGCGAGCGCGCTCGGCGTCGTCGTCGATGGCGAACACCTCGGCGTGGAGGTTCTCCCAGTCGTGGTCGCCCTCCGCGAGGTAGTCGTCGAAGCCGATCTCCTCCAGCGTGGTCGAGTGGCCGTTCATGACCGACGCGCCCGCGGGAATCTGGTCCGTGATCTCGGCGAGCGCGTCCTCGGCGGTGTCGACCACGACGACCTCGAAGCCGCGGTCCTCGAGGTTCGCGACGGTCTCCTCGAGTTCGGCGTCGGTCGGGAGGTCGTCGAGCGATTCGTCGAAGTCGACGTCGTCGGCGAAAGCTGCTTTGTCGTGTACCATGGGTGATCGTTCGCAGCGCGTCGCCGGATCGAACGCGGAACGGGCCGACGCGCGCCGCTTCTCGTCCGGACGTATTCGGGGCACCGCCGTAAGCGCTCGCGGACACAGGTGTCGCCCGACGGCGTCGGGGTCGGCGGGTTACGCGAACGCCACCGTCAGGTCTCTCGCCCGACAGCTCGCAGCGGCTACGCCACCCGCTCGACCTCGTAGCCGGCGTCCCGGACCTCGGCGATGATCTTCTCGGCGTGGCCCCGGCCGCTGGTCACGACCTGGAACACGAGGTACGCCTCGCCGACGCGCAGGTCGTCGACCGCCCGGTCGTGGCGGACCGTCCGGATGTTGGCGCCGGTGTCGGCGATGATGCCCGACAGCGTCGTCATCTCGCCGGGCTGGTCGTCGATGCGGACCCGAAGTCGGAGCAGCTGGCTCCGCTCGGTCAGCGCCTGGGTGAGCACGGTCTGGAGCATCGAGATGTCGATGTTGCCGCCCGACAGCACCGGGACCACCGTCTCGCCGGCCACGTCGAGGTCGTCCGAGAGCACCGCCGCGACCGAGGCGGCGCCCGCCGCCTCGACCAGCTGCTTGGCCCGCTCCAGCAGCAGCAGCTCGGCGCGAGCGATCTCGTCGTCCGAGACCGTCACCACCTCGTCGACGTGGGCCTCGATGAGCCCGAGCGTCAGCTCCGAGATGCTCCCCGTGGCGATGCCGTCCGCGATGGTCTCCGGGGAGTCGACGGTCGTCGGCAGCCCCTTCTCCAGGCTCTCGGGCACTGTCGCGGCTCGCTCGGCCTGGACGCCGACCACCCGGACGTCGGGGTCGAGTTCGGCCAGTGCGGCGCTGATACCTCCGATCAGCCCGCCGCCGCCGATGGGGACGACCACGGTGTCGACCGCCGGGAGCTGCTCGTGGATCTCGATCCCGATGGTGCCCTGGCCTGCGACGATTGCCGGGTCGTCGTAGGCGTGAACGAACTCGGTGCCCGCGTCCTCGGTCAGCGACTCGGCGTACTCCATCGCGGCCCGGAAGTCCTCGCCGCGCAGTTCGACGTCCGCGCCGTACTCGCGGGTGGCCTCGACCTTCGCCTGGGGCGCGTTCTCGGGCATCACGATGGTCGAGTCGATGCCGACGTTCGTCGCGGCCAGCGCGACGCCCTGGGCGTGGTTGCCGGCGCTGGCGGCCACGACCCGGTCGACGTCGCCGCGCTCGTCGAGCTGCCGGAGCTTGTTGAACGCGCCCCGGGTCTTGAACGACCCCGTGCGCTGGAGGTGCTCCATCTTGAGGTGGACCTCGGCGCCGGTGAGTTCGCTCAGCGACCGACTCCGGTCGATTCCGGTCTGCTGGACCACCGCGTCGTCGAACGCCGCCCGGGCGGCCTCGACGTCGCGGAGCGTGACTTCGGCCATATTTGCCAGTATGGAAGGACACCTATAGCAGTTTACGGACCGCGCCGGCGGGGGAGCCGCCGGCGGTGCGGCGACTACCGGAGAGCGACGAGCGAAACGCGAGAAGGACGGGAACGAGAGCCGCCTCGTGCGCCGGGAACCCTACTCCAGCAGCAGGAGCTCGGGGTTCTCGACGTACTCGATGAACGTGTTGGTGAACGCCGCGGCGTCGGCGCCGTCCACGATGCGGTGGTCGATGGTCAGCGACAGCGGCAGGGTGTACCGGGCCACGACCTCGCCGGTGCTCGCGGCTCCGCCGCTCGCACTGTCCGAGGCGCTCGGCGCCTCGCTCTCCTCCACCACGGGGCGCTGCTCGAGCTTGCCGATGCCGAGGATGGCCGCCTCGGGGTAGTTGAGGATGGGCGTGGCGTACTCGCCGCCGACCGCGCCGAAGTTGGTGACGCTGAACGTCGAGCCCCGGAGCTCCTCGCGGGAGATCGAGCGGTCGCGGGCCTTCTGGACCAGCTCGTTGACCTCGCTGGAGATCTGGAGCAGGCCCTTCCGGTCGACGTCCTCGACGACCGGCACCATCAGCCCGGCGTCGGTCGCGGCCGCCACCCCGACGTTGTAGTAGTTCTTCCGGAGGATCTCGCCGGCCTCCTCGTCGAGTTCGGCGTTCAGCTTGGGGTGCTGCTTGAGCGCCGCCACCGCGGCCTTGATGACGAACGGCATGTAGGTCAGCCGGATGCCCCGCTCCTCGGCCTCGGGCTTGAGCCGCTCGCGGGTCTCGACCAGGTCGTCGACGACCGCGGTGTCGTGGTGGGTGACGTGGGGCGCGGTGTACTTCGACCGCGACATCGCGTCGCCGATGGTCTTGCGCACGCCCTTGTACTGGACGCGCTCGACTCGCTCGCCGGCGTCGGTCGCGGCGGCGGTCTCGGCCTGGGCCTGCTGGGCCTGCCGCTGGGCCTCGGCGTACTCCATCACGGCCTCGCTGGTGACGAACGCCTCGCCGTCGCGCTGCTCGGTCGCGGGCACCGCGTTCAGGTCGACGCCCTGCTCCTCGGCGAGCCGCCGGGTCGCGGGCGCGGCCAGCGTCCGGTCGCGGTCGGCCGACTCGACGGCGCCCGAGAAGTCCTCGGTGGTCGGCTGGGCGCCCTGCTCGCGGGTCGCCGCGACGTCGCCGGCCGGCTCCTCGGCCTCGGCGAGCGCCTCGCCGCGCTCGGCGACCGCGTCCGTGGACGCGGGGCCGCCGGTGCTGCCCGAGCCGTCCATCGGTTCGGGGCCGCCCGTCCCTTCGTCGCTCTCGCCGGACGACTCGGCCGCCCGCCGCACGTCGGCCTCGGTCACGCGGCCGCTGGGGCCCGAGCCCTCGACCGACGCGATGTCGACGCCGAGCTCGCGGGCCAGCCGGCGGGCGCTCGGCGCGGCGAACACCCGGCCCTCGCCGGTCGAGGCCTCCGCGGCGTCGGCCTCGGTCGCGTCGCCCTGGGTCGTGGCCTGGTTGGCGGTCTCGGTCTGCGACTCGGTCGGCTGCTCGCTCTCGGCCGATTCGGTCGGCTCGTCGGCAGGTTCAGCCTCCTCGCCCTCGACGTCGAAGGTGATGATGACCGAACCGACCTCGACGACCTCGCCCTCCTCGGCGAGGATCTCGCGGACCGTCCCGTTCACCGGCGAGGGGACCTCGACGATGGCCTTGTCGGTCTCGACCTCGGCGACCGCCTGGTCCTCGGTGACCGGGTCGCCCTCCTCGACCAGCCAGCTGACGATCTCGCCCTCGGCGACGCCCTCGCCGACGTCCGGCAGTTTGAACTCTCGGACCATGGTTCAGAACTCGACGGCGTCCCGGATACCCTCTTTGATGCGGGCGGGCTCTGGCAGGTAGTAGTCCTCGAGCGCGTACAGCGGGAACGGGGTGTCGAACCCGGTGATGCGCTCGACCGGCGCTTCCTGGTAGAGCAGCGCCTCCTCCTGGATGATGGAGGTGATCTCGCCGCCCAGCCCGCCGGACTTCGGCGCCTCGTGGACGACCGCGGCCCGGCCCGTCTTCTTGAACGACTCGACGATGGTGTCCTCGTCGAGCGGCGAGACGGTCCGGAGGTCGACGACCTCGACGTCGATCTCGCCCTCAAGCTGTTCGGCGGCTTCGAGGGTCGGGCGGGTCATCGCGCCCCAGGTGAACACTGAGATATCCGCGCCCTCACGGCGCACGGCGGCCTCGCCGATGGGCACCTCGTAGGACTCGGTCGGCACGTCGCCCCGGAACGCCCGGTAGATGAGCTTCGGTTCGAGGAAGACGACCGGGTCGGGGTCCCGGATGGCCGACGTGAGCAGCCCCTTGGTGTCGTACGGGGTGCTGGGGATGACGACCTTCAGGCCCGGCTGGTGGGCGAAGAACGCCTCGGTGGACTCGGAGTGGTGCTCGGGCGCCCGGATGCCGCCGCCGTACGGCGCCCGGATCACCATCGGGCAGGTGAACCGCCCGCGGCTCCGGGTCCGGAGCCGGGCGGCGTGGGAGACGATCTGGTCGAAGCCGGGGTAGATGAACCCCATGAACTGGATCTCGGGCACCGGCTTCAGCCCGTAGGCCGCCATCCCGATGGCGGTGCCGATGATGCCCGACTCGGCCAGCGGGGTGTCGATGACGCGGTCCTCGCCGAACTCGTCGTAGAGGCCCTCGGTCGCCCGGAATACGCCGCCGTTCCGGCCGACGTCCTCGCCCATCACGAGCACGTCCTCGTCCCGCTGCATCTCGGTGTACAGTCCGTCTCGAACCGCCTGCACCAGCGTGAGGTTCTCGGTCTCCTGCTGTTGTTCTGCCTGGCTCATGGTCAGTCCTCCAGTAGCGCGTCGTCGCCGTACTGCTCGCGGAGCCGCTCGAACTCCTCGAACTGCTCGCGGAGGTGGCGGGGCATGTCGGCGTAGACGTGCGCGAATATCTCCTCGGGGTCGGGACGCTCGACCGACTCGGCCGCGTCGATGGCGTCGGCGACCCGCTCTTTCACCTCGCTCTCGACGGCGTCGACCGCCTCGTCGTCGAGCAGTCCCCGGCTGCGCAGGAACTTCTCGAGCCGCGGGATGGGGTCCTTCTGCTTCCAGCGCTCGACCTCGTCGTCCTCGCGGTAGACCGAGGGGTCGTCGGCGGTGGTGTGGGCGCCGTAGCGGTACTGGACCGCCTCGATGAGGGTCGGCCGCAGCTCGTCCTCGCCGGGGTCCTTGGCCTTCTGGATCGCGTCGTTCGTGGCCTTGTACACCGCGAGGGGGTCCATCCCGTCGACCTGCACGCCCTCGAACCCGTACGCCTGGGCCTTCTGGGCGATGGTCGCGGAGGCGGTCTGGCGCTCGCGGGGCACGCTGATGGCCCACTGGTTGTTGTTGCAGAAGAACACCGAGGGCGTGTCGAACACGCCCGCGAAGTTCAGCCCCTCGTGGAAGTCGCCCTCGGACGTGGCGCCGTCGCCGAAGTAGCAGAGGAACGCCTTGTTCTCGCCCTTCAGCTTCGACGCCCACGCCGCGCCGGTCGCGTGGGGGATCTGGGTCGCGATGGGCACCGCGACGGTGAAGATGTTGGCGTCGTCGGGGACGGCGTTGCCCTGCTCGTGGCCCATCCAGTACAGCAGGGTCTGCTCCAGCGACAGCCCGCGGACCAGCGCCGCGCCGTGCTCCCGGTAGCTCGGAAACATCCAGTCGTCGTCGGCCAGCGCGTGGGCGCTGCCGATCTGGGCGCCCTCCTGGCCCGACAGCGGCGGGTAGGTGCCCATCCGGCCCTGGCGGTTGAGCGAGACCGCCCGCTCGTCGAAGTGCCGGACCAGCTTCATCTCGCGGTACATGTCCACCATCTCCTCGTCGGAGATGTCGGGCACGTCCGCGCCCTCTACCACGGAACCGTCCTCGTCGAGGACCTGTACGCGGTCCTTCGGATCTCGGTGTACGATGCTCACGGTCGAACCCGTCCTGACATATCGACTAAATCACCGGCGCGCAATATAGGGTTTTCGTAACCAACTTTCCATAGGTACGGTTTTGACGCCGGTTCGCCACGTGAACCGCCAATTTCCACCGCAACGAACCTCGATTTCTAAACTTATGACTTGAAAAATAGACGTTTGTCTGACGGTACCGGTCTCTGAGCGGGACTCGGTGAACGAATGGCAAGTATTGCGGGAACCGCCATGCTACCTTGTACCAATCGGGTCGGGCCCGGAAACTCGCCGTGGGAACGGTCGGGCCGCCGTTCGCTCACGCGGCGGCTCCGCGAGCGTCCCGGCTCGCGGCGCCGCCGTCCGTTCCCGCGGAGGCCCTGCGGGCCTCCCGCCTCGCGGGTCGTTCCTCCCCGCTCGTTCAGACCGAGGCTCTGCCGGCCTCGCGGCTCACGGCTTCGCCGTTCGCTATACAGAGGCTCTACGAGCCTCTCTCCTCGCCTGCTCGACGGTCTTGCCGTCCCGGAGGACGGCGTCGACGAACAACTCGCCCGCCTTGTACGACGACCGGACCATCGGCCCGCTGGCGCAGTAGAGGAAGCCGAGTTCGTCCTCGGCGACCCGGCGCCACGTCTCGAACTTCGCGGGGTGGACGTAGCTCGACACGTCGAGGTGGTCCCGCGAGGGCTGGAGGTACTGGCCGAGGGTGACGATGTCGACGTCGGCCTCCCGGAGGTCCGAGAGGGTCTGGTACACCTCGTGGTCGTACTCGCCGACGCCGAGCATGAGGCTGGTCTTGGTGTAGATGTCCGACTCGCGCTCGACCTGTTCGAGCACCCCGAGGCTCTGTTCGTAGCCCGCGCGGGGGTCCCGGACCGGTTGCTGGAGGCGCTCGACGGTCTCGACGTTGTGGGCGACGACGTCCGGTTCGGCCTCGATGATCTCGCGGATCAGCTCCTCGTCGCCCCGGAAGTCCGGAATCAGCACCTCGACGAGAATCGAGGGGTCGCGCCGCTTGATCTCCCGGATGGTCTCGGCGAAGTGGGCCGCGCCCTGGCCCTCCAGGTCGTCGCGGTCGACCGACGTCAGCACCACGTAGTCGAGGCCGATCTCGGCCACGGCGCTCGCGACGTTCGCGGGCTCGTCGGGGTCGAGCGGCTGGCCGCCGCCGGTGTCGACGTCGCAGAACCCGCAGTTGCGCGTGCACTGGTCGCCCAGCAGCATGAACGTCGCGGTGCCCCCGGAGTCGGAGTTGCGCCCGGACCAGCACTCCCCGAGGTTGGGACAGTTGGCCTCCTCGCAGACGGTGTTGAGGTCGTGGTCCCGCAGCGTCCGCTTGATGCCCGTGAACTCCCGGCCGGACGGCGGTTGCACCTTCAGCCAGTCGGGTTTCCGGCGGCGGCTCATTGGTCGTCCGTTGGACGCGGGTGGTGAAAAGGGTAGGGTATCCGGGCGGCGGGCGCTCGTGGCGACCGACTCGCCCGAAACCCCTCCGTAACGACACCATTCGGCGCCACCGACCCGCGGCGGGCCGCCGCCGGTCGGCGTCGAGAGCCCGCGGAACGGACCGAAACCGTGGCGGAGCGGCCGTCCGCCGGCATAAGGCCACAATAACAAAGCGGCTCAGGACCCTACCTCCGGGCATGAAGACCAACGGCTTCGACTGGCTCGCCATCCTCCTCGTCGTGATCGGGGCGATTACGTGGGGCGTCCTCGGCGTCACGGGGCTCATGGGCGAACCCCTGAACATCGTCGACGCGGCCCTCGCGCCCGTCTTCAAGGCCGGCCCGGCCGAGACCGTCGAGTACCTCGTCTACACCCTCGTCGGGATCGCGGGCGTCTACCTGCTGTACACCACCTACAAGATGGCGCGGGCGAGCCGTCGAGCCACCCGCGAGCGCCGCCAGCGCGACGCCACGACCCGGACCGAGACGACGACCGACTACGCCGACACCGACACCGAGAACACCAACACCGAGACCTGAACTCCGGGCGAGAAACGTTCCATCGGGCGAGTCGGGGCGGATTTTCAGACAGTACCGCAGCCCGAAAGACGACTGAAGCAGTGGGGCTAGCTACTGCCGTCACAACTGAATCACCGCACCGCGACCGCGGGCCTCGCACCTCCCCAACCGATTGCGCTTCTCGGCCTAACGGCCTGCGATGCTCATCCCTCGCGCGCATCGGCGCGACCATTAAAACGGGTCGCGCCAGCACACGCCGGGTCGATGTATCACCGAGCGTATCGACGAAGTGCCCGATAGCGCACCCGAGGCCGGCTACCCGTCGCCCTGGCCGTACCCCTCGAACTTCTCGGCCACGGCGGCCATCTCCTCCTGGCTCAGCTCGACCGGCTCGCCGAACGCCTTCGCCTGGCAGTAGATGCGGGCGGTGTACTCGACGTTGACGGCGGTCTCGAGTGCGTCGGCGGCGTCGTCGCCGGTCGCGAGCAGGCCGTGGTTGGCCAGCAGGCACGCCTCGGCGTCGGCCGACTCCATCGCCTCGACCGCGTTCACGGCGAGCTCGGCGGTGCCGTAGGTGGCGTAGTCGGCGACCGGCACCGTGGTGCCCGCGAGCGCGAGCATGTAGTGGACCGGCGGAATCGGCTCGTGGAGGACGGCCAGCGTCGAGGCCCACGGCGAGTGGGTGTGGACGATGGCGCCCGCGTCGAACTCCCGGTATACGGCGCTGTGCATCGGGGTCTCGCTCGACGGGGCCGACTCGCCCGCCACCCGCTCGCCGTCGAGCGAGACCACCGGGACGTCCTCGGCGGCGATGCGGTCGTAGGCCACGCCGGTCGGCGTGACCGCGAATCGGTCGTCGCGGCGCACGCTCAGGTTCCCGGTCCGACCGGGCGTGAGCGACGCGAGGTCCGGTGCGCGGGTCGCGACCGCGCGGCGTTCCGCTCCGAGCATGTGCGCACCGAGGAGGGGTAGCTATTTATTACACCGGGTCGGAGTTCCCGTGAGCGCGCTAACCGGTACCGAGAGTCACGCATCGGGAACCGCGAACGCATCGGAAAATTTATTATCAGATGCGGTATTTTCTTACTGTCTAAACACTATAAACGATGGTCGACGTATCGCGAGACGAAATCACGGACGGGTCGCTCGTTCGCTCACTGCTGATTCTCGCGGCGCCGCTGGTCGTCCAGAACCTCGTGATCGTCGTCCAACAGGTCGTCGACACGTTCTGGGTCGGCCGGCTGGGGGAGAGCGCGGTCGCCGCCGTCGGCGCGGCGTTCCCCGTGACCGCGCTGCTGTTCAGCGTCACCACGATGCTGCTCACCGGGACGCAGGTCGTCGTCTCCCAGCGCGCGGGCGCCGAGGACCTCGCCGGCGCGCGGCGGACCGCGTTCCACGGGCTGACCGCCGCGCTCGCTGGCGGCGTCGCGGTCGCGATCGTCATCTTCCTCGGGGCCGACGCAGTCGTCGAACTGGTGCTCTCTGGGAACTCGGTGGTCCCGCTCGCGGCCACCTACCTGGCGTGGCTCGCCGTGCTCTTCCCGTTCGCGAGCATGAGCGACGCGCTGGAGGGCGGGTTCATCGGCTGGGGCGACTCCCGGGCGTCGATGTACGCGAACGTCTCGGCGGTCGCCACCAACGTCGCGCTCGACCCGTTCCTCATCCTCGGCTGGGGACCGTTCCCGCGGCTCGAGATGCAGGGCGCGGCGCTGGCGACCGGCTTCGGCTACCTGGTCAGCTTCCTCGTCATGTTCGGGCTCTTCGTGCGGGGGCGCGACGGGTTCGTCCTCGCCCGGTCGGCGGTCGGCTTCGACCGCGAGGAGTACCGCGAGATACTCGACGTCGGCCTCCCGCGGGGCGCCCAGACCGCGGCCAGCCAGTCGGTCCGGGTGCTCGTCATCGCGGTCATCTCGGCGGTCGGCACCCCCGCCGCGCTGGCGGCGTACAACATCGGCGCCCAGGTCGCGACCGTCGCCTTCGTCCCCGCCCAGGGGCTGATGAGCGCGGCCCAGAGCGTCGTCGGCCAGAACCTCGGCGCGAACCGGCCCGACCGGGCGCGCCGGGCGACCTGGGTCGGCGCCGGCATCGCCGCGGCGGGGCTGACCGCCATCGGCTCGGTTCAGTGGCTCGCGCCCGAGCTCATCGTCACGACGTTCGTGCCGGACATGTCGGCCGAGGGCGTCGCGCTGAGCGTCCGGTACCTCGACATCCTCGTGCTGGGCTACTGGGCCATCGGCGCGATGTACCTGTTCGAGGCCGGGTTCAACGGCGCGGGCCGGACCGCGGTCAGCCTGGCCGCGAACCTGCTGAAGTACTGGGCGGTCCGGCTGCCCGTCGCCGCGGTCGGCGCGCTGGTGCTCGACTACGGCGTGCTCGCGGTGTTCTGGGCGGTCACCGTCTCGAACGTGGTCGCCGCGGTCGGCGCGGGGCTGTACTACTACTACACCACCAACAACGGGATGCTCCAGCGCGCCGCCGAGAAGGCGGCCGCGAGCGCCGACTGACTGGACAGGGCCGAGTTTTCTCCGTCGCCGTCCGGACCCGCTACTCCACCCGCACCGTCCGCGAGTCGGTCACGGGGAGCAGCGGGAGCTCCGGGAAGACGACCTCGACGGTGTACTCCATCTCGTCGTCGGCGCCGCCGAAGACCCCGACCGGGACCGCGGTCTCGCCGTCGAGGTAGGTGGTCGTCTCGGTCATCTCGACGCCGTTGACCGTCACGCGGAGGCCTACCTGGGCGCCGTCGCCCGCGTTCCGGACCGTCACCTCGCGCATGTCGTTCTCGCCCCGCGGAATCGCGTCGGGGAACGTCCCCCACTCGACCTCGATCCGCGGCAGGTCGCCCGCGCTCTCGAGGACCGCCTCGGCCACCCCTGCCGAGAGGCCCGCGTCGACCAGCCCGGACTCGCCGGCCGCCCGGACGTCGGCGGGCGTGGCGATGCCCTCCTTGGCGAGCTTGCTCGCCCGGCCCGACCCCACGCCGTCGATGGCGGTGAGCCCGACCGCGTCGGAGCTGACGCCGTGCTCGATGCGGGCCTCGACGCGGCTGGCGAGGTTGGCGGCCCGCGGCCGGTCGAACCGGTCGAGGAACGCCCGGAGCGCCGCCAGCAGCCGGAGCGCGTTCTGGGTGATGACCCAGGCGTCGCTCCGGAGCTCGGCGGGCGTGGTGCCGGTCATCGTCGAGCGCAGGATGGCCAGCACCTTGCGCGCGCCGGGGTCGAGGTCGCCGGCGCCCTGGCCGACCAGCACCGAGTCGACCGCCTCGCGCTCGGACTGGCGGGCGCTCACGCTGTCGAACTCAGCGGCGTCGGCCACGGTCCGGAGGATGTCGCCGGTCTCGACCGTCTCGCGCTGGGCGAGGTCGCGGAACTCCCCGGCGGTGTCGAGCCGGAGGTAGAACTTCGAGGCGAGCCGGCCCAGCGGCGTGGCCGAGACGTCGAGCCGGTCGCCGGTCTCGACGAACCCGCGGTCGACCAGGCGCTCGAGGGTGGCCCGCACCCGGTCGCGCAGCCCCTCGAAGTCGTACTCGTCGGGGTTCGACTCGGCCCGGACGTAGTAGAAGGTGGTCTCGAGCCACTCCATCACGTCCTCGAGCCCGCGGATGGTGCCCATCGCGATCTCGGCGTTGAGGTGGGCGTCGATGTCCTCGGCGAGCCGGGACTCGATCTCCTTGCCGTCCCGGAGCAACTGGCGGTACTTGTCGGCCTCGGCGCGGTCGCAGACCACCCAGCCGTAGCCCACGTCGTCGTACTCGGGCCGGCCGGCCCGGCCGAGCATCTGGAGGATGTCCAGCGGGCTCATGTCGACCTCGCCCTCCAGGGGGTCGTGGAGCTTCGTGTCCCGCAGCACGACGCACCGCGCGGGGAGGTTGACGCCCCACGCCAGCGTGGAGGTCGAGAACAGCAGCTCGATCTTGCCCTCCTTGAACCACTCCTCGACCCGGTCCTTGTCGGCCTTCGAGAGGCCGGCGTGGTGGAAGGCCACCCCGTCGAGCACCGACTGCCGGAGCGTGTCGTTCTGGAGCTCCTTCGCGTCGTTGTGGAAGTCGTAGTCGCCGCGGGCGCCGATCGGGACGTCGCGCTCGGCCAGCTCGTCGCGGGCCTTCTTGGCGGCCTGGACGGTGTCCTGGCGGGAGGAGACGAAGACCAGCGCCTGGCCGTCGTCGCGGATGTGGGGCTCGGCCAGGTCGAGCGCCCGGTAGAGCCGCCGGTACTTGTCTGCGAACGAGTTGTCGCCGTGGGTGTAGGTCTCGACGCCCGAGTGGAGGTCGACCGGCCGGTAGTCGTCGCCGAACTCGAAGGTGGTCTCGGGCGGGGCGTCGAGCCACGCCGCCACGTCCTCGACGTTCGGCATCGTCGCCGAGAGCGCGACCACGCGGGGGTCGGTGAGCCGCCGGAGCCGCGAGACCGTCACTTCGAGGACGCTCCCGCGCTTCTCGGAGTCGAGCAGGTGGACCTCGTCGATGACGCAGCAGTCGACCTCCCGGATGAACGCGTAGCGCCGCGAGTCGTGCTTGCGGGTGGCGGAGTCGGCCTTCTCGGGGGTCATCACCAGGATGTCGGCGCGCTCGGCCCGGCGGGGGTTGAGGTCGCGCTCGCCGGTGACGACGTACACCGAGTAGCCCAGGTCCTCGAAGCGCTCCCACTCGCTCTCCTTCTCGTTGGTCAGCGCCCGCATCGGGGCGACGAAGAGGGCGGTGCCGCCGGCCTCCAGCGTCCGACAGATGGCGAGCTCGGCCAGCGCGGTCTTGCCGCTGGCGGTCGGCGCGCTCGCGACCACGTTCTCGTCGGTCCCGACGAGCGCGTCGACGACCTCGCGCTGCATGTCGTTGAACTCCTCGAACGGGAACACCTCGGCGAACTCGGGGTCGGGGACGGCCTCGGCGACTTCCATCGTTCGTTCCACGGCGACGCGGTCCCAAAGGCGTTTCTCTATGGTCGCGGACAGGTCGGGCCGGCGGCCCCCTCGGCGCAGTCGATTCGACAGACTGCTCCCGGACCCCGCTCACCACGCCTCGCGGAGCACCGCCTCCACGTCCTCGGGGGTCGCGTCCAGGCCGGTCGGCGCGCGCTCCATCATGTGGTCGTCGACGACGAACTCCGCGATGGCGGGCAGGTCCGCCTCGCGGGTCTCCGGGAGGTCGCGCAGGCGGGTCGGCACGCCGAGCGCGTCGCGCAGCTCCGCCACCGCGTCGACGACCGCCTCGGCCACCTCGTCGTCGGACTTCCCGTCCGGGTCGACGCCGAACCCCTCGGCCAGCAGGCCGCGGGCCGCGTCGACCTCCGCGAAGAGGTACCGGAGGACGTGGGGGACCACCACCGCGTGGACCGCGCCCTGCTGGACGTCGTACCGGCGAGAGAACCCGTGGCCGAACGCGTGGACGACCGAGAGCTTCCGGTCGAGCTGGACCAGCAGCGCGCCGGCCACGACGCGGTCCATCGCGTCGGCGGCGTCCTCCGCACCACTCTCCTCCCCGACGACCGCCGGGAGCGCGTCGCGCAGCAGCCGGAGGCCGTGGACCGCGGTCGCGTCGCTGACGGGGTCGGCGTCGCGGGCGTAGGGGGTCTCGATGCCCTTGTCGACGCCGTTCATCGCCGACCCGGCCAGCGCGCCGGTCGGCGTCGTCTCGAACAGCGCGGGGTCGGCGAAGTCCGCGATCGGCATCGCCGAGCCGCTGGCGGTGACCGGCTGGCCGGTCGGCGACTCGTCGGCCGACAGCACCTCCAGCGAGCCGCCGGCCGAGACGTCCGCGCCGGCCAGCGTCGTCGGGATCACGACCACGGGCGGCCGCTCGCCGGCGGTCGCGTCCGGCGGGGTCACGTCCCCGTCGTCGCGGGCCTCCTCGCGGAGGTCGGCCAGCGAGCGCCCGTCGGCCGCGAAGACGCTGGCCTGCCGGGCCACGTCGAGGCTGCTGCCGCCGCCGACGCCGACCAGGACGTCGGCGTCGTGTTCCGCCATCGCGTCGATGGCCTCGAAGGCGGCCTCGGCCTGTTTCTCGGGCGTGGTTCCGTCGAAGACGCCCGCGAGGCGGTCGCCCAGCCCGTCGCGGATCGGGTCCATCAGGTCGTCGTTGGCCCCGACGTTCGACCCGCAGACGACCAGCGCGCGGTCGAGGCCGCGGTCGGCGAGGTACTCGCCCAGTCGGTCCGCGCAGCCGCGGCCGTAGACGACGTCGCAGCCGCGGTACTCGTACTCGAAGGCGTCGGCTACCGGGAGCATGGGACCCGATTCGGGCGCGGTCGCAATGAAGGTGGATGCTCGGGCGGAGTCGGTGGTCGACCACCGGGCGCAACCGCCTCCCCGGCTGCGCCTCGCTACTTCTCGCCGAGCAGTAGCTCGCGCAGCTCCGCGGGCGAGGCGGCCACCGCGTCGGCCGCCGAGAGGTCCAGCTCCTCGTCCGACTGGTTCCGGTAGCCGACCGCGGTCATCCCCGCCGCCTTCGCCGACTTCACGCCGTTCGTGGAGTCCTCGACCGCGATGCACTCCTCGGGCGCGGCGCCGACCCGCTCGGCGGCGTACTCGTAGACGTCGGGCTCGGGCTTGCTCCGGCCGTCGATCTCCTCGGCGCTGATGACCTCGTCGAACGCATCGCGGAGGTCGAACCGGTCGAGCATCCGGTCGATCCAGTCGCGGGGCGACGACGAGACCAGCGCGACGGTCCGGCCGTCCGCGCGGAGGTCGGCGACCAGCTCCGCGAACCCCTCCATCAGGTCGACCCGCTCGCCGTAGATGTCGCGGGCGGCCTCCTCGTAGCGGGCGACGAACTCCTCCTTGCTCGCGGTCGTCTCGTGGCGCTCTTCGAGGTGGTCGTAGATCTCCCGGAAGTTCATCCCGGTGGTCTCGCTGGTGTCGGGCTCGCCGTCGACCGCCGCGGGGAGGATCTCCTCCCGCTCGGTCTCGACCCAGTAGCGCTCGGAGTTCACGATGACGCCGTCCATGTCGAACAGCACAGCCGTCGATTGCACGCCCCGACAGACGTGACGAATCGAGAAAGGTTTTCCGCGCCACGAGGTGCCGGAGCGAGAGGTCCGGGAGCGCCGCGAGAGCCGAGCTACCCCGTCAGGCGTCCTGGCGGCGGCGCCACTCGTCGCGGACGGTGAGGCCGACCCCGCCGACGCCGACGAGGACGCCCCAGGCCACGGCGCTCGGCGCGTCGAGCGCGCTGGCGGCGAGAAATCCGGCCACGGCGAGGGTGACGAGCAGCGCGGTTTCTTTCGTGTCGCGGGGTGCGAGGGTTTAAGGCCGAGAACGCGACGAACCCGGCCCGTGAGCGAGACAGTCCACGTCTACGCCGGAGAGTGCACCACGACCTACACCGCGAGCGACGACGCCGGGGACGAGCCGACCCGCCGGCGCGGCCGGGTCGTGGTGGTCCACAAGCCCGACGGCACCGTGCTGGTCCACGACGCCGCGGGGTACCAGCCGGTCGCGTGGCTCACCCGCGCGAACGCGGTCCACCGCGAGGTCGACGGCGACGGCGGGTTCGCCCTGGTCGCGGTCAAGGAGCGCGAGCGACTCCGGGTCGAGAGCCGCGGCCAGGCCCACCGGGGCAGCCACGCCGCGACCCCGGCGGGCGTCGAGGTGGGCACCTGCCCCGACTGCGACGGCACCCTCGTCCGGGCCCGCGGAACAATCACCTGCCTCGACTGCCCGGCCGAGTACGGCCTGCCCCGGGACGCCGCGACGCTCGACGAGACCTGCGACTGCGGGCTGCCCCGGATGGCGGTCGACCGCGGGGCGCGCTTCGAACTGTGCGTCGACCGGAACTGCGAGGACCTCGACGCCGCGGTCCGCGACCGGTTCGACCGCCAGTGGTCGTGCCCCGACTGCGGCGGCGACCTCCGGGTGCTGCGCGAGCGCACCCTCTTCCTGGGCTGCGAGAACTACCCCGACTGCGAGGCGACGTACGCGCTCCCCGACCGGGAGGTGGTCGGCGCCTGCGACTGCGGCCTGCCGCGGGTCCGGGCGGAGGACGACGGCGGCGGGTCGCCGGGCGACGCCGACACTCGGTGTCTCGACCCCGACTGCCGACAGACGGACGGCGGAGAAGCGGAGGAGGCGCCCAGTTAGCCCTCGGTGACGTCGGCCCGCGCGCTCCGAACGCGGTCGGAACCGACCCAGACGACCAGGCCGACCGCCGCGGCCGAGAGCGCGAGGACCGACTTGGTCGTGCCCGCGACGCCGACCGCGAGCGCCCCGAGGGCCGTCGAGAGCGCCAGCGCCCGGGCCGGCCGCTGGTCGGTGAGGCGGACCGCGACGGCCAGGAAGAGCGCGCCGACCGCCGCGCCGGCGACCACGTCGACGACGTAGTGGACCCCGAGCACGACCCGCGAGGCCGCGACCAGGACGCTGACGGCGGCCGCGACGACCAGCCGCCGGTCGCGGTCCCAGGCGTCCAGTACGAGCGCGCCGGCGCCGTAGACGGCGGTCGTCTTGAGCGCGTGGCCGCTGGGGAAGCCGTAGCCGTCGCCGGTCACCATCGACTCGTAGGCGGCGTGACCGACCGCCGGCACCCACGCCGGCGGCGTCGCGGTCGCGGCGCCCGGCGGCCGCGGCAGTCCGAAGGCGTGCTTGAGCGCGACCGTCAGCGAGTAAGCGCCGACGGTCAGTGCGAGCAGGTAGACGCAGTCCCGCGCGGGCGCGTCCGTGAGCGAGCGGTCCCGCCACGCCAGCACGAACAGCGCGCAGACGGCGACGACCACGAACCACATGTCGCCGAGCTGCGTGACCAGGCCGGCGACGGCGGTCGCCGCCTCGGGAAGCCCCGCGAGCAGTTCCGTCTCGCCGATACCGCGTGACATTCGTTCCGGACCAGACAGGACAATAGCATAAACGTTCTGGTAGGACTGGTTTACGGTCGAACACCGGTATGCGACCGCCGTGCCGGGACCGCCGGCCCACGTCCGCCCGGGTCGACACCGGAGCCCCTTTGACGCCGCGAACCGGAACGACGACCATGGACGGACGCCTCCGCGACGGCGAGGTGGTGGTCGGCGGCGACGCCCGCCAGCGCTTCTACGACTCGAGCGGCTACGGCCGGCCGCTCGGCGGCCAGGAGGTCGCCCTGTCGCGGGTCGAGGCCGCCTACCTGCTGTTCAAGGGCGACATCGACTCGGTCGAGGGGATGGGCTTCCGCGAGCTGCTGGCCGACGCCGGCGGCGAGATCGCCACCCGCTTTCTGGTGTACGCCGACCTGCGCGACCGGGGGTTCTACCTCTCGCCCGCCCGCGAGGGGTGGGTCGACGCCCCGCGGTCGAACGTCGACCTGGTGGTCTACCCCCGCGGGAAGGGCCCGTGGGACGACGCCGTGCTCTACCGAATCCGGGTCGTCGGCGAGCGCGCGTCGGTGCCGGCCGCCGACCTCGGCGACTCGGTGCTGGCGGTCGTCGACGAGGAGAGCGAGATCACCTACCTGGAGACCGACGGCGCCGATCTCCGCGGGAGCTCCGGCGCCGACCTCCCGCGGGACGTCGACGCCGACCTGCTCGACGACCGGGTACTGGTGTGGGACCCGCCCGGGCCGCTCCACGAGCGGGGGTTCTACGGCCAGCCGCTCGACGACCGGGACGGCCACCCCGACCGGCCGAGCGCGCTCCAGCTCTCGCTGGTCGAGGCCGCCTACCTGGCCGACGAGGGCGTGCTCTCGCTCGACGCCGGGGCGGCCCGCGAGCGGGGCCGCGAGGTCGAGGGCGAGCGGTTCGACCGCCGGCTCCGGGTGTACCGGGCGCTCCGGGAGCGCGGCGTCGTGCCCAAGACCGGCTTCAAGTTCGGCGCGGACTTCCGGACCTACGCCGACGTGGAGTCGGTCGACGACCTGGGCCACTCGGAGGCGCTGGTGCGGGTGCTGCCGGCCGACCACGTCTTCTCGCCCCGGGACCTCGCGCTCGACGTGCGGCTGGCCCACGGCGTCCGCAAGCGGATGGTGTTCGCGCTCGTCGGGTCAGCGGGTGTGTCCTGGCTGGCCGTGAAGCGGCTGACGCCGTGAGCAGGGACCGCCCGCACCGACACGATTTACCCCCGAAGCGAACGCTTTTTGGAGGTTCCGCCACCTACCACGGGTAACTGGAATGTCCCGAGACACGGAGCCCGACGGCGTCGAGGCACCGCCCGACGACCACGACCAGCGGGGCGGGCGACGCTGGCGCGCGGACGACGAGGCGCTCCTGCCCGACGGCGGCGCGGAGGCCGCCGGCGCCGACGACGTCGCCCTCGACCCGTGGGGCTCCTCGACAGTGGCGGACTACCGGAAGCTGTTCGAGGAGTTCGGCATCGAGGAGTTCGACGAGCTGCTGCCCAAGGTGCCCGACCCCCACTACCTGATGCGCCGCGGGGTCATCTTCGGCCACCGCGACTACCGGCGGGTGGCCGAGGCGATGCGCGACGACGAACCCTTCGCGGCGCTCTCGGGGTTCATGCCGACCGGCGACCCCCACATCGGCCACAAGCTCGTGTTCGACGAGATAATCTGGCACCAGCAGCAGGGCGGGGACGCCTACGCGCTCATCGCCGACCTGGAGGCCCACAGCGCCCGCGGGATGACCTGGGACGAGATCGACGAGCACGCCCGCGACTACCTGCTGAGCCTGCTGGCGCTCGGGTTCGACCCCGAGGAGGGCGAGCTCTACCGCCAGTCGGGCGACCGCGACGTCCAGGACCTCGCCTTCGAGCTGGGGTCGAAGGCCAACTTCTCGGAGCTGGAGAACATCTACGGCTTCTCGGGCGAGACCAGCGTCTCGCACATGCAGAGCGTCGTGACCCAGATGGCCGACATCCTCTACCCCCAGCTAGAGGAGCCTAAACCGACGGTCATCCCGGTCGGGCCCGACCAGGACCCCCACGTCCGACTGGCCCGCGACCTCGCGGCCCGGATGCGCTACTTCGGCGTCACGAAGGCCTACGCCAGCTTCGAGGCCGGCCCCGAGGAGCGCGAGCTGCTGGCTGCCGCGTACGCCGCGCTCTCCGAGGAGGCCGAGGAGCGCGCCGAGGGCGGGGAGGCCGAGCCGGTCCGGTGCGAGGACGCCGCCGACTGGCTCGAGGACGAGATGGCCGCGGACGACGCCCGCGACAGCGTCGTGGCGAAGCTCCGGGAGGCCGGCAAGGAGCCCCTGCGGCCCCGGGTCCGGTTCCTCGACCGGAACGCGACCGACGAGGCGTTCGAGGCGCTCATCGAGGCCGTCGAGGGCGAGAAGCGGGTGTTCGAGGAGCACGTCGACGCGTTCGACCTCGACCGCGAGGCCGCCGAGGAGCTGGCCCGCGAGGTCGAGATCGACCACGGCGGCTACGGCTTCGTCGCGCCCTCCTCGATCTACCACCGGTTCATGACCGGGCTCACCGGCGGGAAGATGTCCTCGTCGGTACCGGCCAGCCACATCAGCCTGCTCGACGACCCCGAGGACGGCTACGACAAGGTGAAGGCCGCGACCACGGGCGGCCGCGAGACCGCCGAGGAGCAGCGCGAGCTCGGCGGCCGGGCCGACGAGTGTCCGGTGTACGAGCTGTACGCCTACCTGCTGGCGGGCGACGACGACGAGTTCGCCCGGGAGGTGTACGACGAGTGCGTCGGCGGCGAGCGGCTCTGTGGCGACTGCAAGGAGCAGGCCGCCCGGCTGATGCGCGAGTTCCTGGCCGAGCACCAGGAGAAGCGCGAGGAGGTCGAGCACCTGCTGGAGGCGGCCGACATCGAACTCGACAGCGACCGCAAGCGCGACTGACCGCTCGTTCTGCCACCGCCGGCGCGCTCCGAGCGTCCTCGTTCGCCGCGCCGGCGGGCGTCGCGGTTCCCTCGCCGTTCGTTTCAACAACAGTTAACCGCTCGCGGCCGGAGGGACGACACATGGCGACTGCGAACGCGAACAGACTCGAACCGCTCGGCATCGGCGTCGGCGTGCTGCTCGTCCTCGTCGGCATCGCGACACTCGTCGGCACGCCGTGGGCGTACAAGTCCGGCGGCGTCGTCCTGCTGCTCGGCCAGGCGCTCGGCGCGGTGGCGGCCATCGCCATCGGTGCCGGCCTCGCGTGGGTGGCCCGGGACTGACGTCGCCGGCCCGGACGACAGAGGCGGACGCGAAGCCGCCGGGGGGACAGACGGTCGATTCGGAGACTTCTTCTCGACACGGACCACAGTACGGCAGAACCTCGACCTGAGCGAGTAGACGGAGCAACCGAACTCGGTGCGCCGGGACAGTCGAGCTCGGAAGGTAGCGAGCCGCAGATCGGCGAGTCGAGGAATCGGAGACCGTCGGTGACGACGGGTGAGAGCCGGCGAAAAGCGAGGAGACGGCCCGGTTACTTGTTCGGCAGGAAGGCGAGGCCGAGCAGCAGCGCGACGGTGAGCCCGCTCAGGATGGCCACGCCCCACAGGCCGGCCATTCGCTCGTTGAAGTGGTTCCGCGCCTCGACCTGCTCCTGGTACTCCTGGACCTGCGGCGACAGCTGGAGGAGCGTCGTCTGCTCGCCGTCGACCGTCCCGTTCACGAAGTGGCCGACGAACGTCCGGTTGTCGTTCTCGGGACCGAGCGAGACCTCCGCGCCCTCGCCCACCGACGTCTCCTCGGTGCGCGGCGCGGTCCAGGTCAGAATCGCGGCGTCGGCGGTGACGTTGGACACGGTCGTCTGATTGCCGTTGAACTGGAAGGTCTGGCCCTCCGAGTACTGCCGGGTGTCGGGCTGGCCGAACTGCTGGCGCTTGTACTCCTCGACCGGGACGAGCGACTTGTTGCCCCCGCTCTGGTTGACCACGACGAACTCGGTCCCGCCCTGCGTCACCGTGGTGACGTTGTCGCTCAGGTTGAACTGCTGGCGGACGGTGAACTGGCCGGGGTCGGAGGTGTTCGGGATGAGGACCCGGTAGGTGGAGTTGTCGAGCTGGACGGTCGAGTTGTTCGCCCACTCGGCGGTGTAGCGCGCCGACTGGTTGACCCGCGCCAGCGTCGCTTCGCCGTCACCGACCGAGGCGACCGTGTACTCGTACCCGTTGACGGCGACCGTCTCGTTCTGGGCGTACGTCTCCCCTTCGAGGTCGATCGCCGGCTCCTGGGCCACGCCGATGAGCGTGTAGGACCCGGCGGCGATCACGAGGAAGAGGACGGCGTACACCGTCGCGGCTCGTCGTTGCATGTTCGAAGCCTTCTGACGCGGGCCGTTTAACGATTACTTTTCGGCGACGGGACCGGGACCGCATCGCCGACGAAACCGGGGGTGCGTCGCCGGCGAGCGAACCTCGCGGGCGGCGAGTTCGAATCGTCGCGGATCGGATCGCCGAGCGCGTGATTTTTCCGCCGGGCGCGCGACGTCCCGGACATGATCCCGGTAGGAGGCGGTGACGCGTGAGCGGGAACAAGCAGGAGCTCCGCGAGCGCGTCTGGGACCGCCTCGAGCAGGAGGGCGTCGCCCGGTTCCCGTTCCCGCCCCACGACCGCATCCCGAACTTCGCAGGGGCCGAGGACGCCGCCGACCGGCTGGCCGAGACCGACGAGTGGCGGGCGGCCGACGCGATCAAAGCCAACCCCGACGCGCCCCAGTTACCGGTCCGGCGGCGCGCGCTCCGCGAGGGCAAGACCGTCTACATGGCGGTGCCGCGGCTCCGCGACGAGCAACCGTTCTACGAGCTCGACCCGGCGGCGATTCCGCCCGAGGAGTACGACAGCGCGCCGACCGTCTCGCACGTCGAGTCCCACGCCCGGCAGGTCGCGCCCGAGGAGGTGGCGCCCGTCGACCTCGTGGTGTCGGGCAGCGTCGCGGTCACTGAGGACGGCGCCCGCGTCGGCAAGGGAGAGGGGTACAGCGACCTCGAGTACGCGGTCCTCCGGGAGCTAGGGCTCGTCGACGCCGGGACGCCGGTCACGACCACGGTCCACGACGCCCAGGTGGTCGACGAGGCGGTCGCGGTCGAGGCTCACGACGTACCGATGGACCTCGTGGTCACGCCCACGCGGACGATCCAGACCGAGACGGCGTTCGAAAAGCCGCCGGGCGTATTCTGGGACGAGCTCTCCGAGGAGCGCGTCGCGGAGATCTCGGTGCTCGAAGGCCGGCGGCCGTAGTCCCTGGACTCGGACGCGAAAGGCGGTCGTTTCCGCGGCGCTCGATGCGTTGTCGTCGTTCGCCCCCGGTTCGTCTCTCCGTTTGATTCGCGTCGCACTACTGCTCACGGATTTCGACACTTTCCGGTTCTAGGCCGTTATAGCAGTAGCTCACCGTCATAGTTAGAGAAGAAACAGTATAAATCTTTCCCCTAGGTGAGCGCGGGCGGTCTTCTCGCAGCTGCTCCAAGCTCATCGAGGGCGACGGTATTCGCGAGTGATACCACCGCTTCGTTCTAATATACATAACGCACCGGGCGAGGGCACGAATAGCACACCCATAATTACAGCCATTCACATGGTGGTAGTAATAAAGATTGGCGGGAAGGATAACACCACTAACCTTGTTATATCTAGCTGTGTCCACGGCTTGGACGCGGGCAAAGAAAGGAAACTCACCGAGATCGAGGGCTTCGAACGAGCGAGAGATCGGTGAATGAATCCGCGAGTGCACAGACGGGATCCGACCTAGTTCTGTAATAGAGAACGGTGATCATCCCTATCCGAAGTCTGGTTTCAGGATTCCGACGCGAATGCTGGCCGTTCGGCCCGCTGAACGAACGTTCACGTGCGGCGCTCACCCCGAGGCGAACCGCAGCGGCACCGAAATCCGTTCTGAAATAGAGAACCGAGTGTGTGGCGGAGCGGATCCAACCGGCCGAGTGACGCGGTACCACGGTCCGAATCAATTAAGAGACGGGATTACGAGAACACATGTGATGCAAGCGCAATCAGAGGACGGAGTCCATCGACCCTCCGTCGAACGGCGCGTCGACGAGCTCCTCGAGGAGATGACCCTGGAGGAGAAGGCGGCGCAGCTCGGTTCGGTGAACGCCGAGAAGCTGCTCGACGACGGGAGCCTCGACCGCGAGGCCGTCGAGGAGCACCTCTCGGACGGCATCGGTCACCTGACCCGCATCGGCGGCGAGGGGAGCCTCCCTCCGCGGGAGGCCGCCGCGCGGACCAACGAGCTCCAGGAGTACCTGCGGGAGGAGACCCGTCTCGGCGTCCCGGCGATCCCCCACGAGGAGTGCCTGAGCGGGTACATGGGGCCCCAGGGGACCACGTTCCCCCAGACGATGGGGCTCGCGAGCACGTGGTCGCCCGAACTGGTCGCGGAGGTCACCGCGACCATCCGCGAGCAGCTGGAGGCCATCGGCACGGCCCACGCGCTCTCGCCGGTGCTCGACGTGGCCCGCGACCTCCGGTGGGGCCGGGTCGAGGAGACGTTCGGCGAGGACCCCTACCTGGTCGCGGCGCTGGCGTGCAGCTACGTCGACGGGCTCCAGGGCGACGGCGACGGCATCGCGGCGACGCTCAAGCACTTCGCGGGCCACGGCGCGGGCGAGGGCGGCAAGAACCGCAGCTCCGTCAACGTCGGCCGCCGCGAGCTCCGCGAGACCCACCTGTTCCCGTTCGAGGCCGCGGTCCGGACCGCCGACGCCGAGGCGGTGATGAACGCCTACCACGACATCGACGGCGTGCCGTGCGCCAGCGACGAGTGGCTGCTGACCGACGTGCTCCGGGGCGAGTGGGGCTTCGACGGAACCGTGGTCTCGGACTACTACAGCGTCGAGTTCCTCCGGAGCGAGCACGGCGTCGCGGCCTCCGAGCGCGAGGCCGGCGTGACGGCGGTCGAGGCCGGCATCGACGTCGAGCTCCCCTACACCGACTGCTACGGCGAGCACCTCGTCGAGGCGGTCGAGGCGGGCGAGCTCGCCGAGGCGACGCTCGACGCGGCGGTCCGTCGGGTTCTCCGCGCGAAGGTCCGGAAGGGCCTGCTCGACGACCCGACCGTCGACGCCGACGCCGCCGCCGAGCCGTTCGGGACCGACGAGGCCGAGGAGCTCACCGCCCGCGCCGCCGAGGAGTCGATGACCCTGCTGAAGAACGACGACGACCTCCTGCCGCTGGCCGGCGACGACCTCGACTCCGTGGCGGTCGTCGGGCCGAAGGCCGACGACGCCCAGGAGATGCTCGGCGACTACGCCTACGCCGCCCACTACCCCGAGGAGGAGGTCGAACTCGACGCGACCACGCCGCTCGACGCCGTCGAGGCCCGCGCCGACGAGGCCGGCTTCGACGTGCGCTACGAACAGGGGTGCACGACCACCGGCCCCTCGACCGACGGGGTCGACGACGCTGCCGACGCCGCGGCCGACGCCGACGTCGCGGTCGCGTTCGTCGGGGCGCGCTCGGCGGTCGACTTCTCGGACTTCGACGAGGCCCAGGTCGACAACCCGAGCGTCGCCACCAGCGGCGAGGGCTGCGACGTGGTCGACCTCGACCTCCCCGGCGTCCAGCGGGAGCTCGTCGAGACCGTCCACGACACCGGCACGCCGCTGGTCGTGGTCGTGGTCAGCGGCAAGCCCCACTCCATCGAGTGGATCGGCGAGAACGTCCCCGCGGTCGTGCAGGCGTGGCTCCCCGGCGAGCGCGGCGGCGAGGGCGTCGCCAGCGTGCTGTTCGGCGAGCACAACCCCGGCGGCCACCTCCCGGTCTCGATCCCGCGATCGGTCGGCCAGCTCCCGGTCCACTACAGCCGCAAGCCCAACACCGCCAACGAGGAGTACGTCTACGCCGAGAGCGCGCCGCTGTACCCGTTCGGCCACGGGCTGAGCTACACCGAGTTCGAGTACGGCGACCTCTCGCTGTCGACCGACGAGCTCGAACCCGCCGGCAGCGTCACCGCGGCGGTGACGGTCCGGAACGCCGGCGACCGCGCCGGCCGCGACGTCGTCCAGCTCTACGCCAGCGCCGAGAACCCGAGCCAGGCCCGGCCGGTCCAGGAGCTCGTCGGGTTCGAGCGGGTCCACCTGGAGGCGGGCGAGGAAAAGCGCGTGCGCTTCGAGGTCGACGCCTCCCAGCTGGCGTTCCACGACCGCGACATGGACCTCGCCGTCGAGGCGGGTCCCTACGAGTTCCGCGTCGGTGAGTCCGCGAGCGACATCGCGGACGCCGCGTCGTTCGAGGTGACCGCGACCAAGGAGGTCCCGGCCAACGGCCGGACCTACTTCACCGAGACCAGCGTCGAGGACGCCGAGTAGGCCGGGCTGACCGCCGGTCGTTCTCTTCTCTCTTCGCTCCGGCAAGTGCACCGCTGTTGCGTGTGCGAGTCGAAGGTGGCATCCCGCAGCGCGGGCGACCGCACCGGGGACGCGACCCGTGACAGGACAGATGCCTCGTTCGATACGTCGATGCTCCTCGGCGTCGGCTGGGCTCGGTCGGCGACCGCGTCGGGCGGACTCAGACGGTGACCGTGTCGTTCACGAGCTGTCCGATGCGGTCGATGTCGATGGTGACTTCATCGCCCTCGACGAGGGTGAACGTCTCCGGCGGCACGAGCGCGGTCCCGGTGAGCAGGACCAGCGTCTCGGGCAGGCTGTTGTGCTTCCGGAGGTACGACACCAGTTCCCCGCAGGTCGTCGCCATCTCGCCGGTCGAGGTCGAGTCCTCGAACATCGTCTCGCCGTCGCGCTCGATGGTCAGCGACATCGTGAGGTCGTGGGGGTCGCCGACGGTCTCGGCCGAGGCGACGCACGGGCCCAGCGAGCAGCACCGGTCGTACACCTTCGCCTGCGGGAGGTACAGCGGGTTCTCGCCCTCGATGTCCCGGCTGGAGACGTCGTTGCCGACGGTGTAGCCCACGACCTCGCCGCGGTGGAGCACGACGCCGAGCTCGGGCTCGGGCACGTTCCAGCTCGAGTCGCCCCGGACGCCGACGGCCTCCCGGGGCCCGACCGTGCGCGAGGGCGTCGCCTTCAGGAACAGCTCGGGGCGCTCGCTGTCGTAGACGTCGATGTAGACCTCGGGCTTGCCGCTCTCGGACTTGCGGGCCTCCTCGCTGATGCGGTAGGTGACGCCAGCGGCCCACACCTCCTCGGCCACGACCGGCTGGAGCGCGTCGGCCTCGGGGTTCGTCACGTCGAGCGCCTCGGCGTCCGGGATGCGGTTGCGCGCGACCTCGTCGACCGACGAACCGGTGGCGTTCGCCGCCCGGCAGAGTTCCGTGAACGAGCCGAGGTCCGGCGAAGCGGTCGTCAGGTCGTACGCGGCGCCTTCGTCGTCGACTGCGACGAGAGACGCAGCGTCGGTGCTGCACTCTCTGCCCGGGAGTCGGTAGTAGCGCATAGTTGCTCATGTGTGGATACCGTTAAAAGAGTATCGCCGCACCGGGTCGCCATCGACGCTCGAATCCCGGGGCTAGGCTCTTTGGCGCGGTATCCGCGACCTCCTCACGCGGATCACGCGATTCCCCCGCATCGTTCCGACGGGGGTCGAGAGGCGATGCCGGCGTCGAAAGCCTCCCCGTCGACTCAGTCACGACACTCGGAGACGTCGAATATCGCCTTGCACGTCTCACCGGAGAGGAACGCTTCGAACGCCTCGTCGGCATCGAGAATCGAGAACCGCGTGTCGACGAACGTCTCGAAGTCGATGGTGCCGTCGTCAAGCAGGCGCAGCGCGCGCTCGAAGTCCTCCCACATCGACGCGTACGAACACTGGAGGTCGATTTCGGAGCGCACCAACGGGGAGTACGGCATCGTCGTCTCGCCGGTCTGACCGACGAGAACTATCTGACCGCCCTTGCGCACGGCGTCGACCGACAGCTGGAGCCCGGACGGGTGGCCGGTCGTGTCGAAGACCACGTCGAACCCGATGCCGTCGGTCTGTTCGTCGAAGACCTCGTCGGTGTCCTCGGTCTCGACGTCGACGGTCTCGAACCCGAGTTCCTCCGCGAGCGGCAGTCGGTAGTCCGCGTCCTGCGCGACGCCTGCGACGAGTACGTCCCCGCCTTGGGCGTCTGCGACCTGAGCAGTGAGCAGTCCTATCGGTCCGGGGCCGGCGACCAGCACGCGGTCGGCAGGCCGAACGACCGAGTTGTGGATTACGGCCCGGGTCGCGATGCTCGTCGGCTCGACTATCGCGGCGCGTCGCGGTTCGAGGTCGTCGGGCACGGCGTGGAGCGCCGATTCGGGGACGGTCGTGTAGCCCGCGAACGCACCGTCGTGATCGACGCCGGTGATAACCGCGTTCTGACAGACGTTCTCGTTGCCGGACTTACACTGGTAACAGGTTCCGCAGCCCCGTATCGGTTGCTCGACGACCCGGTCGCCGACGGAAAACTCCGTGACCAGGTCACCGGTTTCGACGACCCGGCCGGTGTACTCGTGGCCGATGACGGTGGGGAGGTCCATCCGTTCGAACGCGCTCTCGAACTCGTATATCCCCGCATCGCTGCCGCAGAGCCCGGCGTAGTCGACTTCGACGAGCGCCTCGTCCGGACCTGGTTCCGGGACCTCGTACTCGCGGAGTTCCATGGAGCCGTGCTCGCGCCTCGTCTTTGTCAAACCCTTCACGTTTCGTGCCTCGCTCTCGTCAACTATAAAATTCGGGGGCTGTCGAACAGTCACACTTCGTCCAGATTTCGAACGGCTCTACGTCCCTTCTCCACCTGCTGTGAACTCCCCGGTCGAATACTTCTCTTTCCGAGACTTGTACCGGGTTGCTCGGTCGGGTGTCGCTGTCCTCGTCTCGACGGCGAACTACCTCGTTCGGGTCGGCTCACTCCTGGAACGCGTTGTTAGTCCTGGAACGCGTTGTTAGAGAAGCCGCCGTCGACGGTGAGAGTCTCGCCTGTTGTGTACGAGGCGGAGTCGCTGGCGAGATATATCGCCGCTCCGGCCAGTTCCTCTGGACGACCGATGCGGCCGACCTCGGTTTTCCGCTGGACTCCGTTCCGGCGCGGCGACCCCTTCGCGTAAGCGTCCTCCGTCTGGGGCGTCAGGAAGAACCCGGGCCGGATGGCGTTCACGCGAATCTCCGGGCCGAGTTCCTTCGCTGCGGCGCGCGTGTACGCGTCGACGCCGCCCTTCGCGGCGGTGTAGGCGGCGAGGTCGGGCATCGTCCGCAGCGGCGCCATCGACGAGACGGTGACGATGCTTCCCTCATCGATGGCCGGCGCGAACACCTGACAGGCGCGGTGCGTTCCGGTCAGCTGCACGTCGAGCACGCGGTTCCACTCCTCGTCCGAAACTGTCCGGAGCGACTCTCTCGCGACCGCCCCGGACGAGACGACCAAGGTATCGACGCCGCCGAGGGCGTCGACGGTCTCGTCCCGGAGCGCGACCAGCGACTCCCGGTCGGTCACGTCACAGGTCCGTTCGGTCGTCTCGGCGCCGCGATTCCGAATTTCGTCGGCGACCGCTTCGACGGCCTCCCGCGTTCGACTCGACGCGACGACGTCCGCCCCGTCCTCGGCGAACGCGAGCGCGATGGCGCGACCGATTCCGCTCGTGCCGCCGATGACGACCGCACGCTTTCCCTCGACCGTTACCAGACCGGTCGAAGCTGACTCGGACATACCGCTAGGTCACTGGCTAACAACGTCAGTGTGTCGGTCCCGCGGGGGCGGCGTCCGCCTCGCCGCCCACGCGAGCGACGGAGCAAGTTCGACGTCTACTTCCAGATCGCCCGTACGCCGTACTCGGCGACGTCGGTTCAGGCTTCGTCGAACAACTCTTCGCCCTCGACCATGTGCTCCGCGACCGCGTCGTAGTCGAGCGTCAGGCCGAGACCCGGCTCCTCCGGGATCTCCATCCGGCCCTCCCGGATGAGGTCGTCCTCCTCGACGAGGTCCTCCCACCAGCCCAGCTGGTAGGAGTGGTACTCGACCGCCAGCGAGTTCGGGATGGCCGCGGCGACCTGCGCGGAGGCCATGGTGCCGACCGGCGAGGAGACGTTGTGCATCGCCACCGGGATGTAGTACATCTCGGCGAGGTCGGCGATCTTGCGGGTCTCGCGCATCCCGCCGACCCGGGGCAGGTCGGGCGCGATGATGTCGACCGCCTGTGGCTCGAGCAGCGTGCGCTGGCCGTGCTTGCGGTAGACGTTCTCGCCGACCGCGATGGGGGTCGTCGTGGACTGGGTGACGTTGGCCTGGACGTCGTGGTTCTCCGGCGGGACGGGGTCCTCGAGCCACCAGACGTCGTACTCCTCGAGCTTCCGGGCGAGTCGCTTTGCGCTGCCCGCCGAGAACGACCAGTGGCAGTCGAACGCGACGTCGGCCCGGTCGCCCACGCGCTCGGTGACGTTCTCGACGATCTCGACCTTGTGGTCGATCTCGGGGTTGCGGAGGTGGCGGTTCGCGCGGTCCTTCTCGTGGCCCGACGGCACGTCGAGGTCGAACTTGATGGCGTCGTAGCCCAGCTCCTCGACGACGCGGACGCCCTCCTCGGCGCAGGCCTGGGGGTCGGCCTCGTCCTCGGTGTGGAGGTCGCAGTAGATGCGGACCTCGTCGCGGTACTTCCCGCCGACGAGCTGGTAGGCGGGGACGCCGAGCAGCTTCCCGGCGGCGTCGTGGAGCGCGATCTCGACGCCCGAGATGGCCGAGATGACCTTCCCGGAGATCGAGCCCTCGCCCGACATCTTCTGGATCATGTGCTCGTAGAGCCGGTCGATGTCCAGCGGGTTCTCGCCGACCACGAACGGCTTCATCCGTTCGATGATCTCGGCGTCGCCCCCGCCCCAGTAGGACTCGCCGATGCCGGTGACGCCGGCGTCGGTGTAGACCTGGACCAGGATCCAGGGGTAGTTGCCGTCGACCATCGTCGTCTGGACGTCGGTGATCTCGGCGTCCCGCACGCCGCCGCGCTCGCTGGTGAGACCCATCGTCTCGCCCGACAGGTCACGCATCGTATACTCCGCGTTCGGGTCGCGGAGCTTCGCGTGGTCAACCATTGCGTGCGAGATATTCCCAGAGTGGATAGTAAAGGTTGGGATTGTCGGGCGGTCTCGGGGCGTTCCGGCGCTCGGCCCGGCTCGGAGGGCGGGCTCGACCGCGAACGACTCGCCGACTCGCGGACCAGGCCCCGCCGACTACTCCACTGCGACCGTCTCGCCGGTCTCGGCCGCCTCGTAGATAGCTCCGAGCGCGCGCATGTCGACCAGCGCGTGCTCGCCGTCGGGCGACGGCGCGACCTCCCGGAGGACGCGGTCGGCGAAGTAGTCGAACTCCTCGGTCATCTCGTCGCCCATCAGGTCCCGGCGGCCGTCGTCGATCTCGACCTCGCGGCCGTCCGGCTGTCGGAGCCGGAGCGTCTGGGGCGTCTGGCCGAGGAACGACGGCTCCAGGATCAGTTCGCCCTCAGTGCCGACGATCCGGAAGTGGCCCGAGAGGTGGGCGTGCTGGCTCGCGGTGCAGGCGGCGTACGTCCCGTCGTCGAACTCGATGGTGAAGGCGGCGTGCTGGTCGGGCACCTTCCTGAACGCCTCGTCCTCGGAGTGCATCTGGGCGGTGACGCTCGTCGGGTCGGCGTCGAGCACGAACCGCGCGGTGTTCAGCGGGTAGATGCCCAGGTCCATCACGGTCGCGCCGTAGCCCGCGAGCTTGGGGTCGAGCCGCCACTGGTCGGGGTCGCCCGAGACCACGTCGAGCATCTGCTGGCCCATGTGGCCGTGGACCGCGACCGGGTCGCCGATCGCGCCGTCGCGGACGAGTTCGCGCATCCGGCGGACCTGCGGGTCGGTCTGCATCCGGTAGGCCACCATCAGGGGGGCGCCCGCGCCCTCGACCGCCGCGACCAGCTCCTCGGCCCGGTCGACCGTCGCCTCCACCGGCTTCTCGCAGAGCACGGCCTTGCCGTGGTCGGCGGCCGCCTCCGCGTACGGCAGGTGGTAGGCGTTCGGGGTGCAGACGTACGCCGCGTCGTACTCGTCGGTCGCGGCGCCGTCGACGAACTCGTCGTACGTGACGGCGGCGGTGATGGTATCGGTCTCTGCCTCGTCGGCGACCGACTCGGCCTTCTCGCGGCTGGAGCTGACCGCGACGGTCGTCTCGCAGAACTTCGAGTCGTCGACCGCGGGGATGGCCTGCTCGCGGGTCCACCAGCCGAGCCCGACCATCGCGATCCGCAGGGTGCCGTCCTCGAGTTCCTCCCAGTCTCGCCGCCGGACGCTGCGCAGGTAGTCGTCGACTGCCATACTCGCGTGGTCCGGGCCGACCGGCAAAAGTGTAGTGGACCGGTGCGGGACGTGCAGCGGACCGCGGGGAGGTGGAGTCGAATCTTCGCGCGACCGAAAAAGTGGTATGGAAGGCTTCGGTACTTGTAGGCGATGACGGAGAAGAACTACGTGAACGGTGAGTGGGTCGAATCCGAGACCGGCGACACCGTCGAGGTCGAGAACCCCGCCGACCCGAGCGAGGTCGTCGCGAGCTACCAGCAGTCGAGCCGGGCCGACGCGACCGAGGCCGTCGAGGCCGCGGCCGCCGCACAGGACGAGTGGGCCGCCACGCCCGGCCCCGAGCGGGGTCGCGTCCTGCGGGCGGCCGGCAACTGGCTGGCCGAGCGCAAGGAGGGGCTGACCGAACAGCTCGTCGCCGAGGAGGGCAAGGCGTACGCCGAGGCCAGCGGCGAGGTCCAGCGCGCCATCGACATCTTCCACTACTTCGCGGGGAAGGCCGCCGACCTCGGCGGCACCGTCAAGGGCCCGAGCGCGGGCGACCAGCACCTCTACACGGTGAAGGAGCCGGTGGGGGTCGCCGCGCTCATCACTCCGTGGAACTACCCCATCGCCATTCCGGCCTGGAAGCTCGCGCCCGCGCTGGCCGCCGGCAACACCGTCGTCCTCAAGCCGGCGTCGGTCGCTCCCGGCCCCGCGGTCGAGCTCGCGAAGGCGCTCGACGAGGCCGGCCTGCCCGCCGGCGCGCTCAACGTCGTCACCGGCCCCGGCAGCACGGTCGGCACCGAGTTCATCGAGTACGAGGCGGTCGACGCCGTCTCGTTCACCGGCTCCAGCGAGGTCGGCCAGATGGTGTACGACCAGGCGACCGACGCCGGCAAGCGCGTCCAGACCGAGCTCGGCGGCAAGAACCCGACCGTCGTGAGCGCCTCGGCCGACCCCGCGGAGGCGGCCGACATCGTCGCGAACGGCGGGTTCGGCACCACCGGCCAGTCCTGCACCGCCTGCTCGCGGGCCGTCGTCCACGAGGACGTCTACGACGAGTTCGTCGACGAGCTCGTCGACCGCGCCGAGTCCGTCGACATCGGCCCCGGCCTCGACCACGAGATGGGCCCGCAGGTCAGCGCCGACGAGCTCGAGTCCACCCTCGACTACATCGAGATTGCGCAGGACGAGGGCGCGACCCTCGCGGCCGGCGGCGGCACCCCCGAGTCGGCCGAGACCGAGTCGGGCTACTTCGTCGAGCCGACCGTCTTCACCGACGTCGACAGCGACATGCGCATCGCCCAGGAGGAGGTGTTCGGCCCGGTCGTCGCGGTCATCGAGGTCGGCGACTTCGAGGAGGCGCTCGACGTGGCCAACGACGTCGACTACGGCCTCTCGGCCAGCGTCGTCACCGACGACCACACCGAGGCCAACCGGTTCGTCGACGAGATCGAGGCCGGCGTCGCGAAGGTCAACGCCAAGACCACCGGGCTGGAGCTCCACGTCCCGTTCGGCGGGTTCAAGCGCTCGTCGAGCGAGACCTGGCGCGAGCAGGGCGACGAGGGCCTGGAGTTCTACACCATCGAGAAGACGGTGTACGACAGCTACTGAGTCCGAGTCGACGGTTACGGAGTCCCAGTCGGTCGCCGCACAGGTACGCCGGTTCCCCGCCGGCGTGACGGCCGGTCCGGCGACCCGACAGCGTCTGTCCCACTTCTGCGCGTTCGGGTGTCCAGCGCGACAGTAGTTCCGAGAAACAGTCCTGCGAGACCTGGTGATCTGCAGCGACGGCGTCCCGGACGCGGCTACGCGACCGCGTCGATGCCGACGCAGACGAACTCGAAGCGGGCGCCGCCCGACTCGCTCTCGTCGACCGCGACCGACCAGTCGTGGGCCTCGGCGATCTGGCGGACGATCGTGAGCCCGAACCCGGTGCCGCCGTCGGCGGTCGAGAACCCCCGCTCGAACACCCGGTCGCGGTCGTCTTCGGGGACGCCGGGCCCGTCGTCGGCGACGGAGAACCCCGTCTCCGTCGCGCCGACCGTGACGGTGACGTCGGGGCCGGCGTGCTCCCGGGCGTTCCGGAACAGGTCCTCGAAGAGCCGGCGCAGGCGGGGCCGGTCGGCCTGTATCGACGACGTCGATTCGACGTCGAGCGCCATGTCGGCGGTGTCGACCGCCTCCCACGCGTCGGTCGCGACCGCCTCCAGGTCGACGTCCGCGGCGTCGTCGACGGTCGCGCCGTACCGGACGAGGTCGAGGATGTCCCCGACCAGCGCCTCGATCCGGTCGAGGCTGGTCTCGACGGCGTCGAGCCGCTCGCGGTCGACGTCGCCGGCGACGAGGTCGAGGTTGCCCCGCGCGACGGTGAGCGGGTAGCGCAGGCCGTGCGAGAGGAGGCTCGCGAACTGCTGGAGCCGCTCGTTCTGGCGCTCCAGCCGCTGCTCGTACTTCTTGCGCTCGGTGATGTCGAGCGTGATGCCGACGGTGCCCGCCAGGTTCCCGTCGGCGTCGTACCACGGCGCCTTCGACGTCGAGGAGTAGCCGTGCCAGCCGTGCTCGGCGACGGTGTCGAGCCCCTCGACCGCGTAGCTCTCGGTCTTGTCGAGGATGGGCGACTCGGTCGCCATCACGTGACGCTCGTCGGCGGTCGCCTCGACCGCGGCCTCGGTGCGGTAGAGGTCGAAGTCGGTCTTGCCGAGGACGTCCGCGGCCGACCGGTGGACCTTCCCCTCCTCGTTCGTGATGGGCCGGTCGGCGTCGCTGCCGACGATGCTGTCGCTGACCCGGACGTGGCGCCCCCGCTCGTCCTTGAAGTAGACCGAGATGGGGATGGAGGCCAGAAACGAGTTGAGCATGCTGCTGTCGCGCTCGAGCTCCCGCCGGGATCGGTGATCGTCGACGACCCGGCGGACCCGCGCGACCAGGTCGGCCGTCTCTGAGGTGCCGACGTGGTCGGCCGCGCCCGCGTCGAGCGCTTCGGCGACGCCGACGTCGTCGGAGCAGACGACCACGGGCGCCGTCCGGTCGGACGCCTGGACCGCCGCGAGCACGTCCCGGTAGTCGCCGTCGGGCAGTTCCGCCCGGGTGACGACGCAGTCGTAGCGCCGGTCGGCCAGCGCCGAGCGCGCGCCCTCGCAGGTCTCGGCCGACTCGACCGAGAACCCGTCGTCGCCGAGTGCGTCGACGGCCGCGGCGCGTCTGTCGGCGTCGCCGTCGACCGCGAGCACCGCGTTCGGGGTGTCGTCCTGCGTTATCATACCCGTACGGGAGGTAGCAGCTGCAAAATCATTCGCGCATCGTTCCGCGCGTTCGTCGGTGAACGTAACATCGGGAATCGTGACCTGGCGTGAGTGCTACTCCGAGGCCGGGACCACCTCGAACGAGGCCGCCCGGTCGCCGACCAGGACGCGGTAGGTCCCGGGCTCGACGACGCGGCCGGTCCGCGGCTTGTAGAAGCCGAACCGCTCGGCAGGGAGCGAGAGCTCGACGGTCGCGGACTCGCCGGGCGCCAGGTCGACGCGGTCGAACCCGACCAGCGTCCGGACGGGCCGGACCCGGGAGCTGGTCTCCTGGCGGGCGTACACCTGGACCGTCTCGGTGCCGGCGCGCTCGCCGGTGTTCGACACGTCGACGGCGACCGCGACGTCGCCCTCGGGCGCGACCTCCGGGGTCGAGACGGTGAGGTCGCCGTACTCGAACTCGGTGTAGCTCAGCCCGTGGCCGAACTCGTACAGCGGGTCGTAGGAGTCGGGGTGCTCGTCGTCGCCGATGGGCGTGGGGTGCGCGAGGTGGTCGAAGTGCTGGGGGAGGTCGGCCGCGGACCGCGGCACCGACACCGGGAGCCGGCCGCTGGGGTCGTTGTCGCCGAACAGCGTCTCGGCGACCGCGGCGCCGCCCTCGGTCCCGGGGTAGTAGGCCATGAGGATTGCCGGAACGTTGCGGTCCAGCCAGTCGACCGCGAGGGGTCGGCCGGTGATCAGGACGCCGACCACGGGCGTCCCGGTCTCGTGGACCCGCCGGACCAGCTCCCGCTGGGCGTCGGAGAGCCCGAGTTCCGACCGGGTCGGCCACTCGCCGGTCTCGATTCCCGCCTGGACCGACGGGCCGAACTCGTGGAGGTACCAGCCCTCGCCGAGCGCGAGCACCGCGACGTCGGCCTCGCGGGCTTTCGCCACTGCGGCGTCGACGTCGAGCTCCTCGTTGAGCGTCGTCCCCTGCTCGTGGGTAACGGTCCCCCCGGCGCGGTCCCGGACGGCTTCGAGCACCGTCGGGCCGGGGACGTCGGTCGGTTCGGTGACGCTCCAGCCGCCGAGCTGGTGGACCAGGTCGTCGGCGTTCGGGCCGCCCACGAACACGTCCTCGTCGCCCGACAGCGGGAGGAGCCCGTCGTTCTTCAGCAGCGTCATGCTGTCGCGGGCGACGTCGCGAGCGGTCCGGCGGTGCTCGTCGCAGGCCAGCGTCTCGCGGGCGTGGTCCATGTCGACGTACGGGTCCTCGAACAGGCCGAGCTCGAACTTGAGCCGGAGGACGCGTCGGACCGCATCGTCGACGACGTCGGCGTCGAGGTCGCCGGACTCCAGCAAGTCGGTCAGGTGCGCGGCGTGCTCGACGTGGCCGACCGACTCGACGTCGAGGCCCGCCTCGCGGGCCTGCCGGATGCCGTCGCGGTGGTCGGCGGCGGTCCCGTGGTCGTCGTGGAGGTGGCGGACGCCCGCCCAGTCCGAGACCACGTGGCCGTCGAAGCCCAGTTCGTCCCGCAGCAGGTCGGTCAGGAAGTACCGCGACCCGTGCATCGGTTCGCCGTCGATGGAGTTGTACGAGGGCATCACCGACTCGACGCCCGCGTCGAGCGCGGCCTCGAACGGCGGGACGAACACGTTCCGGAGCCTGTACTCCGAGACGTCGACCGGCGAGGCGTCCTCGCCGCGCTCGGGCTCGCCGTACGCCGGGAAGTGCTTCGCGGTGGCGACGACCGCGTCGGGGTCGCCGAGCCCGTCGCCCTGGTAGCCCCGGACCTTCGCGGCGGCCAGCTCGGCGCAGAGCCGGGGGCTCTCGCCGAACGTCTCGAAGATGCGGCCCCACCGGGGCTCGCGGCCGACGTCGCAGGTCGGCGCGTAGTTCTGGTGGGCGCCGGTCCGGCGCACCTCGGTCGCCGTGATACTCGCGGCGTCCTCGACCGCCGCGGGGTCCCAGGTCGCCGCGGCGCCCAGCCCGTTCGGGAACACGGTCGCCCCCGCGACGTAGGCGTGGCCGTGGACCGCGTCGACGTTCAGCAGCAGCGGAATCCCCAGCCGGGTCTCCTCGGTGGCCACCCGCTGGAGGTCGTTGGCGGCCGCGACCACCTCGTCGACCCGCTTGGCGGGCGAGCCCGCCCAGCCGAACGGGGCGGCCACCCCGAGGTGGTGGTCCCGGACCGCGTCGGCGACGTCCTCGAACTCGTTGGCGGCGAAGTCGAGGTTCCCCAGCCACGTGCCGACCAGCTGGCCGGCCTTCTCGGCGTCGGTCATCCGTCCGAGCAGGTCGTCGACGCGCTCGGCGGTCGGCGCGTCGGACCGCAGGTACGTCGGCTCCTCGTCCTCGTGCATTGTTCGCACACCTTTACTCGTAGCATAATAAATCATTTGCTCGCAGTGACGCGGCGTCCGCGGGGCTCACGCGGCGAGATTCTGCGGCGAGAGCGGACGGAAGGGGAGGGAGCGGGCGTTACGATCGGTCGGCCTCGGCCGGCGGCGTCGGCGCGAGCGCGCCCGACTCGACCATCTCCTCGAGGGGGTTGCCGTCGATCTCCAGCGGGAAGTCGACCCGGCCGCGCCGGCGGACCGACTCGTAGCCGCCGAACAGTATCTCGGCGGTGTTGAGCCCGCGCCGGCCCGACAGCACCGACTCCCGGCCGGTCTCCAGCGCGTCGACGACCTCCGCGACCGCCCGGTCGTGGAACCGCGAGCCGAACCGGCCGTCCTCGTCGGGCGTGTGGTGCATCGTCTCGCCGTCGACGTCGACGGGGTGTCGGGCGCCGTCCTGTTCGAGTTCGAGCATCGGGCCGCCGTCGGCGTCGATGCGGAGCGCGCCGTCCCGGCCCCGGAGCAGGAGCGCGGCCCCGACGAAGTCCGACCCCTCGCCGGTCGAGACGCAGCCGTGGACGCCGTTCTCGTAGCGCCACTGGGCCCACATCTGGTTCTCCTGGTGGACGCCGAACCGGACGTCCTCCTCGCGGTAGTCGAGGCCGGCGATGATCCACTCGGCCGGACGGTCGTCGTTGAACATCCCCGCGAGGTCGACCGTGTGGGCGCCGGTGTCGTAGAAGTCGCCCCAGCCGATCTCGACCCGTTCGAGGTCGCCGATCGCCCCCTCGTCGAGCAGGCGCTCGGCCTCGGTGAACGGCCGGCCGAACCGGCGCTGGCGGTTGAACGTCAGCTGGACGCCGCGGTCCCGGCACTCCTCGACCATCCGCCGGGCGCCGGCCCAGGTGTAGGCCATCGGCTTCTCGCAGTGGACGGCCGCGACCCCCTCGCTGCGCGCGCAGTCGACGACGACGTCCGGGTGGACCTCGGGCGGGACCGCCACGCTGACCGCGTCGGGCGCGACCGCCCGGAGCATCTCGCGGTGGTCCTCGAAGACGTTCTCCGGCGGGAGGTCGAACGTCTCGGCGAACGCCTCGGCGTTCTCCGGGACGATGTCGGCGCAGGCGACCAGCCGGCACCGGTCGTGGTTGGCGTACGCCTCGGCGTGCCTGTACCCCATCGCGAAGCCGTCGACGGTCGGGTTCTCCGGGTCGGGGCCGGTTCCGATTATCGCTACGGTGTGCGTGTCCATCGGTGTGGCTCCCCGGTTTGGACACCCGTGTCATAATCTTTCTGTTGCCGCCGGGGTTCCGCCAACCGGGATTCCGTCGGAGGGAACTGCCGCCGGAGGGAGTTTTTTGACGCCGCGCTCCGTCGGCGTCGGTATGGAGAAGCGAACACTCGGCAGCACGGGATTCGAGGTCACCGAGATCGGTCTCGGGACGTGGAACGTGGGCCCGGCTTGGGGCGACGTGAGCGACGAGGAGGCCGGCGAGGCCGTGCGGACGGCGCTGGACGCCGGCGTCAACTTCCTCGACACCGCCGAAGTGTACGGCGACGGCCGGGCCGAGCGCATCATCGGCGAGGTGCTGGCCGACGAGGACCCCGGCGAGCGGATCTACGTCGCGACCAAGGCCGCGCCCGACCCCGACGGCGGCCACTCCGCCGAGGGGCTGGCCGAGTCGGTCGCCGGCTCGAAGGACCGGCTCGGGGTCGACGCGCTCGACCTGGTCCAGCTCCACTGCCCCGACACCGAGGCGTTCTACGACCCCGAGGTGTTCGACGCGCTCGAACGACTCAAGGCCGAGGGCGAGATCCGCCACGCCGGAGTCAGCGTCGAGACGGTCGAGGAGGCCCTGAAGGCCATCGAGTACCCGGTGGTCGAGTCGGTGCAGTTCATCTTCAACCCGCTCCGCCAGCGCCCGAACGAGCTGTTCTTCGAGGAGGCGGCCCGCCGCGACGTCGGGCTCATCGTGCGCGTACCCCTGGCCTCCGGGCTGCTGGCCGACGCGTTCGACGATGTCGCGGACCTCGCGGAGGGCGACCACCGGCGCGCGGCCGCCGAGGAGGGCGTCGACGCGGGCGTGGGCACCAAGGGCGGCGAGACGTTCGCGGGCGTCCCGTTCGAGGCGGGACTGGCGGCGGTCGCGGACCTCCGGGAGTACGTCCCCGAGGACGCCACGATGGCCCAGTTCGCGCTCCGGTGGATCCTCGACCACGACGCGGTGAGCACGGTGATTCCGGGGTCGACGACGCCCGCCCACGTCCGGGAGAACGTCGCGGCCGCCGACCTCCCGCCGCTCTCCCACGAGACCCGCGGCGGGGTCCGGGACGTCTACGAGGAGCACGTCTACGAGCACGTCCACCACCGCTGGTGAGCGCCGCCGACCCCCACGTATTTACCGGACGGACCGCATCGTACGTCCATGACCACTGATTCGTCGGAGCCGCTCGACGGAACCGACCCCGAGTCGGTCAGCCCGGACGACGTCGACGAGGCCGAGGTGCGGGCCGCGCTCGCATCGTCGAGCCCGCTGGTGAAACAGACGGGCGTCGACGTCTGCGAGACCCTCGCCGAGGCGGACGTCGACGCCGTGCGCCCGTACCTCGACGACGTCGCCGCGCTGGCCGACGACGACAACGCCGCGATCGCGCTGCGGGCCATCGCGGTCCTCGACGAAGTGGCCGGCGAGGACCCGGCGGCGATGGAGGGACGGGTGGCCGGCCTGGTCAGCGCGGCAGACGCCGAGGTCGTCGACGTCCAGCTGACCGCCGCGACCGCCCTGGGGAAGCTCGTGGTCGCGCGGCCCGACCTCGTCGCGCCGTACGCGAGCCGACTGGCCGAGGCGATCCGGGACACCGAACCCGACCCCGAACCAGAGGACGTCGGCGACCTCGTCGACGACCGGGTGACCCGGCGCACCATCGCGGAGCACGTGGAGGGCGAGCGCAAGCGCCGGACGTCCGGCCGGCGCACGCTGGTCAACGTCGCGGTCGCGGTCACCGAGGAGGAGCCCGAGGCGGCGTTCGACGCGGCGGAGGGCCTCGTCGCGCTGCTCGACGACGTGGACCCGGGCGTCGCGGGCGGCGCGGTCGACGCGCTCGGCGAACTGGCGAAGGCCGACCCCGAGGTCGTCGCGCCGGCGAGCGACCGGCTGACCGAGTGCCTCGACCACGACAGAACCGTCGTGCGTGCGCGCGCGGTGCGGGCGCTGGGCCACCTCGGCGACGACGCGGCGGTGCCCGACCTCCGGCGGGTCGCGGAGGCCGACGACGACGAGGACGTCCGGGAGCTCGCGGCCGAGACGGCCGACTTCCTCGCGGACGCGTCGTAGAAAGAGCCGCTCTCCTGTCGCAGCGGAGTCAGTCGTCGTCCATCGCGCGCTTCGTGCAGTACCAGTAGGCCCCGCTGAAGAGGGCGAACAGCCCGACCACGAGCACGATGTCGATGATGAGGATGGGGTACACCCGGTCGCCCGGGCCGACGAACGGGATCGAGAGCGCGAGGAGGAAGCCCATCGCGGCCAGCACGCCGATGATCACCCGCATCTGCCTGCGCTGGGCGCAGACCAGGTCAAGCAGCGCCGACGTCTTCGACATATCGTGTAGTCGGCAGACGCGCGTCAAAAACCTAGTGGTGCCGACGCTACTCGGCCGGCACACGACCGTGCTCGTCGGGGATGCCCGAGTGCTCGTAGAAGTAGTCGGTGAGCGCCTCGCACCACCGCTCGGCCTGCGCGAGCTGCTCGTCGAAGCGCCGAGCGACGTGGCGGTGGCGCCGGTCGTCGACCTTCCCTTCCAGGTCGTTCCACAGCTCCCGGAGGCGCTCGACCTCCGCGACGCCCGCGAAGCAGTTGTCGTAGAGCCGCTGGATCACGGTGGTCCCGTCGGCGAGCTCGTGGCCCCACGGCAGGTGGTGGAAGAACAGCAGCAGCTCATCGGGGCAGGTCTCGACCGACTCGTAGCGCTCGGCCACCGGGTCTCGGTACTGGGCGGCGTAGCCGCTCCCGCTGGAAGTACGGTCGACGCCGACGCCGTCCGCGGTCGCGCCGTGGTAACCGGGCCACTCGCCGGGCGAGGGGTAGTAGTGGTTCTCCAGGTACTCCTCGCCGTTGTGCATCATGTGCATCAGTCCGAGGCCGCCGGTAGTGTAGTCGACGTTGGCCTCGTAGGAGGCGCGGAGTATCTCGGTGACGGTGTCGACGACCGCCTCGTCGGCGCCGAACGTCCGGCGGGCCCACTCCTCGGTGGCTCCCTCGACCGACAGGTCGGGGTCCCACGCCGCCCGGCCGAAGGCGTAGAGGTTCGCCTGCGCGAGGTAGTGGCCGGTCCAACTGTGGTCCTCGCCGACGCTGCCGACCCCGACGATCCCCTCGCCGTCGCCGCGGAACAGCGACTTCACGGGCGTCCCCTCGCCGTCGGTGCGGGTGTCGAACTCGAACACCTCCTTCCACATCGGGAGGTGGTAGGTCGCGTGGACGCCCTGGCCGGTGTACTCCCCGGTGATCTGGAGCTCCAGGGCCAGGTCGGTCTCCGGCATCGCGCCGAACAGCGTCGATACCGGCTCGCGGGGCTGGAAGTCGATCGGGCCGTTCTTGACCTGGACGGTGACGTTGTCGGCGAACTCGCCGTCGAGCGGCTCGAACGTCTCGTAGGCCTGGACCGCCCGGTCCTCGTGGGAGCCGTAGACGAAGGCGCGCCACCAGACCCGGCCGCCGTGGGGTTCCAGCGCCTGCGCGATGGCGTTCGCGCCGTCGACGTGGTCGCGACCGTAGTCGTAGGGGCCGGCCTGGCCCTCCGAGTCGGCCTTGACCAGGAAGCCGCCGAAGTCGGGGATCAGGTCGTACACCTCGTCGGCCTTCCGGCGCCACCACGCCCGGACGTCCTCGTCGAGCGGGTCGGCGGTGTCGAGGTCCCCGACCAGCATCGGCGCCGCGAAGTTGACCGAGAGGTAGGTCCGGATGCCGTAGCGCCTGAACACCGACGCGAGGCCGGTGAGGTCCTCGAGCCGGCGGGATTCGAGCAGCTGCCACCCCTCGAACGCGTCGAACGCCTCGTTGGCGCTCGCCCGGGGCGGCTTGGTCGTGTTGACGTTGTTGAGGACGACGCCGTTGACGCCGACCGACGCGAGGAGGCGGGCGTAGTCCTCGTAGCGCTCCCGGAGGTCGGGGAGCCGCTCGAAGTCGAAGATGGACTCGCCGCCGTAGCCGCGCTCGACCGACCGGCGGAACGGGGTGTCCCAGTGGTCGATGAGCCGGTGGGCGTGGGCGGGCTCCTCGCGGACGTCCAGGTCGTCGACCAGGGCGCCCGCGCTCAGCAGCCCCAGGAGCCGGAAGGTGCCGTACACCAGGCCCCGGTCGGTCGGGGCGGTCACGACGAGGCAGTCCGCGCCGTTCCACGTCGCCGACCGGAGGAGGTAGCCCCCGTCGGCGAGCGATTCGACCGCTTCGACCGGGACCGACTCGGCGATCATCGCCATGTCGTCGGGGGTGCCCACGGCGAGGAACCCCTCGACGGTCTCGGGCGGGTGCTGCCAGAGGTGCGGTTCCTCGCCGAGCAGGTCGGGGAGCGCCCGCCGGAGTTCGTCGCGGACCGCGGCGAGTTCGGGGGCCTTCTCCGCGACGTACGCGTGCGCGCATCGCCGCCGGTAGGCGTCGCGGCGCTCGTCGTCCGCGACCGGGTCGTACCGGAGCCAGCAGTCGTCGTACTCGTTCATCGACGTATGCCCGGCGCGTCGCCGGCCCGGAAAAGAGTTATGTTCGTCGCCTCACACCCGTCGAACGGACGCTGTACCGCGGTGATGGCCGTTCCCGGGACGACCGACCGGACTCGCAATCGGCGGTGTGGCTCGGGCGTCTCGACCGACGGCCGAGCGACCCGGCGCGCGTCGAGCGGCGTCCCACCGGCCGTGCCGGTGCGAACGCCGGATTCCGCCGATGAGTCATGAATGACCATCACAATGTTTATCACCCCCTATGTTAACATATACAGTGTTATGTCATCCGACAGCGGACGGGGCGAGTATAGCGATACGATTAGCCGCCGCACGATGCTCGCGGTGGCCGGGTCGTCGGGCATGGCCGCGCTGGCCGGCTGTTCCGGCGGTAACGAACCGCAGGATACCACGACCGACTCGGGGTCGGACACCACCGAGGGCGACGGCGGCGACGGCACCCAAACGACCGAGGGGTCGAACGTCAACGTCCACGACGTCGAGTACGTCGCGGCCTACACCGGCAACCCGGTCGACCTCCACTTCAACCAGGCGGCGAGCCAGAACTTCAGCTGGCCCGCCCACCGGAGCGTCTTCGCGCCGTTCCTGAAGTACTCGTTCAACAAGAAGAAGTTCCTGAAGGGCGCGCTCGAGGAGCTGCAGATCGACGGGCAGGAGGTCACGCTCACCTTCCGCGAGGACCTCAAGTGGGACGACGGCGACGACTGGACCACCGAGGACCTCGAGGTCCAGCTCCAGCTCGCGAAGAAGACCGGCAACACCCTCTGGGGCTACCTCGACGACTACGAGATCGTCGACGATCGGACCGCGAAGCTGATGCTGTCGGGGCCGACGAACCCCCAGATCATCAAGTTCGAGCTCACGAACTTCTTCGCCGACACCAAGAAGGAGGTCCACAGCGAGTGGCTCGACAAGTCGGAGTCGGAGTACCTCCAGTGGGCCTACGAGGACCCCGTGGCCACCGGCATGTGGTCGTTCGTGAGCAAGGGCCGCCAGGCGTTCGAGTTCGAGCGCAACGACCGGTTCTACAACGCGGGGAACGTCAACTTCAAGAACTTCACCATCGAGAGCTTCGGCGGGAACACGCCCCAGCACCAGGCGCTCATCGCGGGCGACCAGATCGACGCGGCGCCGAGCCTGTTCACGCCGCCGGAGATCGCCGACCGGTTCCCCGACCACGTGGTCGAGGTCAACATCCCGGCCAAGTGGGGGTACGGCATCGTGTTCAACCACAACGACCCCGACTTCGGCAAGCGGAAGGTCCGGCAGGCGATCGCCCACGTCATCAACCGCGAGCAGCTGGTCAAGAACGCCGGCCCGCGGACCAAGTTCGTGGCGCCCATCCCGTGCGGCATCGCGCCCAAGGACCAGAAGGACTGGCTGGGCGACTGGTACGGCGACTTCGAGACCTACGGCGCCAAGTCGAGCCAGACCGACAGGGCGGCGAAGCTCCTCGAGGAGGCCGGCTACTCCAAGAAGGGCGGCACCTGGCAGGACAGCAACGGCAACACGCTCGGCGGCAACTACTACTCGCCGGCGGGCTGGACCGACTGGACGACGATGACACAGACGGTCACCAGCCAGCTCAACAACTTCGGCTTCGACTTCTCGATCAGCACCAAGCCGACCAACGACTGGTTCAGCCAGTACTCCGGCAGCAACTTCAAGATGGGCAGCTTCTACTGGCTGCCCGGCGGGTCGCGGTCGGCGTTCCCGTACTTCCCGCTGTACTACCAGCTGTGGGCCTCCGACATCGGCGGCGGTCACAACTACCGGGAGAAGGCCGACACCACCCAGACCATCCCCGGTCGGAACGGCGGCCAGATGAAGCTCAACCCGCTGCAGACCGCCAAGGAGATCGCCCGGCAGCCCAACGACGAGAAGGCCCGGCCGTTCGTCCAGAAGGCCGCCTGGCACAGCCACATCGAACTCCCGTTCCTCGGGCTGGTCTCGAAGTTCGAGCAGTCCTGGACCACCGACGACGAGTGGACCACCGCCGCCGAGGGCAGCGAGAACCGCCGGGTCAAGTGGCCGCAGTGGTGGTGGGTCCACGAGGGCGACCTCCAGTACAAGGGATAGTTTCATAGCCACGGACCTCACTATCGTTTATCAACGAGAATGGTGAACTACTACCTCAGACGGACGGCCAGAATCCCGTTGACTATCCTCGCAGTCGCGACGCTCTCGTTCGGGCTGATCCGGTTGCTCCCCGGCGGCCCGTTCACCCAGCTGCGCATCCAGCTCATCCGCCAGGGGGTCCCGGCCGAGCAGGTCAACGCCCGCATCGAGGCGCTGCAGAACATCCGACCCGACGCGCCGCTCTGGCAGCAGTACCTCGACTACATCGTCGGCGTGTTCCAGCTGGACCTCGGGCAGTCGATCTCGCTGAACAAACCCGTCATGGACGTGCTCGCGCGGGCACTGCCCTGGACGGTGTTCCTGGTAGTGACGTCCACGGTGCTGATGTTCGTCGTGGGCGTCCTCATCGGGGCCGTCCAGGCGTACTGGGAGGGCTCGAAGTTCGACCAGCTGGCCTCGGGAGCGTCGATCTTCCTGATGTCGGTCCCGTACTACATCTTCGCGGTCATCTTCGTGTTCTTCCTGGGGTTCCAGTGGCGCGTGTTCCCGACCGGGAACGCGGTCGCCCGCGGGATCGAGGCGGGACTCACGCCGGAGTACATCGTGAGCGTGCTGCGTCACGCCACGCTGCCGATACTCGCGTTCGCCATCGGCGGCATCGGGTCGACCGCGCTCAACATGCGCGGAAACGGCATCCAGGTGCTCGGCGAGGAGTACGTCGAGGTCGCCCGGCTCCGCGGGCTCTCGGACGGTCGGATCGCGACCCGGTACGTCGCGAGCAACGCCATCCTGCCGATGTACACCGGACTGCTCCTGCTGATCGGGTTCCGGCTCGGCGGGACCGTGGTGCTCGAGCAGATCTTCTCGTACCCGGGGCTCGGCTACTACCTCATCCAGGCGGTCAACGCGAACGACTACCCGCTCATGATGGGGTGTTTCCTGGTCATCACGACCACCCTGGTGGTCGCGGTCTACGTCGCCGACATGACGTACGGACTCATCGACCCGCGCATCAGCGCAGGTGATTCGGATGGCTACTGAGTCGGACTCCTCCTCGGAGGAGATCGACTGGCGCTCGGAGGCGTCGGCGGCCGAGATGAGCCGGCGCGACCGGCTCGAGGAGTGGTACCGCCGGATGATCTACGAGCCCGCGGTCGTCGCGTGGTCGGACTCGCGCACGCGGCTCGGCATCCTCATCCTGAGCGTCTACCTGCTCATGGCGCTGGTGGCGGTGCTGGGGCTGTGGCGCGAGCCGAACCCGAGCCAGGCGCCGCGGCTCCTCCAGCCGTTCCAGAACTGGTCGTACCCGCTCGGGACGACCCAGTCGGGGGTCGACCTGCTGGCGCTCATCATCGACTCCACGCCGTTCATCCTGCTGATGGTGCTGGCCGGCGGCGTGTGGGCGACCGGCGTCGCGGTCGCGGTCGGCACGGTGTCGGGGTACAAGGGCGGCACGGTCGACGCCGTCATCACCACGATATCGGACTTCTTCATGTCGATCCCCGGCCTCCCGCTGGTCATCGTGCTGGCCATCACGCTGAGCCCGGAGAACCCCATCCTGCTCGGCGTGATCCTCACCATCAACTACTGGGCCGGCCTGGGACGGTCGATCCGGTCGCAGGTGCTCTCGATCCGCGAGGAGAGCTACGTCGAGGCGGCCCGGACGATGGGAACGAGCACGCCCCGCATCATCCTCAAGGACGTGCTCCCGAACATCATGCCGTACGTGATGGTCAACTTCGTGCTGGCCGCGCGCTACACGATCTTCGCGTCGGTGGGGCTGTACTTCATCGGCGTGCTGCCCTACTCGGGACAGAACTGGGGCGTCACCCTGAACAACGCGTACAGCAACGGCGCCCTGTTCGGCATGGAGACGCTCTACTGGCTGCTCGTCCCGATCGTCGCGATCGTGGGACTGGCCTTCGGGCTCATCCTGGTGAGCCAGGGGATGGACCGGATCTTCAACCCCCGGGTCCGGACCCGCCTCACCGGGGAGTCCGAGTCGGTCGAGGAGGAGAGCAGTTCGTCGACCACGGGGATGATGTAACATGGCTGTCGACAGTTCATCCAGCGATCAGGCGGTATCGAACGAGGTCGTCGAGGACCCCATCCTCGAGATCAGAGACACGAACGTCACCTACAGCGAGGGCGAGACGTACGTCCTCGAGGACGTCAACGTCGACATCGACCGGCACGAGGTGCTGGGCATCGTCGGCGAGAGCGGGAGCGGCAAGTCGATGTTCGCCTCCGCGCTGCTCGACGCCGTCCCCGACCCCGGTAAGCTCACCGGGAGCATCCGGTACAACCGGGAGGACGGCTCGACCGTCGACGTCCTGGAGCTGTCCGACGAGGAGCTCCGGCAGTTCCGCTGGGAGGAGGTGTCGATGGTGTTCCAGGGCGCGATGAGCTCGTTCAACCCGACCATGAAGGTCGGCGCCCACTTCAAGGAGACCCTGAAGGCCCACGACAAGGACGTCTCGGAGGGGCTGGAGTTCGCGCGCGAGCTGCTCGAGAGCCTCTACCTCGAACCCGAGCGGGTGCTCGACTCCTACCCCCACGAGCTGTCGGGCGGGATGCAGCAGCGCGCGCTGATCGCGCTGAGCATGGTGCTCGACCCGGAGGTGCTGGTGATGGACGAGCCGACCGCGGCGCTCGACCTGCTGATGCAGCGGTCGATCCTGCAGCTGCTCGACGACCTCCAGACCGAGTACGACCTGACCATCATCTTCATCACCCACGACCTCCCGCTGGTCGCGTCGCTGGCCGACCGGATGGCCATCATCTACGCGTTCCAGTTCGCCGAGATCGGCCCGCGCGACGAGATCATCGGCGACTCCGCGCACCCGTACACCCGGAAGCTGCTGAACGCGACGCCCAACCTCGACGCGCCGCTGACCGAGATGCAGCCCATCGAGGGCGAGGGGCCGGCGCCGGTCAACCTGCCGTCGGGCTGCCGGTTCCACCCGCGGTGTCCGCTCGCGACCGAGGAGTGCCGGACCGACGACCCGCCGTTCGCCGCCATCGACGGCGACGGCGGCACCCACCGGACGGCGTGCCACCACTGGCAGGAGGCCCGTGAGGAGATCCCGCTCAACTTCGGCGAGACCGCCGAGGAGTTCGACGACCGACCGGTCGAGACGGGTCGATCGACGGTCGAGGAGCGGGCCCGGGCGGGCGGCGAGACGCCGCTGCTGTCGCTCGACGACGTCGAGGTCCACTTCGACAAGGAGCAGAGCCTCATCGAGCGGTTCACGCAGGACCCCGACGTGGTGCGGGCGGTCGACGGCGTCTCGCTCGACATCCACGAGCAGGACCTGGTCTGCCTGCTCGGCGAGTCGGGGTGCGGCAAGACCACGCTGGGCAAGACGATGATCGGGCTCCAGCGCCCGACCGGCGGCTCGATCGAGTACCGCGGGCAGGACATCTGGGAGGCCAAGGACGGCGGCGCCGACGTCGAGATCTCCCACGAGGAGATCCGCCAGGCGCTCCAGATCATCCACCAGGACCCCGGGAGCGCGCTCAACCCCAACCGGCGCATCGTCAACATCCTCTCCGAGCCGCTCCGGCACACCCACCCGAACGTCGGCCAGGCCGAGCGCCGGAACCGGATGCGCTCGCTGCTCGAGCGGGTCGGGATGACGCCGGCCGACGACTTCCTCGACCGGTACCCCCACCAGCTCTCGGGCGGCGAGAAGCAGCGGGTCGCGCTGGCGCGGGCGCTGCTGATGGACCCCGACGCCATCCTGGCCGACGAGGCCATCAGCGCAGTCGACGTCTCGCTCCGCATCGAGATCATGGACCTGATGCTCGAGCTCCAGTCGGAGTTCGACACCTCGTTCCTGTTCATCTCCCACGACCTCTCGAACGCGCGGTACTTCGCCGAGCACGGCGACGGCCGCATCGCGGTGATGTACCTGGGCGAGATCGTCGAGATCGGGTCGGCCGAGCGGCTCATCCACGACCCGCGCCACCCCTACACCGAGGTGTTGCGGTGGGCGACGCCGAACCTCGACCTCGACGCGATGGACGCCGAGGAGCCGCCGATCCGGGAGATCGACGTGCCGGACCCGGTCGACCCGCCGTCGGGCTGCCGGTTCCACACCCGCTGTCCGGTCGCCCGCGAGGCCTGCCGCGAGCAGACGCCGGGGCTGATCGACCTCGACGACGCCGACGGGAAGGCCGCCTGCTTCCGCGAGGACCCGGACCACGAGTACTGGGACAGCGAGCCCCTCGAGGGCGCCACCGAGGAGCCCGAGGCGAGCGCCGAGCACTGAGACGCGCCGCACGCCCGATTTTTCGGCGGTGACGCGACCGGTCCGCCGCCGGCTTCGACCCGACGCCGACGAGCGTGGTGTAGTCGATGGTGACGGTCGGGCCGGGACGACAGTATTATTGAGCGAGCGGGTTTAGCCCGCCCCATGAAACGGTACGAGCCCGAGTGCGTCGACGGGACGCTGGTCCTGGTCGACGGCGACGACCGCGTCGAGGTCGGCGCGGTCGACGACGTCGTCGCCGCGATCGGCGGCGAGACCTACACCATCGAGTACGACCAGAGGCAGCGGACCCAGCCCTGGCTGGAGACCGACGACGACGGCGTCCTCGAGATCGACGTGCGCGAGACGGTGACGACGCTGCCCCACACCGAGGAGACGGTCTCGGAGCTCCGCGAGTACGGTACGGGGACCGAGCGGTACGGGCTGCCCCGGCGGACGGTCGAGTTCGCCGACCGGTTCGTCGACATCCTCGAGCGGCAGGGCCGCGAGGACGCCTGACGTAGGGCGACCCCGAGGCGGCCCGCGGTGCTCGGGCCGGCGAGCGACAAAACCTATTTGGCGCCGCTTTCCGAATCCGGGGGCATGGACACGACGTGGATGTTACCGCCGCGGCCGGACAGGCGGTGGACCATCGCCCGCCAGCTCGGGCTCTCGACCGCCGTGGTGCGGTTCTGGGGGGAGGAGGAGTGGTGGACGTACGACTCGCTGCTGCGGACCAGAAACCGGTTCGCCGACCACGGCCTCTCGCTCGACGTGGTCGAGGACCGGCCGCCGATGACGCGGACGGTGCTCGGCGAGGCGGGCCGCGACGAGGAGATCGCGACGGTCAAGCGCCTGCTCCGGAACATGGGCGAGGTCGGCATCGACGTCTACTGCTGGGTGTGGACCGAGAACCCCGTGGGCGTGCTTCGAACGTCCGACTCGGTCCGGCTCCGGGGCGACTCCCGGACGACGGCGTACGACCACGCCCAGTCAGAGCGCGCGCCAGAGCACCCGGCGGCCGGTATCTCGGAGGCCGAGCTCTGGGAGAACCTGGACTACTTCCTCGAGGAGGTCGTCCCGGTCGCCGAGGAGGCGGGCGTGAAGCTCGCGCTCCACCCCGACGACCCGCCGGTCGAGTCGGTCCGGGGCGTCCCCAGGCTGGTCAACTCCGTCGAGAACGTGCAGCGCATCCTCGACCTCCACGACAGCCCCAACCACGGGCTGACGTTCTGCCAGGGCAACTTCTCGGCGATGGGCGCAGACGTGCCCGAGGCGATCCGGCGGTTCGGCGACCGCATCCACTTCGTCCACTTCCGGGACGTCGAGGGGACCGCCGAGGAGTTCGTCGAGACATGGCACGAGGAGGGCCAGACCGACATGCTCGCGGCGATGGAGGCGTACCGCGACGTGGGGTTCGACGGGCCAATCCGTCCCGACCACGTGCCCCGGATGCTCGGCGAGGAGGACCGCGAGGACGCGATGTCGGGCTACACGGACACGGGCCGGCTGTTCGCCATCGGGTACATGAAGGGGCTGCTGGAACGGGTCGACGGGGAGTAAAGTCAGGGGAGGGTAACCGATCCACGAGCGACGACCGGCCGACCAATCGACTCCTGGCGGACTGAACGGGCGAGGCGGGCTCGCGCCGAAGGGGAGTCGTCTGAGCAGGCCCTATCCGAGCGACCGGAGGGAGCGAGGATATCCTGCTCAGCGACCGCGAGCCCGCCGAGGGCTTTCGAAATCACGTTCTCGTACGTTTCCGCGGCTTAACTCTCGCAGGGTGGCGTAGCGTTCGAGAGGTCCAGCGCCTTGCGAAGCGAGACCTCGAAAGCCCTCGGAGCGTTCCGGTCCCGCGGCTCGCTGCGCGCTTCCCTCGCTCCCTGCGGTCGCTCGGTCCAGTGCTTGCGTCGCCGGGGTTCCGGAACGCTCCTCGCCCTTTCAGTCCGCCAGGAGTTCGGTTGGTCGTTCGGCTGTGGGCGCGAATCTACGTCAGCTTCCCTCGGAACGATGATTCGCTCCCGCGTCCGAACCTTTATTGGCGGCGTCGGAGCAATTCCGCCCATGGCCTTCATGGACGAGCGGTACCTGCTGGACGGCGACGCGGCCCACCGGCTCTACCGGGCCATCGAGGACCTCCCGATCGTCGACCCGCACAACCACGTCGACCTCGCGGAGGTCGTCGAGAACGAGCCGTGGCGCGACGTCTGGGAGGTCGAGGGCGCGACCGACCACTACGTCTGGCAGCTGATGCGCGAGCGCGGCGTCCCCGAGGAGAAGATCACCGGCGGCGCCTCCAACCGCGAGAAGTGGGACGCACTGGCCGAGGTGTTCCCCGACTTCGCGGGCAACCCGACCTACGAGTGGGTCCACCTCGACCTGCGGCGACGGTTCGGCATCGAGAAGCCCGTCAGCGCGGAGACCGCCGACGAGATCTGGGAGGAGACCGAGCGCCGGCTCGCCGAGCCGGAGATGCGACCGCAGGCCGTGCTCCGGGACATGGACGTCGAGGTGCTGTGCAGCAGCGACGACCCGACCGACGACCTCGCGTACCACGAGCGCGCCGTCGAGGAAATCGAGGGCGTCGACGTCCGGCCGACGTGGCGGCCCGACCGGGCGCTGAAGATCGACGCCGCGGCGTGGTCGTCGTTCGTCGCGGACCTCGACGCGGCCACCGACGTCGACGTGGCGGGCGGCGGCTTCGGGGCCTTCCTGGACGCGCTGGCGGCGACCCACGACTACTTCGCCGAGCGCGGCTGCGTCGCCTGCGACGTCGGGACGGGGACCGACCCGGTCTCGAAGCCAGTGAGCCGCGAGCGCGCCGCCGCGGTGTACGAGAAGGCCCGCCGGGGCGAGAACCTCACGCCCGGGGAGGTCGAGGACTACCGGGCGTTCCTGCTGGAGTTCGTCGGCGAGCTCAACAGCGACGCCGGCTGGGTGACCCAGCTCCACGTCGGCGCGGTCCGGGACTACCGCGCGTCGCTGTTCGACGAACTCGGCCCGAACGCCGGCGGCGACGTCTCGACCCAGGACGTCGACCTGGTCGCGGACCTCGACCACTTCCTCGACCGGTTCGACGGCGAGATGGACATCGTCCTCTACGTGCTCGACCCGACCCACTACCCGGACGCGACGGTGGTGGCCCGGGCGTACCCCAACGTGAGCGTCGGGCCGGCCTGGTGGTTCAACGACAGCCCGTTCGGCATCGCGAACCAGCTGGAGCGGGTCGCCTCGGTCGACCTGCTCGCGAACTTCGCGGGGATGGTCAGCGACTCCCGGAAGCTGGTGTCGTACGGCTCGCGGTTCGAGATGTTCCGCCGGACCCTGGCGAACGTCGTCGGCCGGATGGTCGAACGGGGGCAGATTCCGTACGACAACGCCGAGCGACTGGTCCGGCGCGTCGCCTACGACCGGCCGAAGGAACTGTACGGGCTCTGACCCGGCGCCGGCCCCCTGTTCCGGACCGCGACCGGTCGGAAGCGGCTCGCCGGACGCCCCGCACCGACAGAACCAAGTCGCCGGTCGCCGGTGCTATCGGGTATGAGCGAGCGACTCAGCGGAGAGACCGCGATCGTCACCGGGTCGAGCCAGGGCATCGGGAAGGGGATCGCCGAGCGATTCGCCGCGGAGGGCGCGAACGTCGTCGTCAACTCCCGGTCGGCCGACCGCGCCGAGGCGGTCGCCGAGGAGATCGAGGAGGCGGGCGGCACCGCCATCGGCGTCGAGGCCGACGTCACCGACGAGGACGAGATGGCCGCGCTGGTCGAGACCACGGTCGAGGAGTTCGGCCGGCTCGACGTGATGGTCAACAACGCCGGCGTCACGACGCTCGGCCCGGCCGAGGAGTTCGACGTCGAGGCGTGGCGAGAGGTCGTCGACGTCGACCTGGTCGGGACGTTCATCGGCTGTCGGGCGGCGGGCCGCCGGATGATCGAGCAGGACGGCGAGGGCGCCATCCTCAACGTCTCGTCGCTGATGGGCGGGCGCGGGCTCCAGCTCCGGTCGCCGTACTGCGCGTCGAAGGCTGGCGTGAACAACCTCACCCGGACCCTCGCGGTCGAGTGGGCCGAGCACGACGTCTACGTCAACGCGCTGGCGCCGGGGTTCATCTGGACCGAGATCACCGACCAGACCCAGAGCTCGGGCGGCTACACCGACGACGACATCCGCGACCGGACGCCGCTGGGCCGGTTCGGCTCCGTCGAGGAGATGGCCGAGTGCGCGCTGTTCCTGGTCGGGCGGAACAACTTCGTCACGGGCGAGGTGCTGTACGCCGACGGCGGCTGGCAGGCCTACGGCTGGGGCAGCGGCGACCAGTAGGACAGCCGGACGGCGCGAGCCGTCGAATCGGGATGGCGCGCCACCCCGTTCTGAAATGCCGGCCGGTCGTTCACCGATACAGAACAGCGGGAACCGACGACCGGCGCGGAGCGCCGGTCAGTAGTTGACGTTGAGCTCGATGACGTTCGCGGCGTTGAGCACGCGCTCGGAGAGGTCGCCGTGGAGGTCGTCGTCGCTCACCCGGCGGGCGGGCGCCGAGACGCTGACAGCGCCCAGCACCTCGTCCGAGGACGACTTCACGGGCGCGGCGATGCAGCGCAGCCCCTCGAGGCGCTCGCCGTCGTCGATGGCGTAGCCCCGCTCGCGGACCTCGGCGAGCGTCTCGTCGAGCTCCTCGCGCGTCCCGATGCTGGCGGCCGTCTTGCGCTCCAGGCCGCGGCGCTCGACGATCTCGTCGACCCGCTCCTCGGGGAGGTACGCGAGGATGGCCTTGCCGAGCGCGGTCGTGTGGAGGTTGACCCGGAGGCCGGCGTAGGTGTCGAGGTCGACGGCCTTCTCGCCCTTGGCGCGCATCAGGTAGACGCCCAGCCCCTGCTCCTCGACCAGCAGGTTGGCGAGCTCGCCGGTCTCCTCGGCGAGCAGCTTGATCTCGGGCTCGGCGACCTGGTAGATCTCCATCGACTTGCGGGTGTTGCCGCCCACTTCCAGGAACTTCAGCCCGAGCCGGTACTCCTCGCCGACCTGCTCGACGTAGCCGTGCTCCCGGAGCGTGGTCAGGTGGTTGTGGACCGTGCTCTTGCCCATGTCGAGCTCGTCGGCGAGTTCGGTCACCCGACACTGGCCCTGCTCCATCAGCTCCTCGACCAGCCGGAGCGTCTTTTCGGTCGTGCGAACAGGGTGTTTGGCCTCCATGGTTAGGTAATTCTTGCGGCCGACCGGCATAAGCGTTCTGGATGTCAGAACACCCGTTCGCGATAGCTGGCCGGCGCGGGTTCCCCCGGCCGGTCCGGTCGCTGGTGAACGCGCACGTCGACACCATCGAGACGGTCGTCGAGGCGTCCGGGTCGGGCGACGTCGACGAGGCGTTCCGGGGGTTCCTGCTCGACCCCCGGGTCCGGACGCTTCAGACCGAGGCGGCTCGCGACGCGTTCGCGGAGTTCGTCGCGGCCGAGGAGGAGTACCTGCGGGACCGGAACCTCGCCGAGTCGGCCGTGCTTGCCGAGTCGGAAGCACACTCCCGTTCGAGTGGACGTGCCGGCGGTGTGTCGTTCGGCGACCACGGCAGTCTCGGACGGCGACGCCGCCATCGCGGGATTCATTACCGGGGTCCACGTTCTCCCGACCGTGACAGCCAACGGAGACAGCGTCGTCGTCACCGGAGCGCTGGGTGGCGCCGGCCGATGGGTCGTGGACAGGCTGGTCGACGGCGGGTACGACGTCGTCGGCCTCGACCGGCGGCTCCCCGAGGGCGACGTCCCCGCGGGGGCGGACTTCTTCGCGGTCGACCTGACCGACGGCGGCGAGACCGCCGAGCTCGTCGCCGACGCCGCCCCGGACGCGGTCGTCCACCTGGCCGCCATCCCCGACCCGCTGAACCACGCCGGGTCGCGGGTGTTCGAGAACAACGTCCTGAGCACGTACGCGGTGCTCGACGCGGCCGGCCGGGCCGGCGCGCGGGTCGTCTGGGCCTCCAGCGAGTCGGCCTACGGCTTCCCGTTCGCCGACTCCGTGCTGGAGCCCGAGTACCTCCCCATCGACGAGGCCCACCCGCTCCGGCCCGAGGACCCCTACGGCGCCTCGAAGGTGGCGGGCGAGGCGGTCGCCGCGATGGTGGCCCGGCGCGACGGGGTGCCCGTGGCGTCGATCCGCCCCTCGTGGATACAGTACCCCGGGCGCTACCGGGTCGCCGACGTCCGGGCGGCGTTCGACCTCGACGACCTGGCGGACGCCCCCGACGGCGCGCCCGACGCGGAGGGGGTCGGCAACTTCTGGTCGTACGTCGACGTCCGGGACTTCGCGGGGATGGTCAAGGCCGCGCTCCGGGCCGACCTCGACGGCCACGAGCCGTACCTGTGTCACGCCCCGGAGAACTACCTCGGGGTCGAGACCGCCCGGCTGTTCGAGGCGCTGTACGACGACGGGCCGGACGCGAGCGCGCTGGAGGGCGAGGCGTCGGCGTTCACCACCGCGAAGGCCGAGCGCGACCTGTCGTGGAGCGCCGAGCACGACTGGCGGACCGCCGAGGACGAGGCCGTCGACGGGCCGGAGTTCAGGTAACCCCCGGAAGCCGTCACAGCGACCCGGACGGTGGGTCGCCGACTCCGGACCCCCGAGCGAGACGCGGGGTCGATGGTTCGCGTCCGATTCGCTAGTTTCCGTTCGGTACGACAGTCGTCTCTCGGCGCAGGTCGCGTCAGTCGGCGCCGTGTGGCGGCGCGTAACCGCAGTTCCGACAGGTCACGGTACCGTTGACGCGTCTGATGCGACCGGCGCAGCGGGCGCAGTTCGTCTCCATGGAATCCAGGGACGGTTCGACAGTACATGAACCTTTATGCGACGATCGTCGAACTCCCGGCACCGGCGAGTCGCTCGTGCCGGCCGCGGTCGACTGTTACCGGTTCCGGGCCGGCGAGCGGAAGCGGATCAGCCGCGACTACCGACCGGGCGGCGCGCCCGGCGACGATCGAATCGACGGTTGACGGGGCACCCCCATTTATTTCCGCCAGTAATTATCTGAGACACCAGTCACCTCAGAAATCCCATACTAAATTGCCGCATCGCGTCCGTTATCGCGTCGTTCACCCGGTCCGCGGATTTTATTCTCTGTATTGGACGGTAAATTGTAATGTCCAATATGCATACCATGTGGCGGCATTCGATGGGTGGTGACCAGCCCGAACCGAATCACAGTTACATCGCTCACTGCCGACGTCGAGCCGATCGCGCTGTCGATGAACCACAGGAAACTTGACGGACGTTCATCTGATGCCGCTCGAGAGGATGTTCGGTTGCTTTTCGGGCGGGAACGGCGGCGTTTCCGGTAACAACCCGGTAATATTCGGAATATCGTGACACCTCGTAAGGGAAATCGTTATACTATCGCTACCGTACTTAGGCGTATGAACCAAGCGAGCCAGGACGTCGCCGCCCTCCACGCCGAGAACGTGGGCGGCATCGACGAGACCGACGTGGAGCTCTCGCCGGGCGTCACCGTCCTCGCGGGGCGGAACGCGACGAACCGGACGTCGTTCCTGCAGGCCATCATGACCGCGATGGGCAGCGACCAGACGACCCTGAAAGGCGACGCCGAGGCGGGTGTCGTCGAACTCCGGGTGGGCGACGAGACCTACCGGCGGACCCTCGAACGCAACGGGGACACCGTCGTCCGATCGGGCGACAGCTACCTCGACGACCCGTCGCTGGCCGAGTTGTTCGCGTTCCTGCTCGAGCAGAACGAGGCCCGCCGGGCGGTGGCCCGCGGCGACGACCTGCGCGAGATCATCATGCGGCCGATCGACACCGACGAGATCGAGGCCGAGATCGAGTCGCTGAAGGCCGAGCGCGACCAGATCGACGCCCAGCTCGAGCACATCGAGGACCGCAAGCGCGATCTTCCGGAGCTCGAGCAGCGCCGGAGCGAGCTCGAGGCCGAGATCGAGGAGACCCGCGAGGCGCTGGCCGAGAAGGAGGCCGAGATCGAGTCGCTCGACGACGATCCGGCCGAGTCGACGGGCGAGAACGAGGTCGACTCCGCGCTCGCGGAGCTCCGGGAGACGCGCTCGGAGCTCGAGGACGTCCGGTACGACATCGACACCGAGGAGGAGAGCCTCGACTCGCTGCGGGCCGAGCTCCGGGAGCGACGCGAGGAGCTCGAGGAGCTGCCCGACGCCCCCGAGCCCGACGAGGAGATCGACGAGCGGCTCCAGCAGCTCCGCGACGAGAAGCAGCGGCTCGACGCCGACATCAGCCAGCTCCAGAGCGCCATCTCGTTCAACGAGGAGATGCTCGACTCCCACGACGAGCGGGTCTTCCAGCACGACGGCGGCACCCAGGTGAAGGACGGCTCGGTGACCGACCAGCTGGTCGACGCCGACCCCGAGGTGACCTGCTGGACCTGCGGGTCGACGGTCGCCCAGTCGAACATCGAGACCACCCTCGACGAGCTCAAGGACCGGCGCGCCGAGAAGATCGAGGCCGTCTCGGAGCTCGAGGACGACATCGAGTCGCTGCTGGACGAGCGCCGCGAGCGCCGCGAGCGCGTCCAGCGGCGTCAGACGGTCGAGCAGCGAGTCGAGGGACTCGAAGACGAGATCGAGGAGCGCGAGCGGCGCCTCGAGGACCACAAGCGCCGGGCCGAGGAGCTGCGCGAGGACATCGAGTCGCTCGAGGAGGAGGTCGAGGAGGCCGACGACGGCACCAGCGAGGTGCTCGAACACCACCGCGAGGCAAACGAGCTGGAGTTCGAGCTCGGCCAGCTCGAGTCCGAGCTCGACTCGATCACCGAGGAGATACAGGTCATCGAGGAGCAGCTCGACGAGGAGTCGACGCTCGAACAGCGCCGCGAGGAGATCGGCGACGAGCTGGTCGACCTCCGGACGCGGATCGACCAGGTCGAGCAGGAGGCCATCGAGCAGTTCAACGAGCACATGGCCGCCATCCTCGACATCCTCGCGTACGAGAACATCGACCGCATCTGGATCGAGCGGGTCAACCGGGAGGTCCGGGAGGGGCGCCAGAAGGTCGAGCGGACCCAGTTCGAGCTCCACGTCGTGCGCACGACCGGGAACGGCGCGACCTACGAGGACACGGTCGACCACCTCTCGGAGAGCGAGCGGGAGGTGACCGGGCTGATCTTCGCGCTGGCGGGCTACCTGGTCCACGAACTGTACGAGGAGGTGCCGTTCATGCTGCTGGACTCGCTGGAGGCCATCGACTCCGAGCGGATCGCCGGGCTGGTCGACTACTTCGCGGACTTCGCGCCGTACCTGGTCGTGGCGCTGCTGATCGAGGACGCCGAGGCGCTCGACGACGAGTACGACCGCGTCACCGAGATCTGACCGTCGGGTTCGCGGACCCGACCGTCACGCTTCGCAGTCGCAGCCGCCCCGTTGGAGCAGTTCGTCGTAGGAGTACTGGGCACCGCAGTCCTCGCAGAGCACGGTGACGTCGACGAGCACGCGGCTCTCGCCGAGCGCGAGCTCGTCGGCGTTCCGGAGCTGGTCGAGGTTCCCCTCGGCGACCGAGACGGTGCGGGCCCGCAGCCGCCGGACGCTCTCGGCGACCTTCTCGACCCGGTCGTCGCCGGCCGAGTCGTCGTACTCCGCCTCGCGGACGTCCTTCAGGTACGTTCGGATCGCCTGGTAGGAGACGAAGTCCCGCTCCAGCGACTCGACGTCGACGCCGTTGCGGTCGAGCCGGCGGCGGGCGTCGGTCCGCATCCCGCTGGAGACCTCGTCGTCGGTCAGCAGCCGATAGATGTTCTCGACCTCGCCGTCGAGCGCCGCCATCCCCGCCTCTTCCATCGCGGCCGCGAGCAGTTCGCGGTTGAACAGGTCCGCGAGGTCGCGCAGGCTGCGCCGCTCGACGCCCTCGCCAAGCCAGGCGGCCTCGAGTCGTTCGCCGAACTCCGCCCCGAGGTCGTAGCGCTCGAGGAGTCGCCCGACCTTCGTCGTCGGCCCGTCGTCGGCTGGCTCTGCCATTTGTTCCACAGAGGCGGCGAACACTACTTAACAATCTCGCTCCCCGGGACACCGGTCCCGAGGGAGGCACCGGACGGGACCCGTCCCCGATGGTTTTATACCAGTTCGACTTCGTGTGGGAGTATGAACCACGGGCTCGTCGTCTTCGAGGACACGGACACCCACAGGAATCTGCTGCGCGAGGCGGGCGAGTACGCGACCGCCACCGACGCCGGCCTGCTGCTGCTCGCGTTCCTCGACGAGGAGTCGTACGAGGCGGACCTCGAAACGCTGGAATCGGTCGGCCGGGTCGAGAACGTCAGTTACGGCAGCGACGCCATCCTGGAGGCCGCGGTCGACGACATCCGCGACGTGGCCGAGGACGTCCTCGACGGACTCGACGCCGAGTTCGACATCGCCGTGACGGTCGCCGACGAGGACGAGCGCGCCAAGCGCGTGATCAACGCCGGCGACGAGTACGACTGCGACCACGCCTTCATCGTCGGCAGGAGCCGGTCGCCGACGGGGAAGGCGATCTTCGGCGACTTCGCGCAGCGGGTGATCCTCAACTTCGACGGCTACGTGACCACCGCGACCAACTGATCCGGCGGTGCCCGCTCGCGGGACCGAACCGAACGGTTCGAGGTCTCTCGAAACGCCTGTCTGCGTTCCGTAACGGGCTGGGACGGCACCAAGTAATTACGATCACAACGAGGCGCTCACCGTGACGGAATCGGGAGAAAGCCAAGGGCCGGCTTTAGGGCTGAAGGTTAAAGCCCTGCACTTCAAAGTAATAAATGAAGATGGGGACCAGAGACCAAATCGAACACCTCCAAAAACGAATCAAGAAACGTTCAGGTCTGTCCGATGAGCCACTTGAGGACGACGCACCGTCGATCTCAGAAGACAATGCCGAGGTCCTTCTCGAATTCAGCCGGCAGTTGGACCTGCTCAGTTCGAAGTACGGCGACTACAGGCATCTCAAACTGCTCCGCCACTGCGTCATCATGGCAGAGCAGGTCGGCGGGCTCGCAGACGCGCTCGAAAGTCGAGACGCTGCCGAAGAGATCGTCGTTTGGATCAACCGAGAACGCGCTCCACCTGAGTTCAGCGAAGAGACGAACCAGGACTACCGAGTCGCCCTTCGGATCTTCGGGAAGCGTGTCCTCAAGATGGCTGATGATGAGATGCCGGACTCACTAGCGTGGGTTCCGACAGGCACCAGCAACTCCTACGACCCCTCACCCAGTCGGACGGACATGCTGGACTGGGAGGAGGCCAAGCGGATGGCTGACGAAGGAACGACCAATAAACGCGACAAGGCACTCATCACGGTCGCCCACGAACTCGGGCCGAGAGGACAAGAAATGCACGAGGTCCGGATGGGCCAAGTCAACGATGCCGACCATGGAATACAGATCATTCTCGACGGGAAACAAGGGGAACACTCCGTCACACTGATCAACAGCACCCCCCACTTGCAGCAGTGGCTCAGTGAGCACCCCGCACCGGATGACGACGAGGCATACCTCTGGTGCAACCTGGATGACGCGTACGACAACGCTAGCTACCAGACCTTCCTCGGCCGCTTCAAGGAAGCGGGGCGTCGAGCTGACATCGACAAGCCCGTAACGCCGACCAACTTCAGAAAGTCGAACACGTACTGGCTCGCTAAACAGGGAGCCAATGAATCGTTCATCAACGAGCGCCAAGGCAGAACGCCGACATCCGACCACGCGCGGCGGTACATCGCAGCATTCGGCCCCGAGAACGAGAACAACCAGTACGCAGAACTTCAGGGTCTGGACGTGGAGACAGAAAAAACGGAAGATCGGACACCGCTCACGTGTCCCCGGTGCGATAAAGAAACCCCCCGCGACGAACCGTTCTGCGTCTGGTGTCACCAGGCAATGGAACCCGACGCTGTTGATGAACTCGAAAAGGAAGAATCCAAACAGCGCCGCGAGTTACTCCGGTTGGCGAAGGAGAACCCAGAACTGCTAGATGCAGTCGAAGACATAGAGCCACTCATCGAAACGCTCGGGGGAGATGCAGAGGTGATCAATACGGCGAAAGACTTCGTCGAAGCAACTGAGTAACCGAGAAGGGTACGCGTCCGAGCCACAGGATTGAGGGGTCCAGAAATGGACGACTAGATGACAAATCCTCCCGGGAGTAACTTGGATTCCGTGGCAGAAAAGTGAACACGCCTACTAAAAGCTAGATTGTCGGGTGAGAATGACTTTTCCTGTGGAGTTCCATATCGTTTCTGTTTGTCTGTTTTTCGTTGACAGCCACGCAGGTTTTGCTTAGAAGAAAAATCGGGTGACTGAGCTTGGATCGGATAAGAAGATACTCGGAGGATTGTGACTTGCTCCGAATTCATTCGCTGCCGTATGGCGGTTTTCGAGTTTCCGGGGCTTCAACATGAAACCGAGAATAGGGGGAGTTAGAGTAGTAACGCTGTTGTCAGTATGTCAAAGGGAGATATATAAACATCAAATCTTCTGGCAGGAGAGAGTAGTAGTCCAGAGATGTGTGATGGGGAACAATCCTCGGCGTTGAGAGTTAGATGAACGTCACTTGGTTTCCAAGGTGTGAGGGTCATCCCAGTGGTGAACGACTCCTGTGTCAGTGAATTCTGGAACTGAATTTCGGAAGCCACGCCTCCCCCGGGATTCTATCACGGAAATCAGATCGTCCGGGATGTCACGATTAAGCGTGACTTCCACGTACTTTTCTTCCACCTGTGTTTGTGGATTCATTCTGAGGTCAGCACTAATCGTTACGAGGCCTTTGTTCGAAGCTGCGTTCAACCATCGTTCTAACGTTCCACCGTCTGCGCGGATGTGATCAGCAAGGTCTTGTCGTCGTTGCGGTCCACGAAGTAACAGATAGACGATCTCGTAACCGGGTTTCTTCTTCAGTAGATCAATAATGTCGTTCCTTCGCATGAACACGGTTTGAACGGGTTATTTTTAAAACCTCGTCAGAGGTGCTTCTGGCGGCGAATGACGATTAATAAAACCTTCCCTGTGGAGGTGTCTCCGCTCAAACGCGGCTAATACTAGCCCGCAAGGTAGTATTGCGTATGAAGACGTCCAAGGATCCCGAACAATACGTCAACGAGAACGCCGAGCAGCTAGTCCGCATTATCAAGCACTCGTCGAAGTCATTTCCTCGGGCACTGGCTCTCGCAGCGCTCGTGGAGTACGGAGATGACCCGGCAGTTGAATCAGTTGCTGTGGAGCTTGAGCAGTTCGTCGAATACAGTGAGAAGGACGCTGAGGACCACTGAGCCATGCCTGAAGAACAGTACCATAAGACATACTTAGAGGAGCAGTTGCCAGTTGAGCTTCGAGAGCAACTGCGAGCCGATAACCTTGATCCAACTCATCTACCCACCTACGAGTACCTCAACTCGAAAGGATTCGAGACACGGGGTCTGAACCAGGCCGTCAAGCGTCACTACGGAGACGAGATGACGCTACACAAATTCCTCAAGGAACAAGGGTTCGGCTATCGAGGCGGCGAGGAGTGGCCTACTACACACCCCGAGACACTCGGATTACTCAATGGGTACCGGGACTCTCGGAAGAACCGGAATGGTGATCGAGATCCCACGGTCGCAACGATGGAATCTGCTATGAGAGGGATCCTTCACACGATCCAAGATCTCCATGGCACCAGCAACCTCCTCCACTTCGCCCGGTACGAAGCTGCCGATGAAAAATACGAGGTGAACGAGCAAGTGGAGGAGGTCATTGATACCATAAAGGCGGAGAAATCAGATGGAGCCGCGGAGAACTACATCCGGTACTGGAAGGACTTCTACGAGTACGCTGCTGTACGCACGCGAATCGATCATAACCCGGTGATGGAGGTTGAAGGGCAGTACAGCTTCGATTACACCCCCCAGAAGGATCGACAGCCAGTCGCGGACGAACAGATACGCACCTTGTGGGAAACGCTGAAGCACCTTCCTGAGAGAGAGCATCTCTCCGAGCCAGTTGCGAATTTAGCCGACCGCCATGGCCTCCAAGAGTGGCAGGTGATGATGATGACGCTTATCGTACTCGGGGTTAGTGTCGGGCCACGCGCCAGTGACATTACTCGAAGCAGCTGTCGAGAGCATTGGGTGTTAGACGAGAATCCACACATCAAGTTCCCCGTGCGGAAAAACCTACCAGGACAGGTGCCAGTGCTTACGCATCCCGAGTTTCTGCAGGCCTATATCGACTACATGGAGGCAACAAGACCGAACTGGAACGGAAAACCATTCCCCAGTAAGGAGTCGGAGAAAGGATCTCGATCTGCAAAGACACTCAACAACTGGTTGAAAGCACTGTGTATCGAAGCCAATGTCGAACTTGATGACGGTCGCTACCCCACCCTCCAGAACCTCCGACAAACCTGGCACAATCAATACCTGGAAGTCCTCCGTGTGAACCAAGTCCGACTGCAGTTGGTCGCCGACGAACAAGGCACCAAAGATGAGGATCAGATCGATATCAGCTATCGAACTGCCGAAGAGGAACGAGAATCGATACGTTCCTTGGCCAGCCGGAAGTTCGAAGAGCTACTTCCGCTATCTGAACTGCCGGCAATCATGGCCAACACGCTGAATGAATCAGAGTACTACGACAAACAGACCGACCTTGACGAGTTCTAAGCACCTTACTCCCACTGTAGCACGCGTGTGGAATCGAGGAATCCGGGTACATCAGCTACTAGGGCGACGCAAAGGCCTCGAACCCCTACGACGAGTCCGCGCAGAACCAGAAGATCAAGGCTGCCTTTGAAGATGCCGCGGCCAGTCAGCGCGAGGACGTCCCGCCCGTCCTCGTGTTCCGCAAACCCGAATCAGGCGTCGTCGAATTCTGCGGCCTCTGTGTTCCCGACCACTTCGAAGTCCGCGCGTACCAGGCCGATAACGGCACGCAGGCCCCCCACTACCAGTTCCACTTTTCGACCCCCAACACCAACGCCGTCCCCGTCACGTGGCTGCACGAACGCGCCCAGCAGAATGACGACAGCGCGGCACCGGACGCCTGGCAGTACTGGGTTCAGACCGGAGAGGTTGTCCAGTGGCCGACCGGCGAGACGCTCGATCAGAGCGGTCGGGTTCGCCGCTATGAAACGTCCGAAACCGTGGTCAGTGACGCCTTCCGAGAAGAAACGTTTGACCGGTATGACCACGCGTGCACGATGACCGGGATTCGGGAAGACGACCTGCTCGACCTCGCGCATATCCTCCCGCGAAGTCAGCATCCTGATCTCGCAGAACACCCGGCGAATGTCATCATGCTAAACTCGCTCCATCACCGAGCCTTCGACGCTGCGTTATTCGCAATCGACAGCGACTACCGCATCCGTGCTAGCCCGTCATTCGATCCAGCGCGTCCGTTCCTCCGCGAAACTATTCTCAGCCGGGAAGGCGAACAACTCGCATTCCCATCTGGCGCACAAGTACAACCGTCGTTCCTAGAAGAACTCAACACCAGCCTCTCGTGACTCTAGTTTGCCCGTCTCGATACCACAGCCGCAACAGACCTCAACTCGTTCCCACTCGACACGGTCAGGAAAACCCCTTATATTAACATCTCTACACTGAATATGAGAAGTATCTGGAGGTACACCTAGTGACGTTTCAAGAACGACTCCGCTCGATAGAAGAGCGGTACAACATAGATGAGAGCGAACACGCACGGGAACTGGGCCGTGCCGTCGCCCATCTCCAGGACTAATACTGCTACCCGTCTACCAGCGAATCGACGTAGTCTTCAAGCGCTTCATACACGACACTGAACTCGGGGAGATCTGCGACCAAATCGGGAAGCGTGTGCTGCCACCCGTCACGGATCTCATCCCGTTTCTCTCCGGGAAGCCCGTCCCGAAGATCAATGTCCAGCCCGTCGTGTTCACACTTCCGCGAAAATGCCGGGAGAATAACCGAATCGTCGATGTCGGCTTCCGTAGTCATTCGATAGAGGTCGTAGTAGTCACGAGCCTGAGATCGCTGGAAGAGCGCTCGTAACTTCTCCGCGAAGATCTCCTCCAGGCTGTACGCAGTCAACTCGAATTCGGGGACATCCTCGTAGCGGTGGTGATGATTCACTGAATCGAACGCCACGTATTCGTCGATCATCACGTCGAGACTCGTCGTGTTCTTGTGACCGAGAATAGCGTTGTACTGGATATCGATATCGACGTAGTGTGTCGGATACGCTTCTTTCTGCAGTTCGCGGTGTTTGGTCACCTCGAAGTCGATACCGGAGGCTCTCGTCGCATCTTCCAATGTGGTTTGTAACCCCGCTTCGCTCCCGTGATACTCTCCCTCGACACCGAAATCGAGGTCTTCCGAGTACCGCCACGTCTCCGGGAAGTACAACTTGCTGAGTGCAGTTCCGCCTTTGAACAACAGGTTGTCACCGTAGTGACTCGTGTAGATTGCCCACAGGATCCACGAATTGACGTAGTTCTTCTCCGCGTAGCCGAGGCGTACATCTAACTCTCTGGCCTGCCGTCGAAGTTGCGCTTCAGAAATCATGAGAACTCATCCGGAAGGAACGATTCGGGGGCGACGTTCAGACGGAGTTGATACTTGCTGTCGCGGGTTCCCTTCGCTTCTCTCGTCGGATCAAGCAGTGGGTACCCTGTTGTGAAGTTCTCGACGAGGTCCTCATACTCTGGCAGGGAGATATCCAACTGGTCGGCGAGATACACGAGTCGCTTCGTTGCGGCACCGTTCCCGACTCGCCGCAGGTACTCGACGACTCGATCCCACGAACATTGCGTGTCAACAGCGTTCTGCATCGCCTTCGCAAGCTCGCTGATACCCCCGCAGAACTCCGGGTGATCGGCGCAATCGACCAGCGTCTTTTCGATACTCGATATGTTCACCTGGTTCGACCCGACCGCAGTTGGTTGATAGCCGAAGAACTTCTGCTCAGTGACGGTCACGGGTCGATACGTGACCCCGTGGATTTCACGCTCTTGAGCGCGCTCTGTCGTCACGATGTACACCGTTCGAGACAGCTGCTCCGTCAGCCCGTGATGGTTGAGCGCGCTCCAATACCCGATGTACATCGGCTCCATGAGCGCGGACGCGATCACGAACTCGTGTTCGGTATACACGGCGTCCTCGCCCGCAGCGAGCGGCAGGATGAGGTACTTCCCGTGGGCGATCCGCTCAAGCCATCCTTTCTCCTTCAGCGCATACGCCATGTCCTTAGCCGACTTCCGCGGAATGTCAAGGACGCCCGCGATATCGCTGATGGTGATGACCTGGTGATTCTCGCTTGCGAGTCGTGACAGTGCCTGCGACTCACGCGTCGACAGGCTCTTCCGTTGAGACTCTTCCTCGTTTGTTGGCTCCATAGCCGCTCAGCGTACATAGACTCTAAATCCCATCATGGATAAAGGTGCCCGTTGATATCTAGTCCGGAGAAAGTTGTCTCTGCAACCGCTCAGCCTACATAGAATCTAAACAAGGCCCCATAGGGTAACTGGAAACTAAGTGTAGCCAGTGGTTTTCCTCCCTATGGATTCACACGTCGGCGTGGACTGGGCAAGCGGATCATGGGTTGTTGTCGAGGCAACCACAGAGACAACCGACGTCGGGGCAGAACCCTCATTGCTGAACGTCTGGCACGAGTATGGAGATCGAGCGAGCGAGATCCTCGTGGACATCCCAGTCCACCTAGAAGTGAAGGGAACCGAGAGTGTGACCAAGAAGCCAAGGACTTCCTCGGTTCGCGTGGCAGCACCGTCTTCTGGACACCGAACAGCGATGCCGTGAGAGCTAACGATTACGAAGAGGCCGTTGCGAGCAATACGGGAGGACTGGGCAGCCACAGTTGGGGACTCATCCCGCGTATCCGAGAAGTGAACGCACTGCTGGATGAAGTCGAGGCTGCACGTGAGACGGTCTACGAGAGCCATCCAGAGGTGTGCTTCAAAGCATACCACGGCGACGATCTTCCGCCGAAGCAAGGCGATGCAGGCTTCGAAGCCCGGAAAGACTGTCTCATCAAGAACGGCGGCGAATCCTTCCAACCAGTACTAGACCTTGTTGACGAGCGGCAAGCAAACAGCAGCTGGCACCACCGCATCCAGTCTGGCCGCGTCGACGACGTCCTCGACGCCGCCATCCTCGCGCTAACAGCACGCGAATCTACAGGCGACTACTTGACCCTCCCAGATAATGCCGACCCCACCTGCGACCCCTCTATTGTCTATCCAGGCACCTGACCCGTTACTGAGGAACACGCTATTCTCCAAGAAACTCACATCACTGGCTCCTCTGAAGCACTCAGAACCTGCTAGGAGTATTTTTCTAGCTTTAGAGGTTGTATCGATCTCAGAAATCTGCTACCATATGAGGAACTCACCAAGACCACGGTATGGCCAGAATACCGTGATAGCAATAGATTTACCTCCATTCCACAAGTCTCCAGAATAATGACTATTCTGGAAGGTGCGACGCGATGGGGCGATGGCGACCCGACAACCGTTCAGGATGCCGCCGTTACCTGCCCTAACTGTGGCGAAACCGTATTTGCACAAACGATAGGCGATGTGACGTGCGATGCCTGTGACGAGACGTTCTACGCTAGCGACCATCGCTCAGAACCGTGCTCAGCGGTGGAGTGTGGCGATTGCGGGGAAGCGATCTCGTTCGTCCAAGAACATCGATGCACCATCGGCGAGTGGGAAGCCTACCACTGCCACCACTGCAGCAAGAACATCGCCATCGAAACCGACGACGGGCCACAACCACCGGAGCGATTATTACAAACAGACTGGGTGCTGACTGGTCAGCCACCGGGCGACGTAGGGATAAATGTCACCGACGGGGTGTGGATGACTCGTCCCCGGACTACACGGGAGGAGTTTGCAACAGAAGTCCTGAACATCGAAGCGAAAGCGAACGATTCCAGCTTCAACGCCTACATTCCCGGGGAGACGAACGCACATCTGTGCTTTAACGAGGAGTACTGCATCGGCTACATCACGTGGAACTACGACAGCGAGCAACCAGAACTCGGGCAGCTATACATCCTGCCGACATTCCGTGAACAGGGTATCGGCTCCGCATTCGTCGAAGCCTGGCGGGACGATGTCGCTGGTTCAGATGCACGGTTCAACGTCAATAATCCGAATTCCAACATGTTCCGGTTGCTACGGAGCATCGGCGTAATCGAGGTCACGGAAGAAGGACCAGAGTTCCGTGGATGCGACATCACCGGCCACTGGTTCGATGTCCCCGATGAATGGAAAGAACGTTCGCCGAATACAGACTGATCTCAATCGCCATTCGGAATAGGACTCCGCCTGTGGGTGACGATGTTATTCAGGCCACAAGAGTCGTTTCTGACTCGGTAGATCAGGCAGCACGAAGAAGACGTACTGACCAACGCAACGACCACTATGCTGACTATCCACCCGGTCTACAGCTTAGCCTCGATAAATCATCACCATTCGAGAGGTTCCATAGGGCCGTTTCGACCCCTCCCATCTTCGTTTGAAAAACTAAGTTCTGGATTGCTCAAGGACACTGCATAATGAATTCGCAGTTTGTGGAGCACATCGAACACCCCGAGTCCAGATATCTCCAAGAAGCTCAGCAAAGCGCCTATAACCGCGTCCGCGAGCGCCTGAATGAGCATCACATGACCGATGTCCCCGAACAAGTTCTTGAAAAACTCACGTACGCCTATTACCACGACTGGGAGCAGAACAACCCATCCTACGTCTTCTTACTTGCAGACCCTGGAGTCCCAGGAGAGCACGTCGTCTTCGAGGCGAACGCTTACGCCGGCCTCGACACCAACGACTATCGAAAAAAGGTACACGTTGACCAGCGATTCGGCGCTCGATGGTTGGCGAAGAAACGCTACACCGACTTCACTTCAGAATTTATCCAGCAGTGCCACGAACACGGGTTAGTCGATGTCGACATGCCGTGGTGGCAGTATCTGCTCTCTGGGACCTTCTTCGATGATTTCTACATGACGGACGTAGTGAAATACCGAGAACATAGTCCCTCTAAAGCAGCCCTTGATGCCTCAGTCCGCCTCGGCGTGATCCGCGAATTGGAACATATCGACCCTGACTTGATCTTCACCTTCGGCAACCGAGCTTGGAACGCCGTCCGGACACACCTCCAAGCAGAGCCAGTCAGCGACATCGACGATCAATCCTCAATCACCGAAGTCCACGGGAAGCCCCACCGAGCAACACGAGAGTACGACGTCGCAATCATTCCCTGCGGACATATGAGCCCCCAGTTTCGCGGCGCACAAATCAGCCACGAGGAATACATGGAACGTATCGCATCCGGCATTGAGACCTGTTAAGATAGTTCGATTCTAAGGGTGTTGCTCAGACGCTGTGCCAGTGTCCCCCAACCCTAATGACGGGCCGTTTTTATCCATTTTTGACCTCAGACACTTTTCGGGACCAACCCAACCAAGGTTAAGATTCACCGATACGCGTGAAGGGACATGGCAGAACATCTCACGCTGAAATCATTCCCGGCTTATCAGATAGCAGGAGAAGGATGGCAGAACATCTTCGCCACTAGTAGTGGAAACTATGACGAAGGTCACGTCATTTCACGATTATTAGCAGTACTCGCGCACGATACAGTACCAATATCACTTGGAGTCGCACTCACTAACGCGTTGACGAACACTAATACCGATGAGTCGGAAGTGGACTTTGTCACTATTGATAGGGAGTTCTCACCGGGTGAATATCCGTCTCAGGGAGAGCCTCGGTACGTTGTCGGTATCTCCCGATACGGGGAAGACGTGCTGGAGGCTGCCCCTGCCGATAGACAGGCACGTGCTGATGGACTAATTCAGCTTATTGCTCCCGACAAAAGCCCAGTTTTGACCGTAATCATAGAAGCGAAGCGTGGATCTAATTCCCTATCTGCGGAACAACTTAACCGATATGAGACTCGTTTTAATGCTGACAGTGGCTTCCGAACCAGATCTTGGGGGGATGTTTGCAAGACGCTCCACACAGTGGCCTTAGGGCTGGGAGATTCAACAGCAGGTGTCTTGGTACGGGAACTTACTGCTTTCCTTTGGGAGCAAGAAGTCGGCAAACGGTTTGGAGCTACAGAGTATGATGACGGTGGAGTAATCCCGGAACATCGATTCTGGTGGGAGGTTCGAAGAGGTAATAACGGCCCTGAAGTCAGAATAGTTGATGAATATCGACCCCAGGATTCCGAGGACATAGATATGGAAAATGTCGATTCAGTTTCTGAATTATACGACACGTACACATCCTCATGGTACGACGAAACGGAGTTAGACAGCCTGTTCAATAATATTCCAGAGAGAGTCCTCAATAAATCACTGCTCAATCCCCCGACTAGTAATAAATCGAGACTTGAGGTTCTCACCGACTGGGCTCAGAAAGCGCGACAGAACGGTGAACTACATCGAGAAAACTTCGCCGGAAACCCCCGAAGAGGGATAGGTGAATTCCAACAAGGGGGCCAGATTGCACAACTCCATCTTGGGTTAGATGGGTCGCCGGTACTGAAGTTTCACACCTACAAAGGCAACGGACAATGGGGATCTCCACTGACACTAACAGAGCACGAGTTTGAGACCGTGATTGAAGCGATGCCAAGAGATGTTCGGCATGCTCTACTCGTAGAGCGAGACTTCTCAGTTCTGGATAAATTTCTTGAATTCAGATAATGAACGCGGGTTTACTCCCCCTTCTGTGATTTTGCTTCTCGCCACTGTTTTTTCTGGTTGTCAGACGCGGCACGTTCGACAATTACAGGTTCTCCTTCCCCAGGCACTAACCGGAGTTCTCCATCCTGAATAACGACATCGACTACATCGGTTTCGACAGGATCAATACCTAATCGGAGAAGATCGGGACCAGTAAGGTGAATACTGCACCCGAGAGGAGTGCCATCACGATGTCGTGTAATTCGTGCCGACCGAACGACTTCCGCTTCAGTTCCATCGTCAGACATTCAACCCCTCATTCGAGGGATACTGACAACAATTAACCGATAGAGAGGATTGTCAGGCTGGTTCAAACGTCCTATTCAGAGGTATGTCCTGGCCACGTGTGGCCAGGTCGTTGCGTGTCACGCTCGTTTCGGTGCTGGAATTCCGCCTGTCGGAGGTCTTGTCGCTCCAGATCTTTTTCGAAAAACTCAGCCGCACTGAGGTTCTCCTTGATGCTTCTCGATAGCCGCCGCATTGTTCGCTTATCCAGCTCAACGGATTCAGCGAGCTGTTTGAAATCCTTTGTCTCCGAAATTCGTTGAGCATCCGTCTTCTGCAGATGTGCGAAGCGATTGTAGTTGACGATGACCCGGATGACTGTTAACGCCACTTTCTCGATCCGTTTGTTCTGTCCAAAGTCGTCGAGATTCAACAAAAGCATCGCCCGTACTGCCTCATCTCGCTGGAACTGAGTGACATCAAGCCGGGAGCAGTATGCTTGTGTGATTCGTTTCTTGTCGAGCCGAGCAAGTCGCGCGCTCAGCGTCCCATCTGACGGATGCCGTCCTTCGTTGTGTTCAGCGAGACGGTCTGCCGGTGTTCGGAACCGAGAAAACTTAGAGTGGCTATACCGCTCTGACGCATTCCCAATAGAGGTCTCCCCGACAGGTTCGTACCCAACAGCATAGGATTCCACATCGACCCCCCATGCCGGCGGCAGCTCTCCGTCCCCTTCGTCCTCGTGTATGGGCCCTGCGCGATAATCTAACCGGGCACCCGTAGTGATCTCCCGGATAGCATCGTCAATAGTAGCAGTTTCCCACACCGATTGACTCATCCATTAACCCTGTACCGGAAGCGGTCTTTAATGCAGCGCTGCTGAACAGTCCGGAGAGCAACAGGATCCAGAATCAGAGGAGGGGTGCCTGCTTAATTTTGGTTTAAGTATGGTCCTGCGACAATACTATTATTGAGGGGTTCCCGGCTGAGGTGGCTCGGAGAGCCAGCGAGGGTATACCGATTTTCCGGCCTCTATTCGAGGCCTTCCCCGATACCCTCTACCTGCCTTATGGCAGGTCACGAAGATTGGCTCGACTTCGTCACCTAAGGGTTACCTTTGGCGCTCGCCCGCGAAGGATTACACGAAGGGGCTTCGGGCCCTTTGACCCTACGTGGAGCGACGTCAGGAGATGACTCCATGGATTGCGAAGGGTATTCAACGTTCTGAGCAGCAGCCTTGCTTCGGTTACCATCCCGCTGAAGTGAACTTGATCTCAGAGCATCGTCACCGAACGTAGCGTGTAGCTTGCCGGTCCGGTATTCCCCTCACCCGACGGCGAGATAGCGATTCTCAGAGACCGTTCGTACGACTGAGCACACTTCGGCAGGGCAAGATCCGTCCTGCCGACCAGAGGATTCTACCCATGAACACGAAAACCACCAGCGACCAGCATCAGCGTCCAGTTGTGTCGTCCCACGCAGCAGACGAGTACGGCAACCGGTTCGACAACGGAGACATCCCCCTCGCAACAGCGTGGGAACGCGGTGTACGAGTCGAAGCACCGGACAAAGACTACCACGAGGCTCGACTCCACCCGCTGATGGACCTCCTGATGACCTGCAAGAACGGCGTCATCACCACCGTGATGTACGCCAGTAAGACACGGGTTTACGCTCCAGGAAAAGTCCGGTGTCAGGGGTGTGGTCATCCCCACGAACCGCTTCGAACAAACGAGACCTGTCCGTGGTGTGGTTCGACCGCCGAGGCAGGCCGGAGCACCGGAGCGATCAGCATCACTCGAAAGGGAGGTGACTGAGATGGCGCAAAAGCAGGGACTCGCTGATCTCGCAGATCTCTCAGGGTCAGGAGACAATGTCCTGGTCAAAGCTCAGGTCACTTGTGAGCAAGACCTGAACAGCCATCGGCCCTACCAGAAAGGGCTCCTCTGGGACAAGTCGATGAACTACGGAGACATCCGGGCCTTCGTTGTCTACGACCCTGACGTTCGACTGGAACCTGGAAAGGTCTACATCCTGAACGGCAAAGACCACTACTACGACCCCCGAGACGAAGTCCAGCTCATGCTCCACGATGGAGCCTATGTGAAGGAGCTCTACGACACCAACTCGTGAGCCCCCGACCCCTATTTTTTATCCACCTCTGGTGTGCTCAGTCGTCGATTGGGTTTGCGGGTTTCATTATTGCCCTACATTGAGAGTCCTATTACGGGGTCTCTGGATTTATGTAATGACACTCCAATACAGATGATAGATGCCAGGATTCCACAAGCACAAGGGCGCAGGCTCCTATTATTTCGTCCCGAAGCGACACGGTGACTTCCACACCTACCAACTGGAACCCGAAGCACGAGACATGGTTCTTGCAACCGGGAACGAAGATGGAGATATCGTCTCGTGGGATATTTTCTATACGTTGAACGACCTCGGCCTCCTCTACTTCAAGAACAGCGATGCCGACCCCCGGGACACGGCACCAGACCCATCGGCTGTCGATTTCGATATAGTGAGCGAACTTTCAGTTGAGAAGCGATGTGCGTTCGTAGAACGCGTACTGACCCATTACGAGCTCCACGAAGTGGATTCAAACGCATTCCATCGAGTCGTCGTTTCCCTCAGTGAAGCATCCTCCAACCAACTGGATTCCGTCCTTGACAAAATCCTCGATCACACCCCTGCTTCCGCCGAATGCATTACTCCGCTAATGTTCTTTGTTGAAGAAGATCTGCCCGACGAGTTCGATTCCGTTGCATTAGCGGTCGTTCTTCACTACGCGTACGTTGTTGTACGCCAGGACGACAATGCATCAACTATCGTCGATCTCTACGACGGTGAATCTTTCTGTGAGACTGAAGACTACATCTATTATCTCGTTAGTGCTGATCTCTGGGATACTGAAGACGACGTTCACCGCCTCGATATCACGCTCCCAGAGACCTACCAAGAAGGGTTCAAAATTGGTGAGGTAGATGAAGATGCTTTCCTGTCCCTCTGTGAGAGTGTACTTTCAGCCTCACTGCGTGTGGTTCTTGGCGAAAAAGAATCCCGTATCGGTCGAACTGTGATTGAAGGATTATCCGAGGTTGACGATACGTCCCTATTCGTTGCGCCCAAGGAGAGCGTTAGTGGCACTGATGAGGATACTCTTTCGGAGATAGTAGCTTCATTCGACGAATCGATGTGAGTAGTGCTTCAGGATTATCCCTTGTCCGTGGACTCTGATTTACCCAAGAATATCTAGAACATCGCTTCTAGGTACTGCATCAGTCTCTAGATCCCAGGCTGATTAATGAACTTTGGAGTCTACTTGTGGACTCCCTCACCTCGACTCAATACGAGGTGCTGCAATCTCACGAGTACCTGCTTGACCCTGGCCAAGTGGACGCGAACCGACGCGCTTCCATCCGCGCGGCACTACTGACGTACCCTGACGACGAGGACGTAGAAGACCAAGAAGAACCGTCACCCGTGATCGACTACACTGGTCTGGATCCACGACAGGGTTCACGCTACCGGCAGTACCGGTACTTAGCATGGGGCGACGAAGCTGACTCTCTCCCCGTTCAAATTGGATTTCCATAGGACCGACTGTCACAACAACGACTGATCGAATCACTCACGGCTCACACCGTCACGTCTTCCGCCACTGTCGTTTCATACAGGCGGTCAATAATTTCGACCAGCTCCGAGTTTTCGATGGCTATCTCCCGGACAGCTTCTGCTAGAGCTTCGACGTACGCGTCGAAGAAGTCCGCGTGGGCATCGACGTTGATGTCGTACTCAGCACGGAGGAGATTCGACTTGTTCCCCGTAATCGTGAAATTCGTCTCTTCAATTACCTCCGCGACCTCCGTGTTAGCGTCACTGAATCGCGCTGCGAAGTTATTGTAGAAGCTATCGTGGCCTGACGGTGCATTTCGAAGAGAGACGATCAAGGTGTGATCGCGGACAGCCTCCGTCCGATGCCGGTCAAGCCGGTGAACCAGCCCAACCCTCGCATTCGGTTTGGTCGCATCTGAAACTGGGCGATTCTCATCTAGCTTCGTCCACCACTCCCGAGGGAACAGCCACGACCAATCTGACTTCCCCTGCCGGAACGTCCACTGCCGACGGTCACCCGTCTCCATCTGCACCTGAACTGCAGCGTACTCCTCCGGCGCATCTGCATCCTCAATAAGTTCAGCCCCCGTTAGTGTCTGCGATAGCCGCCTTCCCCACGTCGCTTCGAACTCCGACCATTTCTCCTCAAACGCCGCCTCCAACTCTGAGATCACACCGTAGTTCTCGACGTACAATTCCACCTTCTCTTGCTGATTCTCTTGATAATCCGTCATAGTGAGTTCACTCCGAATCGTGTCGACGAAGTCTCTCAACTGCGCCGTGGTTCGCGCCGGGTACTCATCGTAGCTCTCAATCAAGAACGACTGTAGCTCTGCCGCCAGCCACTCCCACGAGATATGCACAAATTCTTCAGCGGCTGGGGATGACGCGGATTCCGGGGCCAAGAACACGTAGTGCTGGCCGTCGGATGGGACCTCGGACTTGTCAAGCCCGATCCCGTCGAACGAATCGACACCGACGTACCGTTCTGTCTGGTCTTGCCCTTCTGACGCATGGACTTTCAATTCCCAGCAGATGAACCACTCATCGGATGCCCACAGAACGACATCGGGAACCCCGTCCGACGTGGATACCTCTTGAGCTATCTGGATGTCGTCGATGTCGAATCGAGAAAATGCGTACTCCAGATCGTCTCGATCAGACAACGCCGCCAAAACGTGTTCTAACACGGCGTGTTCGAGACCATGCGGCGCGTATGGCGTCAGGAAATGAACAAGAAACTGCTGCCAGTCACGCTCCTGCGTGCTTCGGCCAAGCACCTGCAGCGTAGTTGGCGGGGGTTCCTCCGCCTCCGGAAGCGCAGCAAGTTGCTGCCGTATCATCGCTAATTCTGCCTCGATACTTCGAGTCATACGCTACAGTCACCCACCGTGAAAATCAAAGTGACGCCACCATCACCTCTATCGCGCATCTAGGACAATCCGCTGCGACCGATACCGAATCATTACCCGCCAATTCGTCAGTTAGAACGCTGAATTAGCCTCTTGCAACGAATCGATTGCTTGCTGCAGATGCCTCCGCAACTCATCACTGAGGCCATCGTCGTCTGCTGATCGCCCGTTCCGCAGGTCACCATCATGCACGCCCGGCTCATCTGTGTTCGACTCAGGCGTTCCCCAAGTTTCAATCCGCCCGAGAGATCCATCCTCTTGATCGGCGACATCGTCGAGCCGTTGCTGCTTGTCCGATTCGTTCTTCGTGGCCTGCGTATCCCGCTTTGGTCGAGAATCGTCAGTCGGTCGCCCGCCCCGACTGAACGCGTCGAGCGGAAAGTCATACGCGTACGCTCGCTTCACCTTGTTGAACGTCGAGCGGCGCGAGATTCCGAGAACGTCCATCACAGCACGCCGATCACACCCGCGGTCGAGTGCGCGTCGGACCTGCTCGTCCTCCATCCGCTGCAACAGTAGTTGCTGATCGTCGGGGATGTGTCCACGAGCGGAATTCTCGATTTGGTCGACGAGCCCCCACTCACCGGTCTCGACATCCTTATCGACGATCTGTCGGTCACGCGACTCAACACGGTTATCCAGGCCCATGAGCACCCAGAGTCGCTCCCGGACCGCCGACACTGACAAGTCCGCCGTCATCCCAGATGCGATGTCACCGGTCCGCGTCGGTCCGTGTGTCGCTAAGTACTGTAACACCTCGACGTCCTGCGGGAGGAGGACGCTCCGATCCGCTTCCGTAATCGTCACCGGCGAGTCACCCGGCGTCGCCTGTTGATGCAGCCAACTGTGGCACGGCCGACACAGCAACGTCAAGTTCTCCATATCGTGCTCGTCCATTCCGTCCGGATCGCGTTCGATATGGTGGACGTGCAGGGTCGCCAACCCGCCTTTCTCCGGGCCGCGCCGCCCACACGACTGGCACCGATGCTTGTACTCCGCCAAGACATCCTGCCGCGTGTCCGGATCAACTGTCTCATGACACTCACAGTGCCCCGGCCGATCAGCCCCACTACTGTCCGTTCGTTCACTGCTCGATTCACCATGTCGTCGTGGCTCAGTCTCTGCCATGCGTCGTACTCACGTTGATTGATTACTCGTCGTCGATCCAGGTGTGGAGTGGTGTATCGCTTCAATCCGCAGTTTTTCAGGTAACTTTGCTACCGGAACCAAGGTCAACCCAGTTCCCGCGAAGATCTGAGCCTCCTCAGCAGCTCTCCTGATCTTGGGACGAGATGAGTCGGAGTCACGTCACACCTCTCTGGTCGGGGTAAGCGACTTCACTTGGAACTCCGACTTGCTACAGTACCGTTCAGCGACGCGACCAAGCTCTCGCGTTCGCAGCACGTCCGCAACATTGTGCTGTACTAACTCCGCGAACCAGCCGTTCCCGAACGCGGCAACGGCAGCATCACTCCCATCGAACGGATCTAAGTCACGGTACTCACCATCGCACAACAGGTTGTATGCGCTGCCCAGATCTTGCCTGTCGTCGCCGTCCACGGTCGTATTGAATCTATTACTGACCAGCGGCATCACGTCCGCGTACGGGATGTCCACGAACGGCCACGGCAGGTCGAGTTTCGCGTACCGCGTGCGGAGGAACGGGACGTCGAACCCGCCGTTCCACCGCTCACCGTTGTACGCGACTAGTAACACGTCCGAGCCGCTGAGTCGCTCCTCAACGAACCCCGTCACAGCCGCGAGCAACTCCTGCTCGGACATGTACGTCGAGACATCCACGTGCACCGGCACCTGCTCTTGCACCGACGCTTGAACGCCTCGCGCCGGGCGATCCCGGGTCTGCAGGAACACCTGTACGCCCATCGGCACCGCGAACCCAAGCACCGTCGCCTCGTCGTCGACGCCGAACCCAGTCGTCTCGATATCGAACGCCACCTGCTCCAACACCACTACACTTCACCCCCGGCTCGCGCAGCGCGACGCTCGGGAACACGGTCCTCGCCCGGCGGGCGGACACGGAACTCGCCGAACCCGAACCGAGAATGCGTCCCAACCCGCAGCACGCCATTCAGCGCCGTCGCCACCGGGTCATCACCAGCATACGCGACGACCTGCCCGTGGTCCACCACCCTCACCGCGTACGACTCCGACCCATCAACGAGCCGCGTCTCCCGGCGACGCAACCCGCCCGTCGAACCAGGAGGATTCCCGTCCATGTCGACACGCCACCACCACGGGATGTCTTGAGCGTCGCCACTCGGATGCTCAGTATCGAGCACGTACGGCGTCACGAGTTCGATCTGACACGCCTCACCGTCCTCCTGCACTGCCTCCAGTCGAGAGAAATCCAGCGCATCCAGTTCAACGACTTGCGTGTCGACGAGCGACAACTCGCCAAACCCGTAGTTCCGCGCACCGCCGACCTGCAGTTCGTCAAGCACATCCTCATCAACCGGGACCACACCATCGTCACCCGGCCCAGTGTGCAGGTAGCACTGGACGTACCACGACACCGACCGCTTCGACTTATGCGTGTGCGACGGCCGTCCGAACCAACACGTCGGCGCGAACGCCACTCGATTACCGTGCATCTGAATGTCGAACACGTTATGCGCATCTCGCGGCCGTGAGTCCAGCAACCACCGCTGCGCCGCATCCCGATACACGAACAAGTCCGCGTACCGCTCGACCTCAGGCAGCGACTGCCCGAGCTTCCCCGCATACCCGTCTTGCGACGCTTCGTCCGGGTACTCACCGTATTCACCGGGCACGAACACACCGTGACTCACCTGGAGCGCCCGGCGCGTCTCCGCATCGACACGACGCGCCAACGCGTTGAACAATGCGTTCCCAGTGGCGAAATACGGGTGCCCCAAGTACTGCTCGTCGAGTTCGAACAGCACCTGCTGGATTCGCGTCACGCCACCACCCCCTCATTTCCACTGCGAGGAGCACAGGCATCTCGGCCCGCATGCATAGAACGGTCACGCGCCACGCGACTCACCTCCAGTCGCGCCGCCAGTCCCATCACTGGCCGCTGGTCCGAGCGCGGCGACGTACTCCTCGATGTACTGCAGCGCCACCGACCACGACCGGATCCGTCGCAGCTGCGCATCTAACACCCGCCACCGCCGCTCCCGATTCACGTCGAATGGGAGTTCTTGGAGGCGCGCCCACACCTCCGCGAATGACCGCGTCGGTACGTCACCAAGCCGCGCAGCCGGCCGCCCATCCGGATCACTCGTCACGTGCAGATCGAATCCCGGCAGCGACAGCACCGTCCGATGCGGAATAACGTCGGCGTCGTCGCCGCGGCTCACTGCGAGGAACAGGTCATCGAACGCTGCCCCCGCCCGGTAATTGTCCAGCAACGCCGCCGTCAGCAGCGTGTGGTACTTCAAACTCGTGTATGGGTAGTACGGCGATTCCGAGAACAACGCCGGCACCGCCGCATCCAGCCACGCCGCGTGCAGCTCCTCTGGGTCCTCGATGCTGATCACGTCGTACAGCGCCAGGCCGATGTCCCCAACCGGCTCAATCGGCTCTCCACTGTTCCCAGTCAGTAGCGACACGCGCAGCCACGACTCGTGATTATCCACCGTCTGCTCCGGCGAACCTCGCGGCCGACTCAACACCGCCGCATCTCCATCCGCACCCAACGGCACATCCTGATTCACCGAGAGTCCACGAAACATCTCCGCAGCGTCCTCGTGCGACCGCATCCGCGCTTTATGCACATCGTGCCGATACACCGCGACCATCGGGTCCACTCCCTTCTCGTCGCCCTCTGACCCGGACGATGCTTCACCAGCGCCGTCCTCTTTCGCTACGGAGGGGCGGATCGACTCCGACGGCGGCTGCAGTGACTCGTCACCTTGGTCGGTCACGCCGACTCACCCCCGCTGACCGCATTCGGCGCTTCGAGGTCGCTGTCTCGTTTAGCGAGTCGCGCCTGCAACGCCCGCACGAATGCCGGCCGACACTCAGACGCCCACACCTCGTCTTTCCGGTCCATCTCACTCGTCCCTGCCTTCGAACGGTTGAACACGCGCTTCACCTCCGACTCAGAGTACAACGGATTGACCACCCACGGGTCCGCGATCCCGGCCCCGAAGTTCCGCGCTCCGCCGATCTGGAACGCGAACTCATCACTGTGCGCATCCAGGAACGATACCGCTTCCAGCAGGAGCCCGACGAACTCCGGCTTCACCTCTCGGAGTGTGAGCTTCCACGTTCCCTCAACATTCCCGAGTAGATTCCGGTCCGACTGGCGAAGCGTTTGCCCACCGTCCGCTTCGTTCCGCGACCGGAGCTGGTTACTCACCCGCCGGTAATGCGCCTCCGCATCACCATCCAGCACGTCCACATGCGTCCGAATCGGCGAGAACGACACCGGCCGACGCAGCAACTTCCCCGGCTGATCACCGAACCCACCGAACAGGTCGTACACCACGCACCCGTCATCGTGCTCCTCAGTACAGCTGCCCTTCTCGTGATATCCCGAATCGAGATCACGCTCGTACACGTCCCCACGCCGGTAATTCCCATCCGGCTCCCCCGGATGACACGCCGTCGCACCAGCAATCTGCAGTACCTCCTCGCAGCCGTGCCGCAGCCACCCCGACAGCGTGAACGGTGAAATCTGTCCCTCAATCTGATTCATCGGATCCTCCGGCTCGTACCGATCCGCCGACGCATGATGCCGATCCGTCACCACACCATCCCCCGGCGCAAGCAGATCGATTTCAAGGCCGACATACACGTCCGAGAACAGCAGATCATCCTCCGCAACCGATAGATCAGCTAACTCGAAGCCGTCTACCATCGTTACGCCACCTCCGCCTGGCGAAGCACCGCCCGACGCTCCAACGCCGACTCAGCAACCGGGCACTCAGTCACGTCTTCAACCGTCACACTCGGAACACCAACCGCCGCTGTCGTCTCACGCGGCGACAAGCTCTCGACAGCAGGTTCAAGCACCACCGGCCATTCGCGCTGGTACGCCTGATCAATACACCGCCCAACACGACCTGACACAACCGCTTCACAAACACCCAGCGTCGCCATCGACTCAAGGGATAGCGGATGGTCTACACAGCGCACCTGCCCGGCCACCCACACCGAATGCGGACACGGCCGTAACACGTACGCAACCACCCGCTCACCCGCCCGCAAACGCTCCCCACAGACCTGACAAAGTTGTTTTATTTGTTTTATATCTTCAACTAGGTCTCTGTCGACACGCTCTTGATTCGTCGTTGCGATTTCTTTCATGGGTTCTCTCATATTCCGCGGGAACCCGGTCCGAGTGTCCCTAGCACTCGGGCGTTTTCGCGATCCCTACGCCCCTTGGGCCCGGGGTTCCACACCATCTCCTATGCTGTGTAATGGAATAAGTGTTTTCCATCTCCTATGTAGGTGATGGTCGCTCTAATCAAACCCATCATCTACATAGGAAGCGTACACGAACGAACGATTGTGCCGGGAAAAGACCGTGAGGAAGATACCGGAAAATATTCGACTAGTTACCCGGACTCTGATTTTCTTAATGCTATTCAGGACCTTGACGGACTAGCTGGTACTTCCGAGATAGCCGAGGAAGTCGGTTGTACACGACGAACCGCTTATACCCGACTCAAGTCGATTGAAGAGGATGATCAAGTAGTAAGTCGGAAGATCGGCAACTCGTTAGTCTGGAGCCTCCCAGAATAGGAGAGTGGGGCTTCCTTTGCCTGATAATGCAGGTGAAGAGTCTCCTACGAAACTTTCTCCGACAATTCAAGAACAGGAATCAGTTTTGGACTCTCATCTCCATACCGGACTTCGTTATTCTGGAAGTCGAAACGGATTGATTCACCCATATAGGAAGAGCGCTCGATCTGGGATAGTGCATCGAGGTCACCAAGTTTCCAGCAAACGAACCGGTCAATGTGAGTCAGCGGTGATTCGTCTGCAAAGAAATCGCTGAGCTTGACTTGTAGTGACGCATTCTCTAACCCGTTTTCTGTATCGAGAATCGCGTTCACTTCGTCGTCCATCTGGAAGTCAGCTATCTTGACTGTCTCCGGCGCTCCATTAGCGCTGTATCGTTCCAGCATAGCAATCACTTCTGCTGCATTCGACGGGGAGAGACCACCCTGCTCTTCCGTTCGCTTTCGGCGTTCTTCGAGGGTGCTCTCTTGAGATCGGATACTCCGTTTCTTATCCTCCAACTTGCGCCGCTCAATGTACTTCTGGTACCAAGAGTCCTGGCACACTTTGGTCATAAACCGATCTAGCTCATCTGTGATCGCTTGATAAACGTCGCCGGATTTGTTGCGGATCTTCTCACGGTTAGCAGAAAGTTCGAGTTCCTGGCAGTTGGCGACGAAGAAGAAATGGAAGAACTCGTTGTCAGCACCGATTGCATCGTTGTACCGTTCGACCTTGATATGGTCTTTCGCTAGCCAGATGCCGAATTGAGCGGAGTGCTTGCCGTACGTCGGTAACTCGTTCCTGGCTTCCTTTCCGCCTACCATCCCCACGACTTCAATCGTCAACTCATGGCCATCATCAAGAGCTACGGTCAATTCTCTGGGAGGGTAGTGTTTGCACATCTTCTCAGCGACGAGTTCACCATCGGGATCCCGGTTTTCAGGAGAGAACTCCAGACGATTATCGGTCTGGATTTGATCCCGTGTATCGTCGATTGTAGAAGAGAGCTCGACGGTGATATCCATACGATGGAAATCGTCGGTGAAGTGCCAAGCGGTCGATCCACCGATAGTCTTCCATTTGATGTAGTGCTCAATCTTGTTGTAGGTGAGCTTCTGAGGGTCAAACCCTTGCCCTGCCCTGAATCCATGTACTTCGATCCGGGTTCGTGATGGTTCGTCAGAGCTCGCTTTTTCGATGGAATACGTCGGTAACTCCCGGTTGTTAAGCTTCGCCCACGGCTGATTCATTACTGATTCAATCCGTGTACCGTCCTTGACCGTCTCCACACGGATCTCATCGCTCTTGTAGTAGATTTTAGTACCGTGTCCCTTGTATCCGATTGCGTCGTCCTTGTTGGAGTTACCGAGGTCGAAGAACGACGATAGATCGTCTTCGTCCATCCCGTGACCGTCGTCCTCGATAACGAGGGTGTTTCGACCCTCCTCATCCTGTTCAATTTTGATATCGACTTGCGTAGCGTCGGCGTCGTACGAGTTTGATAGCGCTTCTCTGATGACCTCCAAGGGGTCTTCAAAGTCGCTAGCTATCTCGATGAACTCGTTGACCTCGTTGACTTGTGGTGTCTTATGCATAGGTTGTGTCTGTTTCCTCGAAGTATGGGTTAATTCGTTCGTTGATTAGCTGGTAGGCGAACTTCCGGAAGCCTTTCTGATCCTTCACGGCCTCCTCCAGATACTCAGCCACCCGTTCTTTGTCTCCCTCAGCGATCAATTGGCGGAACTTGCGAAGCTCCCGTTGCTGAACTGCGAGATTATGCGCTGCCACCGAGCCGAGGATATCCTTCTGATACAGGTCCTCCATCTCGTTCCGCATGCGTGCTCGGTGGAAGTCGTCGTTACAGACGCGGCATTCACAGAAGTCGAAGTTAGCTTCATCAATCGGAATAGTCTCGAACAGGTTGACGCAATACTTCCCGTTGATCGCTTGGTGTAGGTAGGAGGCAGAATCGAAAGTATCGGCCCCCACAGCAACGAGTAGCGGCATTGCGTTACCCGATATTCCTAATACGTGTAGAGGGAGATCGTCATACCCTCGCTGTTGCATCTCCCGCTTACAGTCGGATACTGCTTCGACGAGAACCTCAACGTTGTCTTTTCGCGGAACGAGGCTACCCAACGCAATCCCGTCGAACGCTTCGGGGATTGGTTCTGCGAGTTCGTCTTCAATGAGGTCGAAGGAGCGTTCGAGCATCGCTTCATAATAGCCATGCACCGTGAGGTAGCAGGCCCCGTCAACCTCGTCACGACGCTCTGCGAAGCGGGCAGCGTTGGCGGCTGTCTGCTCCATTTTTTCGATTCGCTCCTCGAACTCGTCATCCGGATGGATCGGGTGATCCAGGTTGACCACGATGTCTGGTCCTAGAGCCAGCTGTATATCCAGCGCCTTGTCCTGGTCGATGTCCTTCTCGAAGTCCTTACCTTCTAGACCACCTTGCTTCAGGATTTTGTAGCCGCCGGAGTCTGCGAAGATCATCCCGTCATAGTCGCTGAAACACTCCCACTCGCGGATTTCGTTGTCGAGATACCATTCCAGTTTCTTCTCTCGAATGCCGTAGTCGGCCAGAGAGGAGATCGAAGTCATCACACCGTGGAAGAGGTCACTGTAGTCTTCACCACCGGTGACTTCGTTGTCGTGAGCGAGGAACTCCTTGACAGTACGGTGGACACCGCCACCAAATAGAGCACCCTCGTTGCCGCCGGCGTAGAAGTTGATCACCGGGAACAGGTGCGGGGTTTCCAGGGTACGGTCGTTAATCTGGAGCTGGCCACGTCGTGCCTCGCCTGCCTCCGCAACAACATCGAATGAGACCATACTGTCAGTCACCGTGCACTGGAATGGAACGGCCGCTGGAAACCAAGTGCTTCAGCCGCTTTCCTTTCATTCCGATACCGGTACCTTCGATGTAGTCAACGGGTACATCAACGGCAGATTCAACCCCATCGATAGCGGGAAGATAGTCCTTTCCAAGATTGATCCATACCTTGTCATACTCGTTAGTAGTGACTTTGCTGGCAATAGCGCTGACGACTTGGTCGTTCAGTTCGTCAGCGCGTTCTGTGTCCATCCGACGGTCATAGTATCCGATTTCCTGATCAGGTTCTACAACCCCGTGCTCCGCAGATATAATCATAATGTCAATTTCGGACTGAAATCGACCCGTCCGCAATGCCTTTTTTATGATCCTGAAGAAGTATCCATCGTACAAATCGAGAGCAGGAACCGGTGTATCCACCTGTTCCTTCGTTGCAGAACACGATTGGACTAATAACGACGCCATATACTCTGCTGATCGCATGAGGAGACCTTAGTTCTTGGGGAAAACCACTAGACATCTGCAGGATGGTCGATTACGTATTACCGTGAACTGGTAAATCGGCCAACGAGCTCGTCGATATTTTCACTGCGGAAGTGCTCGGTTAACTGGAGCGCTCGCGGGTCGGACGGATATATCTCGCCGCGACCGTACTGGGTAAACGCTTTGTCAATCGCCTGGCGGTAGGCTTTGTTGGTCGTATAGGCCAAGATATGGTCGAATTTCTCACCGTATTGGTTCAGGTACTGTGCGAGCCGATTCGCAACGAGTTCAACCTGGTCGTTATCGGCAGTGGTCAATACGTACTCGTAGCTCATCACCGGGTCAGCCTCCTCGAAGTCCTCAGGTACTGGTCCATATAGCCCAGAGATGGACACCTTATGATATCGCTCACGGTAGTCCTCAAGACGGGAGATGACAGCCTGATGTGTCCGTGACTCCGAATACGGCTTCTCCTGGCTACAGGGTAGAATCAGCAGTACGTCTGCCTCGCTCGGCGGCTGATAATCGTTGCGTTGGAGAATGTCAAAGTCATTTGGCCCGTGCTTCAACGATATGGTCCGTTTCTTCCGTGTCGTGTCCTCGACCCCTTCGAGGAAGCTAGATAGCTTGGTCTGGAACGTCTCGTCATCCGGTCCAGCAACTAACCCTTCACAACCAATGTCTGCAAGCTGTTCACGGAGTTCAGGATTGTGTAGTTGAGCCCGCTTCAACCCCTTCTCTACGATATTCTTTCCCTGAGCGAAGTTGGCAACACGTTCGAGTAAACGCCCCTCGTCAATGGCGTTACGAACTTGTTGCATCTGGCGGCTGTACAGCTCGAAGTTATGATGAGCTATCTGCGCGTAGTATTCGCTCTTGAAATGAGTACCGTGTTCACCTTCGATGGGCTTGTTACTGACCTCGGATTCCAGCAGGGCGTGTCGCATATCGTCTAAGTGGATGTTCTGACAGGCCTGGCAGTCACAGGGCCAGTCATCCCAATCATCAATCTGATCCAGGCTAATCCGTTGCCAGGTGTCTGGGTGGATGAATTTCTTGTTCCGGGCTGCGTACTGATAGCTTCTCGAATCGAACGTATCTACCCCAAGGAGAGATAGTAGAGGACACAGCCTTCCACTTATGCCGAAGACGTGGAATGCGATTTCGTCGTAACGGTCCTCGGGTATCGCGTCTCTTGCCCCTTGGACGATATCGACCAAGGTGTCAGGGGAGCTACTGAGAGGGACGAGCGAACCGAGTGCGAACCCCTCGAAGGCTTCATCAAGTTCATCGGCTCGGTCCAGAAATTGACTGACATACCAGTTGATATCCTCGTAGTTGTGGCCGTGTATGGCCACATACATCGACGGCGTCTCCTCCAGTTCGCGTTCGTCGAGCAACTGGAGAGTCTCAACCGCGTTATCGATACTCTTCTCCATCCGTTCAGTGGTTTCTTCCTTATTCAGGTTCTGCGGAATCGGAAAGTCCAACGTGGCAATGATATCCGCGCCGTAGTCAAGCTGCAAGTCCAAGATGCTCTCTGGATTCGTGTAGATATCCCAGTCGTTCTCACTACCGCCTTCACCAGGCGTCTGTCCGAACTTCGTCGAGTTCATCAGCTTAAATCCGCCCGAGTCGATAAATAGCGGTTGATCAAACCCTGGTTCAACGTCACTCTCCTCGAAATGCTGTTTGAGCGGCTTTTCACGCCACTCCTCCAAATTGTCGGGGGTGAGATTGTAGTCGAGAAACGACATCGCTTGAAACATAATCCCCTGGACGCTGTCACTCTCGAAGAGGTGGCGACGGGTATACCGCCAGATACCACCGGATTCTGTTGTCGTTCCTCCAATTAGGTTTACCACAGGCAGAAGTTCGGGCGTCTGGATACGGCCGGCAGGCGTGTCTATTTCGCCTCGACGGCCATATGTAGCCTTTCCAAGAGTCCTGAATGCCGACATCAAATGACCTGTGTAGTAACTCTATCGTTGCCCTCAATTAACTTCTCGTTCTCAAAATCGTCACATCTCCGACTCATTTCCGAAGTTACCATAACTTTCGGCAAGTGGTTCAAAGTTAAGTATGCCTCAGATAATATTGCAGTATGGCCCAGGACCTATATGAAGAGCACTCCTTCACATCGGAGGATCTCTCCGAGACTGAGCGAACCTTACACGTCGGACGTGAGCGGCCGATTCGCCTGAGTACAGGACACCGGATTCTACACCATGACGGCAAGTGCAGCCGTCCTCATGGGCATAACTACAAAATCAGCGTCTCGATAACTGGCACCCTGACCAGCGAAGGATGGGTCATCGACAAGGGAGACGTCACTTCTGTATTATCTGAGTGGGATCACCGATTTCTCGTGGAGAAGGGCGATCCACTGATCGAGGCTTTTGAGGCCAGCGGCGACGGCGATGCCCTAATCGTGCTCGACCAGCCCCCGACAGCCGAGGTGATGGGAATCGTTCTTGAACGACGGCTGGAGGAAACATTGCCGGAGACCGTCAGTAATGTCGCAGTTGAGGTTCGAGAGACCGGTGAGCTCGCTGCCGGGGAGGCCCTATAGAGCAATGCCGGTGAATTCGGATGTTCCAACGGTTGAGGAGGGTTCTACTGGCACAGAAACGAAGGACGGGCTGCCAGTGAATGAATTGTTCTACTCGTTACAAGGCGAGGGGAAGATCGCCGGGATGCCGAGCGTGTTCGTTCGGACGAGTGGTTGCAATCTCCGGTGCTGGTTCTGTGACTCGTTCCATACCAGCTGGGAGCCGACCCACGCCTGGCTCGATATCGATGCCGTCATCGACCGTGTCACCGATTATGAGAAAGCAAACCATGTCGTCGTGACCGGCGGCGAACCATTGCTCCACGATGAGACTACCGAGCTGTTAGATCGCCTCAGCGATGCAGGCTACCATACTACCGTCGAAACCAACGGTACGATCTATCACGATACTTCCATCGATCTAGTGAGTATCAGCCCCAAATTAGCGAGCAGCACCCCGACCGCGGCAAAGGACCCGCAAGGTGATGGAGAATGGGCTGATCGGCACGATGATCGACGGATCGACATAAACACTCTCTGCCAGCTCGTTGAGGGCTATGATTTCCAACTGAAATTTGTAGTTACAGATAGAGATGATGTGCCCGAGATCAACCGGTTAGTTGATCAACTCCGGGATGCCGCAGATACGGCGATTCGGGATTCAGACGTGTTGTTGATGCCGGAGGGTTCGACCCGTGAACGATTATCGGAAACCCGTGAACTGACTGCGGAGGTAGCGATGGAGTACGGATATCAATACACGCCTCGACTTCACGTTGACCTCTGGAACGACGCACCCGAAACATAGTATCAAATTATACAGCCATGACGACTACTCAAGGAGATAGCACGGATAGCGCGGTTGTCCTTGTATCGGGCGGGATGGATAGTGCGACTGCAGCATTTGAGGCGAAGCACAGGGGATATGACTTGTACTTCCTCCACACGACCTACGGCCAACAAACAGCGGACAAAGAGTCAGAGTGCGCCCGAGAATTGGCCGACTATATGGATATCGCTGACTTTCTTCACATCGAAACAGACCACTTAGCCCGGATCGGTGCTTCCAGCCTTACTGACGAGAACATAGATGTGGAAGAAGTCGATCTCGATAGCGATGAGATACCGTCAAGCTACGTTCCGTTCCGGAACTCGAACCTGCTATCAATGGCCACGTCGTATGCTGAAGCAAACGACTGTGGGGCCATCTTTATTGGTGCACACAGCGAGGACTACTCCGGTTACCCGGATTGTCGCCCGGAATTCTTTGATGCGTTCCAACAGGTCATAGATATCGGGACGAAACCAGAGACGCCAATCGATTTGGTGGCACCGTTCGTGGATTGGACGAAAACAGAGATCGCGGAGCGTGGTCTAGATCTCGATGTTCCGTACGAGCTCACGTGGAGCTGTTACCGCAATGAGGAACCAGCCTGTGGTACTTGCGATGCATGTGCCTACCGACTCAAGGCATTCCAAGACGTAGGAATGAAGGATCCGATCAGATATCGAGAGCGCCCTAGCTACAGTGACTGATAAGACGTGGGGCCAATAGAGGGACAAACGATTCTTGTTGGTGTGTCCTAATGCTCACATTATGGGCGAGTTTGCGGACGAAGTCGTTCATCGGTTGAAAGACCACCTAGCACAGTTCTCCTCATCTTATGCGTGGGAAACGGAGTACCCTATTGCACAAACACCGATTGACATCGTAGGAATCGATGGTGATCGGTACGTTTTAATCGAACTCGAATGGCGTCGAGCTGACCCGGCCGACAACGCCGCGAAGATTTTTCGCCACCTCAGTACGAGGGAGATTCCAGCTGACCAAGTTAGAATTCTGCAGTTATTCACCAATCATTACGATCTCATCTCTGGCGGCGTCTCGTCCAAGCGAAAAAACGCGGAGTTCGTAGGAGAAACTGCAGCGGAGTTACTGGAGCATCTCACCTACCACCCGATTAATTTTGAAATAGATCCGCCTAAATCAGGAGAAGACCGGCCTCCGCAATGGGAAGACATCACAGATTCGACAGCTAAGAAGCTCGCATCAGTAATTAACCATCCTTGATCTGCAGGTATTCTCTTCGCCGTTGCCGCTGTTCTCCGAGGTATCAAAGCCCTAGCTCTGTATCTAAGTATGTGCTAACGCTTCCGTACTCATTCTCCATAATTTCACAGAGCTCACGGTTGACTGTCAGACCGCTGTGAGTGATATTTGCAGATCCTACGTACACTAGTTCGGGACCCACGACCGCTTTCGCATGTAGATCATCTACGGTAGTCATCGAGGTGTTTTCCATACGAGAGACGAGAGAGCGCATGTAGTCGTTGTGTTGTTCGCCGGTGCGAACGTAGAAATCGACATCCGTGTTCAACTCTCTAATCGCCGCGGACAGGGAAAGTCGGCGGCTCGATAATTTATCGGTGAGTGGAAAGCGCAGTTCCACATCGCTGAGCCAGGGCGAACAAATCGCCACACGTTGGGCGTGAACGAGAGAGTACCCAATAAAGTACGAGAGCCCACTAGAGGGTAAAGAAAACGCTCGTACCATCGATCTCACCTCCTGGAAGCATCTCTCGGTCGATCATTTGCGACGTGACATCTTCGGACGGAACTCTTTCGATCAGTTTCTCTCGGAGGCGTTCGAGCAAGACATAGCTCAAGCTCTCCGACTGGTCGTGTGCCGATATGCACTCCGCTAAGTGTAGATTCTCGACACAACCGTCGATATCCGGAGAGAAAAACAGGGATTTCACCCGATCAAGGTCTCCAATATCGTGTGGCATTTTTCTGACCGCATCAGCAGGGAATTCATTGTTGCCCGCTACCTGCTCTTTTGAGACGGTCTGTTTGATTCGGTATGCCGTTTCGGTCGAGATGCCTTCCTCACTCGAAAGCTGCCTAGCTCGATCAATCGAGGAGAGTACTTCATCCACGATCAGATCGACGATATCGGGGAAAATCGGAGTTTCATCCATATCACGGACGACTTCTCGAACGGTGTGTTCGTCTGGGTTTTCCGGTATTCGTTCCACGAAGTCCTCTGATGCCCAAAGCCTCTCATTGATGACCTGTGGATTATAGCAGATATGGGTCAGCGCATTTAGTGCCGTACCCGGATCGGTCTGGAGGTCTTCGTAAACCAGATCAACGATGCCTTGGCCACCCTGAGACCGCTCGAACACATATACCTCGTCGGCTTCGTGATCAATCCCGTAGAAGAGCATACTTGGATTGACTCCGCCAATATCGGCGACCAACTGGGTGAAACAGTGCGCCGCTGTATGCCGAGCTACCTCGTTGAGAGATAGCTCATTCAGCGACTTATAGCGACGTACCCGTTTCTTAGTCTCTTCGTCAATGTCGGACGCGTAGTCGTCTAGGTCGAAAATCAACCCTCGGGTATCGAGCGAGAAACCCAAGGGCCGATTCCCGGTAGTGATCTCCTGAGAAATCCGATCCTCGCCGGTGAATATGAACTCATTTTCTTCACCAACGGGTCGTGCCGGTGTGATTTCGAGAGATACTCCCGTGAGAGTCACTTTCCCGGTAATGTCAGCGAGGGTTGCTCTCCCCCGTGTCGCTTCCTCTTGACGCCCTTCAAGTTTAGTCTCTACTTCCGGGTTAGAATGGATTTTTCCGAACGCCCTATCGTTATGACGTAAGCACCGATCCTCTTTAAGAATCTGGAAACACTCGGGACAGTACCTGACGATATTCAGAGCGCGACCGCCGCTGAGATCTTCTATATCGTCAAGAGTGATAGAGTCCGGAGTAATCATACCGTCGCGCCGGTCACCGGGGACGTCCTCAAAGGAGAATCTGACCCCGTCATCATCAGCAATGGTTTCGGGTAGGTAGGCTTGCAAATGACCTGCCTCTTGTTGATACTCGCTACGGTACGGAGCATAGGTCTGAACGAGTTTGTCTATAGACTGTTCGTCGCCATTCTCATCGTCCTCCCCATAGAACACCGTGAAGTACTTCCCAGCGTCTTGGAAGTAGTTCGGGGGGACGTACCAGACAGTGCCTTCAAGCGAACGGTCGTCAACTTTCAGGAACCGGTCATAATAATACGCCCCTCGAAGGAGATGCTTGACGTAGTACAGGCTCTTATCGTTCTGTTCAATAGAGTTGTATTCGTCGAGCTGAGTCAGCGTCTGTCTGAGATAGTAGATCTGTTTACGCTTCGTTGCCGTCTTATCGAGCTCCTCGCTTTTAATAGCGCGGCTGGCTGTATCGACGCGGTCAACCACCTGATCAACGGATGTCGGCAGTTCTGGAAGGTTAACAGACTCGTATTCTCGGTCAACGACACGCCGGAGTCTCTCGACGTCACTCGTTATCCCGTAGAGATCAGGGATCAGATCGTCTAATGCTTCAATTTGTTCAGTAGGCGGAGTTTCAGCGAGGTTTGTGACGGAGGTTCGAAGCTCTTCTAGAGTTGATTCCAAGGCATCGAGCTGTGATTTGACCTTCTCTTCGGTACTGACATCGGAATCTTCGATCTCGTCGATTAGCGCTTGTCGCTGACTACAGAATTCCAAGAAATCAGTTCTAATCTCTGAGACTAGAGACCGGGCCAAGTCTTCTCTTTGCATGGACTGCCCAACCTGATCCTCGATGAGATCCGATATTTCGGGCAGTGTCACGTCCTCCCGGAGCTCAGACAGAACCTGATCTACAGTCTCAACCGGCTCCTCTCCATGTAATGCAGGGAGCTGACTCTGACCCACGTCAATTCCGAACTCTCGGCGCAATACAGCTGCAGGTTCCGTGATGAACTCGTAGTACTGTTTGTAGCCCAGGTCTGAACAGAGGAACCGTTCGAGGAACTCTTCCTTCCGGTCAATTGACCCAGAGAACCACTCTTTCGAGACAGCTGTTGATGTTTCGTAGAACTTCTCGAACTGGTCGTGGATCCAGGCAATCACGTGATTATCCGTCTTCAATGGCGTTCGAATCTCAGACCCGAGGAAACGGTCGGCACGATAGAACATATTCGCGTCCTGAGTGAGATCCGAGAGGAATACGACAATGTGTGAGTCGGTGTCTTCCTTCCGCGCTGCTCGTCCCGCACGCTGAATGAATGACGACAGATCCCACGGCGTCCGATACTGCGTGACGATAGTGATCTCACCGACGTCGATCCCGACCTCAAGGAAGCTCGTCGAAAGCAGCAGGTCGCTCTCGGCTGTAGCAGCAGCGTCGAACCCAGCGTCTGAGTAGACAGATTCGAAGCGAAGTGAAGATTCGATGAACTCGCAATCCATCTCCTCAGCTACCCGATCCCAGTTAGAGTAATCGCTACCAGTTCTGTGATACCGCCAGAGTTGGTTTGCTCGATCAGCGTCCTCCAGTTGCGCCCTCTTTTGGTTCACTTGGCTTATACTGTCGATGAATGAGAGGATTTTCCCGCGCTCACCGGTCTCGCTGTTCAAGAGGCTATGTCCAAGCAACATCAACTGCTGGATGGCCATCGATGAGACCCCAGGACCTTCCTCCGACGTTTTGAGGAAGTAGTAGTGCTCCTTGTCCTCGTGGTCCGTTCGGAAATCTGAGTCAGGCGGCGCGACTGATTCAACTCGTCCACTTGGAACGGGAAAGAGATCAGTAGCAAATCGCTGTGGATCATCGACCGTCGCGCTTGAGCCTAGCCAGAGCAGCGAATGGTCTGTTATCGCCTCGATATTTTGTGCTATATTTGCAGTATGTGCTCCTCTGAGCCCGGTGTACAGGTGTACTTCGTCGAATACAATCGTATCGGCCCGGTCAATGATGTTGTAGTTCGGTTTGAGTGAGAATAGCTCCAGAGACTCTAACGTCGTCAGAAGAATGTCCGGCCCAGGCTGATTTTTGATATCAGTCCGATTAAGCAGGATCTCCCGATCAGAGAAGGAGTGTGCATCATTGTTCTCGCAAACCAGGCGGTAAGTCGAACTTCCTCCTTGGTAGGTGAATGAGTGAGTTTCGTCGTCTCCACACCAGCAATCGGCGAGCTTGAATCGACGCGTGCCGTGCTGATTAGCGAAGAATGCGTCTTCCCTTTCAACCTCTGATGACGTATACGGTGTGTTGCTGGTCCATACCCCAACAGAAAGGCTGGTGTCGTGCTCTGTTCTAAGGTTATACAGGTGTTCTAGAATCCGTCCGAGTTGGTCCTGTAGGAGGGCCCGACTCGGATAGACGACGATTGCCAAGTCCTGTTGATCTTCTGCTAACAGCTGATAGAGTGGGCCGAGGAACGCTTCTGTCTTTCCAAAGCCAGTGGGTGCCGAGAAAATCGCGCCACGCGAGTTGTTGGATGACCGTCGATCCGCATCGAGGTCGCGGATCAGTTGCCAGCTTTCGACCTGAAAGTCGAGTGGCTTGAAATCGAAGAGTTCGATGATGTCAGCAACGAACTGATCGTCACCAGTGTATTTACTCGTGGCTCGTCGATCCTGTGGCCTTTGTGTGTACTTGACACCATCCGTGATGTAAGGAGGATTGTCTTGGCCAGCATCAAATATCTGGGTGTTTGAGAGAAAACCGCGAATCAGCGGTCGGATATCATCAGGGATTCGTGAGGCATTCGAGTTCCGATCAAAGTACTTCATGCAGTCGATTTGTTGGAGATGGACACGATGCCGCAATCAATCTTTCCACGAGAGGCGATCATGAGAGAGTCACTTCGAGATAGTCTGCGAGATCGGACTCATGGAGGCGATTGAGTTCCTCTTCTGAGAGCGCTGCCAACGTTAGCCGTTCGTCGTCTAATAACCGGTCAACGAGATCATCAAGCGGTGTATCCCGGTATGGGCCAAACAGAGCGTCCTTTGCCTCCTCTAGTGATTGACGCATGAAGTGACCGTACTCTCTGGCCTCCTCTTTCCGCTGATCGATTTGATCCCCTTCAATCTGTGACTCCCAGTTCCAGTTATCGAGGAGGGTATCGAGTGCATCTAACTTGTCTTGATCTACCCGCTCAACCCGCTGGTTCAACCGAATCATGCCTCGGACAGTGTTGTGGACGTCGATTCTCGCTTGGTGAACGAAGTTGTTGACCTCCCTCCGTTGAGCTTCGACAGCTTCGCGGGTTTCGGGAAGTCGTTCTGCGAGAGCATCGTAATCGTCGTGCTCTAACAGAGATCTAGCCTCTTCGACCGCGTGTTTCGCCTCAGAGTCTATCTCAACTTCAGTCCGGAAGAAGGCTTCAGTAAGAACTCGTTCGAGAATCGTTTCCTCCATCGTTTCTGCGAGCTCGTCTAGTTCTGATTCCAGGCCTTGTCGCCGGTGCTGTTCGTAAATCGTCTCTAGCTGTTCCTGAAACGTACTGGAATTAGCTGACATAGTGATCGCTCACCTCCTTGAACCGCTCACCGAGACCTCCCCTGTGTCCACCGTTACTGCTCGCACCATCGATTGGAACAGAACGGAACCGTTTCACGACTGGTGTGGCTGCCAACTTCAGAGAGATCAGTGCTGCCTGAATCTGATCTTGAGTGTTTTCCATACGGAGAGTATCGGCGGTATCAGCGGCCTCAACAGCCATATCGATGTCTGCCTGAGAGAAATCAACAAACTTCGCCAGCTCCTGTTGGAGATCCGGATTCACGTTATCATAGGTTCTGAGATTAGACACGAGTTCGGAAACTCGGGTCATATTGAGCGTGGAGAATTCCGAGTTGATCTCCTCTATCAGTTCACGGTCGTAGCCGTGGTCCGCTACCTCTTCGAGAGCTTGGCGTACATCGTACATCGTATCCGCAATCGACCGGACATAAGCCTCTTGTCCGAATCGAACGCGGCTATCTATCTCTGCGATGTATTGCCGACCGAGCATGTCGAGAACCTCGTACGGTGGGTTCCGATCCAGCCGTCTCCGAATCTTCGGAACGTCTAGACTCCCCCCAGAGACGCCCAGTAGTTTTCCCACCATAGCTTCGATGTGATCGGCGGAGTCCATCGCTGTCTTGATGTGGTCGTACTCTTCCTGCGAGAGGATCTCAGTAATCTGTTCTTCGAGATGCGGATCAACCGAGAAAGCGTCGTCCTCGCTGAAGCGTTCATTAATCGCGGTCGCATCGATGTTGCGCCACGGAGAGTCAAGCATCACGAGATGGACGTATGTAGCTAAAACGAAGTCCGTGAAGTCATAATCTGCACTCCCTTTGTAGAACACCTTCTCCCCGTTAAGATATTCCTCAATCAGCATTTGACGCCACTGTAGGGCGTAGTACATCAACTGAGTCCCGCACTCTGTGAGAAGCGAATCAACGTCAGCACTCCGCGGTTCCTCTACCCGGCGGATTCCGTATTTGAGTATCTTCCGGAGGTCAGATCTTCTGAAGTCACGTCTGTCAAGCAGAATCTGATCTATTTCCGGTGAGTCATCACTCTCAACGTAGACGAACGGATCCTTCTGACTGCTAAGACGATATTCGAGTTTGGTTCCTTCGTAAAGTTTGAACCCGTCCGTGAGATGTTCGATAGCATCCCTGAGCCCTTGTCGGATGAAGCGGTTTGTCTTAGCGTATTCTTCTGGATTTTCGAGCCAAGAATCCACTAAGCCGTTGTGTTTCTCGATTAGCTTCTCGACACGACTCTTCTCCGGTGTCGTTGTTTGGTCGGTACTAGACGACTCCTCGTCGTCTTCTTCCGTCTGTTCGCTCTGTATTTCCGGCTCAGAGGGGGAAACCCCCGCACTGGGAATGATGATACCGTCATCGGTTACATCGACAACGGCAGGGGCCCCGTCTTCTAGAAGGTGGAACGCTTCCGCAAAGCGCCGATCAACCGTGATTTGATCATCTTCAACGCTACCGTACCATTTCGCTAAGTCCGCAAACTCTTCGGCCTCTTCGTACACTTCGTCTGCCGCGGATACGGTATTCCGAAGCCGTCGGAGGGAGCTTGCGCTTGAGGGTGCTTTGGCATGACCTTCATACCACTCTTCCAGAACTTCGAAGATCTCCATAATATACTCTCGCGGTGACTGCTGACTTTCGTCTAAGCCCGTGTAGATTCGGCGAAGGAAGACCTGGTTAAACGGGAACAGGTCACGGAACGCTTCGTCGCAGAAGCCACACTCTGCGCAGAGAGATCCGTCCGGTGCGGGCAGAAGCTCGAAGTCGCCGTTCTCTCTATCGTATCGAACGCTATCGTCGTGGGCTTTGATGTAGCCGAGATATGGACGGGCGAAGTCAACAGCAGACGGCTCGTCGAGGAATAGAACGTTCTTCGAGTGGCGCTTGTTTGTTTGGAAGAATTCGAATCGGTCCTCGGCCGTCCGTGTATGGAGCACTTCCGTGGAGTCTCGCGTTCCCGCGACGATGAAATCCCAGTTGTCATCGGGTTTATCTCGCTCCATGTAGTTACGGAGTCGCTCGGCCTCCATCGAGGCTATTGCGAAGTCCTCAAAAACGATGACTGGCCGGGTGTCCTCGAACTGACTGCCGACGTATTCGAGCACGTCGTCTAACGACGCGGTGTCATACCTGTCGCGGATCTCGCGCCACAACTCCTTATTAAAGGATTCGACCGCCTCATCAGCAGAGACGTGATCGGGGAAGACGCGGAGTTCCTCTTGTTGTTTGTACTCGCCCTCAGTAACGAATTTGATCTCACGAGCGTACTCCCCGCGTTCAACGAGGAGCTGTAGTTTTTCCTGGATGAAATCCCGAATGGCCTCCTCGTCTTCCCTTGTATGGGTAGTCTCGTAGCCCTGTCTACCAAGGTTCAGTAGTGCACCTGAAGTAGCATTGTTAGCGACAGTCTGGGGGTTGTTCGTGATATCGTCCCTGAGCTGTTTGAATTCAGACGCTCCTGGGAGTGGTTCCTCAAAGTGCTCCTGATAGAACTCCGGAATACGTTCCGAGAGAATAGACATGAGATCGTCATCTTTGTCGATGTGGAGGATGGGACGACCGTCGTCGTTCAACTGGTGAGAGAGATACGCACACAATTCGGATTTACCCGTCCCCACTTCACCTTCGATGACGACAACGAAGTTCCCGAGTTCGTCCTCGGAAAAGAGCTGATAGACCCTCTCTTCACCCCACTTTTCAGTGTCTTCTGTGCTTGTCCCACGGAAAACTTCGATTCTACGGTGAGTGAAATCGAAGAGCTCTCGATTCTCGGATCGTACTGCTGCGACCTTACTGAAGAGTTGTCTCAGGGTTCGTTCATCGATCTTCTGGAAATGTGGACACCACAGCGGCCCTCCCGGTATCTCTTCAGAAGAACTCATGCTATCACCTCGATTGAATTCGCGTCTTTCTCCATGCCGGACCGTCGTGGAGAGCGATCTAAACGGACTACGCCAGCATCACCATATTCGACCAGCTTGATTTTCTCCTCCCGGATCAAGTTGTAGAGTGTACGAGCGAAGGGTGCGGGGACATCCCGCTCGCCAGTAAGATCAATCAGTAGAAGGTTCTCCTGAAGCCAGTCTATGTACTCTTGGATGGCGATCCGTCTCTCATCACCAGTGGCGATTCGAAGGGATTCTAAGATCATCTCAGGGTCGGGATATACGACGTATTCGCGGCCGGTGGCTTTCTCGATTAATCCGAGGAAATCAGCTAGTCGGGTCCAGTTGACGAACTTGGGCTCGTTGAGTGTGATGGGGCCTTGCTGGGACCGAGGTCGGTATTCGCGCTGTTCGTGTTCCCATTTGTCTATAGCCTCATACAGAACTTGGTCACTCGCATGGAGGTGTTGAATGTCCTCCTGTAAGAGGTACTGGTAGTTGAGCAGAACGACCGATTGCTTCCCCCACTCACCCGGTGTCGCTTCTATCGCCAAGTTGTGGAGTGCAGTCATTCGGAAGTCAAGATCTCGATTACCCGTTTCCCAGGCAAATTCAGCCGTATAATAGTCGGGTTCCTGCCTCCCGATCATACCCAACTCCTGAAGCCCCCGAACTCCCTGGCTGCGCAGGTCTTCTGGAAGATCAGTGTCGTCAGCGATCTCTTCTTCAGTCGTATTACCCCGGTCTATTGAGTCATAGACCGTCCGTAGTGGGCCTGGAGTCTGAACCGTGTTGAGAATGTATCCTTCTGTCATAGTGCCTCCGTCGTGAGAAAGTCCTGGTATCTGGCGTCGATAGGACTGTCTTGGGGGTCAAGTTTGCTCGTGCTATCTCTCGCTTTCTGCATCGCAGGGCTCCGCCGGGCATAGGATGGGTCGAACACACTACCGTCCCGTGAGACGGCCCGGTTCAACTCACGAGCGATTGAGGTACTCGTCTGTCGATCCCACTCGATACGCCGCCGAAGCCATCGTCCCAATCCAGGAACCTCGTCTTCCGTATTCAGTGGTACGCTTCCGTATTCATCCGGCCGTGCAAAGATGTCGCTGAAAACACTATATAGGGGTAGATAAGGAGCATCGGGAAGGACGTCAAACAACTGTTCTGCGCGGCTAAGAGACTCTCCTGCCACAAGTTCGTAGATATTTGCGTTGTCCTGAATGAACACGTTCTTGGTATCTATCAGAGGCATGTCCCAATCATACCTCCGATACTGCTGTTTGAATGCCTCGTAGAACGACTCGACGCTACCAATTCGTTCCGTAAACTGCTCTTGGTACAGTGGACGCTGTCCGCCGATAGGCGTGAATTGTGGAGAATCGGCGATCACTACGAGTGTGCCCTCTCTTGAGGTGAACCTATTGACCAAATGTTCGATGGAGTACGATGTCTCAGTTTCGTAGTGTTCGTTTGTGATGACACAGAGGTCTGCGCCGCCCGGCAATTCCATATTACCGGTGACGTGGTATTCGTAATCGAGGTAGTCGTACTGCGACCCTCCCTGTGCGAGCTGCCGCCACGATGTGGGGAATGTGAAGTGATCGATCCCGAGATAGTGTAATGCAGGGAGAGTTCGGAGCATCCACCAGCGTGAGTTGCTGACGGGCTCGTGAGCGAACGCGACCTGATTACGAGTCAATTTGTCCAAGAGCGCTTCCGGTTTCATATGCTCTCCACCTCTGCTTCGTCTTTCCCGACGGTCGCTGCGAGCATCCGGCGATCCAAGAGATCTTTTTCGAGGTAGTACGCAGGAGTGCGAGCCAGTAGGAGACACTCATCGCAGTAATCAACGCAACGGTCACAATCGGCGACCTCAACGACCCTGGCTTCCAAATCAGACAGGCTCTGAAGAACCTGCCACGTGACCCCGTTTCCTCCTTGGCGGCTGTCCACGATATGGACGTCAACCGTGTTCGCCGTGCGCATCGCCTTGACCCGGAAGTCCGAGCGGTCACACTCTGCGACTATCGCAATCGCTTTTTCCAGTGCTTGTTGAAGACTGACGAGCGCCTGTGGCCAAGATTTCGTTTCGTGGGTCGTCCATTCGTAGCGCTCTTCGAACGCGTCCCGCTCAAAGCTTACCGTTACACCCTGAGTGTGATATTGCTGACCAACGGGTCGATAGACTTCCTCTTCGACGTCTTCCAGCATCTCCTCCCAGCTCTGGTCCTCCGTGGAAGAACTCGACTCGCGTTCGATTAGAGCCTCCGAGCGAAGGATCGTTTTGTCAGGACTGTTCGTGTGGCGGCGCTCGAAGGCATATACGAAGTCCGTGACCTCCTGCTGACCATAGTTAACTTCTGCTGGCAGGCCGAATAGTTCGACGTCTTCAGTCTTCTGAGAAGCGTCGGTCTCCGAGACGTATGTTGACATAAGAGCGCGAGTGCTATAGCCTCGCTGCCCGCCCATCGCCGTTTTGCACTCTACACTACTGATTCCGTGAACCTTCGTTTCCTCAAGTTCGGTTGCGCAGTGAGGGCATTCAGTCTCGCTCGGTGGATAACTCTGGAAGGGACGGTCACATTCCTCGTTGTTGCATACCGATATCTCGGTGAGGGGTGTCGAAGATCCACGAACGTCGTTGACGAGATATTTTGTTCCATGAAGTGTGGTCACTGCACCGTGATCGTTCTCCTCACCCGGGAACAGATCGTATAACCTCCCAGATGCCTCGAACTCGATACTCTCACGCCGGCCAGTGAATTTGACGGGGAAGTCTTGACCGAAGTTTCGGTAGTTCGCTAGATAGCCCAATCGGTCCAGCCAGCGATCAAGCCGTCCGTTCTGTTCCGTGATGTTCTTGTTCGTATCTGACGATCCGGACGCAGCGGTAAGCCGCGAGAACGTTTGTTCCGTCCGACGATCCATCGAGAGTGGTCCATCAGAATTAAAGACCTCATCGAGAATTTCGACGCCTCGTTGTCCGAAGATATCTCGAATATAGGAGCTCAGCGTATCCCACATCTCATCACGGATGAATCTCTGGAGAATGTCGAGATTCTTTTCGACAGCACTGACGAAGCTTCCCATATTCTCGTGTTTCGGCTCCGAGAGCGCGTACATCCGCTCGAAGACACCGGACTCGTGCGGATTCCTGGCTAAATAGGCAAAGACCTCAGTCACGACATGCCCGGCAAGTAGTTCGTCGAAGTCCTCCGGATCAGGTACCCGAACGGGTTCGAAATCGTTGAGGAAGCTATCGAGGTTTGCGTAGTAGTGGCCATCAACGGGATGATTCCCCCGGATAACGGTCATAACGAGTGAGGAACTTCCCCGCGACCTTCCTGTCCGTCCACTTCGCTGCACGTAGTTCGTTAAAGTCGGCGGAACTCCGACCTGAGCGACCGTATCGAGCGTCCCGATATCGACCCCTAGCTCCATCGTGGGCGTCGCACTCACGATGTTGACATCTGGATCGTCTTTGCGGAACCCTTCCTCGATAGCGCCCCGAAGGGTGTGGGGGATGTTACTTTTGTGAATCCCGACAGTGATGAACTCCGGTTCGCCTCCGTTCGTAAGCGGGCGTGCCACGTCGTGGGCCCAGTGGTCAATAGCGTAGTCCCAGCCAGACTCAACCTGTGCGTAGCCGGGATCGGCAGTTAGTTCACCGTCGGAACCCCGGGTGAACCGTGTATAGGTTTCCAGGCTCGCACCGCAGTTGTGACATATTTCGATGCCTCTCCCATCACTCGTGGCTGGATACGCACTATAGCAGTCAGCACAGAACGCTGCCGTCTCGACAAGTTCCAGCGAAGAACTGTCTATACGCGGGATGCGAGTGAACACGCCGCTTTCTGGCGGTTCAGACATAATACCCGCTGATTCGATTTGCTCACGCGCGTTTTCAATGTACTCCTGCACCTGTTTGCGCGGACCGTCATCGAGATTCGCGTTTCTGACCGCGGTTTTCACTTCATCAAGTGGCTGCTCGGTTATGATACCTTCTTCCAAGAAGCTGCTTAGTAGACGATTCAGCCGTTCGTCGATCCAGTCCTCGGTGAATCGGGTCCGAGATTCCAGCCTGTCGATTAGCTTCTCTCGTGTCAGGCCATCGATTGAGACCTTCTTGTAGGTGAAGCTGGCTCCTTGACCGAGTGTGAATAGCTTGTATATCTCGTGTGCGAGAACTAACTCCTCCGGATCGTCGAGGTTAGCGACGACATCGGCTGTGACCAGAGCCCCATCCAACAAGCTCTCGCAGTTGTGCAACATCGCGTGGGACTCGATGTCGTCGAGCAACGAGCGGAGGAAGTTATACGCCGTTCCGTCCTCATCGATCTCGTTCTGAATGAGAGGTTCCCAGTACTCCTCTCGAAGCCGAGTCGAGACGGTATTGAAGAGCTCGTAATTGTCTTTCTTCCCACCGGCTTCGATTAACTCCTGCAAATACAGTGTTTCAGCCATCAATCCGTACTCCGTATCGATTATCCGATCACCGACGCTCTCAGCAGAGCTATGTGAGTCGGAGAACACGAGAGTCTTTTTCGATGGGGTGTGCCGGCAGACCTCCGTTAGCATATACGAGAGCAGAGATGATGTCGGAACACCCGCATCTGTAAGATTCACCCATTTTTCGCAGCCAGGACAAGAATCAACAGGAGATCCTACACTAATGGGTGCGAACTCCTCGTCACCGTTTCCGGGATCAATCTCAACATATGGTTCATGACAACGACGGCAAAACTGCACTTCAGGGAGACGGCGGTTACATTCGGGGCAACGGCTGTCGCGGAACACTTTCTCGCACTCTCGGCACCAGTACACCTTGTAAGGAGGTTTTAGGAAGACGTGATATTTCTCGGTCACGACACCCGCGAGACGCCCGAATGCCATAACCGTCTCAATGACCCCTTCAGGGTCTTCGACGCCTTGGTTCCGAGCGCGAGTCAGCAACTGGTCGTAGGATTTGAAGCCAACGACGCCAGTGGTGTCCGTCTCGAACCACGTAGCAAACGCAGCGACTTCAGGGACGTTTGTCAGTACATATTCGTACCAGCCACTGTTGGTTCCGCTCTCGTCGATAACGGCCTCGACGAGTTCGTTCCGTCCCTTGACGGAGTTGAGTACTGACTCGACGTCATCAAACTCCGTTCTAGCCAGTGACAGGAGTCTCGTTTCGATAGCGTCAGTTGCCCACTCTCCAATATTGGTCTTAATTTCAATTTTCTCGTCTGCTACAAGGCCGACTTCACGCGCCGTTGAGAGCGCATCTTCGAGGTCGTATTCTCTAAGATGGCTCGTCGGATCATCGATGTCCCCGACTGCGAGTGCCAGTACGTGAACAAGATCGGCGATGTCACAGGGAGAAAACCGTCCGAAATCAGGTTCGCCAAGAGTCGGAAAGTCTCTTCCAGTGAACCCAATCGTGTTAATTTCGTCTTCGTCCGTCCCAGTCAACGAACTCGCCAGCTCTCGCGGGTTATCCACCGTGGCGGAGACCATCGATATCTGGGGATCCCGGTCGTCGTAGAAGTGCTTGAGACGCTGGGAGAGAAGGGAAACCGCCGCACCTTGGATCCCGCTCCAAACGTGGGCCTCATCGAAGACGATGTGCTCAACGGGATGTTCTCCGGGCGTATTTCCGAGTACATCCCGGGTTTCATCGTTGTCACTGATGAACATATAGTCGAGTGCCTCCGGGACGGTCAGCAGAATATCAACACCGCGCCGGATGCTATCGCGGGTAACCCGTATCCAGGGGTACTGGTTATCGTCCGTCCCCACGTTCGTTTCGCCCAGCACTCGGAGTTTGTCATCCGGGTTCCGTGGATCCTCAAGCCCACGGATGTAGGACCCCGGTTCGACTTCGTGGTCTCGTGTACCGACGCGGGTAGGCGTGTCGCCGTCCCAGATACCGATTGTGATCCGTTCGTCGGAGTTTCGATAGCGATTAATTTGGTCGAGATAGGCGATGAATCGATTTAACTGATCCACGCCCAGGGTCTTCATCGGATAGAGAATAATCGACTTCAGCCCGTCCTCCTGGGTCGAGAGGCAGTGATTTAGAATAGGGAAGAAGAAGGCCTCCGTTTTCCCGGTAGCCGTCGGTACGGCGAGGACGTTGTCGCGGTCCGTCGTCTCGATCTGCTCGATCATTTCGGCCTGATGCTGATACAGTGACCCCTCTTTGCCACCGAAGAGTTCATCGTTGACAGCATCGATTATCTCGTCACGGTAGCCGAGGCCCTTAAGAAACTCCGACGCCGGCTGATCGTGGAACTCCGGAGCATCGACGAACTCGACGTATGGACCCTTCTGTTCGATCAGGTCGTTCTCGACGAACGACTGGGCATTCGTGATTCCGTTCACCTGGTTTAATTTCGTCATCCGGCGGTTCCACCAGGTAATTTCTGCAGCTCGGTCTTTCGCGCTCGCAAGCGTATCTTGAGGTGTTTGCATTTGTGAGGCGTTGGTTGGTTGTCTGGTTGGTTTATGGGCGGGACATAAAACTGCTATCCGATGACGGATGCAGTCGAACCCTCAGTCGCTGAAGCCGATATGATAGCGATGTTAGTGAGATTGTGCTCGTGCGACGGTTTTTTCGACGTCTGTCGCCTCCTCCCAGAACAGGTCGAAGAAGTCCCGCCAGAACGCCACCTCGGCCGTGGTAACAGTGAGTACACCGGCCTCTCCATTCGTCAGGAAAGAGTTCTCCCGGATTTCACCACTGCCGACGTAGGCGACTGTCTCGTCCGCGATGACCATTTTCTGATGGATACCACGGTAATGCCGTGACGGCTCGTTCGGGTGGCCACGAATGCGGCTCCCGAAGTCCCGGATGCTAAGGTTCGCGCCGACCTGCTGGTTGGCTCCATACAGATCCGTGAGCTTCGCAAGCGCCCGGCACTTATTCGTGTGGTCGTAGCCATCACCCTGTTCCACGTCACGAGTCAGAACTCGGAGATCGATTCCTCGGGCCGCGAGATCGGTCACGTGGTCTAGCAGCGCGTTGAGCCCGGACTGTTCAAAGAACGGGACTGCGAGACACACTTCGTTCTCGGCGGCCTGTAACACGGTGATTACCGCCTCTCGAAGCGTGCAGACGTCGACGCTCGGATGGTCAGCACGGAGATCATCGAGATCAGGCTGCATATCCAACGGCACGCTCACCACAGCCTGCCGGGCCGTCGGAAGCGTGTCCGTCGACATTCGTCCAGCGTCAGTCCCGGAATCGGACTCGCCGGTCAGGTAGGCGTCGATGATCTTCTCAAGCGCCGGCGCGTCGACGAGTGTGTAGACCATCGCATCCGCTCGACGCTCCGAGCGGACGACACCGCGGGTCACAAGGAATTCAAGGAAGAACAACGCATCCTCTGCGTTGTCATCGAGCTTGTCGTCGATGTCCGCGCGCGAGATATGCGCGTACTCCCGGAGCTGGTCAGCAAGCCACTCGTAGATGGCGTCAGTTCGCATTGATGAACTGGTCCGCATAGTCCCTGTTCAGCAGTGCATTCGGCGGCACCCAGCGGTTCACTTCACTCGGCAGGTACGGCCGACAGTCGAAGTCGTCGGCGTACACACAGGACGGACAGCCGCTCTCACAGAGTTGCCCACAGGCCGACAGATGTTCGGCAGCCTTCCGGAGGAACTTCTGGAGCACACGGCCTTCGCCGTCGAGTGTCAGCTGGGCCAGTCCGCCGGCACCGACGTTTTCACGCTCGTAGAGGATGACGGCACCATCCTCGATGAGCAGTTTGCTCCCGAGGACATCGTCCATGCCAATCTCGTGAGCTGCCGCCTCGAACAGAGCGTGCTCAAGCGCGTGTAACAGCGGAATCACAACAAGATCGTGATCGCCGTCGACTAGTTCCTTGACCGGCGCGTCACAGAGTGTTTCGAGTTCATTGCGAGCCACCTGGGTGTAGGTGTCGCCCTCGAGATCGCTAGCAATCTCTTCAGCGACCGAGTACAGAACGTCGACATCGAGGTCGAAGACGAGCCCACGACCCCGTGACCGGACGACGTAGGCACGCTTCGTGTTGTCGTCGTGGTCGAAGGTTCGGATCAGGCGGTCGTCGTCATCGATGTCCGTTCCCTTGGCGGTCACACTAGTCCGGTAACCGTAGACGGCGGTCAGGGAGTTGACGCTCTCTACGGTGAACAGCCCGGAAAGACCCCAGAAGTCCGTGAGAACATTCTCTTGGTGGGTCGGCAGGTCTGACACACGCCAGCGATACGGGTCGTGATTCGCGTCGTGAGCGTCAAGGAGCGTCGCCAGCGAGATGTGGTCACCGTCGATGAACAGCGCGCTCTTGACCATCGGCGTGATGAGGCTGTTAGCGTCGGTCGGCGTCGGCTTCATGACCGACGGCGTACCATCTTCGCCGTCCTCGTCCGACGGGATATGGCACTCTTGACAGAAGCGCCGGACATCACGAGTCGCGTCACACTGGACACACTCGAACTGCGCAGTGCTCAGCGACCGGTCGTGGTGCAGGTCGTAGTGCCCCTTACCACAGTCCTCGCATCTGATCGTGCCGATGTGGTTGTCGTCGATGCTGACCTGCCACGGTTGCATCGGCTCGACGTTCGCACACCGCGGACAGGCATACACCAGCGGATACTGCCGGAGCGTTTCCGAACAGTCCGGACAGGTGAGGTCACTCGTCGACGGGTCCAGGACCTCGAAGTGGTCACACCGCGGACACCGGAACGTCTGCGGCGACACTCTCGCCCGAACACGGCTGTCCTTGGTGAGCTCAAGAAGCTTGACCTGACTCGGCGGAATGACCCAGTCTCGACCGCCGCTGGTTGCAGCAGTCGTGCCACCGTCCGGGTGCGGGTCCGGATGCTCGTCCGCGTTTGTGGACGTCTCATCATCGGTGCCGCCCAGCATCTCTTCGAGTGCCGAACCAGCACTGCTAGTGCCGTCGGCACCCTGTTCACTGTCCGATCCGGTCGAGGAACTCGGCCCCGCCCCGAATCGTTCCCGGAAGCGGGCGTTTTTGCGTTGAGTATGATCTCGGTTTGCGCGCTCTGCGTCGTCGATGGCTTCAGCGACGACTTCGGTCATCGGGTGGTGCTGCAACGGACTGCAGCCAGTGACACGGTCGACACGCAGCCGCGTGCCATCACGGGTCAGGAACCCACCGTCGTGTTGACCGAAGATGACCTGATACTCTGTGAGTGTGTAGTTATTACTCATTGTTAGTTTGTAACGGTGTAGTCGGTGTTGATCTCGTGTAGGACGCCGTCTTCCTCGATGTCAACAGTGACCGACCTGTCACTGCTCTTTCGCAGGGTGTACATCAGCTCGTCTTGGCCCTGGAACCAGTTCGAGAGGTACGGCGACTCGTCCAGGCGACCCCACTCGTGAGCGTACTCACCGAGTGCGGTGGTGATGACGTCGTGAATCTCGGCGACCAGCGCCTTGTCGGTATCCGACGTCCGCAACAGCCTAAGGAGGTCGGCCTGGATCTCTTCGTTGCGTCGGCTGTCGGAGAGGGCTTGCGCGGCGGTGTTCGCGGTGAGAGCGAACTCCTCGTAAGAGAGGCCGGCAAGGACGGCCTTCAGCAGGTTCGGCACCAACAGCTCTGCCGCGTGGGCGTTGGTCGGCTGGATCGGGTAGGTCTCGTAGTACCCTTCGATGTCGCCCATCACTCTATGGAAGTTGGTGTAGAGGTACGCGTCTCGCGGGTTCGACGGCAACAGGTGTATCGTCACGTGCCCCGGGGCATCACCGCGACCGGTTCGGCCAGCCGTCTGTGCCTGTTCGGTCATCTGCTTCGGGGCACCCAACATGATCATCTGATTGAGCGTCTCGATGTCCACGCCGAGCGAGATGACGAGATTAGCGAGGAGAACCGAAAGGTCACCCTCCTGGGCCTGCTCGAACAGTTCACCCATCTCCTCGTTGCCCGTATCGCCGCTCAGGAACGGCGGAGTCAGCGCCTTGTCGATACGCTCACGGCTCTTGTCGGCGATGCTCGTCTGAAGTGCACGCCCATCTGCCTTCTTGTAGACGTACCCCAGAAGGAACTCATAGGCCGAGAGGTCAGCCCCGCGACCTGCGGCGTCAAGTGCGTGCTGTAAGGCGGCCCGATAGTCGTCGTCGTTGTGGGTCGCATCATGGGTTGCGATGATCCCTCGTTGGACGGACTGCCGATTCGAGGTTGCAACCGGCAACATAGCGAGCACTCGGTAGCGAACTGAGTCCTCGTCGACGTCGAAGAAGTCACGATAGTCGCCGGTTGCCGGAATCGGACGAATGTTTGTCTCGTCCGTCCTCGTGATGGCCGACAGCAACTCGGTCTCGTTAGCGATCGTCGCCGTCCCGGTCTCGAACGTCGGCTGGTGACAGTACCCGTCTCGATGGTAGTCGTGACCCTGGATTTTGCTGTAAAGCAGGTCCGGTAGCTCCAGGAAGATCGACAGGAGAGTCCCTGTCAGATTGTGAAGCGAATGGACCTCGTCGAACACCCAATGGCCAATCGGTGAGTGTTCGTAATTGTCCGGATCGAGCGGGATAGCCTTCTCACACTGCGGGCAGGTAACGTCGTCCCAGTCCGGATGCGGATTCATAACCGACGCGGCCGCACCACAACGGTCACACGGGAGGTACGTGCCGCCGAAAAACGGGAGCTTACCGTACGGCTGGCTTTCGTACCCGCGGACAGTCGCTTCGTAGAACAACTTGTCCGGCGTTGCGACAGTGAACGTCGGCAGGTAGGCGACTGCCTCACCCGGGTGGTAGACGTAGTCGATATCGTGTCCACAGTCCTCGCAGTGACCGATGACGCGGTCAGACTGTTCCGCAGCGACGACACTGCCACGGGTGTTGCAGGCCGGACAGCGGTCGTACTGTGCGAGTGTCTCACCCTCCTCGATGTCACGGAGTGATCCATACAGCGGGTCGGACTGCCCCACGAGCAGGCCAGCCGAGAGGTCCTCGCGCCCGATCACCTTCCGAAGCGCGTAGGTGAATCGCATCACCCGCTGACTCATGTCTTCGTTTAGGAGCCTCGTCGGAAACGCCAACACGACCCGCGTATCCTGGTACAGCGCCGTCAGCGCCGCGTTCACGAGGAACGGTAGGGTCTTGCCTGCAGCTGTCGGTGCTTTCAGGACCGTCGTCTCCTGCTGGTCGGTCGCCAGGATGGCAAGTCGGCGTTGGATCGCCTCCCACTGGAACGCGTACAGACTATCGGTGGCCGATAGGTCGAATCCGTCCGGCACGGCATTGAGCACCTGCCGGGCGAGTTCGAGAAGGCCATCAGCGTCTGCCACCGCGGCGCGTTCCTCGTCGGTTAGGCCGTCGAGTCGGTCTTGGAGCCCGGTGCGGCTTTCGGTCAGCGACTCGATGGTGTAGCTCTCGACCGGAAGCTCGCGGTGGTAATCGTACACGCCGTACGGGGTCAGCAGGAACGTCGACTCGTCGGAGACGGATTGGGTCAGCGTTCCATTGACCTGGGTGTAGGTAGCCTCGATCTCCTCGCGGTCCTGCTGACTGGTTTCTCCCCGGCCATCGACAGCGTCCTCGATAGCGTCAGCGTGCTGTTGATTCGGGAACTTCAGTTCGGCCCCGCGGAAGGACAGCTGAAGGTTCGGATTGAACACGGACTGTGACTTCTCGGCGAGTCGGTAGCCCTGACTCGGCATTGACCCAGCACCCGTGTTATGGAGTCTGACGCGCACGCGGGCATAGTCTGTGTACGTCGTCGATGTCTCAAGCGTCACTTCGAGTGCGAGGGCGATAGTGCCTCGCTCAAGGGTGATGTAGGCCGCTTCGCGGTTCGAGTCTTCGGTGTACGGCGTGACCGTAACCGGGTCGGTGACAGTACCGTCTGCGTCGATGGTGGCGATCTCCGTGGTGTCGGTGGCCGGGTCGTAGAGTCGAATCGGAACCGACTCACTCTGGAGTGTCGCTGTCCTGCGGGCGGACTCGTCGTTCGTCCAGAGGTCGCCGAGGTTGATCGGCGACTTGAGGGACAACTCATATCCCTGGAGCGGGACGCTCTTGTCCTCGTATTTTTCGCCGTTTTCGGTCTCGGTTCGCAGCGAGACCGTCGAACCGCCGATATCGACTGAGGTGAAAGAACCCGGCGTGTAGATAGCCGAGCTGCCGGTAATGCGCCCAGTGTAGTTCGGCCGGGTCTCACGGTAGGTGAGGAAACCGGCACGGTGGATCGTACCCCCAATCTCTAGTTCGGCATCTTCGAGACTGTCCTTGTGGACCAACACCGACGCTTCCATATGCGGCGGGTACCGCCACGACTTCTCGCGGTTGTCCGTCGAGACCGGCTGCGGAACTAAGTGGTTCGCGTCCGAGACCTGTCCCGGCAGTTCGTCAACGCGGTACGTCGCGTCGCTGAGTTGCCGCTGTGACTGGATGTTCAGCGCATCCTGGTCACGCGTGTGCGGTGTTTGTTCTTGAAGTAGCTGTTCAACTTGGGTTTCGAGTGTCGTTGTTACCCTTCGTAACTTCATCGTTGAAGATGACTCGGGATCGGTGATCAGGCCGATCCAGGAGTCGGGCGACGGACACGGGTCGTGCCTCTGGAGTACAGCCGACAGCGACCATTCGCGGAGGATCGATGTCGAATGGAGAAGACCGCGTGCCGTCAGGGGTTAGTTAGCGTACGATGCGGTTGCTGTCATGCGGACCTAAGGTCCGTCGTCGTCGTCCTGTTCCATTGATGGGAAACTGTGGCACAGTAGCCAGCCGGCAGGGCCGGAGCCACGGGGTGCCGGTCGCCCGTGGCTGGTTAGGGAGCGGTAGCTCGTATTTTCCCCTGATTTCACGCCGCGCGTAGCGCGGCGATCCGCCTGGGGACTCCCTCGTCGACGAGCCGCTGTGAGGTACCCTAACAGAGTCGGTTTCTGCCGGGCCCCGTACCTCGATTTTGAGACTCGTCTTCGAGAGAGGCACCGGTATAGTACACTAGATGTGTACAGTACCGGTGGACGGAAGCCGCCAGCAGTGTTATCACTGCTGCCGACCTCGAAGGGCGTACTATCCACTCCTTAGCGCTCCCACAGAGTGGGAGCGTGCTGTTTCAGGCCACCGCTCACAGTAACACGTCTCTCCCTCAGTGGCCACCTGAGTTCCCGACGTAGCCGTGAGCTGACATGCCTGCTTGAAGCAGAGCGGTCCGAAATGGGAATTTTCGGACCCCGGCGTCGGAGAGAAACATAGCTACCGAAAGCGTCTTGATGCCGTAGCCTTTAGATATGACTACGGCAGGAGCGGTATTCCCCTCCTGGCCGAGGATTTACTTTCCCCCCGGCCCGGTGGTTGGCTCCCGGTGGGCCGGGGGAGCGGTCAACACACTTTGTGAGTGCGATGACCTTACAGGTCCTAAGAGCCGCTGGTTTTTCTCCCCCTCGATGACAGAAACAATATCCGCAGTAGAAACCCCACAAGTGATGATTTGCATAGATTAGGGGGTGAGCCCTGGCCAATGTGTTCGTTCCAATCTATATATGTATATGTGATATATTTGGATCCATAACAGAGGTATGTATTAGAGGCTCCAGTCAGTGAACCACGAGGGGAACCCCTGGCAGTAATACGTTAGTGGGTCAGTCGCACCGCACCTCGTCGCGCGCGTGGGACAGCAAAATAGAGTCCGAGCTCCGCTCGGATACCAGCAGTATATAAGTGAGCCCCAATATAACCCCGCTGAGAGTTGACAACCATAATTTTCCTGATGTTTTGGCAGGGTTTCGGGTGTAGGATAAATTACCATTCTCAAATTCTCGGGCTCTCAAAAATCAAGGTTGTGCCGACAGAGCTATTAATCAGAGTTGGGATCCGAGTTTAAATTAGAATATTTGGTAATGTAATATACTAAGCTCTCCTTTTGAGATTTGTGTGTTTACTTATACCTAGATCAATCTCACAATAGGACGACACGGCGATCTGCACAGTCAATTACTTGATAGAGGGTTTATAAAATTCTGTCACTTACCAAAGGACGAAATTTTCTATTTAAATGGGGGCTCCAAGTGTGGAAGGTATGACCGCTACTATCTGATACGTAGATCGCCACCAACATAAACCTTTGCTCAATAGCAAAGGTTTTCGAATATGATGCTAGCGCAGCAATCCGGAGTAGCAATTAATCCCGACCTTCTGTCTCGGACAGATATCGTTCACCGGCCTCAGTAAGCCAATAAATGCGGGCGCGACCGCCGGGATTTTTGCTATTTAAATAGCCCTTTGATGCGATTTCTTTGAGACGGCGATCGGCCCATTGGCGCGTTTTGTCGTGTTCATTTGCGACCTCTTTGGCCGTGAAAGCAGGATCGGTTGATTCAGCAAAAAAGGACAGCAACTCGAACGTGGAGACGGAGGGGTCAGGTCCTCTGGTCATAGGTTTATCTGGGAAACAGTGGGCTTGTCACCATGAGTATAGTTTATAGATTACCAACCGAAGTACAACCGGTTTAGGCATTTGAACTATGAGTGCAGTGCTGAGGAACGGCAATTAGTTGCATGTGTGATCGGGGCGAGGCAGACATAGCGTGAACACTAGTAGCGTTTGAAAGTGGGATGACCGGCAGCACATATGAAACGACAGGATATGCCCGCACTGGTGGAATGCCGTACGACTGCGCTCTCAAAACTCAAACGAACCTATCCGATCTCGGGATTTGGTTATCTTGGACTTTTGACGTGTCTCATGTGCTGTCTGGTAGCGACCACGCGGAGTAGTTGGCTGGTTTGGCGAACGTTGATGAAGAGTGGCCTCAGTTACTGTGCTGAGTCAGGCAGTAGGGGAGGCCGGTGACTTCGACGGCTTCGACGTCGGGGGCTTTGATGGCGGCTTGGCCTTTGCCGTATTGTTGGAGGTCTTGTTCGTAGCCGCGGGGATGGAGGGGACTTTGGTGATGACTTCTTCGCGGAGGCCGAGGAAGATATTGGTGTTGGTTTGTTTGAGGATGTCGTCGTCGATGTCTTCGGGGTTTTGGGTGATCATGAAGAGGCCGAGTTTGTCTTTGCGGCCTTGTTTGACGGCGTCCCGGACGGCGGGCTGTGATACGCGGTTGAGCGTTCATGCAGGGAGTGTCAGTAACTCCAAGGGAGTATCGCCGTCCGTTGTCCAGTCAGAATCTCCTGTTATGGGTGTCTGTTAGATAAACCCGATCTTGTCTCGGAGTTTGTTCGTTGGTGGGAGGTGTTGGCGAGCGGCAGCGGCGCTTGCCAGGTCTGCGTACATCGTGGTGATTGGAAGGCGGGCAGTGGCGTTGGACGCGCCGATGTGCGCTTGTGACAGGAGGTAGGTTTGTGCGGCTAACGTCTCGATGGGAGTATCGCCATGGACGCGTTCGACGGTGATTGGTTGGGGAAGTCCGGTGCTTTCTCTGCTGGCGAGGGTTTCAGGTTCGCCGAAGGTAGCGACGATGGCTTTGGGAAGGTCCTCGTAGATGGCTGCGGTCGCTTTCTGCGGCGTGTCGAAGTGAGCGCCGCTGTATTTCAGGACGCGGGCCGGGGCTTGCTTTCGAATCTCGACGACATCGTACTTGACGTCCAGGTCGGAGAGGAAGTGCTCGACGTCGCTGAGGTCTTCGTTGGCGAAGCCATCCCGATGGATCGTGATGTGGTTCGGGTACCGGTCGTACCGAGTTCGGAAGCCCATCACCGCCTGCTTGACGATCTCTTTGAGTTCCTTCGGTGGGATTTTCTCCCCGGACTGCGGTCGGGATGACGTATAGCCGAGAACGGCCCCGTCAGCGTGAATCGCGGTAGTTGCGGCTGCGAGATGGATGTGATTCCCGTCGGCTGATTCGTCGTACTGATGAGTCACGTCGATACCGAGGTGGAGTTCAGAGTCCCCTGGCAACGCCCGCTCGATAGTGAACGGAATCCCGCCTGCAGCCGCGACCAGTCCGAGGGCGATGTTGATGATCGTGAACCGTTCGTCCAGCGTCGCTTCGTGTGCGAACTGGCTGTTGAGGTCCTTCGTGGCGAGGACCTTCTTCACCTCGTCGTAGACACGCTCGGGATCTGCCGTGTCGAAGTACCCAGTGTTCTTCGGCGGGAGCGTGCAGAAGACGGCGTCGTAGTCGTGGTCGTCCGGGATTTCAGCGGCGAGCTCCATGCCGAGTTGGTCGGCTGACATCGTCGCGTCGAAGGTGACCTCTTCGACGCTGTCTGGCGGGGCTCCGATTTGTTCGAGTTTGCTTTGGAGCGTGGACCAGCCCCGTTGGATCCGGTCGTCCCGTTTTTCCATCCGAATGTGGCACACACGGAAGGGATCCGGTGCTTCGTACACTCCGAGGCGGGTGACGTCACTCGGGTGCGTCCCGGTCTGCCCGTCACTGAACTGGAGAACGTCTGCTTCTGGATCGAAAAGCCCCTGAACGGAGATGTTCTCATCCCCGAGCAGCGGGTCCGATCCGAACTCAACCGTGTGCCCGTCGAACTGAAGTGGGCCGAGCTCTTCGACGAAGCTCTCTGCGTTCGAGATGCACTGCTGAGCGGACAGGCGCGTATTGAGCCGTTGTTTCTCTGCGAAGTCCGGTGCGAATCGAGCGAGGTTCTCAGGATGGCCTTGGAGCGCGAGGAGTTCTGGTGGGAACGCCATCTCGGTCCCGTCGCCACGCTGGCGAACTGTCCAGATGACTTCCCGGTCCGCGTCCTCAATCTCGTTAACTTTCGCTGGATCGACCCAGGGTTCCTCTCGGTGATACTGAACGAGGCTCTTGTTGCCCTCGATGTGGAGCTTGTCGGTGACGGTTTCTGGGCCGACGCCGATGACATACAGCCCCCTGTCTCGGTAGGAGGGTGTCACCCGGAGTCCGGGACGAATCTCGTCGTCGTCGAGTTGGTCGAGCGTCCGGTCTGAGAGGATCCGGTGGCGGTAATCGACGTGCAGGTAGGCGGCACGCGTGGGGAGCACCTCGACGGTGAGGTTGTACCGCTCGTGGAGCCGGAATCCTTCTTTCTCGATTACCGGGTCAATCTCCAGGATTTTATCGATGCCGTGGATGTCGTACTGGTCGCGTTTCGCGTCCTTCAGGACTTCACCGAGCATTTCACCCAGGATCTCCCGGTCATCCTCGTCCGCGTAGACGACCGGTCGGGTGCCGACCTCGTTGATTTCGAAGCGGGGAAGATCTACGTGTTCGTGCGCGAGTTTTACTAGGGACACGAGCTTGAACGCGCTGCCGACGACGACCGGTGTCACATCGAGTTGTTGCCGGACTTTGCGACGGGCCTTGTACGTCGCCCGGAGCGTGTTCTGCCCCGAGGGTCGGAATCCTCGCTTCGGAACGAGTTCGTACTCGTAGACGTCGTAGTCCGGTAGATCATCTGTGGCACGGAACGTCGTGAGACCGTGGTCTCCACTGTCGGCGGACGTGTCAGGGGTTTCGGCGAGCCCGTCTTCGAGGGCTTCCTCGGTAGTCGGGGGCCCTCCATTTCGAGGAGTTTGGCATCGCTCTGGACGGTGAGGTTCTGATATTCCGTCCCGTCGTTTCCTTCGTCGATATCGTACTCGACAGCGGTGATGAGGTAGGTGGCTCCTCTGTCGTAGTCTTCGTCGTAGATCTCCGCTGGTGCGGAGTTCTTCCACATCGTGATGGTTCGGTCGTCACCGCCGCCATCTGTGAATTTCAAGTTGCGGCGTGGGTACTGACCCTCGTTGTCGAAGACTGTGTCGAGCGTGAATCGAACGGCGTAGGTGTCTCCGACCGGTACGTCGTTGAGTGAGTTTTCGTCGAGGTTGATTGGTTTCATTGTGCGGCCTCCGTTGGTGGGAGACATTCGGCAGACGCTTCGACCGTGACCTGTTTCCCTTTCAGATGGTCGAAGTTCACGACAGCGTCCTCGGTCGCTAAGATCTGACCTCGGACTCCGAGAACCTCTGACTGTATCCCCTCGTCAACGGTGAGCTCTGGAAGGGTGCTGACGGTCGCATCGTCCCCGGCGAAGTGAACCGGGAGTGAAACAATCCGGTCTTCGACGGTTGTCTCGTCACTGGGGAGTGTCGAGAACGGTTCCAGAGGTCCTGTTAGGACGTCCCGGCACGAATCAACGGCTTCCATGAGCGCGTTTTTGGGCTGGTCCAGCGCCTCGTACCACTCCTTCGTCGATTCGGTCGACACGACATCCTCCAACGCGTCCTCAACGATCCCGGCGACACGACGATTCGGTGTCCGAGCGACGATCATGCCGTGAGTCGCGCCCTGTTCCGCCCAACGACTCACAGCGCGATCTGCTTGCGTGATTCCAGCCTTCACGCTGTCTTTGGCGACGAGGTAGACGACGAAGTTGTGCGCGCAGGACCGCCGTTTGAACGACGGGAACGGGCAGTCCTGATACTCGCATGACGTTCCGGGCGTGAAAACGCACTGCTGGAAGGGCGGCTTCGACTGGCACTCTTGACACGGGGAGTCGTCCGCTCGGTCCCCACAGTGCTGGCACCGGAATCCGGGATGGACGTCGACGCGGATCTCTTCTCCGACGAGACCTGCAAGGTCAACCGGCCCGTTCGTGTCTGCGAGGTACAGCCGTGGTTTCCCCCGAGACCAGGAGACCATCGTCGGGTGACCACTCACGGTCGCCCGAGAGTCCAGGTCGGCCAGTTGCTGAGCCGTCATTTGTACCCTCCGAGAGTACCCTGAAAGTCAGTCGGGCTCCGGTACGGATCGATGATCTCATCGGTCAGGTATCGCATTGCCTCAGACTGGATTGCCATCTCGATCTCGCGGCCGTAGAGCGTGATGCGACCAGTATCGTCAAACCCGACTTCGACCTCGATGTTTCGGTCAGGGAGATCGACACGGACCTGTTCGAATGGATCCCCGAAGTATTGCTCCCACCAGTCCGTGTCTCTCAGGTCACCCCTGTCTTGGGCCGACACGTGGTCTGGTCGTTCACGCTTGCTGGGATTGACGTCGACACGTTGGACGCGACTAGATTCCTCGATGACTGTCCGAAGATCCTCTTCATCGAACTCTACTGTCTCGAATTTCACGTCCTCGTCGAGAACCGCCGCGAGTGTCGTGAGAATCTCCTGTTCGACCTCCTTCGTTGCCTTTTCGATGGCAACGTAACCGTTCTGGAGGAAGAGGACCGCGTACCGTTCGGCGCGTTTCGTTTGTTTGGTGCCTTCGAGCGTAGTTAGGTCGTAGTACGTCTCACGACCGTACTCCGCCCAGCATAGCCCATCAGCTCCCTTAGTGAACGTCTGTGGAAGCATTCCGCTGCGAAGGTCGACGTCTGAGTCGAACGCCGAGGTCGTCTTGATCCCTGCTTCGATTGCTTCCATGTCGATGCTCTCGTCCCGTAGTGGCACAATCTTGTAACTAGCCATCGAATTCGGCCTCCTGGTTGATTCGTCGTTGGATGAACGGTTCCAGGGTCTCGGTAACCCGATAGAACGCGCGGCGACCTTCTCGGTCGCGTTCTACAAATCCCGCGTCGCTGAGTTCCCTGAGGTGATAGGAGATGGTCGATTTGTCACGGTGGAGTTCCTCAACTAACGTACTCGGTTGGACACCGCGATCATTTGGGAGCTGGAGGATCTGTTTCAACACGGTGAGCTTCGACTCCGAGAGGTCCTGGACGCGTTCGGTCGCATCAGCCAAGTGGAGTCGGTCGGCGGCCGAATTCGTGGCTGCTACGTCCCCTGGCTCCAGTTCTTTCCGGAAGGCCTCTTGGAGTGACTCCAACGCGAGGACGTGAATTAAGCGCGGGATCCCCTCGCTTAGCTCATGGATGCGGCCCACAGTTTCCGAAGGGAGTGTAAACTCGTTCTCCGAGAGCACCTCGAAGATGATGCGCAGCGTTTCGTCGGTGTCTTTGCGAGGGAACGCATCGAGGTAGAGTTCTTTCGAGGGTGGGAGGGAGTCTTGGACTCGTCCTCGGTTGACACCCCACCGTTCGGGCGTCCAAGTCGTTACGAATAGGCCGCTGTCCACAGCTTGTTGGAGCTCGCTGAGTGAGGTTTCGATTCGTTTGTCTAACCCACAGTCATCGATGCAGACGATTGGGGATTCGAGTTCGGTCAATTCGTGAGCGAACTTATCGAGAAGGAATCCTTCGTCGGCCTTCTTTCCGAGATCCCGCGCGTCAATGAACTTCGTATCGATATCCTCGGAGAGTTCCGTGAGAAACGATACGACGGTGTGGAGTAATTGGGTCTTCCCGATTCCTGACGGCCCGATTACAGGGGTGTGATAGACATCCTGTTGCTGAGTTACGAAGCCCGCGTATTCACCGACCTCGTCAAGTGCGTCTTCGTGATTGACTGCTTTTTCAGGGTGATTTTGGAAGTATTCTGTGAGCCGTTCGCGGCTAGCTCGTTCTGGTTGGAACCCGTGATCCGACAACCAGACTTCGTAGCTTCCGACGTGCCCCTGTTGTCCGCGTTCGAAGGCTTCTCGGAAGCGGTTTTTCTTGTCTTCGTCTTCGTTACCCGGTTCCATCGGTTCCAACTCCTCAAACTATCCAAGTTACCCAAAACTATTAAAACCTATTGCTTTTATTGACTATCTGTGTTAGCCACCATGTTGACGCTTACTCACATCGCGGATACGCACCTCGGCCACCGACAGTACGGGTTGAAACAGCGGGAAGACGACATGGTGTCGACGACGCGTACTGCCTTCCGAGAGATGGTCGAGGAGCACGACACGGACGCGGTCCTGTTACCTGGAGACCTGTTCCACTCGCGGGATCTCCGACCGAAGGTCCTCGACCAGGCGGAACGAGAACTGAGCCGACTACCGGACGACGTGCCGGTGCTAGTGTCCCGAGGAAATCACGACGAGAACTTGACGCCACGCGAGGTGACGTGGCTGAATTACCTGCATCGGCGCGGCCACATCGTGTTTCTGAAAGCAGATCTAGAGGCCGATCCGGAAACTGCTCGGTTCGACCCATACGACCCGAGTGACCCCGGAGATTGCGCTGGGTTCTACGATATCGAGGTAGAGGAGTGGGACGGGCCAGTTCGAGTGTTCGGGCTCCAGTGGCGAGGCGCGAGAACAGGGCAGGCGTTGCAACAGGTGGCAAACGGGATTGAAGCGGCGAATGCCGAGCACGGTGAACCGGCGGCGACCGTATTGCTGGCGCATTTTGGAATGGAGGATGAGGTCCCGACGCTCGGCGGGACGATGACGCACGCAGAACTCCGGGATGTGAAAGAGCACGTGGATTACCTGGCGCTCGGGCACATTCACAAGCGGTACGAGGCTGCTGATTGGATCTATAATCCTGGCTCCCCAGAAGCGCACAACACGCGCGAGGGTCGCCACGACTGGGAGCACGGTTACTGTTCAATTGCCCTGTCTTCCAACGGAGACGAGGGTGAAAACTCAGTCGAGTACGAGGTGGACCACCACTCGACGAAGCGACGGCCGTACTACCAGGTTGAGTTCGATGTGACGCCGTACGACTCGCCAAGCGAGCTCGAAACTGAATTCCAGGAATACGTCCGTGGGGAGCAATCGAAGATTGACGAGTACTGCGGGAAGGAGGAGTTCACGGCGAATGGTGACCCCAGAGCACCGATCATTGATCTTCGGTTCACCGGGACGTTACAGTTCAGTCGCGGGGACTTCCGAACGGATGAGCTCGCGGAGTGGCTGAAAGATGAGTGCGATGCCCTGTACGTCCAGGTGAATACGGGGATCCGGACGGCGGACGTTCAGCAACTGATCTCCGAGATCGACGAGGAGGAAGTGTTCCAAGATGGACGGTTGAACACGGATGCGTTGGAACACCGGGTGTTCGAGACGATAGCGAAGGAATCGATCTACGATGACCACGCGGAAGACGTCGCCGACGTCCTGGGGAACGCACACCAAATGGCGCAGGCCGAGGAGGCAGTCGAAGATATCCACGATTCGGTGAGCTCCGCACGGCAGGAACTGTTCCCTGAGTTGACGGACAACATCGTGCTTGACATCGATGAGGACCCCTTCTCGGACACGGGTCCCGATAGGGAGACTGGGTCCGGAGATGAAGAACCCAGTCGAGAGGTCAGCGATGAAGCGGAGGTGGTGCAGCAATGAAGATTACTGAGGTAGCGTTAGAGGATATCAAGTCGTACGAGGGACGGACAGTCGTGCCGATTGAAGGCGGTGTGACCGCAATCCTTGGTGAAAACGGCGCGGGGAAATCGACGATCCAAGAAGCGATTGGGTTCGCGCTATTCGACTCGCTGCCGTTCAACAACAAGGACTTCGTGCGGGAGGGCGCGAGCTCCGGGACTGTCGAAGTCACCTTCGTGCAGGAGACGGCAAAGGGACAGCAGCGCTTCCGCGTGACGCGGTCGGCTGGTCGATCAAACTACGGCGTGCACCGGTACGATTCCGAAGGTGACGAGTGGATCGACCAAGACATCGATTCCAAATCCCAACTCATCAAATGGTTGTGCGCCCGGTTCGATGTTGAGGACAAAGAGGAGTTGCAGAGCTTGTGGGAGTCGTGTATTGGCGTTCCACAGACGCGGTTCCTCTCTGACTTTGCGGACAATCCGAAGCCTCGGAAGGAGAAGTTCGATGCGCTGCTGAATCTGGATGCGTACGAAGAGTCCTGGGATCGGCTCAAGGACATTCCGGCTGCGATTGAGCAGGAGGAACAGAAGCTCCGTGAGGAGATTGCAGGGCTCACGAGTACCGTACAGGATCTGCCTGACAAGCGGGCGAAAGCGGAATCGCTGGCCGACGAGGTCGCATCAATCGAAGCCGAGATTGAGCGTAAGACCGACGATCTGACTGAGAAAGAAACGGAACACGAAGAGTTAGAAGCCGTCCAGGATGAAATCGACAGCCTCGAACAGGAGGTGCGGTCACAGGAGCAGGAGATCGAGGCTACCGAGCGAGAGCTGGAAACTGCAGAGAAGGAACTTCGCGCCGCTCAGAAAGCACAGGAGAAATGTGAGGAGAACCGTGAGGGGTATCGCCAGCACGAGGAAGCGAGTGAGCGGCAGGACGAGCTGGAGGAACGAGAGAACGAGCGGGACACGCTTGCTGAGCGGAAAGACGAGCAGAAACAGGAGGTCTCGTCGGTCGAATTCGAGGTAAACCAGCTTGAAGATGACTTAGAGACGCTGCAGTCGGCGCAGGAAACGCTGGAGGAGCGCGAGGACGAGAAACAGCGGTACGAAGAACTCGACGAGAAGATCAACTCGCTACAGCAGCGTGAGGGCGAGGTCAAGGAACTACAGGAACGAATCGACGATCTCGCCGGAGATATCAGCGAGAAGCAAGAGAAGGTGGAGTCGCTCGAAGCGAAAGTTGAGGCCATCGAGGAAGAGTGGGAGGCAACGACGCGTCCGGGAGAACTTGACGAGAAGATTAACGAGCGGAAGGCGCGCCGGCAGCAACTGAAGAACGAACGGGAACGGCTCGAAGAGCAGTTGGAGCGGCTGCGAGATACGGATGTGGATGCGCCGTGTCCGACGTGTGACCGACCACTGAAGGAGGAACACCGGTCGGACGCAATCGACCAGCGCGAAGAACGAATCGAAGACATCGACACAGAACGTAAGGAGCTCAGCGAGGAGCTCTCCGATCTACGCGACCGTCGGGAGGAGGCCCGAAACGTCAAGCAACGTGCCGATAAGCTCCCGGTTCACCGTGAGAAGATCGAATCGTTGGAAGGAGAGATCGAGGATCTCCAGTCAGAGAAGTCGGAGACGGAGAAGACCCTAGAGGAACTCGAAGAGGAACTGGCGGAACTGCCAGAACTCGAAGCAGAACGGGATGAGCTGCAGGAAGCGTATGACGAGTACGAGACTGCGGAGTTCCGAGTGCAGGAGCACGCGGACGTCCCTGACGAATTAGAGGAGAAACGGGCAGATCTTGATGCTGCCAACTCGAAGTTGGAGGAGATCAACGACGAGTTGGCGGAATACGAAGGGCTGGACGAGAAACTGGCCAAAGTCAAGGAGACACTGGAGAAGACCGAGTCGGCGTATCAGACGTACATCAAGCATGAGCAACAGGCCTCCCAGGTAGAGGAACGGCAACAGGCCGTCAACGAGACGGAAGAGGAACTGGCCGAACTCGAAGATGCCCTTGAGGAGACGAAAGCCGAACTCGAAGAGACGAAAGCAGCGTTCGACGAGGAGCGGCTTCAGGCGCTTGAGTCGGACATCGAGGACATCAAAGGCGAGATAGAGCGAGCGAAAGGCTCGCTCGAAGAAAAGAGGGAAAATCTCAGCGAGACGCGCGAGGAAATCCAGCGCTTAGAGACGGCGTTGGAGGAGCGGCAAGAGAAGCTCCAACAGTTGAAGGAGCTGAAAGCCGATCACCAGTTCGCGGAATGGGTCCGGGAGAATGTTCGGGAGGCAGGGCCGAAGATGCGAGAGATCATCACCGACCGGATCGGGGCGCGGGCGAACGAGTTGTTCCGGACGATCCGAGGTGCCTCCGCAGAAACGCTTGAGTGGACGAGTGATTACGAGATCGTCGTCCACGACGCGGACGTGAAGAAGTCGTTCTCGACGCTAAGTGGTGGTGAGAAGATGGCGGCTGCACTGGCGGTGCGGCTTGCCATCCTCGAACAGCTGGCGTCGGTTGGCGTCGCGTTCCTTGACGAGCCGACGGCGAACCTCGACCGGCAGAAGAAACGGAATTTGGTCTCGCAGCTGAAGCAACTGGATAGCTTCGAGCAGCTCACCGTGATCAGTCACGACGAGACGTTCGATTCGATGACGGACTACACGATCTCCGTGGCGAAAGACCGGCAGACGTCGGAGGTGACGGTGAATTAATGCCAATTGACAAGCGGGGGGTCGCCAGCGAGTTAGAAGCCAACGTCGAGACGATTGAAGCGTATCTAGAAGACGACTCTGGAATCGTCGAACGATACCAGAATGCATTCGAGCGGCTCCCGGATGAGTGGACGAGCCGTGAGATTCGAACGGCGTTACAGGACACGTCGTATCCCGGCGCGTACCCAACGGATGGGTTCGATGATGCGACCAGCATCATCGTTCCATATCCGGAGAGTGACGGCTGGGAAAACCATGAGGAGGTCAACGAGTGGGCGCGCGACATCGTCCGAGATGTGCCCGTAATGGCTGTCGACGGGTCACAGCTCCCGCCGACCACGCAGTTCAACGTCCCGGTCGCGTACGTGCAATCGGCGTGGGCGGTGAATCATCACCACGCGGAAGGCCGACTTGACCGAGGCGTCGAAGGACGGCTACTGACGCCTGACGAGGTGACACAAGAATCGGAGGACGGCGATTACCGGTTCGTCGATTCGCAGCTTGTCGGTCATCATCGCTACGAACACGAGGGGCAACTCCTGATCGAGAAGTTGTCGGATCTGGCCGCTGCTCGTGATGCGGGCGACATCGAACGCACGCCGGTCGTGTTCTACGACGGGCCGTTGATCGCGTCGTTTGCGAACCCGCTAAAACCCGAAACCCGAGAACGATACCTCTCGACGTTGAGTCGAGTAATTGCGGCGAGTCAGCACCACGAAATTCCACTGGTGGGATACGTTGCTGGGTCGAGCGCAACGGAACTGGTGAAAATGACGCGACTCCTGTGGCGCGAGGAGTTCGAAGATGATCGCGTCATTCCGGACGCGCACGTGCTGACAGAGTTGATGAGTCCGTGGGGAGACATCACGCTCCCGTTCATCTCGAAACGTGACGGGAGTATTGACGCCTTACAGGCAACATACGAGGGAGAGACGTACGAGTTCCGCGACGATATCCTGTTCACGTACCTGAATGTGCCGCCAGGCGCTGGGCTTGACCGTATCGAGTTCCCCGGGTGGCTCTGCCGCAGCGACGGTCCTGACGGATATGAGTCGATGTTCGAGTACACCGTCGAGATCGTCCGAGCGGAGGCCGGTATCGGGCGTGGCTATCCGGAAATCCTCCAGCAGGTGGATAGCGATGCGGTACTGGATCATCAGGATCGGCAACAGTTCCAGCGGGTCGTGCAGCGCTGGGCCGAATCGAACGATGTCCCGTTAGAATGGAACGCCAAAGCACTCAGCAAGGAACTCCGCCGCCGATGATGAACGCTTTCGCCACGGCGACGACTGAAGCACCGCTCACTCGACTACTCCGAAGCACCACCGAGGTAAACCTATGACAGAATCAGCAACAGAACTCGACACCCCGGATCTCGACTCATGTGTCCGGATTGGGAGCATCGTTTCCTCGAACAGCCATCTCGACTACGTTGTCGAGATCTTCAAAGAGCGAGACTGTGACCGCCCGCCAGAGCTCCACGAGCGGGAGTTCGGGCAACCCGTCTTCATCAAGAAAGTCATCGACGGCACGGAGCACGCGGTTATGGGCGTGATCTACGACACGAAGCTCGTCGACCCTGACCAAGGCCGCACTGGCCCGCGGCTAGCCCAAGACGACCAAGCACAGTTCACGCCCGGATACATCGAGGAACGAACGACACTCGCCGGCGTGGCGCTCCTCGGTACGGCGGTCGTGACCGATGATCGGACGATTGCGGATCCAACGCATCGGATGCCGCGATGGACGCTAGAGGTAGACGACACGGTCTACCACTGTCCGGATGAGGTGACCGTCTCCTTCCACACTGTCGACGGACAGATCCAGCTGGCTTACCTCGACCGACTCATCGACATCGCGGGTGACCTCGGTGCTGAAGTCATCGTCGCACTGATCGACCGGCTCCGACGGATGCTCCCTGAGAACGACCCGAACCAACGGGTACTGGACGTAGTGGAGCAAAACATCGAGTGGCAGGCGCACGAGCGTCGGGGGGTTGTCTGATGTCCGGGAAGCAATCGGTCGTCGGAACCGTCGCCGGACCTGGAGAAGACCCGAATGAGTTCGTCTTCGTCACCCCTGCGGACAAGTCAATCAAGACCGGGGAGTTCATCACCTACACTGTCTCCGTCGATGGAGAGAACCGGTCTGTGTTTGCCCGCGTGACGAACCGCGAATTGATTCGCGGACTTCCCGACGGTTTCCTCGCAGATCCGGAAGTTGGTCCAGATACCGTCGCAGCAACGCTCGGAGTACCGACCGACGACACCGAATTGTACCGGCTGACGGCGACGGTCATCGGGTACTACGACACCGATATGACCACGTTCGCCAATCCGCGACAGCTCCCATCTCCGGGAACGCCGTTGTCGATTGCGCCGGATCAGCAGCTCGAAACAGTCCTACCGAACCTCGGGTGCGAGACGGACAGCGCAGACGTGACGGAGCTGGACGGAACTGCACACCTGGGGTGGTTATTGAATCGGCCGTCCGAAGCGACGAACATCCACATTCCAATCAAGGAATTCGCCTCAACGCACCTGGCGATCCTCGCATCCACCGGCAGCGGGAAATCGTACACAGCATCCGTACTCATCGAGGAGATGATGCGGCCCGGTTCCCGCGCATCTCTCCTCGTGTTCGACCCGCACGGCGAGTACGACAGCCTCGCGGACATACAGGGACACGACGCATTCCAAGGAGAGGATGGGTACGACCCGGACGTCGTGTACTACGATCCCGAGCGGCTTCGCGTTCGCATTTCCGAATTGGACATTGGCGACGTTATGGCCGTCTTGGACAATCCGAGCAATCGGATGCAAGAGCGACTGTCGACGGCATGGCGTGCGATGCAGCGGCGCGAAAGCCGAACGTGGGGCGTCGATGAACTCATCAATGAAATGGAAGCGAGATACGGGGATGACGACGCGAGTGTCGGGGCCTTAGAGTGGCGTCTCCGCCGGTCGATAGAGCGGAACGATCTGTTCCACCCTGAAGACAACGTCCCGCTGGACGAAATCGTGGATCCTGGTCAGTGTACCGTCCTGCAGATGGATACGCTGGATCGATGGAACCAGCAACTCATCACGACTGTCCTGTTGCGACGGATGTATCGAGAACGACTCGATGCCGTGCGAGACAGGGACTCTGAAATCGGACACCCGATCTTTGCGCTGTTCGAAGAAGGGCATCGGTTCGCACCGGCTTCCGGTGACGCACCGTCACTCGATATTATGCGCACAATCACATCCGAGGGCCGTAAGTTCGGGTTCGGACTGGGCATCATCAGTCAACGTCCTTCAAAGATCGACCAGGACGTGCTGTCGCAATGTGGCACCCAGATCTCGATGCAAATCAAGAACCCGAACGACCAAGACGCGATCAAGAACTCTGTCGAAGCTGCAGGTGAAGATGTACTCCGTGAGTTACCCGGCCTGACGCCCGGACAAGCGGTGGTTTCTGGTGATGCGATGAACACGCCAGCGCTGATTCAAGTTCGACGTCGGCGTACGGAGCACGGGGCAGAGAGTCCGGATGTCATCGAGGCTTGGCGTGAGGCGTACGATCAGCGCCAGCGGGAACCAACTCAATCGGAGTCCGCAGACTTCGGTGAAGGAGATTCAACGGGGGTCCAGAGCCTTGATTAAGCGAGGGCGGCGGTTCGAGACGGTCGTTGTGGAGCGTGACTACCGTCTTGACTCCGCGGGAATTCCACTAATCGGGTAAACGAAGGCAGAACTATGGATGAGATAACAGCAAACATTTCGTTTGACAAGTTCGCGGACATGCCGGAATTCTACGGTTCCGGTGAGGCGGGGTATCGGTTGGTGATGGTGAAAAAGCGTGAGGACTTTCTCGACCTGTTCGAGGGGGCCCGCCACGTAGATGCGGTGACGTACGCTGAGACGCCGGAACTGATGGTCCGGATGCTGACCGAGTATGACATCGATTCACTCGATGTGCTGGTCGGGAATGCCAACGACTACGCCAATCAGGTCAACGATGTCTCAACCGCGCGGTCACTCGTTCAGCTCCGGCAGGACGACCGGCTGACTGTTCGACTGAAGAACCGAAAGATCGTCCACTCGAAAATGTACCGTATCGTCATGCCGGACGATACGGTGAAGCTCGTTCATGGGTCCGCGAACCTATCCGTTAACTCGTGGGAGTACCACACGAACCAGATCTCGGTCATCACTACCGAAGTCGGGACGGAGCTCGATGAGGAGTTTGCAGCGTTTATCGACGAGTACCGAGAACGATACAGCAGCCAGACGCTTCTTGAAGGGCTGGTCGAAGCCATCGAAGACGCAGACACTCCCGAAGAGCGCGAAAACCGCATCGAGTACTGGGTCGGATCTGGAGATTTAGACGTGAGCGATACGGCCGCGCTCAACCAAGATGCGACGGAGGATCTGAAGGAGATCGCAGATCGAGTAACGGCAGCAGTCGATGACCCTGAGGAAGCGGATGAATCAGTTGCATTCATCGATGAGCCGGAGAAAGCCGACCGGACGGTCGTCAAACCAGATGGGTCAGGTGACGACGATGACACCGATCCGAACGAACCTTCGGAAACAGAGGGTGATAGCGAGGAATCACCGGATGTGGGGCTTGTCGAGTCAGACAACGAAACGGCCCTCACCGAGACGTTAGACCGGCCCCGAGTTCGGACGCCAGAGAAGAAAATTCGAATGGGGACTAGTAAAGTAGACAGGGATGTCGCCGACGAGTTCAGCTCTACTCTCCGTTCCCGCGGCGCGACTGTCGAGGATCACAGTATCACAGCTCCGCTGAGCGCCTACAACAACCAAGTTCGGGAATCAACAGAGATCCCCACCATGTCCGTCGTCCCCGAAGCCGAACAGGTCATCATCGGCGATGATGAGGACCTGATTTTAGTCGCTACGGATCCACCGACTCCCGAGGTTCTGGACCATTGCCTCGATACCATTGAGTCCTACGTCGAGACCGTCAAAAACCACGGGTACACCCAGACACCGACCGCCGTAATGGCTCAGATGTACGAAGCGTTCCTCTACGGCTTCTGGGCCCCGTTCGCCAACCAGTACGCTGAGGCACTCTCGTCCCCGTCGCGGACCCTCGACAACGTCCTACAGCACCTGTACATCGAAGGGAACAGCGACGCCGGAAAGGATAAACTCACGGAATACATCCTCCGCCTGGTTTCGGACAACACAGTCATTTCTGGAGTTGATGCAGACGACGTGGGTGTTGATGAGATTCGCGGAGTTCGGGAGTGGGACACCTGTTTCCCGTATGCGATCATCGACGCGGAGAAAGGCAAGATCGAAGGGTGGAGCCCAATCCGAAACTACTGGGGTGATTGGACGCCGACCAGTGTCGATCAGCCGTGTCTGATTTTCACGACTAACGATTCGCTTCCGAAATCGGAGTTCCGGAACCGAATGAAGATCCTCAGTATGGACGTGTCGTTCCCTTCGAATCCAGAAGACCCGGGGTTCCATGAGGCGCAAGACGATCTCGCAGAAGTGTTAGAGCGAGAAAATCCGATATTCAGCTACGTGGCTCGCCGGATGCTAGCAGAGCAGCCGTGGACCGAAGGCAATGGCACCGTGGAAGACGTCCGCCAGATCTTCTGTGACTTCTACGAGGAGGCTGACCGAGAACCACCGGAGTATTTCCCTGCTAATGAGCCAGCGGAACAGATGTACGATACAGGGCGGCTCAAATGGCAGCGCGACATCCAGGGAGGCCGTGTCGAGTTCGAATCGGAACCCGATGGGATGAACGCTGACTTTGACCGCGAGGATTGGGAAGTCTACGACTACGAGAAACGACTGGACAAGCGGTTCATGTCCGATAAATCTGGGACGAGTGTCTACATCGGTGCACCGAAGGAATTTGCCGAGTGGGTCGGCTACTCGGTAGACGAACTACTCAACGGACCCGCAGAAAATGGTGAGACTACCGACCAGCCGGCGGAATCTGACGCAACTCCTGAAGAAACAGACTCGCCTGGATTCTTCCGACGGCTACTCGGCAGCTGACCCACGGCCCACACTTCACCACTATGAGCAGGAGGGCTGAATGTGCCTAACATACTCTTTCACTCCGGTAAACAAGCCGCGTTGGTTACCCAATAGCAGTGTGTCGCCAGCCCACCAGGGTGAGTGAGTTGAATGGCGACGAATTTCGCTTGCTGAAAGCATGTGACGCTCACCACTCGAATAGTATCACAGATCGCACCCGAATTGGTAGCGGGGTGTGTCCAGAATTTTTCGGCGGGTATAGGCCATATTAGGCGGTGTTTCTTGCTGTCAACACGGGGGGTGTCCAGAAAACCTATCAATAATCTGGGGCTGGGTGGATTGCTGTTCCGATGACTGCAACTGGGTATAATGTACTGGACGTGCGTGGGTGATTGGTTACTCTCTCGTAGATGTTCGGTGAGTCATAGCCATGTCAAGCGGTTCTGGAGAGTCCATGTCGCGGTCTACTTTCTGCTCCCTGTCTGGTGAGGTCTGATACCTTTTTGCCCAATATGGTCGTGCTGTGAGTCGGTCGGTCGTGCTGTGAGTACGGATTTTGGCTTCTAACGACCTGTAGCGTTAGAAATAGCGAGGTTCTCAGGGCTAACCCTTTAATACGACCAGATAATTTCCCGGTTTGCAATGCAGCGAGTCATCGACCGGAAACTGTACGACACGGACCGAGCTGAACAAATAGCCCAGTATGCCCCCAACGCGGATCGGAGTGACCTCTACTACCTCATCGAAACGCTATACGAGACCTCTGGGGGGGAGTACTTCCTTCACTGTGAGGGCGGCGCGGCAACCCAATACGCCAAGCCGTGTAGCGGAGGCGGCACGACGGGCAGTGCAGAGATCGAACTTCTCGATGAGCAAGCAGCGCTAGACTGGTGCGAAGAACGCGGCATTGACGGTGAGATCGTCGTCGAGGAATTCGGTCACTTGATCGAAACGTAGTTCCAGCGACTGCCTCGGAAACCACTCCTCTCTGAGTGGCTGGCGTACTGCGGATCGTGCCCGCAGCGAGGAATATGAGGGATCTAGAAGAGATCAAGCGGCTCCACCGCCGGGGAACGAGTGATAACGCTCGTCCGTATCCGCAGACCCCTGTCCCGTCTCTGGCGACGGGTGGTGGGGGAGACCGATCACCGGTTACCCCAGTAGGGTTGGACGCACGGCGGCGTGAACAGGTAGACGCCGTCATCCAGAAGTTGACAGGTGATCGGCACGAGATTCCAGCACCGTTCTCGAAGCGAGAGCTGTACCAGACTGCTGCTGGCGTTGGAATCGAGGTGTGGAAACCCGCAGTAAAGGACCGAGTGACCGAGCGTGTACTCGACCGACTCAGCTACGAGTGGGACTCAGCCTCTCAAACATTCGCGCCCGTCGTCACGGATGAACTCATCGAGGACATTCGACGGGCAGCAGGCACCATCACTCCAGCATTCGACACGAAATTGTCCGAGTCGCTCCACAAGCAACTCCAGGAGTGGTGCGAACTGCACGGGATCGGGTCGATAGAAACAGTGGAGGTACAGAGAACTGTTACGCGTCATGCCGTCCTGAGTGTTCTGCTAAAAGCGACGGTGTACGAATGGTACCGGTGTTGCGGCGTCATTCCGCCACTCTCCCATGCGGTACAACAGGCGTTTCACAACGCACGGAAGCAGACAGGAGACGGAGTGTTCGATCAGTTCGTTCTTGACCACGTCGCGGAGCTGGCTGATGAGGACGCCCTGGAATCTGCGTTGGCTCACCGGGCTCGATTGCTCTTCTCACCCCAGCCAACGGAAGATATTGGGAAGCTCTACGCGGAGCTAACACCGAGCGAGTACCGGCAGTCACTCGGGCAGTTTCGGACACCGCCGGAAATTGCAGCGACGATGAAGTCCTGGGCTAACCGCGATGTCGACCACCTTCTCGACCCTGGAATGGGGGCGGGCGTACTATCCAGCGCGTTTCACCCGCGCTGGCGTCTGAACACTGATCACGGGCACGTCGACGGGATCGAACGTAGCCCCCTCGCTCGGGTTATGGGCGCGACAGCACTCACGTTGGGTGGACAGCTGAATACGCCGCGAACACACGACTTCCTCAATCTTGATCCAGACGAACTGCAACACGACATCGGCGGGATCGTGTGTAACCCCCCATATACGAGCGGGGACGCGCTCCCGAAGGAATACAAAGAACAGATCAACGGCGACATAGAGCAATCGACAGGAATCGACGTCAGTGCGCGATCACCACTCTACACGTACTTCCTGTACCACAGTCGGTCGTTCCTGTCTTCGGGTGACCGTGCGGCGTTCCTCACGCCGGACAGCTTCCTCACGACGGCCTACGGTGACTCACTCAAACAGTTCCTACTGGATGAGTTTTCCATCACCGCGCTCGTTCAGTTCGACCCAGAAGGCGAGTCGGTCTTCCAGGACGCCCAAGTCACCGCACTCGTTTGCTTCTTAGAAGTAGATTCCGGTGGTAACACGGGTAAGACACGCTTCATTCGCGTGGACGAGTCCATCGATTCGAATACGCTTCGTGACGCAGTCCGGAACGGTGACCAGGGCGAGACCGATTGGGGCTTCATCAATCACGTGCCGCAAGCAGACCTCGCCCCCAGGGAAAACTGGGCAGCACTATTCGATCCCTCCGACATCGATACAAGCGGACTCACGCCGCTCGGCGAGTTCGTCACGATCCACCGGGGGAGGTCTACCGGCGATGTGACGTTTTTCTGCCTGACTCAGGACGAAGTCGAGGAGTCCGGGATCTCCGAGAAGCACTTGTCTCGACTCATTCGTCAACCGAAGCTCGTCGACGGATACGACTTCCGTGAGGAAGACTGGGAGGAATTACGAGATACTGGGGAGGAGGTTTGGCTATTAGACCCAGACGAACTACCAGATGTCCCGAAGTCACGACGGGACTTCCAAGACCAAGTACTGTTCCACCCTGACTCGCTCCCGAGGAACAGCGACGGTGAGATGCCGAAGATCGTTTCGTATCTACAGGATAGTGTCTACCGGGACAACTCACTCGGGGCAAACGTAATCGAAAACCGTCCGTACTGGTATCGACCTCGTCGACAAGCCTCGCCTCTGGTTCTGGTGCAAGACGCAGGTCGAGACGGATTCACCTTCGTCCTCAACGAGACGACGGCGAGGAACATACACAACTTCCGTGGGTTCTACGACGTGAACCTCGACGAGACGGAGCTGAAGGCGTTGCTCGCGTACTTAAATAGTAACGTGGGGCAGCAGGTGATTCAGACACAGACGCAAACACAGCAGGGCGGCTATGAGAAACTCAGAATCAGCGTGCTCAAAGAACTCCCTGTTCTCGATCCGAGATCGCTGGACGAGTCAATGGTGACAGCTCTGGCCGACCTATTTGATGAGTTGCGTGAGACTGCCAGAGATGACGATGGTTGTGAACCCGTATTGGATCGTCTCGATAGTCTGCTCCAACAGGCAATGTAAATCTCCATCTACAGTTGAGCGCGTTCCACCGAGATGTCGACGTTCTCGTCGAACGGGTTGACGAGAAATTGCCAACGAACACCCTGCGACACTAGATGAAGAGTGTACAGCGTTACGTGAATACTCACTCGTGTACCCATGCATGTACTTGAGTACGTACATAGGAATGTACTCAGGACGAGGATAGATTTTAGGAGCGAAGTCGCTTTGTCGACGGCATGTTTCGACGGTCGTTCCTCAGAGTTCTCTCGGCGATCCCGGCGGTTCCATTATTCCCTGACCGACTTCAGTCCAACCACCCACCATCTGTCCCTCCAGAAGGGAATCTTATGTTCTGGTTCCATTTCTATGGGGCAATCCGACGCGACCGACCGATGAGTACCGAACAAGCGCGCGAGAAGACCGTGGAGGAGTTGGATCTTCAGAACCTCACCGACGACGAAGCCGTCCGGCTCTTGCAGCTGGCGAATAAGGGAGTGTACGACACCGATGATATGCCCGAGCAGTGGCAGGGCGTCTTTGAAGAGATGGAGGAAAACCTCTACCCGTAATGGCGGGATCAAGATGGAGAACCGAGAGGGATGAACAGGAACCCTTCACTGGAACCCAATCGAGTACCGTCCGCTCGGTACCAGTTGCTTCTATCAGTATCTATAGATGTGGCTGTGGAAAAGCGGTAGAGCCCAAGACAAGGTCGTCTTGGGCTTTAGGGTATCGTGCTAGAGCCAAGGGCCGGATTTGAACCGGCGGTAGGCGGCTCTGCAGGCCCGATTTGGGAAGGACTCGACAGCCCCGTGTAGCGGATCTCTACTGCCCGATCTCCGCAGACCGGGGTGGAGCCGCAAACCCGGCAAACCGGTTCAAATCCGCCCCTTGGCTTCCTCTCGCGCGCAAATGGGTTGGTGACCAAACCATCGCGCGTGCGCGCCGTTGTCGGCATTGGTAGCGTGGTCTAATGGGTAGACTGTACTCCATCGAGTTAAAGATCTGCAATAGGCGGCCTAGGGCCGTGCGTGGTAGAATTGACTCGGAGGAGTTGCAGACCCAAGATGTCGGAGGTAGGTTGGTGACCCATTTGACCACTATCGTCTTGCAGGGTTGTTCACGTGCAAGGGGTAAACAGTAGCCTTAATCATCCGAGAACTGCCGATCCCGGGCCAAACAGTTGTTGGTAATACGGTTTTTATTCACTCTATAGCTTATAACTGATCGGTAGTTTTTGCGCAATCCGCGGCGCGAATCGAGCATGGAAAGTTCCCGTTAGATACCGGTAATATTGTCGTGGGCATGTTGACTACAGAGGTTGCATTTAGCAAGAGATCGCTATTCGTTTCACGTCTTCAGTGGCGGGGCAGTCGTTAGGCTGGTGTGCAAATTTGTATATAGGGATCGCTTATATAGCCAGTATCTAGCTCATTACAATAAATGTCAAACCATTCCCGTTATTTGTATGACGCACAGGACAGATGCCCCACCAAATGAAAGCCAGAAAGTAATGCTAGCCCTGCTATTACAACGCCGCGAGTTCCGCCATTATACTGAAATAGCAGATTGTTTTGGTCAGAACGAGAATACCGTCAGTAGCACTCTATCGAAGTTCAGGAACGAGCTCAACCTGTTGGACTATGATAATGGCGGGTATTATCGGCTAACACCCGGTCGAGAACTTGAGGCATGGGGGTATGTCCTCTATGGGAGGGACGCTTTCAAGACGACTTTGCGCGAGTCGGCTAAGGAAGCGTTGCTGAACCGTCCCGAGGTCACCGCCTATTTGGAATCTATTGACCCAAGCGGAATGTCTAAAGAAGACCAACAACGACTCAAAGAATTCCGGTAGAAAATTTTTCTATGATTAATACATCTTAGTTTATTGTTAATTATCAATAATGTTGTCTCGTGAATCTGGAAATTAGCACATCACATAATATCAGTATTCAATCTGTATGTCTACATACTGGATGTAACGCCTAAGCAGAGCGAGTCTCGTGACCGATACACGCCCTCTATTCAGCACGAGTTTATGTCACTTACAGCATATTAGAGACGCTTATGTAAGATACACGCTCTGTATTGAGCGACGGTTACGCGGACAACTCTGAATAAAGAAACCTGCTACCAACAACTGCAAATGACACCTCCTCACTACAGGACAAATAACGGGCTAGCGCCGATTAGTTACTCTTCAAACTCCTCCGCGGCGTGTCGTTCATTTGCATCGGCAAACCGCCACCACGCAATTTGATCCAGTTCGATCAGTCGGTACCCGGTCTCGGCGGAAATCCACTCACAGCTTTCCAAGACAGCCTGATCACTCGAGGCATCAAGATGCGGAGACTCGATGACGTCCGCGATGGCCTCAACGAACCGCCTGACCTGAATGTCCGGCTTGACGGTGTCGATGCCGGCATTCATTCGAAGGTACTGGAACGTCCGCAGTCCAACACCGTTGATACTCCCAAACGGGTCAGTAGTGTAATTGTAGGGATCAGCATCACGAGCCCACTGCTGGAGTCGGTCTAGGTCATCACTTCCACTAACGTCGGCGATGACTCCCGCTCCGTCGATGAGGACACGACGCTTGCGCTTCGCCTCGAATATCTCAACCAAGTCCTCGTCGTCGTGGTCAAGCCTTGAAAGGGACTCTAGCGAGTCTATGCGACCAGATTCGAGAAACTCCTCGTGGAACCGCTCGACAGCGGGCATCACGTGGTTGAAATAGTTCTGGCCGGTCGTCGTCCCTGCGGCGTCCGCCAACAATAGCAGGGGATCGTCGCCCGTCCACCGGTCGAGGTTCAAGAACTTCTCCGCCTTTGCCGCGTAATCGCTCTCGTCTGCATACTCGTCGATCAGATGCTGGATGGGGCTCATTGCCCCTAACTCACAGATACCAGATAATTAAAATCCACCCAATCCATCATGTACCCCACAGCCGGGATGTCGAACATGAGTACCAAACTGAGGAGGCCCCGATGAGCGACTGGATTGACCCGAATGGATTCGACGACGACGTCAAGTGGGCCCTCCGCCGAGTCAAGACGATGACGGAATTCAAACAATATAGGAGGTCGACTTGATGAGTGAGGACGAACGGGATACGTTCCAACTGCGGTTCAAAGACGGGGGTCTCGTCGAACAGCCGGCGGAGAGCAAGGTCGATGATGACGATCCTGCCGCCGAATCGATCGAGCCGGGAGAAGAGACAGGGTTCGTTGTCGAGGCGAAGTCGGGGGCCCTCGACGTGAACGGTAACCTTGTTGAGACGGTCGAAACCCACGGTCGGACGCTTGAGTTCGGTTCGCGGGAACACGCCGAGAACTACGCCCGCCAGTTGTCGGCTTCAGGGGGCGGACTCCGCATTCAAGCCGCCCCAGAGAACGATCCTAGCGATGTCGACGCGTACCTCCTCGCCGACCATAATCCGTCAATCAAGGAGCCAGCCACCGTCGAGGGAGATACATGGACGTTCGACGTCGGTGCGAACCTCTACGGCGTACTCGGCGAGGCAATCTTAGTCGAATCGCCTAAAGCCCACGCGCTTCACTACTTCGTTCGGCAGGATCTCGATGACGTCAAGCTGGAGGAGAAACTGAACGTTGACGTCCAACCCGGTAGACTCATCTCGATGAGCGATGACCTTGGCGAGAATCAGAAGAATTGGATCCCGGATTGCAAGATTATTGCGAAAGACGGATGGGATGGCCCTGTGGTGGAGCGGTACTACTGCGAAATCAAAACTGGGAACGCGTCCTTTGAGCGGACACAGGTCGCGGCGATGGAACAACTCGCCCGAGACGAGCGTGTATTAAAAATCCGGATGCTCATCGAGGAATTGCCAGATCAGTATTCTCTCCGAATTCACGAAGTCGAGCCACCGGATTGACGAGGACTATTCGGGATAATAACAATACTAAGTAGTTCGTCCGTAATGTACCGTCTATGGGCTTCGAGCATGAGGGGTCTAAACAGCGGTTCCTTGTGGTCGGCGACAACCACGGCGATGCGGAGTCACTCAAAACCGTCGTTGAAGAAACGGCCGGCGAGAAGTTCGACTTCGTCATCCACACGGGCGACATCACGGACGCCTACCACCGCGGAGTTGACACGGCGGCCGACCAACTCCGCAGTCTTGAGCCGCTGTTCGAGACGCTGGCGGAGCGTGGCGAACTAGTCTACATCTACGGTAATCGGGACAGCGAACGTGGTGGTGACAGCCACGTCACCGACCGATACGAGCTGTCACCCGGTACTCATCTCCCCTCGGGCGACTCCGTTAAAGTCGCCGGTCAGCGGTTTACGGCTGATCCAGACGCCGTCACTGCCGGCGATGTGCTGGTCACGCACGGCCAGTTCCCCACGCCTTTCTACAAGTTCGAGGGCCGGGCCTACTTCTGTGGCCACACCCACCGTGGATGGCATCGTGGCCGGGCACTCAATGCGGCTCACCTCAAGAACGTGCGGAAAGGCTACTTGGGAGCCTATTTTATCGTCACGGTTGACGATAGTTCTCTCGACGTAGAGTGTTACGGCATTGATGAGCCGTGGAAGGCCGTCGAGTGTCCCGACCACAACTGGGTCGGGACGCAGTACCAGCCGGCAAAGTTCGGCTGTCGCCTCTGTAAGTTCGGTGAGGCAGAGTCGTTGCGGGACGTGGCGTGGGCAGCATACACACTCCACGTCGACGACCCGGGCGAGGAGGCCATCGATGCAACCGACCTTATGACCCAAGCACTTTCGCTCCTTGATGGCTCCGACCAATTCGAAGAGCAGTTCCGGGGCTACATCAACGCGTTACTGGAGCAACCCGGCCCACACGATCCACTACAGCCGTCTGACGGTCATCCCACGAGGCTCGTACCGCGGTCGTGGTGATTATCCCACTAGCAGGGCCAACCCTCAAAATAAAACCACAACATAGTGGTGAACTGGAAGGAAAAGCGACTACTTGAAGTAGTCTATTTCGGCAAGTTCCTGTTTCACGATTCGTTTTGCCGTTCCAATATCCGAGTAGTCGATAGAAAGATCCCTCATCAATTCCCTAAACCGTGTGGTCTCGACAATACGCGTGGCATTCGGGTTCTCTTGACGTTGAAAGCGGTCATAGTTCACTACGACTGCAATAACCCCTAGGGTAACCGTCTCAATCTCACGCTGGCTACCAAACGCAGAAAGATTTAATTCCCGCATAATGGCGCAAATCTCCTTCTTCTGAGAATCTGGAAGTTCAAGAGATGACGCGAGTGCATCGGCGAACCGATGCTTATCGCCATCAGTCGGACTCCACCCCTCGCGTCGATTTAGTCGGCGAGCCCGAGGCGAGGAATCGTCCCTATCGAAGAGCGATCCGAACTCGGTCTGTTGGTACTCAGAGGCTTCTGCATAGCTGATCTCATCAGTGGGCGGATCTTCAGATGAGTAGGAAACCCATTTCGGAGACGTGCCTTCATCGCCCATGTAGGTTACTTCTAGTAACTCGTTTAAGTGGTTTACTCATCTGTTAATAATTGGGGCCAGAAAAACCCGCAAACCCCGAGAAGGCCAGTTTGTATGGCTTACAAAGCCTGTACCCCCCGCGTCCGAGACAAAGCGAACACGACCGTACCCAATCATGAACACTCACTACCCGTGCACGAAGGAAGAAGCGCACGAAGAGGCCCTCGAAAACGACCTGAATGAGCGATACACAATCGGAGAATCACTCAACCTCATCATACTTGAGAGCCCGGGTGAGAATAACGGGCGCGAGGCCTTTGCGCGGCATAACGATGTTTCGGTCTTCATTTACCCGAATGGGTTGTCACTGCACGCCGGTACGAAAGTACGGGTAAAAATCTCAGAGAAGGGTGACAATCATCTCAAGGCCATCGCTCTGGCGAGAGTCGGCTAAGCTTCCGAATCCCTCACAGGAGTAGTGCTCCCTATCAGCACTACGGGGTGAATGGTGCTGTTGGCAGCGAACCGAAGTGGTGGGAAGTCGAGTCCGTCTCCAACAATCTGCAGATATTCGGTTCCTGTTTCGTGTCCTCCCATTCTTCCTCTATTTCCTCGGAAGCCTCAAGCAAGCAATCACGATCCATACCGGTTTAGATATAGGATGGACGAGATCGCAAATGTCTTATTGTGGAGATGAAGGCGTTAGATATGAATGATAGAGAGTCTAGCACACGCGTATTCGGAAGTGTTCGCCCCGGAGTACTTCGTTCTACTCTGTGCGGTGGCCATCATCCTTTATGAATGGATGCAGACGACCGGGTCAAGCGTTCGCGGTCTCGGTATTCGAATCGGGGTTCTCACGCTCGGATGGGTCGTTGCACTCGTCATCTATAAGATAGGCCCAACCTTGCTCAACTCGCCGCCCACGTGGGTAACGGACATTACTGGAAGTCTTGGCCTCGGTGTGGGCATTCTCGTCATCTGGCTGATCTGGCATCTCAGAGGATGGGGGAACCTCGTGTCGGCATTCTCGCTACTACTCGTGGCGGTCACCGTCCCCCACCTCCTCACTACCCTATTCTGGGCTCTCTCAAGCCATGTCCTCTACGCAGCGACACCCGCGGGATACTTGGTGTTAGTCGACCGGCGATTCACCCCGTTCCTTCTCATCGCTCTCGGGATGGTGGTCAGTCGCCCGCTCGCCGGCGCCCACACGTGGCTTCAGTCGATCGGCGGCCTCGTTGTGGCCGGTATTTTCGTCGGTGGGTTTTGGTTCCTGCGAGAGCGTTCGCGCCATCCTGACTCGGCTGAGGAGAACACAGGTGAGAACGTCAAGCGCGTCTGACCGTGGCCTCTTAGCGACAAGCCGTGTAGAACGCCAGCCTCTGTCTTACTCAAAAAGTATATGCGGTGGTCATAGCTTGAGGAGGATAGTGCCAGTCATTCACGACTATGCTGACGGTTCCGGGATATACCTTAACAGTAACATCGATGGCTCGTATATCACTCTGCAAGCGACTCCCGCTGCAGAGTCCTTCCTCGCAGATTTGGGGTACACAGATGAGGACAGCGTCAGTTGGCAATTAATCAAACCGCTCTGGAAGCAGGGACATATCTATACTGGAGGGAGCGGAACAACTGTCGAGGCAACGGACGTCACGACGAACCAAATTGACTCCAGTTCGCTAAGCCGAAAAGAGCAGGATAAGCTCGAGACATTCCTCACCAGTGGGACTGACTCTCAGAAGGTGAATGTCCCGAAAGACGTCCATGGGTTTTTGGAGAAATGGAGTCCGAATAGTGACCATGGTAAGGAGGAGACAGCCGCATTTCTTGACAAAGCCGCTGATCGTGAGGGCGCTATTAAATCGGTCAGACATCTCGGGCCGCACCATCCGATTACCGTTGAAGAGGCCCGAATGTCAGACAGCGGGAACCCGGTGTATTCATTCCGTACAGGTGGTCGTAGATGGACAGCCACCGACCTCCGATGGGTCAATCATCCGTGTGACTGGGTATTTACCATCTGCCCCGGCGATGGGTTCACACAGCTGTTCAACGTCTCTTCGGAAGGCGTTGACTGGGTGGCAATCGACGACAGTGACATCCAAGAGGTAGACGTGAGGGACGCGCTACTTGTCTACCCCGATGTTGTCTGGTTTTGTGACGAGGTTCCGGGCTACCACCCCGAAACGTCATCGTGGAATCTTGCCGGCGGCGCTCCAGAGAGACTTCCAGACGAGTTCGTCTCAAACATCAAAGAGGTGGCCAAGGCCACTACGAACGGCCAACAAAACGAGGCGACGGAAGGCATCATCCTTTCGTTTGATGAGGATGTAGGATATGGCCGCCTACAAACGCTAGACTATCAGACGGTTCCATTTAACGCCGAGGAGTACGCCGATCCAGACGGCGAGTTCGATTTGCAGGAGTCCCTTGCGGTGTCCTTCCACGTACAGCCGCATCGAAACACAAAATACGCGTTTGACCTCGAACCGACCACAATTAGTGGAGGGCATCTGTTCATTGATGGGCTCCTCCAATCTAATAGAGAGGATACCTCTTCGGAGAGTACCAGCGGAGGCTCAGATACCGAGCTCCCTGACGATGTCCACGAGATAGTTGTCGGCTGGTGTGATGATGCAGATGCTCTTCACTCGGTTAAGGATCAGATGGCGGAGCAGGCGATCCAAGAGCAGGCCCTATGGGAATCGATCCGGGACTTTGAGTCCTGCGACCGAATCACGGTCAAATCACTCACAATCACGAGTAACGGAATGCCTCAATACCAAATTGGATTCCGTCAGCAGGGGAATACAGATACATGGACGGTGACACACGACATTTCTGAGCAGTCAATAGATCTGGACATCGTCATCTGTCCATCACGTGCTCCAGTACAGGAAGCGCGGTTGACGGAGGGGTTGATCGAGTACTGGCGGTTGGCTCCGCTCTCAGAGGAACCTGCGAGTGAAGAAGCGTACAGGAATGATCCCCAAATCCGACGTCACCGATACAATATGTATCGAAGCCACTCCAACCGTCTGTTCAAGGGTCTCGTCCGTGATCTTGAGACGGTATCGCTCGCCGGCAATGCCGATCAAAGGAAGTATCATGTTGACTCGCTCTCCGATCCGTACGGCAACGATGGGACTGCATAGACCTGCCCGTGGCGCTAGCCTAACAGCAGAGAGACTAAAGTCAGACAGGTACGGAACAAGTTAGCACTCAACCAAATCGAGACCTTAGAGCGACGTGAAGGTCGTAGTTTGCCCACACTATGAACGGCGGACATCCGCTGGCGTAAGGCAAAGAAATATAACCGCCTCGACTTATTTTGCAGTTTATAATGGCAGGAGTGCTGCCCGACTGGAACGAAAAAACCGACGAACGAGGGACGCCAATCGATCCCCTAGGGTCTGACCGGTCGCGCAATCGGGTTGTGAACCTGTTTTCTCGTGGGTTAATCACGTCAATTACGCTTCGGCTCCGGTATCTGTCGATACATGCGTGGGCATTACGGGAACTCAGCAGCCGGTCGCTGGAGGACGACGAGCGATACGACCGTCTAAAACGCATCGAGAAACTGTTCAGCCTGACGAGTCACTATCAGCACCTCGCCGAGGATCAACCACGGGGTGCCACGATCAGCGGAATGGACGGAATCACCCGGGTTACCTCCTATGACTACGAACAATTCGACAAGATCCACTTCGACGATTTCGAACTGCTGAAAAACGACAGCTACGCCTACCCGACGAACTACGAGAACCTCCTCCAGAAGTTCCTCCTGAAGCGCGGCGGGTTCGAGCTGACGGGCGCTGGAGAAGAGCTGGCCGAAATCGTGGAGAACCATCTGGGCGACGAGGCCGAACGCGTCCTTGAGTGTGCCGGCCGTGGGTACGCGACGAGAGCGGATTTCGAGGCACTCAAAGAGCCGTTTGCAAATCAATCGCTCTACTTGCGCGATGTCCACGAGGATGAGCGCCGGGCGTTCGAGAAAGTCCTCCTCGGTTTCTTGGACTGGACGGGCGAGGAACGAAGCGGAACGGTCGAACTCCATGAGACGGTTCCCGAGTCAATCCCACTCGACTTGCTCGACGAGTTGCAGGAAACCATCGACGATCCCGAGGAGTTGCCAACGCAGAGCCAGCTCTATGAAAAATACCGACGGAAGTACCACAAGTATCGCCGTGGATACGGCCTCTTCCTCCTCCGGGCTCGCCAACTGGAGACGGAGACGGATGACGATCCCCTGACCCTCTCGGCGGCCGACCTCACTGCATTTGAAGACTTCCGAGAGCTAATGCGAATCTACTGGTTGCAGGTCTACACCGGATATGCCATCGAAGCCCAACTGGAGGCACTGTGTACGTTCTTGAACTCGCGGATCCCGGCCCGATACGACTACGAGCCCCTTCTCGACCGGGCCACCGACCAGACGCTGATCCGCCGCGAACTCGCGGGACTGTTCGACTCGTTCACTGTCGAAGCGGGTTCCGAGGAGGCAAGTTCGACACAGCTCACCCGCAACCTTCTGCTCTACGGCTCAACGGGGAGATTACGACCGACCGTCTCAATCACGCCCCGCGAACCGGAGAGGCCGCCGACTGTTGGCTCGGTGCGGGAGCAGGCCCGCGCGATCGTCAGCGAAGGGTGGGATGAGATACCGCCAATTCCGGGCGTGTCCGGATACAACGAGGTACTTCTCGGAAAGGCTATTCGGACATCGCTTGACGAGCTTCGAGACGGTCTCGACGATCCAGACAGGCAGTTCGAATGGTGGGCACGAAGCCTCGGACGGTCAATCGCGCTGCTGTTCCTGTGCGTGGAGCGGTTCAATCAGTTAGAAGAGGAGCAGAACTGGCTGTTCAACTACGCACACAATCGGTTGCACTCGCGGTTCGCGTCACTCCCACGCTTGTATCACGGCGTTCGTCAAACCGATCCCGAGACTCCCATCAGTGAGTTCGGACGTACGCTGCTGGAGGACTACGTGGTTGAAACTCACCTTAAGGTGTTCTATAACCGCCTTAGTCCCGGCAATCTCAAGCGGGTACTTTCGTTCGACCAAGACGAGCGGCTCTGTCTTGAGGCCCACGTCGACCGGGGCGACAGGCCGGTTCGGGCGACCCCCTCGTTCGTCCGGTTCGATGAGATGAACGTCTTCCTGCGCGACTGCGGCCTCCTAACCGATGACGACGAGGCAGGGTATCTGGTCACGGATCGGGGCCGGGAACTGCTCGCACGCCTTGAAGGGGGGCACCACGAATGAACCTCCTCAAAGAACTCGACGGGAACGGCTGGAGCATCCAGCAGGCGCTCCTAACCACCTTTTCGTTCGATCCGCGCTTCTTCAGCGAGTACGTCCGTCCCCGGTTGCGCAAGCGGAACTGCGACCTGCCTGCGGTCTTCGTTGACGATCACCGCTACGGGCAGAACATCGACACCGAAGAGTGGCTCGAAGCACCCATCGGTTCACACTACTTACTTGAGCCGGTGCAGACGGGCGGCGTGTTCCACCCGAAAGTGAACCTCTTCGCCTCCGAGCGGAGCGTCTACGCCACAGTCAGTTCGGCCAACCTCACGCTCGAGGAATACGCGAAAGCGGCGCAAGTTGGCCAGTCCGTGGGATTCCAGCGATCATGGCTCGAGGACGAAGAGCGCAATCTAAGCGAGGAGTACCACCTAGTTCGGGACATCCGTCGCTTCTTCGCCTCGCTCGCCGGCGACGAGCACCACATTACCGGCCGGGAAGCGTCCGAATACGTGGAGGAAACCCTCGCCACACTGGAATGGCTCGACGACTACGAAGCCGAGGTCAGCGGTCGCTCTGAATCCGGTCGAACCACGCGGTTCATACACAATCTTGACGCCCCGATCCTGCAGCAAGCCCTCGACCTCGTTGGAGAGGTCGAGACGGTACAGGTCTACGCCCCCTTCTACGGCTCGCCGAGCGTCGTAGATGACATCCTCTCGGCAACCGGGGCCGACCGCGCCGAACTCATCGTCGAGTCCGAAAGTACCACCCTCGATCTCGAGGGATTGCCGGACGCGCTGGACATCCCCTTCGACGTCCGGGAGATGAACCACGAAACAACCCGATGGGTACACGGGAAATTTCTCACATTCCGTGGGCCGTGGGGCTCGGCATGCCTGTTCGGTAGCCCGAACCTGACAAGCACAGCACTGTTGCAGGACACGCGTTCGGGGAACTGCGAGGCGGCGTTGTTGAGCGTGTTCCCCGACGAGCGATCGCCGCCGGAGGGAACGCTGTTCGGGAACGAAGCCTTCGAGTTTGACCTCTCGGCACCTGTCGAGCGGCTGGAGACCCTGTCGGTTCGCGACCGAAGTTACGAGGGCTGGGAAGCCATACAAGACACCACCAAAGGAGAACTGCGCCTGCTTGATGCCCGACTGACCCAGCCAGACTCCGACGACGTGAGTGAGTTGATTCTCAAGCTCGATGGGCTTACCGGGACGTGCAGCCTCGAAATCGAAACCGAACGGGAAACGGTATCCCAGCGTGTTGAAGCGGACATCGACGACGGTGAACTCTCTATTCTCGTCGAGGAGGACAACCGGAAACACTGGGCAGCGGCGGTCGTCACGGTGACCGCCCTAGACAAAGATGTGGTCAGCAATCCCCGCCGCGTCAACGAAGAAAGTCAGGCGTATTTCCGGGAGTACCGCGAGATTACGCAGAGCGGCGGGACGCAAAGCTCAACCACGTTATTAAAACAAATCCTGCAAAACCCCGACACGGCGGCTATCAGCGTCTTTGACGTTGCCCTCTCCGAGCTTCGAGAACTATCATCTGACCAGTCAACCGAGAGACCTACAGAACAAGACTCAACGCCGACATTCGAGGAACGGTCGCCGGCTCGGCTAACAGGTAGTGCATCGTCCACGCCCTCGATCCACACACTCGTCGACCGACAACTGGCGTATCAGCTCGAGCAGGCCCAAGATGCGCTGGAGTTCGACGACCTCCCAACTCCAGCCGAGGTCGAATCATTCCAGACCCACTTGGAGACCTTCTTCGAGACGATGGAACTCTGCATCATGCTGGATCTGATGGACGAACTTGATAACGAGAAGGTGCTTGGTGTCTGCCAGCAGCAGTTCCACAGTTTCCTCGAGTTGCACCCCCAGTTCACAACCGCAATAAGCCGACTCTCAGACCTAATCGAGGACAACAATCGGGTCAACGATGCGTTCGTTGGCGATGCGGACACCGACGCTCGCGACTTGGACTTCTGGGAGGACGCGTTCGACCTCCTCTACATCCATCCAGCGATCATTCTCGAACTTGACTACAAGAGCGTCGAGCCAGTAATTCGATCGCATAACCAGTTCGTGAATCGCCTCAAAAAGACACTAGAATCGTCTGCCCCGGCCCTTTGGAGGTATCTCTTCGATTTCTCGTATCTTGAAGATGCAATTGATACTCACACACAGAATCTCCTCGTCCGGTATGCAGATGAAGATCCGTCGGTCGAGATAACGGGGGAGGCGGTTCGAGCAATACTACTGTACATCCTTGTGCAGCGAAGCCGATCCAATTCAGACTTCCTTGAAGAGCTCGCCAACCATCCGCGGTATGGAGACGAGGCTGTCCGTGACCTCGCTCAGTTCGCACTTACTGCCGAGCAGGCCTTGTTCGACTACGAGATCGTAAACAAGCAGCTATGGGGCATTGTTCTCAAGCAAGGACGAGAGTCAGTTGAGGCGTTTGCTAAGGCTGAAAGGTAACCTTCGTAGCTATCAAACAGAGGCTTTGACACACCGCTCCGTAAGGGTGTAGAACGCGTCGTTCGCACAAAATGTGTCTTACTTCACTCCATATTCGTTATCATCACAGGTGGAGTAGAAACGGTGACCATGCCGACGATGGATTACGAAGGCCAAGCAGTTCGTACTCTAACATATATTACGGAGTCAGATTCTGTTCACCCAGCCAATAAGGAACTCATCCAGTCATACTATCGACACATGCTTCTGTCGGGGATTAGTCCGGCACAACGACAGAAGCTAATGGCCCATCTCAAGATTATTGTCGACCATGTCGGTGAGATACCTTTCCACGATTTTGACAGAGATAGTATCGAAGATCTCGTAGCGTGGTTATACACACGTGGTACGAGCGAGTCAACGGTGACAGATTACAAACAAGCGATTAAGCAGTTCTGGAAATGGATGCACGATGGGGAAGAGCCGCCGGAGACGAAATGGATCAAACGTGGCCCTCAGTCGTCCCGACAGTTGCTACCACAGAGCCTACTCACTCCGGCCGACGTAGAAGCGATGATAGATAGTTGTTCCAACGACCGTGATCGAGCATTCATAGCTATACTTTGGGAAACTGGCGCTCGAATCGGCGAACTGATCGATTTACGAGTTGGTGACATCGAAGTGGGTGTACACGGCAAGCATCTTATCGTTACCGGGAAAACCGGGGCACGACGGCTTCTTCTGCTCGAATCAGCCCCGTTTGTCGATGCATGGATTGCTGTCCACCCAACACCGACTTCCACCGCATTCTTGTGGTGTAAAATGGACACAGAACCGGGGAATCTACCCGATCAAATTGGTTATCAGACAATTCGACTCAAAATCTTGGACAAGGCTCGTGAAAGGGCGGGGATCCAGAAGCCGGTGAATCCACACCACTTCAGACACAGCCGTGCGACGTACCTTGCGAACTATCTTACCGAGGCACAGATGTGTGAATGGTTTGGCTGGGTGCGAGGATCACGTGTTCCGGGGCGGTATGTACATCTCTCCGGGCGAGACATTGACTTCGCCTACACAGCGATGCTGAACGATTCCGGCTACCAACAGCTGACACCGCCAGCTGGCGTTTGATTAGTGATCAAGTAGGTTGCTCAAAGGCGTGGTAAAAGACGACGCGTCGAACAGGAAGACAGAGGGGTTCTCCATTCCTGTTTGCCCTTTGGGGTAGCCCCATCCTTAAAGGAATTCGAATCGGTTGTGACGATTGCCGACGATTCCAGAGATACCGGGTCTTCCCTCAACTATATTTTTCCTTATCCGCGTTCGGCGACCGACAGATAGAGCGCGTAGTTCCCGGTTTGTTCGCCAGTCTCCTTGTCCTCCGTCTCTTTAAGATTGATTTCAACACGCCGGCTGTAGTCTTCCATTCCGACGATCCAAGTAAACAGTCCTGCGACGGTTTCGATGAATTGCGGGTCACCGGTTAGTCGAACCGTCGAAATGTCCGTCGGAAACGTACTGCCAGTGAAGTCATTTGGCTTTTCGAGTACTGCTTGACGGAGTTCAGCACTTGATGGTCGCTCGCGGTTCTCCAACCACTCCATCGCGTCTTCTTTCTTGACACTTCCACTACTGGTCGTCGGTAACTCCTCTAACTTTGTTGACGGTGTCGGAGTGGTTGCTCCACCATCTGTCTGTGGCGGCTTTTTATCGGTCAAATCAAGTTCCGCTCCACACTGCTCACACTCACCTATTTCCCTACCAGCGGGCACGAGCGTCCCGCAATTGTCACAGAACTCCATCGTTCGAGATTGGTAAACAGAGGACTACCGTTAATCTTTGGTAACTCTCGGCATCAAGACGGTCAAGAATTATACTACTCATAGACCCGGGAGTTGAATGAGGTAATGGGAGCGGCCAAGTAGCTACCCGGTCTGGCAGTACAGAACATATGTGCATATAAGAGATGAATCCAAACGTCGACAAGGAGTGACGATGGACTGGGATGAGATTTCCGATGGCGATGCGGTCGTGGTTAAGATCGGTGACATCGAAGCACAGGGCAATGTGACCGTCGAAGAGGAAGTCGGAAGCTTCAGGTACGAGATCCCCATATCGCACGAAGAGTTGCCGGACGTGGATGCAATTCGCGTATCGCAGGATGATGGGGATGCTAGTTTGGTTGCGTTCATCGAAGATGACTCAATGAAGTACACGACTCCGGAAGATTTCGAGTTCCGGCGACTGGGTTAGCAGGCGGAGTCGCGGTGGCCCGTGACCGTCATCAAGTCTCCTCTATGAATGGTGATGCTGTATCCCCCGATAGCGGAGCAACGCGTCCGCCTCCTGCAAGGGTCGGGGACTTCCATCCCGCTCATGCTCGATCACCGGGCTGGTAACCCTCCCATTGTACCATCCGCCGGCGGCGCATCTTCCTAGTCTGCACGAATCGACGCTCTTTCTCCGAGACGAACGTTTCGGGCTCGAAGAACGGATTGATCCACACCTCCCGGCGCACGCCATCCGGACAGTCATCGTGATGACGCGTCCAGTCCTGCCGAACAGACTGGTGCGCATGGATCCGGCGGCGTTCGGGCGCACGTTCCCGCCGCCGCTGTCGTCGCTGCTTGGCGGCCCATTCTGAATGATAGGTGACGTCGCGTCTACTCACGTTGCACGTCGGAATCGGCGGGTAGACGGTATAAACCCCCTGACTGCGGGGGCATCACCGTAATGGATCAGGAGGGGCCGTACCGCCGCCGGCGCAAGTCAATCCACCGAAGCAGCGGTGGACGCCACCTCAATCTCGCCGCCCGCGTCAGAAGGGCGGTCGCTGTCGTACTCGCTGAGCGTCGTCTGCGCCGGCGTAAGATGCTTCCGCACGACGCGCATGTCCAGATGCTCCTCCACGTACGACAGTACGTGTCCGGAGTACCACGCCCTCTCGCTGTCAAGCACCCAGACGTCACCGAATCGACGGAACTCGTACTCGAACACGCGCTCGGACTGGCGCGGGCTCGTAACCACCGTGGCTTCTCCCTCGTTAACGGAGAGATGAGTACGTTCTCCTGTCATCACCGGTCATCCGCCTCGTCGGCGGCGAGCGCGTGACTGTACCAGTCGTTCACCGGTGCGATGTAGATCTCGTGGAGCGCCTGAGTGGCGTCGCGGATGTCGTCGGGCTCGGCGGTCGTCCAGTTTACTTCGAACGTGTCCACCGTATTGCCGCCACGACGGCGAATCTCGACGCGGTGGCCCTTGTCCTCATCGTCGCTATAGACGGTGCGGGAGCGAAGGTAATACGTCGCGTACGGCCCACCGAGCCGCATCAGTAGACTCATCTCGAACCGGTCGTCGCTGACCGTCTTCGGGCGGATACGGTAGTCCTCGACGTACGCATCGCCGTTGAGACTGTAGATGCTTCGGATGCTGTTCTCGAACTGTAGCTCGTTCTCGCTCATAGTTTCTGGTTCGTCGTATGTGGCTGTCTCGCGTGCGTTCGTAGCGTCAATCACCTCCATCGCAGCATCCTGTTCGTCTGAGGCCCGCTCCCGGCTACGACGCCGAGTAGGAACGTCCAGCGAGCGAGGGCTGGTTGGCTGGCGGCCGCTGCTCTACTCGTCAGTAAGGACGAGGAGTGGGTATCCGACAGGGTACCGGCTGTCACCCTTGTTGAGCGCATCCATCGCGCTGATGACCGCGTAGCGGAGGTACTCCGTGTAATGCCCGATGAGTTCATCTTCGCCCGGGAGTTCCTCGTCATCTACAGGCGCTAGTTCGCGTTCCGCTCGAATCGCGTGTTCGTCGGTAATCTCGTGGTTGATCTGCTCCTGTACAACGTCGAGGTTGCTCTCGGCGGCGGTGACGGCGTAGCCATCGCCGCGATAGCGCACATCGACATCGCTTTGGATGCCGTGGCTGAGAGTAGCGCCGGTAGTGTAGATGATGCGTCGCACGTCCTCCGCCCGGACATCCTCGCTATCCGCGATGGCCTCGATGTTGGTGGCGTCTTCAACGAGTTCGAGATACTCTTCCCCCGTCTCGTGATCGTAGACGTGTTCGGGGCGCTGGAGTTCGAACTCGATGTCGTTGGCGCGGTTTTCTTCGGCGTTCTGTGCTTCCGTGGTGTTGGACTCGTTCTCGTTCATTTTGGGTCACGTGGTTTGGTTGGCGCCATCGCCTCCGACGGGCGTCCGAGTTCGTCTCATCCTACCGTAGGGATGGGGGATACATAACCGAAACAGTTGAAACGGCTGTTATCGGAGGGTATAGAACTTGCACCGCAATAATTGGTGTTCTAACCCCGCCCAGACGGACACGTGAAACACGTGAAACGGGGTGTGGCGAAAACGGACATATGAAACGAGGTGTCCAGCCTAATCGCCAGACGGCAGAACACGTGAAACACGGTGGGGTATGAGCTTTAAATCAAACAGGACACGTGAAGCGAGGTGTTACTCCAATATCTACGAGACAGTGCCCTTATCCCCGCGCAAACGACAAACCTGAGTGCAGAGGTACTGGACGTGCCCCAACCGGCACCTGAACGAGACCTGCATCGAACTCGACGCTATCAACGACGTGACGCTGGAGTGCGGGACGTGCAACGCCGGAATCCGCGTCCAAGTCGAGGACGTGGTGTGATCCGATTAGAGGCCACCGCGCAGCCCGCCGCGCCGGCATTCAAGTCCAATCCCGTTCGACGAATGAAGTGGGTGGTTATAGACCCGCCCGGTCGGTGGGACGATGACCCCTCCCGCGCTGCGCGGATGGGATACCGCGCGGACTCCCCCAGATTACCTCTCCATCATTCCTCCCGCCAACGCGGATCCGAATAGGGCTGCCACTCCCGCTCGACAGCGGCGAGCGCGTCGCGTGCCCGTCGAAGGTACTCTTCTGCATTCGACTCCGCCGGTGGCTTTACGCCGTTCGGGTAGTCTGGCGAGCTGTCGCGGAGGGCGTCGGCCCGCCGCTGGAACACGGTGTCAACACGGTCGGGATTCCGCGCCGCCCAACACAACGCCGTCCGCACATTGCCCTCACCGACGCCGTACTCCTCGGCGAAGGACTCGACACTATGTGACGAACTTCCGATTTGGGCGACGATGAGCGAGACCGCAATCCGCCGGTCGCGGAGTCGCGGGATGCCGTCCTCGTCAATCACGATGTCGGTCATACGTAGCGAAAGCGAGGATAGCCGCCCCTGCTGTGGGCGGCCAAACTCCACCGTAACCCACCGCCGACTGACCGGCGGCACACGCGTATTGTACGGCCACCGCCAAAACGCTATCTCCGGGGGCATTAACGCCGGTTCCACGCCAGCATTTATACGACAGCACGCGCGTCGAAGCAGGTATGGACGAGCTCGAAGAAGTCCGAGCGAAACTGGCGATGGCATCGAGCGGCCTCGAAAATACCCGACAGAAAGCCGAAGACCTCGAAGAAGTCGACGACGACACCATTGACGACATCAAAACCGCCCGCGACGTCGCCCGCCGCGCCCTCGAACGCGTCAGCGGCGAGGAGTAGCCTACCCGGTCAGTCGTCCATCGACTCCTGACGCTCGGCGGTAACTATGTACTCGTTGTCGCTGTCAGCGGGGCTGACGACGATCCCACCATCAACGCCCTCAACGCCCGCGAGGGCAACAGGCGGGTGATGGTCTCCAGTAGCCTCGTAGATGATCTGGTAGAGTGTGTCCTTGCCACGCGAAATTGTACGCCCTGTGACATAATAAGAGATAGTGAGGGTCAGCCGTCGGCGGCGGTTGGGGGCTCTTCCTCGTCCGGCCAGACGACTTCGAGTTCTTGCCCGAGCTTCGCGCCCTCGGCGACAGCCCGATACTTCTCCTGACGCTCCAAAATCTTCGAGATGGTACTCCGGCTGAATCGGACGGCGTTCTCCATCTCGTCGTACGTCGCGTCGTCTTCGCGCATCTCGATGACCTCCATGGCCTCGTCGAATCCCTCACCACGCGTCAGGTAGTGCTTCTCCCGGTCGTACGCCAGTCCGGCGGGCGGTTCCTTCGAGTAGTACCCCAGCTCGCGACGGCGCTCCTTCTCGGCCTCCAGTCGCTCAACCTCACCGCGTTTGCCGTGGTCATCGCTGAATGCCTTGAACACCTCCATGAGGAAGTCAGAGGGTTTCTCGGGATCGACTTCGCCGCGCTCGACGGTGTGGAACTCGACACCCCAATCGTCGAGATCGAAGAACCGACGGATGCGCTCACGATGGTCACGACCGAGACGGGAACCGTCGCGGACGACGAGGACGTCGAACCCGCCGTCCTCCGCGTCGTCAAGCATCTGCTGGTACTCGTCGCGGGAGTCGTCCCAACCGCTGGCGTTGTAACCCTCGTTGTAGACGTGCGCGAGTTCGAGTCCGTTGCGCTCGCAATAGGCTTCGCAGTCTTCAATCTGCCCTTCGATGCTTCGGTTGGAGTAGTCGGAGAGCCGGACGTAGGCGCGTGCGGTCTTGTCGTCAGTCATCGTTCTCGGTGAAGGAGGGTCGGACGGGATGCTCGTTTTTCAGGTCAAAGTGCCAGATCACTTCGTCGACGCCATCCTCGGCGTCGTGGCGGAGGATGTCGGCGGGGATGGTGGTGGCTCGGGAACCATCCGAACGCTTCTGCATCGTGGTTCGGTAGGCGTACTGCTCGTGTGCGTCGGCGTCACTCGCGCGCCCGAACTCAACGTAGATGTTGCGGTCGGAGTCGTACTTCCAGCGCACCTCAGCGTCGTCTCCATCGGGAGCCTGCGTGATCGTCAGGATTCGGGGTGGGATGGTGGTGGCTCGACTGGAGCCGAGGGGCCAGATGGCCGTTCGATACCGCTCTTCTGACGATTCCATTAGCGTGTCTAATTTCGTGCCTTATCTTTATATACTCATTCCCGTGTTCGGACTCGCCCGTAAGTCCGAACAAAACCACCCCGAATTGCGCACCGATTTGCACTCAATCCAGAGCTAGATCCCTCCTCGCCGAACCCGGTCGGGGACTCCCGACTGCTGGAACAGTCTCGGTGTCCGCGCTCTCGACAGTTCGGCCACCCTCGTTGCAGAACTACAAACTGATTCAAGTTCACTCGTAATCTTGCAACGACTCCGCACCGAACATATCCCGGTTCGCTGGAATCGCGGACACCCCTCGTCCGGACGGTGCATGCCCGACCAGATACGGCGGTCGCTACTCTACATACTTGTTAGGGGCCTTCTCAACCTTCGACTATACGTATATCGTGCGGTACGCCTTCTGCAGGTTCTTTCGAAGTGATGTTGCTTCGTCTTCTGCCTATGTCTGTAGATTTAGCAAATACAGGCGCCCTTAGGGGGCTTCTGAGTTACTTTCTCGCCGGCCATCCAGAGCCATGGACGCATCCTTGGCACACGGACAATGTGGCGAGTCCATAAATTGATGGAGACTGTGAACCCGACCGCAGTCCCCACATCGGAGTTTGACCGAAACGATGATGTCGACTTCACCGATGCTAGCGACATCGTGCCGGCGGAAGCGATTGATAGTCCGCGCAGTCACGCTCTTAACACGCTGAAGAAGAGCTTCAATTGTGTCGAATCCCTCATCGAGGTCAGGAGTGTACTCCTCGCTGGTATCTTTGTCCAGACATTCGTTGAGATGCTTGCGGACGGTTTGATACGACACGAAGTCGCCTAGGACTTCATCGACATCGATTCCAGCGGACTCCAGTTCACGGCGAGCCGCAGCGGTGTTAGCCTTCAACACCTCGTCATCCGAGAGCAGACGATGGTAGTTCGCGGCCTCGCCATCGAGGACGTTCATTCCCTGTTCGACCATCTCTCGTCGGAGAACCCACCGATTAAGATACGTCTCGAGCGCCCGGAGGCTGGCATCCTCCCTTTCTCGTTTCCGGATGATTCGGTCATCAGCGTTCTGGAGATCGTACTTCTCGGTGATGTAATCCACCTTGCAACCTGCGGTCATAGATAGACGGCCGTCGCTGAACCTATTTGAAAGCCGGCTCAGCAGCAGCCAACTATACGGGTAGACAAAGAGACAAGTCTGTCCGGTGTGGGCCAGAGCAATCAAAAACACACGGTGTGAGTTAGAAGCCATAATCGACAACCGCGTATAAATAGTGGTGAGTTCGCCAATTCCGAGGTCAAAAAGCGTCTCGGATTGCGACTGCGCCGGCGAGTAGGAGTCCAACAACTAATGCAGGAATGGCGAGAGTGCTGACGAAATCGTCTATCCAGCTAACATCACCACCGTTGCCACCAAGCCAAACACCGGCGACGATAGCAATTCCTACGACGATGACGAGTGGAAGGGCGATCAATTCCTTCGGTACGGCAGACATACACTACAAGATATTATTCTAGCCTGAATATTTTCCCCCCACTCTTGGGAGAGTTGCGGTGATTTGTCTGTGCGAGCCCCGGTAAGTTCGGATCTCCAACGGCTGTCTTCAGATCGGAATCGAAGGGGTGTACATGGGATAGAAGATGAACAATAGGCCGAGGCCGTACACGATTAGCGACTTCCAATCAAAGTAGTTGAAATCGGGGACGGAGTAATTGAAAGTCGCCATCGTCAGCACGAGAATGCTCCCGAGACGCGTGGCTGACGGGATAGCGTAGACTGCCGACTCGATAGGAGCGCCGAGGAACTGCTCGGCATGCTGGATGAACCAGCCGAAGCAAATGATAGCGAAGAAGAAAGGAAGGGCAGCCAGTTTTCCAGCAAATTCGTTGTTTCCTCCGACCTTTACATACCGCTTTCCGCTCTCGAAGACGATGCCACCGAAAACCACCCCTATCACTCCGAAAATGAGTGCCTTGAGCAGCGTCGCGATTACATCTCCGAACATATCGTCAGCCAATCATTCTGTCGACATAACCGCTACGGTGAGTTCCGACCCTACTCTCCTTTTGACAGCGTTACAGTCGCGTACAGTTGTTATCGAAGGTCACTAAGCCTTCGTTCGGCTCGGTGTTCAAGTACACGTCGGGCGTAGAACGCGTCCTCTCGGTCGCTTTCAGCAACTTGCTCAAATGACTGGCGCGAGATCTGCTTGGTCAGTAGCTCACCGTCTTCAATCTTCCACGCAAACGGTTCGTCCGGATCTAGTCCCTCCGCTCGGAGTATCTCGCCATTCACCCGTAACGACATCACGAGTTCATCTCCATACTCAACAGCTTGCTCGCGAGTCAAAACCAGATTGTCGAGGTAGCCGTCACTGCTTGGCTTCCGTGTAGCCCATTCGACTTTCCATTCTGTACCGACTGTGTTATCCTCCATACTCGCAAATAGGAGGGGACAGAGAAAAATCGGAAGGATGGTGTTTCCTCTATGAGAAGGACGAGTACCGTCGGTGAGTCCGCGTGACGTTCTGATTCCGATAGCCAACAATCGACATTTCGCGTACTGTAGAGGGGTGATCTGTCTATCCCAGAAGTCGGCTTATGAAGCCGCCGCTCGAACCTTCTCCGTCACTCTTCAGGTTATCTATATCCAACCACTCTTCGAAGTCGTCGGGATTCTTGACGACGATGTTGCGTCCACTCTTCTCCGGGCGCATCTTTGTTGGAAGCGTCTTACGGTAACTGTATAGTTCGTGAGGCTCCAGATCGAAATCAGCGATTAGATGATCTTCTCGTCGCTCAAACTCCACATCGCCGCGCTCGCAGGCCTGTCGCCACTTGCGTTTCCCGATGTTATATTGACGGTTCGCAGGCTCTTCGGGGAAGTAGCTAGGGGGCTCCCGATTCACCCGATCGTAGAAGTCAAGGAATATCTGCCGAACGTCGTCGACTGTCCCGCCGGCATCGAGATACATCTCGTTTTCCAGAATCCGTTTCGACACGTAGGAGAAGATTGGGTTCCGAGCATCTAGAATCTCGTTCAAGTCTTCCTGTGCCTTGTAGAATCCCTCATCTTCAGGGTTCGAGGGGAATGCGACATCGAAGTGAAGCATCTTCGCTCGGTTACGGAACCAGTCATTTGGCCGGGAATCGTTGCTGGTGAAGATAACCGTCGGATAGGCGATGTCGTTCGAGGGATGCCACGAGTCTTGCCAGAAGTTTCGTAGCGTGTCGATGCGTTCGATCTTCTGCTTCGAGATGTCCGAGACGACGTAGGGAAAGACGGTATCGAGGCTTCGGAGCGCACGAATCTGGTTCTTGCCGACGTCGTCCGCGTCAGCACCGCCCCTAACTAGATCGTCGGAGATCAGGCGCAGCACGAATTCCGAGAACTTGTCCTTGCCGGCGTCGGATTCGCCGAAGATGTAGAGGTACTGGAGGGCGTTGTCGAGCGTAACGTTTCCATAGAATTGGCGGGCGTAGAGATTCACGAACGGCGCCCACAATCCGTAGAGGATACCCTCGTACATGTGGGCCTTCACAGCACGAGGATTGTTCGTCTCGCCCCATCGATCAATGGTCTCCACGTAGTTCTCGATATTCTCAAGCGCGGCATCGAGAATTTCCGGCGAGGGCTCGTGGTCAGCAGTCAAGATCCGATGGTGTTCACCGTGTTGGAGGTGGACACGTTGGTTCTCCTCGTCGATCCACATCTTCGGAACGTCATAGCGGGTCTGTAGGTAGTTGGTGTATCCTTCCACGGGTGTTGTGATGGCATCTGCTCCCACATCGGCACCACGACGCTTCAGATCGTTCTTCACCTGATCCAGATACCCGTCATCCTCGAATCCCTGTGTCGGAAGTGTAATTGTGTACTCTGGTGTCTTGGCTGCCGTTACTCCCGCCGGCGAACTTTCGCCGTTCTCAGTCTCGCCATCTCCGTTCTCTTCCCCCTCGACCGGTTCCACCTTATCGTGTTGAATTGTAACCACTTCATCGGCCTCGTCAGGGTCGTCACTAACGCTGACAACTTGGTCGACTTCCTCACCGAGTTCTTGCAACTCCTCGCCAACGTTCGAGTGAATCTCGCCTCGTTCCGATAGTTGTGTGTCGCGGTTGTCGATCCAAAGCTCGATACGTCGCTCCTTTTCCTCCTCGTCGTCAAGTTGCTCCAGCTCCTCTGCCAGATCCTCCATGAACACCGTGTCCGCATATTGTTCGCGGTGGTCGTCGATCCACTGTTGAAACTGTTGATCCAGCTGAGAGCCGACCTCCGTCTGGAACACGACGACGCTGTTCGTCTGGTTCTTCCAACTGTTATACGAGAGGTTGGCGCTTCCCGAAATTAGCGTCACCTCGTCATCTTCCTTGACGATCCGGTACAGTTTGGAGTGAACGACCTTCCGATTCTTCAGGCGGACGATTAGCTTGTCCTCACGATAATACCGTTCCAACTGCCGGGCGACGGTCGCGTCGTCGACAGAGGACTGGTACTCTTCGCGATTCCCGACGAGGACGTCCATCGTCTCCAATTTAGCGTTGTCTTGCTCAAACAGATCGAGTAGCAGCTCGGGCGACTCACAGTACGTGACGGCGTCGATATGAACGGCGTTCTCGAAAAAGTCCGTGAACGAGTCCCAGCTCTTGACCGTCACCCACTCCATCTTGGCCGAGTTTCCGAATCCACCTAGATTAATCGTCGTCGCCCAGTTCATACACTAGCGACTGTAATGACATCTAATAATAACTAGTGGAGTGTAGCCAGTAGACTTCAGGCTGAATTCTTCCTACAACGGATCGAACCAGAATTCCCTACGAATCTCGTTTATCGTCTCAATGTTGACGTCGTCCGCGTGCTGTTGGGCGAGAACTTCGCTCAGATGGTACACGTCATTCTCGGCTTTGTGGTCGCCGCAATCAAGCGATTCTAGGTAATCCACTACCTCGTCCGGCGAGAAGAACACCATCTGTTTATCCCCCGGGTTTTGAATCATCAAGTCGTCTATCACCTGTTCGACGTACTCGTCGCGCTTGTAGTCTGAATCCAGATTACCGATGACAGATTCCGCTGCTGCAGCCACGTCATCACGCCGTACGACCGACTCGTGTCGTCGATCCTCGTCGTCCCAGACGCTCCGCTGACGATGCCGCAGTACGCCAAGGATCACGTGGCGCTTCAGTTCACGGTCTTGAGGTAATTCCTCGTCGGTGATGTCGTCGGGGTCAACCTCAACCTCGCCGGCGTAGGTCGGGAGCGCCTCAATAGCTTCCCTCGCCAACGGTCGGCTGTCGTTCGGATCGTATTCGCCCAGAGCCCTAACCGGCGTGCCATCGTCGGCGAAAAGTTCGTTGATAGTGCTGTCTTGACGAATGTACTCCAGCATCAGACGCTCGAGAGCGTCATCGGGGTCGTCTCCACGGGCTTCCGCCGCCTCCTCGAACTCACTCGCGATTATGGGTTGGACGTCGACCATTCGGTCGCATACGCTGGTTAGAGGGAGCCAATATACAGCTTTCCTCCGAGGGGCCGTTCTTCAAGTAGGTCGCGGGGAAGTTTTCGAAGAATATTCTCCGCCGGGTAGTAGCACCGACGGCGACCTCCGCATCACGTGCCACCGAAGCCAGCCGCCTCGCTTGGGGTGTTTCCGGTTTATACGTCGCATCACGAAATATTCGAGAGATCTCCTCCGCTCCTACTCGGGAGGGGGCTCGGCGACCATACCTCGCATCACCGGCACGACCGGGCGAAGGCTGTTTTAGGACACGACGTACTCTAGCGATTGCTTCGGCCATATCACCCACTCCACCAGTTGAAGTGTGATTTGTCCGACCCTCTGACGAGGAAGATTTAAATTCCCTACATTATTATACACTTCCGAGGGCTATCCACCTACCGAGGGAAGGTAACTTCCCGAGGGAGGACGGCGACGCCGAGGAGACCCAACCGATGGCACAACGTCTCGCCGGCGGCACTTTCGACGTTACCCGGACGCCCGGCTTCTTCTGAAATCTCGCGTTGCCATTGAGGAATCTGGCTTGTCCCGCGATTAAACTGATTCGTGGTCACCGTGAAGTCTCACCGCGTCTGTCGCTCGTACAGACCCGGCGTACATTAACGGTACTGGAGATTCTCGGAAAATCCGGCTAGATACTACTTAAGCAATCATTCGATTCTCCGACGCCGCCGGAGCGACAACTCCCCCAGCGGAAACTGTTGAGGGACACCTCCGGCACAGGAAGTTTTCCGAATATCCTCTCGAATACCATTTGAACGATTGGCGGAATTCACACCCAACCATAACTTCCTGTTCACATGAACAGGAGGCGAACAGGGGATAGTGACCCGAATAGACTGGATTCAACACACTCGAACGATTCTTCGGATAAACTTTCCACGATGTGCGAGCCAGAGCCGGCGACCCTTCCGCGCGGTCACTACTACCGCCGACACGCCGTTTCCTTCAGTTATGAGGCGTCGAGGGCCGAGAGGATTCGCTCGACCTCGTCGAGGGCGGTCGTAGCGTCCAGTTCACCACTCGAAACCAACCGTCGGAGCAATTTGACCTGTGCCCGAATACTGTCCATTTCGAGGCCGCCGTCCGGCGCAACCGATTCTTCGGACGGGGTATCCTCACCCATCTCGAGGTCGTCACGCGAGTTGCCGGTGGTGGGCCGTTCGCTGATGTGCTGCATCGTCGCGTCGATTCCCTCTTCAGAGCCGATGTACGTTCCCGTTCCATTTTCTCGCCTGATCGTGGTGCTCTCACCGCCGGCAGAAGTCTGCTCGTTCTCGATCTCGCGTGCGCGTTGTTGGACGATCTCTTCGTGGTTGTTGTAGTACCTGCTCACGTAAGCCGCGCGCTCACCAATCGCTTCGGCGGCTTCTGCTTGGGTATCATACTCACCGAGTTCGTAGCGCGCAGCGGCATCGATTGCTGCCTGCTGGCGGTCGTCGAACTCGTCGTAGGAACGGTGACCGCGTGCGATGGCCGTCGTACCGAAGTAATCTCGAAGCGTGGTGCGGACTTTCTCCACGTGGGGAGCGTCTCCCTTCTCATCGAGGAACTCTGTGATCTCCTGCGCCGTGTAGTCGAGGTTCATCATCTTTGTCGCGATGATCCGGCGCTCAGTGTCGCTCAAGTCATCATCGGGATCACAAGTCTCGTCGAATTCGTCCGGGTTTCGTTTCACCGCCTCGCTGTCCGTGTTCTCGACGAGGTTTCCCTCGTCGTCGACCGCTTCGACAGTAGTAACCGGAGAGAATCCCTCCCGGCCTTTGTGTCCACTGTCCGAGGCCAGTTCGATGTGAACCCGAACTTCCCGTTCTTTCGCACTCGTGTACGGCTCTGCGGGACAGTAAGGACACCTGTAGTGGTCGATTTCGTCGTCAGTCACGAGTCCCCACCTCCGTTTGGCGGTCAGACGCGTCACGCATATCCTGTTCCACCTCGTCGATGATGTCGGCGAGATAGCCGAACCCCGGACGCTGGAAGTAGAAGTCCAGATTAATGCGTTTCCTCTCGAGGTCGGCGAGGTACTGCACATCTTGTGCGCGGATGGCCCCTCCGGTAATGATGATCGTCCAGTCTCCGGGAAGGGCCGTGGTGACGATGGCGCCGGCCTTGACCAACTTCTCTGTGGGACTAGTAGGCGATTCGATGACCCACTCGTCACGAATATAGACGCGTTCATCCGGCGTTTCGATCCAATCGGTGGGGGTTTCGTTGGCGAGCCAGTGCTCAGATTCGTCGTCGGTTTCGCTTGCGGGCATTGCACCCCAGACGTATTCGAGGGTATAGCTTGTGGGTTCGGCCGGGAACCTGCTAAGGCCGCTACCTCGAGTATTCGGCCCTTTGGTGGCTCCCGATGCTACTGCGCCTCAGAAAATTTGGACAAGACGGAAACGTTCCGCTCTCGTCCGGTCAAGGATCAGGGCGGGCGACGCGACCAGCGAGGACTACCTCCGAGCCGAGATCAAGTCTTGAACCGAGTCGGCGTCCTTGGCCTGTTCGAGAAGATCACGGCCTTTCTTGAGTCCGTCTTCGACTGAGATCGGTTTGAGCCCCTCGACGTTGTTGCTCACGTAGAGGGCCGTGTAATCCAGCGAGGAACCGTACGGGCCATCGAGCGTCAGCATCGTGTAGAGGGGGTAGATTTCTCCTCCGACTTCGACCGACTCGATTCCTCCGACGATGGGTTGGCCGTCGGCTGGCACCATCGGAATACGAAGGCGCACCGACGGCTCATCGAAGGTCAGCGGCTCGTGCTCCAACTCGACCGAGACTGCGCCTTCCTCTGCCAGCTCCCGTACCAACTCTTCGAGCGGAACGGTCTCGACGGGATGAGGCTCGAGGTCAGGTTGTTTCTCTACGATCTCGCGGGCGTTGGCGACGCCGTCATCGACCCCGACAGGATCAAGCCCGGTAACTCCCTCATCGACGAACACCGGCGTGCGGTGGTAGAGGTGGAGATCGTTGCTAAGGACGTGACTGACGCACGCCGAGATCGGCTGTTCAGCAATCCGAATAGTACCGGCCTCCCGTTCGTGGGGCCGATGGCCGACTTTCCCGTCGAGGTACGCGTGGACGGTTTCCTTCCGTTCATCTGAGACGCCCGCGGGAATGTGGTAGTAGACCTGTACGGGCTCGTCGACGAGCGACTGCGTGTTCACAGCGACGTAGACGGCACCGTTTTCGACGAGTGTCTCTGCGACGTCGTTGAGTTCTGGAATCGTGCCCATATCGGCGCTCTTCGCTTCCCGGTGTTCACATAAATGGCTCTGGGCGGCAGCCCATGATGTATCAAAATTCTTTCTAAATGGCCGATGCGTCCAGTCTGCTACCGTCTCCTGTCTAGCAAACCCTCAGCGAAAAGATTCCCCGGAGCGACCGAGATAGTCCGAACTAATTCGCTCTTCCAGAGCGCCGCCCCTCGGTTCCAGCGGTCTGCGACGCCTCAGAGAGTTCCACGTACACCCTCCGAAGGCCAGCGTAATCAGCGAGGGACGCCATCCTGTGACCATCGAGGAGTTCGTATCCGTTCGCCGTCTGCTCGGCGGGAAGCGGTTGGATGACGTGCTTGGAGCCGTCTTTCTTCAGGTATTCGCGCGGGCGCTCGTGGAAGTACGCAGCGACTTCGTCCGGATCACTTTGCTCGAACTCGACCTCATACAGCGGAGCAGCCTGAACGGTGTTCTTCTTCGAGTGCTGGACATAGATGTTCATATTGCTGAACGGTTTGAGCTGCTCCGTCGGATACCCGATGGCCTCTGCGAGCTTCTGGCGCCGCTCGTACGCGATCTCACGCCGGTTGTCGACCATGGAGGTCAGGGGATTATTCACGATGAACTCCTCGACGCCGTCCCACGTCAGATTGCCGAGAACCACATCCTCGACAGTCGCGACGTTCGACTGAAGAGCCCGGTAATTCCTGACCACCTGCTCCCAGAAGGCGGGCGAGTGGTCGGTATGTTTGATGTGGGCAAGTTCGTGGATGAGGAGACCAACCCGCTCTCCAGCCGACGCGTCCTCGTACCAACTACTGTTAATCGCGAAGTAGGCCCGCCCGTTCTTTCGGGGGCCACAACGCGCCAAGTTCTTGGTAGTGTAACTGAACTCGACCTCGTTTGCCGTGAGCTCTCTGGAAGCGTCTCCGGCGATTTCCCAGTCCGGATAGCACAGGTTGAAGCACGTGACGAACGATTCGAGGGCTTCGGATCGAACCTCTGTCGTGTTCATTCCGCCTTTCTTCTCCCCCGGGCGATCGGATAAATGTGTAACTGCAGGTTACCATCTGAGTTGGCGCGTAATTTTGTCCAGAACTCGATGACAGCGCCCGGGTAAACGTCATCTGAAAGTGACCATTCGACGGTCTTACCTACAGATTTGAAACGCGTTCGGCAGGCCCCAGATACTCAGTCTTCACGTCTTTCCCGTCCCGATAGACGCGATACTTGTAGGGCCCGTGAGGGCACGACGAACAGTTCTCCTTGCCGCAGGGAACCTTTTTCGCGACTATCGTCCCGCTATGGGTGCGCATCACGCCCTCGATAGACTCCTCATCTTCTACGGAGGGTTCGATCTCCTCACCACGGACGAATTCGCGATGGTTCGCTAGTTCGTGTGCATAGTCGCCAATCGCTCGGAGCGTGGTGGGATCCTGTCTATCGAGCGCATCTTGGATATACTGAGCAATCTCGTCGGAGGGAGACGGCGATGTCCGTTCTAACTCGTCAACGTCGCTAGTCGGAATGCCGAGTCGACGTTTCGCCGTGTCGATGTAGAATTCGTTCTGGTCGATACCGATATAATCTCGCCCCGTCTGCTCGGCGGCAACCGCAGTCGTTCCTGTTCCGACGAAAGGATCAAGCACGAGATCGCCAGCAAACGAATACAGGGCGATAAGTCGACGGGGTAGTTCGATCGGAAACACCGCCGGGTGGTCAGTCTCTACACTCAAACTCGGACGAGGAAGTTCCCAAACGCTCTGAGCATATTCCCGCCATTCCTCACGGGTGAATTTCGAGGCCTCGCGTCGTTCGCTGCCAACTGCCGGCGGATCGCGTCGAGCGTGGTACTCCTCGGAGACGTACTTTCGGAAAACGAGGATGTACTCGTGGCGCTGGTTCACGGGGATGTTGGTCGGGTACGGGTACGAGCCGAGGAGAGCACCGTCACCGTGAGTTGCATACTGATTTTTGATCCAGACGAACTCATCGATGAAGTCGAAACCAGCCTCACGGCAGATTTCCATGATATGGCTCCGAAGCGGAACGCGTCGATAGGGGCCATCTTCGTCAGAGTCGAACGATGCCGCCACGTTGATGCAAACTTTCCCGTCAGGAGTCGTCACACGGAATAATTCTCTGATAACATCGTCCAGTAACTCACGCCACTCCGCGATCGGTCGTCGGTCGTCACCACTCTCTTCGTAGTCCTTGCCGAGATTGTAGGGCGGGCTGGTGACCGTCAACTGTACGCTCTCGTCGGGCAACTCCGACAGCCGATTGTCGGCATCGCCCACAAGGAGGGAGTTGCGATGCGACACTGTATCGTCATCTCTCAGTCGGCGCCTATGAATGTGTCTGACTGGCGAAGCGTCTCAACTACTGCCGACTTTAGAACCTCGGGCCGTCGTACGCTTCCTTGTGGTACGCGAGGACATCTCGAATTTCCTCTTGGGACAGCACAAGCGGGAGCGAGTTATGGGAGTGCCAGTTCTCACCCGTGATGTCGCTCATCACCTTCGTTGCGACCCGTGCGATGTATTCCCGCTTCTCCTCATCGTCGATTGCCTGTCTGATGCACTCGAAGAGGGCGTGCCAGTCTGCTCCGTTGAGTCCGAAGGCGATGTAGTAGTCGCCGTGATCGACAATCGGGCGTCGCTCTGCGCCTTCGAATGCATCGTAACTCTCTTGGACGTGTTCGAGGGCACGATAGACTTCGTCGGAATCGAACTCCATCGCCTCTGCCTCGCGGTGAAGGCGACTTCGGGCACGCTGGTTGTTTGCAATTACCTCTCGGATACTTGGGCAGTACTTCTTCACGCGGGTAGCATCGTGAAGTGTTCTGGTCGGAATCTCATCGCACAGCGAGGTCGTCCTCTCTGGCTCGGAGATACTGATGGCTCCGTCTTGGTCGTCCATTCAGTGCATTCACGCGTCGAGGCGGTCACGATGATAAATACGTTGACCGAGGGGATTATCAGGAACTGGGCTAAATCGAGTAGCAATGAGCGCCGGCAACGACCAACTCCGAACGGAACTTGACCGGAAATTCCAACCGCCAATCGACGTACTGCTAGATCCATCCTTGCTCGTCGCCAACCGCGCTCTCAGACGTCTGGCTGACTCCCCCGTCTTTGCGTCGCAGACGCAGGCCACGCTCGGCCGAACGCCAACTGAACCGCGTCTTGGTGGCCTGTACGTGCCTGCCACCTTTCGTGAGCTAATCTCCAACAAGAACCAGTCCACTGTGCAGAAGACGGACATCTGGGACTTCTATCGGGGACAGGCCGAGGCGGCGTTCCCAGACGATGTTGTCGAGCTTCTTGACGAGAACGGCGTGGACGTGTACTCAAGCGAGACGACAGCGACTACCCTACGCCGGTCGAATGTCGTCGACAATCCTGACCGACAAGAGCAACTATTGACGATTCTCGACGAGGAGTTTTCCTTCCTGCAGTCGGGCGGGCTTGTGTTGTCGAGAACGCCGGCAGCTTTCGAGGCGTTCCGCGATGCGGGGGTTCCAACTGTTGATGTCGGGAAAGCAGAGTTGGCACCCGAGTTGTGGGAAACCTTGACCGACATCGGCTATCAGAATCCAGCTGGCGTCTGTGCCTTCGGCGTTTCGACCGCCGAGTCGACCGCCGATGCGCTGGCGGGAGACGTCCTTGCCCACCCCTCAGACTTCCTCCTCTATCGGCTGGGAGACTAACCCTTCAGTCGTCGCAGCAGACTGCTCCGACCGTGCGACGCGCATCTATAGTGAGGGGATTCTCCGCCGTCAGTTGCTTCCCGCACCGCTCGCAGGTTGCCTCTTCCATTATTCCTGTTCCAACGGCGTATCCATAGGATCTCGAGACTGTGGTCTCGCCGACCCGAAGCGTGAGGTCAAGATCGCCGCGCTCGTACGACACTACGGTTGCGGCCACCGGCTGCAGTCGAACAGTGAGCGCATGCCGTTCCCATATCTCCCGGCGTTTCTCGGGGAAATCAGTCTCGATCTGAGTCGTTAGGTCGTCGAACTCAGTACGGAGATCGTCCAGCTCTGCTTGGAGTTCCTTCCGCTTCCGGAGCGCCTCGACACGCTCCTCCTGTTCAGAGGCAGTATCGATGGTTTCGGTTGCTTCTTCGATTCGGCTCGTTAGATTGTCAATCTCGTCCGTCAACTCGTCACGCCGTTGGCGCACGTACTGTCGATACTCGTCGAGTTCGACTTCGGCCGTACGCGTCGCCCGCTCACGCGTTTTGCGTATCGTTGACGACAGATCGTTCTCAAGGGCAGTCTGTGCAACATTGAGCGCATCTGTTAACTCCTGTTGGTCGATGGCCCTCCCCTCGTCAAGTTCCAGTTGCTCGTCGTCGGTCAGCTCCAGATAGGTTTCTGCGAGCCGCGGACGCTCTTCGTGGTCGTTGAGGTCAATCGCCACGGCGTGAAGCTCTTCCCGCTGATATTCGCTGACGGTCTCGATCCCGACGTGGAAAAGCGCACAGACCGCCCGGCGGTCATAGTACGGAGTGAACGACTCCTCCACGATGCCGACTGGGCCTTCAGTCAGCCACGCTGGAACCCGAGTTTCCACTTGGTCGCCCGTGAGCGACAGTGAGCCGACGGGGGTTCGGTCGGCCGCCTCGTCGAGCATGCGCTCCAAAAATGGACTCTCGGGCGCGATGGCGAGTGCATCTTCGCCCACATTGTCCGGGTTGCCTGCGATTTCCAGCACCGCCCCGTCTAGCTCGAGGTCGGTGGGGGCATCCTCGGGGAGGTCGACCGTCCACCGGCGTCCCTCCTTCGTAATATCGGCCTCCAGCGATATGAGGTAGGCCTCGGCGAACCGTTCGACCGCCCGCTCTGTGACCGGGAGCGTGGCGTCAGTCATCGCTTGCCCCCAAGTCGAATCCCTCGAAGACACCGCTGTTAAAGTCCTCGACCTTGTCCGCGAGATCGCGCTGTTCCTGCAGATCCACCGCCATCGCGTCGAAGTCGTTCTCTAGTTCGACCTCGGAATCCGCCTCGACCAGTCGATCGAACACCTCGTCCTCGAAGTTACTGCCGGTTTCCTCCAGCCGGGTGAGAATCTCGCTCAACTCGCCGACGGACTGCTGGAAGAGGTCGATCTTGTGGTAGAGCCGCTCCAGTACGTACTCCTCGATGGTGTCCTCCAGCGCGACGTTGAACACGTAGACCTCGCGATCCTGCCCGATGCGGTGGATACGTCCGATACGTTGCTCGACTTTCATCGGATTCCATGGCAAGTCGTAATTGACCATCACGTTGCAGAACTGGAGGTTTCGTCCCTCGTTCATCGCGTCGGTCGAGACGAGTACACCGCCCTCTTTCTCGAACCGCTCGACGATTTCCTCCTTCTCGTCGCTGGAGTGGCCGCCGTGGAACGGATGTGTAGTGTAGCCCTTGTCGGCGAGCGTTTCTATCAACTCCTGCTGGGTGGCCCGGAACTGCGTGAAGACGATCACGCGGCCCTTGTCGACACGCTCTCGGGCTTCACGAGTGATCCGCTGGACACGTTCAAGCTTGGTTGGCGTCTTGACGGCATCGATCCGATCTAGTATCTGTTTGAGTGGGCCGACGTGTTCGGGTTGCACATCGTCGCCCTCGAGCTGTCGTTCGACATTCTGTTCGAGCGCCGCGGGGCTGCTGACGACTTCCTTCTGGAGGGTCATCAGGACGAGTTTCTGGCCCTGACTCTCGCGGTACGCCGTCCGGACGTAGTCGGTGACCGCCTCGTAGAGGTTACGCTCTGCCGACGACGGCGTGAAGGTGCGCGTGGTGACGTTACGCGGCGTGAAGTCGATGTCCGTCTCCTCACGACGGTTGCGGATCATCACCTCGCGGAGCCGGTTCTGGAGTTCGTTGCGGTTGACCAGTGTCTCCTGTGAGGAGTTGACGAAGTAGTTGTGGAACGCCTCACGCGTGCCGAACAGGCCCGGTCGGAGCAGCGAGATGATGTTGTAGAGGTCGGTGACGTCGTTCTGGATGGGAGTCGCGGTGAGGAAGAACGCGTAGTCGTAGGAGAGCTTGTCGAGGAGGGCGTAGCGGTCTGTGTCCTCGTTCTTAACGTAGTGGGCCTCGTCCAGCACGAGGACATCCCAGTCGCGAGTGAGGACGGTCGAACGATGGCGATCACTCTTGGCGGTATCGATACTGGCGATGATGTGGTCGTGGACGTCGAACCCGGCGAAGTCATCGTCGTAGTTACAGACGAAGTCAAGTCCGAACTTCTCCAGCATCTCGGCCTGCCACTGCTGGGCGAGTTGCGCCGGCGTGAGAATCAGCACCGCGTCGTCGGTACCGCGGTAGTGCATTTCCTTGAGAATCATGCCGACCTCGATGGTCTTGCCGAGGCCGACCTCGTCGGCGAGCAGTGCTTTTCCATCCATCTCGAAGAGAGCGCGGTGAGCGGCGTCTACCTGATGTTCAAGCAGCTTGACGTTCTCCTCGTCGAGGTGAGAGAGCGAACGAAGCTCCGAGTCCGGCTGGCCGGCCTGCAGTCGGTTGGCCTGTATGGTAAGGAGGTGATCCTCAAATAAGGACGCGTCTCCAGACTCAGCCACAAATTCGGTTCCTTCCTCGTGGTGGAAATCCACGTCCACGAGGTCATCTTTCGTCATCTGCCTCCATCATTTTCTCCGAGGTGTTTTTGTCTTTCCCTCTTTAGGAAATAGCGGCGAACGGGATCGCAGTATAACGAGTTAGTATGATTGCTCCAGCTTTTCGGCGACTCGTAACCTGTTGACTGCAACAGAATCCGTCGTATCAATAATCCTCTCAGCTCTCTCTCGTGCATCCTTGGGATGTTCCACGACTACCGGGATCTGTTCTTCGTCGAAAGTCTCGATGAACCACTTAGCAAGTTCTGATGCAGACATTTCGTCTGGTGATGGCCGTATTTGCTCATCCAAAATCTTGGAAATCGCCGCTCTGAGTGCGACGTTCTTGGTCGTCGGAGTCCCTCGCTTGTACTGCTCCGGGTTTCCGAGGAGCGAATCAGCGATCTCTGGAACGCTTAACGAGGGTTTTGAATCCCACCTCACTCTCGTCGTTTGGCTCCATCCATCGTGCTCCGTAAACGCGTGAAGCGTCGCCTGCGTATCAGTCGACGGCTCCGAGGGATGGCTTTCAAAGAACGAACAGAGCGAATCTCGAACTGCTACAGAATCATTTAATCCGGTGCTTTCGACAAGGCTGTCGGCCATCGGTTCTAGGGACAATCGATGACCTGCTGTATCGTTGATTGGTGCATATTTTGCTAACAGCTGGTAGTGACCATCGGTTGATACCGTGGAGACGAGTCTGTCTATATCTAGAATTTCTACTCCGAGATCGGAGGCAATTTCCTTCGCTTCGCTTGTGAACCTACTTGTGGTGACGATAAGAGCAAGATCGGCGTTCTCTTGTTCCCGTAGAGCAGAGTACTGTTGAACGTCCGGACTACTTACCGAATTCCCTTGGCCATACCGTTTGACTTGGATTACCTCTGTTCGGGGATAAGGGAACTCCCGAGTTGCCCATACGTCAACGCCTCTGTCCTTTCCCGGAGGAGTAACCTTGGTCTGATAGCCATACTGGGCCCAGATGGCAGCAACGAACTGCTCAAACTCATTTGGTGGAATTGACCGAAGCTTTTCCTTCAGAAACTCGGAGGCCATTTCTGTTTTGATTTGGAGATTGGCTGTAGTCAGTAGTCGCTCAACCGCGACTCCAGAATGTTCCGATAGGTGTCGTCTCCGGTTGCATCGGCGAGGCCTTCACACAGCTCGCGCAGGTCGTCAGTAATCTCCCACTTGCGGAGGTACTCGGAGACAGACTTGCCGTGTTCCCAGCGGTATCGAAGGAACTGTGCCATGTCGAGATTGGTGAGTTCCTCGTCGCTGTCTACGCGTGACTGGATGTAGGCGATGCGCTTCTCGTTGTTCCATATACCGAGTTTGAAGCCGTCGTCCATCCGGTAGAGGCGCATATCTTCCATACGTTCGGGGGTGGCGTTCGTCCCACGGCAGAGTTTATTAAGGTCGTTAAAGGATGCATCTGGGGTTTCCAGCAAATCAAGGAAGACGTCGATTTCCCCGATGTCACTCCCGTGTTGGATGACGCCGTAAATCTCATCCACGACCTCTTTGGCAGTCATCGTCTTGCCGGCGCGTTCGACCTTGCCGTGGTGCTTCGAATACTCGTGGAAACACCGGCCCATCTCCACGACACCAATGTCGCCGCGAGAGAGGTCGCGATTCTCTTCGAGGCGCTGCCGCGTCTTTTGGGCAGTTCGATAGATGTTACGCCGGAGGCTGTTCCACGAAATGGGCTGGCGCTCGGATGCCGGGCGAGCGATGATGACGATGTCGAACTCGACCGCTTCGCCTTCGATGAATTTGCTGACGTCGGCAGTAATCGGGTAGGTTGCCGTCACCTCGAATCCGGCCTCACACAGTGATTGGAGCAACTCTCCCCACGATTCCGAGTCACTGTGGTGGTAAGTGAACGCGAGTAGACCGTCCTGTTTCAGTGCCTGCTGAATGGACGAGAACGCCTCACCGAGTTCGTGCTCGAACTCCTCTTCGCCTTTATCGAGGAATGGATTTGCGACAATACTCTCATCGTGTGGTGTCCGTTCGTCCTCGAAGCACTCGTACTCGTCTTCAAGCAAGACCTTCTGCCAGACGTAGAAGAAGTCAGAGATCTCCGAGTAGATGATATTGTCGTAGTACGGCGGGTCAGTGATCACGGCGTCATACTCATCTTCGGCATCAATATCCCGCACATCTCCCTGTTCGACTGTCGTGTTTTGACCAATCGGCTGGGCGAACGGGGAAGTCTCAACCGTGTCGGGTTCATCTAGGTCGCGGTTGATGGGGTGTGATGGATAACCGTTGGTGTCCGGATACTCTATGTACCGTTCGGTTGGTCTATTCGCCCATTTTACTGCTCGAATCGTCTTTTCCCAAGTAGATTGGAATGTGCCAGTGCCATACTCTGCTCCCCAGATGTTTCCTTCTGATGGTTGAGTCGGGGGTGCGAAAGAATTTGTTTTGAATAGGTCATGTTTCTGGTTGTTTGTCTGACTATATCCAGACATCATAGAATTGTAACGTAACGCTCCGCAAAGGGTTATCAAGAAGAATTCTCGGATATTCTTGTCTGGAATGTTTTCTATTTCACTCATCAGTATAGACAGCACCAAAAGCTGTCTGTCTGAAAACATATCTTTCCAATTTTCATATCCGTGGTCGAATAGAGGGTTTCGGTCAGAGGTCATATGCCCCTCTGGTATCGACTCATCTGGGACATAGTCGTGGAGATTGGGACTATTCTCCCACCGAGACTCCGCCTCCTCATACAAGTTGATGTCTTCCTCACGTACCCCACGATAACCCTTTGTGTCGCTCTTATCGTAATCCCGACGGTCATCGCACGTTGAGCAGTAATACTCGATAGCGAAATATTTCAGATCATAACCGTCCTGCTCTTGGATGGCGTCGGTGATTCCGTACTTTTGTCCACACTCCTGACAAGTGTAGCTGCTGCCACTCACCGTTCCTTCCTGTGGCACCCACTCGTGACCGCACTCCGAACAGGTCGTATCGCTTCGCCAGTCGTCAGCGTAGACTACCGACTCGCAACCCGGACAAAAGACGCTATACTTGTCGTCGTTCTCGTATCGCCCTTTTCCGACCCGATAGTCGCCGAATAATGAGACTGCCTCCCCACAAGAGACACAGTCCAGTTGCTTCACCCAGAAGCTAGTCATTACGTCGGCGTCGTGTTCCTCTGGATGATTTGGACAGGGGGTTTTGTAGTACTGCTTCAGTTCGTCTGCAACGCTCGCTTCAATCTTGTCGTACGCTGCTTCCAACTTCTCTGGATCGGTCGAACCGGCGTCGATCTCTTTTTTCGTCACGAACCACGCCACCGGATTGAGATCTTGTCCGTGACATTCCGCTCCGAATCGCGACGCCTCAACAAGTGAAGTACCACCCCCCATGAATGGGTCGAGTATCTTCTTATCAGAAATCCGTACGTCTTTCGGATAGAGCTCCCACAACGCGTCCGGATCTTCGATCGATACGGATGAAATCAGTCGCTCAAGATCGTTTCTTTCTCCTTCGAACGACGACAGCTGCTGATCAGCACCGGGTTCGTAGACATTGATGCTGTCTGGATCGTCAAGGAGCGAATACAGGGAAATCGCCCTAAACGTGCTACCTAAGCGTCGGGCCCACCACTTGTGCATCGTATAAATAGGCCGGTACCACTGTCGCGCTCCGCCGTACCCCTCCTTTTCAGCGATGTCGTTGAGTTGCCGTATCGGAAATCCGTTCTCGATAGGAGCGGTCGTACGCTCGCTTTCCTCAGACTGCCCGATCTCTTGAGACATTGATTACCTCTAAACGTTCCACGGAAGGGTTGTATTATTTCTGGTCTAGTTCCGCTTCAGACCTAAATTGCTATGATCGTCCGAGAGGCGGTGTAACAGACGAGTATAGCGTTTTATAACTAAAGTCGAACTATGGATGGTAAATCACGAGACAGAGAACTCTCTATCGCGTTGTCGCCATTCAGGGACGATATTCTCTAACTCCTCAGATTGAATTTCTCCGGGGCGATTTCCGAACACCCACTCCACGTCGTCAAGGTTCAGGTACGGTTCCTCCAGCCGCATTCGGAGCAACTCCTGCAGCACGTCGGCCTTGAGCAAGACGATGTTGTCGATGTCGGTGTTTGTCCGTAGGTCGCGTAGCGTCGATTCCTCAGTATCGCGGAACGAACTCGAGACGATGGCGAAGTAGATGTGCCGCTTGCCCTGATCCCGGAGTCGACGCGTGTGGGTTTCGATGTACTCTCGGATCGTTCGGTCGTCGCGGCCGATCCGATACCCCTCCTCCCGCTTCTTCGCATCGTAGATGACTGCGTAGTCGTTCCGCACCGCCTCGGCGATTCCGTCGGGATTGCGGCCCGAGCCCTGTCCCAACACCTTGGTGTCGAACCCGAGCATCTCGAACAGAGTGCCGCACTTTCGCTCGAAGATGACCGGGAGCTCCGTATCGACCGGCGCGTACCGGTTCACGGCCTCGTCCGTGCCGGCCGCAACTTCGTCCAAGTCGGCGACGACCGGCGGGAGGTACGGCTTATCGACATCAATGAACGTCGCCGACTCTTCGGTTCCACCACCGGTCTCCTCCTCGTCGATCTCGGACTCGTCCCATTCCTCGTACCAGTAAATCGCGTTGGCTACGTCTCGATACTCAACAGAGTTGTCCAACCATGGATTGGCCTCCTCTCGCAGTTCGTCCAGCGTCTCAACGAAGCTCACGTATCGTGTTCCGTACGGCGCATCGGTGTCGAGTAGGCCCACATCGCCGAGGTATTGCTCCGACGTTGGATAGAAGATCGGACACTCAGTGGGGCGTTGAATGTGCCAGAAGTAGCTGAGGAAGAAGATCGTTGACTTCGGAAACGGGTCGGAATCTATGTCGTTGTTCTTCAACCGTTGCGTGTACTCAGCGAACGAATCTATCTTTTCCCCGGCCTCATCTACTGACTCGGGCGGTTGGATGGCCTCTCGGAGTCGGTCGCCGAAATCGGCCTCGTCTGGGGCGGCGTTGAACAGCTTGTTGAAGTGCATCTGCCCAATGAAGCCATCGAACCCCCAGAGTTGGTTTCGCTTGTTGAGGCCGTCGATTCGACTTTTGAACTCGACGACATCGACGTCACCACTTTGGAAATCGTCGATAAGCGGTTGAAGCTTCTCCTCGGCGACTTCGTCTCGCTTGCTATTGTGTTCTCTGTAGTACTCTTGGGCCTCTTCGCTGTCCGCGAACTCCTGAAAGACCTCCTCTGGAGCGACCATTATCATCTGTAGCGATACGTCGAGTTGCGTTAAATCTTGGTTACACGAAGTGGTCAGAGGCGTCGAAGTATGAGGTAGGCGCGAGTACTTGGTGGCTGCAAGAATCAGCTGTCCCACAAGAGAACTTACGACCGATTCGCAAGCGACACCACGTTTTCAAGCGAAGTCTCCTCCAAAATCAGTTCACGATACCCGTCATCGACCAGATCAGTCGGATTCGTAGTTGCCAACTCCGTCAGATAGTCCGTCACCTCGGCTACATCGTGCGCATCAAGACAGATACGACGATCGTCCCATGGGATTTCCGCAAGCTCGTCGTCAATCTCGGAATACTCCTCGTCTCGCTCCCATACATCTACCTGATCCATAAGATCTTCCCGGTTTTCAATCGCAATTTGCTCGATGTCCCGTGCGAGGTCGCGAAGCCGTCGGGTCAGGTCGTCGAACTGGATGTAGTTCGGCACTTCGTCGCGGTAGAACGAATGAAGCGTTGTCCCGGCTACGTTGTGGCCTGCGATCAGGTTTTGGCGAATCCGGGATGTATCCATCGAATCTAGTTGTCCCTCGAATTCCGAGTCCCGAAGGCGATCAATGTGGTTGAAGATTCCATCTGCGATCTCCTCTGCAAGACTCGGCTCTCGATTCAGGTACTCCGACACCACATGATCGGAGACGAACAACACGAAATCGTTGCTGTCGAGGTACTGCCGGCAGCGATGGTGGTGTGAGTCGTCCCGAAAGCAAAATCCGAGTACGACGCCGGTATCGAGGAACGACGCGTCCGACATCTATTCCTGTGCGAGGAGTTGCTCGATCTGCTCTTCGATGCTCTGTGAATATGCATCCGAGACCCGATCTAATTCCGTACTCCGTGATCGGCCGCGAAGGAGTTCTGTTCGCACGTTCTTGAGATGCGTCGTGAATTCAGCCTGTTCTTCAGCGGCGTCCTCTTCCCAGTCCATGAGTCGCTCGTCGGAGATGTTCTGGTTGTAGGCGAACCGCAGTACGACTTTACTAAGCGTCTGAATGAATTCATCGAGGAACTCGGCGATTCGACTGTATTCAACGGACTGATCCACCATGAGACGAACCGTATCGTCCCACCGAAGATAGAGCGTCTTCATATCCTCGTAACGCTCCTCGTCGTCCGGATACGCGGCCATCATCTCGTCAAGTTGCCGCCTGAGATACTCCTCATTCGACTCTCCACTAGTACCGTAGTTCGGCAGTCGCTCTTGTTTCCCGAGATCTATCGTACTCAGGAGCCACCGAAGTTCGCTATATTGTCGAATGAACTCGTTCTCGGCGTACTCCTCGTATTGGTGCTGTTTGATTTTCTCGACGTTCTGGCGACCGAACTTGCGTACCGTCCAGTCAACCGCATTGGGAATGAATTCGAGTCCCTCTTCGGAAACGTCAAAATCATCAACTTGTAGCTCCTTCGGGATATACTGCTGACCGTCCCAGCCGATGGCGAGCGGAGCGTTGTAAAATCGCTCGGAGAACTCGTGTTCACTTGCGAGTTCTCCGTACATATACCAATAGCGGGGAAGCCCAACCTCATACCCGTGGACATTAATGAGACGGCGGTCAGCAATACAACAGAGCTTCAGGAATTTTGACCGCGAAATCTGGTCATCACTCTGCTCTTTTAGTCGCTTTAGGAGGAGCCACCCCAAGAACTCTGGCTCACCAAACTCCGGTTCGTCTTGGGGCATTGTTCTCTTTAAGACTCCGGGTGAGAGGTTCTTAACTTTTCCCACTTATCAAGGAACGTGTAGGGATCAGCATATGCTTCCTATAGACCGGCAACACAAACGATAATCGAATCGACGGCAGACTCATAATTCCATTGGATGATGTAATCACGCAGGTAATGGGGAAATAGACGGCTTAGGAACCATCGTTGGAAATAATCGCTAACCAGTTTGACGTTGAGATCGGTCAAGGTATCTGAATAAGTGAGTGTCGGGTGAACTCAACTCTACGGTAAGCCTCTAAAGTCGGCAAGCTGGCGGCAGTTACCACAGTACTTAAGCAAGACACCACATACTGCTCAAAATAACAAATGGCTAGTGCGGATTCTCTCACAAGAACAATCGCAGATACGGTTACGATAAGCCAAGAGCTCCGTGAGGAAGGCGAAATCGACGGCCAAGTCAAACTCTACAACGTCGACGCAGAGGACGAATTCGAAGCCGACGCGTCCACGTTCTATGAGCGGACGCTGATGACGCAGGGGCTGCGCGAGGGTTTCGTCGACCTGCGTGACACCCTCCGCGGTGACGCCAACTACGGCACGCACATCCTCTACGGGCCTTACGGGAGTGGAAAGTCCCACCAGATGGTGGCGATGTATCACTGCTTCGCCGATCCCGAAGCGTCCGGTGAGTTCGGCGACCGTCATGTCGACGGCTTCAGCGATGCGTTGCCCGAAGCGGAGGATTCGGAAGCTGTCACCGTCTCCCTCCAACAGAGCCAGCCGGACTATCTCTGGGAGCCGTTCTTCGACGTTCTTGATTACGAACCGACAGAGAGCGACCTTGACCCCTACCCCGATATGGAGACGATCCGGGAGGCGGTCGACGGCCGGACAATCGCATACTTGATGGACGAACTAGAGGATTGGTTCGAGCCGTTGAGCGGCGATCGTAAGAAGCGCAATCGTGGCTTCCTGCAGGCCCTCCTCGAAACTGCCGACCTTGACGACAGCGATGTCTTCGCCATCGTCTCCGTCCTCCGTAAGGGTTCGGAGGTTCACAACATCCTTGACCGTGAAAACGCGTCTGAGGTCAACATGAGTAGCAAAGTGAGCAAGCAGGAGGTCATCCGCCACCGCCTCATCGACGACATCGACGAGAGTGCGGTGAACGAGATCGTCTCGGGATACGTAGATGCGTACGCGGACAACGACCACATCCCTGATTCTGACATCCCGACCGACCTCGCGCAAGAGATGCGCGACACCTACCCGTTCCACCCCGTCCTCCTGAACGCACTTGAGACCCGCTACTACGCCGACGAGGGCAACCAGAACACGCGGGGAATGATCTACCTCTTCTCGAAGATTCTCACGACGGCTGCCGACCCCGAGGCCGACCCGGACGACGAGGATGCGTCTCGCCTCATCGAGGAGACCGACCTCATCACGCACGGCGACATCGACGCTGTCCTCTTCGACGATGAGTTGACCCGAATCAACATCGACCGCCCGGGTGTCTGCATCGACGACATCCGCAACCGCGTCGACCCCGACGCGATCCCCTACGGCCGGCGCATTCTGAACACGATCCTCCTCTACAGTCTCAAGCCCGACGAGGGCGAGGGTGCCGGCAAGGCCGAGATCGTGATGGGTACTTACCAGACGGGTAACCTCGTCTCAGACATTGTACTCAACCTCGAACAGCTCTACGGCGTCGCGTGGTACCTCCACAAGCTCAACGGTAAGTACGCTATCCGCGACCGCCAGAACCCAAACGCGCTCATTCAGAACAAAGCCGAGGATGTCGACGAGAAGGTCGCGCTCAACCAAATCGCCGACACCGTCGAGCAGGTCTTCGGCTCCGACGCGTACCCCGTCGGATTCACCGAGGACGACCTCAAACAGGTGCCTGACAGTCGCGAGGTCAAAGTCGTCGTCAAGTCCGACGACTGGACGCAAGATGAGGTCGAAACCGTCATCAAGAACGCGGACGGCAGCCCCGGGCGCGAGTGGCGCAACACGCTCGTGTTCGTCCAGCCAGCCGGCGATAAAGCGATCGAGTCCGGCACGGGATTCATCGAGAAGGCTCGGTACATCGAGGGTGCTGAATGCGTCCTCGAAGATAACTCGCTGGACGACGAGATCCGCGCCTCAGTCAGACGCCAGCGCGAGGACGAGCAGCGGGAACTTCGCGACCGCGTCGAACTCGCCTACGGCGAGATTCTCGACGGTGACGACCTTCTCAACGAGTTCGAGTTAGCCGCCGAGATGGATCTGGACGTGTTTGTCCCCGGCGGCGAACCGCTCAACGCCGGCGAAATCGCGGACAGCGTCGCCGCGGAGGGACTCGATCTCCAGCAACACGTCTGGAGTATCGTCGACGATCTGCTTGACCGGCGGGGCGAAGCCAGCATCGAGGACGTCTACGAACAGTTCCTCCGCCAGCCCACCTACCCAATTCCGGGCAGTCCGGGCGATGTGCTGGATGCGGCCGTTGATGCCCTCGAAGACAAGCCGGTGATTACGCACGGCTCGAACGGCTTCTCGGAGTCGCTACAGGGTAGCTCCCTCGACACCGTAATCCTCCATGAGGACGACGTCCAGCGGTGGACAGCCGAAGACGTCGAGCAGGAACTCCGCCAGCGGTTCGGCAGCGGCACCAAAGCGGTCGACATCGGGAACTTCGAACTCGAACTTCTCGAAGACACCGAAGTTTGGTTGGAGGGTGACGGCCACGACACGGTAATGACGGCCGCCGCTCGCCTCGCGCAGGACGACCAGTATGTCCTCTATAGTGGCACCGAGATCGTGACGAAGGCCCAGTCCGATGCGACGATTCGTGACATCTCTGAGGCCGAGCGCATCGGCACCTCTGAGGTGCGTGAGCGTATCGGAGAGGCCTTGGAAGGCAGCGGCCGGGCGAACACTCACCGTATTCTCGAAGAGATTCGCCGCGACGAGACAGTCTACCTTCCCGATGACGAGACCGAACGAGCGTTCCGTGAGGCCGTGACGGACTTCCTCGTGGATGACTATGTCGTTGATGTCGACCGCGAATACGATGACTCGCTCGGCAACCGCGACCCGAAGGACGTCACGCTCGTTCCTGTGGTTTCTGACGATGTCGGCGATCAGATCCTCGACTATATCGAAGGGCTCGACGGTGGCGACGAGTTCACGGTCGGCAGCGTCGCCGAGCGATTTGACGCGTCGGTCTCGGAGGATGCCGTTCAGACGTTCCTGCTCCGACATCTCGGGCGCGAGGCAGAGCCCGAATACGTCATCGCTACGGACGGCTCGGGCGACCCGACGCGGTGGTCGCCCGGCTATCAGTTCCGGATACCGAGTGGTGGCTGGCGCTTCCAGTTCGATGGTGACGATGTCGCCGAGCTGCGCCGGGAGTGGCGCCAAGAGGAGGACTCGGGCGAGGTTACCTATGGCGAGGTCAGGTTCCAGCTGACTAACCGGATGGGGATACCCGGGCCGCTCCAAGGTTCCGCGAAAATCAAAGAAACCATGACGAAGCTGACGCTCGAATCCGGCGAGGACTTCACGAAGGTACGCGACCTCTTCGAGCGAATGCCCGACGAAGCAACGAATATCTCCGTTGAAATCAACTTCGAATAACGATGGTCGAACACGGCAAACTCCCCGGCGAATATAACATCGTCGTCGCGGACGAGTACGACCTCTTCGATCACCGAGTTCCGGTCGACGAGTTCGAGGAGATGCTCCGCGAGAACGACGTCCCAGACGAGGTGTGCGTCGTCGGCCTCGACGACCTATTTGAGAACGACGATGCGGTGAGCGAGCTGTCGACGCTGATGGATCGGCGCGCGAACACACTCGAAAATCGCAGTTCTCTCCCAACCGTCCAGTTCGCCGTCGAGGGGTCGTTCCAGCGTCGCCAGCGAGACTTCGAGCTGCAGACCGAAGGGGATCTCTACCGGCTGAGTCGCGTCTTCGGGCCGCAGATCGAGCGGCGGAGTGGTGGCTGGCTCACGGCACCCTTCTGAAACACCTTTTCAGAGCAACCGGAAGTCACCCACGACGGAAACGTCAGTAGGGAGCCCGTCCTCTCCACGTGTTACAAAGTACAGGTCGATTCGTTCTTCGCGGTTCTCGCGACGGAAGACCGGGACACACGTTGTAGACTCAGCCGAGCGTTCCCGGCACTGCGTCTCAATCTGCCGCCGCGTCCACTTGCCGTCCTGCTCAAGGTCAGAACGCGATCGGTACTGTGTTGACAGCGTATCCGCGGCCGCGTTGACCACCCGGAGCGAGAACTCGTGGACGTTGCTAAAGTCGAACGGCCCGTTCAGATCGGTCAGTCGATCCAGCGCGGACGCGTCGTGCTGGTCGAGACAGAGGGCGTGTTCCTCCACGGCCCGATAAACGTCGAGGGTTGGATACACGTCGGCGAGTGCCTCATGCAGGTAGTCACGGACGCATATATGGTATCCATCGAGCGAGAAGTGGTCGCTGTCGGGCGAGACGACCTGCAGTTCCGCCCCCGTTTGGGCGACCGTTCGCGTCCGCGAATCACCGAGTGGGGTCAGGAAGCCCATTCGCGGCGTATCGAGCAGATACGCGTAACTGAACAGCCGCGAGCGCGAGTCGCCGCTCTTCACCGGATCCTTGCCCTCGGCGTAGTACTTCGAGTCGAGGACGGCCAACGTCTCGTCGCCCTCCTCGACGGCGTGATCTGGCTGGTGGAACACCTGTCCCTCGTTCTCGAAGGGCTGAAGCGTCGGCGACCGGACGGCCGAGACGTTCTCGGTCTGGTCAAGATGGTCATACCTCTTGATCGTGTCCAGCTCGTCTTCGATAGCGACCTGCGAGTACTGCTCGAATAGTGACTCCATGTTGAGCACGTAGTCCACGACCAGCTCGCGGTCGCCCTCCATCGCCGGCGTCCCGAGCGACGAGGCCACTACGGCCTTCGCAACCTCGACAGCCTGTCGGTAGTAGTGGCGCTGCTTGGGAAGATCGTGTAGGGAGAACCGCCGGTACTCGGGGATGCGCCGGCGCCCGCTCGTCACGTCCAACCCTTCCAAGTGACGCACCTCCTGATGCACCTGCGAGAAGATGTGGTAGTACGCCTGATGGTCGTACTCGTCCTCGTACTGCCGGAAGAGCCGCAACAGATGCGTGCCCGCGTAGTGGAGTAGCGAGTTGGCCGCGTTGTCGTAGTTAACCTCCTTCAGCAAGCAATGCTGTTGGGCGCGGCCCTCTGCCTGATTGACTAGCGATTGTTCGATGTCGATGACGCCTTGAGGTTGTTCGAGGTCGGCTCGGCGTGTCTCCAGCTGTCGCACGAACCCATTGCGATGGATGGCCTCCAGTCCGTTGAGATAGTTGATCGCCAGAATCAGGAACACGTCCTCCAGATCGACGTCCTCGGTGCGGAACTCGTCGAGAGGGATGCCGTGGTATTCGACCGACCGCTTGCGGCCATGCACCGCTAGCAGCATGTCGAAAATATAGTCCCAGTCGATCTTCGGTTCAATCCGAAGCTTCGACCGGGGTGTAAGGCTGACGACGCCTACGTTGTCCCGCGCCGTGACGTGCAGTACCGGGCCGTCGACCCGTACCCGGACGACCCTATACTCCTTGTCGCGGTCGTCAAGCGACTCCTGCGTCTTCACGAAGACGTTGTCGGCCTCCTGCTCGAAGGAGGCTCGGCGGAGCTGGTCGTCGATCGAGGGCGGACACCCCTCGATGCGGATTTCACCGCGCTCGGGCACGCTGAACGTCCCGGGCTGGTAGGTGTACGATTCGTCCGGATCGGAGACGCTCATTGCTCGTAGGAGCCCATCCGGCGGCGTTCGGCCTCGAGTTCCCGGCTAGCGAGATCGGCCGCGGACGCGAGGTCGAACATCTCGAACGACTTGTTCAGTGCCCGATAGTGTTCCTCGATCTGCTCGATCTGCGGGAAGGCCGCCGAGTTCAGCAGTCGCGGGACAATGAACGTGCGGAACGCCTGTCCGACCGCCTTCTCTGGGGCGTCCATGTACAGGGCTTCGTCTTGGAGGGCCTCGCGCAGGAAGATCGTCACGTCGCGGTAGTGCATTGGCCCGAATCGCATAATCGGGCCGCGCGATGCCTGCTCAGAGCCGTTATTGATACCGTCGTAGTCGGCCTCAAAGAGATCGAGCAGGTCATCGTTCCCGATAAGGGGGATGTCCCCGAGATTGTCTTCGATCCAGCCCTCAAATAGCGCCCGCCGGTCATCGTCCTCGTACTCGTCGAGTTCGACCATCGCGAACCGCCGCGTAATGGCGTTGTCCAGCTCGTTGACCGTCCGGTCGGACATGTTCATCGTGCAGATGATGCTCACGTCCTCGTCAAGCTCGATGGTCTCGCCGTCATCGGTCTCAATGAGCGTCTGATTGCGGTTCTCGATGGCGGTGTACAGCGGGCCGAAGATTTGGGAGATGTCGGCACGCGTAATCTCGTCAAGGATGACCGCATAGGGGATGTCGAAGTTCCGAGCTTTCTTGACGCCCTCTGAGACAGCTCCAAGTTCGGTCTCGTAGTTCAGTGATCGGTAGCCTGAGGAGCCAGTCAGGTTTGGCCCGATGCCGCCGATGATGTCCTTCGCCGTCCACGAGGGAGTGGCCGTGTGTAGCGAGTAGCCGACACAGTGCCGGAGGGCGAGCTGCTGGGCGAACGTCGTCTTCCCCGTGCCGGTCGGCCCGTAGAGGACGACGGGCTTGCCGGTGCGTAGCGCGGTTCGCGCGTTCCGCTCTACATCGTCGGGGACGAGGACGGCCTCCGGCGTGTCGTCGCCGCGAGTGATGACGGTGCGTTTCAAGTCTTGCGAGGCCTTCGAAGATTCAAGTACAGCCTGACGAATTCGGCCAACGCCCTGATCGCCCTCGTGGTGGAGGTCGAGCTGCTGTTCACGGATGAGATACTCCAAGACGTCCGCGCTCTCGGCTCCCTTGATAGCCTCGACGACCCTGTCCTCAACGGCGCGGAGGACATCGAGATCACCCTGTACGTCCTCCAGTGAATAGCTATCTTCCGATGAATTGCTCATTTGTTGACTGGCTTTTCTTACTGAGGGATTAAAAACATACCCTCAACTGAAGAGTGCCAGCCTACCCGCGTCGGCTATCCGTCGACATAGCCACGCTCTCGGAGGAACTCAAATCGGTTGTGGTGGTTACCGACGACGCCATAGATGTCGTACTCTTTCCCGATGTCGTAGTAATGCTGCAACGTGGCCCTATCTGTGATGACGGCGCCGAAGTAGTGATCGAACGTCGTAGTCACGTCCACTAACTTCTCGCCGTCAAGCATAGTCCACGCATGCTCGAAGCCTCCAACGTCGAACTCGGAGAGGGAGGCGTATCCCTCGGTGTATTTGAACCGCTCGTCGTACTTCCACAACTCAAGTGAGTTGGCGAAGCAGGCCTTTATCGCTGGCTCAGTCGATCGAATGGCGTCGGCGACCAGTTCACGCTCGGTTTCAGTCAAGTCTTCGGCGACCGCAATAGATCGGCCAGCAATCGTGACGTGTTCGATGTCGCTGCGGTCAATCGGGCGACCGTGATCTGCAACGAATTCGCGGACGGGCGACTGCTCTTTTGTCGCTTGAACGTGGTAGGCGGCTTGATTCACGCTCCACCTATGCGTGTGGGAATTCTCGGTTTAACCCTGTTGTCCCGGGGGGTTTCAGCAGCCTCATCCTGCAGGTACCGTCCTATAGGCAGCGGTTTTACATCCTGAGGACAGTATTTGATTACTCTCGCATCGCGGTCGGTGATGGCCGAGACAGGGATAACCGAGATCGAATCCTACGGCGTGGTTGAGCCGTCTTGGTTAATCCACAACCGGAAGCAGGCAGTCTAACGAACGTCCAACCATCATCTCCGACCACCCACGCGTCGAGATTACCAAGAAAATCGGTTTGGAGCAAGTCCCAGTACGACCGGTTTGACTGAACTCCGACCTCAAGCGACTACTCCCAACTACCGGAGATGGGATAAGTCGTTCAGCCAGAAAATCCGCGAGGCTGGAGGATTAGAGCAGATCGAACGCAAGCGGGCACGACGTCAGCAGGGCACGCGCACACCTCGATAGCGGCGATTGCACAATCGATATATTGGCCTTACGTAATGACTCGATTGATGGCTAGCGACGTGGAGGAAATCGAGCGACGGCGTCCAGAATCTCTCGAGCCGCATCCGAAAAACGAAGAGATCTATGGCGACCGCGAGCTCGAGTCTGACGAGGACTCTCCGTTTCTAGAATCTATTCGCGAGAATGGCGTGTTAACACCGATAATCGTCGATCAGAACGACCAGATAATTTCCGGACATAGACGCGTGGAGGCGGCCAAACAGGTGGGGCTGGAAACCGTCCCGGTCAAGGTTCGTGAGTTCGAGTCCGATTTGACTCGGCTCGAACTGCTTATCCACTCCAACAGACAGCGTTCGAAAACAGTCTCGCAGAAATTACGTGAGGCCGAGACGCTCGAACAGGTCGAACGCCGGCGGGCAAAGGAGCGGCAGGGAACGCGAACAGACACTTCCCGTTCATCTGAACAGGAAGATGAGGGCGGCCTCACGCGAGACAAGGTGGCCGAGAAGGTGGGATTCGGTTCCGGCACGACGTACCATCGGGCGAAGACTGTCTGGGACGCGCGCGAGTCTGACGATCCGACGGTATCGACTGTCGCAGAACAACAACTGGAGAAGTTAGACGCGGAGGAACAATCGATCAGCGCCGCATACGCCGAAGTGAAGGAGGCCGAACGCCGCGCACAAGATGAATCGGACGAATCGGATGAGAACTCCGAGAAGACCGAATCAGCCAGCACGAGTGCAGACCCTCGAGTAACGCTATTGCAGGGTGACGCCGGCGCACTTCCGCTTCCTGACGAGTCGGTCGACATCATCGTTACATCACCGCCCTACAACCTCGGTCACGAACGATGGGCGATGGGCTGGCGTTCTCTGCGAGAGGAAGGCGTGGGATACTACGACGACCGTCCGGAAGACGAATATCAGGAGTGGCAGCAAGAACTCCTGTCCGAATGGCATAGAGTCGCCGTCGACGGTGCATCGCTCTTCTACGTCCACAAGGTGAGAATCGATGGTGGCGAGGTGATTCATCCTGTAGAGTGGCTCCGCTCGCCGGCGAATCCGTGGGCCGTACGACAGGAGATTATCTGGAATCGAAAGGCTACGCATAACCACGAGCCCACGCTCTTCCGACCGCACGACGCGCGAATCTACTGGATGACCAAGGGGACACCCGACGTTCCCGAAGATGGAATCGATTTGGCCTCCATCTGGGACGTGTACGGCCCACGGCCAGATACGGAGCATCCAGCGCCGTTCCCTGAAGAGATACCGAGATGCTGTATCGAAGCGGTCGGAACTGACGGTGACCTTGTGCTGGATCCGATGGGCGGATCGATGACGACCTGCCGAGCTGCGTCAGAATTGGGTTACGATAGCATCGGGATCGATCTCGATAGGGAATACATCCTCAGCTCCTGCATCGGAGAAGAGTAACCCGGTATCGTATCGCCCGTCGATAACTATTGCATCGCGTTGAGGTAGGATATGTATAGCTAGACGAGATGTGATGGCCAGTCGTCTCGATCGAATGTGAAGTCGTTCATAAAGACCGCAAGATCGCTTAATGTGTCTCCGCTCATTCCGTCAATGCGGCAGAGTTGAACTGAGTCTTCGTCTACTTCAACCTCCACGATTCCGTCTCCAAACTTCCACGCCGTATCCTCGACAGTCGGGTCGTTTCCATTGAGCGTGTATCCGTCTGCAGCGAGGAAGGAGAGAAGGCCTTGTGATTGATAATATTCGAACCGTTCGGTGATTTCGGTTTTAATGCGGGGATAGGTTTTGACTCCGCTTTCGACCTCGATTGCTAAGGGTGATTGTTGCTCAGTGTCGAGGAATTCAACGAAGTTGTCGGCCTTTCGTTGCGAATGTTTCTCGACCGTCTCCTCAGTAGCTACTCGCGCTTCGATACCTTGATCTTCGGCAAATTCCCGCAAACACTCGTCGAGAGCTAACTTGACCAGTTCGTGCCACCATCCTTCGTGGGTCATAGTCCCCTCCCACGCAGAGATGCCAACGCGGATAAGCAAGTAAATTACGCCCATTTAAAGCGTGAGGAAAAATGCCCCCAATAATCCATATCCCCTATACAGGGTGCGATGCGGAACTACCGGGCAAAGAAGTTAACACCATAACAAAACTCAGAGAGTTCTGTCGGAATCTCTATTCCGCATATGAGTCCCGTGCCGCACGACAGTCCTCGGTATCAAATGGAATGTCATCACTGTCGACTATGCCAATAACACGAGGCAACTCTGGAACATCAGCTTCAGCAAGCACCTCATCGACTGCTTCACTGTCACCCTGTGTCTCGTAGATGCACGGATACGTAGCGGTCGGTACGCAGACCTGCGTCGTCAAAGCGGACGGGTGCTTCGCCGTTGGTAAACCCCGGCGGGTGTGGGGTCAGTCGCTGTCGAACCCGTCAGGAGCGATACGAGGCGCGATGAGGACGGCGCCGACTCCCTCGCGGACGAGGGGGCACGGCAACGGCAGGCAGTCGTGCAGCGTGTGTTCGTCGGCGGGGTAGCGGCCTTTGCCGTTCAGCACGCGGATGGCGAGGCGGACGAGGCGTGGGTGGATGGCGCTGTCGCCGTCGTCGCTCTCCAGTCCGGGGCCGATAGCGAGGTACTCATCAAGGCTGGGCAAGCGGTTAGCCTCGATCTCGGGGAAACGGCTGTAGTACTGCGGTACGTCGATGGTACAGCGACCGTGCTCGGCGACGTAGTTGGCAAGCGTCTCAGGCTGGCTGATGACCCAGCCGACAGTGCCCGTTGCGGGATTGGCTGTGATGGGGGAGTCGTGTCTGACGTGGATGAGGGGGTGTGCATCGACGCCGTTGACGGTCTCGACGCGCGGGTGCCATTCGACCACGTCGTGCGGCGGGATAGGGTCGTCTGGATAGTCGATTCTCGGGGTTTGCTGGGCATATGAGTTGCTCATAGATGTGTCTGAGGGGACTGCAGATCGGTTGGCGAGCAGTGCTGCAGCTGGGTAGCCTTTACTACGACCGAGCGTCGAGAATCAGGTGGATTTCCCTACCTAGGGAATCCGGCTTCATCCTGACCTCGACTTCCCCCGGGCGCCGTTTGGGGCGGCGACCGTGGGGGCGCCCTACTCGTCGTCAGCGACGCGGTACTCCTCGGCCCACTCTGCACGGCCGGAGACGGCTGTGTCAGGCAGGTCGAGGATGGTCTGTGCAACCTCGGCAATACCACCGTCTGCGCGGAGCTGGGGGATGGGGACGGTGTGTCTGTCGCCGCGGTGATGGCCGTTGAGGGCGTCTTTGTGCTCGACGGCGGTGGTGTCGTCGTCGTATTCGTCGTTGTGGTAGCGGACAGTAACCGTGCCGTCGTCAAGATTGGCGCTGAGGATAACGGCCCTGCGTCCGTCAAGATAGACCGTCACGCCTGACCACCCCGGATGCGGGTGTCGAGTTCGGCGATGACGTCGCGGAGGTGTTCGCGGCGTTCGGGGTCGTCGATGGCGTCCATCTGGTCGTGGAGGTCGTCCGCGATACCGCGGAGAAGGTCGTCCACAGCGTCGACGTAGTGGTTGACGTCCAGCTGCTCACGCGGGTCAATGTGCTTGGGCGGCGCGGACGCACCGGGTTTGCGGGTTTCGAGTTCGACGGTGAGGACGAGGGCGCGCAACCCTTTGTCGGTGTTGTCACCACGACTGTCAATAGCTCTGTGCATCAGGTCGTCGGTGATGGTGTTGATGATTTCGTCTGCAGTTGCTTCTGCGCGATCTTTGGCTTGGTTTGTATCGGTGGCCATAGATTTGACTGATGGATGTTCTGTATTCTGTCGTTTTCGTATCTATTCACCGGTTATTCGTCGGTTCTTGGTTTGCCTGTGTGCTCTGGGTAGCTGACACCTCCTTGCAGCACCCCCTTACCCGGAGTATAAAAAATGGGTTTGGGTCAGTAGGCCCTAGCAGGCGTAATTAAAGATGATTATGGATATTGCGCATAGGCTGCCGTTGTGAACGTTTTAAGTGATGACCACATATCCTCAGACGTGACTCAGATGCCGAGAACAGGACGGAGACAGCGTGAGAGTGCGATTAGTTGGAAGCGCGTGATGTGTGGCCGCGCCCGCGTGGGCGTGGGTGTGCCCTGCCTCGCGGGTAGTATGCGCGCGTGGCTGCACTGCGCTAGCGTTGTGCAGCGCCCACACCCCGAGTCTGGAATGTAAGCTCGAGGCGCACCCCTAGGGTTCGCGTGGAGCCTCGCAGGGGTCACACCCCCTTCGGTTCCGATGAAACCGCTTCGGATCGACGTCGCCGGGGCACCTACTGCGCGTAGTCGTTGGTAAGCATCCTTGCCGCAGAACACGGGGAGCCCTGCTTTGGCATCGACGCCGGAAATCCTGTCCCCGTAGTGATGCTCGGAATCCGCTCCTCGAGGAGAGACAGGGAATCCAGCCCGGTGGCGGAGAGAGGGGCTGTGGGGGAGACGTCGCCGCAGAGAGTCTCCCCCTCTCCCTCGGTGCGGGCCTGTGCCCCGGGATTCCACGCGCGTGGATGCTCAGATCTCTCCGTGGAACTCCACAATCACCCTACACGTTGGAACCGGGGTCTCGGGGGAGCGGCGCTTGAGCGCCCAATCTCCTCAGTAGGGCATGCGCCCCGGGAGCTCTCATCCGCTGCCTCACCCCCGGAGGGGGCCTCTCATGGAGTAACCAAACGCCGCCCCGTTTAGACGGAAATACCCCGGAAATTACCCTCTATATTTCCGCCTGTAGCCGGCACATTCCCCCTCTGTTCCGAGGGGTTCATACCGCTAAAATGGCAACTGTATTATAATAATGGCACCCAGCTACAACCAACCCGAGAAGATGGATACCCTCACTGAGAAGACACTTTCCGCGCTGTACAAACGAACCCGCGCCGGCACCGGCGACCTCCGCAAGATGACCGGCGGCAAGTCCCGCTCGATACGCCACAGGATCGATAAGTATCTGATTCCGAACGATCTCGTCCGGGAGATCGACCGCCGCGAACACGCCGGCAACAACGAACGCGTCTTCGAACTGACCGGCGACGGCCAGCGGCTTGTTGAAGATAAGTGGTCGCAGCTCACCCACTACGCACAGCGCGATGAGGTACTTGACGCATCCCGAGAGACTCGCAAGCACGTTGACCGGCTTCACGACCACATCGACCAGTTCGACAAGCGCCTTGACCGCGCCGAGGACGCGATAGATCGTCGTCTCAACGACGCTGAAGAGGAGAGGAACCAGTTGAAGAGCAACCTGAAGGGCGATTTCAGCCAGTTGCGCGAGGAAGTCAAGGAGTTGGAGGAGGAAAACGAGGAGCTCCGCGAAGAAGTCAAGGAGTTGAGTGAGAAGGTGGACGCGAACGAGAAGCGGTCGAAGAAGACGAAGGTGGTCGCAGAAGAAGCGTGGGCGTGGACGGTCGGCAATTGGATTGAACGCGTACGGAATCCTGATAACGGGCAGCAGATGCCGTGGATGGACGTAAGGGGCAAGATCCGGGGTGCGGTGGCGAGGAACGGCCCGGAAGAGAAGCGACACAAGAAGGTCAGTCGGGAGTTTCGTGAGTGGATGTGGGGAGACGACTCGCGCACCAGCGCGGGGGATGGGTCTGAGGATGTCGGGTAATCTTCTGTTCATTTGCCGCCGAGGAGTGCCTTGCGGCGGTTTACATCGGAACCGAGGGGTGTGTATCCCTAAGGCTGAGAACCCGTCCCTTGTGGTAGTTTTTCATCGGAACCGACGGGGGTGTTGAGATGAGGATGCTCGTCGATATGGGTACAACGGATTTGTGGGAACTCGTGAAAACTGGGGTGGCCCGGCGGTGGCGCGGCCTACTCCTCGTCGTCATCCCCGACCAGTTCGCCCGGGTCTGGATTGATCTCGGCTGCGTCTTCGGGGTCGTACCGTCCAATTCCGTCGTCGCCGGCGAGCGCGTCGCCGGTCGCTTCGAGGCATTGCTTGATGGTATCGACGTCGGCGCTCGTCGCCTCAGCGATCTCAGCAGCGTCCATCGTGTCGTCGCGTCGTCGATCCGCCCACAGCCGGCCACCGTAATCCGCGCGATGAGCGTGGCGCGACAGGGCGCGGGCCACGTTCTCCGGATTCACGTCGCGGCGCTCGGCGGCCTCGGGTAGAGACTCCCAGCCGCAGGCGACCATCCCGACTGCGAGCGCGAAGCGTTCGCGGTGTCCGTCGTCACTCATCGTCCCAGCGCGTGTCGCTATATTCACAGTCTGTGAGCCACTCATCGCCGGCAAGGGACTCGACCTCAACCGTGCCGCGGTCGATCATCTCGCCGAGTACGCCGCGTGTCGTCTCTAGATCCGCGTCCGCTGCTTCGGCGATCTCGTCGGACGAGAACCGAGATTTTGGCCCCAACATGTGCTTGCCAGCAATGACGGTCTCGACGCGCTCGCGCACCGTCTATTCCGACGGCCAGTCCGTCCCATGGCCGTGGATGACGCCGTCCTCGTCGGTGATTGGCTCCCAATTAATATCGTCGTCGTTCATACACGTCCATAGCTTGCGCACCGTGGTAGTAATTACGGCGAGAAAGTTAGTTAGGGGCGTTTTCGCGGCGTCTGCGTTGGTTTTATGGTGGCTATGAACACATTGGTAAATTGGCGGGGCGGAACCCGCCGGTCAGGTGCCCAGCATTATGCTGGGCGGTGGTTCTGGGGGAGTCATCCCCCTTTCGACCAACTATGAGTGCGAGAATTCGAACAAGCCCGATGAACTAGTGCTTCAGCATGGGGACGCGATGACCGTACTGTCGTTGCGTGAAATCGTGGATGCAGTTCCCCGCTTCGACCAACCGCGTCACTCTGTGGCCTCAGTTGCCGATGACCTCGGCCGCCCCGAAGACTACGTGCGTCAGCAACTCCAGCAACTCGCAGAAGAAAATGTGATAGACTTCACAGAAGATGGAGTACGGCTGGCACATCGCAGCATCGTTGTGGAGCCGTTGGTAAGTGATGAGTAGGCTGCCCCATGCCGGCAGTTATCCGACCATAGTGTCGAGAGTGCTGGCGCGATGGAGGATGAAGAACAGTTGAAGGCGCAACTGGCGATGTTCATAACCGCCGCCATCACTCATTCACCTCCTCATACCACGCCCGAAGATCGTCAAGCATCGCCTTGCGCTCGGCTTCGGTCTTCTCCTCGTGGCGGAAGGCCTCCTCCGTGTCTGAGGAGATGATATGCCGAGTCCTACAGTTCGAACATCGGTCGTGCTGCAAATGGCGGTCAATGTGCCACGTGTCTTCTTCTCCGCACAGGTCGCAGTTGTCGGCGACTTCCGGCATAGTTGATCGACATACAGGTTGTCGGATAAAAGCCGGCCAGCGGGCTGCAAAGAGCAGCCAGTCGAGAGATCCTTTTCAACTCGGCTACTCGACCGCGGAGGTGGTGACGCCCAATATCTCCTAGGTCGATCGCGAGAGATTGGATGACGGGGAGTACGTTGAATTGACCGACGACAATCTCTGCGCCAATACCCCTAACTAACATTACATTTTACTTTCGCTGTATGGCGAGGTGCTAACTCACTGACCTACGAACAGAATACTATGGATTTGGTTGACTACTTCCCCGATTACATCAGCCAACCCTGTAAATACGTACGCGCCAGCGTAGCTATCCAAGGAATCATCGATGACGAGGGAGTATTCCCACGGGACTTGCCGGGAACAGAGTATACCGCCTACCTCACCGACGAAGACGATCCTCCCACACTCGGCGCCCGAAGTATCGCCAATAGCATCAAGTTTTACGATCTCCCCTCTGACCATTCGTTTCATCCCAATAACCTGCACCGGAGGTTGGCGAACGACGAACTCAAGGAGGATGACAAACTCAACGGCCGTGATTCGAACCTCATCAAGGAATATTCACGTATTCGTGGCGCTGCTGCCCACTCCCTCTACACCGCCTCTGTCCCCGAATCAGACAACGAGGACTTCCTCAACGATCTTAACGACATCTACGACGTCAACAACCCCCTTGAGATGTACGAGTCGGTCTATGAATGGCCGGGGTCAAACCCTCTTATGACTCGACCGGACTTACTCCAAGTCATCGACGATTCCCCTACAGAAGCACTCTACCAGTCGTGTAAGGACGGAGCGTGGATGGCCTCCGACAACTGGGATGCCGCGAGACGGGAACACAAGTGGCGCGTACTTGTTACTGAGGGACACATCATTGTCGAAATCGACGGCATCAGATACTGTGCACGCCCTGACCAGATTGTATATATCGACGGTTCTCCCACACTACCACCCGGACTCTACACCATCGATGCTAAAGCCGTGACGCGCCTCAAGCCTGATCACATCTTACAGGCAGAGGCGCAACGCCGCGCCATCTCCTCACGCGTCGCCGACAACGCCGATGTCCATGCCATCATCCTGAAACTCAGCGGCGCAGAACGAGGTGAGTGGAAGATTTTCTCCAGCCTCAACGATGATGATTGGCTCCCTGATCAGGCGTGGGATATGTTCTACCGCCGCGCAAAAACGATGTATGAAGACGCCTATATCCGTACCAAACTCCGCCAGCTCGCCCACGACGCCCGATAACCGTCTCAGGTGCCGAGCTTCAACTCGCAGGCCAACCGTCACCCGCAGGCTACAGACCGGGTTAATTAAATGGGTTCAACCGACTCTCGCCGTTGCTATCGCCCTGCTCCTCAGGAAACCTCGACGTTCACTGGTACAAAACCGAACGTTCTGCCAGAGAGCAGGAACGAGAGATCGAATACACTCCAAGGACGGTTCCTACGCCTACTCGGAGTAGGTCACAATTCAACTGCGTAGATGCACTCTCACGGAGAAACCTATACGGCTGCAAACCGATGATTTAGGTGGTCGAGTGCATCATAACCGGGCAGTAGTATCAGTCTCCTCGACTAACTACAGAACGTCGTCCCATACGCCTGAAGTCGGCGTAGTAAGGCGTTGCACGGTTTGGAGATCGTCGTCCTCGACCCGCCTGAAGTTGAACCCTTCCTGTCCGCACCGGCCCATGCCATCGCTGAACTCGCCGTCGTCGATCTTGGATTGAATGGTAGGGTAATCGATAGTTGGCTCCAGTTCAATCGTTTTGTCGAACTCGAGCCACGCGCCCTCCCCGTCGACGATGCGCTTCTCGGCGATTGGCAGAGCATGACTCAAGCTGCTCGAATAACCGTCGACGCTCCCCGTGCAATAGAGCAGGGCAATGTCGTCCTTGGCTGCCGTCTGCCACGCTCGTCGTCGGGCGAATCCCTGTTGCCAGTAGGGCTCGGCATTGAAGTAGCGGTTGTGTTGCAGCGGCTCGTCGCAGAACCGCGGGCCCTCAGCACCGCTGATGTAAGCTGGTTTGGCTTCACTCGTGATGTCCGCACCGCTCGTTTGAATCAAGTAGACGCCCATCTCTCTGTTCGACCTTCCAAATGAATGGAATATTAATCTGTGTGAAACTGCATCAAAGGGGAGGCCGCGGTCAGTTGTCGTGGCGGGTCAGGCAGTACGGAAGCCCTACGACCTCGACCGCCTCGACATCGGGTGCCTTGACGACCGCCTGTCCCTTGCCGAACTTCGAAATGTCTCGCTTGTACCCCCGCGGGACGGAGGCCACGTCCTCGACGACCTCCTCGCGCAAGTGGAGGAAGACGTTGGTGTTAGTCTGCTTCAGGATGTCGCCGTCGATGTCCTCGGGATTCTGCGTGATCATCATCAGACCAAGCTTGTCCTTGCGGCCCTGCTTGACCGCCTCGCGCGCCCGTCCCACGATGTAGGCCTCTCGGATGTTGTCCGGACTCGAGAAGTAGTTGTGGGCCTCGTCGACTGCCACCAGCATCGGCGTCCGCTTGACCGCCTCGTCGACGTCGAAGTCGTCGATCTTGTTCTCAATGATGTACGACAGAATCGAGAGGACGACGAGATACTCCTTCTCACCGCGCACGTGGCTCGTGGGGATGACCGTGACCTGCCCCTCGCGGAATAGCTGGTCGGTGATCTCCGGGAAGGGGTTGATGCCGCCGTCGAACACGTCGAAGTACTCGGGCTGGATGACGCGTCGGCAGACCGCCGACCACGTCCCGCTGCCGATGTCGTGACGCTCGCGCAGGCGGCTCTCGTCGTGCTCGTGTTCGCGGAGGAAGGCCACGAAATCCTCGTATTTCGGATCGTCCACGTCGCGCGCCGGCCAGTCGGTGCTCCCGTCGAAGCAGTCGAAGTACGTGTCGATGCAGCTCTCGATGGCACCTCGGGTGACGTCGGACGTCTGGTCGAAGGGCATAACGAGGCGTGGCTCGCGCTCAACGAGCGAGAACGGGATGGTGAGCTTCTGGCTCTCTCCGGTTGAGGGGGCGCGCGTGTTGTCGATCTCGGGCACGAACACCTCCAAGTCGTCGACGCCGTCGTACTCGATGCCCTGTCGGCGGAGGCGTCGCCGCTGTTCGTCGGTCAGCTCCGGATTGTCCTCCCGCATCTCCCAATACTCGTTCTCCGGGTCGAAGATGACGACGTTGAGGCGACTGCGCTCTCGCTCGCCGTCCGGGCCTGTGTCGACCGGGTAGCGCTTGTCGGTGACGAACTGTCGCAGCAGGTTCTTGGTGAAGTGCGTCTTGCCCGTCCCGGTCGAACCGGCGACGAGAGCGTGTCGGAAGATTGCCGGCTCGCCGGACTCCACCTCGCCCGTGTCCGGGTCGATTCCCGGATTCTGGATATAGTAGGGGAACGGGTCGCCGTCGATCTGCATCGGGTCGCCACCGACCGAGAGGTGGCCCGCAAAGATGCCCTCCCGCGGGATGTTGAGTCCGGTGCGGAGGTGGGCATCGTCGCGCGAGAGCCTGACCGGCGTATTCGGCTTCGGGATGCGGTTGACGATGCCGCGCTCGAGGCCGTCGCTCTCCTCCTGTTGGCGGAGGATGGCGATGGGGTCAAGTTCAGCGACGAGGACGAACTCCGACTCATCGAGCCCGCGGTGCTTGCTGATTTGGTTGTGTGTGTCCGACTTGTCGTCGAGTTCCGTGTACGGCTCGTAGCGCAGGCCGTCAATGACCGAGAAGAGGTCGTCCTCGCCGTCGGGGTAGGGAATCTCCACGTAGTCGCCAACCCGGACGTCGTCGCGCCGGTCAGTCGTCACGAACGCGTTGACGTTGTACTCATCACGTGTGACGCGGATTTCCTCACTCGCAAGTACGTGGCCCACCTCGGCGTCCGGGGGATCCGCTGTTGAGTTCGGCACGGACGTCTCCGGAATCGTGGCCGTCGCGCCCGCGGCTTCGTCCGAGTCGTCCTCGTCGCTCGGGGCTGCCTCGGAGTCGTCGGTGTCAGTTCGCGTGGATTGCTCTGTTGGCTGGTCGTCGTCGAACGGGTCGTTGTCGAGGATGTCGTCTACGTTGTCGGTCATAGGTCGAGGGTGTCGTCGAGGTCGCTCCAGCGACCGTCCCAATTGTGGTCGTAGGAGTACTCGGTGCACTCAATCATATCGCGAATCGTCTCGCGATTCTCCCGGCTGATGCGGGCGATGCGGTCGGCCCGGTGTACGGCCCGGGGCACGCCGCGCCGCTGGGCGATCTCTTTCAGCGCCTTCAGCCGGACTTGCTCACGTGACTCCGCGTCCTGCACCATCAGGTACGGGGCCTCGATGCGGAGGAGGTCGCCCGTCTTGGGCAGGCGGACGTAGCAGAAGGCGCGGCGGTAATCACTCGGGTCGCCGTGTGCCAGTCGGTCTGCGACCGGCTCTAACACGTCGTGCAGCCGGCCATTGACCGCTTGTCCGCGCTGCACGAACCACGAGGTGTAGGTGAGGTACTCCAGATCATCGAACCGAAGCACCTCGGACATGAACTGGTGGTCGCGCACCCACGGTACGTCGAGTTGCCGGCCGTTGTCGTCTCGGATGTCGTGGTCTTCAATCTTAGTGCGGAGCGCCGCAAGCACCTGCGACATCGACGACGTCTTCACGATACCGACGACGGGCCGGTCGCGCTCGTACTGCCGGTCGATTACCTCGATGTAGTTGCCGAGAATGTCGGCGGGCAGTTCCCACGACCCCGCAGGTGATCGGCCACCAGCGTGGTCGAGCAAGACCCAGTACACGAGGCCCAGTGGGAGGATGGCCCCATCAAGGAAGAGTGCCCCGTCGATCGCGTCGAGGGAATTGAGGGCTTGCTTACTCTCGCTCAGATGCTGGGCGACCGCTGCGACCGACGTGGCGACGTTGCGGGGTTCCTCCTCCAGTTGGGGAAAGCGCACCAGTTCGGCCGACACGTGGTCACCCTCGATGGTCTGGGAGTGAAGGGTGCTGTCACCGTCGTCGTAGTACGCGACGCCGGCGATGTGTCCTGTTCGCTCGACGCCGCGATTGGCGTCGTCGCCCGCCGCTGCGGTCTTGGCGTAGGCCGTGTCGACCACGAGGCCGTTGTTGTATTCGAGAGGTCGCGTCGTGCTGGCGTCGACACCGTAGGTCGCCCCGGCCCACGGGTCGGCCGTCCACGTCCCTAGCTCGTCGATGCGCGTGCGGTAGTAGTCGGGTGACTCGATGGCTTCCACCTGACCACCGTCGCGGCCCAGCAACTCGAAGAGCCGCCGGGCGTGGGCGGCCTGCGAGGCCTGCTCGCGGGGGACGGCGGCGTCGATCTCGGCGAACAGCTCGCGGACGATGCCGATGGCCTCCGAGTCCATTGTCAGTCAGCTCCCGCGGAGCGCATGGTCACGTGGCTGGTACTCGTTGCCTCATCGATCTCCACCCGGCACTCATGGTCGGCGCCGTGAATGAGCGCGTCATCGTGCGAGACGACGATGACCTGCGGGACATCCCAGTCGCGGATCCGGTCAAGCATGTCCTCCAGTTGACCGACGTGGCCGTCGTCGAGGAACGTCGTGGGTTCGTCGAGGATGAACGGCGGGAGCCGCCCCCGGTCGCCACCTTCGAGTTCGGCGATGAGCTTGTAGATGCCGGCCCGGAGCGCGAGGTTGACGATGGCCCGCTCGCCGCCGCTGGCGTTGCTCGGATGCTCGGTTGTTCCGTCGTCACACTGCAACCGGATGTCGTAGTCGTACCGGTCGCCGCGCTCATCGTAGGTCTCGCTGATGACAACCCGCTGGTAGCTGCTGTTGAGGTAGATGTCTTGGAAGATGTCGTTGGTGTACTCGTTGATGTACGCGAGGTACTTCTCGCGCAGTTCCGACTTGACGCTCTCGTAGGTGTCGAGAATCGCGTCCAGTTCGTCGTGGACGGCCTTCGCCCACTCGGCCTTGCGCTCGTACTCGTCGATGCGCGCCTTGAGGTCACGCAGATTCGAGAGTTCGTTCTCTAACTTCGTGTACTCGTCACGGAGACGCTGGGCTTTCCCTTGCAAATCGTTCCGCGTCTCCTTGCGCTGGTCGATTTTGGCCTTGACCTCCTCAAGTTTATCCTCCAATTCGTCAACATCGGTGTCGCCCAGTTGCTCCTCGAGGTCATCTCGTTCGGCGCGCAGGTCACTGAGATGTTCGTTGAGATTCTCGATGGTCTGATGGTGATGGTCGATGTCCTGCTGTACCTCCGCGATCTCCGACTCCCGGTTGTCGATGTCGTCGTAGAGGTCGTTGATTTGCTCGACCGTTTCCTTTCGATCTTCGAGATCGACCACGCGTTCCTCGGCCGCCTCGAGCTTCGCCTCACGCTCGGCCACCGTTGCCTCCTGTTCGGCGATTTCGTCGTCCAACGACTCGATTCGGTTGCGCGTCTCTTCGATTTCTGCTTGTACGTCGTTGAGGTCGTCCCGCAGGTCGTCCACCTCGACTTCGAGATCTTCTACGCGTTCTCGCTCCACTTCGACGGTCTCGAACTGCTCGATGACCTCTTCTCCGGTCTGTATAGTGTCGTTTAGCTCGTCACGCTCTGTTTCGAGTTCTTGAACCTCAGCTTCGAGATCTGAGATTTCCGATTCGAGGCTATCGATGGTTTCCGTGTGGGCCTCGACCTCTTCTTCAAGGTCGTCGATTTCTGCATTCAGATCTTCTGCGCTGTTCTGAAGGTCAGTAAGGTCATCCTCCGCCTCCGTCACGGTTTCCCGCCTGAACTCAATTAGGTCGCGGACGTCATCGCGAAGGGCATTGATTTCGGTCTTCGTCTCCTTCAGTTGGTCGCGCTCCTCCTCTCGTTCGCTCAGTTGGTCACGCGTCTCCGCGAGTTCGGACTCGACCTCCGTGAGTTCGTCCTCGATGTGCGTTTCGTCGACCGGTTGCTTGCAGCGCGGGCACTTGCTCTCTGCCTCCAGCTCTTGGAGTTCATCAATGTCGGCGAGCAGGGTCTTCTCCCGCTCCTCGAGCGTAGAAATTCGATTCCCAACTTCGTCGAGGTTGGCATTCACCTCCTGTAATCGGTCGGGCAAGTGCTCGTTTGCTACCGTCTCCAGTTCCTCAGCAGACAGAGATAGATCGTACTTGTTTGCGCGTTCTGCGAGCGACGATAGCCGGGTTTCGAACTCGGCGGTGACCTCCTCCACCCTCGCTTCGACGTCATCGATGTCCGACTGCAGTGCCTTAAGTTCCGCCTGCTTTTCGTCGAGTGAGGTCTGAGTCTCCTCTAGTTCCTCGCGTTCTGTAGAGAGATCGGTCTCACGCTCGTTGAGCGTGGTCTTTCGCTTCGCCAACGCCGTCTCGGTCTCGCCATGCTCGTCATCGAGAGTGTCGAGGCGCTCCTCGACGCGGTCGAGCGTCTCGGCATCGACGGCCTCCTCGGAGTCGACGTCCGGGAGGAACACGACCGTCATCTCGTCGCGGTCTTCAATCGCGTCCTCGAGCGTCTCTTTCGCCCCCTCGAGTTCTGCCTGTTGGTCGTCGAGTCGGCTCTGGATGTCGTCACGCCGGTCTCGGAGGTCGTCCACGTCGGCGCGGGCCTCGTCGTGTTCGTCCTCAAGCTTTGTGAGTTCGTCTTCCGCCCGTTCGAGTTCGTTGTCGCGGTCAGCCCGTTCAACGGACGCCGATTGAAGTTCCTCCTGCACCGTGGCGAGCGCCTTCTCGGCTGCCTCGGCAGTCCCGACATCGTCGTCCACCTCGTCGGCGTGCGTGTCGATTTCGGCCTCCAGTTCCTCGATGTCGTCCTCGAGGTCTTCGATTGTCGCCTCGCACTCCTCGATTTGTCGCTGTCTATCGGAGCGTTTCTCCTTCGTCTCCTCGATCTGGCGCTCCTTCTCGTGCTTCTGTTCACGGACGTCCTCGTAGTTCTCGATGTCCCTCTCTAGGTCGGCCCGGGTGTCCCGCAAGTCGTCCAAGTAGCCCTCGACGGTGTCAATCTGCGACTCGGCGTCCCGAATGTCGTTGTCCAGCTCCGCGAGCTCGTCCTCGAAGTCGTCCTCGTCGCGGTCGAAGTCCTTGCGGAGTTCCTGCCGGCGGCTGTCGGCGTTGTTACTGTTTTGGTCGCGAACGCGGCCGGCGCCCCGGCGAGCCATCTTCATCGTCTCGATGTAGTCGTCGATCTCGTCCAGTCCGAGGAGGCCGTCAATCATCTCTGCACGGTCGTTCGCCTCGATGAGTCGGTCGATCTCCCCCTGCTTGACGTAGACCGAGTTGGCGAAGTCGTCCTCGTCCATACCCAGAATACCGGTAATCTCGTCGCGCACCTTACCGATTCCCGAGATGGGCTCGGAGAGCGCGGGCGAGGTCAGCGTCGCGGAGTTGGGCGTGCTGGTCGTGTACAGTTCCCACTCGACGGTGTAATCGACGCCGTCGACCTCGAAGACCAGTTCCACGACGCCTTTGGTCTCGCCGCGGCGGACGAACTCTTCGAGCGTGAAGGAGTTGTTCCCCACGTTGCGAATCTCAGAAAGGAAGAGACCCCCGAACACGCCCATCAGGAGTGATGTCTTGCCCGCGCCGTTTTCCCCGTGGACGAGTATTGTTCCCTCGGGGAACTCAACTGTCTGGTCGGCGTAGCTTCGGATGTTCTGCAGGCGGAGTCGCTGTATCTTCATTCGTCTCCCCCCGTGTTGGGCGCCGCCTCGCCGTCGAAGGCCTCGGCTTGCGCCTCCGTTAGCTGCTCTGTCACCTCGTCGGCGAATCCGGACGGGGCGACCTTCTCCGTGCGTACGCGTTTCTCGATGTCGACGGCGATGTCGCTAAGGTTCCGTTCGGCGAGCTTTTCCTCGATGAGCCGATCCACACTCTCGATTTCACCGGTGGGCCCCTCGGAGATGTCAATCTCCGGGCCACCGCGTTCGTCGTTGACGCGGCAAACCGCGGCATCGCGCTCCATCACGGCCTCGCGGACATCCCGCGCGGTGACCGTCGACGACTCGCCGGTCAGCGTGACGATGACGACCCTGCCGGCCACCTCGTGGCGGTCGAGGACATCTTCTGCGTGCGCGTGGCCGTCACCCTCGGCGAACTCGATACTCACCTGCAGGAATGACCGTGTGTCGAGTTCGGACTCCCGGCGGGTCAACGACTCCCCGTCGATCTCAAGCAGAGACGCACATCGCTCGGCCGTCTCGTCGACGGCACACCGCTCGGTCGAACCCGCATACCAGACCTTCGTCCCCTGCTCCACGGTGCCCACGGACTCGTGATAGTCACCCAACGCAAGCGCATCGAGATCGATGTTCACCCGGTCAAGGACGTCCGACAGTGGGTGCTCGGCGAAGAGTTCCGGTACCGGTGGTTCGAGGAGTTGATGCATGCAGAGGATGGTGAAGGTGTCCGCCGGCGGTTCTTCGAGGGTGAAGTCCTTGGCGTGCCATGCAGGCTTGGTTACGGCGTCGATTCCGTAGACAGCCACCTCGTCGTTGATGAGTCGGGGCGTCCGGTCGAGTCGCTCGGCCGTGCCCGTGCGTCCGATGAGGTCGAGATACTGGTCGTCCATCTTCCGCTCGTGGTTGCCGACGATACCGTAGAAGGGGATGTCCGCATCAACCAGCTTCTGGAGGATGTCGATGCACCGATTCAGGTCGGGGAGGCGTGGGTCACGCGTGTCGAATAGGTCGCCGGTGTGGATGACTGCGTGGACGTCCTCCTCGATGCCGTAGTCGATGGCTTCCTCGAACGCGTCGGCGAAGTCCTCGCGCCGAACGTCGCTCCCATACTGTCTGTTCCCAAGGTGAGTGTCGCTCACGTGGAGGATGCGAGTTGTCATCGCGGTGTATGATGGAGTCATTTCGATGGGTGGGTCATAAATGTAGTTTAACCGGGGTCAAAGTAGAATCGCGTTATTTGACTAGCCGAATTCATTTGGCAGGAGAAGTCGGCGTGACGCAGTCCTCTGCGCGCATCCATCGGCTTTGCACAGAACGCGTGGGCAACGTCGCCCGACTGATTACTTGCTGTTTGTGCGTGGTAGAGTATCGTCTGGCTGGACATCGTCTCGAACCCACACGCCATCTCTATTATAGGCTACCCTCGAGAGAACGCGTGAACGAACAATGGATCTAGAGGAGCGTAAGGAAAACCGCAATACGTCTAGAACGGCAGACAGAAACGGGCGCACCCCGGAATGGGAGCACTAGCCAGACCCGCCGATGGACGCGACCAAGTGTTGGTCATCCCGTGAGAGGGGTAGCTCGTGCAGTACATCCAGCGTGGTTACATCCTGTCGAGAGCGTCTCTGCGTTCTTCGGGAGGTGCTTGATCGTATTTGAGTGTGGTCTGTGACGACTTGTGTCTGAGTTGTTGCTGCGTCGCTCCGAGTCCCGCCTCGGCCGACATGTACGTCCCGACGGAGTGGCGGATGGAATACCACGTCACGTCCCTGTCGATGTCGGTGTATTCCAGCACACGGCGGAGAAGGCCATTGCACGAACTAGACGAGTAAGGATTGCCGCGGCGGGTCAGCCAGAGTTCGTCACGCCCGTCGTATCGAGTGTACGTACTACGCTCGGTGAGCCACCGATCAAGAATATCGGCAGTCTGCTCGCTTAGGGCAACTGTCCAGTTCTCTCGGTTCTTCGAAGACTCGTTTTTGGGAATGCGGAGGACGGCGTTGTCTATATCCACCCAGTCTGTCGTCGCCCGACCGACTTCGATGGGCCGGAGCCCAGCATCCAGCGCAGAAAAAATCATTGAGGGATACTTCCACGACCGTTCTTCATCCCAGTCGTCTTTCCCAATCGCGTTGACGGGCTTCGACAGACGAATGGCGAGAAGCTTCTTGATACGCTGGCGTTCTTCAGGGGTGACTGACTTGTAGCTCGGAATCTCGTCGCCGAGTTCAAGAACGGCTTCCCGGAGTTGTTTACGCTCGTCTCGGGAAAGGTAGTCTCGTGGCTGGCTGCTGGTATCGTTCGTCGAGAACGTGAGAGCAGGTTCCCAATCGTGATCTTCGCCGAGATCGTGCGACCGCCACTTGAAGAGCATCTGGAGGGCTTTCTTGTACTTGTTCGCGGCCGACCGCGATAGGTCATCTCGGTAGGCCAACTCCTTGAGATACTGGTCTGCCTGTTCCTCGGTGACTTGCGTGGTGTACCCGTCCGACGCGTGGTTCCAGACCCATCGATAGAAGCGGTCGATGTGACCCGCACGGACGCGGATAGTTTCCTCGGAGTACCCGACCGCCTCATCGGGGTCTTTCCCGATGTTGAGGCACCAGCGGAGCATCCGCTTGCGGTGGTGCTGGTAGTCGGCGATTTGCTTCTTGTTCAACTGAACCTTGGACGGCTCTGTGGCCGTGGGGATACCTTGGACTACCCCTTCGCCGTCTTGCGATTTATCGCGGCTCATAGTGGTCAATCCTACCGTGAACGGCCCCTTTCGGGAGTTTGTGACCACAACTACCGTTGCCGTAAAATGCCTCTAGAAGCCTTGAGCGGCGCAAAACTAAGCCAAGGGCCGGATTTGAACCGGCGGTAGGCGGCTCTGCAGGCCGCTGCGTTCGGCCGGACTCTGCCACCTTGGCGCTACTTGCGGGTATTCGTTCCGCGCGCTTAAACATAGCGGTCGCCGATCGTCGCGTTCGAAATGAAAAGACCCGCCCCGGCGCGGTGCCGAAGCGGGTCTATGGTATGAGTGGGAGGCGGCGAACCGGGGTTTCCAGAGGCTCGCGCACTCCAGTACTTGCCGGAACGCAGGCGGGCTTAACTTCCG
>NZ_JBNTJT010000003.1:0-869914 GCF_051194995.1 Halorussus sp. AFM4 | reverse complement strand
TCGTCGATGTACCGTTCGTCGTTCCTGTAGAGCGTCCGGAGCATCCCCGGCCACGGCTTCTGCACCGTGAGGTAGCCCGCTTCACCCGGTCGGACCTGCTCGCCCTCGTTGTCGACGATCTGGACGTCGACGCCGGGCAGCGGCGGGCCCGCCGAGCCCGGCTTCATGTTCTTCACGCCGGGCAGCGTCGTCACCATCATGCCGCCGGTCTCGGTCTGCCACCAGGTGTCGATGATGGGGCAGGACTCGTCGCCGATGTGCTTGTAGTACCACTTCCAGGCCCGCGGGTTGATGGGCTCGCCGACCGTGCCGAGCAGCCGGAGGCTCGAGAGGTCGTGGCGGTCGGGGTAGTCGCTGCCCCACTTCATGAACGCCCGGATGGCGGTCGGCGCGGTGTAGAGCTGGGTGGCCTCGTAGTCCTCGATGATCTCCCAGAGCCGGTCCTGCTCGGGGTAGTCGGGCGTGCCCTCGTACATCATCGTCGTCGTCCCGAGCGCGAGGGGCCCGTAGACGATGTAGGAGTGGCCGGTGATCCAGCCGATGTCGGCCGAGCAGAAGTACGTGTCCTCCGGCTTGATGTCGAGCACCGCCTGGGAGGTCCAGGCGGTCCAGGCGAGGTAGCCGCCGGTGGTGTGCTTGACGCCCTTGGGCTGGCCGGTGGTTCCCGAGGTGTACATCAGGAACAGCATGTCCTCGGCGTCACGCGACACCGGTTCGACCTCCGCGCCAGCGTGGGCCTCCACGAGGTCGGCGTAGCTCCGGTGGTTCTCGCCCATCGGGTGGTCGTACTCGTCGCCGAGGCGGTCGACGACCACCACGTCGCTGACCTCGTGCTCGACGCCGTCGAGCCCCTCGTCGGCCTTGGCCTTGTGTTCGAGGGGGTCGCCGCGCCGGTAGTAGCCGTCGCAGGTCACCAGGTACTCGGAGTCGGCCGCGTTCATCCGGGTGGCGAGGGCGTCGGCCGAGAAGCCGGCGAAGACCACCGAGTGAGGTGCGCCGATGCGGGCGCAGGCCAGCATCGCGATGGGCAGCTCCGGAATCATCGGCATGTACATCGTGACGACGTCGTCCTCGCCGACACCGAGGTCACGGAGTGCGGCGGCGAACTCGTTGACCTCCCGGTGGAGCTCCTCGTAGGTGTAGGTCCGGTTCGCCTCGTCGGTGGGTTCGCCGACCCACTCGATGGCGGCCTCGTCGCCTCGCTCGTCCAGATGCCTGTCCAGGCAGTTCGCCGAGGCGTTCAGTTCGCCGCCGGTGAACCACTCGTAGAACGGCGGGTTCGAGTCGTCCAGCACCGTGTCGTAGTCGGTCTCCCAGTCGAGGAGGTCGGCGGCCTGCTCCCAGCACTCCGGCCAGTTCTCCTCGAACTCCTCGTAGATGGAGTCGTCGGAGACGTTCGCCTGGGCGACGAACTCCTCCGGGGGCTCGAACTCGTCCTGTTCGGCGAGTCGCGCTTCGAGTTCCACGTCTTGTTCTTCCGGCATGAGCCACGTTCACAATCTCACGACTCCCATTTAAGTGCGGGAACTAACTATCTCAAACGGCTCCTCTCGGGGAATAGACGGTCTCTCGCCCGCGTTGGCAACTTTTTCCGGACGCGGGCGCCTCGCGCTCCCGGAGCCCGTCCGGTCGCGACGCTAAACAGTTAGTGTTCGTCGGGGGTCGCGGCCGGGCGGTCCGGTCCGTCGAACACGGCGTCGAACACCTTCTGCTGGGCCTTCCGGAGGTGGTTGTGGAGCGTCGGCGACGACACCCCCATCGAGGCCGCCAGCTCCTCGGCGGTGCTGCCGCGGGGCCACTCGAAGTAGCCCGAGAGGTAGGCGGCCCGGAGCACGGTCCGCTGGCGCTCGGTGATGCGGTCGTGGACCGCCCGCCGGACGTCGGCCGCGCTCCGGACCGGTTCCTCGACCTCGCGCTTCGACCGCAGGTTCGTCTCGGGGAACGCGGCCTCGACCGCCTCGACGACCCGCCGGACGTCGACTCGCCGGGAGAACACGCCCGTGACGTCGGCGACGCCGGCCTCGACCGAGAGGTCCCGGACCGTCCCGCCGCGCTCGACGAGGATCGACGCGACCGACTCGCCCGAGACCGCGAACTCCAGCAGCGCGCCCTCGCCGTAGTCCCGGATGAGCCGGGCCTCGTCGACCGCCTCGGCCTCGCCCACCCGTTCGAGCACGTCGCCGACCGCGGCCCCGCGGACCGTGACGAAGTACAGCAGCGAGTGGTCCTCGACCGGCACGACCCCCTCCAGCTCGAACGCGCAGTCGAGGTCGGCCGAGGCCGCGACCAGGAACGCGCTGCGGTCGGTGGTCCGCAGCGAGAGCTCGACGCCCGTGTCGGCCAGCAGCAGCTGCTTGCGCGCGACGGCTGTGAGCGTCCGTCCGACCCGGCGGCCCGCGTCCGCGAGGAAGGTCCGGTCGGCCGCCGACACGGTCTCGCGGGCGACGCAGAGCAGCCCGTGGACGGTCTCGCTCGACCGGAGCGGTGCGACCGCGAGCGAACACCCCGCCAGCGACTCGTCGGCGTCAGCTGTCTCGCCGTCGGCCGCCCTGCCGACCGTCTCGACGTCCGACTCGCCGCTAACCGCCTCGACGACCGTCACGTCCGGGCCCTCGCCGGTCAGCGGTCCGGACTCGACGCCGTCGTCCAGCAGGCCCGCGGCGTCGAGCGCGTCGGCCGGCGCGTCCTCGGCGCCCGCCGGCGCGGCGCTGGTCCGGGTCCGACCGCGGTCGTCGCAGATCCAGACCGCGCGGTAGGCCTCGGCGAGGCAGTCGCAGGCGGCCCGCTCGACGTCCTCGCTGGTGGACGCGTCGGCGAGCGCCTCGCCCAGCGCCCCGGCCCGCGAGAGCAGGTCGCGGCTCCGGTCGTCGGCGGTCCGAGGTCGTCGGTCGCGCGGCGAGGGGTCGGCGTACCGGCCGGTCCGACGGGGGCGGCCGCCGGGCGACCCGTCGCCGGGTCGTCCCCGGTCGGCGAAGGCGGCCAGGACGTCGTCGGTGGTCGGTTCGTCGAGGTACGGCGCGAGGCTCCGGAGGTCGGCCCACCCGCCGACCGCCTGGACGACCCGGGCCGCGACGCCCTCCTCGACCAGGAGGCGCCGGGCGAAGTGCCGGCGGAGGTCCCGGCAGGTCACGTCCCGGAGGTCGCCGGTCCGGTCGGCCACTTCGCCGACCAGCATCTGGACGCGCCGGGCCGACACGTCGATTACGGGCTCGCCGGGGTCGACGTCGTTGACGGTGGCGAACTTCCGCAGGTCGTGGGCGACCCGCCGCGGGACGTACGCCTCGCGGGTCTCGCCGTCGCCCTCGCGCACGGTGAGCAGGTAGTGGACCTCGCCGCGGTGCTCGCGCTCGCGGAGGTCCGCCGGCCGGACGCGGACGATCTCCGACGCCCGGAGGCCGACCCGGCCGGCCAGCGCCACCGCGAGGTCCTCGCGGTAGGTCTCGGCGTGCCGGCGGAGTCGCTCGAACTCGGCGGTCGTCAGGTGGTCGTCGGACGCCTCGCCGCTCATCTGTTTCGCGTTCTCGCGCCGAGGCGAATAAACGTTCCGTGACGGAATCGGCGTTGGACGCCGGGATTCGGTCGGCAGATCTGGTGGAACGGTGACTGTCAGGGAGTCTCGTCCGCTTCCAGAGCTGCGGGCAGGGCGCCGAACCGGAGACGGTCATCGAATCGTTCTCAGGACGAACCGGCCACAGGTCCGTGGAAGTCACGGTGTTGGCTATCGAAGCATCCAATTTCGGATTCCTTCTGAAATCCGAAACAGTCCGGCTACTCCCGGTCGAGCAGCGATTCGAGCTCGCCGACGACCTCCGGGTTCCGGAGCGCGCTGGTGTCGCCGAGGTCCTCGCCGTTGGCGATGGCCGCGAGGTACCGCCGGACGACCTTGCCCGACCGGGTCTTCGGGAGCGAGGGCGCGAACGTCACCTCGTCGGGCGCCGCCACGGGGCCGATGGCCTCGGCGGCCGCCTCCCGGACGCGCTCGCGGAGGGCGTCGTCGCCCGCGACGTTCGACGCGGGGCTGACGAACGCGTGGATCTCGGACCGCCGGACGGCGTCGTCGTCGGTCCGGACGACCACCGCGGCCTCGGCGACGCCGTCGACGCCGACGATGGCCGACTCGATCTCGGTGGTGCTCAGCCGCCGGTCCGACACCTTGAGCACGTCGTCGGCCCGGCCCAGCAGGTGGACGTAGCCGTCCGCGTCGCGGACCGCGTTGTCGCCGGTGACGTACTGCCACTCGCCGTCTACGGTGCGGGTCCGGCGGGCGCCCCAGTCGGTCCCCTCGCACAGCGACCGGGCCATCCCCGGCCAGGGGCCGGTGACGACCAGCTGGCCGGCCTCGCCGTCCGGGACGCGGCGGCCCGTCTCGTCGACCACCGCGGTCTCGATGCCCGGTAGGCTCTTGCCGACCGCGCCGGGGCGCATCCGGTCGACCCCGGGGAGCGTCGAGAGCACGATGCCGCCGGTCTCGGTCTGCCACCAGGTGTCGACCACGGGGCACTCGCCGCCGCCGACGTGGTCGCGGTACCAGTGCCAGGCGGTCTCGTCGATGGGCTCGCCGACGGTGCCGAGCAGCCGGAGCGAGGAGAGGTCGTGGCGCTCGGGGTGCTCCTCGCCCCACTTCATGAACGCCCGGATGGAGGTCGGCGCGGTGTAGAACACGTCGACCCCGTTGCGCTCGATGATCTCCCAGAGCCGGTCGTTCTCGGGGTGGTCGGGCGTCCCCTCGTAGAGCACCGTGGTCGCGCCGAGCGCGAGCGGGCCGTACACCGCGTAGGAGTGGCCCGTGATCCACCCGACGTCGGCCGAGCACCAGTGGGTGTCATCGGGCCCGAGGTCGAGCACCGCGTGGCTGGTCCAGGCGACGTGGGCGAGGTAGCCCCCGGTGGTGTGGCGGACCAGCGTCGGCTCGCCGGTCGTCCCGGAGGTGTAGATGAGGAAGAGCAGGTCGTCGGCCGCGCGGGCGACCGGCTCGACCGTCGCGCCGGCGTGGGCCTCCACGAGGTCGGCGTAGGCCCGGTGGTCGCCGGCCGCGGGCTCGTCGTCGAGCCGGTTCACCACCACCTGCTCGACCGCGTGGTCGACCGAGACGCGGGCGTTGTCGGCCCGGCGCTTCAGGTCGAGCGCGGCGCCCCGGCGGTAGTAGCCGTCGCAGGTCACCAGATACTCGGAGTCCGCGCCGGCCAGCCGCGTGGCGAGCGCGTCGGCGGAGAAGCCCGCGAAGACGACGCTGTGGGGCGCGCCGATGCGAGCGCAGGCCAGCATCGCGATGGGGAGCTCGGGAATCATCGGGAGGTAGAGGGTCACCACGTCGCCCTCGCCGACGCCCATCTCGCGGAGCGCGGCCGCGAAGGCCTCGACCTCGTCGCGGAGCTCCCGGTAGGTGTACGTCCGGGTCTCGCCGAGCTTGCCCTCCCACGCGATGGCGGTCGCGTCGCCCCGGCCGGCCGCGACGTGGCGGTCGACGCAGTTGGCCGAGGCGTTCAGCTCGCCGCCGGGGAACCACCGCGTGGTGCCCTCGTCGTCGAGCACCGCGTCGAAGGGCCGGTCCCAGTCGAGCAGGTCGGCGGCCCGCGCCCAGCAGTCGGGCCACCCGGCCTCGCGGAACGCGTCGCGGTCGGCCGCGGTGACGTTCGCCTGCGCGGCGAACGACTCGGGCGGTGCCACCCACTCTCCCCCGCCCGTCTCCTCGGAACTCCTGTCGGCCATCCGTTTCGGCTTTCGCGTTAACCGGGAAAAATGGTTCGCCTCTCAGGGGGTGTCGGGGAGGTGTTCGTGCGAGCTGTCGAACGGAGCGGTCGACCTCACTCCGACTCCTTCAGCTCCGACTTCCACTCCTGGATCTTCGACAGCGCCTCGACCGGCGTCAGGTCGTTGACCGTCGTGTCCAGCACGTCCTCCAGCACCTCCTCCTGCTCGGGCGTCAGTTCCGGCCCGCCCTCGCCGCCCGATTCCTCCGCGGACTCCTCATCGGTCCCCGACGTCTCGAACTGCCCCGAGTCGAGGTCGAACACGACCTGCTGGGTCCCACCGCCCTCGCCACTCCCGCCCGTCTCCCCGCCCCGCACGTCGACGGCCTTGTCCTCACGCAGTCGCTGCAGCACGTCCCGGGAGCGCTCGACCACCGGCTCGGGGACGCCGGCGAGGTCCGCGACGTGGATGCCGTACGAGCGGTCGGTCGGGCCCTCCTCGACCGTCCGGAGGAAGGTGACGTCGCCCTCGGACTCGTCGGCGGCGACGTGGACGTTCCGGACGCCCGGGAGCCGGTCGGCGAGGCCGGTGAGCTCGTGGTAGTGGGTCGCGAACAGCGTCTTGGCCTCGATCTGGTTGGCCAGGTACTCCGTGGCGGCCCACGCGATGGAGATGCCGTCGTAGGTCGCGGTGCCCCGGCCGACCTCGTCTAAGATGACCAGCGAGTCCTCGCCCGCGGAGTGGAGGATGTTGCTGAGCTCCTGCATCTCGACCATGAACGTCGACCGGCCCTGCGCGAGCTCGTCGAGCGCGCCGACCCGGGTGTAGATGCCGTCGACCAGCCCGACCTCCGCCGACGCGGCCGGGACGAAGCTGCCGACCTGCGCGAGCAGGGTGATGAGCGCGGCCTGGCGCATGTACGTCGACTTGCCCGACATGTTCGGGCCCGTGACCACGAGGAACCGTCGCTCGTCGTCCATCCGGAGGTCGTTGGGCACGAACTCGGTGGTGCGCTCGACCACGGGGTGGCGGCCCGCCTCGATGCGGAGGTCGCCCGACTCCCGGAGCTCGGGGCGGACCCAGTCGTTCTCGACGGCGTGGACCGCGAGCGAGGCCAGTGCGTCGAGCTCGGCGAGCGCCCGGCCCACCGACTGGAGCAGGTCGGCGCTCGCGGCGACTCGCTCGCGCAGGTCGGTGAACAGCTCGTACTCCAGCTCGCCGCGGCGCTCCTCCAGCCGGAAGATCTGGCGCTCGCGCTCGTCGAGCTCGTCGGTGGTGTACCGCTCGGAGTTCTTCAGGCTCTTGAGCCGGTCGTAGCGGTCGGGCACCTTCTCGGTCTGGGACTGCCCGACTTGGATGTAGTAGCCGTCGGTCCTGTTCCGGTCGACCTGGAGGTGGGTGATGCCGGTCTTCTGCTTCTCGCGGTCGTCCAGGGTGGCGAGCCACTCCTTCGCCTCCTCGTGCCGGTCGATGAGTTCGTCCAGCTCCTCGTCGTGGCCCCGCCGGAAGAGCCCGCCCTCGGTGACGGTGCCCGGCGGGTCCTCGACCAGCGCCGCCAGCTCCTCGCGGAGCGCGGCGGCCGCCTCGCGGTCGGGCCGCGTCGCGATTTCTGCAAGCGGCGAGTCCGACAGCCGCGGGTCGTTCGCGACGGCGTCGGCGACCGCCGGCAGGAGTTCGAGCGTCTCGCGGACCCGGAGCAGGTCCCGGGCGTCGGCGCTGCCGTGGGCCGCCTTGCTCGCGAGGCGCTCGAGGTCGTAGGCCCCGCCCAGCGTCTCGCGGACCGTCTCGCGGGCCAGCGCCGAGTCGGCGAACGCGGCCACGCCGTCGGCCCGCTCCCGGAGCGCGGGCAGGTCCCGGCGGGGCCGCTGGAGCCACTCCTTCAGCAGGCGCTTGCCCGGGCTCGTGACGGTGTGGTCGAGGGTGGCGAACAGCGACCCCTCGCGGTCGCCCTGCATCGTCTCGGTGAGCTCGAGGTTGCGCTGGGTGGTCGCGTCGAGCGCCACGTGGTCGTCGCCCCGGTAGGACCGCAGCCGGGTCATCGAGGCCTTCACGCCGGTGCCGGTCTCCTCGACGTACGACAGCAGCGCGCCCGCGGCCCGGACCTGGGGGTTTTCGCCTCGCCCGCTTCCCGGTCCGCCGTCGTCCAGTCCGACGCTCGCCAGTGCCTCCTCGCCGAACTGCTCCTTGGTGGCGTGGGTCGCCCGTCCTGGTGCGAACGCGTCGGCCCGGTGGAGCGTCAGCGTGGCGTCGGTGCGCTCCCGGACCCGGTCGAGGAAGGCGTCGTCGTTGCGCACCTCCGGACCGGGCAGCACCTCCGCGGGGTCGAACCGGTAGAGCTCGGTGAACACCGCGTCTGCGGCCGCGTCATCGGACTGCGTCCGATTGCTCGACGAGCTTCGCTCGTCGGCGTCCGGATCCTCGCCCTCGACCTCCGTGACCATGAACCGGCCGGTGGTCACGTCGGCGAGCGCCAGCCCGTAGCGGTCGGCGTCGGCCCGGACCACGCCGGCGAGGTACCGGGCCTCGGCGTCGGTCGTCTCCAGCAGCGTACCGGGGGTCACGACCCGGGTGATCTCGCGGGCGTGGCCGTCGGCGGTCTCGTGCTGGTCGGCGACCGCCACCCGGTAGCCCCGCTCGACCAGCTGCTTGAGGTGGGGCGTGAGCTTGTCGACCGGCACGCCCGCCATCGCGTAGCTCGACCCGTGGCTCGACTTCTGGGAGACCTTCAGGTCGAGCAGGTCGGCGACCTCCTGGGCGTCCTCGCCGAAGAACTCGTAGAAGTCGCCCACCTGCATCACGAGGTAATCGGCGTCGGTCTCGGCCTTGAGCGAGAGGAACTCCCCGACGATGCCGGTGGCCTCGGCGTCAGCTTCGGCCACGGCGACCACCTCCCCGGAGGGACCAGCGCGAGGGCAGAGTCATAGTCGTGTCGGAGGGGCGACGGCGACAAAAACGGTGCGGGTTCGCGGTGAAAGTGGAGGGCGGGACGGTCGCCACCGCGGGACGCGACCGGCGTCGACGCCCGTCGCACCCCGCGACCCGCTCAGTCGTCGTCGGTCGGCGCCGGGTCGGACCGTCGGGTGAGCAGCGTCTCGCTCCTCTCGTCGTCGGTCCCGGTCTGGTCGACGTGGTCCCGAGCGACGACGTAGCTGCCGTACAGGATGACCAGCAGGAACACCGAGAACGGGAGCGCCATCGTGACCGACAGCGACTCGACCGCGCCGAACTTCTCGAGCTCCAGCGACATCATCCCGAAGACCGCGAGCAGCCCGCCCCACCACGCCCGGTTGCGCGGGTTGGGGTCCTCGTCGCCCAGCGTGATGGCCGAGATCATGAACACCGCCGAGTCGAGCGATGTGACGATGTACCCCGCGATGATGAGCACGAACAGCACCGCGAGCGCCGTCCCGTAGGGCGTTATCTGGAGCGCCTTCGCGATGGCGGCGGGTTTGCCCGCGGCGGCCATGGCCGCGGCGACCGGCTCCTGGTAGCCGGGCGCGAGCACCCAGCCGCCGATGAGCGCGTGCTGGACCCAGGTGAGGACCGTCGGCACCACCACGAGGACCGCGAACATCTCCCGGACGGTCCGGCCCTTCGAGACCCGGGCGACGAAGCTGCCGACGAAGATGCTCCACGCCGCCCACCAGGCCCACCAGAAGCCGGTCCAGTTGGCCGCCCAGTTGCTCGACGAGGTCGGGGCGGTGTACAGCGTCAGCCGCAGCATCTCGCTGAGCCAGACGCCGGTCGCGTCCAGCCCGAGCTCGAGCATGAAGACGGTCGGCCCGGCGACCGCGAGCAGCGCCATCGCGGCGCCGATGAGCACCACCGTCCCGCGGGCGGCGTTCCGGATTCCCTTGCGGAGGCCGAGCCAGACGTCGGCGAGGAAGACGACGCCGATGAGCGCGAACACCGCGTACGTCAGCGCCGTCGCCTCGAGGCCGAACACCCGTCCCAGGATGGCGGCCATGGTCTGGGCGCTGAAGCCCAGCGTCGTCGCGATGCCGCCGACCGTCGCGACGAGCGCGGCCAGGTCGACCAGCCAGTAGAGCCCGGGGACGCGGTCCTCGTCGACGACGCTCGCGAGCATCGAGCTGATCTTGTAGTCGCCGACGCCGTGGGTGTAGACGGTGACCCCGAACGCCATCGCGACCGGGAGGTACCACATCGCGAGCCCCGGGAACACCTCGTGGACGAACATGAACGCCAGCGCCATCGACTCGACCGACGCGCCCTGCACCGGGTAGGGCCGGGGCGGCGGGTGCCGGACGATGGAGATCGGCTCGGCGACGCCCCAGATGAGGATTGAGGCGCCGAAGCCGACGGTGAACACCATCGACAGCCACGAGAACAGGTCGAACTCCGGTTCGGCGTCGGGCCCGCCGATGCGGACGGTCCCGTACTCCGAGACCGTCAGCGCGAGCACGGCGACCAGCAGGACGAACCCGAGGAGGATGAACCACCACCCGAAGTAGGTGAGGACCCACGTCTTCGCGGCGGTGAGCGCGGCGCTCAGCGCCGACGGGCGCAGCAGCCCGAACCCGCCGAGCGCGAGCATCACGGCCATCGCCACCGAGAACAGCACCTTCTCCGACCGGTCGGCCCCGTCGAGGCCGAGGAGGTACCACGTCCTCATCGCGTTCACCCGGCCAACGTCGCGTCCGCGCCGCAGCTATCCGACTGCCCAACGTCGCTACCGCTCTCGGCGTTCCGAGTCACTGTCAGACTACCCGCAGGCTATCCAACGGCTCCTGAAAAAAGCCGGTGTCTCGACCCGCGTCGGGGAGACGGTAACACGCCCCGGGCGACCGGCGGCGAGCCGTCGACCGGCGGCGGTGCCCCGCGACTCACCGCCGTCGGCCGTCCGCTCGGCGCGGCCTCAGACCTTCGCGGTGTAGCCGGCGTCCGCGACCGCGGTCGCGATGTCCTCGTCGCTGGCGTCGCCCTCGATGGTCACGCTGTCGGACTCGTTGTCGGCCTCCGCGTCGGTCACGCCCGGCAGATCCCGGAGCGCGTTCTCGACGTTCTCCTCGCAGCCGCCGCAGCTCATGCCTTCGACGGTGATCTGTTTCGCCATGTACGGTAGTTGGGGCGCGTCCCTTTTCGGCGTTTCCCCTTCGTCTCTCGAACTCGAACCGAGCCGCACTTTGGAAAGAAAGGCGCGCGGGGTCCGGGTCGCGGATTCACCGCCCCGACCGGCTCGTTCGCGGCGTTGTGGATTAGCCGCAATCCCGTAAAACCTCGGTCACGTACCGTCGGACATGGGAATCGAGCAAGCGCTGGAGAACGTCCTGACGAACCCGACCTACCTCGCGGCGTGGGGCGTCGTCGTCGCGGCCTCGCTCGCGGTCCTGGTCTGGGACCTCTGGGCGAACAACTCGGAGCTCAAGGGCCTGATGAAGTTCGTCTGGGGGTTCACGGTGCTGTACTCCGGCCCACTCGGGCTCGTCGGCTACTGGTTCTCGGGCCGGACCCAGATCGACCACGACTCGTTCTGGCGCAAGGGGTTCCGGTCGGTCAGCCACTGCTACTCGGGCTGCGGCACCGGGGAGGTGCTCGGCGTCTCGATGGCCGTCGGGCTGTTCGCGTTCAAGACCACCGGGACCGTGATCCTCACGTTCGCGCTGGCGTACCTCTTCGGCTACGCGCTGACGGTCGGCCCGCTGCTCCAGGAGGGCGTCGGGCTGCGCGAGGCGCTCTGGGACGCCTTCTACTCCGAGACCGCCAGCATCACCGTGATGGAGATCGTCGCCATCAGCACCGACATCTGGCTCGCGGGCGAGGCCGCGCTGGGCGACGTGCTGTTCTGGACCTCGCTGGTGTTCTCGCTCACGATGGGCCTGCTGGCCGCCTACCCGGTCAACCTCCTGCTCATCCGCTTCGGCGTCAAGGAGGGGATGATGAACCCCGCGGAGATGGGGACCGAGATGGGCGCCTGACGGCCGGCCGGCGACCGACGGGGACCCGACCGAATGACCCCCTTCCGCCTCGGATTCTTAGCCACCGAGCGTAAGGCGGTCGCTACCGTGTTTTCCTACGCTATGGCACTGTCAGAACTCGACCTGAGTGACGACGCGGCGGAGTGCATGGACAACTGCCTCGAAGCGATGCAGGCCTGCGAGTGGTGCGCCGACCGGTGTCTCGACGAGGACATGGACATGGCCAAGTGCATCCGGCTCTGCCGGGACGTCGCGGACCTCACCAGCGAGCACGCCCGGTTCATGGCGCGCAACTCCAACTACAGCGCCGAGCTCGCCGAGGCCTGCGCCGGCGCCTGCGAGGAGTGCGCCGAGGAGTGCCGCCGCCACGACCAAGACCACTGCCAGGTCTGCGCCGACGTGCTGGAGGACTGCGCCGAGTCCTGTCGTCGGATGATGCAGCAGGCGTCCTGACGACCGAAGAAGATCCAGCCGCGCTCAGACTCACAACCGCGCTTCGATTTCTTCGGCCAGGTCCCGCGCCGCGGCCACGCGCTCGTCGGCTGCCTCACTGCCGGTCTCGTCCACGTTCGAGAGCAGCATCCGGACCTGTCCCACGCGCTTCTCGACGACCGCCTCCGGGACGTCCGGCCCGACCGCGTCCTCGCAGACGGCCTCGGCCTCGCCGAGCCACTGGCTCGCCCGCGCCTCGACGGGCAGTTCGGCGGTGGCTTCGAGATTGGCGTGGAGGTCCGCGACGAGCGACCGCAGGTCGTCGCCCTCGTCTTTCTCGTCGTCAGAACTGGCCATGTTCCGCGTTCGAGTCGAAGCCGCAAGGATGATGCGGTCGAGGCGAGCGCCTCCACGCATGACCGACGAGGACGACGGTCGCGGCGGGACCGCTGACGAGTCCGACCACGACCGCGGCCTCCCGCCCGAGGACCTCCAGTACCCCGAGTTCGTCTTCGAGGCGGGCGAGGTCGGGCCGGACGGGAGCTTCGACCTCGCCGCGGACCTCGACCGCGAGGAACTGCGGGAGTGGATCGAGGACCTCGCGGGCGGCCTCGCCAGCCACGACGTCGCCGTGGAATCCCCGGAGGGCTACGTCACCCTCGGGGTCGCACCGGAGGGCGTCTCGACGTCGTTCGACCCGGACGAGTCGGGCGTCGGCGCGTTCGAGTTCACCGTCGAGATGCGCGCGAAGGCGATGTTCGTCGCCGACGACCCCGACGGCGAGAAGGTGGGCGCCCGCGGCGGCAAGGGGTTCGTCCCGATAGAGATGCTGACCGGCGAGAGCGAGGCCGAGGAGTTCCGGTGTTACAACTGGATGGGCGATTCGACGGACGGGGATTGACGGAATACCTTCTCACAAATCACGTTTGCCGGTAGCCCTTCACGGAGTTGACGAGGAAGAATCCGAGGAGAACGACGACAACGACGACGAGATACGTCGCCACCAGTCCCGAACCACTGGTTAGGCCGAACTCGCCGCCCCATTCGGCCAGGACGACGAACGTAACGAGGAGGGCGAGCGAGGCGAGAACGCGATACGCGTTCATACCGCCAACGTCGATGCGATGACACAAAAAGCTTCCTCGAGTGTAAACCGACACTGACGCGCCCGATCAGAGACTGTCCGCCAGCGCCAGCACGCGCTCGGTCAGTTCGTCCGCATCCCCCGCGACGATCTTCGTCATCGCCTCCTTGCCGACCTCGCCGCGGTCCACGACCGCCACGGGGGTCCCCTCCACGGACTCGAACGCCCGGCGGGCGCCCCACTGCATCGTGGACCCCTCTGCCTCCTTCACCTCGTCCGGTTCCGACCCCCGGTCGTACTCGGCGACCGCCCAGTCCAGCGAGTCCAGCGCGGCCTCCACGTCGACGTCGAACCGGCAGTTCGCGGCGAACCGGAGGTCGGGGTCGAACTCCCGACAGGAAAGCAGGAAGCGCGCGACGTGGCTCGACGCGCCGAAGCGCACGCCCCGGTTGGGCTTCACCCCCGAGAGCGTCCGGGTGACGCGGCCCTCCACCGCGGCGGTCTCGTCGACCCGCTCGGCGTAGGGCGTCGCGCCGACGACGTTCGTCCCGACCTCCGGCACGAGCGCGGAGACGTCGGTGTCGACGAACTCCCGGACGACGCCTCGCACTGCTTCGGCGGTGGATTCCCGGGCGGCGCGGTTCCGGACTTCGACCGAGTGGTGCACCGACCCGGCTCCCTCGCCCACGTCGAGAGAGTAGCGGACCGCCCGGGTCGCGAAGTCCACGCCCGCCTCGACCGCCTCCCCGAGATCGTCGCCGCGGGCGAGGCGGGCCGCGATGGCCGCCGAGAGCGCGCATCCGGACCCGTGGGTCGCGTCGGTGTCGATGCGGGGGTGGTGGTGCGCGCAGGTCCGGTCTGAGGTCACCAGCACGTCCCGGACCGTCTCGCCGGGGACGTGGCCGCCTTTCACGAGGGCGGCGTCGGCGCCCATCGCGACCAGTTCCTCGCCCGCGGCGACCGCCGACTCGCGGTCGGTGACGTCGACGCCGGTCAGCACCGCGGCCTCGTCGGCGTTGGGCGTCACGAGCGCGGCCTCCGCGACCAGGTCCGCGTAGGCGTCCTCGGCCTCGCGGTCGAGCAGGCGGTCGCCCGAGGCGGCGACCATCACGGGGTCGACCACGACCGGGAAGTCGGCCGCGGCGGCGCGGTCGGCCGCGAGTTCGACTATCTCGGCGGTCGCGAGCATCCCGGTCTTGGCCGCCCGGACGTCGAAGTCGCCGGTCACGGCGTCGATCTGGGCCGCGACCTCCGCCGGGGGCAGGACGTGGGTCGACTCCACCCCGCGGGTGTGCTGGGCGGTGACCGCGGTCACGGCGCTGGTCCCGAACGCGCCGTGGGCCTCGATGGTCTTGAGGTCGGCCTGCACGCCCGCGCCGCCGCCGGAGTCGCTGCCCGCCACGGTCAGCGCGACGGGCGTCGCGACCGGGGCGGCCCGCCGGGCGCCGGTCGAGCGGTCGACGCCCCGGTCGGTCGTCGCGTCGGCGTCACTCCCGTTCGCCCGGTCGCCGTCTAGGTCGGTCGCGTCGGTGTCCTCGTCGCTCATTGCACGGTAGTACAACCGAGTGGTACTTAGTGGTGGGTGGTCCGGACGCGCTTCTACGGTCGTCCGGTCGGCGGGCCGCGGGCCCGGCGGCGCTCGACGCCGGGAGTCCGACCGCGCCACGCCCGTATGGACGCCCTTTTAAGCCCGCGAGACCCTATCTACGTCCATGATTTTCGAGAACCTGCCGACGACACCCACGTCGGAGGAGCTCATCGACAAGGCGTTCTCGCGGGCCGCGCGGGCCGGCCGGGCCAAGAGCGGCGCCGAGGCCCAGCAGTCGATGCTCCAGACCGCCTCCAACATCCTGAGCGACAACCTCCAGAACGTCGCGGCCGAGTGGCCCGACTTCGACGAGGTCGACCCGTTCTACTACGAGCTCGCCGACGCCATCGTCGACGTCGACGAGCTCCGCAAGAGCCTCTCGGAGATCCAGTGGGCCAGCCGGAAGACCCACGACATCGGCCGGGAGTACCAGGGCAAGCTCACCGGCGACGCCGAGGCCGACCGGAAGTTCCGCAAGCAGGGGTTCGCCCGGCTCGCCGACGTGGTCGAGGAGGTCGCCGACGACCTCGAGCGGGTGGGCCAGGCCCACCAGGACCTCCGGCGGCTCCCCGACATCGACCCCGACGAGCCGACGATCGTGGTCGCGGGCTACCCCAACGTCGGCAAGTCGTCGTTCGTCAACGCGGTCACCAACGCCCGCAACGAGATCGCCGAGTACCCCTTCACGACCAAGAGCGTCCGGGTGGGCCACTTCGAGCGCGACCGCATCCGCTACCAGATCGTCGACACGCCCGGCCTGCTGGACCGCCCCGCCGACGAGCGCAACGACATCGAGAACCAGGCGGTGTCGGCGCTGACCCACCTCGCGGACGCCATCCTCTTCGTCGTCGACGCCAGCGGCTACTGCGGCTACCCCCTCGACGCCCAGCTCGACCTCCGGGACGCGCTCGCCGAGCAGTTCGAGGGCGTGCCGGTGCTCACCGTCTGCAACAAGGCCGACCTCTCGACCGACGTCGAGGCCGACGCCTACATTAGCGTCGAGAACGGCGAGCGCGTTGCCGAACAGAGCTCGGCAGGCTCCGACCCGAAGGTTCAGACTGTGGACGACGTGCTGGACGCCGCGGTCGAGGCGGTCGGCTACGAGCCCGAGCTCCCCTTCGAGGACCGGGAGTAGGGCGCCTTCAGCGGAGACTGCGAGCGGGGCGTCCTCAGGGACCGGAATCCGGTCGTCCCGCTTTCCCCGACCGGAGCGAGCGACTGCCGGCCGGGCTTGGCGGTCTGGTAGTCCACGAAGTGGACGCGCACGGCGGGGTCCTGGCCCGTCGCGGCGGCGATCTGGCGCTGCAGCCGGCTCGCGAGGTTCGGGTACTCCCGGTCGGACGTGCGACTGATGGTGACGGTGACCGTCTCCGGCTCGAAGTTGTTGCCGGTGAAGCCGAACTGGGTGTTCGTGCTGACGTACGTCAGGTTGGCGTAGGCCGGGTCGTCGAGCACCGAACTGACCTGCTGGTTGATCTCGCGCGAGTAGGTGATCTGCTGGTAGGTGGCGAACGTCGCGCCGCCGGCGACGAGGACGATCGCCGCCACCGCGAGCGCGACGGTCGCGGTCCGCCCGGTCCCGTCGAACGCCCAGGACCGCCAGTCGAACTCGTCGGGCCGATAGCCCAGGTACCGCAGCGTGACGAACGCGGCGACGTTGATGCCGGTGACCGAGACGAGCAGCAGGACCAGCGACCCGGCCGCGACGACCGGGAACCCCCAGATGGTGGCGATGCCGGTCGTCGCGGCGGCCGGAATCAGCGCCGCGGCGATCATCACGCCGATGAGCGAGGTCGGCCCCTTCGTCGTCAGCCCGAACGCCGAGGCGCTCCCGGCCGCGAGGCCGACCGCCACGGTCAGCAGGCTCGGCGCGACCCGGGAGCTGATCTGTCCGAGCGCGGTGATCTGTAGCTGCGGGACGAACGAGAACGCCTTGAGCAGGTAGCCGAACGCCAGCGCGGTGACGACGGCGACGGCGAGACCGATCGCCTGCAATTTGATGCTGTCGACGAGCATCTCCCTGTCCCCGGTCACCCCGCCGACGCTCGCGGTGAGCACCGGCCCGACCATCGGCGCGATGACCATCGACCCGACGACGATGGCGGGCGAGTCGAGCAGCAGCCCCGCGGTGGCGATGACGGCGCTCAGGAAGATCATCCAGACGAACGACGTCAGGTCGTGGGCCATGTCGCGGGCCTTCGACCGGAGCTCCCGCCTGGTCAGGGGGTCGAAGTCGCCGGAGTACCGGTCCTCCAGCAGCTCCATGGTCGACGTGGAGGCGGTCTCGGCCGTCCCCACGACGGTGTACTCCGCCTCTTCGAGCCCGGCGTCCCGGAGCGCGTCCATCACGTCGCCGACCCCGTCGCTCGGCAGGGGGAACTCCACGAGCACCGCCTCGCCCGACCGTTCGTCGGTCTCGAGGACGGCGTAGTCGATCTGCTTCTCGTCGAGCGCACCCAGGATCGGGCCGCGGCGCTCGTCCGGCACCAGGACGTGTATCAGGCGCACACGGGAGGCACGGGTTAGCGACGCAAAAGAATTCAGGCCGTCGCCCGGCGGGACCGCCGGGCGGGCGGGTCGTTACCCGTCACCTCGGTGCGCCGGCACCGTCACCCGGTCGCGTTGTACGTCACCGACACCTGCGCGGTGACGGTGACCGGCCCCGACTCGATCTCCGTCGCCGCCTGGCCGCCGGCGTCGGCCGAGAGCGCCTCGACCCGGATCGGACTGTAGCTGAAGTCGCCGGTCGACACGCTGTGGACCCCCTCGATGGTCAGGTTCGTGCTCTCGGCGATGACGTCGGCGTTGGCCCGGGCGTTGTCTATCGCGTCCCGGAGCGCCTCGGCCCGGATCTCGCGCCGGCGCTCCTCCGAGAGCGTGAGCTCGACGCCGTCGACCCGGTCGGCGCCGTTCGACACTGCCGCGTCGAGCACCGCGCCGGCCCGGCTGGCGTTCGACAGGGTGATCTCGAAGGCGTGGACCCCCTGGAAGCCGGCGGGGACGCGGTCGCCGTTCTGCTCGCGGTACTCCCGGTCGATGCTGAACGCGACCGTCCGGACCCGGTCGTCGCCGACGCCGACGCGACGGAGCGCCTGGCGCAACTGCGTGGCGTTCTCGGCGAGCCGCTCCCGGACCGCGTTCGCGTCCTCGCCGCTGGCCAGCACCGCGACCCGCAGCACCGCCTGGTCGGGCTCGGCCGCGGCCTGCCCGGTCGCCGAGACGCTGATGGTCTTGCCCTCGGCGGCCGGTCGGACTGTCTGTGCGCTGGCGTCGCCCGTCGGATTCAGGCTCCCGACGCAGCCGGCCGTCAGCAGCAGGACGGCGACACCCACCGTTGCGAGTACTCCCCTGGACATCGCCACGTCGGTACGACGCACCGACACATAAGGTTCCGCTCGACTCGAACCGGCGCTTGCGCCTTCAGGGCGGGTTCACTGCGAGCCCACGTCGTACTCGACGTACCGCACCTGGACGGTGACGTCGTGGCCCGTGTTGCGGTTGATGCGCCGGCTCAGCGTCTCGGCGAGGTCCGGATACGACGTGTCGGGCGGCCGGCCCACGGTGACGACCACGCGCTGGGTCTGGTCGAACGGGATGGTGCCGCTGCCGCGGAACTCCATGTCGAACAGCCGCGCCCGGTCGTACGCGCCGTCGCCGAGCACGGCGTCGGCCTCCTGGCGGACCTGGTTCTGGAACTGGGCCTCCTGGACGGTGGCGAACGTGACGCCGCCGAGGAACACCGAGAGCAGGCCGATGGCGACCACGAGGATCCCGGCGCGCTTGAGCAGCGCCGACCGGGTCTGGTCGTGCTCGAAGATGTTCTTCGGCCCGTAGTCGAGGTACCACAGCACCGCCAGCCCCGCGAGGTTGATGGACAGCAGGTTGACGAGCACGAGCACGAGCGAACTCACCGCGGCCAGCGGCTTCCACCACGCGATGGCGATGCCCACCGCGGCGGCCGGCGGCACGAGCGCGGCCGCGATCATCACGCCCACGATGGCGACCGAGACGCCCGACGCGAGGCTCAGCACGCCGGCCGCGCCCGCCCCGAGCGCGACCGCCAGCGAGAGGAAGTCCGGCGTGAGCCGGCCGCTGACCTGCGAGATGGCGAGCACGTCGGTCTGGGGCGGGATGAGCAGGCCGTACCGCACCGCGGCCGCGAACAGGGTGGCGGCCGCGATCGCGGCGAAGCCGCCGATGAACTGGTACTTCACGCCCCGACGGAACAGGTCCCGGTCGCCGAGCACGGTGCCGACGCTCGCGCCCATCGCCGGGCCGATGAGCGGCGCGATGACCATCGACCCCACGACAACCGCGGGCGAGTCCAGCAGCATGCCCGCGGTGGCGACGACCGCGCTGATGACGGTCATCGCCACGAACGTCGGGAACTCCGGGGTCATCTCGTGGGCCTCGGTCCGGATCTCCTCGCGGGCGATGGTCTCCGGGTCGCCGCCCTGCTCGGCGTAGCGCTTCTCGAGCTCCTGGTACCGGCGGGAGGTGTCGGTCTCGGCGTCGATGATGACGGCGTGGGGGTCCTCGCCGAGGCCGGCGTCCTGGAGCCTGTCGAGGACGGGCTGGACCGCGCTGGTCGGCAGCGGGAAGTAGGCGATGGCGGTGTACTCGCGGCCGCTGGTCTCGTCGGTCAGCATGTAGTCGACGCCCTCATCCTCCAGGACGTCGGCGACCAGCTCTCGCTTGCCCGCCGGAATCGAAACCTGCACGAGCCGCATACGTTCGGGGATGGCACGGAAGGGGTAAATAAGCCGCGACCCGCCGACGGAGGCGGCTCGCGGCGGGAAATGTCGCCTGATACCGAGTGTCACGCCCGGCGCGGCTCGGCCCCTCGGCGCCCCGTCCCCGGCTCGTCGGGGGCGAGCCGGCGCAACCGCGGCCGTTAAACCCCGCCGCCGGCAAGTGACGGTATGTTCGAGAGTCGCCCGGACCGCGGCGCCGAGGTGGTGTTCGTCGGCCGGTCGAACGTCGGCAAGTCCACGCTGATGCGCGAGCTGACGGGCCACACCTTCGACACCGGGAGCAAGCCCGGGGTCACGCGGTCGCCCAACCACTACGACTGGGCCAGCGAGGACTTCGTGCTGACCGACCTGCCGGGGTTCGGATTCATGTCGGGCGTGCCCGAGGAGCGCCGCGAGCAGATCAAGACCGACATCGTCCGGTACATCGAGGACAACGCCGAGAAGATCCTGGTGGGCGTGCTCGTCGTCGACGGCAAGAGCGCGGTCGACATCATCGACCGTCACTCCGGCGAGGACGAGGTCCCCTACGACGTCGAGATGTTCTACTTCCTCCGGGACGTCGACATCCCGGTCGTGGTCGCGGTCAACAAGATGGACAAGGTCGACGACGAGGACGAGCGCCTGGACGAGCTCTGCGACCGGCTGGGCCTGCACCCGCCGTGGCAGCAGTGGCGCGACACCATCGCCCCGATCAGCGCCAAGCGCGGCAACATCGACGCGCTCACCGAGGCCGTGAAGGACCACCTCCACGAGCAGCAGCGCGACGACCTGCTGAAGTTCTTCTCGTAGATTCCGCGACAGAACGTTGGACGGAGCGGGCGGAGCTATCCCGTGAGACGGGTTCTCCCGGACGACAGTATCTTTTTACGGCCGGGAGCGCTGGTACCGGTAATGAACCGAATCTACCGGTCGGTCGAGCGCGCCGCGTCTGCCCGGCCACGGCGCTCCGGACGGGGGGAGGCGACGCCGTGAGCGAGCATCCGCCGCCGGCCGCCGGGGCGCCGCTCGAACCCGGGCTCGAGGCGCTCGAGACGGGCCCGGAGTTCCGCGGTCCCGTCGAGCGCCTCGACGGCCACCACTGCAACGACCACTTCGCCCAGATCTACGAGACCGACGAGGAGCGGTTCGCCGCGGCCGTCTCGTTCGCCCGCCACGGTCTCGAGTCGGGCGAGCGCGTCATGTACGTCGTCGACGAGGACCGCGAAGCGGAGGTCCGGGCGGCGCTCCGGGACGGCGGCGTCGACGTCGCCGCCGCGGTCCACTCCGGCGCGCTGTCGTTCCACACCGCGTCCGACACGTACCTCCGGAACGACTCGTTCGAGCCCGACGAGATGGTCGAGTTCTACGGCGACACCGTCGCCGAAGCCGACGCGGCGTACGAGGGGCTGCGCATCGTCGCCGAGACGTCGTGGCTCGACGGCGACCGCATCACCTACGAGCAGTTCATGGAGTACGAGGCGAAGGTCAACCGGCTGTTCGACGCCGAGAACTGCGTCGCGCTCTGCCAGTACGACCGGAGCCGGTTCCCGCCCGAGTTCGTCCGGAACATCGTGCGTTCCCACCCCCACCTCATCCACGACGGCGCCGTCAGCCACAACGTCTACTACACGCCGCCCGAGGAGGTCTTCGACGACGACCCCGCCCGCGAGGTCGACCGGATGCTGGGGACGCTCCGCGAGCGGACCGAGGCGAAGGACCGGCTCCAGCGGCGCGACCGGTTCCTCCGTGAGTTCCACGCCGTCACGGCCGACCGGACCCTGTCGTTCGAGGAGAAGGTCCGCGCGCTCCTCGACCTCGGCCGCGAGCAGTTCGACCTGGCGGTGGGCGGGCTGAACCGCGTCGACCCCGACGCCGACCACTTCGAGGTCGAGTACCTCAGCGGCGACCACGACCACTTCGAGCCCGGCGCGGAGTTCCCGCTGTCGGACACGTACTGCCAGGCGGCCGCCGACATCCGGTCGGCCGCCCTCGTGACGGACCCGGCCGCCGAGGGGCTCGCGGACATCCCGGTCTTCGAGGAGTTCGGCATCGAGGGGTACCTCGGGACCTACGTCCCGGTCGACGGCGGCCCCGACCGGACGCTCGGGTTCCTCCCGGCCGCGTCGGAGTCGGCGTCGTTCTCCGCCGAGGACCGGATGTACCTCGAGCTCATGGGCCAGTGGATCGGTCACGAGCTCAACCGCCGCCAGCGCGAGCGGTTCCTCCGGGAGTGCTACGAGACGACCTCCGACCCCACCCTGTCGTTCGAGGAGAAGCTCGACGCGCTGTTCGACCTCGGCCGCCGACAGTTCGGCCTCGAGATCGGCGGTCTGTCCAGGGTCGACCCCGAGACCGACCTGTTCGAGATCGAGCACGTCAGCGGCGACCACGACCACTTCGAGCCCGGGGCGCGGGCCGACCTCTCGGAGACGTACTGCCGGCTGGTGACCGAGGACGGCGCGACCGCCGCCGTGACCGACCCCGTCGACGCGGGGTTCGAGGACAGAGTGTGCTACGAACGGTTCGGCGTGCGGACGTACCTCGGCACCCACCTCACGGTCGAGGGCGGCCCCGACCGGACGTTCTGGTTCGTCTCGACCGAGCCGCGCGAGACCCCGATCACCGACGAGGAGCGCACGTTCGTCCACCTGATGGGCCAGTGGGTGAAGTACGAGCTGGAGCGCCGCCAGCGCGAGCGCCAGCTCGAACGCACCAAGACCCGGTTCGAGACGGTGTTCGAACAGAGCAACGACGGCGTCCTCCTCGTCGACCCCGAGGCCGACGAACTCGTGGACGCGAACGCGGCGGCCGCCCGGATGCTGGGGTACGCCCGGGACGAACTCGCGTCGCTGCGCCCGTCCGACATCCACCCGAACGAACGGGAGCAGTGCCGCGCGTTCCTCGACAGGGCGCTCGAGACCGGCTCGGCGTGGAGCGAGGACCTCCACTGCCGCACCAGGGACGGCCGCGACGTCCCGACGGAGATCTCGGCGGCGGCGGTCTCGCTCGACGGTCGCGAGCTCGTGCTCGCGAACGTCCGACCCATCGACGAGCGCAAGACCCACGAGCGGTACCAGCGCGAGCTGTACGAGACCGTCGCCGATTCGACGGCCCCGTTCGAGGCGAAGCTCGCGGACCTGCTCGAACTGGGTTGCGATCGGTTCGGTCTCGAAATCGGGTACTTCGCCCGGACCGACGACGACGACGCGTTCGAGATCATCGAGGCGGTCGGCGGCCACGACCGCATCGAGCCGGGCGTCACGGACTCGCTTTCGAACACGTACTGCGAGAAGCTGCTCGCCTCGCCCGACCCCGTCTCCGTGAGGTCCGCGGCGGAGGCCGGGTGGACCGACGACCCCGCGTACGAACGGTTCGGGCTCGACGCCTACTTCGCGACGACGGTCAACGTCGGGAACGACGAGCACGCGACGCTGTGTTTCGCCTCGGAGACGCCCCGCGAGCAGCCCTTCGCCAAGGCCGAGCGCACGTTCCTCGACCTGATGGGCCAGTGCGTGAGCTACGAACTCGAACGCACCCACCGCGAGGCCCAGCTCCGGCAGAAGAACGACCGGCTTGAATCGTTCGCCAGCATGCTGGCCCACGAGCTCCGCAACCCCGTCACCATCGGCCAGATCTACGGCCAGCAGCTCTCGGGCGAGCAGAACGCCGAGGCGATCGACTACGTCACCGAGGCGTTCGACCGCATCGAGGACATGGTCGACGTCCTGCTGATTCTGACCCGGGGCCGGGAGGCGGTCGGCGAGCGCGCGCCGATCGACCTCGGGGACGCCGCCCGCGACGTGTGGGAGACGGTCGAGGCGCCCGACGCCGCGCTCCGGGTCGACCTCGACCGCACCATCGAGGCCGACGAGACGTACGTCAGCCACCTGTTCCGCAACCTGCTCGACAACGCTGTCGAGCACGGCTCGACAGGCCGTGAGGCGCAGTCTCACGACGCCGTGGAACAGGCCGGGGCCGACGTCACCGTCACGGTCGGCGACCTCCCGTCCGGGTTCTACGTCGCGGACGACGGCGTCGGCATCCCCGAGGACGAGCGCGAGGCGGTCTTCGACGAGGGGTACACGACGGCCGCCGACAGCGGCGGGACCGGGCTCGGGCTGGCGTTCGTCCGGAAGCTCGCCGAGGTGTACGAGTGGGAGGTCTCGGTGACCGAGAGCGAGTCGGGCGGCGCGCGCTTCGAGTTCCGGAACGTCGCCTGACGGTCCGGCCCGCTAATTGTCGCCTAACGCGAGCAAAATCAGTCCTTGCCAACGGGTACGGTTGCCCGCCGCCGCCCGCATCGGCGGTCGGCCACCACGCCTACCACGCTCGGCGCCGACCGCCCTCCTATGCCAGACCTGACCGAGGACGAGGTGGCGAACGTCGTGCTGGACGGCGAGGGCAACCGGATCGGCGTGGTCACCGACGTCGAGGACGGGACCGCCTACGTCGACCCCGACGACGACATCGCGGGCCCGCTCAAGACCAAGCTCGACTGGGGCAGCGACACCCGCGACGCCTACCCGCTCCGGCACGACGCCGTCGGCGAGGTGACCGACGACGAGATCCGGTTGCGCGACGAGTACGTGGGCCACTGACGGCGCTCCGGACCGCTGCGCTTCTTCTCCGATTCCGCGGCCCCAAGTCGGAACATCCCGTCGCCCGTACCCGAGGTAATGGCACAGACTCCGGCCTACGAGGTGGTCGTCGTCGGCGGTGGCCCCGCGGGGCTCACGACCGCGCTGTACGCGACCCGGCTCGGCCACCGGACCGCGCTCGTCAACCGCGAGGGCGGCCGGTACGAGACGGTCTCGCACGTCCACAACCTGGTCGGGGTCTCGGAGGAGACCTCCGGCCGGGACGTGACCGAACTCGCCGTCGACCAGCTGGAGGAGTACGGCGCCGACTACTACCGCGACGACGTGCGCTCCGTCGATCGGATCGACCCCGACGCCGACGCGGCCGACTTCGAGAACCGGAGCGACGACACCCGATTCCGGGTCGACGCCGAGAGCGTCGCGCTGCGGGCCGACCGCGTGGTGCTGGCCACCGGCTTCACCGACGTCCCGCCCCAGGTCCGCAACCTCCGGGAGTTCGCCGGCCGGGGACTCCACTACTGCCTCCACTGCGACGCCTACACTCTCGGCGACGACCCCGTGTTCGTGCTCGGCCACGACGACCACGCCGCCGAGGTGGCGATGATCCTGCTCAACTTCACCGACGACGTCGACCTGCTGCTCAACGACGAGGAGCCGACGTGGGGCGACGACGCGGCCGCGCAGGTCCGCGAGCACCCGGTCGAGGTGGTCGACGACCGGGTCGACCACGCCTACGCCGCGACCGACCCCGACCGCGGCGGCGACGCCGAGGAGTGGCTCGGCGGCCTGGAGTTCGCCGACGGCCACACCCGGGAGTACGGCGGCGGCTTCGCGGTCTACGGCCGGGAGTACAACAACGAGCTCGCGACCGGCCTGGACTGTGAGTGCAACGACGACGGCTCGGTCGCGGTCGACGAGAACCGCGAGACCAGCGTCGACGGCGTCTACGCGGTCGGCGACCTGACCCACGGCCAGAACCAGACGCCCATCGCGCTGGGCGACGGCGCCTACGCCGGCATCGCGCTCCACAAGGACCTCCGGCAGTTCCCGGTCCCGGCCGACGACCTCGACCGGCTCGCCGACCTCGACGTGCCCGCGATGCCCGACGACCTCCGCGCCCGGATGTGGCGGGTGCAGGACGCCGACGAGCACGCCGGGATGACGCCGCCCGGCGAGTGACGGCGGCCGGCGTCACTCCGATCAGACGACCCGGTTCGTCATCTCGTCGCCCGACGCCAGCCGGTCGAGGTTCTCCCGGACCAGCCCCGCGATGTGGCGGTGGTAGTCGCGCTCGGCCGCCGCCCGGTGGGGCGTCACGACGACCTCCTCGAAGTCCCACAGCGGGGAGTCCTCGGGCAGCGGCTCCGCCTCGAACACGTCGAGGCCGGCGCCGGCGATCTCGCCCTCGCGGAGCGCCGCGACCAGCTCGTCCTCCGCGACCACGGGGCCGCGGGCGACGTTGACGAGGTAGGCGCCGTCGTCCATCGCGGCGAACTCCGCGGCGCCGAACAGCCCCTCGGTCTCGTCGGTCAGCGGCACCGCCAGCGCGACGAACCGGGCGCCCGCGACCGCCTCGTGGAGGTCGTCGGGCGTGTAGACGGTCTCGGTGTGCGGGGCGGGCTCGCCCGACCGCCGGACGCCCACGACCTCCATGCCGAGGGCGTCGGCGCGCTCGGCGATGCCCCGGCCGAGGGTGCCGAGCCCGACGACGCAGCACCGCTCGCCCTGGAGGGTGAACGGGGCGTCCCACTCGGGGTGGGCCCACTCGTGGGCCTCCTGCTGGCGGACGTAGGTGTGGAGCCGGCGGGCGAACGTCAGCATCAGGCCGACCGCGAACTCGCCGACGCTGGTGTCGTGGATGCCCGTGCTGCTGGTCAGCGCGACGCCCGCCGCCTCGAACTCGTCGAGCGGGAACGCGTCGTACCCGGCCTGGATGGAGTGGACCCACTCGACGCCCGAGTCGAGGAAGGCCGGGGAGTGGCCGAACGCCACGACCGCGTCGCAGTCGTCGAGCTCGTCGTCGTCGACCACGGCGACCGCCGGGCCTGATTCCGACAGCTCGTCTCGCAGCTCCTCGGGCGGGAAGACGGCGCTCACCGACTCGTGGATGCCGATGCGTCCTACCTGCATGGGTACGTCTCCGAATGCTCCGCGGTTGAATCTTCGGGTAAAGGTGTTCGGTGCGGACGCCGCGTCGCGTCGAAGGGCGGCTCGGTTGAAGGTCCTCGTCAGAAGGGGCTCGGTGGGGGTAACCCTCGTCACTGCCGCCCGTCGGGGGTTGGCGCGTCGCGGCCTTGGCTCTTGCGTGTCCGGGTCGACCGCCCGACTACCGGTCCGGCCTACTCGCCGTCGCGCCACGCCGCGAGCTCCTGTAGCTCCTCGGCCACCTGCGAGACGCCGTCAGCGTCCAGTGCGCCGCGCTCCGTGACGACGCTCGCGATCAGGTCGGCCGGCGTCGCGTCGAAGGTCGGGTTCAGCACGTCGATGTCGGCCTCGCCGTCGTACACCGCGCCGGCCTCACCCTCCTCCAGATGCACCGCGTCGTCGGTCCGGACCTTGTCGCTCGCCGCGACCGCGTGGACCGGGACGCCCTCGCGGGCCGCGGCGATCGCGACTCCGCGGGTGCCGGTCTTGTTGACGACCCGCCCGTCCGGCAGGACCGCGTCGGCGCCGACGACCACCGCGTCGACGTCGGCGGTCGCCAGCACGTGTGCCGCGGCGGCGTCGGTGTGGAGCGTCACCTCGGGGCGCTCCCCGTCCGCGCTCTCGGCGAGCGCCTCCGCGACGCCGACGCCCTCGCGGGCCGGCCGCGACTCGGCGACGAACGCCGCCGCGGCCGCGGGCAGGGCGTCGAGCACGGTCCCCGACCGCGAGAGGGTGAGCACGCGGTCGCCGCGAATCCGGTCGGCCGCGGCCTCGGCGGCCCGCTCGTCGGCCCGGTAGGCGCGCTCGATGCCATCGCGGGCGGCCCGCTCGACGGCCTCGGGGGTCCGGCCCTCGTCGGCGGCGTCGGCCATCGCCCGGTTCACCCGGTTGCCGACCGCGGCCATGCTCGGTCGGGCGTCGAGCAGCGCGTCGGCGAGGTCGGCCAGCTGGTCCCACCCGCCAGTCTCCTGCACCGCGAAGCTGCCGGCCCGGTCCCGCAGCACCTCGAGCGCCCGGACCGAGACGTAGGCCGACCCGTGGTCCTCGTCCTCGGCGACCCGGCCGACGGTCGGGGCCACCCGGGAGTAGGAGGTCCAGAGGTTCGAGACCGTCTCGCGCCGCAGTATCTCGGTCGGGTGGACCCACTCGGCGTCGGCGGTCTCCCAGTCGGTCTCTGCGTCGCGGCGCTCGCAGTCGAAGAGGTACGGGTGGACGACCCACTCCGTGTCCAGCTCCTCGTCCTCGAAGCTGAAGCTGACGCCCCTCCGGGCGAGCGTGCAGGCGTCGAGCAGCCCCGTCTCCTCGGCGATCTCCTCGCGGGCCGCGGCGTCCTCGCGGGCCGTGTCATTTTCGCGGGCCGTGGTGTCTTCGCGGGCCGCGACGTCCTTGCGAGCGTCGGCGGGCGTGGGCTCGGAGGACGCGGTTCGTCCTCCGGCGTCGGGGTCGCCCTCGACGTGGCCCGCCACGCCGCCCCACAGGCCGGCGTACGAGCCCACCTCGTCGGAGCGCCTGAGCAGCAGGACCTCGCCGCGGTTCCGCAGAAAGCAGGTGACGACGTGCGTCTCCTCCATGCCGGACGCGTCGGTCCCGAGCGGCTTGAATACCGGGTTCGGCGGGACCGGAGACGCGACCTCACCGGCGGAGCGCCGGGTCGTTCGCGACCGGAGACGCTGTCGGCCCGAGACCGACGCGGCCGTCGCGGCCCCTCTTCAGGCCGCGGTGGTCGTCCGGACCGCCAGTTCGGCGCTGTCCGCCGTCGCGTTGCTCGTCGTCTCGCTCGCGCCGTCACCCGGCGCGGCGGTCGTCCCGTCTGCCTGACCGCCGGCGGCGGTGGTCGTCTGGTTTGTCGCGATCGGGCCGATGTCGGGCCGGATCTCCGAGAGCTGGCCCACCGTCGGCGCGTTCACGATGGTGACGTTCCGCCCGTCGACCTGGACGTAGAACGCGTCGGCGAACCCGCCCTCCGCGATGCGCCAGGTGTTCGGGCCGACCTGCTGGCCGCCCCAGTACCGGAGCACCCGGCGGTAGCCCTCGACGAACTGCCGGGCGTCCTGCGGCGAGTCCCACGCGAGCCGCCAGACGTAGCCGAACTCGCCGGCGTCGTTCCGGTAGGCGTGGAGCCGGTCGCCGTCCCAGCCCGCCGAGAAGTCCGACTCGTAGTTCAGCGGGTCGAACGTGCTGACGCCGCCCGACTGGTTGTAGTCGAACCACTCGTCGCGGGGCACGATCTGGGTCTGGCCCCCGCTGTGGTAGTACGGGTAGACGAACATCATCATCGCCGCGGCCTCGCCGAGCTGGCCGTAGTTGGGCCGGTTCGGCGCGTTCACGCGCTCCCACGACCCCGCCGCGGTGTCGTTGATGGTCACGTTCGTCACCGGGTCGTTGCGGTACTTCAGCGGGTGGATGACCTGCTCGGTGCTCGCCGGCGGGCGCCGGTACAGCGAGTTGACCGCGTCCCAGCCGCCGGTCTCGTGGACCATCCGGATGAACGCCGGGCCGTCGCTGTACGGCTGGTACTTCAGCAGGTAGACGCCGATGTTGGCGAGCTGGCCGGCGCTCGGCCGGGGCGCGTCGAGGCACTCCCACCCGGCGTTGCACTTCGCCTCGTAGAGGGTCTCGACGTAGCTGGCGTCGCCCTCGATGACGCCGTTGCGGGCGTTGACCTGGTCGCGGAGCTGGGCCTGGAGCTCGGAGCCCGAGAGGTTGTACTGCTGGTCCTGCCAGGCGTGCATCAGCTCGTGGGCCAGGGTCAGCTCGTCGATGCGGAGGTCCTCGGTGCTCTCGGCGATGACGACGATCTCGTCGCGCCGCGGGCTGTAGTAGCCCAGGACGCCGCTGGCGCGGTTCCGGTTCTGGACCGCGATGGAGTCGGCCGACTCGTTGATCAGGAACAGCGCTTCGAACTTGACGTTGTCGAACGCCCGGAGCCCCTTGGAGGCGTTGCGCTGGAGCTGCCGGCGCTGGAACTCCTGCCTGCTGACGACCGACACCGGCACCGACTGGTTGAACTCGATGCACCGGATCGCCTCGACGCGGGCCATCGTCCGCGAGACGATGCGCTCGCGCTCGCCCCGCTGGACCCCGTCGTTCTGGTTCACGTCGAGCGACGCGTTGTACCAGAGGCCGTTCTCCCACCCCTTGACGTCCGAGCTCGGGTCGGCGCCGTTCGCGGGCACCGACGCCGCGCACTCCGTCGAGACGTTCTCCACGCCGCTCTGTCCGCCCCCGTCCTGTGCGCTGGCGCTCGGTCCCGCGTCGGCCGCAGTCGGTCCCGCGTCGGCCGCGACCGCCGTCGCGTCGGCCGGCGCACCGCCGAGGGTCGCCCCGGCCGCGCTCGACGCGAGCAGCCCGATCGCCAGTAGTACTGCCGCGATTCGTTCACCCTGTGATAGCATTACCCACTTCTCCCCCGTGGCGGTCCACGACGGCCTCGGGCAAAAGGTCACCGACCGTGAACGAATCCTCGGCCGCGGCTCCCCGATTCGGCGAGCCGACGGCGAACCGACGGCGTGCCGCGCTCGCCTCCAGCTTTTTCCCGGCCCGGGTCGAACGTGGTCGCATGGTCGAGGTAGCCATCCTCAGCGACACGCACGTCCCGTCGCGCGCCGACCGCATCCCCGACTGGGTGGCCGAGCGCGTCGGCGAGGCCGACCACACCATCCACGCCGGCGACTTCGACAGCCCGGAGGCCTACGAGCGGGTCGCGGACCTCGCGGGGGAGAACTTCACCGCGGTCGCCGGCAACATGGACCCCGCGTCGCTCGACCTGCCGCGGGTCGCCGCGGTCGAGGTCAGCGGGACCACGTTCGTCGTGACCCACGGCACGGCGGCCGGCCCCGATGAGTACGAGGAGACCGTCGCCGAGGCCATCAGCGAGGAACTCACCGGTCCCGGCATCGCCATCGCCGGCCACACCCACGAGGTCGTCGACGACGACATCGAGGGCATCCGCTTCCTGAACCCCGGGAGCGCGACCGGGGCTTCCCCCGCCGAGCGCGAGACGATGATGACCGTCGAGATCGTCGAGGGCGAAGTGGACGTCAGGGTCTTCGAGGACGACGAGGAGATCGAGGTCGAGGACTGAGGCGGGTTGCGTCGAGACCGACGCGTCCCGCCGGCGGAGCGCCACCAGCCGTTTCCGCGTCAGGCCGCTAGTCGGCCCCGAGAACGATGGAATTCGCGTTACTCGACGCGTCCCACCTGGGGACGCCCACCCGGCGCAACTTCCGGCGCGAACTCGACGCGGAGCTGACGGCGTTCGACGCGAAGGGCGGCGACCTGCCGCCGACCCGCGACTACGACGGCGCGGTCGTCACGGGGTCGCGGTCGTCGGTGAACGACGACGAGGCCTGGATCGACGACCTCGAGACCTGGGTCGCCGAGGCGCTCGACCGCGACGTCCCGGTGCTGGGCGTCTGCTTCGGCCAGCAGCTACTCGTCGACGCGCTCGGCGGCGAGGTCGAGAGCATGAGCACGTACGAGCTCGGCTACCACCAGGTCCACCGAACCGGCGACTCTCGCCTGCTCGACGGCGCCGACGAGTGGTTCGTCGCCTTCACCGCCCACTCCGACGCGGTGGCCGAGCTCCCGCCGGGCGCCGAGAGGCTCGCCGAGAACAACTTCTCGCTCCACGCGTTCCGGAAGGGCGCCGCGTTCGGCGTGCAGTTCCACCCCGACTTCGACCTCGAGACCGCGAAGGCCGCCATGGAGTACAAGGACGTCGACGACGGGCAGATCCGCCGCGTGCTCGACCAGGTCCAGGCGGGCGCCGACCGCCAAGTCGCCGACTCGAAGCGGGTCTTCGAGAACTTCGAGAGGTTCGCCCGGGACCGAGCGCGCGACCGCGTGCTCGCGTGACCGCAGAGGACGAGAACCGCGCACCGGCCGAGGACCGACCGGCGGACCGCCCCGCAGATGCGACCGGCGGGGACGGCGCGCTGTCGACGCCGTCACGCTCCCGCGCCGGGTCGGCCACGTGCTTCAAGCCGGTAGACGCCCATTTCCGACGCGGTCCGCGTCTGCGGGCCGTGATTCCGATGCCAGTCGAGACACACCGGTGCGACGTGTGCGGCGACTTCCGCGGCGAGCACGAGGAGGTGCGCCAGCACGTCGCCGAGTCCCACGACGTGGACGAGAACAGCGCCGACGACCACGTCGAACCGCTCGACGACCGGGGCGTGTAGGCGTCCCCGGGCGGTTCGGCGACCGGACCCGTCGGTCCGTCCCCGCCCAGCACCGCTTGCCCGTTTCGGGCGGGTTTTTACCCGCGACGCGCCAACCCCAGTGCATGAACGTGTTCGCGGTGCCGGGGCTCCCCGAGGTCCGGCCGGGCGACGACCTCGCGGCGCTCGTCGAGGCCCGGACCGACCTCCGGGACGACGACGTGGTGCTGGTCGCCAGCACCGTCGTCTCGAAGGCCGAGGGCCGGCTGGCCGACCTCGAGGACTTCCCCGCCGGCCCCCGGGCCAGGGAGCTCGCCAAGCGGCTCGAAGCCATCTCGGGCGAGGAGAAGGACCCCCGGTTCGCGCAGGCCGTCCTGGAGGAGAGCACCGAGATCATCACGGAGGCGCCGTTCCTGCTCACCGCCACGAGGTTCGGCCACGTCGGCGTCAACGCGGGCATCGACCGGTCGAACGTCGGCGACGAGGGCCACGACCTGCTGCTGCTGCCCGAGCGCCCGAGCGAGAGCGCCGCCCGCATCCGCCGGAACCTCTCGGCCGACCCCGCCGTGATCGTGACCGACACCTCGGGCCGGCCGTTCCGGCACGGCCAGCGCGGCGTCGCCATCGGCTGGGCGGGGATGCCGGCCTCGCGGGACTGGCGGGGCGAGCGCGACCGCGACGGCCACGAGCTCGAGGTCACGGTCGAGGCGGTCGTCGACGAGCTGGCGGCCGCCGCCAACCTGGTGACCGGCGAGGGCGACGACGGCCTCCCGGTGGCGGTCGTCCGCGACTGGGAGTTCGGCGACCACGAGGGGTCGGACAACCTCTACCGCGACGTCGACGGCGACTTCGTCCGGCAGGCGCTCAGGGGGTGGGAGTTTGCGCGGAATTGAGCTCACGCCCGAGCACCCGATCGAGGACCTCGTCGCGATCGGCGAGGCCGCCGAGGCCGAGGGGTTCGACGCCGCGTTCGCGAGCTGCCACTACAACAACCGCGACCCGTTCGTCGTGCTCGACCGGATAGCGGCCGCGACCGACGATCTGCTCGTGGGGCCGGGCGTGGCCAACCCCTACGAGACCCACCCGGTCGCGCTCGCCTCCCGGGTGGCGACGCTGGCGGAGGCCAGCGGCGGCCGGGCGGTCTGCGGGCTGGGCGCGGGCGACCGCTCGACGCTCGCCAACCTCGGCGTCGAGCGCGAGAGGCCCCTCCGGCGGGTGCTGGAGACGATGAAGGTGGCCCAGAAGCTCTGGGCCGGCAAGCGCGTCGACCACGACGGCACCTTCCGGGCGACCGACGCGGGCCTCAACTACGCCGAAGCGATAGATGCTATCCCCGTCTACGTCGGCGCGCAGGGCCCGCACATGATCCGGATGGCGGCCAAGCACGCCGACGGGGTCCTGGTCAACGCCTCCCACCCCGACGACTTCGCGTGGGCCGACGAGCAGGTCGAGACGGGACTCGCCGAGCGCCCCGACGAGCGGGGCGACTTCGACTTCGCGGCCTACGCCAGCGTCAGCGTGGCCGAGGACGCCGACGCCGCCCGGGAGGCCGCGCGGCCGCCGGTGGCGTTCATCGCGGCCGGGGCGGCGCCGCCGGTGCTCGACAGGCACGGCATCGACCGGGAGCGCGCCGAGGAGATCGGCGAGGCCATCGAGGCGGGCGAGTTCTCGGCCGCGTTCGAGGCGGTCACGCCCGCCATGCTCGACGCGTTCTGCATCGCCGGCACGGCGGAGACCGCCGCGGAGAAGATTTCGGGGGTGCTCGAGTACGCCGACAGCTTCGTCGCCGGGTCGCCGCTGGGACCGGACCCGCGGGCGGCGGTCAGCCTCGCTGCTGGGGCGGTCGACCGAGCGACTCGGGAGTGACGAGGTCGACGAGCGCCCCCGCCGTGAGGTACGCGAACACGAGCACCGAGCCCGTGATCAGCACGAATCCGATCAGCACGAGCAGTATCGAGGTCGGGAACGACAGCGCGGCGTCGCCGATGTAGCCGGTCATGTCCAGGATGTTCTGGATGATGCTCGCCATGCGTGACCGTCCGTAACGAGGGTACTTGTTTGCTCCGTCTGCGGGCGGGCGACGCCGGCCGCGGACTCCGGCACGCTTACCACCGGGGATTGCGTAGACGGCCCCGTGACCGAGGACGCGTCGCTCGACCGGTTCGCCTCCCCCGACTCGCCCGAGAGCGAGGCGGACGCCGAACCGGCGGACGATGGACGTGCGGACGCGGAACAGACGGCCGCCGGAACGGACGACTCGGGGGCGGACGCCGGCGAACCGCCGGCCGCCACGGAGGCGGCCGAGCCGGCGGTCTCGACGTTCGGGTGGTCGCCCGGCGGCGGCGAGTGCGCCGCCTGCGGCGCGTCGGTCGAGCGCCGGTGGCGGGCCGACGGCGAGCGCGGCGGCGACCTGGTCTGCGCCGACTGCAAGGAGTGGTAGGCCGAGGGGCCGGTGCGGTCCGCCGGGACCGGTCGGGGCGTTCCGGGCGGTCGCTCAGTCCTCGCGGTACAGTCTGGTCTCGAGGTAGTGGTCCAGTTCGTCGAGGACGTCCCGCGCCACCGCCTCGTCGTCGGTGGTGGTGGTGCGCCGCAGTAGCACGGAGTCGAGTATCGAGACGAGGAACGCCGCGGTCCGGTCCGGGTCCACCTCGCGGAAGGACCCCTGCTCGATGCCGTCCTCGATGATCGACGCGAGGTACTCGCGGATGTACTCGTCGGTCCGGGTGATCAGCTGCTCGTAGTCGTCGCACTGGACCGCCTGGGCCCGGAGCTCGACGAAGACGCCGACGAACTCGTCGGTCCTCGCGGGGTCCGCCGGGTCGATGCCCGCGAAGAACGTCCGGAGCCGCTCCGCGGCCGGCGCGTCCGGAGGTACCATGGTCTCGCGCTGCAGGTAGTCGAGGTAGAACGTGAGGAAGTCGACCAGTAGGTCGTCCTTCCCCTCGTAGTGGTGGTACAGCAGCGACTTGCTCTTGTCGAACTGGTCGGCGATGCGCTGGATGCTGAGCCCGGCGTAGCCGTGCTCGACCAGCGCGTGATACGTCGCCTCCATGATGGCAGTCCGGGTGTCCTCGGCAGACTCGTCGAAGAGATTCTCGGGAGGCATACGGGCTGTCGGGGGGTTGGAGTGACGAACGTATGAAAGCTCTGGCCGTCACGTAACTGACGTGTCACGAACGCGTCAGCCACCGCGTCGGAAACGGCCCGTTTCGCCGACGGCGCGACAGTCGGGACGGCGAGGGGACACGTTTCCACCGGGACAAAAGTTTCAAAGGTGGGGCCGATAGGTAGGGGTAGCAATCGCACGCCCGGCGGCCGGCGGGTCGCCGACCTTCTCGCCCTCCGCGTGCGGACGGAGCTACCCATGACGGAAGCCAATCCCCCAACGCCCCGAACCGACGCGTCGCCGGACCCCCTCTCGGTCGCCGAGGCGGCCGGCGTCGCCGAGCGAGTCGTCGAGAACGTCGAGCGGGTCATCGTGGGCCACCGCGACGTGACCGAGCACATCGTGACCGCCATCCTCGCACGGGGTCACCTCCTGCTGGACGACGTGCCCGGCGTCGGCAAGACGATGCTCGCCCGGTCGCTGGCCCGCTCGATCGACTGCGAGTTCTCCCGGGTCCAGTTCACCCCCGACCTGATGCCCAGCGACGTGACCGGGGTCAACGTCTTCGACGAGCGCACCCGGGAGTTCGAGTTCCGGCCCGGCCCCGTGTTCGGCAACGTGGTGCTGGCCGACGAGATCAACCGCGCGCCGCCCAAGACCCAGAGCGCGCTGCTCGAGGCGATGGAGGAGGCCCAGGTCACCGTCGACGGCGAGACCTACGAGCTCGACCAGCCGTTCACCGTCATCGCCACCCAGAACGACGTCGAGGCCGACCGGACCTACGACCTCCCGATCGCCGAGATCGACCGGTTCGCCAAGCGGCTCACGCTGGGCTACCCCTCACCGGACGAGGAGTCGGAGGTGCTCCGGCGGGTCACCGGCGGCCACCCCATCGACGACCTCGAACCCGTGGCGACCGCCGAGGACGTGCTGGCCGCCCGCGAGACCGTGGCGGACGCGACCGCGGGCGAGGCGGTCCGGGCGTACGTGACCCGGCTGGCCAACTACACCCGCGACCACGCCGACCTGGGGGTCAGCCCCCGGGGCTCCATCGCGCTGCTCCGGTCGGCCCAGGCCAGGGCGGTGCTCGACGGCCGCGACTACGTCGTCCCCGACGACGTCCAGGCCGAGGCCGAGGCCGTGCTCGCCCACCGGGTCAGGACCGGCGCGTCGTCGGGCCGGTCAGGTCGCGACCTGATCGCCGAGGCGCTCGAGTCGGTCCCGGTGGAGTGAGATGCTGACGCGACGCGGCTGGGCGCTCGCGGCGGTCGCGGCCGGCGCCGTCCTGCTGGCCGCGGGGTTCGGCGCCCGCTCGCTCAACGCGGTGGTCGGCCCGGCCCTCGTCGCGCTCGCGGCCGGGTGGCTCCAGGTCCGGCGCGCGGGCCGGCCCGACCTCGCCGTCGAGGCGCCCGAGTTCGGCTTCGCCGGCGAGCGCGCGACGATAGCGCTGGAGTTCGCGGTGTCGCCGCCGATGGCCGCGACGGTCCGGCTGAGCGCCGCCGACGGGCTCGAGCTCGACGAGTCGACGGTCGAGACCACGGTCGCCGACGGCGACCTGACGGTCGGCGCGACGCTCCGCGACCGGGGCTTCCAGTCGGTCGGCCCGGTCAAGGTGGTCCTCGAGGACGTGCTTGGCGTCTGGGCGGCGACCCACACCTACCGCGTCTCCCGGGAGGTCGTGGTGTTCCCCCGGATCCGCCGGCTCGACGACGTCAGCGACTTCGCGGCGCTCAGCGAGCGGTTCGGCGTCGGCGGCCGCGACCGGTTCGACCAGCTCCGGGAGTACGAGCGGGGCGACCCGCTCCGGAACGTCCACTGGAAGGCCAGCGCGAAGCGCGCCGACGGCGAGCTCGTGGTGATGGAGTTCGAGGCCGACGAGGAGCGCGAGCGGATCGAGCTGCTCGCGGAGGCCGACGGCGGCCGGATGGACGACGCCGCCGAGGCGACCGCCAGCGTGCTGGCGTACCTGCTCGACGCCGGCTTCGCGGTCGGGCTGACCCTCCCCGGCGACCGGGTCGAGCCCGACGCCGGCCCCGACCACCGCACCGACCTCCTGACCGCGCTCGCCCGGGCGACACCCGGGACGGTGGCGGAGCACCGCCGGGAGGACGTCGACGTGGTGATCCAGGGTCGCGGCGGCGAGGACGACGTCCGGATCACCATCGGCGAGCGCACCGTCACCTTCGACCAGCTGTCGGGGGGCCGCGAGTCTGGCGTCGGCCGCGAGTCGGCGCCGACCGGTGGCGAGCACGCTGCGCTCGCCGACGGCCGCGGGCCCCGCGCCGGAGGTGACCGGCGGTGAGCGCGGACAGCGCCGGCGCGACCGACGCGCGCGCGGACGGTGCGGCGGCCGCCGACGCCGTCGGCGACGCCCTCGACCTCGGCGACGCGTCGGTGCCGTACCACTGGCTCGCGGTCGGGTCGCTCGCGGTCACGGCGTCGACCTACCTCGGCGTGCTCTACCACATCACCGACATCGTCGGCGGGACGACGACCCTGCTGGCGCTGGTGGCCGCGACGCTGGTCGCGGGCGCGGCGGTCGCGCGGCGGCTCCGGCTCGTCCAGGCCGCCGCCCTCGCGGTCGGCCTGCTCGCGGTCGGCATCGTCGCCTACTACCTGGCGGTGCCCAGCGCCTACCTGGTCGCGGTGTCGGCGGGGAAGCTGGTGGCCGACAACGTCGCGCTGCTCACCGGGCTGTCGGTGCTCCGGATGACCGAGGTCGGCGCGTGGGCGCTCGGCGTCGCGCCGGCGATGGTCTTCGCGCCGTGGTACCTCGTGCTCCGGCGGCGCTACGCGCTGGCGGTCGGCGCGGCCGGCACCGCGATGGGCTTCTTCGTGCTGACCGGCGACCTCGGCACCTTCGCCACGCTGGTCGGGACGCTCGGAGCGGCCGCGACGCTGGGCTTCGGCACGCTCGCGCGCCGGGGCGGCACGACCGCCCAGGTCGACGTCCTGGCGGTCGTGCTGGTGGCGATGGTGGTGCTCGCGTCGAGTGCCACCCTGGTGCCGGGCGGCGGCCCGAGCCCCGTCCTGCCCGGCGGCGGGGCGGGCACCCCGACCGTCGAGGGGGCGTTCGTCTCGAACCCCGAGCGGATGTCGATCAAGGGGTCGATCCGGCTCTCGCCGAAGGTCCGGTTCACCGTCGAGTCGACCGACCGGGCCTACTGGCGGGTGGCGGCGTACGACCGCTACGACGGCAACGGCTGGATCCGGGCCGGCGAGGGCGGGCCGTACCGGTCCCAGCCCGCGCCGCCCGGCCCCGCCGACGAGGTGACCCAGACCGTCGAGGTGAAGGCCGAGCGGATGGGCGCGATGCCCGCGGCGTGGCGGCCGACCCGGCTGGAGTCGGGCGATCGCGACAACGTCCGGGTCACCTCGCTCGGCGGCTTCGACCTCGTGGGCGCGCTCCGCGAGGGCGAGCGCTACACGGTCGTGAGCCGGGTGCCCGACCCCACGGAGCGCCGGCTCCGGACCGCCGGCACCGACTACCCCGAGTACGTCGAGAGCCGCTACCTCCAGCTGCCCGCGAGCTCGGCCGACCGCATCCGCAAGCGGACCGACCGCATCGCGGCGGCCGCGAACGCGACGACGCCCTACGCGACCGCGAAGGCCGTCGAGCGCTGGCTCGAGACCAACAAGCAGTACTCGCTCGACGTCTCCCGGCCCGACGGCAACATCGCCGAGTCGTTCATCTTCGACATGGAGCGGGGCTACTGCACCTACTACGCCACCGCGATGGTCGCGATGCTCCGGTCCCAGGACGTCCCCGCCCGGTTCGCGGTGGGGTACACGCCCGGCCAGCGCGTCTCGGAGGACGAGTGGGTCGTCCGCGGCCTCGACTCCCACGCGTGGGTCGAGGTGTACTTCCCCGACGTCGGCTGGGTGAAGTTCGACCCGACGCCGGGCGCGGCGCGCCAGCAGCGGGAGGGCGCCCGCGTCGAGCAGGCCCGCCAGAGCAACGTCTCGGGCGTCGACACCGACGAGAGCGAGGAGGGGACCTGGACGACCACCCCCGAGACCACGGTCGACCCCGCGGACGGCGAGACGACCACCGTCGCCGGCAACGCGACGACCGGGCCGTCGACCACCGCGCCCGGGATCGGCGGTCGCCGCCCCGTCACCCCCGGCGCGCCCGGCTTCAACGGGACCGTCGGCAACCTGACGACGACCGGCGGCGCGGGCCCCGGCGGCGCGACCGGCGACGAGGGCGGCTGGCTGCCCGTCGGACTCCCGTCGCGCGAGCAGGCCGCGCTGGGCGCGCTGGTCGCGGTCGGGCTGCTGGCCGCGGCCCGCCGGACGGGGCTGTTCGACCGGCTCCGGCGGGCGGTCCGGCTCCGGTGGCAGCCCCGGACCGACCCCGAGACCGACGTGACCCGGGCGTTCGACCGGCTGGAACGCCTGCTCGCCCGGGAGCACCGCGAGCGGCGGCCGGGCGAGACGCCCCGGGAGTACCTCGCGTCGATCGGCGGCGCCGACCTCGACGACCGGATCGAGCGCGTCGGCGCCATCCACGAGCGGGTCCGGTACGCCGAGGACGCCGACCGCGGGCTGGCCGACGAGGCGGTCTCGCTGGTCGACGAACTGGTCCGCGAGCGCGCGTCGCTGCTCGGCCGCCGGTGACCGCGGGTCGTCGGCTCCCCGACACCCCGCACGATTGGAGCGACGTCGCCTCCGCTCCGGGCCGAATCGCCGACCCCGCGATCCCCACATGAACGATTCGGCCGGTGCGCGCTCGGCGGGCGCGAGCGCCCGCGTCAGCTTTCTATCGCGGTCCTGACCGGGGAATTAGCGACACAGTTTTGTACCCCTACGACCAATTCCCGAACTGTAATGTCGGAAGTGTGCTCGACGTGCGGGCTGCCTCAAGAGCTCTGCGTCTGCGAGGACGTGGCCAAAGAGTCCCAGCAGATCAACATCCGCATCGACGAGCGACGCTACGGTAAAGAGGTAACGATAATCGAAGGATTCGACCCCAAGGACGTGGATCTGGACAGCCTGTCGTCGGACCTCAAGTCCAAGTTCGCGTGTGGCGGGACCGTCGAAGAAGGCCAGATAGAGCTCCAGGGCAACCACACCGGGCGCGTCGAGGATTTCCTCCGTGACAAGGGATTCAACGTAGCCTGACATCGCGTCGGTTTTGTGACGTCGAAGCGGGTCGCCGAGTGGCGACCACGCGCTAGTTTCTCTTCGACCGACGGGCCGCTCGCGCTCCAGCCGATCGCATCGCGACCGCCCGTGTCGCGTCACTCCTCGCGTCGCGATGCGCTCACGCGAACTGTTCTCGCGCGTAACCCGCCACCGGCGGGACCCCTAGAAGGGCGCGTCGGCGTCGTCCGCGGTCGCGTCGCCGGCGCTCCCGTCCGAGCTTCCCTCGCCGTCGGCGCCCTCCACCAGGTCGGCCTCCCACGCCGCGAGCCCGCCGGCCATGCTCTCGACCCGGGCGCCGTCGGCCACGCCCTCGTACGAGGAGACGAGCCGGGCCGCCTGCACGCTGGCCTTGCCGTGCGGGCAGACGGTGACGACCCGGTCGGCCCCGTCGAGGCGCTCGATCTCGTCGGCGAAGGCGTGGAACGGGATGTTCTCGCTGCCGGGGATGTGGCCCCGCTCGAACTCTTCCTCGGACCGGATGTCGACCACCCGGACGTCCTCGTCCGCGTCGAGGAGCTGCTCGACCTCCTCGGGGGAGATTTCGGCGTCCATCGCGTGCGGGTTGGCTCTCCGACCGAATAAGCCCCGCGGTGGTCCGAGGCGCGTCCGGGCCGGCGCGACGGTCGGTCTTCTAGAGAGTGACGGTCGGTCCTCTCGGGGGTAACGGTCGATCTCCCGGGGGAACGACGGCCGATTCGCCCGACCCGTCGCTCTCGGCAGGTGCCGTCGGAGGTCGGTGCCGCGGGGTAGCCGGCGCTTAACTTCTTTCTACGCCAAACCGGATAGAAAATAGAGGGTAAGCCGTCATTACTTCCACCGGCAAATCGCCCGAACCTACCGGTATTCTGACCGAAAACCGCAAGTAACCGCGGGCCGTGGTGACGCGTATGTGGGGTTCCCGGAGTAACCGGGGAAACGACTCGGTCGACTGCATCGCCTGCGGCGAGACCATCCGTCGCTCGGACGCGCGGGAGTACGACAAGGAGGGCGACCGCTGGAACCGCAAGGGAAAGGACTTCGAACACCTCTGCAAGGAGTGTCACACCGACCTCTGTCACCAGCCGCGAGACGAGCTCGAGGACCTGCTGGTGGACATCGACGCCGGGGGGCTGACCGAGGTCGAGTTCCTCGACCGGTACTGCGAGGCCGTCGAGGACCGCTACGGGCCGCTCGACCACGAGCGGTGAGCGGCGCCGGGCCGTGAGCCGCACGGGAGGGGCGAGGAGGTCGGCGAACGGTCGCCTGCGGGGACGCCCGGACCGCGACCCGAGCCGCGGCGCCGCGCCGCCGGCCCGACCCTCGCTCCGATACGCCTAACTATTCGACTCCGCTATCCTTCGGTATGACGAGCGACGCGCAGGCCGAGGCTGGAACTCCCGAGGGACAAGGCCCGGTCGAGATTTCGCCGGAACTCGCCGAGCGACTCGAGGAGAAGCGCGAGGAGCTCTTCGAGAAGTTCGAGATCCGCGACGAGTTCCCCCAGGCCGTGCTGACCGAGGCCGAGAAGCGCACCGAGGACATCCAGCAGGAGATCGCCGACGAGGTCGACGAGCGGACCGACCTCCGGGAGATGACGACCTGGACCACCGACCCCATCGACGCCCAGGACTTCGACGACGCGCTGTCGGTCGAGGAGCGCGACGACGAGTACGTCCTCTGGGTCCACATCGCCGACGTGACCCACTACGTCGATCCCGAGACCAACATGTGGGAGGAGGCGGTCGAGCGGGCCAACACCGTCTACCTGCCGGCCTACACCATCCACATGCTCCCGCCGGTGCTGGCCGAGACGGTCTGCTCGCTGGTGCCCAACGAGGACCGGCTGGCCCACACCGTCGAGATGCACCTCGACAAGGAGAACCTGGGGTTCGAGACCATCGACATCTACAAGTCGGTCATCCGGAGCGACGCCCGACTGACCTACACCGAGGCCGAGCGGCTGCTCGACGAGCCCGAGACCGCCGCCGACCTCCTCGAGGACCCGGAGGTCGACCTCGCGGAGAAGACCGAACTGGTCTGGGAGCTGGCCGACCGGATGCACGAGCAGCGCAAGGAGGACGGCAGCCTCGTGCTCAACCCCCGGCGGGACCGCGCCCACACCATCATCGAGGAGTGCATGCTGAAGGCCAACAAGGCGGTCACCCACACCCTGATGTGGGACCGCGGGGTCGAGGCGATGTACCGGGTCCACCCCCAGCCCAGCCCCGACGAGTGGAGCGAGGCCCTCCAGGAGATCCAGGACCTCGACGGCGTCTCGATCCCCGGCGAGGCGTGGGACGACCCCCGGAAGGCAGTCAACGCCACCCTGGAGGACGCCCCGTCGCGCCAGCTCGACAAGATCCAGTGGGCCGTGATGAAGGTGATGCCCCGGGCGCGGTACATGAACGACCCGTTCGGCGGCCACCACGCCCTCAACTTCGAGATCTACGGCCACTTCACCAGCCCCATCCGGCGGCTGAGCGACCTCATCAACCACTGGATCGTCTACACCAACGACGTGCCCGAGGACCTGGTGGCGCTGTGCGACCGGGCCAGCGACAAGCAGGCCGACGCCGAGGCCTGCGAGCGCGAGTACAAGCAGTTCCTAGAGGAGGTCGGCCTCGACGCCGCCGCGGTCAACAACCGCGGGATCGAGGTCGTCGACGAGGAGTGAGCGCCTACGCGAACGCCGGGAGCCGGTCGTCGTACCCCTCGTCGTAGGCGCGCTCGACCAGGTCGAGCACGGTTTCCTCCTTCGCGTCCGTGTAAGCGTCTGCGTCGTTCGGATGCGTCGCGGCCGCGACGCGCTTGACCCGCTCGTACTCGGCTCTGGCCTCGGGACTCTCCCGGAGGAGTTCGCGGAACACCACCTGGTCGCGCCACGCCTCGGCGTCGCGCGGCCGGAGGTGGAGGACGGCGGGGTACTCGTCGCCGGTCCGGTTCAGCCGGACCCAGTCGGGTTCGTCGCGCCGCAGGTCGCACCCGGTCGCGACGAGTCCGGTCGCCGCGGCGCGTGCGCCCTCGTAGTCGTCGTACACCGCCAGCACGTCGAGGACGGGTTTCGCCGCCAGGTCGGCCACCGCGGTGCTCCCGACGTGGAGGACGCCGAGGGGGCCGGCGGGCGACGCCTCGCGAACCCGGTCGCGCTCGCGCTCGAATCGGGTGCGCCAGACGGGGTCGTGGGGTTCGAGTTCGATCTCGGCCATTCGTCGGCGTACCGGAACGACTCGGATATACTTTCTCCCCGTCTCGCTCGCGAACGTTCCCTACAACTGCTTCTCGCGGACGTACTCGCTCACGGTCCGGCCCGCCAGCTCGGACTCGCGTTCGTCGACCACGTCGTACCTGTGCGTCTCGTAGAAGCGGTTGCCGACCTCGTTGTCGGCCAGCACGACGAGCCGGAGCCGCTCGGCGCCGCGGTCGGTCAGCCACGCCTCGACGCGGGAGAGCAGCGCCGACCCGGCGCCCTCGCCCCAGCGGTCGGGGCGGACGTAGATGCGCGGGAGTTCGGCCGGGTCGTCGCCGTCGCCGAGCACCCCCTGCGCGAAGCCGACGACCTCGGAATCGGGCGGTTCACCGCCTTCGGCGACCGGGAAGACGCCGTCCTCGCGCTCGATCGACCGGGCGAGGTGCTGGGGGTCGTACCACTCGTCGACCACCGCGTCGACCGTCTCCGCGCCGAGCAGGTCGTCGTAGGCGGCGTGCCACGATTCGCGGGCGACCCGCCGAACCGCGGTCGCGTCGTCCGCGGCGGCCGGTCGGACGTCGAACCGCGCCACGGCCGAACTGTCCGCTCCGCCCGACAAGTAGCTTCCGCGGGTGAGCGAACAATCGGCATCTACCGCCGCGGCGAGCGGTTCCGCGCAGAGAGCGGTCGCTGTCGGCGCCGGACGGTCCGCAACATTGGATTAGATTCTATACTGATCGCGGCGTAGTTGTCACCGAGTATGGCCCGCACAGTGACGACGCTACCCCGACCGGAACCCGAACCGTCGATGAGCCTCATCGGGTACCTCCTCGCGGCGGGGGTCGCCCTGCTGCTCCTGCCGCTCCTCCCGTTCCTCGCGGTGCTGTGGGTCGCCTACCGACTGCTCGGTGGCGGCCGGTCGGCGGAGGCGACGCGCGGCGCGCGACGCCAGCGGGCGGCCTGACCGCCGACCCGGCCCCGCGACGGTATCCGGAGGCGCAGGCCCGCGCGTCGAAACGAGGGGTTGAGTAGCGTCGCCGCCGAACCCGCGCCATGGCCGAGTTTCCGGACTCCGAGTCGCGCAACGTCCTCGAACCCGGGTGTGCGCGGTGCCCCGCGCTGGCCGAGTCCCGCGAGCGCATCGCGTGGGGCAACGGATCGCTCGACGCCGAGGTGATGGTGGTCGGGGAGGCGCCGGCGTTCGGCGACCCCGACGCCGACCGCTGGCAGGGCGGCAACTGGACCGGGATGGCCTACACCTCCCGGCACTCCGGTCGGCGGGTCCGGGACCTGTTCGCCGACGCCGGCCTCGCGTCCGGGGACCTGTACTTCACGAACGCCGTCAAGTGCTTCCCCCGGGCGGAGGCCGAGAGCGACGCGGACGAGGCGGAACACGACGCGTCCGGCGACCCGCCGACCAACCGCGAACCGACCGCCGGCGAGCGCGCGAACTGCCGCGGCCACCTCGCGACCGAGATCGAGCGGGTCGACCCCGCGGTGGTGGCGACCACCGGCAAGCACGCCACCCTCTCGGTGCTCGGCGACGAGGCGCTTTCCGGCGGGTTCCTCGACGCGGTGCTCGACCCCGTCGACTCCCCCGAGTTCGGGACGACCGTCCTCCCGCTGCTGCACCCGTCGTACCAGAACGTCTGGCTGCCGCGCATCGGGTACGACCGCGAGGCGTACGTCGCGGCGCTCCGGGACGCGATCGCGGCCCGGCGTTGACCTGCGGCGGCCCCGCCACCGCTGTCGCGGGTGCCGGCGGTAGTCCCCTACAGCAGCCCCTCCGCCTCGGCGAGCAGCAGCGCCTCGATGGTGGCGTCGTTGGCCGGCGCCTCGCGGGCGGCGTCGAGGGCCTCGTCGACCGGCAGCGACCGCACCCGGAGGAACTCGTTGTCGTCGAGGTCGCGCTCGACCGGCGCCAGCCCCTCGGCGAAGACGATGCCCCGCTCGTGGCGCAGCACGCCCGTGGCCACGTGGAACTCCTCCAGCAGGCTCACGCCGGCGGGGTCGAAGCCGGTCTCCTCGCGGAGCTCCCGCGCGCCGGCCTGGGTGTAGGACTCGCCGTCCTCGACGATGCCGGCCGGGCACTCCAGGCACTCCTCGCCGATGACGGGCCGGTACTGCTCGACGAAGACGACCTGGCCGTCGGTCACCGCCAGGATCACGACCGCGGGCGGGAGCTCGGCCCAGTAGTACCGCTTCGTGGAGCCGTCGGGCTGTTCCACCAGGTCGTAGCCGCCGGTGTACCAGCCGGTCTCGTACTCGGCGACCGACTCGATGACGCGCCAGTCCTCGCTCATGACTACTGCGTCGACTGCGAGGGGGTAAAGCGTGGCTACTCGGAGATGGGACGGCTTCTAGACCGAGACGACCTGTCGGTCTGCTGGTCGGCGCGCGCTGGCGCGGCCCGTCAGTGGCCGCGCCGTCTCCGTGCGAGGGACGAGCGAACGGAGTGAGCGAGGAGGTTGGGGAGGTGTGAGGTCTGCGGTCGCGGTGCTGTGCTGTACATAGGTGACGGCAGTAGCTAGCTCGACCATCTCGTTCCCGGTATCAATTGATGCGGTTTCCTTCCCCGCACAATCCGCGCAAGCCCCGCGTCCGCTATCCCTGCACCACGTCCCGATAGACCCGTCCGAACGCCTGCCGCCGCAGCGTCGCCACCGCGGCCCGCTCCTCGCGCTGGTAGGTCGCGGCCACCACGGTCTCGCCGAGCGCGTCGTGCCACGCGACGTTGTCGACGTTCGCCGAGCCCTCCTCGCGCACCTCGCGGTCGCGGTCGGCCAGCCACTCCTCGTACTCCTCGCGGGTGCCGGTCCGGACCGCCAGCAGCGACGCGAACAGGGCGTCGCGGGCGGTCTCGACCACCTCGCCGGTCACGCGCCGGTCGTACTCGTCGGCGTCGAACGCCATCGCCTTCGCGGTCTCCTTGACGACGGTCTGGGCCGCCGGCCCGATCGCCTCGTAGCGCTCGCGGGCCTCGCTCTCGGTCGCCGGCGCGAGAAAGCCGTGGGTCTCCATGGGCGGGCGTTCGGAGGCCGGGGACTACTGGTTTTCGTCCTCGGCCGAGTTCCGATTTGAATGTCAAATGACGGTATCAGCACGACCGAAACGAGGATTTCCCAGAAAGCCCCCGGTCGGTCGCGGTCGCTGAGCGACATATCCTCCGCTCACTGCGTTCGCTCCGGATAGGGGTCGCTCAGGCGACTGAACTGGACGCGACCGACCGGCCCCTTTCATCCACCCAGACGACGGACTGGTCGTTCGCCCACGCGAACGGTGGATAGGTCCGGTAGCTCTCGCCCCTCTGGGGTTATTCGTCGCGCTCGTCGGCCGTCTCCCCGTCGCTCTCGCCCTCGTAGTCCAGCAGCTGCTCGGTCATCTCCTGGGCCTCCTGGAGGATCTCCTGGGCCTCGCCGTCGAGCGCACCTGCCCCTCCACCGGCACCGCGACCGCCCGCACCGCCCGCCATCGACCCCCGACCGCGGGCGTTGGCCCGCTCCAGTTCGTCCTCGAAGAGGTCGCCCGCCCGGGGTTCGTCGCCGTGACCGTGGTCGTGGCCGGTCGTGTCGTCGAACACCTGGGGGAACCCGACCTCCTTGGCGTGCTCCTCGACGCGGGCGGCGAGCTCGCGCTCGCCCTGCTCCTGCCACCCCGGCGCGTGGTCGTCGAGCCACGCCTCGTGGTCGTCGTCGCCCAGCATGGCCGTGAACGCGAGGTGGTTGGCGAGGTGCTCGGCGTCGGACTGGGGCGTCTCGCAGACCGGACAGGCGTATCCCATGGGCGGCCGTAGGGTCCTCGCGCCGAAAAGCGCCACGCTCGACGGTCGCGTGCGACCCGGAGTCGCCCGCGCTCGCTCCGTCCCCTCACGCGTCGAGATCGACGACCATGATGTGGGCGTCCTCGCCGTCGTCGTAGTACCGGGGGATGGTCCGGAGGAACTCGAAGTCGAAGTCCCGGTACAGCGACACCGCCCGGTCGTTGCTCGCCCGGACCTCCAGCTTCACGCTCCGGGCGCCCCGGGCCTCCAGCACGCCGAGCGCCCGCTCCAGCAGGGTCGCGCCCACGCCCTCGCCGCGGTGGTCGGGGTGGACCGCGATGTCCTTGACGTGGCCCAGCGGCCGGCCGTGGTTCCGCACGAGGTCGGCGACGACGTAGCCGACCACGCTCTCGCCCGGGCCCGGACTCGGCGCCTCCTCGCCGTCGAGCGGGTACGGCTCGGGGTCCCCGCCCGCGATCGCCACGAGGAAGCCCGGTTCGCCCAGGTACCGCTCGAACGCGGAGAACGGCCACGGCTGGTCGAACGAGGCGCGCTCGATGCGCAGCACGGCGAGCAGGTCGGCCTGGACCGCCTCTCGGATCCGGACGCCGTCGCCGTCCGCCGCGCGGGTCGTTGTCACTGTCCGCGGGTTCTCGCCCGACCCTTAAGAGTGTCATGCCCGATTCGAGGCCCGTAATTCTTTAGTAGTATGAATCATAAGAACGAAACGCACTTTCCGGCCGGAAGTGCAAGCTCCCGAAATCTCCCCCACCCACCCCCCACTTTTGCACGCGACCTTTTACGACGCTCAGGAGCGCCTGCCCCGCTCCTTCGCTGGAAAAGCTCGATCAAAAGCACGGCGCTCCTCGCTCGCAGTACAGTAGCTGGTACTCCTGTCGGACGCGAAGATGCGCGCCGCAGCCACTGCTGATCGGGACGCGAAAAAACGGGAGAAAGAACGGGCTACTCAGTCGTCCGCGGGCGTCGCGCCGGAGCTGCCGCCCTGGGCCTGCTTCTTCGTGTGGGGCAGCTTGCCGCCGTCCGCGAGGATCTCGCGCTCGCGCTCGGAGGCGTCGAGGTGGGCCGTCGCCTCCCAGTCGTCGTTCACGCGGACCGTGAACTCCTCCTGGCCGGAGCGGACCGCCTCGGCGACGTCGTCGACGATCTCGATGTCGTCGCCCTGCTCGATCTTCTCGTAGGTCTCCTCGTCGATCTCCAGCGGGATGAGGCCGAAGTTGAACAGGTTCGCCTTGTGGATGCGGGCGAAGCTCTGGGCGAGGACGCCGTCGACGCCGAGGTACATCGGGCACAGCGCGGCGTGCTCGCGGGAGCTCCCCTGCCCGTAGTTCTCGCCGGCGACGAGGAACCCGCCGTCGGAGTCGAGCGCGCGCTGAGCGAAGTCCTCGTCGACGCGGCTGAGGGTGAACTCAGAGAGCTTCGGGATGTTCGACCGGAACTTCAGGATGTCGCTGGTCGCCGGGATGATGTGGTCCGTGGTGATGTTGTCCCCCATCTTGAGGAGGTTCGGACCTTCGAGGTTGGCCTCGAGCTCGTCCTTCAGCGGGACGTCGCCGATGTTCGGACCCTTGATGAGCTCGTCGTCGGGCGCCTCGTCGGGCGCGATGAGGTCGGCCTTGCTGCCCGTGTACTTGTCGGGCATCTCGAAGCCGGGGTCCTCGAGGTCGCCGAGCTCGTCGGCGAGGTCGCGCGGGTCGACGATCTCGCCCTTGATGGCGGCCGCGGTGGCCACCTCCGGCGAGCAGAGGTAGACGTTGTCGTCCTCGATGCCCGAGCGGCCCTCGAAGTTGCGGTTGAACGTCCGGAGCGACACCGAGTCGCTGGCCGGGACGTGACCGATGCCGATGCAGGCGCCGCAGGTCGCCTCGGAGAAGTTGACGCCGGCCGCCATCATCTCGGCGACCCAGCCCTCCTTCGCGAGCATCTCGGAGGCCTGCTTGCTACCGGGCGCGACGATCATCTCGGTCGTCTTGTTGGTCTCGCGGCCCTCCAGCATCTTGGCGGCCGGGAGGATGTCCTCGTAGGCGCCGTTGGTGCAGGAGCCGATGATGACCTGGTCGACGTCGGTGCCGGCGACCTCGCGGACGGGCACGACGTTGTCGGGCATCGACGGCTCGGCGATGAGCGGCTCGAGGTCGCTGAGGTCGATGGTGATCTGGTCGTCGTACTCGGCGTCCTCGTCGGGACCGATCTCGACGTACTCGTCGCCGCGGCCGAGCCGCTCGAGGTAGTCCTTCGTGTTCTCGTCGGTCGGGAAGATCGAGGAGGTCGCGCCGAGCTCGGTGCCCATGTTGGTGATGGTCGTCCGCTCGGGGACCGAGAGGCTCTCGACGCCCGGACCGGTGTACTCGAAGATCTTGCCGACGCCGCCCTTCACCGAGAGCCGGCGCAGCATCTCGAGGATGACGTCCTTCGCCGTCGCCCACTCGGGGAGCTCGCCCTCGAGCCGGACGTTGACGACCTCGGGCATCTCGATGTAGTACGGGCCGCCGCCCATCGCGACCGCGACGTCGAGACCGCCCGAACCGATGGCGAGCTCGCCCAGGCCGCCGGGGGTCGGCGTGTGGGAGTCGGACCCGAGCATCGTCTTGCCGGGCGCCGCGAAGTTCTCCTTGTGGACGTTGTGACAGATACCGTTGCCGGGCCGCGAGAAGTGGGCGCCGTAGGTGCCCGCCGCGCTCCGGAGGAACCGGTGGTCGTCCGTGTTCTTGAAGTCGAACTGGTAGGTCTGGTGGTCGCAGTACTGCGCCGCCAGCTCGGTCTGCACCTCGTCGAGGTCCAGCGCCTCGAACTGGAGCCAGACGAGCGTCCCTGTGGTGTCCTGTGCGAGGACCTGGTCGATCTCGATGCCGATCTCCTCGCCGGTGGTGAGTTCACCCTCGACGAGGTGGTCCTCGAGAATTTTTTCCGTTAGCGTCTGTCCCATATCGTCCGGATGTCGGCCCTCCACATGTATAAATCCCGCGTGTTTCCGTTCATTACGCGGGTTGTAAATCCCGCTGCCGTGCGGCAAAAGTTGTGCGAACCGGCCGGGAGTCCCACGCCCGTCCAACTCCGCCAACGCTAAGGTGGCCCGGCGGAACCGGACCCACATGTTCGAGAGCGGTCCGTTCGTCGCCGAACACGTTTCCGAGACCGACGACGAGCAGGTTCAGCCCAACGGCGTCGACCTCACGCTCGCGGCGGTGTACGAGCAGCGCGAACCCGGCCGGATCGGCCGGGACGGCAAGGAGATCGGCGACCGCCGGGAACTGGAATCCGAACAGATCGCCGACGACGCGCCCGAGACCTACTACCTCACCCCCGGCGGCTACGTCGTCCAGTACGCCGAGACCATCGCGATCCCGGAGGGCCACGTCGGCTACGTCTACCCCCGGTCGTCGCTGCTGCGCAACTCCTGCATGCTGAACACCGCGGTCTGGGACGCCGGCTACGAGGGGAAGGGCGAGGGCCTGCTCGAAGTCCACCACGACATCGAGCTCGAGACGGGGGCCCGGATCGCCCAGCTCGTGCTCGCGGAGGCCGACCACGAGGGCACCTACGCCGGGTCGTACCAGGGCGAGAACCTGGGACTCGACGAGTTCTGACGCGCTCTCCGGGACGCTCCGCCGCCCTCTCGCTCGTCCCGGCTTCGATTCCGGCGCTCTCCGCCAGAACTAATGCGGTCGCTTTGTCCGGCCGCGGGCTCTTAGGGTAGACGATGAGCATCGTCGCTCACTTCAGCGTCCCGCTCGACGCGGTGGCGCTCGGGGAGACGTTCGGGGCAGCGCCGGAGATGCGCGTCGAGGTCGAACGCCTCGCCACCCACAGCAGGGAGTGGGTGATGCCGTTCGTCTGGGCGTCCGGCGGCGACTTCGAGGCGTTCGAGGCCGCGCTCGCCGACGACCCCTCGGTCGCCGAGCGCTCGGTCGTCGACGCGTTCGACGCGACCCGGCTGTACGAGATCGAGTGGGTCGAATCGGTCGCCGACCTCGTCGACGAGATCGTCGACCAGCACGGCACGATACTCGAGGCGTCGGCCGCCGCGGACGGGTGGTTCTTCAGGGTCCGGTTCACCGACCAGTCCCAGGTCGAGGCGTTCAGCGACCACTTCAACGACCGGGGCGTCAGCTTCGAGGTCCAGCAGCTGACCCGGCCGACCGACCCCCGGCAGGCGACGTTCGGGCTGACGGAGAACCAGCGCGAGACCCTCGTCCTCGCCCAGCAGTCCGGTTACTTCGAGGTCCCGCGGGCCGTCTCGCTGTCGGACCTGGCCGAGCGGGTCGGCGTCTCCGCGAACTCGCTGTCCGAGCGCCTCCGCCGGGGCACCGACGAGCTCGTCCGCAACGCGCTGGTCGTCGAGGACCGTCACGAGGCCGACGACGGAGCCGACGACGAGTAGACCGGTCGCAGGTCCGCTACTCCCCGAGGTCGAACATCTGGGCGGCCTGCTCCATGTCCTTGTCGCCCCGACCGCTCAGGTTGACGAGGATCACGTCGTCCTCGTCCATCCCCGCGGCGACCTCCTTCGCCAGCGCGACCGCGTGGCTGGACTCGAGCGCGGGGATGATGCCCTCCAGCTCCGAGAGCTCGCGGAACGCGTCGAGCGCGGCGTCGTCCTCGACCGCCCGGTAGTCGCACCGGCCGACCGCCCGGAACATGGCGTGCTCGGGCCCGACCGCCGGGTAGTCGAGGCCGGCCGACACCGAGTGGACCTCGGTGTCCTGGTCGAGCGTCCGGGTCTTCATCCCGTGCATGACGCCGTCCTCGCCCTCCGAGAGCGGCGCGGCGTGCTTGCCCGACCCCTCGCCCTCGCCGCCGCCCTCGGCGCCGTAGAAGTCGACGTCGTCGTCGCGGAACGCGTGGAACAGCCCGATGGCGTTCGACCCGCCGCCGACGCAGGCGACCGCGGCGTCCGGCAGCTGTCCGGCCCGCTCGCGGATCTGGTCGCGGGCCTCCCGGCCGATGACCGACTGGAACTCCCGGACCATCCGCGGGAAGGGGTCGGGGCCGACCGCCGACCCCACCAGGTAGTGGGTGTTCTCGACGTCGGCGGCGAAGTCCTCCAGCGCGGCGTCGACCGCGTCGGCCAGCCCCGATCCGCCCCGGGTGACCTCGTTGACCTCCGCACCCATGAGCCGCATCCGGAAGACGTTCATCTTCTGGCGCTCGACGTCCTTCTTCCCCATGTAGATCTCGGTGTCGAGCCCGAGCAGCGCCCCGACCATCGCGGTGGCGACCCCGTGCTGGCCGGCGCCGGTCTCGGCGATGAGCCGGGTCCGGCCGGCCTCCTCGGCCAGCAGCGCCTGCCCGAGACAGTTGTTGATCTTGTGGGCGCCGCCGTGGAGCAGGTCCTCGCGCTTGAGGTAGATCTGGGCGCCGTACTCCTCGGAGAGGCGCTCGGCGTGGAACAGCGGCGTGGGCCGCCCCGCGAAGTCCCGGAGGTGGCTCCGGAACCGCTCGCGGAACGCGTCGGTGTCGTGGATCTCGTCGAACGCCTGGGCCAGCTGGTCGAGCGGCTCCTCGAGGGGCTCGGGGACGTGCCGACCGCCGAAGCCCTCGAAGTCGCCGGGCGTCGTGTCGTCTGTTGGCATACAGTGTCATATCACGCCACCCCCGCTTAAAGGACACTCCCTCGCCCGGAAGACCTCCCGAGTGCCCTCGTCTCTCGCCAGGCCGACCTCCGAGTGACCTCGACTCTCGCCAGGCCGACCCTTGCCGGGCAGTCTCGCCGTATCAGCCGAGCATCAGCCGGACGTTGTAGACGGTGAAGAACACGCCGAACAGCAGCAGGACGAGCGGCGCGAGGTAGTAGACGAAGCGGTCCCGCCAGACGCGCACGGCGTAGAAACTCAGCGCGAAGCAGGCGGCGAACACGGCCAGCTTCGCCCCGACGAGCCCCGCCAGTCCGAACTCGCTCATCAGGCGGGCCAGCAGCGGGTTCCCCTCCGCGACGGCCGGGTGGTACCGCACAAGCGCAACGGTCGTGACCACGTCGCCCACGCCGTAGCCGGTCGTCGCCCCGATCCAGAGCCAGACGAACTCCCGGCGCGTCGTCGCCGCCCGCGCCAGCGACAGCGGGTGGTCCGGCGGTAACTCGTGGTGGTCCGGCGGTAACTCGTCGGTCATGGTCCCCTCGCGCCCGCTGTCAGTGGTCCTCGACCGATCCCTGGACCTCCGGGACGCCCGGCGGCGGTCCCTCGCCCCCGAGGCGGCGCTTCCGGTCGTAGTAGGTGTCGACCGCGCCCGACACGACCAGCGCCGCGACGCACAGCCCCGCCCACGCCGCGTCCGGCAGCGCGTCGAACGGGACGATGTCGACGTATGCCACGGTCAGCAGGGCCGCCGACACCGCCCCGAGTCCGAGGTAGTACTCGCTCCGGGGGATCTCGGACTCGGGCACCACGTCGAGGTAGAGCTCGACGTCCTCCATCCCCTCGGTCGGCCTGACGACGCCGCGGTCCGCTTCGAAGTCGACGACGCCGAGCTCGTCCATCTTCGGCAGGTGGCTCTGCCGGAGCGCGGTGTAGACGCGCCGGCGCTGGTCGTGGGTGATCGCGGCGGGCGGTTCCTCGTTCTCCCAGGCCGCGAGGTGGGTGGAGAGCTCCCGGAGTTCGACCGGCCGGTCCTGCTGCCTGAGGTAGTGGACGACGTGACGGCGACGCTGGTTGCTCACGATCTCGTAGATGTCGTCCCGCGACGGCTCGTCGGCATCGGACTGATCCGGAGAACGCGTTTGTTCGCCACCCAATGACATATCGATAGGCTGTCTCTACAGACATATAAGTCTAACCTACGTATCAAATAAGGTTTACATACGAAAGATCGGGTCGAGATGACGATTTCGCAATCTCGGACCGTACTGGTTCAGTCCGTTGATTCAGGCGGTGACTGACGGTCTGTATAGACTCCCTGACTCGATATCAGGGAGTGTATACGTCGCTACAGGGTCACCCTGCTTACCCGTCAACATCTGAATATATGGAATGGATGCCGGATAAGGTGTGGGTGACGACGGGCGACCGTCGTGGAACAACTATGACCGAAGACGACAACAGCGGATTCGACCTGTCGCGGCGCAAGGTACTGGGTGGACTCGTGACCGTCGGCGCTGCGTCCGCAGCCACGGGCGCGGGGACGATGGCACTGTTCAGTGACAGCGAGCAGAGTACCGACAACACCATTCAGGCTGGGACGCTTGATCTCACGGTGGGGGGAAGTAACAGCTCCACCTTGAACGTCTCCAACATCGCACCGGGCGACTCCGGCCGCACTGCGATTCAAGTCAACAACGCAGGGAGTCTCGGCGGTTCGCTCGACGTCAACGTCTCCGACGTGACGCCGACTGACCGTGACCCTGAGCCGGAACAGAGTCGTTCCCCGGAGCGGAACTTCACAACGTACTACGGGTACGACAACGACGGTAATGAGTTGTCGCTGCAGTCCGAGCTCGGTGGTATCGCGGCCGTTGAAATTGACCTGGGTTCTGATCCCGTGGTCATCACGGCGGACCTGCCGTACGCGCTTGACCCGAGCGGTCAGTACGACGACTCGATTACGTTCGCCTTCGACGCCGATAACGACGGAGTTGAAGACTTCCAGCTGGCCGTCCGGGATCACGATGGTGACGATTCGTTCGAGGCAGTGTACGACGACGGAAGTGCGCTTCCGTCTGGTTCGCGAAATCGGAATCAGAGCATCCCCTCGGGTTACGATGTCCGTCTCGAAAACGGGAACAAGCGCTTCGTCGTCGAGGTTCCGGCAGCCGACCTCGCCAATCCTTTCGCAATCACCGGTCAGGCGAACCTCGCCGCGTACAACCCCTCGACGTCCGGGTCGAACCTCTCCATCCCGCTCATTCCCGGCTACGGCTACAACTACCCGGCGATCGCCGGGACGAGCGCTTTCGACGGTCACGCGACCAAGATGGTCGAGATTCAGCGCGGTCAGCTCCGGACGCTCGCCGACATGCTTGACCTCTCCGTCTCCGTCAGTAGCGACTCGCAGAAGAGCAGCGGCGATACGTTCGTGAGTGCCGGGAAGGTCAACCGGCTTCCGATGGTCGACGCCGAGCCTAACGTTAGCCTTCCCAAGGACAGTACGAAGTACGTCATCGTGGAGTACGAACTGTCCCCGAACGTCGGTAACGCGGTGCAGAAGGACAAGGTCTCCTTCAACATCGACGCGGAACTCAACCAGAAGGACAGCCAGTAACAAGGTGACCCCACGTGTCCGACGAAACTGACGGCACCGCCGACCTCACCCGACGTCGGGTGCTCGGCGGGCTCGCGACGATAGGCACCGCGTCGGCAGCCGCGGGTGCGGGCACGATGGCACTATTCCAGGACTCGGAGACGAGCGGAAACAACACCTTTGCGGCGGGTACGCTAGATCTGGAAGTCGGACCCGGATTCAGCACGACGGTGTTACAGATTTCACCGGTCAAGCCCGGCGAGTCCGGTACGGCGCGAGGTGCGTCGATTAACAACGCCGGGACGATAGACGGGACACTGGACGTCGTCCTTGACACCGTCGAAAGTCGCGAAAACAGCGTCACAGAGCCGGAAGGCGAGTCAGAGGCCGAGGAGTCGGGCGGCGAACTCGACGAGAATCTCCGACTCAGCGTGTACCTCCAATTCGAGAACGGGACCTCGGAACCCCGAAAGGAGTACGTCATCGGAACGGCCGAGAACCGGAAGCTCGTCTCCGACCTGACTGCCGGGCTCCTCCGCGAAGGTATCTCGCTGAACGCGGGCGAGTATGCCAGGGTGTACGCCGACTACGAGGTTCTGGACGCCGGGAACGAGATTCAGAGCGATCAGGTCGAACTCCAGTTGGCGTTCGCGCTGAACCAAGGGACCAACCGGTAGATCCAGAACCACCTCCGATTCGGTGGTGAAATGCAGTCCCTAAGCTCCACACCGCTAAAATCGATGTCAAGACACGCAGGCCACTTCGCGCCGACGCCCCCGTTTGTAGTGGCTACTTACTCCCCAGATAGTATTAATTTTAATATGACTAGTTTCGATACTCCAGAGCACCCATTACTTGAATTACTGAAATCGGCTAGCCGCCCTGCACCCACACGGTGGTCGCCGTGATTCGCAAGCTCACTGCTCGCCTGACCAAGATGGGCGTCCGTCAGACAGTCCTCCTGGCCCTCATCACTGGCACCGTCGTCGCCGGGGCCGGGTTCGGTCTCGTCGGAACGCTCACCACCGACGACGTCCCCGACTCGACGCCCACTGCCCCCGCGACCACGCCGACCCCTCCGGACCCGACGGTCACCCCGCAGCGGACCGCGGCGCCGACGACTACCGAGCAGTCGACGGCGACTGCTCCGAGCGACGGCGATACCGCCGACGATGACGACGGTCCGACCGCGACGACCCGAACGACTCCTACCGAGACGACCACCACGCCCGCAACACCGAACGCGACCTTGGCTCTATCGGCGTCGGACCCGCCCGCGGTCAGCACCGAGGACGGGTCGGTCGAGCGCGTCGTCGGGAACCTCACCGGAACCCTCGAGTGGGCCGCCGGCTCGAACGCCACCAGCGTCACCCTCGTCGTCCAGACCTGGACGCCCGACTCCGAGTGGCGCGAGTCCCGCCGGGTTACCGTCGCGCCGAACGGGACGACGCTGGCCGTCGAGGACGCCCTCGGCGGGTCGAAACTGGTCTACGCCGCCGGGAAGCGCGCCGGCGAGTTCGCCGTCGACGAGGACGGCGCGACGACGATCCGGCGCGGGTACGTCTCCGCGACCGCGGTGCTGTTCGGGCCGAACGGGACCGAACTCGACCGGACCTCGACCACCGACCAGTACGCGTTCAACGTGACGAACGAGCAGTCCGGCGGCTTCCTGGCGTTCGGCGACTCCGACGACGGTTCCGGCGGTGACTCCGGTGGCGATTCCGGCGGTGACTCCGACACCACGACCACCGACGACGGCCGTCCATCGGGCGACGGTCATCCGTCGCTACGGCTCGCCGGAGACGGCGAGAATCCGACCGTCCTCCAGGTGACGAACGCCGTCCCCGGCGGCTCGAACGACGGACGGGTCTCGGTCACGAACACCGGCGAGGACGGCGGCGTCCTCCGGGTGACCGTGGAGGACGTCGCCGACGAGGAGAACGGATTCACCGAACCCGAGCGCGGGGTCGACGACTCGCCGTCGGCGGGCGAACTCGCCGAAGCCCTGGACGTCAGGATGAAGATCGTCGACGAGGACGGCGAGACCGTCGAGTATCTTGCCGGCGGCGAGTCCTCCTACGTCTCGCTCGCCGGTTTGTCCGACCAGCATCTGGCGCCGGACACCTCGCTCGCCACCAACGAGACGCTCCGCTTCGTCGCGGAGTGGCGCGTCGACGCGTCGGTCGGCAACGAGATCCAGAGCGACTCCGCGACCTTCGACCTGAACGTCGCGCTCGTCGACGATGACGACGCCTCTCTGAGCATGCGTCCGCCATCGGACGAGCGTTCGGGGGAACGCACGAACAGCGGGAAAACTGATATTACCGATCCGCTTAGAGTTACGGGCAAGGGGGAAGCGTAATGAAGGACTACCAGTCACTCTCCCGGGTCGCAGCCCTGGCGGGAGCCGTGATCGTCGTCGCTGCCTTCGCGAGCGGCGCGTACACCTACGGGCTGTTGTCCGACCGGGAGGGTGGTTCGGTCTCCATAAGCGCCGGTACGGACTTCGGCACGACCGTATCCGGGAGAAACGTGGACGTAGCCAACACCAACTGCGAGCAGCTATCGCTCGAGAACGAGGCAAAGCCGGCCGCCCACGTGCGTATCGAAGGGCCGAACGGATACGAGAGGACCGTCGTTGTCACCCCGGGTGGAGAGAGGACCCTTCGGTCGCTTTCCGGGGGTGAGTACACGCTCACGGCTCGAACCGGAAACGGCAAAGACTGGACGGTCAACGGGCGAGCGGAACTGACGCTGAACGTGGACGACTGTTCGGGTCGGCTCGAAGTGCAGGGCGGTCCGACGACACCGACCGCGAACGAGACCACGACCGCCTCGGAACCGACGGTGACCGGAAACGAGACCGAGCGTACCACGACCAGGACGCCCGGGGGAACCTCGACCCGGGCGTCTACTACGGAGGGGACGGCCACGACGACCGAGCGGCCGACGGCCGCGACGACCGAGACCCCGATAGAAACGACCACGACCCAGGACACGACAGCCACGACAACCACGACCGAAGACACGACGCAGACCACTACCACGACCGAGGAAACCACGACGGAAGCGACCACCGCAACCACGACCGAAGACACGACGACTTCGACGCAACAGACGACATCGTCCAACTCTTCGACGACCTCCAATACTACGACTGCCACATGAACCGAGAAACCATCCGAGACACATTTGGCGCATCGTCGATGAACACCCGGAAAGCACTCCGAGCGCTCGGGCTCGTCGTCCTGATCGCCCTCGTCGCCCCCTTCGTCGTCACGGCAGTGCCGCAGGTCGTGGGTGCCGACGCGAGCTACGTGGTGCTCTCCAGCAGCATGTCGCCGGCCATCCACGCCGGTGACGTGGTCGTCGTGAACGACGTCCCGGCCGGCGACATCGAGGAAGGTGACGTCATCACCTTCCAGCCGCCGGCGGGCCACCAGCTCGCCGACGTGAACCGCGTGACCCACCGGGTCGTGGGGGTGACCAGTCAGGACGGCGAGCGCCACTTCCGGACGAAGGGCGACGCCAACGAGGAGGCCGACCGGGCGCTCGTCCCGGCGTCGAACGTGGAGGGCCGGGTGCTGTTCCACATCCCGTACATCGGTCGCGTCGTCTCGTTCGCCCAGTCGTCGCTCGGGCTCCTCCTGCTGGTCGTGGTGCCCGGCGCGCTGCTCGTCGTCTCGGAGCTCTACGACCTGTACGTCGCGGCGACGAAGGACTGACACTCCCCCGGACTGGGGACCGACTCTCGGCGTTTCCTTCCCGATCTCAGGCGACGTTCCGTTCCTCGATCAGATCCCCCGACTCGAACCGGTCGCTCCCCAGGGGCGAGACGTCGACCAGCGACGCCTCGCCGTCGAGCACGAGTTCGGCGACGATCCGGCCGGTGGCGGGCGCGTGCTGGAAGCCGTGGCCGGAGAAGCCGACCGCCTGGACGAACCCCGGCACCGTCTCCTCGATGATGGGGTGGTGGTCGGGCGTGACGGCGTAGAGGCCGGCCCAACCCCGGCGAATTTCCGAGTCCGGGCCGAAGTAGGTCGCGCAGTCGCCGGCGCGCTCGACGGCCTCGGCGGCCCAGTCGAGGTCTATCTTGCGGTCGAAGCCGTCGGGGTCCTGTTCGGGGTCGTCCGCTTCCGACCCGGCCGCGGTCCCCGCCTCGTCACCGGTGTCGAAGTGCCCGCCGACGAGCGCCGCGCCCTCTCGCTCGGGTCTGAAGTGCGACCCGGTGTCGAGGTCGACGGTCAGGGGCACGTCCTCGGGGACCGGCGTCTCGGGGTCGACGACGACGATCTGGCGGCGCTTGGGCGCGACCGGGATCTCGATGTCGGCCATCGCGGCGACCCGGCGCGCCCACGGGCCCGCGGCGTTGACTACGAAGTCGACGTCCCATCGCTCGCCCCCGGCCGTCACGCCGGTCACGGCGTCGTCGCTCCGCGTCCCACTCCGCTCCCGATGTATCTCGGTCACGCCGGTCTTCGTCAGGATCTCGGCGCCGGCCTCGCGGGCGGCCGCGGCGAATCCCTGGAGCGCGAGGTGCGGGTCGGCGAAGCCGTCGGTCGGCGAGTAGGTCGCGGCGACGAACGCCTCGGCCCGGAGGCCCGGGCAGTGGTCGGTCGCCTCCTCCGGGTCGAGCAGGACGCTCGGGACGCCCCGGTCGTTCTGCATGGCGACCTGCTCCTCGAACGCGCGGGCGGTCGTCTCCTCGCGGGCCGCGAAGAGGTAGCCCGGCCGCCGGTAGGCGATGTCGGTGTCGAACTCCGCCTCGAACGACTCCCAGACGTCCATGCTCGCCAGCGAGAGGTCGACGTTGACGGGCGTGGAGAACTGGGTTCGGATGCCGCCGACCGACCGCTCGGTGCTGCCGCTGCCGAGCGACCCCTTCTCGTAGACCGTGGCGTCGGCCCCGCGCTCGGCCAGGTAGTAGGCGCTGGCGAGGCCGACGATGCCGCCTCCGACGACAGCGACGTCCATACCTCCGGAACGACCGCGCGGGTGTTAATCGTTGCCCCGTACCGCAGTCACGTCTCGCTCGCGTACCGCGGTCTCGCCTCGGCCACCGTGTCGAACCTCGCCCACCGTATCGAACATCGGACAGGACAGCGGGAGAGACGTTTCCCACCGCGCGGGGACCGCCTCGCCGGCCGCGGCCCCGCTTCCAGTGCAGGCTCACCGACGCCGACGGGAACGCGTTCGCGCCGGTCCCGACCGCGTCCCGTTCTGACCGGCGGCCCGGGCGGGACAATTCTCCCTGCGCGACACGAAATCAACGGTAATCGGTGCTTACCCCGACGCAAACGCGCCCTGAATCGCGTCGGCTCGGGACGGTCGGAACGTAGGCGATCGTTCCGCTGGCGGAACTGTCGTGAACGAACCTGAACGGCCGACTACATTATCAGGAGGTATCGGCATTCTTCGAACAGCAGACTTCGCCGACGGCGGACGTGCGAGTCCGCCGAGGGAGACAGGAGAGACACTTTCAGGATGACCGCAAACGAGACAGGGGCGACAGCCGAATCGGCCGCCGAGACCGTCGCGTCGCTGTGTGACGATCGCGAACTCGTCGTCGTATCGAACCGTCAGCCGTACAGCCACAACTACGCCGACGCCGACGAGAACGGGGCCGCGAGCGCCGGAACCGCGGACGGCTCCGTCACCGTCGACCGACCGGCCGGGGGCCTCACCGCGTCGCTCGATCCGGTCATGCAGGCCGTCGAGGGGACGTGGGTGGCCTGGGGCGACGGCGACGCCGACCGCGAGGTCGTCGGCCCGGACGACGCCGTGGCCGTCCCGCCCGAGGACCCCGCCTACGACCTCCGGCGGGTCTGGCTGACCGACGAGCAGGTCGAGCGCTACTACCGGGGGTACAGCAACCGGGTGCTCTGGCCGCTCTGCCACCTCGACACCGCCAAGATGGACGCCCGCGAGTCGTTCTGGCGGGCCTACCGCGAGACCAACGCCGACTTCGCCGAGGCGGTGCTGTCGGCCGCGGACGCTGACCCCGTGGTCTGGTTTCAGGACTATCACCTGTCGCTGGCCCCGCGGTGGGTCCGCGAGGACCGGCCCGAGGCGTTCCTCATGCACTTCTGGCACATCCCGTGGCCCTCCCGGGACGTGTTCCGGACCTGCCCGCAGGCCGAGGCGCTGCTCGACGGCCTGCTCGCCAACGACCTCGTGGGCTTTCACACCGACGACTACTGCCGGAACTTCCTCGACTGCGTCGAGGCCGAGACCGACGCCCGGGTCGACCGCGCCAGCGGGAGCGTCTCGTACCGCGGCCACCGGACGTTCGTCCGGTCGTTCCCGCTGGGGGTCGACGCCGCCCGGCAGGCCGACCTGGCCGAGTCCGACGCCGCCGACGAGTGGTGGGCGCAGTTCCGCGAGACCCGCGGCATCGACCCGAGCGACGCGCTCGCGGTGGGCGTCGAGCGCCTCGACTACACCAAGGGCATCGAGGAGCGGCTGGCGGCGCTCGAGCGCTTCTGGACCGAAAACCCCGAGTGGCGCGGCGAGCTCACCTACGTCCAGAAGGGCACCGAGAGCCGGTCGGGCATCCCGGCCTACGACGCGCTCCAGGACCGGGTGGCCGCCGCGGTCGACCGCGTCAACGACCGGTTCGGCACCGACGACTGGACCCCGGTGATCTACACCACCGACCACCTGCCCGAGGCCGGCATCGCGGCGCTCTACCGGGAGGCCGACCTGGGGCTGGTGACGCCGGTCCGGGACGGGATGAACCTGGTCGCCAAGGAGTTCGTCGCGGCCCAGACCCGCGACCCCGGCGTCCTCGTGCTGAGCGAGCTCGCGGGGGCGACCGAGCAGCTGGGCGACGAGGCGGTCCTCGTCCACCCCCACGACACCGCGGGCTTCGCCGACGCCGTCGGCGAGGCGCTGTCGCTGTCCCGTGCCGAGCGCCGCCGGCGCGTCGCCGACCTCCAGCGCGAGGTCCACGCCGAGGACGTCTACGAGTGGCTCGAATCCACGTTCGAGACCGCCGCCGCCGTCGACCGCGGCCGGCGGTCGCTCCAGCGGAGCCGGCCGAGCCCGACCGACGACTGACCCGCGACCGATTCGCTCACACATCCACCGATGGCCGACTCCACAGACCACGACCGCGACGGCGCGACCGACTCGGACGACAGCACCGACCCGGACGACAGCACCGGCGCCGCGACCGACCCGGATCCGGCCGGCGCCGACGCCGGGGCGGGCGGCGATCCGGCCCCCGACGCCGAGTCGGGCGGCGACCCCGACCTCGACCTCCCGGACCCGCTCCGCGAGCACCTCTACGCCGTGGTCGAGGGGCTGGTCGACCACGACGGCCTGTTGGTCGCGCTCGACTTCGACGGCACCCTGGCCGCCATCGAGGACCGGCCCGACGAGGCGACGATCCCGGACGCGACCCGGGAGGCGGTCGCCGCGCTGGCCGACGAGCCGGACGTCGAGGTCGCGGTCGTCAGCGGCCGGGAGCTGGCCGACGTGCGCGACCGGGTCGACGTTCCCGAAGCCTCCTACGCCGGCAACCACGGCCTGGAGATCCACGCCGACGAGTACACCGTCCACCCGACAGCCAGCGACGCCGAGGACGACATCGCGGCCATCGCCGACGAACTGACCGACCGGCTCGCCGACGTCGAGGGCGTCATCGTCGAGAACAAGGGCGTGACCGCGACCGTCCACCACCGGCTCGTGGCCGACGACGAGGTGGCCCGGGTCGTGGAGGCGGTCGAGGAACTCGTCGGCGAGCGCGACGACGTTCACCTGACCACCGGCAAGGACGTGCTGGAGCTCCGGCCCGCGGTCGAGTGGGACAAGGGCGAGGCGCTCCGGGAGCTCTACGACGTCCTCGTCCCCGACGGCGAGCGGTGGTTCCCGGTGTACGTCGGCGACGACACCACCGACGAGGCCGCGTTCGGCGTCCTCGGCGACCGCGAGCGGGGCTTCGGGATCAAGGTCGGCGACGACCCGAACACCGACGCCCCCTACCGGGTCGCCGACCCCGAGGCGGTCCGGGAGGTGCTCGACTGGCTCCGGACCTACGGCGTCGCGTTCCTCGCGGCCGACCACCGGGACGTCCCGGTGGGAACGGCGTAGTTCGGTCCCACAGCGCGGTTCGGTCTCCACGGCGTAGTTCGGTTCCGGCGGCGCAGTTCGGTCCCGTAGTGCGGTTCGTTCGGCGCGGCGCGACGGTCGCGACCGCCGACCGCGGCCCGGCGCAGTCCGGTGATTCTCCGCCGAGACGGGCCAATACCGCACGCCGCTGGCCCCGTAATGCCCCGTTGAACCCGCCGACGGCGGCGCGAACGATCTGAACGGTCGCGCCGGTTTATTCGCCGAATCGGTCAATTCCGAACGAATCATGGCTACCGACGACGGCGACACCGACGACGAGCACCGCGAGGACCGCGCCGGGGCGGGCGAGCAGGGCGGGGTCGGCCCCGAGGACCGACCGGGTGCGCCCGACCCGACCCGGGAGGCCGCCGGGGACGGCGACGGGAGCACCGGGGACGGGGGGACCTACAGCAACGCCGGCCGGGAGGCCGGCCCCGGGTCCCACCGGAGCGGCGCCCGGACGGACGCGGGCGGGACTCGGACCGACGAGTCGCCGCCGACCGGACGCGCCGGTACGGCCCCCGGCTACGAGGGCCAGCGGGACCGCCCGGACCCGGAGACGCGCCGGTACGGCTCCCGCCCGCCGACCGGACACGGCGGCGGGACCGACCCCGCCCAGGGAGCCTCGCCAGGTGGACAGTCCCCGTCCGGCCCACCCGGCGGACAGCAGTCCCCGCCCGGCGGACAGGGGGCCCGACCGGGCGAGTCCGGCGCGTCGCCCGGCCAGCGAGGCGGCGGACCGGAACCGGGGCCGGGCGGGACCGGCGAGGACTACGGGCGACCCCGAGGTCCCGACGTCGGCCGCGGCCGAGACCGGTCCGGAGCCCGCGACACGACACCCGGCGAGGGTCGCGCGGCCCCGGAGACCGACCACAGACCGGGCGACGCCGCGCCGCCGAAGCGGACCCAACCGCCCCGGGAGCCGTCGGACCTCGGCGACCGGCCGGAGCGGAGCGGCCGGGACGACGCGTCGGCCTCGGGCCACCGCGGGGAGCACCCCGACGAGTCGTCCGGCCCGCCGAAGTACGGCGGCCCGCGCGACCCGAACTGGGACCGGCACCGCGGCGGGCCAGAACGCGGCGGTCGGGACCCGAGCGGGCGCGGTCGGGGGACCGGCGGCCGACCGACCGGCCGACCCGACGCACCCGGCGAGCCCGGCGGCCGGTCGGACAGTCCCCGTCGCGAGCCCGACCGGCGTCGCCGGCAGGAGTACAGCCCCGCCCGGCCGCCCAACCGGGAGCGCGAGACCCGCGAGTACGAGCGGCGGCTCGACCGCGAACTTGAGCGCCAGCGGGACTTCGGAGTCGAGAAGGGCGGCGGCAAGTACCGGCGTCGGTAGTCCGGGTCGATCCGGAAGACGGCGTCAGTCGTCGGCGTCGGTCCGGGCGGTCCGCTTGGCCGCCCGCTCGATGAACTCCTGGGGGAGCTCGTCGATCTCGCCGGCCTGGACGCCCCAGAGGTGGGCGTAGAGCCCGTCGTTCTCCAGCAGCTCGTCGTGGGTGCCCCGCTCGACGATCCGCCCGCCCTCGAGGACGACAATCTTGTCGGCGTCCTTGATGGTCGAGAGCCGGTGGGCGATGGCGAACGTCGTGCGGTCCTCGGTGAGCTCGTCGAGGCTGCGCTGGATGAGCATCTCGGTCTCGGTGTCGACGTCGCTGGTCGCCTCGTCGAGCACGAGTATCTCGGGGTCCTTCAGCACCGCGCGGGCGATGGAGATGCGCTGGCGCTGGCCGCCCGACAGTTTGACGCCGCGCTCGCCGACCTCGGTGTCGTAGCCGTCCGGCAGGTTCCGGATGAACTCGTGGGCCTCGGCGGCCTTGGCGGCCTCGACGATCTCCTCGTCGTCCACGTCGAAGGTGCCGTAGGCGATGTTCTCCCGGACCGTGCCGTAGAACATGAACGTGTCCTGGCTGACGTAGCCGATGGCCTGCCGGAGGCTCGGCAGGCTCACGTCCCGGAGGTCGGTGCCGTCGATGCGGATGGCGCCGTCGTCGACGTCGTACATCCGGAGCAGGAGCTTGAGGACGGTGGACTTGCCCGCTCCCGTGGGCCCGACCAGCGCGAGGGTGTCGCCGCCCTCGACCTCGAAGCTGACGTCGTCGACGATGGTCTCGTCCTCGTCGTAGCCGAAGGTCACGTCCTCGTAGATGACCTCGCCGTCCTCGACGACGAGCTCGTCGGCGTCGGGGTCCTCCTTGATGCGGCTGGGCTCGTCCATCAGGCCGAAGATGCGAGAGCTGGACGCGTACGCGCGCTGGTACATGTTGATGATGGAGCCGAACTGGGCCATCGGCCAGATGAACCGCTGGGTCAGCAGCATGAACGTGACGAACTTCCCGGCCGAGAGGTCGCCGGTGAAGAACCACGGCCCCTCGCCGTTGAGCACCCACAGCCCGCCGACGATGAACGTCAGGGCGAACCCGAGCCCCGAGAGGATCTGGAGCGAGGGGAAGAACTTGATGCGGGTGACGACGGCGCCCCAGTTCGAGTCGAAGTACTCGTTCGAGACGTCCTCGACCCGGTCGGACTCGTAGGTCTCGGTGTTGCTCGTCTTGATGACCTGGATGCCGCCGAGGTTGTTCTCCAGCCGGGAGTTGACCTTGCCGACCGCCGAGCGCACGTCGGCGTACTTCGGCTGGATGATCTCGACGAACTTGTAGGTGAAGACGGCGATGAGCGGGACCGGCACCATCGCGACCAGCGCGAGCTGCCAGTTCGTCGCGAAGAGGATGGCCGCGATGGCCAGCACCATCACGCCCAGCCGGAACGCCGAGTTCATCCCGTCGTTGAGGAACCGCTCCAGCCGGTTGACGTCGTTCGACAGGATGGACATCATCTCGCCGGTCTGCTTGTCGGCGAAGAAGTCCATGTTCAGCCGCTGCATCTTGTCGTAGGTGTCGGTCCGGATGCTGTGCTGGATGTTCTGGGCGAACGAGTTCCACCCCCAGTTGCGCGCCCAGTGGAACGCCGCGCCGAACCCGAACGCCGCCGCGATGATCACGACCGAGAACCAGAACTGCTCGGTCGCCGTGGCGGGCGCGATCTGGGCCGCGAGGCCCCTCGACAGGAACGGAACCTGGCTCGCGAGCGCGTCGGGGTACGGGATCTGGCCCGACCCCTCGGCGAACAGCGCGTCGATGGCGACCCCGAGGATGATCGGCGGGAGGAGGTTGAGCACCCGGGCGAAGACGCTCGCCACCACCCCCGTGACGAACGCCAGCGCGTTCTCGGACCCGTACTCGAGGAACAGCCGCTTCATCGGGTTCTCGGCCCGCTCCCGTTGTTCCTCGAACGGGTCGTCTTCCTCGTCAGTGAAACTCATTATCACTCCGAAGTGGTTCGCCAGTTGAAAAGCTTTCCTTCGAATCGAAATACGGACGTCGCGGCGTCGAACTCGGTCATCGGACTTCGAAGTGAAGGAGAGGCTAAACTTATGGATATCGGTAGTATGAGACTCGATGGCGAAGAGCGGGAACTCGTGCGGGCAGAGGTCGTCCCGCGAATCCCGAGAGGGGAAATCGGAACTAACGGGTCACCAGCCACAGGAGGACGCCGACGACACCGACGACGGTGCCGACTGCGAAGTACGTTAGCTGCAGCGACGCGAACAGTTCGACCTTCTCCAACCCGAGTCCGACCACCGAGTAGATACCGATGCCGGCGAAGAGGATGGAGAGGTTGAGCACTCGACTCAGCGCGGAGCGGGCCGGTTCGGCCTCCGGGACGGACGCCGTTTCGTTAGCCTCTGACATACGTATTCTACGATATATCACGCGCTGATTAAACTACTGGCCGATTCGAAAACGACGCGGCGTCGAATCCGTCGAGAACCGTCCGTCCTTCCCGCTCGCTCGACGTTCCGAGACTGGAGGACGTTACAGGGAGCGGCGCTCTACTTCCGGGTCGACGCCGGCCTCGGTCAGGTCCTGCCGGATGCGCTCGCGCAGGGGGTCGGGGACGGTGTCGCGGCCGACCGGGACCGCGGTCTCGCCGTCGCCCTTCACCTTCCAGTAGAGCACGCACTCGCTGGGCGCGTAGTACTCGACGCTGTAGTAGTCGTCGCCGCCCCTGTAGTGGACCCGGGCGGCGAACCCCTCGGCCTGCCAGCCGTCCCGGTCGGCGAGCGACTCGACGCGTTCGTCCATGGTCGAAGGTGGGCCGGCCTCGTGGTAGTGGTTACGGAAGTCGACCGAGAAGGCAACAGTTATTTTCGGCGAAGGGCTTTGTCCCGGTACCGGGTCCGTGGTCTAGTTGGTCATGACGCGGCCTTTACAAGGCCGAAGTCGGTGGTTCGAATCCGCCCGGACCCACTGCATTTTGCGCCGAGCAATCCGCGAGTCGCAAATCCGTAACGGGAGGACGGGTCGAATCCGCTGGGACCCGCCTCCGACAGTCCGACCGACCGCCGCGTCGCCGACCCATCAAGCATATACCACCCTGCGAGGAACGGCCCGCCAATGCGTTGGCACGCGCGATCAGGGGTGGTGCGGTGAACCGCGGCGTCGTGGACGGAGAGGTGGCCGTGGCGGTCGTCGTCCTGCTGAGCGTCGCCGCCGGCGGTGCGCTGTTCGCCGACGGCGGCGTGTTGGGGGAGCCGTCCGACGCTCCGGCCGACGAGGCGACGACCGCGACGACGACCGGAAACGCGGGGTCGCCGACCCGGGACGACACGAGCGACGGGAGCGCCGAGAACGGGACCGCGACCCCCGCCGGCCCCCGCTACGCGTTCGCCATCGAATCGGTCGAGAGCTGCGGGAGCACCTGCCAGGACGTGACCGCCAGACTCGACAACACCGGCCGGGCGGTCCGCGAGGACGTCCGGGTCGCGACGAGGGTGTACGCCGACGGCGACCTGCTGTGGTCGGGCAACGAGACGGTCGGCCGACTCGGCCCCGACGAGTCCCACACCTCGACGAGACGGGTGGACGTGGGGTTCTCCGGCGGGCTCGCCATCAGCGCCAACGGCGGCTACGTCACCATCGTCACCGTCGTCCGCTCCGAGGACGGGACCGCGCGGTTCGCCGAGCGCCGGAAGGTGGCCTGATCGCTCGACTCGCAGTTCGACGTCTGCCCGGCTCCTCACTCGATGTCGGCCCCGCAGTCCGGACACTCCTCGTCGGCGATGGTCACCTGCGCGTCGCACTCGGGACAGAACTCCAGGTAGCAGGCCGGATCTCCCATGGCGTGCGGTACGCTGCCGCGGACCAAAGGCCTTGTCCCGCTTCCCTCGTGGTGTTTCGAAACGCTTTTCTCCGTCATGTGCCTCGTTCCGAGTGCGCCGCCTTAGCTCAGACTGGGAGAGCACTCGACTGAAGATCGAGCTGTCCCCCGTTCAAATCGGGGAGGCGGCATACTTCTGCCGGCGACAACTGAGTGAGCATAGCGAGCGACCTGTCGTCGACGACGATGCATCCGACACGATTCGAACACGCCAGTCGCAGGCCCGTAGCGACCGGGGTGCGGTGGAGGGAGAGCAGACTGCTCGACCGGGCGAACCTGCAGGCGTGAGACCCCTCCGAGCCGCGTACTTGAACCCCTCCATCACCTGCGAGCAAGATACTTCCCGGGACTCGCCGACGTGGCTCCGTATGCCACGAAGTCTCACGGCGGTCGACCCCGACGTGGCGGCCGCCGTCGCGGACGAACGCGAGCGCCAGGAGTCGACGCTCGGGATGATCGCCAGCGAGAACCACGTCTCGGAAGCCGTCCTGGAGGCGCAGGGGACGGCGCTGACGAACAAGTACGCCGAGGGCTACCCGGGAGACCGCTACTACGGCGGGTGCGAGCACGTCGACGAGGTCGAACGCCTCGCCGTCCAGCGCGCGAAGGAGCTGTGGGGCGCCGAGCACGTCAACGTCCAGCCCCACTCGGGCACCCAGGCCAACATGGCCGTCTACTTCGCCGTCCTCGAACCGGGCGACAGGATACTCTCGCTGTCGCTGTCCCACGGCGGCCACCTCAGCCACGGCCACTCGGTGAACTTCTCCGGCCAGCTGTACGAGGTCGAGCAGTACGAGGTCGACCCCGAGACGGGCTACCTCGACTACGAGGCGCTCCGGGAGCGCGCCGAGGCGTTCGACCCCGACCTCGTCGTCAGCGGTTCGTCGGCCTACCCGCGGGAGTTCGACTACGAGCGCTTCCGCGAGATCGCCGACGCCGTCGACGCCTACCACCTCGCAGACATCGCGCACGTCACCGGGCTCGTCGCGGCGGGCGTCCACGCGAACCCGGTCGAACACGCCGACTTCGTGACCGGCAGTACGCACAAGACCATCCGGGCGGGCCGGGGCGGCATCATCATGTGCGGGGAGGAGCACGCCGACGAGGTCGACAGCGCCGTCTTCCCCGGCGCGCAGGGCGGCCCCCTGTTGCACAACATCGCGGGGAAGGGCGTCGGCTTCGGCGAGGCGCTCGAACCCGCCTTCGAGGAGTACGCCGCGCGGGTCGTCGCCAACGCGCAGGCGATGGCCGACCGGCTCCGGGAGCGAGGTCTCTCGCTGGTCTCGGGCGGCACCGACAAGCACCTCCTGCTGGTCGACCTCCGCGAGTCCCACCCCGACCTCACGGGGAAGGCGGCCGAGCGGGCGCTCCAGGACGTGGGCGTCGTCGTCAACAAGAACACCGTCCCGGGCGAGACGCGGAGTCCGATGGTCACCAGCGGCATCCGGATCGGGACGCCGGGCGTCACGACCCGCGGATTCGCCGAGTCGGAGGCCGAGCGGGTCGCGGACCTCGTCGCGGACGTGCTCGACGATCCCGACGACGAGGCGGTCGCAGCGCGCGCGAGCGACACGGTCGACCACCTCTGCCAGGAGTACCCCGTTTACGACTGAGGGGCTCTCTGCCAGGAGTGCCCATCTACGACTGAGGGGGCTCCCCATCTGATTTTTCTGTTCGGGACGGGACGGAGAGCGGGCGACGGTCAGTCCTCTTCCGCACCGGTCGGCGCGTCTCTCGACGTGCTACTGCGACCGCCGATGAGCATGTCGTCTCCCCGCACGGCCGCGTCCTCCTGGACCAGAACGCGACCGTGCTCGCTGCTGAACGTCTTTATCATGCCGTAGACGGCCACGAGACCGACCAGTGCGACCGGTCCGCCGGTGATGATCGCGGCGTTCTGGAGCGCCTGCGTGCCGCCGATGACGACCAGGATCGACGCGACCAGTCCCTGGAGGACGCCCCAGACGAGCCGGTTTATCTCCGAGGGGTCCTCCTCGCCGCCGGTCGTCAGCATGGCGATGCCGAGCGTCGAGGAGTCGGCCGAGGTCACGAAGAACGTGATGACCAGCAGGAAGAACAGCGCCGACAGCAGCGCGCCGCCCGGCAGCGCGCCGAACAGCGGGTAGCCGGAGACGGCGATCCCGTACTCGTTGATTGCGCCCAGGATGTCGGCCGCGCCGGAGTTCTGGAGGCGCATCGACGTCCCGCCCACGATCATGAACCACGGCACCGTCGCCAGCGTGGTCGCGATGACGCCGACGAAGGTGACCTCGCGGATGGTCCGCCCCTTGGAGATCTTCGCGAGGAAGATGCCCGAGAACGGCGCCCACGAGAACCACCAGGCCCAGTAGAACACCGTCCAGGCCCCGACGAAGCCCGCGTCGCCCGAGCCGGTCCCGGTGAACATGCTCATCGAGACGAACTCCTGGAGGTACGTCCCGACCGCCTGAGTGCCGAGGTTCAGGACGAAGAACGGCGCGCCGACGAGGAAGACGACGACCCCCAGCGCCAGGAACACGAGGACGTTCAGCTGCGAGAGGCGCTTGATGCCCCGCTCGACGCCCGAGACCACCGACAGGGTGAAGATGACGGTCACCCCCGTGATGACGGCGATGATGCCGAGGTCGCCGAGCACGACCCCGAGCACGTCGACCTTCCCCGGGACGGCCCCGAACTTGTAGTCCATCCCCGCGAGCAGCTGCTGGCCGATGAACCCCAGCGAGGTGGCGATGCCGCCCATCGTCCCGAAGACCGCCACGACGTCCACCAGCTTGGCCCAGTTGCTGTCCTCGATGCTGTCGACGCCGATGATGGGCGCGAGCAGGGTCGAGAACCGGAACGGCGCCCCCTCGTTGTACGCGAAGTACGCGATCGGCACGCCGACGACGAGGTAGGCCGACCAGGCCGAGATGCCCCAGTGGAAGAACGTGTACTGGAGCGAGCCCAGCATCTTCGCCTGCGCGCTGGCGCCCTCGCCGGTCAGCGGCGTCCCGTTGCCGAAGTGGTAGATGGCCTCCGCGGGCCCCCAGAACACGATACCGGCGGCGATGCCCGCCGAGAAGAACATCGCGAAGTACGTCATGAAGCTGTGCTTGGGCTCGACGTCCTCGCCGCCGAGCTTTATCTTCCCCCAGGGCCCGAAGATGAGGAACGCCGTGAACCCGACGAATATCAGCATCGCCCAGAGGTAGAACCACGCCAGGTTCGACCACAGCCAGTCGTTCGCGTCGGTGATCACCTTCGCGAGCAGTTTCGTCTCTGTTCCGTTCACCGTGACCGTCGGACTCACCACGTAGGCGACGATGAACGCCACCGCGACGCCGACCCCCGACCAGAATATCAGCGGGTCGATCTCGTCGAAGAACTCTTCGAACTTCCCCTGTGATTGGCTCATTTCATATCACCGTGCTCCGTTGTCGCTCGGTTTCTCGTGGAATCGCGCGTTCGCGAAACTCCTCGCATCGACTCACCGTCGCCGCCGCGACGCGGTTCGACCTCGACACGGTCGCCGCGCTCCTCGGCGTCCCGCCGCGGCTCAGAGCGCTCGGTCCGACGCCTCCCGCGGAACGACGACCCATGGTAACGTCACGCACGCACTCGTGGATAAAGACGCATCTTAACTGGGAGGGGTGTTTTTAAGCGACGGGGCTAGCACGTTCGGGCGGGGGTCAGCGGCGCTCGAAAGAGAAAGACGATCGAGTCGGAGAGAAAAGATGACCGAGTAGGAGAGGAACGACGGCCAGGCGGGAGAGACGCTCGACGTCAGGCGTTGACGTGCCTGACCTCGTAGCCCCGGTCGCGGATGGCGCGGATGATCTCCCGGGCGTGGCTCGCGCCGCTGGTCTCGACCTGGAAGACGAGGTAGGCCTCGCCGACGCCGAGTTCCGCCGCGGCCCGGTCGTGACGGACGGTCTGGATGTTGGCGTTGTGGTCGCCGATGATGCCCGAGACCTCCTCCATCTTTCCGGGCCGGTCGGTGATGCGGACCTTGAGCCGGAGGATCTGCTCGCGGTCGGTGAGCGCGTGGACGAGCACCGTCTGGAGCATCGTCATGTCGAGGTTGCCGCCGCAGAGCAGCGGCATCACCGTCTCGCCTTCCACGTCGAGTTCGTCGTCGAGGACGGCCGCGACCGACGCCGCGCCCGCCCCTTCGACGACCTGCTTGGCCCGCTCGAACAGCAGGAGGACGGCCCGCGCGATCTCGCCGTCGGTGACGGTGACCACCTCGTCGACGTGCTCCTCGATGAGCGAGAGCGTCAGCTCCGAGATACCGCCGGTGGCGATGCCGTCGGCGATGGTGTCGACCGAATCGAGGGAGACCGGGACGCCCTTGTCGAGGCTGTCGGGAACGGTCTCGGCGCCCTCCGCCTGCACGCCGACGACGCGCGTGTCGGGCGAGAGCTCGGCGAACGCCCGCGAGACGCCCGAGATGAGCCCGCCGCCGCCGACGGGGACGACGACGGTGTCCACCTCCGGGAGGTCCTCGTGCATCTCGACGCCGAGCGTCCCCTGCCCGGCGACGATGGCCGGGTCGTCGTAGGCGTGGACGAACGCCGCGTCGGTCGCCTCGACGAGCCCCTGCGCGTGGGCCATCGCCTCCCGGAAGTCCCGCCCGACGAGCTCCACGTCGGCCCCGTAGCCCCGCGTGGCGTCGATCTTCGTCTGGGGCGCGGTCCGCGGCATGACGATGGTCGCGTCCACGCCCAGCTTCGTCGCGGCCAGCGCGACGCCCTGGGCGTGGTTGCCCGCGCTGGCCGCGACGACCGCCGACGCGGCGTCGGCCTCGACGAGCTGCGAGATCTTGTTGTACGCCCCGCGGGTCTTGAAGGAGCCGGTCCACTGGAGGTGCTCCATCTTCAGGTGGACCTCCGCGCCGGTCAGCTCGTCGAGCGAGGTGCTCCGCTCGACGGGCGTTCGTTTGACGACGGTCCGGTCGTCCAGTCGCTCGCGGGCGTCCTCGATGTCCTCGAACGTGACGGTCCGGGCCGGTTCCCCGTCCATCCGCCCGTCGCGTTCGGCGGTCATCGGAGCAGTTTCTCGCGGTCGGGGTCGAACAGCGGCTCGTCCCGGACGGTCGCCGGGTACCGATCGCTCTCGTACCGTACCTCCACGTCCGTGCCGGACTCGGTGTACTCGGCGGGCAGGTAGGCGTAGACGATGCCGGCGTCGATGGTGTAACCGTAGCCTGCGCGGGCCCCGTAGCCGAGCACCTCCTCGCCGCCCGCCGCGAAGACGGGGTGGCCGGCGTCGACGACCGCCCCTTCGTCGTCCAGCGTGATGGGCGTGATCTGTCGGTCGACGCCCTCGTCTCTCGCCGCGACCAGCGCGTCCTTCCCGAGGAAGTCCGTCTCCAGATCGACGGCGAAGCCGATGCCGGCCTCGTAAGGGTCGTACTCCGGCGTGAGGTCGGTCCCCCACAGCCGGAATCCCTTCTCTAAGCTCGCGGAGTCCAGCGCCTCCCACCCCATCGGGACGATGCCGTGGGCCTGTCCGGCCTCCCAGACGGCGTCCCACAGTCGCCCGCCGTACTCCGCGGGCGTGTAGATCTCCCAGCCCAGCTCGCCGGCGTACGAGAGTCGCAGCATCGTCACCGGCAGGCTCTCGAGATAGGTCTCCCGGACCGAGTAGAACGGGAAGGCGTCGTTCGAGAGGTCGGTCTCGACGAGGGGCTGGAGGACCTTCCGGGCCTCCGGCCCCCAGACGCCCACGCCGCTCGTGCCGGAGTCGTGGACGGTGACGGTCACCGAGCCGTCGTCGGGCGCGTGCTCGCGGATCCAGCGCGAGTGCAGGGTCGCGGAGTCGCCCCCGCCGGTGAAGAGGAGGTAGCGGTCCTCGGCAAGCCTGCTGACCGTCAGGTCCGCGAGCACGCCGCCGTCCTCGTTGCACATCGCGGTGTAGCACATCCGGCCCGGCGAGACGTCCACGTCGTTGGTCAACAGCCCCTGCAGGAACTCGGCCGCGCCGTCGCCGGCCACCTCGATGCCCGTGAAGGTGGTCATGTCGAACACGGCCACCCGATCCCGGACGGCCTGGTGTTCGACGCCGTGGGCCGGCGACCAGTGGCGCGCGAGCCAGTCCGGTCGGTCGGGGACGTCGTACTCGTCCGTCAGGTCCTCGTTGGTCGCGTACCACTGGGGCACCTCCCAGCCGTCGACGTCGTAGAACTCCGCGCCCAGTTCGGCCTGCCGGTCGTAGAACGGGCTCCGCCGGAGTCGGCGCTGGTCCTGCGGTTGCTCGCGGGGATGGACGAGCTGGTAGACCTCCCGGTACCGCTGGGCGCCGCGTCCGTAGACGTACTCCCGCGAGGCCTCGTGGGGCTGGAACCGCGAGACGTGCGCGCCCGTGACGTCGACGCGGTCGCCGTCGAGCCGGGGGACGCCGCGTTCCATCCACTCGGCGACGACGTTGCCGGCCCCGCCGGACTGGGTGACCCAGACGGCCAGCGACCACCAGAGGCCGTCGACCTCCTCGCTGGGGCCGAGGATGGGCATCCCGTCCGGCGTGAAGCAGAACATCCCGTTTATCCCGGAGGTCCACTCGCAGTCCCCGAGGGCCGGGACGAGTTCGCCGGCCGCGTCGTACGCCGCCCGGTCGTGGTCGGGGTGGGTGTTCTCGTAGAAGTGCTCCTCGGTGAACCCCCGGAGGGAGGGGTACTCCAGCCCCAGGTCGTCGAGCCGCTCCGGCCCGTGGATGTCCTCGGGGTCGACCAGCAGCGGTTCGTGGTTGTACGAGCCCACGCCGTAGCGCTCGCCGTGCTGGCGGAAGTACAGCGAGTAGTCCTGGTGGCGGAGGATCGGCTGTTCGACCTCCCTGCTCGCCCCCCGGAGCTCGTCGAGTTCGTCGCTCACGAGGTACTGGTGGGCGCAGGGGACCAGCGGGACGTCCTCGCCGACCATGTCGCCGAACAGCGGTCCCCAGATGTTCGTGGCGACCAGCACCTCGTCGGCGGCGACCCGGCCGCGGTCGGTGACCACCGCGTCGACCGATCCGTCGCTGGTCTCGATGTCGGTCACCTCGGTGTTCCCGTAGAACTCCGCGCCTCGCTCCTGGGCCCGGACCGCCATCGTCTCCGAGGCGTCGACCGCCCGGGCCGTCCCGTCGGACGGGAGGTAGTACCCGCCGTGGATGACGTCCGCGTCGATCTGCGGGACCCGGGCCTCGACCTCCGCCGGGGAGAGGAGTTCGCCGCCCTCCAGCCCGTACGACTGGCCCCACTCGCGCTTGCGCTTGAGGAAGTTCCACCTGTCCCGGGTGTGGGCCACCTCGATACCGCCGCAGGCCCGAAAGTCGCCGAAACTGTGGTACAGGTCGCGCGTGTACGCCGCCATCTCGGTCATCAGCTTATTTCCGGCCGTCTGGAAGACCAGGCCGGGCGCGTGCGACGTCGACCCGCCCGTCTCGTAGAGCGGCCCCTGTTCGAGGACGACCACGTCGTCGCGGCCGAGTCGCGTGAGGTGGTACGCCGCGCTACAGCCGACACAGCCCGCGCCGACGACGACCGTCCCCGCCTCGTCGGGTATCGTGGTGCCTGTGCTCATATGTCATCCAAGGGTGGACTCGACGCCCCAATAGTGTCGTGGTGAATTATCTCATACCCTTATACGGGCACCCGGCCGCTACTCCTCGAAGCGGCCGAGCCGGAACATGTCGTCGATGGGATGGTCGGTGTCGCCGTCGGCGGCCAGGTCGGCCAGGATCTCGCCGACCACGCTGGCGAACTTGAACCCGTGGCCGGAGAACCCCGCCCCGACCGCGACCTGCGGGTGGTCGGGGAGCGTGTCGAGGATGAAGTGCTCGTCGGGCGAGTTGGTGAACATGCAGGTCGCCAGCCGCATCGTCGGGCCGGCGCCCGCCGGGAAGTACTTCTTGGCGAAGTCCCGGAGGAGGCGCTCGTCGTCGTGACCGGGTTCGCGGTCCCAGTCGTCGGGGTCGACCTGCTCGTCGAGGTGGTGGTACTTGCCGAGCTTCATCCCCGGCACGTCGTACACGGGCAGGCCGTAGAACCGCCCCTCGGGGACGCTGAGGTTCCAGACCGGGAAGCGCTCGGGCCGGAACGCGTCGGGCGTCTCGGGCTGGAACCACCCGAGCACCTGGCGTTCGGGGACCGCGAGTCCGTCCAGCGCGTCGGTCAGCTTGTAGTTCCACGCGCCCGCGGCGAGGACGAGGCCGTCGGCCGCGTAGGTCCCCTTGTCGGTCCAGACGCGGACGCCGCCGTCGGGGGTCTCGGCCCAGTCGGACACCCCCTCGCGGGCGCGTATCGTCGCCCCCTCCTCCTGGGCGGCCTGCGTGTGGGCGATGATGGCCTGCTCGGGGACGACGAACCCGCCGTCGGGCTGGTAGACCGCCCGGTAGTCCGCGGGCAGCTCGTACCCCTCGAAGCGCTCGTTGCACTCCGCCCCGGTGAGCACCTCGTGGGGGATGTCGTGCTCCTCGCAGGAGCGCTTCGAACCCTCGAAGACGATGTTGTCGGCCGGCCCCGCGTCGATGGAACCGGTCCGGTGGATGACCTCGCGGCCCGACCGCTCGGCCAACTCGTCCCAGAGGTCGTAGGCCCGCTCGATGAGCGGGATGTACGAGGGGTGTTCGTAGTACGCCCGCCGGATGATGCGGGTGATGCCGTGCGAGGAGCCCATCGCGTGGGGGACGTCGTAGCGCTCCAGTCCCAGCACGTCGAGTCCCCGTCGCGCGAGGTGGTACGCCGTCGCGCTCCCCATCCCGCCGACACCCGCGACGATGACGTCGCGCCTCGTCTCGCGGTCGCTCATACCTCCGGCCGGCTTCGACCGGTCGGTTCTTGAGCGTTTGCATGCACCACGACACCCGTTTAAGTGACCTTCTGAGGTCCTTTGGAGATGACGGAAGGTGGCTGAGACGGACGTGGTGTGATTTGTCGATGTGTTCCCTACCAGAAGCTAGGTGACTTGACGGTCTCCGTGCTGAATACAGAGGATGTCCTCGCAACTATCGCTGCGTCTAGTTCGCGTCTGGGTGGCCAGAAGTAACTCCGTGTGATCGAAAGCTGGCCGATGAGACCCGACCAGTCGTCCGGTACACGCCATCAAATGCGTTCTACCCCGTCTGTTCAAATTACGCTCCTATCGCAGCGGTGTGTACATAAGAACCAGTTATTATGAGGACGAGGTTACTTGGGGGGCGACGCGAGATTCTCACCGATGGAATTCGCCGAAATGGATTCGGCCGTTCTGTTCGGCTTGCTTACGATGATGACGTGGGGAATCTGGATCATCTTGGCCAACGCTGCGTCGGAATCCATCGACCCCAGGACTGCAGCTGCCATCTCGTATCTCACAGCGGGGCTCCTCGCGCTCGGATTTATCGTCGTTTCAGACGCATCGGTCGCCGTTACTGCGAGGGGATGGGTACTTGCCGGCGCGGCCGGACTGTTCGCCGGAATCGGCCTCATCTCGATGTACGTCGGGTTCGCTCAGGGGTCAACCACGGTCGTCTCGACTCTGGGTGCCATGTACTTCGTCGTCGCAGCCGTCATCGGTATGATCGTCCTCGGAGACGAGGTTACGATGACCAAGCTGGCCGGTATCGCGTTTGCAGTTATTGGCGTCGTCCTGGTTGCTCGATAGATCTCACCTGCACGGTAATCGGAAGAAGTGCTGCGGGAGAGGAACGAACTAAAGCACGTCTTCAACCTGGGAGAGAGGGCCAATTCCCCACGAATTAGTGTTTTCAGTTATTACGTAGGTGTGCTTCGTTGGCGTTCCGAAGTCGCTCTTTCTCACGATTTAGCTGTCTTCTCTCCTCGAAAGTCGGTGCTGAATGTGCGCCCTGTATTCAGCACACCGTTTCTGCAGGCCGCACGTCAAATCACCAGTGGCAGCGATAAACCCCCCTGCGTGGTACACGTCGATCCGTCTGTGAACGTCGACCCGCGTTCGTAACGGACCGTGAAGGGGCACTTATACGCCCGAAATATCTGCGACCACCACTTATGCGTGTTGCACGTTAGTCAGACTCATATGACCCGGTGGAACAACGGCACCGACGAGGTCGAGGCGGTCAGCGCGGACATCACCGAAGAGACCAACGCACTGCCGGCCCGGTACTTCACGGAGCCGGACGTGTGGGAGATGGAGAAGGAGAAGGTGTTCGGCAGCTACTGGATCTACGCCGGCCACGCCAACTGCATCCCGGAGGCGGGCGACTACTTCACCCGCACCGTCGGCGACAGACAGGTCATCGTCACCCGCGGCGCCGACGGCGACGTGCGGGCGTTCTACAACGTCTGCGCCCATCGGGGTTCGAAGATGGTCGATGATACCCCGATGACCGACCCGGCGAACGCGAGCCGGATCCAGTGTCCCTACCACCTCTGGACGTACGACCTCGACGGGGACCTGGCCAGCACGCCGAAGAGCTTCGAGCACGCCGGGCTGAACCCGGACCTCGACGACGAGGAGGTCGCCGGACTCGACCCCGAGGAGAACGGGCTGATGGAGGTCCACACCGACCGCGTCGGGCCGTTCGTCTTCGTCAATCTGGACGACGACCCCCGGCTCTCGCTGGACGAGCAGCTCGGGAAGATGCGGCCGGAACTCGAGGACCTCCCGCTCGAGGAGTACCACCTCGCCCGGCGCATCGTCAGCGAGGTCGAGTGCAACTGGAAGACATTCGGCGGGAACTACTCGGAGTGCGACCACTGCCAGGCGAACCACCAGGACTGGATCGAGGGCATCCAGCTCGACGAGTCCGAGCTCGAGGTCAACGACTACCACTGGGTGCTCCACTACACCCACGAGGAGGACGTCGAAGACGACCTGCGCATCCACGAGGAGCACGAGGCCAAGTTCTACTACCTCTGGCCGAACTTCACCGTCAACATGTACGGCACCGCCGACGGCTACGGCACCTACATCATCAAGCCCGTCGACGAGGGCCGCATCCAGCTCGTCGCCGACTACTACTTCCGGGACCCGGAGATGAGCGAGGAGGAGGAGGAGTTCGTCCGCACGAGCCGCCAGCTCCAGGAGGAGGACTTCGAGCTCGTCGAACGCCAGTTCGAGGGCCTCCAGAACGACGCCCTCGCCCAGGCCCAGCTCGGCCCGAACGAGCACACGCTGCACAAGTTCCACCGCCTCGCCCAGGAGGCGTACAACGCGTAGCGCTCCGGCGGACTCCGCGACCACCTCGTCCGTCCCGCGGCCGAACACGACCCAGCGATACACGATCCACGACACATGAGCCGACAGACACGACCGAAGTTCGCCGCTACCTGCCGCGCCTGCGCGGAGGAGTGCGCGACCGACGACCCCAACGAGATAGTCGAGTTCTACCGGCGCCACCACAGCCTGACGGGCCACGACGTCGAGTGGGAGCGCGCCGACCTGCCGGTCCTCGAGCGGGTTCCGCTCGACGCCGACCTGCAGTCGGTCGTCGAGGCGCTCGACGAGCACTACGAGAACGGCGTTCCGCTCGGCGTCGTCACCGCCGCGGCGAGCAGACGCGGGGCGACCGTCGGCGAGACGCTCGAGGAGGTGCGCGAGGTCCGGCTGACGGGGCGGTTCTGGGAGCCGAGCGACGACCGGATCAGCGCGTACTGACCGGCGCCGACCGCCCTCACTCCTCCAGGAGCGAGGTCCTGACGAGCTCGGCCGTTCCCCGCCGGATGCGGCCGCCGACGGCGGTCGGCGAGATGTCGAGCACCTCCGCCAGCTCCTCCAGCGAGACGTCGCGCGGTTCCTCGAAGTACCCCTCGCGGTACGCGGTCACGAGCGCGTCTCGCTGGGCGTCGGTCAGCGACGTCGACTTCCGGCTGGTCCACTCCTCCTGGCGGAACATCTGCTGGAGCTCGAACGTGATGTCCTCCGCCTCGCAGAACTCCCAGATGTCGGACAGCTCCTCGCGGCCGGGGAGCTGGAGCCGGACGGTCCAGCCGGTCTCGTCGGAGTTCGCCTCGAGCATCAGTCCGCCGACCTCGACGGTCCTGGGGGAGAGGAGCTTCGTCTCCTCGGGGTGGCGAATCCGGTAGACGCGCGTCGAGTCCGACCGGGAGACGCGCGTCCACGACCTGACCGTGTGGTCCTCGTCGAGGGCGCGCTCGAACTCCTCGTCGGCCCCCTCGACCAGGAAGAAGAACATCCCCGTCTCGGGGTCCGTCGCGGACTGGGGGATGACCTGGATGTCCACGTCGCGCCGCCGGGAGATCGTTGGCATCAGCGCCAGGTCCGGGTGCGCGATGTGCGCGATGGCGATCAGACTCACGTGCCGTTCCCCCCTGGTCCGGCCGCTGTTGCCGCCCGAGTCCGTCGAACTCCGCGTCGTCCCGTGGCCACGTCTTCTCGACGGGGATCGCCGGCGACGGGACGATTTCCTTGCATGGTGTGGTAGTCACTGACGGGAACTGGCGTGTTAACTATTGTCTTGAGACGGCCGACAGGTGACGGGGAGTCCCGGACGGCCGGACCATCGCGGTCCGACGCGGGCGACGCAGTGTCTCCCGTGTGTCCGAACTACCGGCAGCGAGCGTGATCGTCTCCATCGGGGATCGCACGCGCCGCGAACTGGGTCGAGGTCACCCGCTTCGAGCGAAGGTTTATACTTCGGATTTCGCTAGCAAGGGGTGATGGAGTCCCCGTTCGACGTGTTACTCATCGACGCCGACGCCGACGACGAGGAGGTCGAGCAGGCGTACCGGGAGCGGGTGAAGGAGGCCCACCCGGACCAGGGCGGGTCGGTCGAGGAGTTCCAGGCCGTCAGGGCCGCCTACAAGAGGATCCAGGCGGGCTACGAGGAGAACGGCGCCGCGGCCGGCGACGACGTCGACCCCCAGGCCGCCGACCGGACCCGGGCCGCCGACCGGGGCAACGCCGGCGACGACCGGGACGACGCCGGCGACGCTGCCGCCGAGCCCCGCGACCGACGGGTCTCCTCGCAGGTCACGTACCTCAACTACGACGTGCTCGCGGACTTCGGGTGGGAGACCGACGACCGCGACCTCTTCGAGAAGGCGGCCGCCGCGGACCTCGACGAGGAGGACTTCGGGCAGTTCCGGGTCCAGCCCGGCGAGTCGCTGCTGGAGGCCGCCGAGGACCGCGGCTACGCCTGGCCGTTCGCCTGCCGCGGCGGGGCGTGTGCCAACTGCGCCGTCCTGCTGCGCGACGGGGAGCTGTCGATGCCCGCGAGCCACGTGCTCTCGGAGGAGCTGATGGAGCAGGGCATCCGGCTGTCGTGCAACGGGATGCCGATCACCGACGAGCTGGAGATCGTCTTCAACGTGAAACACATGCCCGAACTCGACGACCTCCTGCTGCCGCCCCGGCCGTTCGAGCAGGCGTACTCCGACGACTGACCCGGGCGTGGTTCGTCACCGGACGCGGGCTCGGGCGCGACCGGTCGGCCGTCCTCTCCGAAGTCGAACAAATTAACTACCGCCTCTGTGAAGCGCTCGCTCATGAAGGCAGGGGTACTCGGCATCGTGCGGGACGACTTCGAGGTCGTCGACTCGTTCTCCGACACCGTCGAGCGCGACGGCAGGGAGCTGGAACGCGTGCTCGACGTCCGGCGGGTGTTCTCGCTGCCCTCCGGCGAGATCGCGTTCGAGGGCCGGGCGGCGGTCGAGCGCGTGGTCGAGCGGACGACCACCGAACTCGACTTCGGCGAGGTCCGGATCGAGGAGGCGCCGGGCACCGAGACCCGCGTCACCGACCTCGTCGGCGTCCCCGGCGAGTTCGTGGTCGCGGGCAGCGGGCGGGGCACCTTCGCGTTCGACCTGGTGAGCCACGACACCGCCGCCGACATCGAGCGCGCCAGCCTCGACCTCGACGCCTTCCTCGACGCCCAGGCCGACGCCGAACCGTGGCGTGCCGGCTTCTACGACGGCGCCGGCAACTGCGAGAACGGCGTGGTCCACGGCGCGGACCTGCTGGACGACGACCGGCTCGCGGCCGTCCTCGACGGCGCGACCCTCAACCAGCTCGGGCTCGACTGCTCGTACGGCGACCGGTCGCTCAAGATGACCGCGGCCGAGAGCGGCTACGTCGAGGTGTACCGCCCGAGCGACTTCGACACCGCCGACTTCCTCCAGTACCTCCTCGACGAGGTCGTCCCGCACGCCGAGTGACGCGGGCGGTTTCTCCGCTACCTTCGGGACACATATTACGCCCGGAGTCGCTGTTCCGCACATGTCGAGCCAGACGCTCCTCGACCTGCTGGACGGCAACCGCGACCACGTCGAATCACTGCCGGCCGACTACTTCGCCGACGTGCAGGCGGGACAGCGCCCCGAGGTCGTCTCGGTCTGCTGTTCGGACTCGCGGGTCTCCCAGGAGGGGATGTGGAGCATCTCCGAGCCGGGCCGGCTGTTCACCCCGAGCAACATCGGCAACCAGGTCTGGGACGAGTACGAGGGCGAGCGCGTCGTGAACGGCAACCTGCTCTACCCCCTCGCCCACACCGGGACCGAGACGGTGGCGGTCGTCGGCCACACCGGCTGCGGCGCGGTCACGGCGGCCTACCGCGCGGTCACCGCGGGCGAGGCCGCCGACTACCCCGGCATCGAGAAGTGGGTCCGGAGCCTCGTGCCGGTGGTCGAGGACGGCCTCGCCGACGAGGGCGTCGACGCCGACGCCGCCGACGAGGCGGTCGTGAACCAGCTCGTGGAGTACAACGTCAACCGCCAGGTCGCGTTCCTCCGGGCGGCCGACGCGCTGCCGGACTCCGCCGCGGTCCACGGTTTCGTCTACGACTTCCAGCGCGTCTACGGCGACGTCCCGGGTCGGACGTACCTGGTGAACGACGACGGCGAGACCGACCCCGAGGCCATCGCCGACCGCCTGCCCCAGGAGTACGCCGACTGCGTGGACAGTCTGCTCGACTGAGCCGCCGTCGGCGGCACCGCCAGCGGCTCGTCCGTGCCAGCCGTTCTCTCGGAAGTCTTATCCGTGGGCCGGTACTCCGTACGGTTGCAATGGCGAAAGGTACGGTCGACTTCTTCAACGACACCGGCGGTTACGGATTCATCGACACTGAGGACGCGGACGAGGACGTTTTCTTCCACATGGAGGACGTTGGCGGCCCGGACCTCGAAGAGGGACAGGAAATCGAGTTCGACATCGAGCAGGCGGACAAGGGTCCGCGGGCGACCAACGTCCAGCGGCTGTAGTTCGGTCGGACTTCTCAACGACAAGTTTCTTCCATTTATCGCGCGGGTAGCGACTGCCCCGTAGCGTCGGGTGTCGCGGAACCGACTCCGACGGCGACGCAGCACTGATAGCTCCGCTTACATTTATGTGCGGTGGCGCACGAGAGTCCGCCATGGAGTTCGACATCCGCAAGCGGCCGAGCAGCGCGATCCTGGAAGTCACCCTCGACGACGGCGAGCGGATCGACGCCGACCCCGGCGCGATGGTGAGCCGGACCGACGCGATCGAGACCGACACCGAGGTCGCGGGCGGCGAGGGCGTGACCGGGATGCTCTCGCGGGCCATCTCCGACGAGCGCGAGATGACCGCCAACGCCTTCCGGGCGACCGCCGACGGCGCGCAGGTGCTGCTCGCGCCCGACGCGCCCGGCGACGTCACGCCCATCGACCTGGCCGAGACCGGTCGCATCAAGGTCCAGTCGGGGTCGACGCTCGCCTGGACGCCGGACGTCGAGAAGTCGACCGCGGCCAACGAGGCCGGCAACTTCTTCTCGTCGGGCGAGCTGACCGTGCTCGCGATGGAAGGAGAGGGCACAGCCTTCCTCTCGGCCTACGGCGCGGTGGTCTCCCGGGAGGTCGCCTCGGGAGAGCCGCTCGTGGTCGACGAGGACCACCTGGTCGCGTGGACCGACGGCCTCGACGTCTCCCGGGAGCGCGACGGCTCGATCAAGTCGACGCTGCTCGGCGGCGAGGGGTTCGTGACCCGGTTCACCGGCGACGGCACCGTCTGGCTCCAGACCCGCGACCCCCTCGTGTTCCGGCAGTCGGCCGGCGGGAACTGAGGCCGACTCGACGCGAGGCCGAACGGCTACTCGTCGAGGCGCTTCAGCTCCTCGTCGGAGAGCTCGACCGCCGAGGCCGCGACGTTCTGCTCGAGGTGGTCGACGCTGGAGGTGCCCGGGATCGGGATGGTGACCGGCGAGTGGTCGAGCAGCCACGCCAGCGCGACCTGCCGGGGCGTGGCGTCGTGATCCTCGGCGACGTCCTCCAGGACCGACCGCTTCTCGCCGAGGTCGCCCCCGCCGATGGGGAAGTAGGCGATGAACCCGATGTCCGCGTCCTCGCAGGCCGCCAGCACGTCCTCGTGCTCGCGGTTACCGACGTTGTACTCGTTCTGGACCGTCGCCACGTCCACCACGTCGCGGGCCGCCTCGAGCTGCTCGACCGAGACGTTGCTCAGGCCGACGTGGTCGACCAGCCCGTCGTCCTTGAGCTCGCCGAACGCCTGGACCGCCTCCTCGAACGAGGCGTCGACGTCCGTGTTGTGGAGCTGGTAGAGGTCGATGCTGTCGACGCCGAGCCGGTCGATGCTGGTCAGCACCTGGTTCCGGAAGTAGTCGGGGCCGCCGTGGGGGATCCAGTCGCCCGACCGGTTCCGGAGGAAGCCGGCCTTCGTCGCGACGACCGCGTCGTCGGGGTCCAGCGCCTCCCCGATGATGCGCTCGCTGACCCCCGGCCCGTAGGAGTCGGCGGTGTCGACGAAGTCGACGTCCATCTCGACCGCCCGCCGGAGGACCTCGCGGGCCTCCGCCTCGTCGTCGGGCGGGCCGATGATGTCCTCGCCGGTCAGCCGCATCGCGCCGTACGCGAGCCGGTGGACGGTGAGTTCGCCGCCGATGTCGAACGTGTCGCTGCGGTTCTCGGTGACCTCGACCATACCGTTCCTGCGGGCGTGGTTTCATTAGGAGTTCTGGTAGGCCGCGGTCTTGCGGGGAGCGACCGGGGCGACGCTTTTGGTGGTCGCGGTCGAACTCCGTCCCGGATGAGCGACGCCACGGCGAGACTCGACCCGTCGGCCGAGGCCGAAGCGTTCGGGTACCCCAGGTCGGCCGTCGCGGCCGACCTCGCGACCATCGCGGCGGTCGGGGTCGCGCTCGTCGGGGTCCAGGTGCTGCTGCCCGCGGCGGTCCGCGACGGCCTCGCGTTCGACCACGCCGCCTTCGACCTCCACACCCTGCTCACGGCGGCGTACGTCCACGCCGACGCGGGCCACCTGCTCAGCAACCTCGGCGGCTACGTGTCGCTGTCGGTGGTCACCTACCTGGTCTGTCTCCACGCCGACCGGCGGGCGTGGTTCCGCCGGACCTTCCCCGCGTTCCTGGTGGTGCTGCCGGTCGCGGTCAACCTCACGAGCTACGTCCTGCTCGAAGCGCGGTTCCCCGCCACCGCGCCGGTCTCGCGCGGGTTCTCCGGCGTGGTCGCGGGGTTCGGCGGCTTCCTGCTGGTCGCGGTGGCCGTCCACCTCCGGCGGACCTACTCCCGGGAGACCGTCTTCTTCGTCGGCCAGTTCGCCGTCCTGCTGCTGTTCGGGGAACTGCTCTGGATCTACGCCGCCCGCGTCACGGTCCTCGAGGGCGCGGCCGTCACCGGCGGGCTGGCGCTGGCGGTGTCGGGCATCGTCTCGCGGACCCGCGGCCGGACGTACGGCGACGCCCACTTCCGGCAGGTCGGCCTGGACCTGCTGTACGTCGGCCTCGTGCTCGCGCTGCTCGTCTGGCTGGTGTACGGGCTCTTCCCGGCCGACCCGGTCGCCCACGGAACGTTCACCAACGTCTTCGCCCACGGCGCCGGGTTCGTCGAGGGCGGCGTCCTGGCGGCGCTCACGCTCGTCGCGTTCCGGCCGTGAGCGGGCGGCAGGGTGGGTTCGTCCGCGACCGAGCGGCAGTGCGGCCCGACGTCGAGCGACGGAATTCCGACCTCCTCCGAGCAACAGGTTTGAATACGCGCGTCGCCTACCCGTAGTCACGATGATGGCGACGACCCACGCCCTGTTCGGGATGGCGCTCGGAGCGGTGGCGCTGGTCGTCGCCCCCGAGTACGCCGCGGTGGCGATCGCGGCCGGCGGGGTCGGCGGCCTGTTCCCCGACCTCGACCTCGCGGGCGACCACCGCAGGGACCTCCACTTCCCGGTGTACTACTCGCTGCTCGCGGTCGGGGCGCTCGCGCTGGCGGTGCTCGCGCCGACCGCGGCCACCGTCGCCGCGGCGGCGTTCCTCGCGTCGGCGGCGCTCCACTCCGCCGGCGACGCGCTCGGCGGCGGCCTCGAACTCCGGCCGTGGGAGGCCACCTCCGAGGAGGCCGTCTACGACCACTTCAACGGTCGGTGGCTTCGTCCGCGCCGGTTGATCCGGTACGACGGCGCGCCGGAGGACCTGCTGGCGGCCGCCGCGTTCGCGGTGCCCGGCGCGCTCTACCCCGACCCGCTCCAGCAAGCGGTGCTCGCGCTGCTCGGAACGTCGGTCGTCTACGCCCTCCTCCGGAAGCGCCTGGTCGACGTCGGCGAGCGACTGGCCGACCGGCTCCCGGCCGGCCTGGCGGCGCTCGCGACGGAGGACTGACGCGGCCGCGACCGGCGCCGCCGGGACCGACGCCACCGCCGGGACCGACGTCGCTATCCGGTCCGGCATCCCCCGGGCCGTGCCAGGCGTTCCCGGGGGTCTCGGCCCCGGACGCCGCGGAATCGCCCTACCGCGCATCGAAGGGTTTATCCGCCGCCTGACCCTCAGACTCCAGTAATAACTATGTCGGACAAACCCGCCTCGATGTACCGGGAGATCAGCAAGCCGGCGTACACCCGACGCGAGTACATCACCGGCATCCCCGGTTCCAAGATCGCACAGCACGAGATGGGCAACCTCGAGAGCGACCAGGACGACTACCCCGTCCAGATCAGCCTGGTCACCGAGGAGGAGTGCCAGCTCCGCCACGGCGCGCTCGAGGCCTCCCGCCTGTCGGCCAACCGCCACCTGCTGAAGGAGCTCGGCCAGGAGAACTACAAGATGATCCTCCGGAAGTTCCCCCACCACGTCATCCGGGAGAACAAGCAGGCGACCGGCGCGGGCGCGGACCGCGTCTCCGACGGGATGCGCCAGGCGTTCGGCAAGGTCGTCGGCACGGCCGCCCGCATCCCGCGCAACGACCGCATCTTCACCGCGTGGTGCCAGCCCGAGGACGCGCCCGTCGTGAAGGACGCGCTCCGGCGCGCCTACAACAAGATCTCGCCGCCCTGCCGCATCAAGGTCGAGAAGGGCGAGAAGCTGCTGGTCGCGTAGACCGGACTCCCGATTTCTTCCGTTCCCTCACCGGCTCCGAGCCGCCGGTCCGTCCGAGAGTCGCCCGGTACACCGGACGTCGCCCGACCAGCTGTCGCCGGGTTCGAACGAACCTGTCCGGCGTTCCGGGCGGGTGCGCTGGACGGTGACGAGCCCCACGAGCTACTCTCCTTCCGTACGCACGTCGCGCCGGGCGCGTTCGTCATCACGCTCTGCAGCCCCTTCTCGGCGTTCCGGCGCGACGTGTACCCCTCGCCGCTCGTCGCGATGATGTTGCCGTTCCGGTGGACGAGCCGCCAGCGCCACTCGTCGGCCCTGTCGCGGTACACCTCGAACCGCCCCAGCGACGCCCGCGGCGCCTCGCCCGGGTCCAGCGACTCCGTCACCGGTGCCAGCTCCGACCCTCGCTCGGTCTCGTCTCCGGGTTCCGGCTCCGCTTCTCCTGCTTTCCATTCGAGTTCGATCTCGACCTCCGTCGACTCGGACCCGTCGTCGCCCGCCTCGCGCTCGACTTCGACGGCGACCGACAGCTCCGACGGCACCGCGACCGTCGTCGTCTCGCCGTCGCGCTCGAAGGTCAGCTGCGACGTCTCTCCCAGGCAGTCGCCGAGGTGGTGGAACAGCGTCGCGACGTCGGCGGCGGTCTTCGTCGACTCGGACTCGAAGGCGATTTCCTCTGTCATGGTTCTCTCAGTGGGTTCGGAAGCGAAGCGACGACTGCAAGGACCATGAAGGTGATGTCGGGCTACCCGGGAGGCGGAGTGACCGTTTTACGTCTGGACGTCCATCCGTGGGTCGGGTACACCGCCGATGAGTGTCCTGACGGAACTGATCATCCCGGCGAGCGAGTTCGTCCTGGCGGACACGCTGACCGCTGCGCCCGACATGCGCATCGAGATAAAGCGCGTCGTGGCGAGCGTCGAACGCGTCACACCGTACTTCTGGGCCGTCGGCGGCGATTTCGGCGTCTTCGAACAGGCGCTTCGCGACGATCCGACGATACAGGACGTGCTCACCCTCGAGGACCAGCAGAACGACGAGCGGTTCTACCGCGTGACCTGGCAAACGACCGAACCCAACCTCATCACCGCCATCTCGGAGAGCGAGGGCGCGGTTCTGGAGGCCGTAAGTAGCGGTAGCGAAGAGTGGGAGCTCAAAGTGCTGTTCCCGACGCGAGAGACGCTCTCGGCGTTCCACGATTACTGTCTCGAACACGGCTTCCAGTTCGAACTCGAACGGGTATACCGTCCGGAGAACCCGCAGGAGAAGGGGGAGTACGGCGTCACTGACGAACAGCAGGAGGCGCTGGAGGCGGCCTATCGCGCGGGGTACTTCAAGGTGCCGCGGGACGTCTCGCTCACAGAGCTCGCTGACGACCTCGACATCTCGCGAAACGCCCTCTCGGCCCGTCTCCGGCGGGGCCAGCACAACCTCCTCGCGAACACGCTGATCCACGAGGACTGACCCGCGCGAGCGGGCCCGTCCTCACTGTCGACACCACTTAAAACGTGGTAGCACTACCACACGCCGCCTTTTGAAACGGGGTCCGTACCGTCGGTAGCTCCGCTACTGATACCATGTCCGAGCCGATACCCGAGACGAGCACTGACAGGGACCGAGCCGACGAGAACGCCACCGTCGTCTACGAACCCGACGATACCGAGCGGGTTTCGACGGCTGTCCTCACCGCGGTGGACGCCGCCTCCGAGACCGATGCCAGGAAACTGAAACCGCTGTACGAAGTCGTCGACCCGGACGCACTGGACGCGCTCTTCGCTCCTCGCGACGACGGGACACCGCGCGACGGTGACGGCCACGTGACGCTCCTGTACGGCCCGTACCGGATTCGAGTAGCGGACGACGACCGAATCGCAGTCTTCGACAGAGAGTAAGCGCGGATGAGCGGGGACGAATTTCGGTTCGGCTGCGGGTTCTGCGAGACGACCGTCAGGGCCGACACGGCCGCCGCGCTGAAGGAACGGGGAACGACGCACCTCGTAACCGACCACCGCTCCGACCTCGCGGCGGAGTTCGGTCCCACCGTCGCGGGCGAACCGTGCCGCGAGGGCTGTGGCTACGTCTTCCCCGATACCCTCGACGAAGTCGCGGGAGTCACCTGTCCCGACTGCGGCCACGATCCCGTTCCGAACTTCGCTCGTCAGTATCTGTACTGGCAGATCGAGCGCGAGTAGGTTCCCGCGGTCTGACCGGTCCCGGCGGAAGCGCTCCCGTCGCTGGAACGCCTCGACACGTCCGAAGCCGGCCCCCGTGGCCGAACGGCGATTCCCGACGCCCCGGACCTCCACCCTCCCGGAAGCCCGCTCACGGGGAATTCGGTCCGCTCTCGTCCAACGGACTGGTGACCGTCGTCCGCATCTTTTTACCCGCACGTTGCCTGGGATAGCGTATGCTGGACCTCGCGGTCGCCTACCGAGAGGAGACGTTCGAGCGCATGCGCGACCCCCTCGCCGACCGCGGCGTCGCGGTCCACCACGTCCCCTCCGACAGCCGCACCATCCCGCTGTCGGACCCGCCCTGGGGTCCCGACGAGTTCGACGCGGGCTTCGTCTACCCGTCGCGGGCGATGGAGGGCGGGGTCGTCGACGCGCTGCTCGGCGTCCCCTGGGTCAACGACCGCGAGGCGGTCCTGACGTCGCGGAACAAGGCCGGGGTCATCGCCCGCCTTGAGCGGGCCGGGCTGCCGGTGCCCGAGACCGTCGTGGTCTCGAACCCCGCCGACGAGGCGGACCTGCTCGCGGCCTTCGACCGGTTCGACCCGCCGGTCGTCGTCAAGCCCAACTCCACGACCCGCGGGGTCGGCGTGGCGAAGGTCGGCGACGCCGACTCCTACCTCGGGGTGACCGACTACCTCGACCTGGTCCACGACTACCGCGCCACCGGCGACAAGTCGTTCCTGGTCCAGGAGTTCGTCGCGGACGCGACCGACTACCGCGCGATGGTGGTCGACGGCGAGTGCGTCGGCGGCGTCGAGCGCAGGATCCCCGACGCGACCGCAACAGACGGGCCGACCCCCGGCTCCCGCCCCGACCGCTGGAAGCACAACGTCCACCGCGGCGCGGAGGCCACCGGCGTCGACCTGCCCGAGCACCTCCGTGACCTGGCCGAACGGACCGCCGACGCCCTCGGCATCGACTTCCTCGGCGTGGACATCCTCGTCTCGGGCGACCGCGCGGTGGTCAACGAGACCAACGCCCGGCCGACCATCGACGCCGAGACCAAGTACGACCCGGGGTTCTACGACCGGCTGGCGGACCTGGTTCGCAGGACCGCGGAGGAGTAAGACGGCGGGGGCGGAAGGACTGGACCCGCGCGCTACTCCCCGAACGCGAAGTACCGCTCGTAGTGGTCGGCGCAGCCCGGGTTGAACGGGGCGCCGCAGTCCGGACACTCGTGGGCGCCCTCCACGAACTCCCGGGGCGTCAGCTCCGCGCCGCAGGCGCCGCACAGCACCGCCGGCGCGTCGCTGTCGACCGGCAGGCGCTCTGGCTCGTGGTCGGTCGCGGCCTCGTGACACCGGAAGCAGGGGTAGTAGGCCTCGCAGCAGGCGAACCGCAGCGCGACCACGTCGCGGTCGGTGTCGTAGTGGGCGCACCGGGTCTCGGAATCGACGTTCTCGCCGCGGACCGCGTGGCCGTGGATCTCTCGGTCCATCTCTGTTCTGTCAGAGTCTCCTCCCCGAGTCTCCGTCTCAGGGCTCGGGCAGGTCGACTTCCTCGCCGTCTCGCGGTTCCACCGCTCGACTCACGGGAGGTCTACGACCTCCCCGTCCGCGTACACCGTCGGCTCCCGGAGGATGCCGTCGAGGTGGATGGGCGCGTCGGTGTCGCCGCCGATGCCCGCGTCGTCGCCGATGGCGACGTGGACCGTCCCGGCCGCCTTCTCGTCGAGCAGGACCGAGCCGACGAGCTCCGTCACCGCGACGTTGGTCCCGACGCCGAGCTCCGCGAGGTTGTAGGCCGCGTCGCCGACCTCCTCGGCCGCCTCCTCGACCTGCTCGCGGACGTCGTCGTCGGAGATGCGGGTGACCTGGCCGTCCTCGACGTCGAACTCCAGGGTCTGGCCGTCGTCGAGCAGGCCGTGGGGCATCATCGTCCCGTCGACGACGTAGGTGCCGTTCGCGTCCTCGGGGCTGACGAACACCTCGCCCGCGGGGAGGTTCGAGAACCCGCCGGCCTCGTGGACGATACCGGTGTCGTCGAGCCACTCCCGGTCGCCGGGCTCGAAGGTGACGTCGGTGCCCTGCGGCGAGGTGACCCGGACCGCCTCGGCGTCGGCGACCTGGTCGAGCACGTCCTCGCAGTGGGCCGCGATGGCGTCGTAGTCGGCCTCCAGCCCGGTGGTGAACACCTCCTCGGTGATGCCCGGGAGGGTCGCGCCCCGGGCGCCGGCCTCGTTGGCCTTCCCGCGGGCCCTGGTGTGGCTCAGGCTCTTGGTCGTCGGCGCGAGGAACACGTCGCTGGCGGCCATCGCGGCCGCGACGGGTTCCGGTGGCTCGGCGCCGTGCTGAGTCCCCGGCGGGAACCGGACGATGGTCGCGTCGTCGGTGACCTGACTGGCGACCTCGTAGAGCGCCTCCCCGATGGGCTGGCGCTCGTCGTCGGTGACGATGCAGCACGATTCGGTCTCGCCGAGCGCGAGACACTGCTCGATGGCGGTCTCGGCCGCGTCGCGGAGGCTCATGGTCGGCAGGTCGGCCGGCGGGGGGTTAGGTCTTGTCTCTTCTCCGCGGGTAACGCAAGAGAAGGACGGAGTTCAACCGCCCGACGCGCCCTCGGCGTCCTCCCGGTCGTCCGCCGCCTCGAACGGCTTCAGCTGCTCGGCCTCCGTGAAGGCGTACTCGCCGACCAGCAGCGTGCTCGTCATGCTCGTCAGGCCGCCCGCCGCGAACAGCATCGCCATGATGACGAACTGGTACTCGGCCGCGTAGATGGGGTTCGCGCCGGCGAGGATCATGCCCGACATCATCCCCGGGATGTAGACCAGTCCGAGGCTCTTCAGCGAGTCCACCATGGGGATGAGCGACGCCCGGACGCTCGTCGTCGTGTAATCGGAGACGACCTTCCCCGGCGGCACCCCGAGCGCGAGCACCGCCTCGATCTCCTCGCGGTTCGACCGGATCTCGCCCTTGAACCGGTCGAGCGCCAGCGAGTTGGTCTTCATCGCGTTCGCGATTATCATCCCGCCGACCGGGACGAGGTTCCGGACCGTCGGGTCGATGGCGCCCGCCGCGAGCATCGCGACGATGACCACGCCCGCACCGAACAGGATGCTGACGAACGAGACCCGCAGCACCCCCGGCACGCCCTCGCCGCGGTCCTTCGAGATCCACGCGGCGATCGCGATCATGGCCAGGACGACGCCGCCGGTCCAGACGAACGGCACCGAGAACAGGACGCCGATGAACGCGCCCATCGCGACGACCTGCACGAACCCCCTGACGAACGCCCGGCCGAGTTCGGACTCGAGGTCCAGGTTCCGGACGTACGACACCCCGAGGACCACCGCGGCGAGCGCGGACGCGACCCCGACCTGCGCGAGCCCCTTCAGGACGACCGGGTCCCGGAGCTGGTCGAGGAGACTCACGCCAGCACCTCCCGCACCGGACCGACGGTCGCGACCCGGCCGTCCTCGAAGACGGCGACCCGGTCGGCGAGCCGCCGGGCCTGCTCGCGGTCGTGGGTCACCAGCACGTAGGTCAGGTCGAACTCCGCCCGGAGGTCCGCGAGCAACTCCTCGACCCGCGCTTCGGACCCGGCGTCCAGGCTCGACGTCGGCTCGTCCAGCAGCAGCACCTCCGGGCGGTTCAGCACGCTCCGGGCGATGGCGACCCGCTGGGACTCGCCGCCGGAGAGGTCCCCGACGCTGCGGTCGCTGTACCCCGCGAGGTCGACCCGGGCGAGCAGGGTCTCGACCCGGTCGTCGTCCACCGGCTCCCCGCGCAGTCGGGGGCCGACGGTCACGTTCTCGCGGACGGTCCCCGGTCGGAGCGCGGGACGCTGGGGGACGTAGCCGACCCGCCGCCGGAGTTCGCGCGGCGGAATCTCGCGGTAGTCGGTGCCGTCGAGGGAGACCGTGCCGTCGGTCGGCTCGTCGAGTCGGTTGAGCAGTCGGAGGAACGACGACTTGCCCGCGCCCGACGGTCCGATGATCCCGAGCACCTCTCCTCCCGCGACCGACAGCGAGACCGAATCGACGACCCGGACCCCGTCGACCTCCCGGGTGAGTCGCTCGGTGGCGAGTTTCGCGGCCATCGTCCGGAGCCGACGGCGACCACGCCCGTAGCAGTTTCCCCGGGCGGTTACTCGGTGTAGAGTTAATTCCTGTCGGCAGGCCTCGAAACCATTATGCGGCTCGCCGTCGGAAATCCAGGTACATGCTACGGGTCGGCATCAACGGCTACGGGACCATCGGCAAGCGCGTCGCGGACGCGGTCCGCGCCCAACCGGACATGGAGGTCGTCGGCGTCGCGAAGACGCGGCCCAACTTCGAGGCCGAGCGGGCCGTCGAGAAGGGCTACCCCCTCTACGCCGCGGTCGAGGACCGCGTCGAACTGTTCGACGACGCCGGCATCGGACTCGCCGGGATGGTCGAGGAACTGGTCGAGGCCAGCGACGTGGTGGTCGACGCCTGTCCCTCGGGCATCGGCGAGCAGAACGCCGAGATGTACGAGGAGCACGACACGCCCGCGCTCTACCAGGGCGGGGAGTCGGCCGACTTCGTCGACACCAGCTTCAACGCCCGGTCGAACTTCTCGGACGCCGTCGGCGCCGACCACGTCCGCGTGGTCTCGTGTAACACCACGGGGCTCTCGCGGCTGGTCGCGCCGCTCCGCGAGGAGTACGGCGTCGAGAAGGTCCGGGCGACGCTGGTCCGGCGCGGCGGCGACCCGGCCCAGACCGGCCGGGGCCCCATCAACGACATCCTGCCGAACCCGGTCAGCCTGCCCTCCCACCACGGGCCGGACGTCCAGACCATCTTCCCCGACCTGTCCATCGACACCCTCGGCCTGAAGGTGCCCGCGACGCTGATGCACATGCACAGCGTCAACGTCACCCTCGAATCCGAACCCGACGCCGCCGAGGTGCGCGACCTGCTGGAGGGCGAGTCCCGGCTGTTCGTCATCCCCGAGCACTTCGACATCGACGGCGCGGGCAAGCTCAAGGAGTACGCCCAGGACGTCGGCCGGCCGCGGGGCGACATCTGGGAGAACTGCGTCTGGGGCGAGTCGATCACGACGGAGGGCGACGACCTCTACCTCTTCCAGGCCATCCACCAGGAGAGCGACGTCGTGCCCGAGAACGTCGACGCGGTCCGCGCGGTGACGAACAGCGCGGACGCCGCCGAGAGCGTCGAGGCGACGAACGAGGCGCTCGGGATGGGCATCTAGGGCCGAGCGCGGTTCCGCAAAATAGTTCTCGGTCGGTTAGCGGGGACGGTACCGGGTCGACGGGGTCACTGCGTGATGGGCATCTCGGGACCTCCAGCGCTTGCTTTCGACTCCGACAACATATACTTTCTCCCCGAACGTGCGTTCAGAGAACGTGTGGCACGACGAAGGGAACCGCCGTCGCGACGGGGTGTCGATACGGAGACGGGACGGCTACCCCGGGGTAGAGCGACGAAGCGGTCCGACCGCGCTCCGGCTCTGCCCACCAAATCGGCGCACGGAACCGGCGACCCGGCCCGAGTGCCAAAGGCTTTTGCTTGCAAGCGCCGTACTCTCGCACATGCGACGAGACGACCGCGACGACCCCTTCGACGACCTCTTCCGCGAGATCGAGCGCATGATGAACGAGATGATGGGCGACGACTTCGACATGCGCGTCGAGCGCGGCGGGGGCGGCGGCCAGACCGGGTTCGGCAGCGAGACCCACGTCGACGTCCACGAGGCCGACGACGAGGTCCGGGTCATCGCCGACCTCCCGGGCGTCGAGAAGGCCGACATCGACCTCAAGTGCGACGGCGAGACGCTGACCATCGGCGCGGCCAGCGACCACCGCGAGTACGACGAGCGGGTCCGGCTGCCCGCCCAGGTCGACGAGCACTCCGCGACCGCGACGTACAACAACGGCGTCCTCGAGGTCACGTTCGAGAAGTCCGAGGACTCCGCCGACATCGACGTCCAGTAGTCGCGCTCGGCGTCCGGTCTCTGCGCCCGACTCTCTTCTCCGATCTGCGGTCGGTCGTCGACGGGTCGTCCGGTCTGTACTCCCGAATCCGTTGCTGCTCGGTGGCCGTCCGCCGGTCCCCGAGTCCGCCCGTCCACCGAGCGGCGCCCGACTCCACGCGCTTTTACGCCCGGGCTACGTAGACGACTCCATATGAGCGAGACAGCAGAGCGCGTCGCGGTCACCTGCCCCTCCTGTTCGCCCGACGTGGAGACGGTCCACGAGGTGCTCAAGGACGGGTCCGGGCAGTCGACCGTGCGCTGCACGGAGTGCGGTCACGTCCACAAGACGACCATCGAGACCGAGGCGGACGTCGAGCGCGACGTGGTGGTCTCCCAGGACGGCGAGTCGTTCACCGCGACCGTGGAGGCCCCGCCGAGCGAGACCGTCGCGGTCGGCGAGGAGTTCGTCCTCGAGACCCCCGAAGCCATCATGGTCGTGCGGATCACCGACCTCCAGCTGGGCGACGAGAAGCGCGCCGAGCGGGCCGAGGTCGAGGACGTCGAGACGTTCTGGACCCGCGCGGTCGACAACGTCCGGGTCAACGTCACGGTCAACCCCACGGACGGCCGGCGCGACGACTCCCGGAGCGTCAAGATCTCGGTGCCCGGCGACGAGGAGTTCGCGGTGGGCGAGACCTACGAGTTCGGCGACGAGGAGTTCACGGTCAAGTCCATCGCGCTCCGCGACGACGCCCACGGCTACGACTTCAACCCCCTGGGCGAGGCGGGCGACGAAGCGGTCGCGAAGGACATCAAGCGACTCTACGCCGACGACGAGACGTCGTCGGCCTGGTCCGCGTGGTGACGTAGCATGTTCGGGGGAGGGGACGACCGCGACCGGAACGCGACCGACCGCGATCGCGGCGCGAGCGGTGACGGCGACGACTACCGGCGGGCCCGCGAGCGGATGGTCGAGGGGCTCGCCGACCGCGACGACTTCGACGAGGCGACGCTCGACGCGATGCGGGCGGTGCCGCGCCACGAGTTCGTGCCGCCGGGCCGCCGCGACAGCGCCTACGCCGACCGGCCGCTGCCAATCGGCAACGACCAGACCATCAGCGCGCCCCACATGGTCGCCGCGATGGTCGACATGCTCGACCTCGACGCCGGCGAGGCGGTCCTGGAGATCGGCACCGGCTGCGGCTACCACGCCGCGGTCACCGCCGAGGTGGTCGGCCCGGAGCACGTCTACAGCGTCGAGTACCACGAGTCGCTGGCCCGCGAGGCCCGCGACCGACTCGACCGGCTCGGCTACGGCGGGGTCTCGGTCCGGGTCGGCGACGGCCGCCGGGGGTGGGCCGACCACGCGCCCTACGACGCCGCCTACCTGACCGCCGCGCCGGCGGACTTCCCGCCCGCGGTGGTCGAGCAGGTCCGGCCCGAGGGCCGGCTGCTCGCGCCGCTGGACGCGACCGGCGGCCCGGCGGCGGGCCAGCGACTCGTCTTCGCCCGCCGGCGCGCCGACGGATCGCTCGACCGCGAGCCCCGCGGCCGGGTGCGGTTCGTCCCGATGCAGGGCGACCGAGCGCAGGGGTAGCTGCCGAGGGGCCGAGCGCCCGGTCGGACGCCGGGAGACCGAGCGTCTCGTCGGAAGCCGGGGGACTAAGCCCCGGGCCCGCGTCGCGCCGGTATGGACTACCGCGAAGCGCTGCTCCTGTGGGCCGCCCGCGAGACCGGCGTCATAGAGGCTGTGACGACCGAGGCCGGGACGCCCGCCGAGGTGGCCGCGGCCGCGGACGTCACCGAACGCGCCGCCCGCATCACCCTGGAGGCGATGGCCGAGCTCGGCTACCTGGAGGCCGTCGGCGACGAGGAACTCGGCGGAACCGACGACGCTGCCGGAACCGACGTCCGGTACGAGATCACGAACCGCGCGCTCGGGTTCGTCGCCAAGGCCGACGTGCGCTCCATCGGGTCGACGCCCCACGCGCTCGACTGCGTGGACCGCTGGCTCGCACTCCCCGAGACGATGCGGACCGGGAGCCCGCCCGACGCCGAGGCGGTCTCGGGGGACTGGACCGCCAATTTCATGGGCGCGATGGCGAGCGTCGACGACGCGACCGTCCGGGCGAGCGTCACCGCCGCGGTCCACCGCAACCCCGGCGCCGAGCGCGTGCTCGACGCCGGCGGCGGGCCGGGCGTCTTCGCCAAGGAGTTCGTCCGCCGGGGGTTCGAGGTGACGCTCGTCGACCGGCCTGACGTGATCGACGTCGACCGCCGATTCTTGGAACACGAACCCGTCGACCTGGTCGCGGGCGACATCACCGAGTCACTCCCCGCGGACGGGTTCGACATCGTGTTCGGCTCGCGCGTTGCCCACACCATGAGCCCCGACGGGAACCGGCAGTTCCTCGCCAACGCCTACGACGCCCTCGGACCCGGCGGCGCGGTCGTGCTCACCGACAAGGTCCGTGGCCGTGCAGACGACGCGGCCCTGTTCGGGGCGCACATGCTCGCCCAGACCGAGGCCGGCGACACCTACACCGAGGCCCAGTTCGCGGAGTGGCTCGACGCGGCCGGGTTCGAGGACGTCGAAGTCCGGGACGTGCCCGGCACCGGCGACCAGGTCATCGCCGGACGGCGGCCGGGTGATTGAAGTTCTCTCGTGACCACGGGGGTCGTATGGACCTCGCGGTGCTGCGCGACGACATGGTCGACAGCCTCGAACACTCCGCGAAGGGTGTCGTCACCAGCGACAGCGTCAGCGCCGCGATGCGGGCCGTGCCGCGCCACGAGTTCGTCGACGACGACCGGCTGGCCTATGCCGACCGGTCGTTCGAGCGGCTGGGGACCCGCGTCCTCGCGCCGAGCACCGCCGCCCGACTGCTCGAGGCGCTCGACGCCGACGAGGGCGACTCGGTGCTGGTCGTCGGCGCGGGCGTGGGCTACACCGCCGCCGTCCTCGCCGAGATCGTCGGCGAGCGCAACGTCCACGCGGTCGACATCACCCGCCGGGTGGTGCTGGAGGCCCGGAGCAACCTCGCCGAGGCCGGCTACGGCGGCGTGTTCGTCGACTGCCGCGACGGCGCCGACGGACTCCCGGAGTACGCGCCGTTCGACCGCGTCCTCGTGGAGGCCGCGGCCGCCGACCCGCCGCGACCGCTCCTGCAGCAGCTCGACGCCGACGGCCGGCTGGTCATCCCGCTGGGCGTCGGCGACCAGTCGCTGACGGTGGTCGGGGGCGACGAGGTCGGCGACCAGAAGGGTCGGCCGCTGGGCACCGTCGCGTTCGCGCCGCTGCTCGTGGAGGGCGAGCAGGCCGGCTCCATCGAGCGCAACCGGACCGTCCGCGAGGACCGCGAGCGCGCCGAACGCGCCCGGGAGCGCCGGACCGGCTGGGAGCAGGACTGGATCGACTGGGACGGCGATGGGAGCCGGCTCCGGTAGCCGCTCCCGCCTGCCTCCTACCGACTGTCAGTCGCGGACGACCAGTATCGCGGTGTTCTCCCGTTTGTCGGCGTAGTCGCTGCCGGCGGGCGGCTTGATGCTCACCGCCAGCGTGCCCTGTCGCTGGTTCGGGCCGAGCTCGGGGTCGACCGTCACGCTGATCTCCCCGTTCCCGTCGGTGGTCGCCGTCTCCACGTTGTCGAGGGTCGCGGTGTCGCCGGTGATCACGACCGTCGCGCCCTCGACGGGGTTGCCCTCGGGGTCGACCACGGTCACGTCGATCTCCTTCCGCTCGGGACCGACCACGTCGGGGGAGGGTTTGGCGTCGAGTTCGGTGACGGTCAGGCCGCCGAGCCCCGACAGCATGTTCATCATCACGCCGAGGCTGGCGACGCCCACGACGAGGGCGATGACGAGCCGGATGGGCAGTCCCTCTATCGCGCGGGAGTCGGACGCGAAGCGCCGGAGTCTGGGTCGCATGGGGACGGTTCGTCCCGGCTTCGCACTTGAACCTTCGCGCGAGGGTTTAAATCCCGGAACGCGACCAACTCCGGCTATGCCTCACGTCCTCGGTCGCCGCGCCGCCAGTTCCGCGAGCACCACTCCCGAGGTCGCGAACGCCGATTCCGACGGAGCTCGCCCACCGCCGCCGTCGGCCCACCTCGGCGCGTACCGGGCCCGCGACGGGAGCGCCGGCGCGCGGGTCCGCGTCGATCTCGACGGCCCCCACGCCGGACTGGTCGTCGGCAAGCGCGGCTACGGCAAGTCCTACACGCTCGGCGTTCTCGCGGAGGAACTCGCCCGCGCCGAGGGGGTCGCCCCGGTCGTGGTCGACCCGATGGGGGTCTTCTCCTCGCTGGGCTGTCTCGGAGTTCGGATTGTCGACGACCCCCGAGTCGCCGCCGACGCGCTCGCGCCGCGGGCCTGGTGCGACCTGCTCGGACTGGCGGCCGACGACCCGGCGGGGGCGCTGGTCTGGCAGGCCGCGGCGGCCCGCTCGACCTTGGCCGGGATGCGGTCGTTCGTCGCCGCCGCCGACACCAGGGCCGACCGGGCGACCCGCCGGGCGGCCGACAACCACCTCGCGCTCGCCGAGTCGTGGGGCGTCTTCGCGCCCGACGCCCCGACCGCCGCGGACCTGCTGGCGTCCCCGACCGGGGCCGGGACCAGCGCCGGCACCGTGCTCGACCTCTCGGGGCTCGACCCCGGCCCGGCGAACGCGGTCGTGCGGGCGGTCGCCGCCGGCCTCTACGACCACTGCGTCGGCGGGCGCCCGGCCCGGCTCCCGTGGCTGCTGGTCGACGAGGTCCACGCCTTCTTCGCGGCCGACGACCGACCGAGTTCGGCCGATTCCGGAACCGCGACGCGCTCACGGAACGTCGCGGCGCCGGCGCTCCGGCGGGTGCTCACCAGGGGCCGCCAGCCCGGGCTGAGCCTGGTTGCGGCGACCCAGCGGCCCAGCGCGCTCCCGCCGGTCGCGGTGTCACAGGCCGACCTCCTGCTGGCCCACCGGCTCACCTCGCGGGCCGACCTCGACGCCCTGGCGGCCGCCCGCCCGACCTACCTCGGGTCGTTCGAGGACCGCCTCCCCGACGCGCCCGGCGAGGTGCTGCTGGTCGACGACGCGACCGAGAGCGTCCACGCGGTCAGCGTCCGGGAGCGCCAGACGCCCCACGGCGGCGGCAGTCCGAGCGCACGTGCGCGCCCCGGCCGGGGTGGGGCCGACCGCTGAGGGCGCATCGAAACCAGTTTCCCGGTCGCCGCGCTCGTCGGAGACGAGTACCGCATGTCGGAGGGGAGCGTCGGGTCGGCGACAGCAAGCGCGGACGGACGGAGCGAGGCGACTGGCGGCGAGGGGTCAGACGCCGCATCGCCCCCGACGCGGGCGCTCGACCGCCTCGAACCCGTCCTGCTCGTCGCGGTCGGCGGCTTCGCAGGTGCGGTCCTCCGATACGCCGCGGCGGTCGCGCTCCCCGACGGCTTCCCCTGGGGCACGCTCGCGGTCAACGTCGCGGGGAGCTTCGCGCTCGGCGTCCTGCTCGCCGAGGCCGAACTGACGGGCCGGCTCGGTGCCCGTGCCCGTCTCGTCCTCGGCACTGGCTTCCTCTCGTCGTTCACGACCTACAGCACCTTCGCGGTCCAGACGGCCGCGCTGGCGCCGACGCTGGCGCTCGCCAACGTCGCCGCGAACTACGCGCTCGGGTTCGCGGCCGCGCTGGCCGGGCGGGCCGCGGTTCGGTGGGTGGCGGGCGCGGAGGTGGCGGCGTGACGCGGCGAGGTGGGCCGAGCGAGGAGGTGGCCCGGTGAACCCGTACCTGCTCGTGGGCGCTGGCGGTGTCCTCGGCGCCCTCTCGCGGTTCGCGGTCGGCGCTCTGCTGCCCGGCCGCCGGCGGGACACCCTCGCGGTGAACGTCCTCGGCAGCTTCGCGCTCGGCGCGCTCACGGTCGGACTCGCCGACGGCTCGGCGCTGCTGACCGCGCTCGGTACCGGCTTCTGCGGGGCGTTCACGACGTTCTCGAGCTTCACGGTCGAGACCGTCGAGCTGTACGAGACCGGCGAGACGCGGGCGGCGGTCGGCAACGCCGCGGTGCACCTGGTCGGCGCGCTGCTCGCGGTCGCGCTCGGCGGGTGGGCAGCGACGACTCTCGCGTGACCGCGGCGGAGTTGGCCACGGTAGCGCAACGGCGAGTGTCACTACCGGACGACATCCCACGCCCACACGGCGAGTCCGATTCCCACGAGGAACACCCCGACGGCCGACGTCGCGGGCTCGGGGAAGAGGAACAGCAGGACACCGACGACGAAGAGCGCCGGAACCAGTTCCTCGTCCAGGAAGCTCTCGTTCTCGTCGGCGTTCGCCTCGTCGACCATACGTCGTGAACGGTTGACCCGGAGTTACCACTTGGGGCGATCGCGGACGTTGCAACGGGCGTCGACTGGACGGGTGTCCGTCAGTCTACTCTCCGCTGTGCTCTGCGTCGACGAACACGGCTACGCGTACTGCTGTCGTCGGCTCGATAGAGAGGTGGCCGAACGACTCGGAACTCAGAATTGGTCCGTCGCAGAAAGCGCCCGAGGCGGGATTTGAACCGGAGCAAGACGGTCCTGCTCACTGCGTTGCGCGGGCTGCGTCTTGTAGGGTTCGAATCCGTCGTATCGTCGTTTCGTCGCGGACCGACTCACTCGTCGCTAGGGCTCCTCGTTCGTGTGGTCCGCGACAGAAAGCGCCCGAGGCGGGATTTGAACCCGCGTCACAACCGTGACAGGGTTGTATGATGGGCCACTACACCACCCGGGCTCCTGAACGCATTCTCATCTTCTGGGTGGCCGTATTAAGGCGTACCGGTTTCCTCCGGTGTTGCCTTCTGTTATCAAGCGCCGGGCGATCCGATGGAACTCCACTACTTCTGGCTGCGCTCCGAACTCTTACGGTATTTCACCGTCGAACTCGTAATCCTCGGCCCAGTTGATCGAAGGATGTTCGATTTCTGCCTCGAACCGAAGTTCCATCTTCTGCTCGGTCACATCTTCAATGTCAATCCAGTAGAGGCTCTCGTTCGGCGGATAGCGGACGATGAAGGCGTCCACTTCACCGTGATACGTATTTTCGTGATACTCCCCCTCGCGCGTCGTCTGTGAGTGAGTATTGAACCGTAACGTCTCCTGCTTGTTTTTCCATCCGGTTTTACACTGGATGCGGTATAGAGTTTCACCATCGTCCACGATGAGGTCGTATTTATCGTTATCCCCGAACGGAATTGATACGCTATATCCCTGGGACATGAGTTCGTGAATCACCTTCGCTTCGGTCTCATCTCCTTTCTCTTTCGTATTTGCTGTCGTCATCTTAATTCTATTCTACACTCCTGCTCCAATAGTAATTGACTATTTCGACTACTGTCCAGGTGACAGGTAGTTCACAAGTGCTATGAAGCGAACTGACGGTGCCGTAACGAAAGGGGACTTAGACCCGACTACAAACTCTCAGAGATAAGTTCCCTCTAACGTCAACCGGAACCAGCGGAACGGTCCGAGACCAAATCTCACCGGAGCTGCCGTTTTGGCTCAAGCAGCGGCTTGCTAATCTGAGAATGTAGCTGACGAAATATCCAATCTTAGCCCTTTTCCGGTTGTGACGAGTAAGCAAGCCGTTCAGTCTTTGTTTTCAGAGACGGAAACTATAAAAAATGGGGCCGAAGTCGAAATTATTATATGTCAATCTAACTGCGGGAATTGTTTCGTCAGAATAGATCTCTTAACGCGATGCTCTTCGTTCATGAGGTCCGTCGCAGAAAGCGCCCGAGGCGGGATTTGAACCCGCGTCACAACCGTGACAGGGTTGTATGATGGGCCACTACACCACCCGGGCTCCTGAACGCACTCTCCGGTTGTCCCCGGTCGGACTTAAGGCTTCTCAAACGGACCGGGCGGACTCCCCCGCCGACCGGTCGCCGTCTGGCGGGTGGCCGCCCAAAACCATTTATAGTTCCGGAAAGTCGGTGTCACTCGTGGGCACTCCGCCGCGGCCGCGTCCCGACCGGGGTGGGTCGAACAGCTAGCCGTGCGCGGCGCTACTTAGCAAGTCTTAAATGAGCGCCCTGTGTATTGCCCTGTAGTATCTCGTGATAGCCATTTCTCCCGTTCGCCAGACAGCCCATCACCACACATGGTAGACGTAAGCCAACACGACATGGTTCCGGACCACAGCGTCGTCGACGACGAGGAGCTGGACGACGTGATGGAGGAGTACGACATCAAACCGACCGACCTGCCGAAGATAAAACGCACCGACGCCGCGCTCCCGGACGACGCGGAGGTCGGCGACGTCATCAAGATCGTGCGCGACTCCCGAACGACAGACACCGCGACAATCTACCGACTCGTCGTAGAATAACAATGGACAGAGAAGACAGACGCGCCATCTCCCGAGAGTACTTCTCGAAGGAACGGCTCGCCGAACACCACTACCGCTCGTTCAACAGCTTCCTGGGCCGCGGGATGCAGGAGGTCGTCGACGAGAAGGGGACGATCGACACCGACATCGGCGACAAGGAGGACGAGGAACCGGTCCACGTCGAACTCGGCGACGTGCGAATCGTCACCCCGCGCGTGCGGGAGGCCGACGGCAGCGAGGAACTGCTGTACCCCCAGGAGGCCCGCCTGCGTAACATCACCTACGCCGCGCCCGTGTTCATGGAGATGTCCATCGTGAAGGGCGAGGGCGAGGACCAGCGCGTGGTCGACGCCACCGAGACCAAGGTGGGCCGGATGCCCATCATGGTCGGCTCCGAGAAGTGCAACATCGCGGGCTTCTCCGACGAGGAGCTCGTCGAGATCGGCGAGGACCCCGCCGACCCCGGCGGCTACTTCATCGTCAACGGCTCCGAGCGGGTGCTGATGACCAGCGAGGACCTCGCGCCCAACAAGATCCTCGCGGAGTACGACACCAAGTACGGCGACGAGATCCAGGTCGCCAAGACGTTCTCCCAGCGCCGGGGGTACCGCGCGCTGGTGCTGGTCGAGCGGACCCGCGACGGGCTGCTCGAGGTGTCGTTCCCGTCGGTCTCGGGCAGCGTCAACTTCGTGACGCTCGTCCGGGCGCTCGGGCTCGAATCCGACGAGGAGATCGTCCACCGGGTCAGCGACGACCCCGAGATCGTGAAGTTCATGCTCGAGAACCTCGAGGCCGCCGACGTCCAGACCGAGGAGGAGGCCATCGAGAAGCTCGGCAAGCGGGTCGCCTCCGGGCAGGGCAAGAACTACCAGCTCAAGCGGGCCAACTACGTCATCGACCGCTACCTCCTGCCGCACCTCCACGAGGAGGGCGTCGAGGAGGAGGACGTCCGGATCAACAAGGCCTACTACCTCTGCCGGATGGCCGAGGCGTGCTTCGAGCTGGCGCTCGACCGGCGCGAACCCGACGACAAGGACCACTACGCCAACAAGCGCCTGAAGGTCAGCGGCGACCTGATGAAGGACCTGTTCCGGACGGCGCTCAACAAGCTGGCTCGGGACGTGAAGTACCAGCTCGAGCGGGCCAACATGCGCAACCGCCAGCTGTCGGTCAACACCGTGGTCCGGTCGGACGTGCTGACCGAGCGGCTCGAACACCCCATCGCGACGGGCAACTGGGTCGGCGGCCGGTCGGGCGTGAGCCAGCTGGTCGACCGGACCGACTTCATGGGGGTCCTGTCGCACCTCCGGCGGCTCCGGTCGCCGCTGTCCCGCAGCCAGCCCCACTTCGAGGCGCGGGACCTCCACGCGACCCAGTGGGGTCGCATCTGCCCCTCCGAGACCCCGGAGGGACCGAACTGTGGGCTGGTGAAGAACTTCGCCCAGGCGATGGAGCTGTCGCAGAACATCGACGACGAACAGGGCCTCAAGCGGGAACTGGCCTCGATGGGCGTCGAGGGCATCCCGGGGATCGAGGGCGTCGAATCAACCGCGAGCGCGGACGACTAACATGAGTCAGGGACGAGAAGCCAAGGTTTACGTGAACGGTAGTCTGGTCGGGACCCACCCCGACCCGGAACAGCTCGCCGAGCAGGTCCGCCACGCGCGCCGCCGGGGCGACGTGAGCGAGATGGTCAACGTCTCCATCAAGGAGCGGACCCGCGAGGTCATCATCAACGCCGACGCCGGCCGGGCGCGCCGCCCGCTGCTGGTCGTCGAGAACGGCGAACCCCTCGCGACCGAGGAGGAGGTCGAGGCGCTCAAGAACGGCGACCTCGACTTCGACGACCTGGTCGAGCGCGGCAAGGTCGAGTTCATCGACGCCGAGGAGGAGGAGGACATCTACGTCGCGGTCGACGAGGAGCACCTCACCGAGGACCACACCCACCTCGAGGTCGACCCCCAGCTCATCTTCGGCATCGGCGCGGGCATGGTGCCGTACCCCGAGCACAACGCCTCGCCCCGGATCACGATGGGGTCGGGGATGATCAAGCAGTCGCTCGGGCTGCCGGCCGCGAACTACCGCATCCGGCCCGACACCCGCCAGCACCTGCTGCACTACCCCCAGCTCTCGATGGTCAAGACCCAGACCACCGAGCAGATCGGCTACGACGAGCGGCCCGCGGCACAGAACTTCACGGTCGCCGTGATGAGCTACGAGGGGTTCAACATCGAGGACGCGCTGGTGCTCAACGGCGGCTCGGTGGACCGCGCGCTCGCCCGGTCGCACTTCTTCCGGACCTACGAGGGCGAGGAGCGCCGGTATCCCGGCGGCCAGGAGGACCGCTTCGAGATCCCGAGCGACGACGTGCGGGGCGCCCGCGGCGAGGACGCCTACACGCACCTCGACGAGGACGGCCTGGTCAACCCCGAGACCCGGGTCGACGAGAACTCGGTGCTGCTGGGCAAGACGAGCCCGCCCCGGTTCCTCGAGGAGCCCGACGACATGGGCGGCCTCTCCCCGCAGAAGCGCCGCGAGACCTCGGTCACGATGCGCTCCGGTGAGTCCGGCGTCGTCGACACCGTCACCCTGATGGAGGGCGAGGACGGCTCGAAGCTCTCGAAGGTGTCGGTGCGCGACGAGCGCATCCCGGAGCTGGGCGACAAGTTCGCGTCCCGGCACGGTCAGAAGGGCGTCGTCGGCCACATCGCGCCCCAGGAGGACATGCCGTTCACCGAGGAGGGCGTCGTGCCCGACCTCATCATCAACCCCCACGCGCTGCCGTCCCGGATGACGGTCGGCCACGTGCTGGAGATGATCGGCGGCAAGGTCGGCGCGCTCGAGGGCCGGCGCGTCGACGGGACGCCGTTCACCGGTGAGGACGAGGAGGAACTGCGCAGCGGGCTCGAGGAGCAGGGCTTCAAGTCCTCGGGCAAGGAGATCATGTACTCCGGCGTCACCGGCGAGAAGATCGAGGCCGAGATCTTCATCGGGACCATCTTCTACCAGAAGCTCTACCACATGGTCTCGAACAAGCTCCACGCCCGGTCGCGCGGCCCGGTGCAGGTGCTCACCCGCCAGCCCACCGAGGGCCGGGCGCGGGAGGGCGGCCTGCGCGTCGGGGAGATGGAGCGCGACGTGCTCATCGGGCACGGCGCGGCCCTGACGCTGAAGGAGCGGCTGCTCGACGAGTCGGACCGCGAGTGGATCTACGTCTGCGCGAACTGCGGCATGAGCGCGGTCGAGAACGTCGAGCAGAACCGCGTCTACTGTCCGAACTGCGACGAGGAGACCGACATCCACGAGATCGAGATGTCCTACGCGTTCAAGCTGCTGCTCGACGAGATGAAGGCGCTGGGCATCGCTCCGCGACTCGAACTGGAGGACGCTGTCTAACATGTCAACAGGACAAACACCCAAGGAGATCGGCGAGATCAGCTTCGGGCTGATGGACCCCGAGGAGTACCGCGAGATGTCGGCGACCAAGATCATCACCGCCGACACCTACGACGACGACGGCTTCCCCATCGACATGGGGCTGATGGACCCGCGGCTGGGCGTCATCGACCCCGGGCTGGAGTGCAAGACCTGCGGCAAGCACTCGGGGTCGTGTAACGGCCACTTCGGCCACATCGAGCTGGCGGCGCCCGTCATCCACGTCGGGTTCACCAAGCTCATCCGGCGGCTGCTCCGGGGCACCTGCCGCAACTGCTCGCGGCTGCTGCTGACCGACGACGAGCAGGCCAAGTACGAGTCGAAGCTGACCCGGACCCGAGAGCTCGGCAACGACATCAACGACGTGACCAAGGCCGCCATCCGGGAGGCCCGCAAGAAGGACCGGTGTCCGTACTGCGGCGAGGTCCAGTACGACATCAACCACGAGAAGCCCACCACCTACTACGAGGTCCAGCAGGTCCTCACCAGCGAGTACTCCGAGCAGATCGCCGCCGCGATGCAGGGCCAGAGCGGCGACGAGGACGACGAGGAGGAGCGCGAGCCCGTCGCGCCCCAGGAGCTGGCCGAGCAGACCGGCATCGACCTCTCGCGCATCAACGAGATCATGTCCGGCGAGTTCCGGCCCCGGGAGTCCGACCGGAAGGCCATCGAGAAGGCGCTGGACATCGACCTCACCGAGGAGGACATGAACAAGCTGATGCCCAGCGACATCCGGGACTGGTTCGAGGACATCCCGGACGAGGACGTCGCCGTGCTGGGCATCGACCCCGAGCGGTCGCGCCCGGAGTGGATGATCCTGACGGTGCTGCCGGTGCCGCCGGTGACGGCCCGCCCGTCGATCACGCTCGACAACGGCCAGCGCTCGGAGGACGACCTGACCCACAAGCTGGTCGACATCATCCGCATCAACCAGCGGTTCATGGAGAACCGCGAGGCCGGCGCGCCCCAGCTCATCATCGAGGACCTCTGGGAGCTGCTCCAGTACCACGTCACCACGTTCATGGACAACGAGATCTCGGGCACGCCGCCGGCCCGCCACCGCTCGGGCCGACCCCTCAAGACGCTCAGCCAGCGGCTGAAGGGCAAGGAGGGCCGCTTCCGGGGTAGCCTCTCCGGGAAGCGCGTGAACTTCTCGGCCCGGACCGTCATCTCGCCGGACCCGACCCTCTCGCTCAACGAGGTCGGCGTCCCCGAGCGGGTCGCCCGCGAGATGACCCAGACGATGAACGTCACCGACCGCAACGTCGAGGAGGCCCGGCGCTACGTCGCCAACGGCCCCGAGGGCCACCCGGGCGCCAACTACGTCAAGCGCCCCGACGGGCGCCGGCTGAAGGTGACCGAGAAGAACTGCGAGGAGCTCGCCACGAAGGTCGAGCCCGGCTGGGAGGTCAACCGCCACATGGTCGACGGCGACATCGTCATCTTCAACCGCCAGCCGTCGCTCCACCGGATGTCCATCATGGCCCACGAGGTCGTGGTGATGCCGTACAAGACGTTCCGGCTCAACACGGTCGTCTGCCCGCCGTACAACGCCGACTTCGACGGCGACGAGATGAACATGCACGCGCTCCAGAACGAGGAGGCCCGCGCCGAGGCCCGCGTCCTGATGCGCGTCCAGGAGCAGATCCTCTCGCCGCGGTTCGGCGAGAACATCATCGGGGCCATCCAGGACCACATCTCCGGGATGTACCTGCTGACCAACCAGAACCCCCACTTCAACGAGACCCAGGCGCTCGACCTGCTCCGGGCGACCCGGATCGACGAACTGCCCGAGCCGTCGGGCCGCGAGGACGGCGAGCCCTACTGGACCGGCCGCGACATCTTCTCGGAGCTGCTGCCGAGCGACCTCAACATCGAGTTCACCGGCACCGTCGGCGACGACGTCGTCATCGAGGACGGCCAGCTCATCGAGGGCACCATCGCCGAGGACGAGGTCGGCGAGTTCGGCGGCGAGATCGTCGACACCATCACGAAGGTGTACGGCAACACCCGCGCCCGCATCTTCATCAACGAGGTCGCGGCGCTCGCGATGCGCTCGATCATGCACTTCGGGTTCTCCATCGGCATCGACGACGAGTCGATCCCGGCGGAGGCCCAGAACCGCATCGACGAGGCCATCGACAACGCCTACGACCGGGTCGAGGAGCTCATCGAGACCTACCAGAACGGCGACCTGGAGTCGCTGCCCGGCCGGACGGTCGACGAGACCCTCGAGATGAAGATCATGCAGACGCTCGGCAAGGCCCGCGACTCGGCCGGCGACATCGCCGAGGAGCACTTCGCCGACGACAACCCCGCCGTGGTGATGGCCGAGTCCGGCGCGCGTGGCTCGATCCTCAACCTGACCCAGATGGCCGGCTGCGTCGGCCAGCAGGCGGTCCGCGGCGAGCGCATCAACCGCGGCTACGAGGACCGCACCCTCAGCCACTACAAGCCCAACGACCTCTCGGCGGAGGCCCACGGCTTCGTGGAGCACTCCTACACCGGCGGGCTCAACCCCCGGGAGTTCTTCTTCCACGCGATGGGCGGCCGCGAGGGGCTGGTCGACACGGCGGTCCGGACCTCCAAGTCCGGCTACCTCCAGCGCCGGCTCATCAACGCCCTCTCCGAGCTCGAGACCCAGTACGACGGCACGGTCCGGGACACCTCCGACACCATCGTCCAGTTCGAGTTCGGCGAGGACGGCACCAGTCCCGTGAAGGTCGCCTCGAACGAGGAGAGCGACATCGACGTCGACCAGATCGCCGACCGCATCCTCGAGGAGGAGTTCGGCAGCGACGAGCGCAAGCGGGAGTTCCTCGGCGAGAAGCGGCCGCCGACGAACCTCTCGGAGCACGTCGACGCCCGACAGGCCCGCAGCGACGACTGACGCCGTACCCACACCAACCACACCATGACCGACTACGACGTATCCGAAGACATCGAGGCCGTCGTCGAGGACACCGACCTCCCGCGACGGCTGAAGGACGAGGTGTACAGCACCGTGGAGCGCCGCGACGGCGTCACCGCCGAGCAGGCCGACCAGATCGCCCAGGCGGTCGAGAACCGCTACCTCGACACTCGGGTCGACCCGCTCGACCCGGTCGGGACCGTCTCGGCCCAGTCCATCGGGGAGCCCGGGACGCAGATGACGATGAACACGTTCCACTACGCGGGCGTCGCGGAGATCGACGTGACCCAGGGGCTGCCCCGGCTCATCGAGCTGGTCGACGCCCGGAAGACCCCCGACACGCCGATGATGACGGTGTACCTCGAGGACGAGTACGCCACCGACCGCGAGAAGGCCCACGAGGTCGTCTGGCAGATCGAGGCGACCCGCATCCTGGCGCTGGGCGACATCTCGACCAACGTCGCCGACATGGTGGTCTCGATCGACCTCAACGAGGACACCCTGAAGGAGCGGATGATCACCCCCGAGGAGGTCGCCGAGATCATCGAGGACGAGCTCGGCGTCCAGACCACCCAGCAGGGCGCGGTCATCGAGTTCGGCCCCCAGGAGCCCAGCTACCGCGACCTGCTCCAGCTGGTCGAGCAGCTCCGCGACATCGTGTTCAAGGGCATCGAGGACATCTCGCGGGTCGTCATCCGGAAGGAGCAGCTCGACGACGGCGAGGAGTTCGTCCTCTACACCGAGGGGTCGGCGTTCGGCGACGTCATGGAGATCGAGGGCGTCGACGCCTCCCGGACCACCTCGAACAACATCCACGAGATCCACAAGAACCTCGGCATCGAGGCGGCCCGCGAGGCCATCATCGAGGAGACGATGAACACCCTCGAGGAGCAGGGCCTCGACGACGTGAACATCCGCCACCTGATGCTGGTCGCCGACATCATGACCAACCGCGGCGAGATCGAGTCCATCGGCCGCCACGGCATCTCCGGCAGCAAGGAGTCGGTGCTGGCCCGGGCGGCGTTCGAGGTCACGGTCAACCACCTGCTCGACGCCGCCATCCACGGCGAGGTCGACGACCTCAACGGCGTCACCGAGAACGTCATCGTCGGCAAGCCCATCAAGCTCGGCACCGGCGACGTCGACCTCCGGATGGGGTCGTCGACCGGCGGCGAACCCGAAGCCTCCGACTGAGCATGGTCGTCACGCTCTCGGACACGGCCCGCCAGTTCATCGCCCTCTTCGAGGACGAGACGGGCGCGACCGCCCGCGACTGCGTCGTCTTCGAGGACGAGGACGGCGACGAGGAGCGCGTTGTGTTCCTGGTCAAGCCCGGCGACATGGCGAAGGCCATCGGTTCTGGCGGCGAGACGGTCCGGGAGGTCGAGGAGAAACTGGGCCGGTCGGTGGTGCTGGTCGAGGACGCCGACACGCCCGAGGCGTTCGTCGCCAACGCCCTCGCGCCGGCGGCGGTGTACAACGTCACGATCAGCGAGGACGACGAGACCGTCGCCTACGCCGAGGTCGACTCGGCGGACACCGGCATCGCCATCGGCGAGGGCGGGCGCAACATCCGGGCCGCCGAGACGCTCGCCAAGCGCCACTACGACATCGACGACATCCAGCTGACCTGAGCGGCGTCCGGGTCGGTCCCCGTCCGACTCGGTACCGCCGCCTCTCGCCCGATCTCGGCTGCTCTCACGTGCTACTCGAACTCGGCTGCTCCCGCAGCTCCGCCCGGCCCCGTCCGCCACTCCGCGGTACCCCCGGAACCGGCGGCGATTGCCGGAGACGGTTCAGAAGACCGACCGCCGGCCGAAATTTTAGCGGCGGGACACCCGTTTCCGAGGGAAAAGTAAATCCTCGACACCGCCGACGTTACCGTGGGGTTGAGAATGGGGGAAACTGACACGATACACGACGAGGTACCGGACGTCGACGAACGAGACAGGCGCAACTTCCTCAAGGTGCTGGGCGTGGCGGGGAGCGTCGGCGCGGCCAGCGAGTTCTCGCTGAGCGACCTCCGCGGCGCTGTCGGCGCGGAGTCGGCCGAGCAGATGGCGACGTACGGCGAGCAGATCCGCGCCGACCTCGCCGGCGGCCTCGACGCCGGCCGGCTGGCGACCGCACAGGAAGGTATCGCCGCGAGCATCGCCGAACTGCCCGCGCTCCGGGAGGCCGGCTTTCCGGACGAACCGGGCGCGACCGACTACCAGGAGGTCGCGGCGCCGGCGTGGGAGGCCTACGACCACCTCGCCGAGGTCGGCTTCTTCGCGTCGGCCGAGCGCCACCTGCCTGAGTTCACGCCCGAGCACGTCCGGGCCACCGCGACCGAGCTCGTCCGGGCCGAGCCGCTGACCGCGGCGCTGGCCGAGGCCGGGCTCGACGAGCGCGAGCGGACCGCGGTGGTGGTCGACGCGGTCAACAACAACGACCGGCTCTCCCACTGGGTGTCGACCGCGGCGCTGCCGGCCGACCCCGAGGCGTTCGACCCGGCGAACGTCGCGCCGCTCCACCAGCGGGCGCTGGGCGGGGCGCTGCTGTGGATCGACGAGCTCGACCAGCAGCTCTGGCAGCGCGAGGTGCTGCTGACCGAGGAGCTGCTGGCGGACGGGATCTGGGACGTCAAGCAGATGCTGGGCGGCGTCCACCTGTTCGTCTCGGCGGCCCGGGACGTCGCGGGTCCCGAGGAGCTGTCCGACAGCCAGCTCGCGGCCGGGCTGGCCGGGGGCTCGGCGGTCGCGATCCGCGGCCAGGAGAAGGTCGAGGAGGACCTGTTCAGGATAACCGACGCCGAGCGCGCGCCCCTCGGAGGTGGTTCGCGATGAGCACCGACAAGCCCCACGCACGGATTGTCGACGGCGAGGAGGGCAAGCGCATCCGGTACAACGCCGACGGACCGCGGACCGAGCAGTACGACCTCCAGCAGATCCCCCGGCTGAACGTCACTCAGGAGATGCTCCTGAACTCGGGCGACGACCCCGAGACGTGGCTGATGTACGGCGGCGGCTACCGCCAGCAGCGGTTCACGACCGCCGACGCGATAACGCCCGAGAACGTCGGCCGCCTCTCGCTGGAGTACCTCATCGAGGTCCCGAAGGAGCAACGGGGGAAACTCGAGGGGACGCCGATCGTCGTCCCGTCGGACCCGCCGATCATGTACCAGACGAACGCGCCCGACGTGCTTCGGGCCATCAACGCCCGATCGGGCGAGATACTCTGGACGTACCAGTTCGCACCCGAAGAGCAGGAGAAACCGCCGCTGCTGTGCTGCGGGTCGAACAACCGGGGCGTGGCCATACTCGGCGACACCCTCTACATGACGACGCTCACCGCCGACCTCGTTGCCGTCGACCGCTACACCGGCGAGCAGCAGTGGGTCTACAACTCCGCGCCCACCGGGCAGGGATACACGGCGACGTGGGCGCCGGTCGTCTACAAGGGCAGCGTCCTCAACGGAAGCGCCGGCGGCGAGTACGGCGTGCAGGGGTTCATCGAGTCCGTCAACGCCGAAACGGGCGAGCGGGAGTGGCGCAAGTCGATGCTCCCGCCCGAGCAGTGGATCGGCGACGCGTGGAAGAACGGGGCGGCGACAAACTGGATGACGGTCACGGTCGACCCCGACACTGACACGCTGTACGCCAACGTGGGCAACCCAGGCCCCGACGTGAACGGTATCGTCCGGCCGGGACCGAACCCGTACTCCGACGCGGTCGTTGCGCTCGACGCGAACTCCGGCGACGTCAACTGGTACTTCCAGGAGGTCCAACACGACTGGTGGGACTGGGACGCCTCCGCGCCGCCGGTCGTGTTCGAGACCGAGGTGGACGGCGAGGAGCGGAAGGTCGTCAGTCACCCCGGAAAGACCGGGTGGAACTACCTCCTCGACGCCCAGAACGGGAAGCTCTACGAGCGCAGCAGGGAGTTCTGCGAGCACCTCAACATGTGGTATCTGCCGCAGGACAACCTCGAGGACACGCCGTGGATCATGCCGTCGGCCGACGGCGGGTCCGAGTGGAACCCCACCTCATACAGCCGCGAGACCGGGAACATCCACGTCAAGGCGATGAACTACCCGAGCAAGTTCCAGTGGGACCCGGTCGACGGGTGGGAGTACCCCTCGACGTACCTCGGGGGTAACTTCACCGTCTACCCGGCGATGGAGGACCCCGGTCCGCCGCCCGAACAGTGGAGCCAGAACCTCGCCATCTTCTCGGCGGTCAACCCCGAGACCGGCGAAGTGGTCTGGCAGGAGGAGTGGGAGCACTTCTCCCTCGGCGGGTCGATGAGCACGGCGACCGGCCTCACCTTCGTCGGCAACGGCGCGGGCGAGTTCATCGCGTACGACTCTGCGTCCGGCGAACGGCTCTGGCAGTACCAGTTCGACGCCTCGGTCAACGCCTCGCCGATGAGTTGGTACGACCCCGCGGTCGGCAAGCAGTACGTCGCCGTGCAGGCGGGAGGCGGCGGCCTCCGGTCGCACAAGGACGGCAACGAGATCGGCGTGTTCTCGCTCGAAGCGTAGCGCCGTCGACCGGCGCGCCGCCTCTCTGTTTCGCACGCGAGCGACTCTGCTGACCGAACCGGGGCTAAGCGGCGCGCAGAACTGTTCGCTGAGACCGGCTCAGATTCCGTAATCGGCCCCTCTTGAGCGATCTGCGGGCGTTTCGGCCGCCTCGAAAGAGGGAGGCTTAAGTAGCTCGGACGGATAGCACACGCCATATGGCGAACGGCAAGTACGCAGCGCGGAAGCTGAGAAAGGACCGCCAGAACCACCGGTGGTCCGACTCCGACTACGCCCGACGAGAGCGCGGTCTCGGGGAGAAGTCCGACCCCCTCGAGGGCGCCCCGCAGGGCCGCGGCATCGTCCTCGAGAAGGTCGGCATCGAGGCCAAGCAGCCCAACTCCGCGATCCGGAAGTGCGTCCGGGTCCAGCTCATCAAGAACGGCAAGCAGGTCACCGCCTTCTGCCCCGGCGACGGCGCCATCTCGTTCATCGACGAGCACGACGAGGTGACCATCGCGGGCATCGGCGGCGCGAAGGGCCGCGCGATGGGCGACCTCTCTGGCGTCAACTACAAGGTCGAGAAGGTCAACGGCGTGAGCCTCGAGGAACTTGTTCGCGGCAACGCGGAGAAACCGGTGCGATAACCATGGCGGCAGAAGACCAGCCCGAGCCCGACAAGCCCGCGGGCACCGACGAGGAGGGCACCGCCGCCGCGCAGCTGTTCGGCGAGTGGGACGTCACCAACATCGAGTACAACGACCCCTCGACCGAGCGCTACATCACGGTCACGCCGGTCGCCCACACGATGGGCCGCCACGCCTCCAAGCAGTTCCAGAAGAGCGAGGTCTCGATCGTCGAGCGGCTCATCAACCGGCTGATGCAGACCGAGGAGAACACCGGCAAGAAGCAGAAGGCGATGCAGATCACCCGCGACGCCTTCCGGACCATCAACGACCGGACCGACGAGAACCCGGTCCAGGTGCTCGTGACCGCGGTCGAGAACGCCGCGCCCCGTGAGGAGACCGTCCGCCTGAAGTACGGCGGCATCTCGGTCCCGAAGGCGGTCGACGTCGCGCCCCAGCGCCGGGTCGACCAGGCGCTGAAGTTCATCGCCGAGGGCGTCCACAGCGACTCGTTCAAGTCGCCGACCGACGCCTCGGAGGCGCTGGCCGACCAGCTCGTCGGCGCGGCCAACTACGACGTCCAGACGTACGCCATCAACCAGAAGGAAGAGAAAGAGCGCGTCGCGGCCGCGGCCCGCTGAGCGGTTCTCTCCTCTCTTTCGTTCTCGAACCTCGTCAGTCGCGACACCCGAAGAGCCCGCCGGCCGCACACCGATATTTTTAGGTGGGCCTAAAATAACGCCCAGGTATGGACACCGACCCCCTCCGGCGGACGCGGCGGGGATTCCTCTCGCTCGCCGGCGCCGTCGGTCTCGCCGGGTGCGGGCGACTCGCCGAACGCGACCGACCGGAGTACGACCTCGACCACGACGTCGCGTCGTGGGCCGGCTACGACCCCGACTGGGAGGCGCCGACCGGCCCGTCGCTCGCGACGTCGGTCGCCCCCGAGGTGCTGGTCGAGAACCTCGAGATCCCGTGGGACCTCGCGTTCGCGCCGACCGGCGAACTGTTCGTGACCGAGCGGACCGGTCGCGTCCGGCGGTTCGACGGCGACGGCCTCGAGACGGTCGCGGCGCCCGACGCTGTCATCGACGCCGGGGCGATGCCGCCCGGCCCGGACGAGAAGCCGTTCTGGGAGACGTGGTTCGTCGAGGGCGGCGAGGGCGGGATGCTCGGCGTCGCGGTCCACCCGAAGTACCCCGAGGCGCCCTACGTCTTCGCCTACTTCACCGCCGAGACGGACGACGGCAAGGAGAACCGGGTCGTCCGGTACGACGTCGACGCCGCGGACCCGGCGCAGACCGCGACGACCGTGGTGGACGGCGTCCCGGCGGGCGGGGTCCACAACGGCGGGCGCATCGCGTTCGGTCCCGACGACTACCTCTGGATCACGACCGGCGACGCCGGACGGGGTCCGCTGGCGCGGGACACCTCGTCGCCGGCGGGTAGCGTGCTCCGGGTCGACGCGGCGGGCGACCCCGCGCCCGACAACCCCGACCTGCCGGGCGACGACCCCGACCCGCGGATATTCACCTACGGCCACCGCAACCCCCAGTGCATCACCTGGCTCCCCGACGCGACCCCGGTCGTCACCGAACACGGTCCGGACGGCCGCGACGAGGTGAACCGCCTGATCGCCGGCGCCGACTACGGGTGGCCCGACGTGCGCACGCCGGACGAGTACCGGGACGCGGGCGGCGACGTCCGCCGCCCGCTGCTCAGCACCGACGAGTCGTGGGCGCCCTGCGGCGGCGTCTTCTACACCGGGGACGCGGTACCGGCGTGGACGGACCGGCTCGTCTTCGGGTCGCTCGTCGCCCAGCGGGTCAACGTCGTCACCCTCGCCGAGTCGGCCGACCGCCTGCCGCCGGCCGAAGGCGGGAACGGGCGCCGGTTCGACGCGCCGTGGCTCGACGACGCCTACGTCGCCACCGCACACTGGACGCTGACCGACGTGCTCGGGCGCGTTCGACACGTCGAACAGGGGCCGGACGGCCACCTCTACGCCATCACCTCGAACCGGGACGGCCGCCCGAAGGGCGAGGTGTTCCCCCGTCGGCGCGACGACGTGCTGGTTCGGCTGACGCCGGCCGAGTGAAGTGTGGGATGCGGGGACGAGTGAGGTGTGGGACGCGGAACCCTGTGGGCGGAACCCCCGCGTCCGCGGATCGGAGGCGAGCGCGCCGCCCCGACCGATCTCCGGTTCGCTACTCGTCTCCGGACGCGCCGACCAGCACGAACGTGCTCTCGGTGTCGCCGTTGCAGATCTGGCGGGTCGCGTCGGCCGGGATCCGGAGCGCCTCGCGGGCGGACAGTTCGACGTCCTCGCCCTCGACCGTGACGGTGGCCTCGCCCTCGAGCAGGACGTACACCTCCTCCTGGCCGTCCTCGGCGTGGTCGTGCTCCTTGCCGGTCCAGCCGGGGTCGGCGTCGAGGACGGAGACGCCCAGCTTCTCGCAGTCGAGCGGGTCGCGGAGGAACCGCAGCCCCCCGCCGATCGGGTCGACGTCGCGGGAGTCGACTTTCGTGTAGGACATCGTCGGCGCTACGACGAGCGGACTGTTCAGTGTGGTGATGACGGCACTCGGCTCCGGGAGTGCGGGCGTCCCGTCCGAGTACGGTCTCGTCGCGGAGTGTCTCGGCCGCACTCACGGCGAACTGCTGTTCGCTGAACCGAGTGGACGGGCTCGTCAGCGCCGAACGCTCCCCGCCTTACAAGTGGCTGGCGTGGCCAGCCCCGGGTGCCATGGACGAAGCGCTCGAAGTCGTCGACCTACTGGCGGATTCGGGGCTCGAAGGCGTCGTGACGTGGCTCGTGCGGCTGGTCGGGTTGCTCGCAGTCCTCGCAGGCGTCGGCCTGTGGCTGTTCACCGACGCGGGCCTGCTCGTCGTTCCGGCCCTGCTGATGGTCGGCGGCCTCGTCCTGCTGGTCGTACCGGGTCTACTGCTCGCGCTGGCGGAGGTCGCCTGACGCCAGGTCGGTCCGCCTCCAACCGATAGCACCCGGTGACGCGCGGCGGCCCGGGCGGGACGCCGCCCCGCGGCGCTGCCCTTCGGGCTCTACGTCGTGAGGCGGACCTCCTCGTCCGTGATGTCGGCGACCCGGGAGTCGCTTATCGTGTGGGTGTCCCTCTCCGGGTCGTCCCACTCGAGCTTCGAGCGAATCCGGTCGGTGACGTCGGACTCGGGGTCGACCCTCGCTGTGTCGCCCTCGACGGACGTGATCGTCCCCACGGATTCGCCGTCGAGGGTGACGGTCTTGCCTTCGTCGGCGGAGCTGAACCGTGCCATACATCGACACTGGTGGCGAGACGCGAATAACACCTGTGGCCGGACGTGGACGGGCGGCGTCCGCGGTGGGGACGTGCCCGCAGTAGAGAGAACGCCGAGGGAGCCCCATCCGCCTCCGCGGTGCCGGACCCGGCGCTAGTCGGCCGCCTGCTCGCCGCCGCCGACCGCGTACGCCCGGGTGGCGTCGACCAGCGCCCGGCGGTACTCGCTCTCGTCGGGGTCGGGACCGAGCGACGCGAACCGGTGTTTGAACCCCGCCAGGCTGACCTCGGTCGCGTCGTTGGCGGCCGCGTGGGCGAGGTCGTAGAGCCGGTGGTCCGGCCCGACGAGGTCGTGGCGCTCGACCAGCGCCAGGGCGAACGCGGCGTTGACCGCGGTCATCTCGGGGTCGGCGGTGCCGGTGAGCCGCAGGCCGTCGCGCTTACGGGACGGGCCCTCGCGGGCGGGCGTCGGCCGGTCGGCGACCGCGGCGGCGAGTTCCGACTCGAGGAAGGAGACGAGCTTGTCGGTCGGCCCGACCCGCAGCGTGATGTCGTCGGCGTAGATGTCCTTCATGTGGTTGGCGATCTGGTAGCAGTGGGCCACCCGGTGGCGCTCGACCGACTTGCCCGACAGCGCCAGGAACAGCACCTCCTCGGTCGACTGGGTGTGGGAGGGGTGGTCCTGCTCGTGGCGGGCCATGTGTGCGAACTCGTGGAGCGCGAGCTCGCGGGCCATCGCGCTGGTGGCGGCCTGCCGGGAGATGTTCAGGACGTGGTCGTCAGGGTGGGCGGTCCATGTCCGCTCGTCGGGGTTCTCCCGGACGCGGACGTGGACGGGGGAGTCGAGGTCGTGCTCGGTCTCGAAGAGGTCGCGAGCGCGGAGAAACGGCGCGGCCGGACCGGGACCGTGGACGTGAACCTCCATGCGTAACGGTCCCAAGGGTTCGTCGGACAAGACTCTTGCGACGGATGGGGGCGATTGACCGCGGTCCGGCGGCGCGTACGCCTGTTCAGACCCGGTAAAACCGACCGGTAACGGCGGCCGAACGGGGTCGTCCCGACCCGGCTCTCAGCGCGGCGCTCGGGCGGGTAACGAGGCGGTCCGGTCGGCCGCGAACGACCCCGTCAATGGCTCACACGCTCACTCGCGGCGAAACACTACGCTTTTCAACTTCCTGCAGGTAGAAGACCCATAATGGGAAGACGAAAGAAGATCGTCGAACAGTGCGAGCGACTGATGGACGAGCCGGAGCAGATCCGGAACATCGCCATCGCCGCGCACGTCGACCACGGGAAGACCACGCTGACCGACAACCTCCTCGCCGGTGCGGGCATGATCGCCGACCAGGGTGAGGCGACCCAGCTGATGATGGACACCGAGGAGGACGAGCAGGAGCGGGGGATCACCATCGACGCCGCGAACGTCTCGATGACCCACGAGTACGAGGGCACCGAGCACCTCATCAACCTCATCGACACGCCGGGCCACGTCGACTTCGGCGGCGACGTGACCCGCGCGATGCGGGCCGTCGACGGCGCGCTCGTGGTCGTCGACGCGGTCGAGGGCGCGATGCCCCAGACCGAGACGGTGCTGCGGCAGGCGCTCCGTGAGGGCGTCAAGCCCACGCTGTTCATCAACAAGGTCGACCGCCTCATCTCGGAGCTCCAGGAGGGCCCCGAGGAGATGCAGCGCCGGCTGCTCAACGTCATCGACGACGTCAACGAGCTCATCCGGGGCATGACCGAGGACATGGACGACGTCGAGGACTGGACCGTCTCCGTCGAGGAGGGGACGGTCGGCTTCGGGTCGGCCCTCTACAAGTGGGGCGTCTCGATGCCCTCGATGCAGCGCACCGGGATGGACTTCGGCGACATCATGGAGCTCGAGCGCAACGACAAGCGCCAGGAGCTCCACGAGCAGACCCCGCTGTCGGACGTCGTGCTCGACATGGTCTGTGAGCACTTCCCCGACCCCATCGAGGCCCAGCCCCGTCGTATCCCGCGCATCTGGCGCGGCGACGACGACACCGAGCTCGCCGAGGGCATGCGGCTGGTCGACCCCGACGGCGAGGTCGTCCTGATGGTCACCGACATCGGCATCGACCCCCACGCCGGCGAGATCGCCGCGGGCCGCGTGTTCTCCGGCACGCTCGAGAAGGGCCAGGAGCTGTACGTCTCGGGCACCGCCGGGAAGAACCGGGTCCAGAGCGTCGGCATCTACATGGGCGGCGAGCGCGAGGAGGTCGAGCGCGTCCCCGCGGGTAACATCGCCGCGGTCACCGGCCTCAAGGACGCCATCGCGGGCTCGACGGTGTCCAGCGTCGAGATGACGCCGTTCGAGTCGATCGAGCACATCTCGGAGCCGGTCATCACGAAGTCCGTCGAGGCGAAGAACATGGACGACCTGCCCAAGCTCATCGAGACGCTCCGGCAGGTCTCGAAGGAGGACCCGACCATCCAGGTCGAGATCAACGAGGACACCGGCGAGCACCTCATCTCCGGGCAGGGCGAGCTCCACCTCGAGGTCATCACCCAGCGCATCGAGCGCAACCAGGGCATCCCGGTCAACACCGGCGAACCCATCGTCGTGTTCCGCGAGGCCATCCAGGAGCCGACCGACGTCATCGAGGGCATCTCGCCGAACCGCCACAACCGGTTCTACATCCAGGCCCAGCCGCTGACCGAGGAGCTCGTCGAGAAGATCAAGCTCGGCGACGTCTCGATGGACATGCCCGAGCAGGAGCGCCGCGAGGTGCTCCAGGAGGCGGGCATGGACAAGGACACGTCCCAGAACGTCGAGCACATCCACGGGACGAACATCCTCATCGACGACACGAAGGGTATCCAGCACCTCAACGAGACGATGGAGCTCGTCATCGAGGGCCTCGAGGAGGCGCTCGACGACGGTCCGCTGGCCGGCGAGCCCGTCCAGGGCACCCTGCTCCGGCTCAACGACGCGAAGCTCCACGAGGACACCATCCACCGCGGTCCCGCGCAGGTCATCCCCGCGGTCCGCAACGCGGTCCACAACGCGCTCGTCGAGGGCAAGGTCAAGCTGCTCGAGCCGATGCAGGACGTCCGCATCGACGTGCCCAACGAGCACATGGGCGCCGCCTCCGGCGAGATCCAGGGCCGCCGCGGCCGGGTCGACGACATGTACCAGGAGGGTGACCTCATGGTCGTCGAGGGCATCGCGCCGGTCGACGAGATGATCGGCTTCTCCAGCGACATCCGGAGCGCCACCGAGGGCCGGGCGTCGTGGAACACCGAGAACGCCGGCTTCGAGGTCATGGCCGACAACCTCCAGCGCGAGACCATCATGGAGATCCGCGAGCGCAAGGGCATGAAGCAGGAGCTGCCCGAGGCCGTCGACTACTTCTGACCGGCCCGCGCCCGCAGTCGGTCTTCGCTCTCTTTCTCTCTCGCGTTCTTTCTCTGCCTCCCGCACTACCGTCACGTACCGCGGACGCCCGCCGCTTCAGGCGCTCTCTGTCACTCGGTGCCACGCCCGGGCGTCCGGCGTAGGTGGTGTATAACCAAGTCCCGCGGCGCCGTCTCTCCGACTCCCCAGTCATGGACCCCGTCGTCACACTGCTGTGGGTCGGCCTCGTCACCTTCCTCTGGGTCGGCGTCGTCGCGGGCATCTGGGCCCTGCTGTCCGCGAGCGCCGAGTACCCGCCGGAGGTCTCCCAGACACCCACCAACGAGTAGCCGGCTGCGATCCGCCGGAGCCCGCCCGCTCCCAGCGTCCCCGTACTGCACCCGATTCTACTCGTCCGCTACTCCCTTCTGGCCCGTCTCGCTGTGCTCGTCGTGCGTCCTTCTGTCGCCGGGGTCTGGGTCCGACCGCGCCGGCGCTCAGCGCGAACCCCGCAGGACGACGGTGGCCTCGCACGACGGACACGTCGTCCGCTCGTTCGGGTCGAACGTCTCGCCGCAGAACACGCAGACGTGGTCGGCGGCGTCGGTGCCTCGTCGGTCGGTCTGTCGGTCGTCGGTCGCCATGTGTCGGCCGTCGGCGGCCCCGGTTTTGAGTATATGGTAACTAGTGGCACGGTAATCGCTGGCTTGGGTGGGTTCGTCCCCGCCTGTAGTGGGGCTCGGACTGTTTCGAGTGTTCCGTCGGTTCCGCCCCCTCCCGCGAACAGCGCGACAGTCACCGTGCGCCGGTCGGCCGAACCGGTCGGCCAGTTTTGTGACCGCCTGAAACCTTATGCCCGCCCGCGCGTGAGGGAAGGGCAAGATGAGTGACGACGCGAGCGCCACCGATCCGCGGGCCTACACCGTCCGGCTCGAACTGGTAGACGAACCCGGCGAACTCCTGGGCGCCCTCGAGCCCATCGCGGCCAACGGGGGCAACCTGCTGTCGGTGTTCCACGAGCGCGGGTCGGTCACACCGCGGGGGCGGATCCCCGTCGAGGTGGACCTTGAGTGTCCGCCCGACCGGTTCGACGCGCTCGTCGCGGACCTCCGGGAAGCCGGCGTCAACGTCATCAAGGCGGGCGCCGAGCGCTACGGCGAGGAGGTGTCGGTGCTGCTGGTCGGCGACGTCGTCGAGACCGACCTCTCCGAGACCCTCTCGTCCATCGAAGCGAACGCCGACGCCACGGTGGCCGACGTGTCGCTGTCGGCGCCGGGCGGCACCAGCGACGTGGCCAGCGCCCGGCTCCGGCTCGCCGCCGAGGCCGGCGCGACCGGCGAGGCCATCGCGGCGGTCCGCGAGGTCGCAGAGCGCAAGGACCTGCGCGTGATTGAGCCGCTGACGGAACTGGAGGGGTCGGCGTGAAGCTGGCCGTCGTCGGCGCGGGCGCGGTCGGCCGGTCGGTCGCCGAGCTCGCCGGCGAGTACGGCCACCGGGTCACCGCGCTGGCCGACTCGTCGGGCGCCGCGGTGGACGACGAGGGGATCGACGTGGCCGCGGCGCTCGCCGAGAAGGACGAGTCGGGCCGGGTCGGGCCGGCCGACCCCGACGCCGCGCTCGACGCCGAGTACGACGTCCTGGTCGAGGCGACCCCGACGACGCTGGGCGACGCCGAGCCCGGGTTCGGCCACGCCCGGGCGGCGCTCGAACGCGACCGCCACGTCGTGCTGGCCAACAAGGGGCCGGTCGCCGAGCGGTACGCCGACCTCCGCCAGCTGGAGCGGGACAGCGAGGGGTCGGTCCGGTTCGAGGCGACGGTCGGCGGGGCCATCCCGGTGCTCTCGACCATCGAGAGCTACGACCCAGACACCATCACGGCGGCCCGGGGCGTGCTCAACGGCACCGCGAACTTCGTGCTGACCCGGATGGCCGGCGAGGGGCTGAGCTACGAGCACGTCCTGGCGGAGGCCCAGGACCTCGGCGTCGCGGAGGCCGACCCCTCCTTCGACGTGAACGGCACCGACGCCGCGCTCAAGTGCGTCATCCTGGCGAACGTCCTCGGCGACCGCGAGTACACGCTCGACGACGCCGAGGTCGAGGGCATCGCGGAGCTGCCGGGCAACGCGCTCGAAGTCGCGGCCGAGGACGGCCGGACCATCCGGCTCATCGGCGAGGCCACGCCTCAGGGCGTCCGCGTCGGGCCGCGGCTCGTCCCGGAGCACGGCGTCCTCGCGGTCTCGGGCACGCGCAACATCGTCCAGCTGGAGACCGAGCACGCCGGCCGGCTCAACCTGAGCGGCCGCGGGGCGGGCGGTCCGGAGACCGCGACCGCGGTCCTCGCGGACGTGAACCGTCTCGACGGATGACCGGTCGGCGAACGGGCAGGTGGCGGACCGCCGCGTCGACGCGCGAGGCGGCGAGTGTCCGCCCGGTCCGCCGACCGAGTCGTCTCACCGATGCGACAATCGTGCGATGGTCTAGCAATAACCGCAAGACGGCGTCGGGGCGGGTAGCATAGCGTATCGAAATGGTTTTAACTGCTTCTGCCAAAAGATAGCGACAGAGCGCGTCTGCGCGTGAGATACAAATGAGCGAAGACAAACCGCACCAGAACTTGGCCATCATCGGCCACGTTGACCACGGGAAGAGCACGCTGGTCGGGCGACTCCTCTACGAGACGGGGAGCGTACCCGAGCACGTCATCGAACAGCACAAGGAAGAGGCCGAGGAGAAGGGCAAGGGCGGCTTCGAGTTCGCCTACGTCATGGACAACCTCGCCGAGGAGCGCGAGCGCGGTGTCACCATCGACATCGCCCACCAGGAGTTCGACACCGACGAGTACTACTTCACCATCGTCGACTGTCCGGGCCACCGCGACTTCGTGAAGAACATGATCACGGGCGCGTCCCAGGCCGACAACGCCGTCCTCGTCGTCGCCGCGGACGACGGCGTCGCGCCCCAGACCCAGGAGCACGTCTTCCTGGCCCGCACGCTCGGCATCAACGAGCTCATCGTCGGCGTCAACAAGATGGACGTCGTCGACTACCAGGAGTCGACCTACAAGGAGGTCGTCGGCGAGGTCAAGGACCTGCTCAACCAGGTCCAGTTCAACACCGAGGACGCCAGCTTCATCCCGATCTCGGCGTTCGAGGGCGACAACATCGCCGAGCGCTCCGAGAACACCGACTGGTACGACGGCAAGATCCTCCTCGAGGCGCTCAACAGCCTCGAGGCCCCCGAGCCGCCGACGAACGCCGACCTGCGCCTCCCGATCCAGGACGTCTACACCATCTCGGGCATCGGTACCGTCCCGGTCGGCCGCGTCGAGACGGGCACGCTCAACACGGGCGACAACGTCTCGTTCCAGCCCAGCGACGTGGGCGGCGAGGTCAAGACCATCGAGATGCACCACGAGGAGGTGCCCAAGGCCGAGCCCGGTGACAACGTCGGGTTCAACGTCCGGGGCATCGGCAAGGACGACATCCGCCGCGGCGACGTCTGCGGCCCGGCCGACGACCCGCCGAGCGTCGCCGAGACGTTCACGGCCCAGATCGTCGTGATGCAGCACCCCAGCGTCATCACCGACGGCTACACGCCGGTCTTCCACGCCCACACCGCCCAGGTCGCGTGTACCATCGAGTCCATCGACGCGAAGATCGACCCCTCGTCGGGCGAGGTCGCCGAGGAGGACCCCGACTTCATCCAGTCGGGCGACGCCGCGAAGGTGACCGTCCGACCCCAGAAGCCGCTCAGCATCGAGCCGGCCAGCGAGATCCCGGAGCTGGGCAGCTTCGCCATCCGCGACATGGGCCAGACCATCGCGGCCGGTCAGGTCCTCAGCGTCAACGAGCCATAACGCATGCAGCAGGCACGCGTCCGACTGGCGGGAACCAGTCCCGAAGACCTCGACGACATCTGCGACGACGTCCGCGAGATCGCCAACAAGACCGGCGTCTCGCTGTCGGGACCCATCCCGCTTCCGACCAAGACGCTGGAGATTCCCACCCGCAAGTCCCCGGACGGCGAGGGGACGGCGACGTGGGAGCACTGGGAGATGCGCGTCCACAAGCGCCTCATCGACATCGACGCCGACGAACGCGCGCTCCGCCAGCTCATGCGGATCCAGGTCCCGAACGACGTCAGCATCGAGATCGTCCTCGAGGACTGAGTTGCGGGCGCGAGCCCGACACGAAGGCCGGGGGACCTCGTCCCTCGGAACTGGGCGGATCTCACCGCTGACGGTTCCAGATCGCGGACCGGCGATAACTTCTCCGTTTATCCGACTCGGACAGCTGCGCAGGCGCGACCCTCCCCGGTCTTTTTGACCGCGCCGGCCGTAGCGTCGCACGTGCGACCCCCGACGCGACCAGTTCGACGCGGCCGCCCGGCACCGGTGCGCGACCGGTCTCCCGCGGGAGGGGCCGACCCGTGAGCCACCGGTACGACGAGGTCGAGGTTCGCCGACGCGAGCCGTCGAGCGGACTCCTCGGAAGCCCGACCGTCCAGACGCTGGTCGCGTTCCTGGCGGTCTTCGCGGTCCAGTCGCTCGTGGGACTGGTCTCCCGGGGGCTCGCGGTCGGCCTGTTCGCGCTCGCGCCGCCGCTCTCGGTCCGGCCCTGGACCCTGCTGGTCAGCGTGTACGCCCACGCCGGCGTCGGCCACCTCGTCTCGAACGCGGTGGTGCTCCTGCTGGTGGGGTTCGCCGTGGAGCGCGTGACGACGGCCTGGCGGTTCCACGCCTTCTTCGCGGGCGTCGGGATGCTGGCCGGCGTCGCGCAGGTGGTCGTCACCGGCGTCCTGTCGGCCGGTCCCGTCCCCGCGGTGCTGGGCGCCAGCGGCGCCGTCTTCGGCCTGCTGGGCTACCTGTTCGCCGGCAACCCCGTGACCGACGCGGTGCTCCGGTGGCTCCCCGTCGGCGGGCGGGCCCGCGTCGCGCTGCTGCTGGCGGTCGCGGCGGCCGCGACCCTGCTGACCGCCCGGCCGGGCGTGGCGCTGGTCGCCCACTTCACCGGCCTCGCGCTCGGCCTGCTGGCGGGTCGGGTCCGGCTCCTCCGAGCGTGAGCCGCGGCCCCGGACGGGAGTCCCGCTCCGTGGGTCTCACCGCCACGCCGCCCCCGAAACATAAGCTTCTAATAAGTGGGTGCGCTACGAACTACTGCGTTCGCGGGCTCGTAGATCAGCGGTAGATCGCTTCCTTCGCAAGGAAGAGGCCCTGGGTTCAAATCCCAGCGAGTCCACTCACGTCCGTTCGTTCCCTCGCTGACTTCCCGTTCGCTCCGCTCACGGGAATCCCAGCGAGTCCACTTCCTTTCGCTCACTTCGTTCGCTCCAGTCAGCGGACTCGCTGACCTTCGCGAACGCGTCGCGTTCGCTCAGTCCCAGCGAGTCCAAACATTTCCGCGCCGCGATTCTTCTCCGAGGACCGGAGTCGAACCCAGGTCGTCGAACGCTCGCGCGGCGATCCGAACAGCAGCGACTACTCCTTCGGAACCGCCCGCGTGGCGGTCGCCTTGAACGTGGCGACGACCGCCTCGCCCGGTTCGAGGCCGAGCCGGGCGACGCTGTCCTGGGTGAGCCGGGCGCGCAACGGGACGTCGGCGCCGACGTCGACGGCGACCAGGGCGACGGTCTCGCCGCGGTCGACGTCGATCACCTCGCCGGCGAAGCGGTTCCGGGCGCTGGTGGCGTCGGGCTCCGGCGCGTCGTCGGGCGCGTTGAGCGTGACCGCGTCGGCGCGGATCCACACCTCCACCGCGTCGCCGGCCGCGACCTCGGCGGGCGCCAGCACCCGGAGCGTGCCGGCGGCGGTCTCGACCGCGGCGAACTCGCCGCTGCGCTCGCGGACCGTCCCGGGGAGGGCGGTGCGCGCGACGTCGACGACGCCGGCCAGCTCCGCCTGGAGCCCGTCGAACTGGACCAGCAGCTCCTCGGCGGTCCCGGTGAGCCGGCTGCCGCCGCCGCCCGAACCGCCGCGCTTGCGCTCGACCAGCGGACCGAACCGCTCTTCGAGCTCGACCAGCCGTCGCTGGGCGTGGGAGTACGACCGCCCGAGCCGGTCGGTCGCCTCGTTGAGCGACCCCGTCTCGTCGACGGTCCGGAGCAGCGTCGCGTCCCGGGAGTCGAACGCGAGGTCGCCCGCGCCGATCTGGACCTCGAAGCCGGCCTCTTCCTCCATGGCGCAGTGTATCGGAGGGAGTCGGGAAAACCGTTGCGTCGGTCGTGTGGGGAGTGCAGGGCGCGGGTCCGACCTACCAGTTCAGGTCAGCAGAAAGCCTATAGGACACTCGTGACAGGCACCGACTGCAGGCAGCCGCCACCGCCGATCGACCTCCCTTCGCGCTGTCTGCCCGGGCCGACACCCCGAACAACTGCCCGAACTCGACCTCGTTCCTCCGGCACTGCGCGCAGTTCACGGCGTCGTCGCTGTCCCGTGTCGGTGGCGACTGGCCGCTCGCTGTCGGCCTCCGACCCCGGTTCGCGGCCGACCACCTCCTCGCCCCTCGCGGCCGTCAGACGCCCGTCGTACGGCGAAACACAGGGTTTACCACACATGAACGTAAGGGTCAGCACAATGAGTCTCAGGTGTTCGCTGCTGGGTCACAGCTACGGGGACGCGGAGATCGAGCGAGAGCGCGAGGAGCAGGGAAGCGAGGTCGTGGTCACGGTCCGGGAGTTCGAGGAGTGCGAGCGGTGCGGCGACCGGAAGGTCGTCACCGAGAACAAGGAGGTCACCGCCATCGAGACGCCGACGCCGAGCCCCGAATCGGCCGGCGGCGACGCGGGGACCTCGGGCGGCGCGGCGAGCGGAGGTTCCGCCGGAAGCGGCGCCGGCGGCACCGACCCGAACGCGGGCGGCGAGGCCGACTCGCCGTCGGGGCCCGACGCGGGCGTCGGCCGGACCGGCGGCGGCCACGACGCCGAGATCATCACCGACTCGCCGAGCTCCGGCGGGTCGGACCCGGCCGGGTCGTCCCCGAGCGAGGCCGGCGCGTCGGCGGACGCGTCCGGCGGTGGCGCCGCCGATTCCGACGGCGACAGCGGCACCGCCGACGGGACGGAGGCTGCCTCTGACGCCGACGTCGACGCCGGCCCGTCGGCGGCCGACGACGACGCCGTCATCCTCGACGACGACGCCGGGGAGTCCGACGGCGACGGCGACCGGACGCCCGGCGAGTGGCCCGAGGCCGACACCACCCACCCGGCCGAGACCGACGAGACCGGACCGGCCGAGTGGCCCGAGGTCGGCCGCGAGGACGAGGGCTACGACGCCGAGCCCGACGACGGCGAGCGCGCGGACGTGGAGTTCGGCGGGGGCCTGACCCCCGAGTCGTCGGGCGTCGCCGACGGCGAGGACGAGGAGGTCGAGTTCGTCAACGCCGAGGGCGACACCCTGCAGGCCCGCGACGCCGGCGGGAGCACCCCCGAGCTCTCGTCGGGCATCTCGGCGGGCGCCGAGGCGCCCAGCCTGTCGGGGCCGGCCGACGACCCCGACCTCGACGCCGAGTTCGTCTGCCCCGAGTGCGACTACCGCGCGAGCGTCTCGGGGTCGTCGCTCCGGGCGGGCGACATCTGTCCGGAGTGCGCCCGGGGCTACCTCGCCCAGGAGTGACGAGTCCGACCGGGCGCGACGAGTCGGTTTCAGGCGACAGAAGCGTCGGATTCAAGAAGGAGAACGACGCGAAAAGGGTTTACACCACCCTGTCCAATGGGCGATTACCATGAAAGAGTACAAGATGCGACGCGGCGAACACCTGGAGGACCGCGTCCCCGACATGAAGGCGAAGGTCGAGGAGTTCTTCGGCGAGGTCACCGGCACCGAGGAGCACAACGGCCACGAGCTCTACGTAGTCGAGGACCCCGACAACCCGGTCTTCGAGAAGATCCTGGCCGGCGCCGCCGAGTACAGCGGCAAGAAGGACAAGCTCGCGGTCCACTTCGAGGAACGCGACGCCGAGGAGGTCATCGCCGAGGGCAACGCCGCCGCCGCCGCCGACGCCGTCGACAAGAAGAACACCTTCCTGCTGGAGGCCACCGGCCGGGACGCCAAGGCCCGCCGCGACTCCATGAAGCGCCAGGTCGAGGACGACGCCGAGACGCCCGACGGCGTCTCGTAGGCCCGGGACGGCCCCAGACCGACGCCGGAACTCCCGACCCGACGCGTCCCGTACGTGCTACGGGCACCGCAGCACGACGCGGGACGCCGACGTGCCACCGCGGACCGCGCCGCCCCCGACGGCAGTTCGCGGTTCGCAGTTCGGCTCCGACTCGCCGGTCTTTCTCTCTTCGACAGCGTTACGACGCGGCGACGGGTATCGGCGGTCGATGACCTACCGACTTCGCGACGCGGCGCCGTCGCCCGAGGAGTACGCGGCCCTCCGCGACGCGGCGGGCATGGGCTCCAGGTCCGAGGCGGCCGCGCGGCGCGGCCTTCCCGACAGCATCTACGCCGTCACCGTCCGCGAGGAGGTCACCGGCGATCTGGTCGGCATGGGCCGGCTCGTCGGCGACGGCGGCTGCTTCTACCAGGTGGTCGATATCGCTGTCCACCCGGACCATCAGGGGCAAGGGTTGGGGACGAGGGTGGTCGACGCGCTGCTCGACTACTGCCGGGAGGACGCGCCCGACTCGGCGTACATCAGCCTGCTCGCCGACGTGGACGGCTTCTACGAGCGGTTCGGCTTCGAGGCCACGGCGCCCGACTCGAAGGGGATGGCCCTCTACGCGGGCGATCTGCGAGAGGACACGGAGTAGTCGGTGGGCGGAGGCCGGCGAGCGGCCTTCAGAAGTGGTCGCTGTTCGGCGAGCCCTCGCCGCGACCCCCGCGGCCGCCCTCGTTGCGGTCGATGCCCATCACGCTCTCGGGCTGGTCGACGTCCCACCCGCTGGTGCCGTCGTCGGCGACCCGGACGGTCACGTCGTCGACCTCCTCGAAGTCCTTCGCGAGGTCGAGCTTGATGTTCTGGGCCGTCCGCGGGCTGATGGCGCAGCCCGAGCACGCCCCGCCCAGCTCGACGACGACCTCGCCGCTGTCGGGGTCGGCCTTCCGGACGGCGCTCTCGCCGCCGTGCATGCTGATGATGGGCATCTGGCCGGTGAGCCACCGCTCGACCCGGGCCTGCAGGGAGTCGTCGTCCTCGGTCATTGTGGATGGGTAGGAACCGCGGGGATTAGGACTTTGGGTTTACCCGCGGAACCGCCGCCACGCGCCCGCGCCGACCAGTCCCGCGAGCGCCGCCCCGACGCCGAAGCCGGGGACGCCCCCGGCCGTCTCGGAGCCGGACTCGGCGGTCGCGGACCGCTCGGTCGTGGTGTCGTCGGCGAACGCCCGCTCGGTCGCGGTCGTCCCGGTTCCGGACGTGCTCGCGTTCCCGGTGGCGTTCCCGGCCGCGGTCGTCAGCGACGGCGGGTCCTTCTGGACGTCCTCCTCGATCGGGAAGGTGTAGAGCCCGCCCTTCCCGTTGTTCCGGCGGCCCATGCTGCTGGCGATGTAGAACCCCTTCGTCGCGCGCTTGGCGGTCCAGAACGACGTCTCCTCGGGCTGGCGCCACCACGCCATCCGCCGGGGGCTCGCCGGGTCCGAGATGTCGTGTATCTTGACCCCGCCCTGGTACCACGAGGTGAACAGCCGGTCGCCGACGATGTCGAAGTTGTGGGAGGTCGTCCACGTCCCCCCGATGGAGGGGTCGGGCGAGGGCGGCGCGTCGATGGTCGCGAGCCGCTCCGGGTTCGCGGGGTCCGCGATGTTCCAGAGGACCAGCCCGCCGGGGCCGCCCTGCCCCTCCGACTCCCACGCCTCCTTGTTGACCCCGAGCAGGCTCCCGTCGTCGCTGGTCATCGCGTAGTGGGCGTTGCCCGGCGGCCGCAGGACCTGGGCACTCACCTGCTCGGAGGGGACCTTGCGGAGCTCCGAGAGCGGTCGCCCGCCGATCCGGGCGACGAACGACGGGTTCGACGGGTCGCTCACGTCCACGATGTAGGTCCCGGCGTCCCAGTGGGAGAGGTACGCCAGGCCGTCCTGGACCCACACGTCGTGGAGGGTCCAGAGGCCCGTTGGCACCTCGTTCCACCCCGGGTTCCGGTCGGCGATCGACCACCGACCCACCTCCTCGGGCGTCCCGTCGCTGACGTCGACCATCACGAGCGCGTTGGTCTCGCCCATGTTGCCCGTGAGGTAGACGACGCCGTCGCGGATGAAGCAGTTGTGGATGGGGAACTGGGTCTCGTGGAAGGCGACCTGCTTCGGGTTCTCGGGGTCGCTCACGTCGTAGAGCAGGAACCCCTGGAGCACGTCCCCGCGGAGCGGGTCGGCCGGGCCGGCCGCGACCAGCCGGTCGCCCTCGACCTTCACGTCCTGGATCAGCCGGAGCGGGCCCGTCTCGCGGTCCGACAGCAGGTCGCTGGCCTGGAAGGCGATCCGCGGGTCGCTGGGGACCCGAACGTCGACCGTCGCGAACCCGTCGGCGGTGGCGACGTACGCGTAGTCGCCGCTCGGGTCGGGGACCGCCTCGCGGGCGTTGGTGATCGAGACGCTCCCGAGCGGTCGGTACGGGCCGGGATGGGCCGCCGTCGTCTCGGCCGCGCCGGCAGCCCCGACCGCGCCGAGCGCCATCGCCCCGCCGACCCCTCGCAGAAACGAACGCCTGTCCATGACCCAATTCAGGGGACGGAGCCGCATAAATGGGAGGGCGACGGGTCCGACGCGGCCGACGAGGCCAGTCTCGCCCGGTCGTCTCTCGTCCCGGTACTTCTCGTCCCGGCCTCTGTCGGTCCTGCCTCTGTCGCCCCTGCCTCTATCGCCCCGGCCTCTGTCGGCCCGGGGCCTCTCGCTCCGTCGGTCGCCCGGGCCTCAGACCGTGACGTGGTCCCGGTCGCCCGTGCCGCCGGTCAGGGCGCTGGCGATGGCGCCCTTCAGCACCACGTCGTCGCCCAGGTTGGTCAGCTGGACGTCGGGGACGTTGTTGAACACGAGGTCGTCGAGCCGCTCCCGGACGGGGTCGACCACGAGCGCCTCGTTCTTCAGCGCCACCGCGCCGCCGACGTAGATGACCAGCGGGGCGTACGCCTGCGCGATGTTGGTCACGCCCAGCGCGTTCCAGTGGGCGACCTGCTCGACCACGTGGTCGGCGAACTCGTCGTCGCCCGCGGCTTCGAACACGTCGGCGGCCGAGAAGTCGGGGTCCTCCAGCGGCAGGTCGGTGTCGAGCCAGCCGGCGTCCTCGGCCAGCAGCTCGGCGTACTCCGGGATGTTGTTGCCCGAGCAGTACGCCTCCCAGTGGCCCTCCCGGCCGCAGCCGCAGGTGCGCCGGCCCCGCGGGTCGACGACCATGTGGCCGACCTCGCCCGCGTTGCCGTCCCACCCCGCGAGCACCTGGCCGTCGACGCAGACGCCCGCGCCGATGCCCGAGGAGATGGTGAGATACACCATGTCGTCGGGGTTGCGGTCGCTGTAGAACCGCTCGCCGATGACGCCGGCGACGGTGTCGTTGTGGAGGTACACCCGGTCGCTGTCGATGAGCTGGCCGACCGGCCCCGTCAGCGGGATGCGGTCGATGGTGTCCGGGAGGTTCGCCGGGTTCTCGACCGCGCCCTCCGCGAGGTCCAGCGGTCCGATCGAGCCGATGCCCGCGGCCGCGATCTGGGCCGGGTCGACGTCGGCGGCCGCGCACGCCTCGCGGAGGCACTCCAGCACGGCCTCCGTGACCGCGATGCCGGTCGGACCGTTGGGCGTGTCCGCGCGGTGGACGCTCACCACGTCACCCTCGTCGTCGGCGACTGCCGCCCTGACGTTCGTCGCACCGAGGTCGACGCCCGCGTAGTACGCCATTCACCCCGGTAGGACGGCCCGGTCGCACTTAACTACAAGCATTTACTCGGCGACGAGTATGCCACGGTGTGGCGCGATTCCCGCCGACGGCCCGCGACAGCGTTATCAGCCGGGTCGTGCTACGTCATAGCATGACATCAAACACCGACGACGCGGCGGACGCCGGCCTCTCGGAGGCGGAGGTCGAGGCGCTGCACGAGGTCGAACTCGGCGTCGAGTGGCTCCACCGGGCCCACGGCCACCTCGTCGAGTTCCACCACGCGACCGGCCACGCGATGGACCACCTCGCCGCGGCCGAGGACCGACTGCGGGCGGCCGGCTACGACGGCCTCGCCGACCGCCTGCGCGACGACCTGCTCCCCCGCGGCGTGGTGGGCGACACGTGGTCATACGGCGTGCTGGAGGCGTTCCAGGACGGCCCGCTGGCCGACGCCGAGTCGTTCGGCCGCGACGCCCGCGAGTCGGTCGCCGGCGGCCGCCGCCACGTCGCCGAGCGCCGCCAGGAGCGCGAGTGGAAGGGCCGGGCCGAGGAGTAGCCCGCGCCTCCCGACGGGGCTCGGCCGACCAACAATCCCACGACATCGGATAGTCGTGGCTCTGCACCAGCGTTTCCTTCCGGTATTGTGAGAGACAGGCTGTTCGAGAGGCGTCACTCGCCCCGCACGAACGTGACCGGACACGGCGCGTTGAGCATCACCTCCTGGGCCGTGCTGCCGAAGACGGCCTTGCCCGCCGGCGAGCGCTTCCGGCCGCCGACTACGACCTGGTCGGCCCCGACCTCCTCGGCGAGGTCCACGATGGTCTCCCCGTGCTCGCCGACCCGGCCCCGGACGGTGTACTCGACGCCCGCCTCGTCGAAGGCGTTCGAGAGCTCCCGGACCGTGGCGTGGCGCTGGGCCACCTCGTCGGGGTCGATCTCGCCCGCCGGGTCGTAGTCGAGGTTGCTCACCACGCCGTCGAACTCCTCGTCGGTGAACACGTGGGCCAACACGACCGTCGCCCCCGTCGGTCCCGCGATGTCGATCACCGCCTCCGCCAGCTCCTCGGTCCGGGTGGCGTCGCCCGGCCCGACCGCGAGCAGGATGGTCTCGAGTGCCATACCGGAACGACGACCTTCCGGATATTAATGATGCGTGGCCGCGACGATTCTCGCGCGTGCGCGCTCCTCGCCCGGAGTGCGGCCCTCCGTCCGGCGGTGTCGCTCGTTCCTGTCGACTCGGCGACTGCTCGGCGGGACGGAACCACCCGGTCTCGCCGAAGCCTCAACGCAGAAATACGACGACCGCGAATCCACCGACATGATCCGACCCGACCTGAGCGGACGCGTCGCGCTGGTGACCGGGAGCGCGACGGGCGTCGGCAGGGAACTGCTGCTCGCGCTGGCCGACCGCGGTGCGTCGGTCGCGGTCCACTACCGCTCCAGCGCCGGCGACGCCGAGGAGGTGGCCGACGCGGCCCGCGACCGGGGCGCGCCCGAGGCGATGACCGTCCGGGGCGACGTGACCGACCCCGACGACGTCGACGCGATGTTCGACGCGGTCGAGGCCGACCTCGGCGCCGTCGACGTGCTGGTCAACAACGTCGGCCCGTTCGCGCCCCGGCACTGGGAGGAGATCTCCTTCGAGCAGTGGAACACCGTGCTCCAGGCGAACGTCAACGGCACCTACCTCTGCTGCCGGCGCGCCCTGCCGGCGATGCGCGAGGCCGACTGGGGGCGCATCGTCAACATCGGCTACGCCAGCGCCGAGAAGGGGCTGGTCAACCCGAAGAACGCGCCGTACTTCATCGCCAAGCAGGGCGTGCTGATGTTCACCCGGATGCTCGCCAACGACACCCAGGACGACGGCGTCACGGTCAACGCCGTCTCGCCCTACGTGGTCGAGAACTCCGACGAGTTCCCCGAGGAACTGCCCCGGGGCCGGCCCGCGGCGTTCGAGGACGTGGCACAGGCTGTCCTGTTCTTCCTGGACGAGGACAGCGACTACATCAGCGGCGAGAACGTCGAGATCGACGGCGGGTGGCTGCCCGAGACGGTGTGAGGTCGGCGGACGAGGGAGTCCCGAAAGACCTCACGGGTCCCCGGCGTCCCACCGCTTCCCCGCGGGCGACCAGCCCTCTCGGCCCTCGCTCAACCGGTGGGCCTCGTCGATGAGCGCCTCCTGGTTGCGCACCACGTCGGTCGTCGTGAGGATGCCCACCAGCTCCATCGACTCGACCACCGGGAGCTTCTTCACGTCGCGCTCGCGCATCGTCCGGACGGCCTTCCGGAGCGTCGTCCCGGGCGCGACGGTCGCCAGCGACCCGGTGGCCGCCTTCGAGACCGGGATCTCGGCGAACGGTCGCTCGGCGAGGTAGCCGGCCCTCAGCGCGTCGGTCTCGGTCAGAATGGCCGCCGGCGTCCCCTCGCGGGTGACGACGACGCTCCCGACTCGCTCCCGGAGCATCCGGCCGACCGCCGCCCGGAGCGAGGCGTCCGCGTCGACGGTCACCACCTCGTCGCTCATCGCCTCTCGAACGAGCATACCCGGAGGTGGCGGGCCACCGCCGTCTATCTTCGGGTCGGCGGCCAGGCCGCGGCCGGCGGCGAAAACCGACAAGGGAACGCGTCCCGTGGTCCCCGTGTGAGCCAACCCCACGTCGCGGTGCTCGGCCCGCCGGCCGCGGGCAAGAGCACGCAGGCCCGCAGGCTGGCCGACGAACTCGACCTCGAACTGGTCGACGTCGGCGAGGTGCTGCGGGCGAACGAGGCGATGGAGACCGACTTCGGGACGCCGGCCGAGTACATCGAGCGCGGCGAACTGGTCCCCGACCCGGTGACCAACGAGGTGGTCGGCGAGGTGCTGACCGGGGTCGACGGCGCCGTCCTCGACGGCTATCCGCGCACCCTCGACCAGGCGGAGTTCCTCGAGGGCGTCGCCGACCTCGACGCCGTGGTGTTCGTCGACGTCTCCGAGGAGACGGTCGTCGAGCGCGTCGCCTCCCGGCGGGTCTGCGAGGACTGCGGCCACGAGCACAGCGTCGCCCCGGACGCGCCCGCGGAGGGCGGCGAGTGCGAGGTCTGCGGCGGGACGCTGGTCAGGCCCGACGACGCGACCCCGGCGGACGCCGCCGACCGCCTGGCCGAGTACCGCGAGGCGACCGAGCAGGTGGTGGAGTTCTACCGCCAGCGGGAGATGGTCGCGGCGGTCGACGGCGAGCGCCCGCCGGACGCGGTGTGGCGCGAGGTCCGCGAGGCAGTGGCCGCGCGCGTCTGACGGCCGGTCGGGGCCGCCGCCCGCTACGACCCCGACAGCAGCTTCCTGAGGTGCTCCTTCGAGAAGAACGAGGTGGGCTTGTCCATGTGGACGCCGATCTCGCCCGAGAACGCCGACAGCCCGGCGTGCTGGACCGACTCGGGCAGCGAGTAGGCCCTGCGTATCCAGTGGCCCAGCCTGATCTCGGTGCTCAGGTCGTCGCGCCAGGCGTCCTCGTAGTCCCGAAGCGTCGACGGGCGCTCGGGGTCGATCTCCCGGGCGGCGTGGTCCGCGGCGGTCATCCCGTAGAGGATGCCCCCGCCGGTGAACGGCTTGGTCTGGGCCGCCGCGTCGCCGAGGAGGAACCCGCGCCTGCCGGTCACGGTCTCGGCCGGACCGACCGGGATCATGCCGGCGCAGAAGTCGACGGTCTCGACGTCGTAGCCCGCGGTGAACTCCTCGAACAGCGCCTTGGCCGAGGGCTCCGAACCCGGCGGGGCGGCCAGCCCGTACTCGACGCCGGCCTCGCCGCGGGGGATGCGCCAGGCGAAGAACCGCGGCGCGGTGAGGTGGACGTCGACGTAGTCGCCCGGGTCGTCGTCCTCGGCGAACGCGAGCACGCCCTGGAGCTTCTCGCCGGGGTCGGGCAGCCCGAGCTCGCTCCGGACCCGCGACACCGGGCCGTCGCAGCCCGCGACCATCCGGGCCTCGAACGTCTCGGTGCCGTCGGGCGTGCTCGCGGTCACTTCCACGCGGTCGCGCTTCTCGTCGACCGCCGTGACGCTGTGGTCCTCCCGGAGGTCCGCGCCGGCCTCGCGGGCGGCCTCGGCCAGCAGCCGGTCGAGGCCCACGCGGTCGATGACGTTCGAGACGACCTCGCGCTTGTAGAACGGGTAGTCGTCGCTCCCGGGCCCGCCGACGTGGAAGCGCGCGCCGTACACCTCGTTCTGGAGCAGCTCCGCCCGGGCGCCGTCGGGCGCGAACTCCCAGATGTCGGTGCTGACGTGGCCGGAGCACGCCAGCGGCTCGCCGACGGTCCCCCGCTCCAGCGTCAGCACGTCGTACCTCCGTTCGGCCGCCCGCCGCGAGAACCGCGATCCGGCCGGGCCGGCCCCCACGACTACGAAGTCGTACATCGCTCGGGCGTACTACTCGTTCGCCCAAGTATTCACCGTTCTGGCGCTCGGGTCCCCGGTCGGCGCTCTCGCAGGCCGGTCGACGGTCGGCCGGACGCCTGCCCGCGGGGGCTACCGGCCGGTGTTAGGTTCGGGCTACCGGCCGGGGTCCCGCTCGAAACTACTGCTCGACGTTCGGCGGCGCCTCCTGCCGGGAGAGCTGCCGCCGGCGAAAGTAGTGGGTCGCCGCCGAGAGCGCGAACGCCGCCACGATGAGGATCCCCCAGATCTCGTCCGGGATCGCGTCGAACGGCGGAACCCCGAAGAGGTCGCCGATTACCAGCACCGCGCTCACGACCGCGAGCGCGAGGTAGTAGCGGATCCACGGAAACTCGTCCTGCGGTCGGAGGTACCCCTCGAGCTGGGCCGCGTTGTCCGACAGCTCCACGACGCCCCGGTTCTGGTTGTAGTCCACGATGCCGGCGTCGGCCAGCTTGGGGAGATGAGTCTGGTAGAGCGAGGTGTAGACGGACTTGCGCTCGTTGGCAGACAGGCCCTCGACGGTCGTGTCGTTCTCCCAGGCCGCGACCTGCTCGGCGAGTTCGCTCAGCTCGACCGGCCGCTCCTGCTGCTTCAGGTAATGCAGCGTGTATCGCCGTCGCCGGTTCTTCAACACGTCGAAGATGAGATCTTCGGACAGTGTCTCCCGTTCCGGTGAATTGTCAGCCGAACTCATGCTACCGAAGTCGCTCAATCGCTTGTTGCGCCGGTGCCACCGCCACCCGTCCCATCACGGTAGCCCAGTTTCATTCGGGCCACACTTTGTTATCCAGTACTTAGCCCGCGCTCAATGTCAATTCTCGTATGTTTGTTGGCGGTAATAGCGCAATTCCCGGAGTTAACGTGACGATACGTAGGCCTTACCCCGGAAACGGAAACAGAACGTTAATCGTCGGTGGCGGGCGCGGCCCGGCGCTCGGTCCGGGGGCCCTCCAGCTCCACGTCCGGGAGCATGTCCCGGAGGTACCGGCCGGTGTGGGAGTCCTCGTCGCGCGCGACCTCCTCGGGGGTGCCGGCCGCCACGATCTCGCCGCCGTTCTCGCCGCCTTCGGGGCCGAGGTCGATGACGTGGTCGGCGTTCTTCACCAGGTCGAGCTCGTGCTCGATGACGACCACCGAGTTGCCCTTGTCGGTCAGCCGCTGGAGCACCTCGATGAGCTTGCGCTCGTCGGCCTTGTGGAGGCCGGTGGTGGGCTCGTCGAGCAGGTAGAGGGTGTCGCCGGTGTCCTTCTTGCCCAGCTCCTCGGCGAGTTTGACCCGCTGGGCCTCCCCGCCCGAGAGTGTCGTGGAGGGCTGGCCGAGGTTCATGTAGTCGAGGCCGACGTCCCGCAGCAGGCCCAGCCGGCGGGCGATGCGCTGGTCGTGCTCGAAGAACTCGTATGCCTCCTCGACCGACATCTCGAGCACGTCGGCGATGGTCTTGCCCTTGTAGGTGACGTCGAGGGTCTCGTCGTTGTACCGGGCGCCGTCGCACTCCTCGCAGGGGACGTACACGTCCGAGAGGAAGTTCATCTCGATCTTGACGGTGCCCTGCCCGCCGCACTCCTCGCACCGGCCGCCCTTCACGTTGAACGAGAACCGGCCCTTCTCGTAGCCGCGCTGCTTGGCCAGCTTCGTCTCGGCGAACAGCTCCCGGATGTAGTCGAAGACGCCGGTGTAGGTCGCGGGGTTCGACCGCGGGGTCCGACCGATGGGCGACTGGTCGATGAGCCGGACCTTCTCGACGTTGTCGATGCCCTCGATGGCGTCGTGGTCGCCGGGGTCGACGCTGGTGTTGTCGTTCATCTCGCGGGCCAGCCCCTTGTAGAGGATGTCGTGCATCAGGGTCGACTTCCCGGAGCCCGAGACGCCGGTGATGGCGGTGAACTGGCCGACCGGGATGTCCACGTCGAGGTCCTTGAGGTTGTGCTGGCGCGCGCCCTTGACGGTGATGCTGGCGTCGGAGTCGCGGCGCTCGTCGGGCACCGGGATCTCCTTGCGGCCCGCGAGGTAGTCGCCCGTGATCGACTCCTCGCACTGCTCGATCTCCTCGGTGGTGCCCTGGACGACGACCTCGCCGCCGCGCTTGCCGGGGCCGGGCCCCATGTCGATGACGTTGTCCGCCCGGCGCATCGTCTCCTCGTCGTGCTCGACCACGAGCAGGGTGTTGCCCAGATCGCGGAGCTCCTCCAAGGTGTTGAGCAGCCGGTCGTTGTCGCGCTGGTGGAGCCCGATCGAGGGCTCGTCGAGCACGTAGAGCACGCCCACCAGCCCGGAGCCGATCTGGGTCGCGAGCCGGATGCGCTGGCTCTCGCCGCCCGAGAGGGTCGAGGCCTCGCGGTCCAGCGTCAGGTACTCCAGCCCGACCTCCTCCATGAAGCCGAGCCGGGCCCGGATCTCCTTCAAGATCTCCTCGGCGATCTTGGTCTCGCGCTCGTCGAGCGTCCGCTCCAGCCCCTCGAAGTGCTCCAGGGCGTCGCCGATCGACATCTCGTTGACCTCGGTGATCGAGGTGCCGTCGACGTACACCGACCGGCTCTGCTCGTTGAGCCGGGTGCCCTCGCACTCGGGGCACTCGGTGACCGCCATGTACTCCTCGATGTGGTCGCGGGTGCTGTCGGAGTCGGTCTCGACGTACCGGCGCTCGAGGTTGGGGACGACCCCCTCGAAGCGCTCGTCCTTCTCGCGGGTGCCGTTCTTCGTGGTCCACTCGAAGTGGACCGTCTCGTCGGTCCCCCAGACGAACGCCTCCTGGACGTCCTCGGGCAGGTCCTCGAACGGGGTGTCGAGGCTCACGCCGAAGTGCTCGGCGACGTTGTCGAGCTGGCGCCGGTAGTAGGTCCGGTTGTAGCTCCACGGCTCGAACACGTGCTTGAGCGGCTTGGAGGGGTCCTGGACGACGAGGTCCTCGTCGACCTCCTTCGTCTCGCCGATGCCCTCACACTCCGGGCACGCGCCGTGGGGGCTGTTGAACGAGAAGCTCCGGGTCTCGATCTCCCGGAAGTCGATGCCGCAGTGGGTGCAGGCCAGGTCCTCGGAGAACTCGACGACCAGCCGGTCGTCGACCTCGCCGTCGTCGCCGTCGTCTGCGAGGTCGCCCGTCGAGCGCGCCGTCGCGCCGCCGAGGTCCTCGGCTGCCCCCTCGGGCGGGTCGGGCAGGATGACCTTCAGCACCCCGTCGGCCTCCTCCAGGGCGGTCTCGACGCTGTCGGTGATGCGCGACCGGGCCTCGGGCGAGACCTTCACCCGGTCGACGATGACGTCGACGTCGTGGTCGTAGTTCTTGTCGAGGTCGGGCCGGTCCATCGTGAGGTCGAACGACTCGCCGTCGACCTCGACCCGGCCGTACCCCTCCGAGACCAGGTCGTCGAACAGGTCCTCGAACGCGCCCTTCTGGTCGCGGACCACGGGCGCCGCGATCTTCGCGCGGGTGCCCTCGGGGAGTTCGAGCACGCGCCGGACCATGTTCTGGGCGCTCTGCTCGCCCACCTCGCGGCCGCACTCCGGGCAGTGCGGGGTGCCGATGCGGGCGTACAGCAGCCGGAAGTAGTCGTGGAGTTCGGTGACGGTCCCGACCGTCGACCGGGGGTTGTTCGCGGCGTTCTTCTGGTCGATGGAGATGGCCGGCGACAGCCCCTCGACGTTCTCGACCTGGGGCTTGTCCATCTGGCCCAGGAAGTTGCGGGCGTACGCCGACAGGCTCTCGATGTACCGGCGCTGGCCCTCGGCGTACACCGTCTCGAACGCCAGCGAGGACTTGCCCGACCCCGACAGTCCGGTCACCACGTTGAACGCCTCGCGCGGGATGGAGACGTCGAGGTCCTTGAGGTTGTGTTCCTCCGCTCCCTTGACGTCGATGTACTCCTTGCTCATCGTTTGCGTGTGCGAGGAGAATGCTCGTCAGCGTACTGTGCCGTCTCGTTCATCAAGAGGAGACAGGGATTCAGGCCACTTAACGCAACTGTAATGCGGCGACCCCCGTCGTCCGGCGACGCGGCCCCGACGCCCGAAGTCGGTCGCAAAGACCGGGCTTTTATCGGTGCCCCGAGTAGACGCGCGCATGAGCTACCGCGTCGACGAGATCGACAAGCGCATCCTCTACCACCTTGCCGACGACGCACGGAACACCACGGCCCCGACCATCGCCGAGGAGGTCGACGTCACGCCGGCCACCATCCGCCACCGCATCCGCCAGCTCGAGGAGGCGGGCATCATCGAGGGGTACCACGCCGACATCGACTACGAGCGGACCGACGGCCGCATCGTCAACCAGTTCACGTGCACCGTCCCGGTGGGCGAGCGCCGCCGGCTGGCCCAGGCGGCGCTCGGGGTCTCGGGCGTCGTGAACGTCCGGAAGCTGATGGCGGGCCGCGAGAACCTCGTGGTCACCGCGGTCGGGACCGACACAGACGACATCAGCCGCATCACGCGGGAGCTCTCGGACCTGGGCCTCGAACTCGAGCGCGAGGACATCGTCCAGGACGAGCTGTTCCACCCCTACCACCCCTTCAGCCCGGACGACGACCCCGGCCGGCGGTCGCTCGCCGACGTCCAGAGCCTGACCGGCGGCGCGGAGGTCATCGAGTTCACCGTCCCCGACGACGCCGAGATCACCGGCCTGACCCTCGAGGCCGCCAACGAGTCGGGCATCATCTCCGACGAGTCGCTGGTCGTCAGCATCGAGCGCGGCGACGCGGTGCTCACCCCGAAGGGCGACACCGTCGTCGAGGCCGGCGACGTCGTCACGCTGTTCGCCCCCGAGTCCGTCTCCGACGAGACGGTCGCGGCGTTCGAGGCCGAGTCGGCCGAGTGACCGGCACGGGGACGCCGGCGGCCCCGGCCCGCGTCGGTGCGGTCCCCGACCGTTAGGCCCGCTTTACCCCGCTCGCCCGCCACCGGACTTTTTCATCGCGGTCGGCGTAGCGCCGGGGCATGGATGCCGAGAAGGCGTTCGCGCTCGCCCTGCTCGCGGTCGCGCTCTACGCGTCGCTGCTCGTCGTCTGGCCGTTCTTCACCTACGTCGCGCTCGCGGTGCTGCTGGCCTACACGCTGTTCCCCCTCCAGCGCCGCCTCGCGCCCCGGGTCGGCCCGCGGAAGTCGGCGGTCGTCCTGATGGTCGCCTCCACGTTCCTGTTCGTGCTCCCGCTGGCCCTCCTGCTCCGGGTGGTCGTCCGGCAGGCGGTGGCCGCCGTCGAGGGCTTCCAGTCGGCCGACGTCCGGGAGGAGGTCGCGCTGGTGCGACAGTTGCTCATCGACTCGTTCGGGGTCGATCCGTTCGACTACGTCGACCAGGCGCTCCAGGAGGTGGCCGGCGTCGTCCAGTCGGGCGCGGGCCGGGCGGTGCAGGGGGCGTCGGGGTTCCTCGGCGGGGTGTCGAAGGTGATGCTCGGCCTCACGGTGTTCGGGTTCGTGCTGTACTACCTGCTCGTCGGGGGCGAAGGGACCGTGGCGTGGTTCCGCGAGGTGACGCCGCTCCCCGAGCGCGTCCAGGACGAACTCCTCGCCGAACTCGACCGCCTCACCTACGCCGTGCTGATCACGACGCTGGTCATCGCGGTCGTGCAGGCGGTGCTCACCGGCGCCGCGCTGCTGGTGCTCGGCTTCTCGAACGTGCTGTTCTGGACGGTCCTCGCGGTCGTGCTGGGCATCCTCCCGCTCGTGGGGTCGATGTTCATCTGGATCCCCGCCGCGCTGTACCTGTTCGCGGTGGGCCGGTTCGTCGGCGGGGCGGCGCTGCTCGTCTACGGGTTCGGGGTCGTCAACCTCACCGACAACTACCTCCGGCCGGTCGTCGGCGGCCGGAGCGCGAACCTGAACCCCGCGATTCTCGTCCTGGGCATCTTCGGCGGACTCGCGGTGTTCGGGTTCATGGGAATCTTCGTCGGCCCCATCGTCCTCGGGTTCACCCGCGCTATCGTCGTGGTCGTCGTGCGCGAATACGCCTGATGACGGACCGGGCACCCGACCGCCTCCGGGGCCGCCCGCAGTGGTGACGGTGGGGGTCGTTCCGGCGGAATCAGCGACCGAACGAGTCCGTGACCTGTCGACACGATATACTGCAGTCATGCGATTATCCCGGTTCGAAACGACCGTCGATAACGCACTTGACAAAAGATTTAATAAGAACCGCGAACAATCTTCAACCGGAATCGAGGTGACCCACGATGGCACTGCCGACCAGCCCTGCCAGCTCGTGGATGCAGAACCTCGACCTGCCCTCCCGACTCTTCGGGCAGGACTCGTTCGGTGGTAACGACTACGAACTGTACGAGGAGGACGACGAGTTCGTCCTCACCGTCGACATGCCCGGCTTCGAGACCGACGAGATCGACCTGGCGTGGGACGACGGCGTGCTGAACGTGGCGGCCGAGCACGTCGACGAGGACCGGAACCGGAAGAAGACCTACCACCGCCGGTTCCGGTTCCCCCGCGAGGTCGACGAGGACGGCATCGAGGCGTCGTACACCAACGGCGTCCTCGAGGTCCGGCTCCCGGCCCGCGGCGCGACCACCCGCGGCAAGACCATCCCCATCGAGAGCTGAGCCGCGGTAGCGCCGCGCGGCCGGCGTAGCGTCACCACCGACCCTCCGATTTTCGCCCGGCCCGGACGCCCGTAGCGGTGCCCGGGCCCGGACTCGCGGCTCGTCCGGTCCGGCTCTCACGTCCGGCTCGGCTCCCGGCCCGTCCGTCCGCAGTCGGGTAGCCGAGCACACCGGGTAGTCGCGCATCCGACGGTCGCAGACACACGCTCCCGTAGCGAGGTGAGACGAATCCATGGCGAGCACGCTCCTGGTACTCGGCGCAGCGACAGCGGCGTTCGTCGGCGTGAACATCGGCGGCTCCTCGACCGGCGTGGCGTTCGGCCCCGCCACGGGCAGCGGCGCCGTCTCGATGCGGCAGGCGGCCGCCCTGATGGCCGCCTTCGCGCTGCTCGGCGGCGCGACGGTCGGCACCAACGTCGTCCACACGCTGGGCGAGGAGTTCGTGCCGCCGCGGTACTTCACGCTGGAGGCGTCGATCGGCATCCTGCTGTTCACCGGCCTCTCCATCCTGCTCGGCAACGCGCTCAAGGTGTCGGTGTCCACGAGCGAGACCGCGGTCGGCGCGGTCGTCGGGATGGGCGCGGCGCTCGACGTCCTCCGGTGGGAGACGGTCGGCGTCGTCGTGATGTGGTGGTTCGTCTCCCCGCTGGTGGCGTTCTGGGTCGCCGGGTTCTTCGGCCGGTACCTCTACGACTCGCTGGTCGACCGGCTCGACCTCCGCGACCGGCTCGGCCCGGCGACGAGGCTGGCGGTCGTGGGCATCGGCTGCTACATGGCGTTCTCGGCCGGGGCGAGCAACGTGGCCAACGCGGTCGCGCCGCTGGTCGGCGCCGGCGCGATGAAGATGACCCCGGCCGTGGCGCTCGGCGGCCTGGCCATCGGCGTCGGCGCGTTCGTCCTCGGTCCGCGGACGATGGAGACGGTCGGCGAGGAGATCACCGACCTCTCGCTGGAGGCGTCGCTCGTCGTGGAACTGCTCGCCGCCTCGATCATCACCGCGCTGAGCTGGGGCGGCATCCCGGCCAGCCTCGCGGTCACGACGACCGCCTGCGTCATCGGGCTCGGCTGGGGCCGGGCGAGCCGCCGCATCCCGCTGGAGGCCGCCGTGCGGCCGGAGGGACTGACCGCCGGCGAGCGCGAGACGTGGCGCGACGACCAGCTCGAGCTGTACGACCCCCGGACCACCAAGCGGGTCGTCTCGACGTGGTTCGCCACGCCGCTGCTGGCCGGCGCGACCGCCTACGCCGCCTTCGAGGCGGCGACCCGCCTCCCCGTCGCCTGAAACCATGCTCCGGAACGCACTCGGCGACCGCGAGGTCCGGTTCTACGTCGAACTGCTCTACGGCCTGCTGTTCGTCGGCGGGTTCGCCTTCCTCGCGTTCGAGGTCGACCCCCGGGTCGCGGCGTTCGAGGGCGGGCTCGTCGTCGGCTACCTGCTCCGGGTCTGGGAGAAGATGTCGATCTACGAGCGCGTGCTCGAACGCGCCGTCTCCGAGGAGGCCGAGGAGCAGGTCGCGACCGAGCTCGACGAGCGGGTCGGCGAGCGCGTCGACACCGAGGTGCGCCAGCAGATGGACGGCGTCTCCGACCGCATCGACGAGGAGGTCGCGGCCCAGGTCGACGAGCAGGTCGAGGCCGAGGTCGAACAGCAGGTGGACGCCGAACTCGACGAACAGGTGGAGGCCGAGGTCGAGCAACAGGTCGAGCGCGCCCTCGAAACGGAGTCCGGCGACGAACGCGAGGAGACGGCCTGACCCGCCCCGCGGCACGAAAGTATTTGGGGCCGCCGTCCGACCCCCCGTCATGGTCTCCGACATCGCCGCCCTCGACCTGACCGACGACGAGTACACGGTGGTCCAGTCGCCGATTCGGAACAAGTACAAGGCCTACGACGCCGCCGGCGACCTCGTCCTCCGGGGCAAGCAGAAGCTGTTCAAGCTCAAGGAGGAGTTCCCGTTCGTCGACGCGGAGGGGAACCCGGCGTTCACCGTGAAGGCCGGCGGCGTCTTCGACTTCGCGGGCGACTACGCGCTGGTCGACGACCGGACCGGCGAGACGGTGGTCGTGCTCGACCGCAACTTCACCTTCGTCGTCGACAAGTGGACCCTCCGCGACCCCGACACCGGGAACCCGGTCGCGGAGATCACCTCCAAGAGCAGGCTGGTCTCGTTCCTCCGCCACCTCAGCGAGCTCTTCGGGCTCATCCCCCACGAGTACGAGATCACGGCCCCGGACGGCCGCCACGTCGGCACCATCGACGGTCGGTTCTCGCTCAAGGACACGTACGACGTGACCATCGACGACGACGCCGGAATCCCGAAGGAGGCGGTCGTCGCGGCCGCGATGGTGGTCGACGCCATCGAGGGGAACTGAGCCGAGCGTAGCGAGGCGAGGGTCGGAAGACGCGGTTCGTCTCCCGGAACTGAGCAGAACTCGGGGTTCTGCGAAGGTCGAAGGACGCTGTCCTTCGGAACTGAGCCGAGCGTAGCAGGGCGGTGGGGAAGAGCCAGCCCGTCCTTCGGAGCCGGAGCGCCGCTCCGAGAACTGCGGGTTCCGCGACCGTCGCGGCTTCGACTCGGCTGTTCCGTTTTAAGTGGAAGGCGTCGTTACGACGCGGTATGCGCAGTTACACCATCACCGAGATCTGGGACATTCCGATTCGGGTCAACACCTCGTTGCTGCTCTTCCTCCCGATTCTCGTGTGGCTGATCGGCAGCGGCCAGCAGATCGAGCTCTACGCCGGACTGATCGAGGGGCTGACGGGCGTCGGGTTCGATGCCGAGCGCCTCAGGGCCGGTCTCACGCCGTGGCTCATCGGCGTCGCCGCGGCGCTCGGCCTGTTCGCGAGCGTGACGCTGCACGAGCTGGGCCACTCCTGGGCCGCGCTCAGGTACGGCATCGAGATCGAGTCGATCACGCTCTGGATCCTGGGCGGCATCGCGTCGCTGAAGACGCTCCCGAAGGAGTGGGACCGCGAGTTCTGGATCGCCATCGCAGGTCCGGCGTCGAGCATCCTCGTCGCGGCGGTCTGTTGGGCCGTGACCCTGCTCCTCCCGGGCTCGCTCCAGCTGTCCCGGTTCGTCGTCGGCTGGCTCGCCATCACGAACCTCACGCTGGCCGCGTTCAACCTGCTCCCGGCGTTCCCGATGGACGGCGGCCGGGTGCTCCGGGCGCTGCTGGCCCGGTCGCGCCCGTACGGCACCGCCACCCGGATCGCCGCCCGGGTCGGCGTCCTGTTCGCGTTCCTGTTCGCCGTCGTCGGCGTGCTCAACTTCCAGATCATCATGCTGCTGCTGGCGCTGTTCATCTACGGGGCGGCGACCACCGAGTCCCGGACCGTGCTCCTCGACGAGCTCCTCGAGGGGTTCACCGTGGGCGACATCATGACGAGGGATCCGGCGACGGTCCCGGCAACGACAACCATCGACGAGTTCGGCGACCTGATGCTCCGCGACCGCCAGACCGCCCACCTGGTCACGGACGACGGCGGGGCCGTCGTCGGCGTCGTGACGCTCGCCGACCTGCGGCGGGTCGACCGCGACGACTGGGCGACGACGCGGGTCCGGGACGTCGTCCGGGAGCTCCCGGAGGTCGAAGCGACCGCCGACGCCTTCGACACGCTGGCGCTGCTGACCCAGTCCGGGTCGCCGACCGCGCTGGTCGAGTCGGACGGGGAGCCGGTCGGAGTCCTCACCGAGTCGGACTACGGCCACGCGCTGACGATTCGGCGGGGGTACTGACGGCCCCGGGATCGGGCACCCGGGTCAGTACTCCGGAATCCGGGCCGACCGGTCGCTCCCCTCGACGAACGGCAGGTCCGCGAGCTCCGCCGGCACCTCCTCGCCCCCGACCCGGACCGACAGGTCGGCGTCCGGGTCCCCGCCGACGTCGAAGTCCACCGCGGCGAACGCGATCGGCGCCTCGACGCTCGGGCTCTCGACCGCGCGGGTCACCTCGCCGACCGCCTCGTCGCCGCGGAAGACGGCCGCCCCCGCGTCGGGCACCGCCTCGGGCCGGAGCCCGACGAGTCGCTGGCTCGGCTGGCCGCGGTTCTCCACGCGGGAGACGACCTCCTGGCCGACGAAACACCCCTTGTCGAAGTCCACGGCGTTCCGGAGTCCGACCACGTTCGGGATGCGGCCCGCCAGCTCGGTCTCGAACAGCGGCGTCCCGGCTTCGAGGGTCAGCGACTCCCACGTCCGGCGGCCGAACGGGGCGGCGTTCAGCCCCTGGGTCAGCAGGGTGTCGAAGACGAGCTCGGCGTTCGCCCGCTCCTCGCCGGTCTCGTTGACCGTCGTGCCGGTGGCGCAGACCACCTCGTACCCCTCCTCGCCGGTCGGTGCGTCGGTCCGGATCACCGTGACGCCGACCTCCGACATCCGCCCGCGGACGAACGAGAGGTGGCCCTCCGGCGAGGACGCGCCGTTGAGCACGCTGGCGATCTTCTCGGTCGCCTTCGGTCCGTGGACGCCGAACACGGCGAAGTCGTCGCTGGCGACGTCGATCTCGACGTCCTGGATGAACACCTTCTCGCGCCACTCCTCGGCCAGCGGGCGGGCCTCGCCCGGCGGGACGAACAGCAGGAGCTGCTCGCCGGCGTTGTAGACGTACATGTCCAGCTCCGCGCCGCCCTGCGGGTCGAGCAGGAGGGCGTACACCCCGGCGCCGTCCTCGCCGGGTACGTCGTTCGACACCACGTTGTCGACGTACTCGACCCGGTCGTCGCCGCGGACGACCACCACGCCGTACGGCATCTCGGTCACGCCGACCACCCGCCGGACCGCACCGTGGGCGCGCTCCGGCCGGCCGTAGTCGGCCGGGACGCGCCGGCCGCCTACCTCCGTCCACTCGGCCCCGAGGTCGGTCTGCTGGCCCTCGATGACAGTCATCGCTACGGACGTTGGGTCCGGGCCGGGATTAAACGGTCGGAATCGGCGAGTCGGGCGGCGCTCCGGTCCCCGTCCGGTCGCTCGGCGGCTTCAGCGGCCTCGGCGGACAGGTGGCGGTCGTCGCGACCCGCGGCTCACAGCGGGAGTCGGTCGATGACCCTGTCCACGAACGACTGCTCGTCGACCTCCTCGTCCGGGTCCGGAATCACCCGGTCGTCGGGGCGGATCAGCGTCCGGCGGTCGCGCTTCTCGGCGGAGATGAGGTCGTCCTGCTTGAGGTTGGCCAGGGCGGTCTCGAGCTCGTCGATGTCGCTGTCGACGTGGGAGCGAATCTCGAAGACGGTCATGCCCTCGTCGCTCCGGTCGACGAGGGCGTCGAGCACCGCGACTTCGACCGCGTCGCGGTCGCGGTACTCCCGCTTTGCCTTCATACCCGGCAGTAACACCGGCGGGCTTTTACCTTTATCTGAAAACGGAGTCGGCGCGAAAGCCGAGAGTATTAAACCGCGAAACGCCTCACGCTACTGTATGAGAGTCAAGTCCCGTCACCACCTCCGGAGCGACGAGGTGGGCGACATCGAGGACCGCCTCGCCGACCGCCTCGGGGTCGACCTGGACGCCGACACCTACGAGCTCGTCGAGCTCGAGGACTCGGAGTTCGACGTCGTGCTCGTGGACGGCGACCCCGCGGTGCTGTACTACCAGGACGAGCCGTTCCTCACGGTCCGGGGCGCGAACCAGTACCCGCCCCAGAACCGGGTGGTCACCGTCGACGCCGGCGCGGTGTCGTTCGTCAGCGACGGCGCGGACGTGATGCGGCCCGGCATCGTCGAGGCCGACGCGGACATCGCGGCGGGCGACCTGGTGGCCGTCGCCGAGGAGTCCCACGGCAAGGTGCTGGCCGTCGGCCGCGCGAAGACCGACGGCGACGACATGGTCGGCGACGAGGGGAAGGTCGTCGAGTCGGTCCACCACGTCGGCGACGACCTCTACGAGTTCGACGTCTAGAAACGACCTTTTCCAGCGGGCGCGCCCCGAGAGGCGCGCCCTTGCAAAAGCTCGACCAAAACCACGGCGGTCGTCCCGTTGGTCCTCCCTTGGTCCGCTCGCTCGGGCTCCGCCCTCGCTCGCGGTGAGTGCGCTTGCTTCGCTCCTGATGCTACCCGCTCCGCCACACCCACCAGCCGAGCGCGGCGATGCCGGCGCCGAGCAGCACGCCCGGTCCGACCGGGACCACCGCCTCGTCCGGGACGACGCCGCCGACCGCCAGCGACAGCGAGACCACCAGGCCGGCCGGGAGCGCGCCCGCGAGCAGCGCCGCGCCGACGCGGGGCGGGACCTCGTCCCAGAGCAGCCCCGCGCCGAACGCGACGGCGCCGGCGAGCGCCAGGAAGTACGACCACACCGAGAGGGTCCACCCGACGAGCAGCCCGGCGGCGACGTAGGCCGCCGACCCCGCGAGCGCGCCGAGCAGCCCCGCGAAGAACGCGACGAACCCCGCGGTCGTGCCGCCGCTCCACGACGCCTGCGTCCGGACGTAGTGGCCCCCGACCCCGACCGCCGCCAGCCCGAGTACGAGCGGCACGAGGACGTCGAGCGTCCCGTAGCCCAGCACCGACGCCCCGCGGTCGGCCGCGAACGTCAGCACCGCTCGGGCCGCCCAGCCGAGTCCGCCCGCGACGCCCGCGGCGCCGGCCGCGCGGAGGCGCCGGCCCGACTCGCCCGGCGACATGCGGCTACTCGCCGCGCCCGTCGGCCGCCTCGTCCGCGCCGTCGCCGCTCGTCTCGGCCTCGCCCCCGTCGTCTGCGGCGTCGAGCGCGTCGTCCTCGTAGGCCTCCTCGTAGCGCTCGACCGCGGCCTCGAACCCCTCCCGGGCGAGCTCGTAGGTCTCGCGCAGGTCCTCGATCGGCGTCTCGGTCGCGTCGACCCGGAGGTCGTCGTAGTACGGCTCCATCTCGCGGTCCTCGGTCGACTCGACGAGGAGCGCGGCGCTCTGGACCCGGAGGTCCTCGCGCTTGTCGCCGCCCTCGGCGTGGCCCGCCGCGAGCGCGTCGATCAGTCGCTCGGCGAGCGGCGCGTCGGCCTCGCCGTCCGGCCCCGGCGCGCGCTCCGCGTAGGCGTCGGCGGTGGCCTCGACGACGGACTCGCCGGTCAACAGGTTGCCCGCGACCGTGAAGTTCTCGCGCTCGACGTGGCCGTACCAGCCCTTGCACTCCTCGCCCGAGAAGGCGAAGGTGCCCTCGGCGTCGACGCCGTGGAGCTGGCGCTGGGCCGCGCCCTCGTCGGCGTTGAGCAGCGCCTCCAGGGCGTCCTCAACGGCGAGCCCGTCGTCGAGGTACTCGACGCCCTTCCGGCCGAGCTCGACGTTGACCAGGCTCTGGGTCGCCACGGCGCCGTTCTCGCTGGCGAACGGGCAGAGCGTGCCGACCGCCGGCAGACGAGTGGTGACCGCGACCCCGAACCGGGTCTGTTCGTCGCCCGATTCGTCGACGTACTCCTCGCGGACGCAGATGCTGAATGTCACACTCCATCCGACGGAGCGGCGGGCCAAAAAACTCGGTCTGTCGGAAGCCGATTCGCTCGGTCCCGGCGTCGATCAGACGGACTCGGTGTCGGAGGTGCTGTTGCCGGCCGCGTCGGTCACCGTCAGTCGAATCTCGCTCGCGCCGCCCTTGGACTCCAGGTAGTCCGTCCCGGACGCGCTGGAGCCGCTGACGTCGTTGCTCTCGGTGGCCAGCACCGACCCGGACGAGTCGAGCAACTCGGAGGTGACGTCCGCGAGGTCGGCGTCGGCGTCGCTCACGCTCCAGTCGACGTAGTAGCGGGTCCACGCGGGGTTGCTGTCGTCGGTCAGCGCGAACTGGTCGATGCTCGGGGCGCTGTCGCCGGTGGCGTTGTCGACGGTGACGGTTATCGTGCTCGACTCGGTCGTCGCGCCGTCGCTGTCGGTCGCGCGGGCCTGCACGGTGTGGTCGCCGTCCGCGACGCCCGTGGTGTCCCAGTCGTACTCGTAGTAGCCGCCGGCGGAGTCGTAGGCGGCGCTCCGCCACGTCCCGCCGTCGATGGAGACGTCGACGTCGAGAGTGGTGTCGTCGTCCTCGCTGTCGCCCGCGTCGACCTGCACGGTGACGGTTCCGGCGACCGTGTCGCCGTCGCTCGGACTGACGAGCGCACACGAGGGCGAACTGTTCGACCCGCCGGAACCGCCGAGCGCCGCCTCGACGTCCAACAGGCCGTGACCCTGCTCGTTCGACGAGAGGCCCAGGTCCTCGGCGGTGTCCCGGAGCTGCTGGCGGGCCTCCTTGTTGGTGTAGCCGTTGGCCATCAGCTGGCCGCCCGCGCCCGAGACGTGGGGGCACGCCATCGACGTGCCCGAGAAGGTGTCGTAGCCGCCGATGACCGTCGAGTAGACGTCGCTGCCGGGCGCCGCGAGCTCGACCTCCGGTCCCGTGCTGGAGAAGCTCGACAGCGAGTCGTCGCTGCCGGTCGAGCTGACCGCCACGACCGTCGAGTAGGCGGCCGGGTAGCCCACGCAGTCCGAACACGGGCCGTCGTTTCCGGCGGCAGCCACGAGCAGGACGCCCTTGTCGTAGGCGTACTGGCAGGCGTCCTTCACGGTCTGGGAGCCGGAGCTCGCCCCGAGACTCAGCGAGCCCACGTCGTATCCCTTGTCGGCGACCCACTCGATGCCCGCCGCCACGTCCGAGAACGACCCGCTCCCGTTGCTGTCGAGCACCTTGACGGCGTGGAGCGTGGCCTCCGTGGAGACGCCGACGACGCCCTCGGCGTTGTTCGCGGCGTCGGCGATGCCCGCGCAGTGGGTCCCGTGGTCGTTGTCGTCGGACCAGGGGTAGTTGCAGTTCGACCCCCGGCAGTCCACGAACGCCTTCCCCTCCCCGACGTTGGCCCGGAGGTCGGGGTGGTCGTCGTCGATGCCGGTGTCGATGATGGCGATGTCGGCGCCCTCGCCGGTCTCGCCGTCGTCGTGTACCAGGTCGGCGTCGACCCGGTCGACGCCCCACGGCAGGGTCTGGGCGAACGCCTCCATCGTCCCGTTCAGTTCGACGTAGCGAACGTCGGGCCGGTTCCGCAGCCCCGGCACCGCCTGCGCCGCGACGGTGACGGTGAGCGCGTCGAAGGCGAACTCCCGGACGACCTCGCTGGCCGCCTCGACCGCGGCCGCGCGTCCGCTCTCGGCGCCGTACCCCACGTTGACCTCGACGGTCTCCGACGCACCCGCGAGGCCCGCCGTGCCCGTGACCGCTACGGCGCTCCCCGCGGCCCGCAGAACGTTCCGCCTCGACACTCGATTTCTATTATCGGACATCCTGTGGTAAAGTATACCATAAAATCATAAGCATTTCTAACGGAAAGTGAAAATTATATCTCGGCTGGGAGGTTGTGTTACGAAGTCTCGAACCGGGGCCGCGGTCGATCGTCGACGGGTAGTCCCGTCGGACGGGGAGGAGACCGTGCGAGCAGCGCGCGACGAACCGCCGGGCGTCGGCCGGGGGAATCGGAGGCGGGCCGATGCGGTCGGGCACCTTGCACGCCCGTCTGACGTAAGAACTATACCGTTTCGACCGGCCCATGTGCCTATGGGCTTCATGAGCAAGATCCTCGGCGATCGGGACGCACACACCGCCGAGGACTACGTGGAACTCAACCTCGACGACTTCGACACGGCGTCGGGCGACGCCGCGATGCAGGTTCACATCGCCGAGATCCAGGGCCAGCAGGACGTCATCGCCATCAAGGACGCCATCTACGACGGCGACCTGGTGGTCGCGGACATCACCCGGCTCCGGACCGAGGACACCACGGTCGAGCGCATCACCAACGAGCTCCAGCAGGTCGCCCGCGAGGTCGACGGCGACATCGTCCAGAAGGGCGACGACCAGATCCTGGTCACCCCGACCGGCGTGAAGGTCAGCCGCGAGAAGCTCTCGCGCTGACCCCGGACTTCTCCTCTACTCCAGCGCGCGCTCGACGCTGCCCGCCACGCTCCGGGCCTTCTCGGCGAGCTCGGGCGCGACGTCTCCGTTCTCGACGGCCTCGTCGAGCTCGTCGTCGTCGACGCGCTCGACCCCGCCGTCCGGGAACTTCACCACGTCGACGTGGAGGTCGACGTACCGGGCGGCGCCGGGGAACAGCTCGACCGGCGTGCAGATATTGACGTAGGTCCCCTTGCGCTCGCCGTCCGCGCTCCGGTAGACCGTGGGGTACCACCACCGGCCCTCCCGGAACTTCGTGACCGCGACGTCGCCGCGCTCGCGGTCGGTCCCCAGCGCGTCGTAGGTGCCCCGCCCGGACATCTCGCGGCGGACGGTCACCTTCCCCTCCGCCGGGTCGCACTCGGTGACCTCGCCGCGGCCGAGCGAGAAGCACCGGCCGTCGGGCTTGCCGTGGGCGATCTCGACGCTGTCGCCCTCGCTCGGGCCGAACTGCCGGAGGGCCGCCCCGGTGGGGAAGTCGTCGTCCGCAGTACCGAGGCCTTCGGTTCCCGCCCACAGGTCCTCGACGAAGTCGACCGCGGCGCTGGCCGACTCGCGGGCCGCCTTCACGCGGTGGTGGCCGGGCATGGTGGTCGTCACCCGGCGGCGGTCGGCGTCGAGCGCGAACCGCGACTCCCGACCGAACCAGCACCAGGTCGTCGCCTCGGGCGCGGCGAGCCGCCGGGGCAGGTCGCCGCCGGCGTCCGGCGAGTCGGGGGCGTCCGCGAGCGCGTCGTCGACCGCCTCGGCCCGGTCGACCGCCCGGGAGAGGGCGTCGTCCATCGCGTCCATCCCGGCGTCCTCGGCGGCGTACTCCCAGCGGACGCCCCACCCGTCGGGCACCTCGGTCGGCAGCATCTCGGTCGTCCGGGCGAGCTCGGTCCGGGTCGCCTCGTCGCCCGCGGCGACCACCCGGTCGACCCCGGTCGAGAGGCTGGCGACCCCGCCGAACGCCTGGATGTCGGTCCCGAGCACCGGCCGGTGGTCGGCCCACGGCGGCGCGGGGTCGTGGACCTGGACCCGGACCCGGTCGCCCGCGTCGATGCGGCGGTCGACCCTCCCGAACGAGAGGTACCCCTCCCGGTCGCCGAGGTCGACGACCGCGCCGCCGCCCAGGGTGTCGGTCACCGGCGCGTCGAACACCGCCCCGCGCGGGGCCGGGTCCGTCCACCGGAAGGTGTCGACCCCGACCGCGGCGAGGTCGTCGGCCACCGCCGCGACGGCGTCGGGGGTCCCCGAGACGCCGACGCCCTGCCGGTCGTCGGTGGTCTCGACCGCGGCGTCGTACTCGGCGGCGTCGAACTCGGCGTCGAACCGCCGCCGGATGGGCGGGGAGGCCTGGACGACGTCGAACGCCTCGCGGAGGCGCACGGTCAGCGCGGTGGCGTAGATGCCCCGGACGCGGACCCTGCTCATAGCTCCTCGCGGGCGGTCGCGAACCGCACCCGGTCGTGGATCGTCGGGCCGAGCGTGAGCTCGACCACCTCGTCGCTCAGCACCCGGCCGCCCTCGACGTAGGCGCCCCACGAGTCGAACCGGAGCCAGCCCCGGACGTCCTCGCTGTGGGTGAACAGGTCGGCGTACTCGACCGTATGTTCGGGGTACTCGTCGGCGCTGTGGGTCAGGTCCATGTCGGAGTACACCGTCTCGCGGTCGTCGAAGAACGATTCCAGTTCGTCGGCGGTGCGTTCCGCGTCGGCCGCCGCGGCGTCCGCGGCCTCCCGGAGCGTCTCCTCTGAGACGCCGGCCTCGCGGAGCGCCCGGCGCATGCGGGGGTCGAGGCTCATACCGGACGGTCGGGCGGCGTTCCCTTCGGTGTAGCGGTTCGGGCGAGAAGAGACGGTGGTCGCCGGTCGAACCCGCGTCGTTCGCGCGGGCGTCGTTCGGTCGGTTCCCGGTCTGTCACGCAATCGGTTCTCGCTCGGTCGCGCGATCGGTTTCCGATCGAGTCGGCGACTCAGTCGTCGGCCGGGACGGTGCCGGTCCAGTTGGCGTCGGTGGTGGCGCTCGTCGGCCCGAGGTCGGGCATCTCGCGTTCCTCCGCGGGCTCTCCGGTCTCGGCCGCTCGCTCCGAATTCTCCTCCTCGTCCCCGCTCGGCGGGGCTGTGTACATGAGTCCTCGGCTCTCGCTGCGGTACGTCGTCATACCGGAATCTGAGCCCCGTTCTCGATGATAAGCGTTCCCCTGCCAGTCCTAATGGTGTATTATCACAATTAAGGTATCATAGGCCGGCCGGGAGCCAGATAATTGGTACTGGGATTCCTACCTCCGGGCAATGGCACGTGAACGCGATCCGATAGAAGAAGGCGCGACCGACTCCGCGGACCTCTACGACGTCGCGACCTGGGAACCCCGGAGCCGGCTCGATAGGCTGTCGGGCGGCGTCTACCGCGGGATGCGGCGGCTCGGCCGGGCCGTGCTCGTCCTGCTCGCGCTGGCCATCCTCGTCGCCCAGTTCGCGCTGACCGGCCTCGCCGCCGTCACGGACCCCCTCATCGGCGCGTTCGTCCTCCTGTCGGTCGTCCCGGCGTTCGGGCTGGCGGCCTACATCTGGTACGCCGACGTGACGACCTCCGAACCGCTGGTGCTGCTGGTCGGGACCTTCCTGCTCGGGGTGCTGTTCGCGGGGTTCGCGGCCATCATCAACACGCTCGCGGCCGCGGTCACGCTAGTGCCGGTCGTCGGGATGGCGCTGTTCTTCTACGTGGTCGTCGCGCCGGTCGAGGAGACCGTCAAGTGGCTCGCGGTCCGGCTCTACGCCTTCCGGAGCGACCGGTTCGACGCGGTCATCGACGGCGCGGTGTACGGCGCGATGGCGGGGCTCGGCTTCGCCACCATCGAGAACGCCATCTACATCACCCAGAGCATCGCCGACGTCGGCGCCGTCGGCCAGCAGCAGATCGCCTCGGCCGGCCAGACCGCCGCGGTCCGCCTGCTCGCCGGGCCCGGCCACGTCATCTACTCGGCGTTCGCGGGCTACTACCTCGGCCTCGCGAAGTTCAACCGGGAGAACGCCGGCCCCATCGTGGTCAAGGGGCTGCTCATCGCGGCGTTCATCCACGCGACCTACAACACCCTGGTCACGTACCTCGACCCGATCCTGTCGCTGCTGGGGGTCGCGGTCGCGCCGGGCGTGGCGTTCATCGGCTTCGTGCTCGTCTACGACGGCGTCTTCGGCTACCTGCTCTACCGGAAGATCGCCCGCTACCGGGCCGCCTACCGCCAGGTCGACATGAACGAGAGCGTCTCGTTCGCGGACGACCGTGTGGGCCGCGACCGCGCCGACTTCGAGGAGTCGACCGACGGGGTCGGCGACTACGAGCACTCCGAGACGTCCGGCGACCGCCGCCGCGCCGAGGGCCCCTACGCCGACGAGGACCGGTCGGAGTAGCCCGCGGAGCCGTCTCGCACGACCGGTCAGGCCAGCGGGTCGCCCCCGGCGACCCGGTCGGCCAGCCACCAGCCGACCGCGCCCGACAGCCCGCCGAACGCGCCGAACGACACGGGCAGGGCGACGCCGACGCCCGCGACCGCCGCGTCGAACGCGGCGGCCGTCACGAGCCGCTGGACGTCGTGGGCGGCCAGCGTGACGCACAGCGCGCCGCCGAGCCCGCAGGCCAGCGCGCCGTGACGCAGCCCGTCGAGCGGGCTCCCGGCGGTCCGGTAGCCGACCGCGACGCCGATGGTCGCGACCGCCACGGCGGTCAGCGCCGCGCCGTCGACCCGGAGCGGGTCGGCGACGAGGTGGACCAGCACGAACCGGACGAACACCGCGCCCGACCCGAGCGCGACCGCGAGCCGATCGGCGTTCGAGAGGCCGACCTTCCGACCTCGCCAGCGCCCGAACGGCGCCGCCACCCGCCGGCGCTCGACCGCGCGGTCGACGGCTGTGACGACCAGCCCCACCAGTCCGGTGCCGAGCAGCCCCGCGCCGGCCGTCGCCGCCGTCGGCTGCGCGCCGGGGGCGAGCGCCGAGGCTCCCACGGCGAGCGCGCCGGCGACGATCAGTCCGGCGAGGAGTTCCGCAGTTCGCATGGGATTCCGATTTCGATGCTTCGGTAAAAAACTTCGTCAGACGCGTTTCGGCAACCGAGGGGGTCGCGTCGGTGCCCGGGTCGTCACCGTCCGGGCGGTTCGGCGGCTACGGTCGCGGAACTCGGCGGTGATCGGTCTAGTCCGCCCGGGCTTACCGCTCGGGCGCTTCCAGCACGTCCTCGGTCTTCGCGTCGTCCAGTTCGAACCCCGCGTCGTCGAGGAGTCGCTCGGCGTACTTGGCGATGACGTCGACCTCGAGGTGGACCGGATCGCCGACCGACTTCGCCGAGAGGTTGGTCACCGCCCGGGTCTCGGGGATGATCGCGACCGTGAAGCTGTCCTCGCCGCGGTCGGCCACCGTGAGGCTGATGCCGTCGACCGCGACCGACCCCTTGTCGACGACGTACCGGCCGTACCCTTCGGGGACGGCGAACTCGTACTCCCAGCCGCCTCGCGGGTCGCTTCGCTCACCGCTCGGGTCCTCCGAGGCGCTCCGCGCCTCGCTATCCTCCCCGACCTCGCGCACGTCGACGACCTCGGCGGTGGTGTCGACGTGGCCCTGCACGACGTGGCCGTCGAACCGGCCGTCGGCGGGCATGGCCCGCTCGAGGTTCACCGGGTCGCCCGGTCCGAGGTCGCCGAGGTAGGTCTTCGCGACCGTCTCGCTCGCGAGGAACACCTCGAACCAGTCGGGCCCGTGCTCCTCGACCGTGAGACAGACACCGCTGACGCTGACGCTCTGACCGCGGTCGAGCTCCCCCGTCACCTCGTCGCCCGCCACGCGGAGGCGCCGCCCGTCGTCGGTCGCGGTGACGTCGACGACCTCGCCGGCCTCCTCAACGATTCCGGTAAACATACCAGATTCGAGGCGCCGGTCGGATGAAAAGGATTGCGGAGTGGGTCGCGGCCCGACCGCCTCTCGTCGCGGACATCCCGTCGGCCGGCTAGTCCCGTCCGGTCTGGTCGGTCCGGACCCGCGAGACTTTTGCCCGCCCGCCCGGAACCGACCGGTGATGAAGGGTATCATCGGCACGCTCCAGCTGGCGGCGACGCTGGTCTTCGCGCTCCCGGTCGGCCTGCTCGGGGTCCAGTTACTGCTCGACGGTCAGCGCCTGCTGGGCGGGCTCTTCGTGGTCGTGGCGGTCGCGATGGTCGTCCTGGAGGAGTACCTGACCACTCCGACCGACGTCCCGGCCGCCGTCGCCGAGAAGACGGTGAGCAAGGTGGCCGAGACGCCCGACGACGAGGAGTGACGGTAACGCCGCCCCGGCGCGGCGTGACCGCGACGACGGCTGCGCTTCCTGGCGAACGCTGATACGGCCCAGGCACTGCTGGGGTGCGAGCGTCCGAAAAAGCGCGTCGCGGGATCGACCGCCGCGGTCGGTCGAGTCGACCCCGCGGCCGGCCGCCGGTTCAGGCGTCGGGGTCGGCCGCCGACCCGCCGCCGTCGGTGGCCGCGGGCTTGGGCTCGAACTCGGTGGCGTCGAAGCCCGGGCCGGTCTCGCCGTCGCGGTCGCCGACCTCGAACTGGTCGACCAGCGCCTGGAGGTTCCGGGCCGACTCCGACACCTCCTGGACGTTGCGCGAGACGTCGTTTATCGCGGCGGTCTGCTCCTCGGTCGCCGACGACACGCTGGAGGCCTCGGCCGCGGTCTCCTCGCTCACGCTCGACACCTCGTCGACCATCGAGACGACCTCCTCGGTCGAGACCGCCTGGTCCTCGGTCGCGTCGGAGATCTCCTCGACGCCGTGCTCGGCGTCCTCGATGACGTCCGCGATGTCGTCGAACTGCTCGATGGCGCTCTCGATGGTCTCGGAGCCGGTCTCGACCCGCTCCTGCATCGCCTGCATGTCCCCGACCGTGTCGCCGACGTGGTCCTGGATGTCGTCGATGAGCTCCTCGACCTCCTCGGTGGCGTCGCCCGCCTCGCTCGCCAGGGTCTTGATCTCGTCGGCGACCACCGCGAACCCCTCGCCGGCCTCGCCGGCGCGGGCGGCCTCGATCGAGGCGTTGAGCGCGAGCAGGTTGGTCTGCTCGGCGATGTCGGTGATCAGCCCGACGATCTCGTTGATGGCGTCGATCCGGTCGCCCAGGTCCTCGACCTGCTCGACCGCGGTGTCGGCCTCCGACTCGATGGCGCCGATCTCCTCGATGGCCTCGCCGGCCCGGTCCCGGCCCCGGTCGGCCAGGTCGGCCGCCTCGTTGGCGGTCCGGACCACGCCGTCGGCCGAGGAGGCGATCTCCTCGACGGTCGCCGACAGGTCGTTCATCTCGCTGGCCGCCTCCTGGAGCTGCTCGGTCTGGCGCTCGGCGCCGTGGGCGATCTCCTCGACCGACTCGGCGGTCGCCTGGCTGGCGGCCTCGATCTCCTCGGCGCTGGTGGCGGTCTCGTCGCTCACCTCGGCGAACCGGTTCGCCAGGCCCTTGACCTCGGCCAGGCTGCGCTCGACCTCGCTCAGCCCGGCGTCGAGGTCGGCCATCACCGCGCCGTACTGGCCGGGCAGGTCGGTCTCGACGTCCTGGTCGAGGTTCCCCTCGCGGAGCTGCTCGCTCGCCTCGCGGATCTGGTCGAAGCTCGCGCCGAGCTGTTCGACGCCCGACTCGAGGTCCGCGAGCACCGCCCCGTACTCGCCGGGGAGGTCGGCGTCGACGTCCGTGTCGAGCTCGCCCCGCTTGATGTGCCGGCTGGTCTCGCGGATCTCGTCGAACCCGGCCTGGAGCCGGGCCACGCCGTCGTCGATGTCGGTCATGATGGCGCCGAACTCGCCCGGCAGGTCGGTCTCGACGTCCTGGTCGAGGTTCCCCTCGCCGAGGTTCTCGCTGACCCGCCGGAGCTCGTCGACCTGCCGCCTGAGGTTCGCCTGCATCTCGGCGAACGCGTCGGCGAGCTCGTTTATCTCGTCGTTGGGTGTCGAGACGTCGACCTCCTCGTCGAACCGGCCCTCGGCCAGCGCGGTGGCCCGGTCGCGGACCCGCTCGATGGGCCGGGAGAAGTACTGCGCCAGCTTGTACCCCAGCCCCACGACGACCACCACGATGAGCCCGACCAGCCCGAGGATCAGGTTCCGCGCCGACGTCGTGCGCTCGCTCACCTCGCTGCCGAGCGCGGCCGCCGGCCCGGTGACGTCCTCCTCGGGCACCGTGGCCAGCAGCGAGAACCGCTTGTCGCCGAACCGGAGCGGCGCGTAGGCCACGTAGTACCGGCTCTCGTCACCGCCCGCGGGCCGGGTGTACGTGTCGAGCCCCGACTCGCCGGCGAGGATGCGGTCCTTCGCGATGCCGGAGAGCGACCCCCATCTCGCGTCCTCGGCGACGTTCGACCCTGCGGCGACCAGCGATCGGTTCGGGTGACTGAGCAACCGACCGTCCCCGTTCACGACCGAGAGGTGGCCGCTCTCGCCGATCGTGACGCCGTTGGTCAGCCGCGAGAGGATCGAGAAGTTGAACCGGAGCGCGACGGTGCCCGCGTAGGCCCCGTCGTGGTACACCGGCGTGGCGACGTACATCCGGAGCGAGCCGTCGACCCGGTGGACGTCGCCGACGTGGACCCAGCCCTTCTCGAGGCTGTCGGTGCCCCGGTACCACGACGTGTCGGCGTACGAGGTGTCCGTCACCGACTCGGTGGCGACCTCACCGCCGTCGGTCCGGGACGCCTTGAGGATGCCCTGGCCGGTTTCGTCGGTCAGGATGACCTGGTCGTACGCGGGCACGTCCACGCCGTCGACTGTGACGGCGCGGTTCTTCATGTAGCTCCGGAACGACTCGTTGATGCCGTCGCGGGCGTTCGCCACCGCGGCGGTCTGGAGCTCGTAGTAGTAGACGCTGGGCGCGAGCACCCAGTCGAACTCCTCGTAGTAGGTGTAGGCGATGAACTTCTGCTCGAGCGGGTTGCCCTCCTGGGTGGTGTCCTCCCACTCGTAGGTGGCGATGCCCCAGTCCGAGCCGTTCCTGATGGCCGGGTCCGACTCGACGTTCGACTTGATCTCGTCGAACACGGTCAGCGAGGCGTCCTCCTTCAGGTTGAACCCGTCCGCGAGGCTGTGGTGCGAGACGATGTTCGAATCCTTGTCGGTGATGTACGCGTACCCCGTGTCGCCGATGTACCCCGGCTGGAACATCTGGGACAGCGTCCCGTCGGGCGCGGTCCCGTTACCGGTCGTCCCGACGAGGATGCGCTCGACCTGGCGCTCGACCTCGCGCTTCTCGGCCGCCGACAGCTCCTCCCAGCTCCGGCCGTTATAGCGCTCTTCGAGCACCGTCTGCTTGGTCGACTCGATGGTGTCGTGCATCTGGAGCGCCGTGTACCCGACCTGCCGCTGGCTCTGCTTCCGGATGAGTTCCATCTGGCCCGCGCTCGCCGCCTCGTAGTTCTGGACCGGTCTGGAGTCGGCAAGCGACACCGCGTCGATGCGCCGCACGTTGAGCAGGTTCTGGAACTCCTCCTGCCTGGCCGCGACGCTGTTGTTCAGTTCGCCCGTGACCTGGCGCTCCATGTGCTCGGTGCTCTGGTCCTGGGCGTACGACCCGACGGCCTGCATGTTCTGGAGGCCGGCCATCCCGACCGCCGCGACCGGCACCAGCGAGATTATCAGGAACACCACGATGAGGTTCGTCCGTATCTTCATCGGGTTCCGCCTCCCTCGGCCGCCGACCGCTCGTCCGTCCCGCCGGACGACGCTTCTCGCGCGCCGGACGTGTCAGTGTTCGAGTAATCGCTGTTCCTGCCGCTTGGTCCCATTTCTCCCATCAACCGTAATCAAAAATTCGTTTATATAAAGGTTGGCACGGGTTTGTTATCTTTGATAACCTCGCGGTTAATTTCCTTCGGGTCGTGTCGGCGGAATACGACGTGCCGCGTCGTCACCCGAACCCGTACGGTCGAGTCGACGAACGTGAAAGAAGAGCTACCGCGTCCTCACTGCGGGGTCGCGCCCGAGACCTCGGCCAGCGCGTCCTCGATGTCCTTCTCGTTGCGCTCGTTGTACAGCAGCACGTCGATGGGCAGTGTCGGCGCGCCGCCCACGAGGTTCTCCATGATGACCAGTCGCTCGCGGGCCCGGGACATCCCGACGTAGAACACCCGCCGCTCGTTGTCGGTCAGCACCGGCACCGGGTCGGTCGTGGCGGTGAACTCCTCGCCGTCGACCTCGCCGTCCATCGTGGCGGCCATCTGCTCGACCACCTTCTCGGTGAGGTCGGTGGCGACGAACACGTGGTCGGCCTCGCGGCCCTTCGCCGAGTGGATGGTGCCCAGCCGGACCCGGTCGGCGTCCATCCCCTGGTAGTCGCCCTGGAAGTACGCCCGCATCGAGTTCTTCTGGAAGCTGGTGACCTTCCGGACCATGTCGGCCGCCGACGCCGGGCCGGGCATGAACGGCGCGAAGTCTGTCACGAAGTCGGGCTCGACCTCGATCTCGGCGAGGTCGTCGGTGTCGGCCTGCTCCTTGCGCTCGTCGATGGCGTCGAACAGCTCGTCGCGCTCGTTGGTCCCGAACGCCGAGTCCTGGAGCATGTCGGCCAGCCGGCGGGCCTGGAGCCCGGTGATCGGCTCGTCGGCGTCGACCCGCTCGACCGCCTCGACGTACTGCTGGAGCCGGTCGGTCCACATCCGCTGGTCGGTCAGGCACTGGAACGGGATGCCCTCGTCGATGAACTCGTCGATGAACCGGAACATCTGGTAGCGCGCCCGGAACAGGATCATCAGGGTCCCCTCGTCGCTCTGGACGGTGTGGCGGACGTTCCGGACCAGGTCGAGCATCGACGGGGAGTCGACCTGCTCGACCGTGCCGCCCTCCTTGCGGGGCGAGAGGTTCTTCTCCTGGCGCTCCTCGATGTGGCGGACCTCCTGCTGGACCACCCGGAGGATCTCGGAGGGCAGGCGGTAGGAGGTGTCGAGGATGACGTCGTCGCCGCCCTCGTCGAGCAGCAGCTTGGGGTCGGCGCCCTGCCACGCGTAGACGACCTGGTCGTCGTCGCCGGCGATGAGCACCTTCTCCATGTGGGGCTTCCACTCCTCGTAGACGTCGTACTGGAGACTGGTGATGTCCTGGAACTCGTCGATCACGAGGTAGTCGACGTTGGGGAGCAGCGAGCGCTGCTTGACCCGCTCGAGCATGTCGGCGAACCCCACGAGGTCGTTCTCGCCCTTGTAGTTGCGCCAGCCCCGGATGGCCTCGGGGACGTCGAGGCGGTCGTCGTCGCTGGGCCAGGTCGGGGTGTACTTGTTGCCCTCCTGGGCGTTGGGGTCGATGTCCGGCGGCAGCCGGACCTCCTCCTCGTTCCACTGGAACGGGACGTCGTACCAGTCGGCGACGTCGCGGCGGGTGCGCTGGAGCCACTGGCTGGTGGCGATGATCTTGTTCCCGAGGGTGGTCGAGCGGGCGGTCCGGCGGCCCGCGCCGCTGTACTCGTCCTCGAACTCGATGCCGAACTCCTCGCAGAACTCCTTCTTGTCGGACTCGCCGACGACGTCGTTGCGCGAGAGGTCGAGCAGCTCGTAGGCCTTCGCGTGCATCGTGCAGACGGTCCCCTGGAGCGAGCGGGGGTTGAGGTCGCGGCGCTCGGCCAGGCGCTCGCGGACCTCGTTGGCGGCCGCGCGGGTGTACGAGACCAGCAGGATGTCGTTGACGCCGACGCCCTCCGTGTCGAGTATCTCCTCGACGCGGTCGAGCAGCTCCGTCGTCTTCCCGCTCCCGGGCCCACCGAAGAGTCGGGTAACACGTTCTTCCGTGTCTTGGCTCATTACACCAATCCCATGGCCCCATCACTCATAAAACGATGTGAATCGGCCCGAGCGCCGCGAGCCGCGGTCGCTCGGCTTTCGGAAACGGCAGTTCGTGCGCAGAACAGGACCGCTCGACCGACTACGAGGTGTTTCGCGGCGACCGTGCCTCGCGGACTTCGCTTCCGTCTCGGATCTTGTCTTCGCATTCCGGGCACACTCGTGGGTTGTCCACCTCGCGCGGCGTGAACACTCGCGCGTACGCGTCCGTCACGAACGACCCGCAGTTCTGGCACTCAGGCATTTCTCTCCTTCCACTACGGAAATCTTACAATATATTTCTATCGACACTGGCTCGGACCTCTCTAGGGGCATACTAACGGCCGTACACCGGAGCCTAACGGTTCTACACCGTAATATACGAGATGTGAAAATTCCACTTCGGCATCACTGGGGTCTCGGTGGCCCCGGTGCATAAGCAGTTCGAGCCCTCCGGTACTGACGATGGCACCCGCCCTCGACGTGGTCGCGTTCGCGCTGCTCCCCGCGGTGCTGTGGGGGTTCTCGCCCATCGTGTCGAAGCGGGGGATGGCGGCGGGCGGCACCTCGCTGCAGGCGTCGCTGGTCGTCGTGGTCGTGGACACGACCATCTACTGGAGCGCGCTCCTCCTCGTCCGCGGGGTCGACCCCCTCGTGGGCCTCTCGGCGCGGACGCTCGGCGTCTTCGCGTTCGCGGGACTGGTCGGCACGTCGCTCGGTCGCCTCGCGGTGTTCACCGGCGTCGACAGGGTCGGCGCGAGCGTCAACAGCGCCGGGGTCAGCACCCGGCCGCTGTTCGCGACCGCGCTGGCGGTCGTCTGGCTCGGCGAGGCCGTGACGCTCCCGACCGTCCTCGGCGTCCTCGTCCTCGTGGCGGGACTCGTCGTCCTCGCGCTGGCGAAGGGCGGCGACGTCTCGGGGTGGGAGCCCCGGGACCTCCTCTTCCCGGTGGCGGCCGCGGCGGCGTTCGCGGTCGGGAACGTGGTCCGGAAGTTCGGGCTGGAGACGACGCCCGCGACGACGCTGCAGGCCGTCGCGGTGAACGAGACGGCGGCGCTGGTCGGACTCGCCGGCTACGCGCTCGCCACCGACCGCGGCGACGTGTTCGAGATGCCCCGCCGGACGTACGGCCTGTTCGCGGTGTCGGGCACCATCACGGCGGTCGCGCTGCTCTCGCTGTTCGAGGCGTTCGCCCGCGGCCCGGTCGCGGTCGTCGACCCGCTGGCGGGCACCGCGCCGCTGTTCACGACGCTGTTCGCGGCCGTCCTGCTGCGGGACCTGGAGGAGGTCACCCGCGGCGTCGTCGCGGGCGCGGCGCTCATCGTCGTCGGCGCGGGACTGATCACCGCGCTGTAGGCGGCCGGCTCACCTCAGCAGCCGGATCGCGACGCCGGCGGCGATGGTCAGCACGCCGAGGATGGTCGCGATCGGCGGGACCGGGACGAACAGCAGCACCACTCCGGCGAGGATGACGAGCGTCGAGAATCGGACCATGCGACGGCTACGACGTCGAGCCGGAAACGCCTTACTTGGGCGTCCGTCGGGTCGGCTCGCGGAAAAATGGGGTCGTCGGTTCGGGACCTGTGCCGGGCGGTGGCGGGGCGAGCGCCGCGCCTACGGTCGCCAGCCGCAGACCGAACACTCGCTCGCGGACGTGTCGTGGAGTCCGCCGCACTCGGGACACTGCTTCTTGTTATAGTCCTGCTGCCAGCTGACCGTCTCGGTTTCGTGGCCGCGCTCGGACAGGAATTCGTCGAAGACGTCGTCGTCGCCGGTCGGTGCGGTCGCCATACATGGTATGCTAACGCAAACCATCCTTATAACCGTGTTGGTGTAACAGTCCGGCTATAGAGCTATCGAAACGGCCGATTTCTCGTGTGGTCCGACCTGTCGTCGCGCGTAGGAGGCGCTTAACTGCGGTGACGAAGGACTTGCGAGCGGTAGGTCGACCGGGGAGAAACGGCGGCGAGACGCCGGAGGGCGAGCGGGATTATCGCACCGAGCGCTACTCGAACTTCACGCCGACGTCGTGCAGCCCCTCGTTCTCCGTGGCGAGGTTGATGAGCAGCGGCGTCAGGCTCTCGACCTCGGCGGCGTTGGCGATACCGCCCGCGCGGAGCGCCCGCAGGCCCTCGATCTGGTCGGCCAGCTGGACCACGGTCTCGACCGCGTCCTCGTCGTCGCCGACCACCAGCGTGTCCTGGTCGAGCTCCACGTCGAGGTTGGCCAGCCGGTCGGCCGAGAGGTTGTGGAACGCCCCGACCACCGGGACCCCCTCGGGCGCGGCGTCCGCGACCAGTTCGGTGACGCTGCCGACCTTCGGCGGCTTGTAGTGGAACCCCTCGTCGTCGCGGTCCATGCCGACCGCGGGGGTGACCAGCACGTCGGCGTCGGCGACGCGGTCGGCGATGTCCTCGACGAGGTCCCGGACGTGGAACGCGGGCACGGCCAGCACCACGACGTCGGCCCGGTCGGCCGCCATCTCGTTGGCGAACCCCTTGACCTCCCGGTCGACGCCGACGCTGTCGAGTTCGGTCTCGTACTCGTCGGCCTTGGTGCGGGCCTTCTCCGGGTCGCGCGAGCCGACGAGCACCTCGTGGTCGGTGTCGCGCGCCCACCGGAGCGCGAGCGCCTGTCCGATGTCGCCGGTTCCGCCGAGGAGTGCGATTCGCATACCCCACAGTCGGGTCGGCGCCGGATTAAACGTTCCTCACTCCGCCCCGCGGCGCGGCCGAGGCGTTCCGGACTCCCGGTCAGCCGAGCAACGTCCCCGAGCCGGCGGTCCGTGCGGACAGCACGACGCTCTCGGCGTCGGTCCCGACGGTCCTGCTCGTCGACCCGTAGACGAGCCGACGCAGCCGTCCGGTCGTGGGTGCGCCCACCACGGTGAGCTCGTAGTACCGGGACTGCTCGACGATGGCGTCGGTCGGGTCCTCGGCCTCCAGCACCCACGTCGCCGTGGTCTCCGGCCGCCCGACGCGCCGCCGGGCCGCCGCCACGTACTCCTCGGCCTCGCGTCGGCGGGCGTCCCCGGCGCCCTCCTCGACGACGTGGAGCACGTCGACCCAGGCGCCGTTGGCCGCCGCGACGCGTCGGGCGACGTCCGCGGCCAGCCCCGAGTGGGGGCCGCCGGCGACGGGGAGCAGTATCGACGGCACTCCGTCGTACCCCCGTCGCCCGTTCACCGTGACGACGTCGCAGTCGGCGTCGGTCGCGAGGCGCTCGGTCTCGCTCCGCCGGAGGCGGCCTCCGGTCGACTCGCCCGGCAGGACGACCGTGTCGACGTCGCTGTTTCGGATGCGGTCGCGAACGCGCGCCACCGGCCGGCGACCGACCAGGAGCTCGCGGTCGACGTCCGTCGCGTACCCCTCCGCCTCGGTTACGGCCCACTCGAGGCGCTCGCGGTCGTCCTCCCCGACGAACCGGTGGCTGAGCCCGAGCGGCGCCCGGGCCGGGATCCGGACGGGAGCGACCACCCGGAGGCCGGCGCCGGTCGCCCGGGCCAGCGTCCCGGCGACCCGTATCTGGTCGGCGAGCGCGGCGCGCGACCGGTCGAACAGCGGCACGAGGACGGGGCCCCGGTCCGAGTCCTCCGCGGTTCGGGACGCGGCGTTCGAGGAGTCGCTCGGCTCTGCGAGGCCCACGGCGTCGACGGGCGAGAAGCTCATGGGATTCCGTTACTGCTTATCTATAATAAACCTTTGATGCGGTTACGCGTATCATACGCGGCCAAAATCCCGGATGCGAAAATCAACCCCGGCTCGGTGGTCACGTCCGGCTCTGCTCGCCCCGTAGTCGCTCCAGTCCGCCGAAGTACGCCAGCCACGCGGCGAGCGCCGTCCCGAGTCCCCGAGCGGTCAGACGAACCGGCGAGTAGAGGCCGGCGTTATCGACTGCGAATCGAACGACCTCTTGCCAGACGAACTGCGTCGCGAGGACGCCGACCAAGAACAGCGCGTGTCGACGCCAACCCCGTGCGTACAGCCTCGTATCGAGACTGTAGGTGACCGGCAGTGCGAGTAGGAACGTGACGGGAATGACGAGCAGTTGCGTGATCGGGTCGGGCGGCCCGAACAGGCCGCCGAGGAGGAAGGCGACGAGGAGGGCGTCCACGACGGCACCTCCGAGTCGGGACCAGTCCATGCCCGGGAGCGCGGACCGAACTCGGAAAAGCCTATCTACTCCAACAGCTCCGGCAGGTCGTTGACCGAGTCGATGACCGCGTCCGCGCCCGCCGCCTCGTACTTCCGGCGGCCCTCCTCGCCGGTCAGCCCGCCCGTCAGCACGCCGACGCCGTAGTAGTCGCGGTCGGGGTCCTCGTCGTCGGCGTTGCGCGCCGTCCGGACGTCGTCGAGCGTGTCGCCGACGAAGACGACCGACTCCGCGCCGAACCGCTCCGCGAGCGTGACCAGCGCGCGCGGGTGGGGCTTGCCCTCCGCCCAGTCGTCCATCGTGAACCGGCGGTCGTCGGGCACGTCGAGGCCCGCCCGGCGCATGGCGATGTCGGCCTCGGCGGCGGGTCGGCCGGTGACCACGCCCAGCGGGGAGTCGGCCAGGCGGTCCAGCGTCTCGCCGTCGAGCAGCACCGGTTCGTCGCGGATGAAGCCGGGCGCCTCGATGTCGGGCTCGCCGCCCTCGATGTCGGCGTAGAGGTCGGCGCCGAGGTAGAGCTGCTGGAACACCTCGCGGAGCCGCTCGGGGTCCCAGTCGGCCCGGGCCCGCTCGCGGGCCGCCGGCGGGAGGGCGTCGTCCACGACTGCCTCGGCGGCGTCGAGCCCGTCTGCCGCGTCGACGTCGTCGCTCTCGGCGCGGCGGGCCGCGATGCGGTCGGTGAACTCGGCGACGTCCAGGTCGAGTCCCTCGCGGCGCGCGAGCACGAACAGCGCCGCGGCGTAGGTGAGCTCCCAGTCGTTGTTGAAGCCGCCGGCGTCCTTGAACGCCTGGATGGCCGACTTCTCGATGGTGTCGCCGTGGACGCGCTCGACCGACTCCACGATGGCGCGTCGGTAGGAGTCGGCCACGTCCACGACCACTCCGTCGATGTCCAGCACGACCGCGTCTGCTTGCATGCGAGGGGGTAGTCAACCGTCGCTCAAGGGTCTTCCGACAGGAATCGAAAGGGTTGGGTCCCGGGCCGCGGAGAGTGCCGTATGGACCGCGACGAACTCGGCGAACTGTACGGCCGCGAGGAGTACTACTGGGGCACCGAGCCGAACGACCTCGCCCGCCGGGCGGTCGAGCACCTGGACGACCCTTCGGAGGCGGTCGTCGCGGACGTCGGCGCCGGCGAGGGCCGCGACGCCGTCTTCTTCGCCGAGCGCGGCGCGACGGTCTACGCGATCGACCCGGTGCCGGAGGGACTGGCGAAGGCCGAGCGACTCGCCGGCGACCGCGGCGTCGAGGTCGAGCCCCGACCCGGGGACGTGAACGACCTCGACCTGCCCGAGCCGGTCGACCTGTTCTACTCCATCGGGACGGTCCAGTACCTCCGCCCGGAGAACCGCCCGGCGCAGTTCGGCCGCTTCCGCGAGGCGACCCGACCGGGCGGCGTCCACGCCGTCTTCGCGTTCGTGGACCGTCCCGACGTCCCGACGCCGCCCGACTGGGGCGACAACGAGCACTTCTACGACCCGGGCGAGCTCTCTGGCTACTACGACGGGTGGGAGCTGTCAGAGGAGGAGGCGTTCGTCTTCGACGACGACTCGGGCGGCGAACCGCACCGCCACGCCGCCGAGGTCGTGATCGCGCGGAAACCGTGAGTGCCGTCCCAACCGGGTGGAGTCCGGGGTTCACCCCGAACCGTCGAACCCGCTGTCGAAGCGCCGGTCCTCGCCGGCCCAGTTCCGCACGCCGGCGCAGTCGTGGTTCTCCGGGAGCTGGTGCTCGGGACAGTAGGCGTTCCCGCAGTACGAACACCCCCGGTCCCCCGTCATCTTCTCGCCGCATCGCTTGCAGGTGCCCATGCGACGACTACGCGGTTCACGGCAATAACGCTAGGGACGTGTTACCGTACCGCGCCGTAGCGGGGCCGGTCGGTCGTTCCTCGCACCCGGAGCAGCCCTCAGGAGACGCGCCCGGCGCGTCCGCCTCCCCTCGCCCGCTGGCCGCCCGATTCACCCGCCGGACTCCTGAGCCCCCATCACCTGCGCGACGTGGCTGAGCGTGACCAGTCCGAGGCCGCCCGCGAGGTTGCCCGCAGTGACGATGGCCGTCGTGGCGGCCAGCTCGCCGAGTCCGATGTTGGCTCCCAGGAAGACGCCGAAGAGGACGTGGAGGATGGTGACGATGACGTGGTCGAACACGCCGAGCGTCAGCAGAACGCCGACGATGTACGCGACGGCGATGCGACTCGCGACGCTGTCGACCGCCTCCAGCATGAACGACAGCAGCGACACGAGCGCCCCGCCGGTGACCGCCTTCGCGAACTCGGCGGCCGCCGGGCGGTGGACGATGGTCACGGCGGTCTCGGTCAGCACGTGGACCGCTCCCTTCGACAGCGCTCCCTCCACGGAGAGCAGGTAGATCAGGAGCACGCCGCCCACGAGGTTGAGCGAGAAGGTGACGACCCACAGGCGGAGGAGCGGTCGGACCATCCAGGTGTCGTCGGCGTCGACCGCCTTGGCCACCGGGTCGAAGAAGTTCTCGTTGAACAGTTCGGTCCGGCCGACGACGAGGAACACGACGCCGACGCCGAACGCGAGCGCGCCGGCGATGGGCGCGAGCTCGGCGAACCGCGGCTCGAACGCGCCCTCCACGATGCCGAGCGCGAGCATCCCGAACACGACCGTGAACCCGGCGATGAAGCTGGTCGCGACGAGTTCGAGCAGCGACTGGTCGAGCCGGCGCTCGCCCTCTTGGACTGCCCTCTCGAATATCTCGGACGGGTCGGGTGCGACGGCCACGTCCGTTCGGTCGGTCTGAGCCCTGTTAAGGCTCTTGGCGGGACGAACGGGTAGGGGCTGCCTAAGCGTCCGGAGAGACCGGACGCTACTCCCGGGCCACGAAAAGGGTCTCGCCGGGTATCGTCTCGCGAGCGACGGGAACCGCGGGCTGGTCGCCCCCGAGGGTGGTGAACAGCAGTGCGGCGTCGTGGTCGCGGGCGACCGCCAGCGCGGGCCGGTGGAGCTCCGGCGGGAGGTTCAGCGCGTAGACGGCGTCGGCGTCGCGGTACACCGCGGGGTCGGGGTCGACCACGTCGTCGCGGACGAACTCGACGCCGGCCGGCACCTCGCGGGGGCGGACGTCGGTCGCGGTGACGCGCTTGCCGGCGTCGGCCAGCGCGGCGGCGACGTCGGGGCGCTCGCCGATCCCGACCTCCACCAGTCGCTCGAAGTCCGACAGGCGGCCGACGATGGCACGACGGGTTCGGGGTCGCACGGCGGGAAGTTTATGGGCCGCTCCCGCATAGTGTTTCCCATGCTCGTTGACGTCGTCCCGGTCGGGGATCTCTCTGCGACAGTCAAGCGACAGGCCTCGACCGCCCTGCGCTCGGTCTACGACTGCGAGGTCACCATCCACGACGCCCAGCCGATTCCGACCGGGGCCCACGACGAGAAGCGCGACCAGTACCGGGCCGAGGAGTTCATCGAACTCGCCGGCCGCGTGGGGTCGGGGGAGAAGAACATCGCCATCACGCCCAAGGACCTCTTCTACCGCCGCCGCAACTACGTGTTCGGTCTCGCCTACCTCGACGGGAACGGGAGCGTGATCTCGACGTACCGCCTCCAGACCTCCAGCGACGGGGGGTTCTCGAACCGCAGCGCGAGCGAGATCTTCGACGACCGGGTCCGCAAGGAGGTCGTCCACGAGATCGGCCACACGCTCGGGCTCGAGCACTGCGACAACAAGCGCTGCGTCATGAACTTCTCGCCGACCGTCCGCGAGGTCGACGTCAAGGAGGAGAACCTCTGTGGCTCCTGCCAGCGCGAAGTGATGTAGCCGCCGGCCGCCGCCCGCGCTCGTCCCTCCTTTTTCCTGCGGATGACCGCTTCGAGCCGAGCTACCGCCCGTCTCTCCGCGGCAGCCCCCGCCACCGGACGCCCTCGACGGCGGCGCCGAGCAGGCCGACCACCGCCACCGCCAGCGGCACCACCTGCCGGCCCATGTCGGCCGGCAGCACGTACTTCGCCATGGCGGCCGCGAAGCCGACGTAGCGCTCGACGACCGACTCCTCGCCGCCGTCGGCGAGGCCGGCCTCGGTCGCGGTCGGGCGGTCGCTGGAGCCCTCGCCGGGGAGTCGGTCGGCCTCGTACGGCAGCCGGCCGGTCTCGACCGCCCAGACGATGACGCCGTTCTCGTCGACCTCGACCACCCGGTCGTTGTACGAGTCCGTGATGAGGGTGTGGCCGTTCGGCAGCCGGTCGGCGTCCCGCGGCCAGTTGAGGGTCGCGCTCCCGCCGAACTCCCAGACGACCTCGCCCGACCGATTCAGTTCGACCACCCGGTCGTGCTCGCTGTCGGCGACCAGCAGGTGGCCCCCGGCGAGCCGGTCGGGGTTGTGCTGCTCGTAGAGCACGCCGCCCTTGCCGGCGTACCGGTTCGGCCCGACCACGGGGCGGACCGTCACGTTGCGGCCGCCCGGGCCGGACGCGGCGGCGCCGGAACCGCTCCCCGTCGCGTTCTCGACGCGGAGCTCGATCACGGTGTCGAAGTTCCGGAGGCTGACCTGGAACACGCCGGGACGGAGCCGGTCCACGTCGTTCATGTGGGTCCAGTCGCCCTCCGGCCCGATCCCCTTCGGGCGGTCGTAGGTGTCGGTGGCGTTCCACTGCCAGACGATCTCCTTCTGGCGGTTCACGGCGAACACGCGGTCGTTGCCCATGTCGACCATGACCCACCGGTCGCTCCCGTTGACGGTGTAGTGGTCGGCGTCGTGGAGCTCGTGCTCGTGGAGCTTCGCGTCGTACCAGGCGTACTCCCACTGCACCTCGTTGGTCGACTGCTCGACGACGCGGAGCGCGTTGCGCACGCAGTCGTCGAAGCCGTCGTTGCGGAACCGGGCCGGGCAGTCCGAGTCGCGGATCTCGGTCGCGGTCGACACCTGGACCGTGTCGGGGCCGAGCGCCTCGACGTCGAACACGTCGTCCGGCTTCGCGTACTCCCAGACGACCTCGCCCTCCGGGGAGAGCTCGATCGCCTTCCCTTCGCTCTTGTACCCCTGGAGGGCGACGAGGGTGTTGTTCTCTGGCGACTCCTTCGCGACGGTGCGGCGGGGCTGGTCGGGGGCGGCGAGCACGCCGACGCTCGCGACCGCGAGCGCCGCGACCGCGACGAGCGCGAACAGCTTGGCGCGGCGCTCGTGGCCGGTCCCGAGCCACTCCGGAAGTCGTGTCACTGCGTGGGGGTATGCGTTCGCTGACGAAAACCGTTCGGTTCCGCGCCGGCGCGGAACCGCCCCGTACGCCTCGGTAGCCCGGCGTGTGACGCGTTCACTCGGGGGGTCGCCGCGAGGCGGTCGAACTGAGAACGGAGCGCCGAACGGGACCGCCGGGGGCGTCGACCGAGTCGAGGTCAGGGCGCGTAGTAGTACTCGCCCTCGCGCTTCTGCTCCTTGTCGAGCTGGCTCCCCGGCTTGTTGATGCGGGGCCGGCCCACGTTCTCGTCGCGCCGGAACGTGATGTCGAGGTTGGCGAGGAAGTCGTTCATCCCCTCGCGCATCCCCTTCGGCTTGCTGGCGCGCCCGTGGACCGCGGGCTCGCCGTCGAAGACCATCAGCCGGTCGGCCAGCAGGTCGATCATGTAGATGTCGTGGTCGATGACCATCACCGTGGCGTCCTGCTGCTCGGCGAACCGCCGGATGGCGTTGGTCGCCCGCACCCGCTGCTCGACGTCGAGGTACGCCGACGGCTCGTCGAGCAGGTAGAGGTCGGCCGACTCCGACAGGCAGGCCGCGACGGCGACCCGCTGGCGCTCGCCGCCCGAGAGGTCCAGCAGGTTCTGCTCCATGATGCGGTCGAGCTGGAGCGGCTGGGCGATCTCGGTGTCCCAGTACGACGTGCCCACCCGGTCGGTGATCGACCGCAGGAACGCCTCGACCTGCATCGGCTGGTCGATCTCGATGTACTGGGGCTTGTACGAGATGTCCAGATCGAAGTCGACGTCGCCCTCGTCCGGCTCCAGCTTGCCCGCGAGCAGGTCGGCGAACGTCGACTTCCCGATGCCGTTCGGGCCGACGATGCCCAGCACCTCGTTCTCGCGGATGGCCCCGCCCTCCACCTCGAGCGAGAACTCGCCCTCGCCGTAGGACTTCGAGAGGTCGGGGTACTCGACCAGCGTGTCGGCCCGGGTCACCTGCCGCGGGGCGTGCTCCTCGAACTCGATGGCGTTCGGCCGGATGCGCATGTTCTCGTTGTCGAGGTACCCCTCGAGGTACTCGTTGATGCCGTTCCGGACCGACTTCGGCGAGGTGATGACGCCGTACGCCCCGGGTTCGCCGTACGCGACGTGGAGGTTGTCGGCCACCAGGTCGAGGATGGCCAGGTCGTGCTCGACGACGAGCATCGACTTGCCCTCCTCCTCGGCCATCTCCTGGATGAGCCGGGCGGCCTTCACGCGCTGGCTGATGTCGAGGTACGGCGTGATCTCGTCGACGAAGTAGAAGTCGACGTCCCGGGCCAGGCAGGCCACCAGCGCGACTCGCTGGAGCTCCCCGCCCGAGAGGCTGTCGATGTCCTGGTCGCGGACGTGCTCGATCTCGAGCCGTTCGAGCAGGTCGTCGAGCACGCCGCGCTCGTCGACGTTCTCCAGCAGCTGCTCGGTCGGGCCGTCGAACCGGTCGGGGATCTTGTCGACGTACTGGGGCTTGCGCGCCACGCTCACGTCGCCGTCCTTCACGGCCGCCAGGTAGTCCTGGAGCTCGGTGCCCCGGTAGGCGTCGAGCACCGCGTCCCAGCCCGGCGGCTCTGCGTGCTCGCCCAGGTTCGGCGCGAGCTCGCCCGCCAGGATCCGGACCGCGGTGGTCTTCCCGATGCCGTTCGGGCCGAGGATGCCCGTGACCTGGCCCTCCAGCGGGACCGGCAGCCCGTACAGCGAGAAGGCGTTCTCGCCGTAGCGGTGGACCGGGTCGTCCTGGAGCTCCTGGGGAAGGTTGATGATCTCGATCGCGTCGAACGGGCACTTCTCGACGCAGATGCCGCAGGTCTCGCCCAGGCAGATCTCCTCGCTGATGTGGACCTGGTCGGGGTCGCCCTCCTCGGCGTCGTCGCCCCGGAGCGTGATGCACTCCTTGCCCGTGCGGTTCGGCGGGCAGTAGTTCTTGCACTCGTAGTTGCAGCGGTCGGGCTGACACCGCTCGAGGTCCACGACCGCGATGCTATCGTCCGCCATGAATCAGAAGGTGACTCCGTTGGTCAGGAGGATGGTCCACGTGACGAACCACAGCGAGAAGGTCATGAACGCAACGTAGAGGTGGTCCTTCGTGGAGAAGTCCCCGACGTCGATGCCGAGTCCCTGCATGATGGGCAGTTCGAGCACGACGAACGCCACCACGATGGCCAGCCCCAGCTGGTCCTTGGCCGCGGTGCCCAGGACCATCGCCGAGACCAGCGCCGCGGCGATGCCCCCCAGCGAGGCCACGGCCGTCACGGTGACGCCCCTGATATGGGATGCCCGTCGCTCGGATACCTGTTCGGTCGCCATGGCTGTTCGTCGGGGACGCTCCCTCAAAAACCCCAAGCTTTCGTCGCGCCCCGAATCTCGGCACCGTCCCGGACGCGGGCCGGCCCGGCGTCCGGACGTGGGGCCGGTCCAGCGTCGGGATGTCGGCCGGTCCAACGCCGGGACGTCGGCCGGCCCAGACGACGCCGGTCCAGCGTCGACCGTGGCGGGCGCTGAGAGGCCCCGACCGCGGCCCCGCGCCGGGCCGCCGTACCACTTTTGGTCGCATCGCTGTAAGGTCGTAGTGCAAAGGTCGTACTTTTATGCCGGTGGCGTGTTTCGATTCGTAACGATGGCAACTCAGTCCGAGCTAGAGGACATCGACGACCTGCCCCCCAGCGCCAAGCTGGTCTTCAAGGTGCTGGAGTACAAGGGCGCGCTCACGCAGAAACAGATCGTCGAGGAGTCGATGCTGTCGGCCCGCACCGTGCGGTACGCGCTCGAGCGACTGGAGGAGCTCGACGTGGTGACCGAGGACGTCTACTTCGCGGACGCCCGACAGAACCTCTACGAGATCGACGTCGCCTGCGACACCTCGGCGGACGGCGCCGACGCCCAGAAGTGCGCCGAGTGAGCGCCCGATTCACCCCGTAGGTCTCTGCCTCGTTCATCTGCACCGTCCCTCTGCACCGGACTAGCCGCCCGTAGAGTCGGCGCCGGCGGAGGCCCTCCCGGCCTCCCTCAGGCCCGGTTCACGGTGATGGCCTGCTCGCGGTCGATGGCCCGCTCGAGCTCCTCGGCGATGGCGCTGCCCCGCGAGACCTGGATGTCGCCGCCCCGGCCCACGGTCGCAGTGAAGAGGTACTCGCCGTCGGCCTGGACCTCGACCGTCTCGCCGGCGTGGCCGTCGGTCGGCAGCACGATGTGCCGGGAGGTGATCTCCGGCGTCACGGTCTCGCCCGGCGGGGCCCCGCCGCCGGCGCCGCCCGCGTTACCGGGCGCGCCCGAGGCCGACTGGGGCTTCTCGTCGTGGGTGCGGACGTCGATGTCGATGCCCAGGCGGCTCTCGATGTCGTCGATGCGGCCGCCGCCCTTGCCGATGACGTAGGAGATGTCGTCCTCGCTGACGTACACCGTCGCGCGGTTCTGGCCCTGCACCTCGACGTCCACCCGCCCGCGGGCGACCGACTGGATCTCGCGCTCGATCTCCTGCTTCGCGAGCTTCGAGACGCCGCTCTCCTCGCGCTCGCCCTCGTTGAGCGGGACGGTGACGACCTGCCGGTTGAACGTGTAGATCTCGTACTCGGGCCGGCCGGTCTCGAAGTCCTGGATCATGATGACCGGGCGGGCCAGGTCCTCCTCCATCAGCCCCTCGGGCACCTTGACCTGGGTCGAGACGTCGTACACCTTCCGTATCTCGCCGGCCTCGATGTAGACGACGGTGTCGACGATCTGGGGGATCATCCCGAGCTCGACCCGGCCGACGAGCCGCTGGAGCGCGTCGATGGCCCGCGTGGCGTGGACCACGCCGATCATCCCGACGCCCGCCAGCCGCATGTCTGCGAACACCTCGAAGTCGTCGGTCTTGCGCACCTCGTCGTAGATGGTGTAGTCGGGCCGGACCATCAGCAGCGAGTCGGCGGTCTTCTCCATCTCGCCGCCCAGCTCGGTGTACTGGGTGATCTCCGGGCCGACCTGGAGGTCGCGGGGTTTCTCCATCGTCTTGACCGCGAAGTCGTGCTCCGAGAGGAACTCACCGACCGCCTGGGCGAACGTCGACTTGCCGGCGCCGGGCGACCCCGCGATGAGCACGCCGCGCTGGCGTTCGAGCAGCCGGTCCTTGAGCTCCTCGGCGTACTCGTAGTCCTCGATGTCGGTCTTGACGATGGGCCGGACCGCGGTGATCTCCCAGCCGTCGGCGAACGGCGGCTCCGCGATGGCGATCCGGTAGTCGCGGAACTGGACGATGGTCATCCCGGGCTCGTCGAGCTCGATGAACCCCTCGTCGCTCTCCTTCGCGCTGTCGATGATCTCCTGGGCCAGCTCGCGGAGCCGCTCCTCGTCGAGGGGCTCGTCGCGGATGGTCTGGTACGACATTTCGCCGACGTCGCCCCGCTTGGCCATCGGCTCGACGCCCGCCTTGAGGTGGACGCTCATCGTCTGCTCGTCGAAGTAGTCCTCGACGGCGAGCCGGCCGATGTCGGTCTCGTCGACCCGCGGGGAGACGTACTCGACCTCGATGCCCTTCGCCTGCGCGACCTCGCTCTGGACCACGTCGCTGGTGACGAACGTCGCGTCGTGCTCGGCCGCCAGCTCCCTGATGAGGGCGTCGATCTCGCCCTCGCTGGCCCGGCCCTGCTCGTCGGCGTCGGGCCGATCGCCGACGTACCGCAGTTCGATGCGGTCCCCGTCGGCCAGGTCGGCGAGCCGCTGGAGCTCCGCGAGGCCGTCCCAGCCGCTGTCGGCGCCGCTGTTGGCCTGCGCCTCGAGCTCGGCCACGACGGCCTCTGGGACGAGCACCGTCGCGCCCTCGAAGTCGCCGCCCTCGACGCGCTCGGAGATGCGGCCGTCGATGACGACGCTCGTGTCCGGAAGTACGTTCATACCGTCATTTGGTGGGGCGCGTTCAAACCCTTTACGAGCGAACCGCACCGAGCGCGCGACCTGACGACGGGCCGGACGGAGCCGAGCCCGGCGGCGCGACGGGCAGGACCGGGTGGCGACGCGGGCGCCGAACGGGCGCCCGGGCAACAACCTTCAATCGCGTCGGTCACTAGGAACTGATATGGGTGTGTTCGACTCGCTGTCCGGCGCCGACGCCGTCAACTGGGCGCTGGTCGGGGTGCTCGCGCTGGCGATCGTCGAGAACCTGGTCGACGGCGACCTCGTCTGGACCGGGTTCCTCGCGGCCACGCTGGTCGTGCTCGCCGTCCCGCTGGTCGCGTTCCGGGACGCCGCGGCGACGCTCCCGCCGGCGGTGACGGCGCTTGCGGTCCTGCCCGGCGTGACCCGGGCGGTCGGGCCGACGTGGCTCACCGACTACGCCGTCTACGTCGGCGTGGCCGCGGTGGCGCTGGCGGTTGTGGTCGAGGTGTCGCTGTTCACCGAGGCCGAGCTGGCGGCGTGGTTCGCCGACGCGCTGGTCGTGCTGACCACGATGGCCGCCATCGGCGTCTGGGCGGTGCTCCAGTTCTTCTCGGACCGCTACCTCGGCACCGACCTCCTCGCCGGGCTGCACGCGGTCAACTGGGAGTTCGTCCGGGCGACGGTCGCGGGCCTCGCGGCCGCGGTCGTCTTCGAGGCGTACTTCGAGGCCGAGGGCGGCCGCGGCGAGAGCGTGGCCGACGTCGCGGAGGGCGAGGACGGATGACCGACCCGCTCGACGACAGCCGGGAGCGCCTGCTGGTCCGGCTGCTCCAGGCCGGACTCGTCGCCGTCGCGGGCTACGGGGTCGTCGCCGGGGAGTACAGCGTCGCGGTCAACGGCCTCGTCTCGCTGGCGGTCACGCTCGTCCCGGCGGTGCTGCGGCGCGACGCGGGCATCTCGCTCGACCCGGGCCACGTGCTGTGGCTCTCGGTCGCGGTGTTCGTCCACGCGGTCGGCATCGTCTGGCCCTACCAGAACCTCCCGTGGTACGACTCGGTGGCCCACGCCCTCTCGGCGTCGGTCGTCGCCGGCGCGGGCTACGCGACGGTCAAGGCGGTCGAGCGCAACTCCGAGCGAACGACCCTGACCCCGGGCGTCGAGACGCTGGTGGTTCTGGTGTTCGTGATGGCGTTCGGCGTGCTGTGGGAGATCCTGGAGTTCGCCAGCGCCGCGGCCGCCGAGGTCGTCGGCGGGCGGGCGGTGCTGATACAGTTCGGCCTCGCCGACGTCATCTACGACCTGGTGTTCAACTTCCTCGGCGGCCTCGTCGTCGTCCTCTGGGACGCCGCCCGCCCCGACCGGGCCGCCGACGAGGCGGCCGAGGCGATGGACGACTGATACTGCCGGCTGCAGCCGACAGTGTGAGGCGTCGGCGCCCGACCCCGACGGCGGCGACCCGCCGCCCGAACCCTGGCCCTGCGGGCGACTCATTTATCCCGCGCAGTCCCGTACACCGCGGTCCATGCGCCACGAACATCTCGTAGTCACGGTCGAGGCCGGCCTCAAGGACCGCATCGACGACGACCTCGACGAGGGCGAGTCGCTCGAAGCCTGGGTCGCCGACGCGGTCGAGCGGAAGCTCGCCGACGACGGCGCCGACGAGCCCGCGGCGGACGGCGAGCGTGGCGGTGACGGGCGGCGCGGCGGACGCAGCGAGCGGAGCGGGCGCGCCGAACGCGGAAACGGTCGCGGGAGCGACGGACGCGACCGGGCCGGCGGCGGTACGTCGGCCGACAGCGGGCGCGACTCCGGGAGCCGGTTCGCGACGGGTCGCGTGCGCGACGAGAGCGAGGGGGACGACGGGGACGACGATTACGACGAGGGGTTCGAGTACGTCGACGACTGCGGCGTCTGACTACTCCGACCACGTGACGTTCCGGGTGAGCACGAACACCAGCAGCGCCATCAGCAACTGGCCCAGCAGGGCCTCGGTGCCCGCGATGGCCCGCGCGATGTTGCCGACCGGTTCGATGTCGCCGTACCCCAGCGTGGCGAACGTGACGGTGCTGAAGTAGAGGCTCCGGAAGAAGACCGCGAACAGGAGGAACTGGAGCCGGCTGGCGTCGGGGTTGCTCACCGAGTAGGTGATCGTGGTGCCGTTGGCGGCCTCCTGGATGCCGCCGACGAACGGGAAGAGGACCCCGCAGAGGACGATGACCAGCAGCGACGTCGCGATGACCCGCCAGGGGTTCGCGCCGTACCCCGTGGTCCACCGCCACGCCTCCTGGGCGAGCGCCCGCGAGTACGGGCCGAACTCCCACGCCTCCCGCCGCCGGACGTCCTTGCGCTTCTTGTAGTAGTCCCGCGAGGCCTCGGTCAGGCCGTTGTCCTCGGCCAACCGCTGGAGCTCGCTGTAGGTCCAGTGGGCGGCCTCGTACCGGTCGAGGCGTTTCTCGTCGTGGTCCCGCGGCCGGACTACGTCCAGCGACGCGATCCGCCTGTCGTCGTCGTACTCGAACAGTTCCTTCTCGTAGACCACGTTCTTGCCGAACGTCGTCTCCTCGGCGATCCGGGCGTTGTCGAAGACGGCGTAGTGGAGTCGGGCGGCGCAGAGGTCGGCGCCCCGGAGGTCGGTCCGGTCGAACTCGGCGTGCTCGAGGTTCGCGCCCCGGAGGTTCACCCCCTGGGCGTCGACGCCCTCGAAGTGGGAGTACCGGAGGTCGGCGCCGCTGAGGTCGGTCTCCTCGAGGTTGCAGTTGACGAACCGGGCGTCGGTGGCGGTCAGCCCGGCGGTCCAGTCGGCCCCCGACAGCTCGACGTCCCGGAAGATGGCCCCGTCGAGGCGCTCGCCGACGCTCGGCGCCGAGTCCTCGAGTTCGCGCGAGGGCTTCTGGGCCACGTCGGCGTGCCAGATGCACCGTCCGGTGTCGCCCCAGACCGGCCGCCAGCAGCAGACGCCCCCGACCCCCGTGACCGCGCTGGCCTCGTGAGTGTGGCCGCACCGCCCGTCCACGGCGGTCCGGCGGTCCGCGGTGGCGCCCGTCGCGTCCCCCGACGCGGACTGTAGCTCTTCAGACATGGGCGCTGTAACGCGCGGAACCTCTTTCAACTTATGCCCGACAATTCAAGCTGGTCGGCCGATCGTCCGTCGCCGACCGCGGACGCGTTCCAGCGGCCACGGAGGTTTCCCGTCGCCGGCCCCTATCGGGCGACGTGCTCGAACTCTACCAGGCGGAAGGCTGTCCGTACTCCAAGAAGGTCCGCGAGCAGCTGCAGGCGCTCGGGCTGTCGTACGTCGCGCACAACCCCCGGACCCACGGCGGCGAGGTCCGCGACGAGGCGGCCCACGAGGAGCTGCTCGACCGCGGCGGCCAGGACCAGATCCCGTTCCTCGTCGACCCCGAGCGCGACGAGTCGCTCTACGAGAGCGACCGGATCGTCGAGTACCTCGACGAGCACTACGGGTAGACCGCGAGGGCGCTCCTCAGGCCGAAGCCGCGGTCTCCTGCGGCGCGACGGCCGGACCAGCAGGTCGCTCGGAGGCGGGACCAGCGGACCGCCCGGACGCGCCCCGGCTCCGTCCCCCGCGGAGGCCACCACGCCTATTCTCGACGACGCCCTCGTGTCCGACATGAGAGACCCACAGGCGATCCACGACGAGATCTACCGGATCCGCGAGGAGACCGACGCCAGCCGCGAGGTGCGCCTGACCCTCCAGTCCATCGAGGAGGCGCTGTCGGCCATCCCGTCCGACGAGCAGCCGCCGGGGGAGTACGTCGACCGCGTCACCGAGCTCCGGGCCGAGGTCGAGCGCCTCTCCGACGAGGCCGAGGGCGAGACCGCGGCCGAACTCGACCGCCTCCAGTCCCAGATCGCCGAGCTCGAGCGCGAGGAGCGGGCCGACCCCGACGCCGAGGCGGCCGACGACCGGTGACCGCGGACGCGCGACCCCCGATTTGAAGCGGCCGGCGCCCCACACTCCGGGCATGAGCGACGTCGTCGACCTGACCCGCGAACTCGTCTCGATACCGAGCCACGAGGACGAGACGGAGGCGGGCGACTTCATCGAGCGGTGGCTCCGCGACGAGACCGACGCCGCGGTGACCCGCGACGAGTCCGGCAACGTGATCGCCAGACGCGGCGAGCACGGCGCCGACTCGCTCGCGCTGGTCGGCCACCACGACGTGGTGCCGCCGGCCGACTCGCAGGTCGAAGCCGACGGTTCGTACGTCGTCGAGGGCCGCGACGGCCGGCTCTACGGCCGGGGCACCGCCGACATGAAGGGCGCGGTCGCGGCCGCGATGCTGGCCTTCCGGGACGCCGACCGCTCCGCGGACGCCGACCCCGCGCCCGAACTCGTCTTCGCCAGCTTCGTCGGCGAAGAGGACGGCGGCGTCGGCGCGCGGGCGGCCATCGACCGCGGATTCTCCCCCGACTACGCCGTCGTCGGCGAGGGCTCGACCGGCTACTCGGCGCCGGGCGTGACCGACGTGGCGGTCGCCCACAAGGGCCGGCGGGGCAGCACCGTCACCGCCCGGGGGTCGGCCGCCCACGCCAGCGAGCCCGAGGCCGGCGAGAACGCGGTCTACCGGGCCTGCGACGCGGTCGACGTCCTGCGGGACCTCGACTTCCCGTCGACCGAGGTGTTCGGCGAGCGCGTCGAGGGGAGCCTGGCCGTGACCGGCATCGACGGCGGGAGCGCCTGGAACGTGATCCCCGAGGAGTGCTCGGTGACCGTCGACGAGCGGACGGTCCCGGGCGAGCGGGCCGCCCTGGAGCGCGTCGAGGAGATCGAGGGCGTCGAGTGGTCCGTCGACCAGGACCTCCCGCCGATGCGGTGCGACGACGAGGCGTTCGCCGAGACGGTGCGCGCCGCCGCGGAGGTTTCCCAGTCGGGGTCGCCCGAACTCGTCGTCAAGCCCCACGCCACCGACGCCGGGTGGCTCGCGCAGGCCGGCACGACCTGCGTGGTCTGCGGCGCGGCCGAACCCGGCGAGGCCCACACCGAGACCGAGAGCGCGAGCGTCGAGGTGCTGGAGCGGTGCTACGACGTCTACCGCGGCGTCGCCGAGCGATTCTGAGCGGACGCCGGCTCCGGGCGGTTCCGAGCAGATCCGGTTCCGAGCGGGCGGTCCGGCGTCTCGGAGCCGCCGACCTCCGACGCGGGTTTCGAATCGAAATCCGCGCTTTGATATTCGGTCCGGTCGAAACTCGTAGCCATGGCAAGCGAAGCCGGCGCCGAGGAGGCGTCCGACACGTACTCGGAGTTCCTGCAGCAGGTGCAGCGGCTCTCGAACGTCAACCAGGCCGGCGGCGTGCTGGCGTGGGACCAGGAGGTCATGATGCCCGAGGGCGGCACGCCCGCCCGGTCGAAGCAGCGGTCGGCGCTGTCGACGCTGAGCCACGAGCTGCTCACCTCCGACGAGATGGCCGAGATGCTCGACGAGCTCGAGGGCGAGGACCTGACCGCCGAGCAGGAGGCGGTGGTCCGGGAGGTCCGGCGCCGACACGACCGGGCCGCCAGGGTGCCCCAGGACCTCGTCGAGGAGATCTCGGAGGTCTCCTCCGAGGCGATGCCGGTCTGGAAGGAGGCCCGCGAGGAGGACGACTTCGAGTCGTTCGCGCCCACGCTGGAGAAGCTGGTCGAGCTGAAGCGCGAGTACGCCGAGCACATCGACCCCGACCGCGACCCCTACGAGGTGCTGTTCGAGGACTACGAGCCGTACCTCGGCATCGAGACGGCCGAGCAGGTGCTCCAGCGGCTCCGCGACGAGCTGGTCCCGCTGGTCGAGGCGGTCCGGGAGTCCGACGCCGACCTCGCCGTCGACACGTTCGAGGGCGAGTACGACACCGACACCCAGGAGGACCTGGCCCGCGACGTGCTCGACACGCTGGGCTACGACTGGGACCACGGCCGGCTCGACACCGCGCCCCACCCGTTCTCGACGGGCAACCAGTTCGACGCCCGGGTCACCACCCGCTTCAACGAGGCGGACCCGCTGGGCGCGCTGATGAGCACCATCCACGAGTTCGGCCACGCGACCTACACGCTCGGGCTGCCCCGCGAGGACTACGGCACGCCGCTGGGCGAGTCCCGCGACATGACCGTCCACGAGTCCCAGTCGCGGCTTTGGGAGAACCACGTCGGTCGCTCCGAGCCGTTCTGGGAGCGGTTCCTCCCGACGATGCGCGAGCGGTTCCCAGAGAAGCTCGACGACGCCTCGGTCGCGGACGTCTACGAGGCCGCCAACCAGGTGTACGAGGACAACCTCATCCGGGTCGAGGCCGACGAGCTCACCTACCACATGCACATCGTGGTCCGGTTCGAGATCGAGCGCGACCTGATCCGGGGCGACATCGACGTCGAGGACGTCCCCGAGCTCTGGAACGACAAGTACGAGGAGTACCTGGGCGTCCGGCCCGACTCCGACGCCGAGGGCTGCCTGCAGGACATCCACTGGAGCCACGGCGACTTCGGCTACTTCCCGACCTACTCGCTGGGCAGCGTGCTCGCCGCCCAGCTGTACGCCAGCGCCGAGGCGGACATCGACGACCTCGACGGCAAGATCGCCGAGGGCGACTTCGAGCCGCTGCACGACTGGCTGACCGAGAACGTCCACCGCCACGGCAGCCGGTACACCACCGACGACCTCGTCCGGGAGGCGACCGGCGAGGACTACACCGCCGACTACTTCCTCGACTACGTGACGTCGAAGTACGGCGACCTGTACGACCTCGACGACTACCAGTAGCGTCGCCTACCCGCTCTCTGCGGTCGTCTCTGTCTCGGCGGGCGTCTTCGTTGCCCCCGCCGTCTCCGTTTTCAAGGCGGTTCTCACCCTCGCGGCCGTCTCGCGGGCGGTCACGTGGAACAGGAACTCCCCGGCCCAGTCGCCCGTCTTCACGGCGTCGGCGAGGTCGTGCCCGAGCCCGGCCTCGGAGAGCAGTTCGCCCCGGAAGTAGGTCCGGAGCCGGTGGGCGTCCGGGTCGTCGAGCGCGCCGACTCGTTCGATTTCGTCGGCGAAGGCCGCGGTCCCCTCGTCGGTGAGCGTCACCGGCAGTCGGTAGGCGTCGCCGGTCCTGGCCCGCCCGACCTCGCCGACAGTCGCCACGTCCGCGCCGGTGACGAGGACGACCTCGCCGTCGTCGCTCGTGACCGCGATCCGGAACGCGCCGGCGCCCCCGGCGCCAGGCCCGCGCGGTTCGCCGCGACCTACGACTCGGACGGCGAGCGGGTCGCGGCCGAGCGCGGGTCGCTGGCCGAGTTCCTCACCGAGCGCCACCGGCTCTACACCGAGTCGCCGAGCGAACGACTGCGGTCCGTCGACGTCCGCCACCCGCGGTGGCCGCTCCGCGACGCCGACGTCTCCATCGAGGAGAACTCGCTGTTCCGGGCCAACGCCTTCGAGACGCCCGGCGGCGACTCGGTCTGCTACTACAGCCCCGGCGTCAGCGTGGTGGCATCGCCGAACCGGCGCTGGCGGCCGGCCGCAGCGGGCGACGACGTGGCCACGGGCGACCGGGGCCGCGGGACCCCGCGACGGTCCCGCCAGCGCCGTGACTACCGAATCGCCCGGCTGGCGCAGAAAAGACGTCTCGGCGCGTTACGCGCCGGCCTCTTCCAGGGCTTCCTCGAGCTCGTCGCGCTGGGTGACGCCGACGAACCGCTCGACGACGCCGTCGTCGTTCTCGACGACGATGGTCGGGATCGACCGGACCTGATACTCGTTGGCGACGTCCTGGTGCTCGTCGACGTCGATCTTCTCGAACTCGACGCTCTCGTCCCAGTCCTCCTCCATCTCCTCGAGGATGGGGTCCTGGGTCTTGCACGGGCCACACCAATCCGCGTAGAAGTCCTTCAGCGTGACAGTCATTGGAGTTCGAGCGGAACTATCTTCGCCGCGCGCATAAGGGTTTTCCCACCGGCGCGTCCTTGCCGCGTTCTCGCTGGCGCCAGCGGCCGCGGAGGTCGGCCTCGCCGGCCTCGACGACCCGCCGGGCGGTCGGGTCTCGCTCCGAAAGGTTTACGCGAGGGGCGACCGGAGCATCGTCCATGAGCAGTGGTCAGAACTCCGGCGGTCTGATGTCCAGCGCCGGACTCGTCCGGTACTTCGACGCCGAGGACCGCAACGCCATCCGCATCGACCCCAAAACCGTCGTCGCCTTCGGCGTCCTCTTCGGCGTCTTCATCGAGGTCCTGAACATCCTCGGCCTGTAGCCGCCGACCGCACACCCCGCGTCCGACTTCCGATTCCTCCGCCGGCCGCCAGCGCTATCCGGGTCGGCGTCGCCGTCTCTCCATGGGTCTTCCGTTCGTCAGCACCGACGCCGAGCAGCCAGACCGCGGCGCCGCCGACCGGTCGTCCGCCGCCGAGCGTCCGTCCGACGCCGGCCGCCTCGCGGAGGGGACCAAGGACGGCCTCCTCGCCACCCTCGTGATGACCGCCTACCGGCTCCCGGTCTCCCGGTCGCTGCCGCCGACCGCGCAGTTCTGGGCGAAGTACGTCGCGGGCGGCGACCCCGACGACCACCCGATCGCCGCCATCGCGCTCCACCTGCTGTACGGCGCCGTCGGCGGGGCGGTTTTCGGCGCGCTCACGCCGGCCGACTCGCCTCGCGAGTCGCGCACGACCGGGAACCCCGCGAGCGAGAGCGACAGCGACTCCCGGCGGACCGCCTCCCGGGAGGCGCTCGGCCTGGCGTGGGGGAGCCTCTACGCCCTCGCGCTCTCGGTCTTCGGGGAGCGCGTCGTCCTCGGGGGACTGCTCGACGAGGACCTCGACGTCGACGAGCGCCTCGTCTTCCACGCGGGCCACCTGGTCTACGGGCTCAGCCTCGGGACGCTGTACGGCTCGCGGACGAGCGACGAGCGGTAGGCCGCGGTCGGTCTCGCCGCCGAGACGCGCCACTTTTGGCGCCCGACTCCGTACCCGCGCCCATGACTCTCACAGCGGGCGTCGTCGCGGTCCAGGGCGACGTGAGCGAGCACGCCGACGCGGTCCGGCGGGCCGGCGAGGCCTGCGGCCGGGAGACCGAGGTCGTCGAGGTCCGGACCGCCGGAACGGTCCCCGACTGCGACGCGCTGCTCATGCCCGGCGGGGAATCGACCACCATCTCGCGGCTCCTGTGGTCGGAGGGAATCGCCGAGGAGATCGTCGACCACGTCGAGGCGGGCAAGCCGGTGCTGGCGACCTGCGCGGGCCTCATCGTGGCCGCCGCCGACGCGGGCGACGACCGGGTCCGCAACCTCGGCGCGGTCGACGTGACCGTCGAGCGCAACGCCTTCGGCCGCCAGAAGGACAGCTTCGAGGCCCCGCTCGACGTGTCCGGGCTCGACGACCCCTTCCCGGCGGTGTTCATCCGCGCGCCCGTCATCGCCGACGTGGGCGACGACGTCGAGGTGCTGGCCGAGTGGGACGGCCGGCCGGTCGCGGTCCGGGACGGCCCGGTCGTCGGCACCTCGTTCCATCCGGAACTGACCCCCGACGCCCGGCTCCACGACCTCGCGCTGTTCGAGGCGATGGACGGGGCGACGCACTCCGAGGACCGCGAAGAGCCGACTCCCGACCGGTAGCGCGACGCTCGGCTTTCCTGCTGGGACGCGCTGGGTGACACTTTTCGTAAGGAGCGTGCTCTCCGAGTCTGACCCGTCCGGGTGGATGAAAAGGCCGTCCGGTCGCGCTTGCGTGGTCGACTCCGGCGGCCCTATCTGGGCCGGGCGGTGGGGAGAGGCCCAGATATCCGCCGGAGCGACCGCGACCGGACGGGGGCTTTCTATGTCGTTCTCTCCGGTGCTGTCGAGTGCTTTGCAGTCAGCGTTGCGCCTCATCCGGACGTTCCCACTACCGGTGATTCACAGTAGGGCAGACTTTTCTTTCTGGCCCCCGTCGGGACGCACATGGACGCCGACATCGACGCGGTGCGGGTCGCGATGACCGACGAGGGGCCGGTCCCGGTCGTCGTGCTCGCGCCCCACGACGAGGAGGGCGTACTCCCCATCTTCATCGGGTTCCAGGAGGCCGTCAGCATCGCCCGCGGGATGGAGGCCGAGGACATCGGCCGCCCGCTGACCCACGACCTCACGCTCGACCTCGTCGAGGAGCTCGGCGGTCGGGTCACCCGGGTCGTGGTCACGTCGCTGGAGGACAACACCTACATCGCGGACCTCCACCTCGACACCCCGCGGGGCGACACCGTGGTCGACGCCCGGCCGAGCGACTCGCTGGCGCTGGCGGCCCGGACCAACGCCCCGGTCGCGGTCGAGGACGACGTGTTCGAGTCGGGTCGGCGCGACCCCGAGGAGTTCGAGGACCTCCAGGACATCACGGAGGTCACGGACCTCAACCCATGAGCGGGCCGTCGACCGGTTCGGAGGAGGCGCCGGCCGGCGACGAGGCCGGCTCGGCGGAGGCTCCGACCGACGCCGTCCTCGACGAGCTGTTCGCGGTAATCGAGGACCGCAAGGAGACCCTGCCGGAGGACTCGTACACCGCCTCGCTGTTCACCCACGAGAAGGGCGCGAACGCGGTGCTGGAGAAGCTCGGCGAGGAGACCACCGAGCTCGTGCTCGCGGCCAAGGACGACGACCGCGAGGAGATCGCCCACGAGAGCGCCGACATCGTCTACCACCTGCTCGTGCTGCTGTCGATGAAGGACATGGACGTCGCGGATCTCCGTGCGGAACTGCGCGAGCGACGCTGAGTCGTCTTCTTCGGAGTCCGATTCTCGCTGAGAGCATCGCCCTCCCGAACCACGACCGAAGGCCCGGAAGACGAACGAAGCGACGTCTTCCGGTGCGACCGAGGCGCGCAGTCGGTTGGGGCGGCGCGCGGCCTGCTGTCGCGGTTGCTGTGCGGAAATTTAGCGGTGTCGGCAGTAGCCGGCTCTCTCCGTCCTTCCGTTCTCGTCACGGATTTCCGGCCCACTCGCGGTCTCACTCGGAGGTCCAGAACGAGACGACTCCGAACGTCGTTACTCCGCCTTCTCGAACTGGTGGAGCACGACGTCGCTGTCGTCGTCCCACTCGAAGTCGTCGTGGACGCGGTTCAGGATCTCGCGGTACTGCTCCAGGTCCCGCATCCCCTCCCTCCGGGCGTCCTCGTCGGTCAGGTCGCCGAGGGTGCGCTCGCGCACTGCCACGACCTCGAACGTCTCGCCGTCCACCTCGAACCGGTCGCCCTCGTCGGCGTACTGGCGGCCGCGGTGGATCTGGGTGACGTCGCCGTCTCGCGCGCCCTCGCGCATCCGCCGGTTCGGGAGCAGGGTGTCGGCGTCGATTGTGGCCATGCGGGTGGATTCGGACCGGACCCGGAAAACGGTTCGGTCGGTAGAGTAGTCCGCAAGCGAAGAGAGTGCTTCGGAGCCGTGAACAGTTAGCAGTCCCGTCGCTGCCCGTCACTCCGCGAGCAGCGCACCGACCGCTCCGGCGAGCGCGCTCTCCAGACCCATCACGAGTGCGAGGACCAGGAGGGCGACGAAGACGCCGCCGCCGACCAGCGGGCCCAGCGGGCCGAGGCCGACGGCGCCGAGGGCGCTCACCGCGACGCCGAGGATGACCGCGACGAGGACACCGCCCAGCGACCCGGCGAGCAGGCCGTGCCACGCGCCGCGGCCGAGGCCGCCGCCGGCCATGTAGCCCGCGGCGAAGCCCCCGACGAGGCCGGCCGTCAGCTGTCCCAGCCCCGGAACCGCCAGGCCGACGACGCCGATCACGGTCATGACCACGAACCCGACCCCGACTGCGTACCAGTTGGTCATCTCGTCTTCCTGTACGCTCTGCGAGCGGTTAAGCGTGGCTGCGGTCGGACGGACCCGCGGAGCGGAACCGAGACCCCCTATTCGAGGTCGGCCGGCGCGTCCCCGTCGAACCGCGACAGGTCGAAGTGGCGACCGCCGCGGACCCAGTCGAGGCCGATGTACGCCAGCGCCAGCCCGCCGAGCCCGCTGGCGACCGTGACCACGAGCGTCCCCGTCTCCCGGGAACCGTCTGCGAGCCGGAACGCCAGCCGGACCGCCTGCTGGAGGCCCAGACAGACGTTGCCGACGCCCACGAGCTGGTACCACTCCGGGTCGCCGACGCCGACGTCCAGGCCGCCGAGCACGTACAGCGCCGACGCGGCGAACCAGAGCGCGAACGTCGCGACGGCCGCCGGGCCAGACACCGCGTCGCCGCCGAACGCCGCGACGACGGCGACGCCGGCGACCCCGAAGACGGCGCCCAGGACGGCGAACCAGAGGCGTCTCACGGCCGAGCCTACGCGTCTCCGGTTGATAAAACGACACCTCTTCGGATCTGCTCCGTCGCCCGCCCCGTCTTCGGACCGACCGGACTACTCGCCCCGCGGACCGCCCGTGCTATTCGCTCCTCGGATCGCTCGTACTACTCGCCCGGCCCCGTCTTCTCGGCGTACTCCTCGAAGACCGCCCAGGTGGGGTCGACCTCCGGGTGGGTCGTCGGCTCGCCGTCGACGTAGACGCCCTCGCCTTCCCGCACCTCGCCGACCTCGGCGGCCGGGATGCCCTCGTCGTCGAGCGCGGCCAGCACCGCGTCGGCGCCGCCCGCCTCGACAGTCAGTACCAGGGTCCCCTCGCTGGTCGCGGCCCACGGGTCGACGCCGAAGTGGTCGCACGCCTCGGCGACCCCGGGGAGCACCGGCACCGCCGCGGCGTCGACGTCGAGGCGGACACCGCCGGCCCGCGCGAGTTCGACCAGCGCGCCCTGGAGCCCGCCCTCGGTCGCGTCGTGCATCGCGGTCACCGGGCCGGCCGCCGCGGCGGTCAGCGCGTCTCGCACCGGGCTCATGTCCCAGAACCGCTCCTTGGCGTCCGCGATCGTCTCCGGTGGCAGGTCGACCGCGTCCTCGAACACCGTCACGAGGTAGCCCGCGACCTCGATCGCCGGCCCCTTCGTCACCAGCAGGCGGTCGCCCGGTGAGGCGCCGTCCGGTCGCACCACGTCGTCGGGGTCACCGACCGCGAGGGCGGTCGCGCCGCCCACCCAGGGGTACCGACAGCTCCCGTACCGCGCGGTGTGGCCCGTGACGATGCTGACCCCGAGGTCGCTGGCCTCGCGGTCGAACGTCTCCCAGACGGTGGCGAACTCCTCGTCGGTCATCTCCGGCGGGAGCGTGAAGGTGACCGCGAGGTGCGAGGGCGGGACGCCCGACACCGCGGCGTCCGACAGCGCGACGTGGACCGCGAACCACGCCGCCCGCTCGAAGCCGAGCGCCGGGGTCAGCGACAGCGGGTCGCTCGCGAGCACGACCGCCCGGTCGCCCACCTCCACGACGCCGAAGTCGACGCCGTGCTGCGGGCCGAGGCTGACGTCGCCGCGGTCGGCGCCGAGGTGCGGGTAGATGTGCTCGTCGAAGAACTCCCGGTCCACCTTGCCGAGGTCGGTCATCGGCGGCGGTTGGGGCGTCGCGGACAAATCGGTGGTGGTTCGGGCGCGCCGCGGCCTCGGACGGCTCCGGGGCGTGCCCGGATGGGCCGGAACCGCCCGCCGGCGACTCGGCGTTCAGACGACTCCGCAGCGAGTTACTTCCGGTAACTAGATGGGTCGAGGTAACTTTTTACGGGCCGCGGGAGTAGCCCCGGACATGACCGACGAGACCGACCGACTCCCGGTGTGGTGCGCCGGCAAGGACTGGTGTCCGATCACCGCGACCGCGACGCTCATCGGCAAGAAGTGGCACCCCGTCATCGTCCACCGGCTGCTCGAGGGCGGGCCGATGGGGTTCAACGAGCTCAAGTCCGACGTCGGGGGCATCTCCAGCAAGGTGCTCTCGGACAGCCTCGACGACCTCGAGGAGAAGCGGCTGGTCGACCGCGAGATCGTCAGCGAGAAGCCGGTCCGGGTCAACTACTCGCTGACCGAGAAGGGCGAGTCGCTCGAACCGCTCATCTTCGAGATGCGCGACTGGGGCCGCGAGCACCTCGACTCCGTCGAGGAGCAGGACGAGGCGCTGGTCTGACGCGGCGGACTCGCTGGACCACCGAGGCGACGCCCGACGCCGGGTGCGCGAACGTTTAAATCCGAACCCGGGACGAGACCCGCCGATGGGACACCGCGCGCTGCTCGCCTACCGGCGGGACGAGACCGACCGCGCAGACGAACCGGCCGAGACGGAGTCCGCCCCCGACCGCGCGAGCGACGACGGACCGACCTACGACCTCCACCGCTCGCACTGGGGCGCGGCCGACTTCGCGCTCGCCGACCGCATTAGGGCCGACTCGCCGTTCGCGGCCGACACCGCGTTCGCCGTCGACCCCGACCCCGTGGCGACCGGCGTGACCCTGGCCGACGCGGTCGCGAACTACGTCGACTTCCTCCACCACGAGGCGTTCTACCGGGTCGAGACCGACTACGAGACCACGCCGTTCCACGTCCTCTGGTTCGGCCTCGACGCCGACAGCGAGGCGGTCGACCGCAGCGAGACCGTGGGCAACGGCGCGCTGGTCGAGGCCCGCGCCGTCGACGACACCGACGCCGACTTCCTCCGGGGGTGGTTCCGCGGCACCAAGGCGGTCGTCGGCGAGATGGTCGACCGGGGCGCGCTCGCTCCCGACGAGGCGACCGACTGCCTCGCTGCCCGCGTCTGCGCGTGGGCCGGCGACCGGGAGGTGTTCGTGACCGAGTGAGTCGTGCGCGGGGTGACCCGTCTGCGGTCGAGGTGACCTGCTCGCGGCCGAGGTGACTCGCCAAGACCGGGCGCCGACTGCCCGCGTCCCGACACCTCCGCCGACCGACACGGGCCGCTTTAGTGCGTTCGGCGCCTACTCGCGGGCAGTGACGATAGCCGACGGCGACTCCGCGAGCGCCACCGTCAGCCGCCCGGACCCCGCCGCCGCCCGCGACCGCGTGGCCGCGGCGGTCGACCGCGGGGCGATGGTCACCCTCTTCGGCCGGTGCACGGTCGACTACGAGGGCCGGGCCGCCAGCACGCTCGGCCCCGGCGACCGGCTGGTCGTGCTCAAGCCCGACGGCACCGCGCTGGTCCACACCGACGAGGGCCAGAAGCCGGTCAACTGGCAGCCGCCGGGGTCGACCCACGAGGCGACGCTGGTCGACGGCGACCTCCGCGTCGCGAGCCGGCGCAGCTCGCCCGACGAGGAGCTGGTCGTCACGTTCGAGCGGGTCGAGCAGCTCTCGACGTTCGACGTGACCGACCGCCAGGACCTCGCCCTCCAGGGGACCGAGGAGGACCTCCGCCGGCGCATCCTCGACGAGCCCGACCTGGTCGAGCCGGGGTTCCGCCCGCTGGCCATCGAGCGCGAGACGCCCGCCGGCGCGGTCGACATCTACGGCGAGGACGACGACGGCGCGACCGTCGTGGTCGAGCTCAAGCGCAAGCGGGTCGGTCCGGACGCGGTGGGCCAGCTCTCGCGGTACGTCGAGGCGCTGGACCGCGAGCTCCACGCCGACGCCGAGATCCGGGGCTTCCTGGTCGCGCCCTCCGTGACCGAGCGCGCCAGGGGGCTGCTGGCCGAGAACGGCCTGGAGTTCGTCTCGCTCGGCCCGCCGGAGTGACCGGCCGGACCGCGCCCGCCGAGCCCGCGCTCAGTCCGAGAACTCCGCGGCGTCGAGCGGCGTCGCGGTCCGCCAGTAGTGGTCGAACGTGTCCTGGGCCCACGACCGGACCGCCGGGTCGTCGGTGTCGACCGACGCCCGCAGGACCCCGTTCTCGTCGCGCAGGAGCAGGTGGACCGTCCCGTCGGCGACCGTCGCCGCCAGCGGAATCCCCTCCTCCCGGACCCGGACCGCCGCGTCGTCGGCCGCGAGCAGCGACCCGAACCGCTCGCGCAGCGCCGCGTCGTCGGCGAGCGCGTCGACCGCGCTCCGCGAGAAGACGCCCCGGAACGCCGCCCCGCCGTCGACCACCCGGTCGCGGATCTGCGCGATGCTCTGCTCGTTGAACGCGTGGGAGAACACCCGTATCTCGTCGGCGTCGCCGAGCAGGTCGAGCACGCGCTGGACCGGCGCGTTCGGCCGGGTCTGGCTCGGCGTGGTGACGGTGGCGTCGGCGAGCCGCCGGAGGTCGACGTCCATCGCGTGGGTCGGCAGGTACCGCACGACGTCGCGGAGCTCGCCCTCGGTCTCGAGGATCTCCAGCAGGTCGGTGAACCCCTCGGCGACGAGCCGGCCCGTCGCCGTCGCCGCGTACTCGCCGTCCTCGCGGCGGATCCACGACCGGTCCTCGAAGTCGCCGAGGATGCGGCCGAGGGTCGCCTGCGACGCCCCCGTGGCCGCCGCGAGCTCGCCCCGCGTGTGGCGGTCGTCGGCCAGCAGTCGCAGCACCTCGACCCGGTTCTCCGAGAGCGCGAGGAACTCGATCTCCTCCAGCGCGGACTCCATGCCCGGTACTCGGACCCCGGCCGGCAAATCGCTTTCGCACTGTGAAACCATTTCACGCCTCGAAACTCCCCGGCGGCCGCGCGGGAGTTTCTTACCGTGAAATAATTTCTGAACGAAACTATAAGCCCGGCGCCCCTACGGTCGTGTATGATCCGTTCTCTCGACGCGCCGGTGCTCGCACTCCCGGCGCACGGTACCCGTACGGAGGTGGCGTGAGAGTGGTCGAACGCCGCACCGTCGCCTTCTTCGCGGCCGCCAGCGTCCTCTTCGGCGGGACGTTCGTGGCCGCGAAGGCCGGACTCGCCTACTTCCCGCCCCTGCTGTTCGTCGCGCTGCGGTTCGACGTCGCCGCGGTGGCGCTGCTGGGGTTCGCAGCGGTCACGACGTCGCGCGAGGACCTCCTCCCCCGGACGCGCGACGACCTCGCCGGCATCCTCGCGACCGGGGTCCTGTCCATCGGGCTGGCCAACGCCCTGCTGTTCGTCGGCCAGCAGTACGCGACCAGCGCCGTCGCCTCCATCGTCTACAGCCTCAATCCCGTTCTGACCCCGGTGTTCGCGGCCGGACTGCTCTCGGACGAGCGGCTCTCGGCCCGCGGCGGGGTCGGCATGCTGCTCGGGCTCGTCGGCGTCGGACTGGTCGCCAGCCCCGACCCCGCCAATCTGCTCGCCGGCGGCGCGGTCGGCAAGGCGATCCTGCTCGCCGGCGCGGTGAGCGGCGCGCTCGGCAGCGTGCTCATCCGGTGGGCCGACGACGACCTGCCGAGCACGGTCCGCACCGCGTGGGGGCTGCCGTTCGGCGCGCTGCTGTGTCACCTGCTGAGCTGGTCGGCCGGCGAGTCGGTCGCGGCCGTGTCGTGGACCCCTGCCGCGCTGGCCGCGCTCGGCTACGTCGGTCTGTTCGCCGGCGCGCTGGCGTACATCGCCTACTTCGGCCTGCTCGACGAGGTCGGCGCGATCCGGGCCAACCTCGCCTTCTACGTCGTGCCGGTCGTCGCGACCCTCGGCGGGTGGGCGCTGCTCGGCGAGTCGATCTCGACGCTCGCCGTCCTCGGCTTCCTCACCATCTTCGCCGGCTTCGCGGTACTGGGCAGCGAGTCGATAGACGTCGGGGGCTTGCTGCGGTCGCCGGTCGCCGACCGCGCGCTGACCGACGGCGGCCGGCCGACCGACGAGCGGTACGGCTGCGAGTCGGACTGACCGGCGAACTACTCCACTTCGCGCTTGAGCTCCGCCAGCTCGTTCATCGCCTCCAGCGGCGTCATCGTCGCCACGTCGACCTCGCGGAGCCTGGCCGCGAGCTCGTCCTCCGGGCCGTCGGCGATGGCCCGCGGCGGGTCGGTCGCCGATTCGGCGTCGGTCGGGGCGGGTTCGCTCGCGTCTGCTGTGCTCTCCTCGACCTCATCGCCTTCTGTCGCCGCGTCCGCGGTCGCCTCGTCGGCCAGCAGCTCCCGCGCCCGGTCGACCACGTCGTCGGGAACGCCGGCCTCGCGGGCGACCTGGACGCCGTAGGAGGCGGTGGCCGCGCCCCGCCGGACGTCGTGGTCGAAGACGACCTCCTCGTCGGTCTGGTCCGCCGAGAAGTGGAGGTTGAACGCCCCCGGCAGCTCGGCGGCGGTCTCGGTGAGCTCGTGGTGGTGGGTGGCGAACAGCGTGAGCGCGCCGACCTCGTCGTGGACGAACTCGGTCACCGCCCGCGCGATGGCGAGCCCGTCGGTCGTGCTGGTGCCCCGGCCCACCTCGTCGAGGAGGACCAGCGAGTCCTCGGTCGCGCTCTCCAGGATGGCCGCGAGCTCGGTCATCTCGACCATGAACGTCGAGCGCCCGCCGGCGATGTCGTCGCTCGCGCCGACCCGGGTGAACACGCGGTCGACCGGCTCGATCCGGGCGCTCGCGGCCGGGACGAAGCTGCCGGTCTGGGCGAGCACGGTGACGAGCGCGACCTGGCGCATGTACGTCGACTTGCCCGACATGTTCGGGCCGGTGATGACCGCGAACGAGTCCTCGGAGTCGAGGCGGGCGTCGTTGGGCACGAACGACTGCTGGGTGCGCTCGACGACCGGGTGGCGGCCCCGCTCGATGCGGATGCCGTCGCCGCCGATCTCCGGTCGCGCGTAGTCGCGGGTAGCCGCCACCTCCGCCAGCGCGGCCAGCACGTCGAGGCGGGCCAGCGCGTCGGCGACCGCCTGGACGCGCTCGGACTCGGCCGCCACGGTCGACCGGACCTCGCGGAACAGCTCGTGTTCGAGGTCGTCGGCCCGGCTCTCGGCCCGCAGGATCTCGTCCTCGCGCTGCTTGAGCTCGGGCGTGTAGAACCGCTCGGAGTTCTTCAGCGTCTGGCGTCGATTGTAGTCGTCGGGCACCTTGTCGAGGTTCGGGTTGGTGACCTCGATGTAGTAGCCGTGGACCGAGTTGTGACCCACCTTGAGCGAGTCGATGCCGGTCCGCTCGCGCTCCTGCTCCTGGAGGTCGTCGATCCACGCCTTGCCCTCGCGCTCGGTCGCCCGGAGCTCGTCGAGTTCGTCGTCGTAGCCCCGCTTGATGACGTCGCCCTCGGTGATCTCGCGGGCCGGGTCCTCCTTGATGGCGCGCCCGATGAGCTCCCGGACGTCTTCGAGTTCGTCGAGGCGCTCCCGGAGGTCGACCAGCAGGTTGGCCTCGAAGCCGGCCAGTTCGGCCTTCAGCTCGGGCACCACGTCGAGGGTGTCCTTGAGCGACCGCAGGTCGCGGGCGTTGGCCCGGCCCCGGGAGATGCGGGCGATGAGCCGCTCGATGTCGTAGACGTCCCGGAGCAGCTGGCGTGCCGCCTCGCGGGTCTGGACGTCGCGGGTCCAGGCCTCGACCGCGTCGAGCCGGGCCTCGATGCGGTCCTCGTCGAGCAGGGGCCGGCGGAGCCAGTCCTTCAGCTTCCGGCTGCCGAGCGCGCACGACGTCTCGTCGAGCACTCCGAGCAGCGTCACGTCGGCGTCCCCGTGGACCGCCCGGCGCTCGAACAGTTCGAGGCTCGACAGCGCCACCCGGTCGAGCAGCATGTACTCCCGGGGCTCGTACCGGGTCAGGTGGTTGAGGTAGTCGAGGTCGGGGGTCACGGCGTCGTCCCCGTCGTTTCTCTCGGCGGAATCGTCGCCCTCGGCCCCGACCCCGCCGCGGGTGTACTCGGCGTAGGCCAGCAGGGCGCCGCAGGCCCGGACCTCCGCGTCGTGGGCGAGCAGGGTGTCGGGCGACCCGAAGTACGCCTCGACGCGCTCGGCGGCCGCCTCCGGGTCGAACGCCTCGGGGTCGTAGGGCGAGACCATGCAGTCGGCGTCGAAGACGCCGGCGGCGTCCTCGGCGTCAGGTTCCAGAATGGCCTCGGCGGGGGCGAACCGGCTCACCTCGTCGGCGACCGCGTCCTCCCGGCGGGCGCTGGTCGCGTAGAAGTCGCCGGTCGAGACGTCGAGCAGCGCGAGGCCGTAGCGGTCGGGGTCCCGGGTGAGGCAGGCCACGAAGTTGTTGTCGTCGGTGTCGAGCAGTTCGTCCTCGGTCAGGGTGCCCGGGGTGACGATGCGCGTGACCGCCCGGTCGACCACCCCGGTGGTCTCCTCTGGGTCCTGGACCTGGTCGGCGACCGCCACCCGGTAGCCGGCGTCCAGCAGCGTCTCGATGTACGACTCGGCGCTGTCGATGGGGATGCCGGCCATCGGGTAGGTCCCGGTCGAGTCCTCGCGCTGGGTCAGCGCGATCTCCAGCAGGCGGGCGGTCCGCTCGGCGGCCTCGCAGAACGTCTCGTAGAAGTCGCCGACCTGGAACAGCACCAGCGAGTCGTCGTACTCCCGGCAGAGCTCGAAGTACTGACTCATCATCGGCGTCAGGTCCTCCTCGTTCTCGGCCATCTTCTCGGGTGGCCCCAGCGCCGCGTCCATGGGTGAGAGTAGAGGGGCCGGAGCCCGAAATAGGAATCGATGGCAGACGGCGACCGGCCGGCCTCGGCGCCGCGCCGCCGTGCGATTCTCCGGCTCGCCGCCACCGCACACTCCCCCGGCGGTCCCGGCCGCCGACCGAAGGGCTAACCGTCGCGGTCGCCTACGGGCGGCCGTGACCGACACCGACGCCATCACCCCCGAGAAGCCGGTCCGCCTCGAAGACGGCGACGACCTCGACGCCTTCGTCGCGGAGCACGACCTGGCGCTCGTCGACTTCTACACGAAGGGCTGCTCGCTGTGCCAGGCCATCGAGCCCGTGGTGGGCAACATCGCCCGGGCGACAGACGCCGCCGTGGCGATGCTCAACCCCCGCGACGACCTCGACCTCGTCGACGAGTACGACGTCCGGAGCGTCCCGACCCTGCTGCTGTTCGAGGACGGGGAACTGGTCGGCAGGATGGCCGAGGGGTTCCGGGGGACCGAGGCGGTCGTCGAGTTCGTCGAGTCGCGCGGCGAGAGCGTCCGGTCGGACTGAGCGCGGCCGGCAGACTACTCCGCCAGTTCGATGTCGATGGCCACCAGTCCCTCGACGCCCGCGGCCAGTTCCTCGTCGTCGGGCAGGCGGTCGCCCTCGATGCGGAGACCGATGCGCCGGGCCTTCTCGACGCCCTCCTCCGCGACGAACTGCCGGACGCGGTCGGCCACTTCGTCGGACTCGGCGGTCGGCTCCGCGATCGCGTCCCGCTCCTCGCCCCGGAGGTACACCCGGACCGGCTGGCCGCCCCGGAGGTTCTTCCACCAGGGGCTCTGTGTGAACACGGTCAGAGTGTCGCCCGCCTGCCGGTAGCCCACTGGCGTCGTGTACTCGTTCCCGCTCCTGCGCCCGGTGGAGGTGATGAGCAGCAGCGAGTCGCTGACGAGGCCGTGGAGCGGCGAGCGCAGCAGCCGCTCCATCACCGGGTTGATGACGTCGTACGCCCAGTCGGGCGCCGGCGGTTCGGCGGGCGCGACGGTCGGTTCGTCGGCGCCCCCGATTCCGCCGGTGTCGGCCGCGGCGTCGTTCGCCGGGCTCCCGCGACGCCGCCGGCGGACCGCGACCGTCGCGAGCCCCGCCACCGCGACCAGCGCCGCAACGGCCTTCCATCGACGGTTGAGAGCCATGGGTCCCGTTACGACGGCCTTGCTGGTAAAGGGTCCCGCCGTCGCCGGGCCACGTGTGCTTTTGGCTGCGGAGACCCTATCTCCGGCGATGACGGGCGACCTGCCGGCCGCGGGGACGCACCTGCTGGACGCCGTGATCGCCCTCCTGGTCGCGCTCGCCGCCAACGAGGGCGTCTTCGGCGTCCCGCACGGCGTCCTCTCGTCGCGCGACGAGTGGCTCGCGCTGGGCATCGGCCTGGTCGCGGTCGCGTTCGCGGTGCTCTACGACGGTGACCTCGACCTCCGGCCGGTCCGGACCGCGGCGGTCGTGGGCGTCGTCGTCTCGCTCGGGCTCTCGGCGCTGGCGCCGCCGCTGGTCACCGACGAGTGGCACATCCCGGTCGTGGTCGTGCTGCTGGCCGCCGGCGCCGCGCTGGCGCTCCGCCGGCGCGAGGGCGAGCGATAGCGGAGTCCCGGCCGTCGGCGGGTCGCCGTCGGGGCCCGCACCGGTCCCGAACGGGAACTGGCGGACTCAGACGCCGTCGACCAGCCGCTCGAACTGGTGGGGCGGAATCGCGCCCCGGGCGGCGTGCCCGTCGTACGTGAAGGTCGGGATTCCCGTGACCCCGCGCTGCTTGGCCTCCTCGAAGCGCTGCTTGAGCTCCCCCTCGAGCCGGTCGTCGTCGACGGCGTCGCGGACCTCGTCATCGGGCACGCCGACCTCGCCGGCGATGTCGACGAGCACTTCCACGTCGCCGATGTCCCGGCCGTCCTCCCAGAGCGCCTCGAACGTCCGCTCGTGGAACGCCTCGAAGGTCTCCTCGTCGTAGGCCTGCTCGACGTACAGCGACACCTTCTGGGCGTCCCACGAATCGATGTCGAGCGAGTAGTCGAGGGTCATCTCGACGTCGTACTCGTCCTTGAGGCGCTCGACGTTTTCCTCGACCTGCGCGAAGTAGTCGTCGTCCTTCCCGTCGTCGACGTCGTCGTCGATGGTGCCGTCGGGGTTGCGCTTGTAGCCCCGCAGGTCGAAGACGTGCCACTCGACTTCGGGCGGGTCCTCGGCCTCTTCGAGGTACTCCTCCATGGCGGCCTTCCCGAGGTAGCAGAACGGGCAGACGTAGTCGGAGAAGACGGTGAGTTTGTTCTCGTCGATGGTGCTCATGGCTCCGGGTTGGGACTTGAGCGGGAAAAGTCCCTCACTCGGAGCGAGACCTTCCGGATTCCGCGCCCCGCGGCGTCAGACGCCCGCCGGAGAGGACCCGGGGATAATAGATGGACGACCGGGCGGGCCGGCCTACTCGCCGTCGGTGGTCACGCTGGGGTGGTTCTCGGGCTCGTCCGGGTGCGGCTCGGCGAAGTACTCCCGCATCGCGTCGAGCGACTCGTCCTCGCGACGCCGGCGCTCGTCGTCGCCGATCTCCTCGCAGCCCGGCGGCACCTCCCGGCCGCGCCCGGTGAAGTACCCCTCGGGCGCGACCCAGTCGTGGTAGAAGGGCCGGTCGTCGTCCTCCAGCAGCGTCACCGCGACCTCGGCGCCGTGGCCGGCGGCCACGACCGCCTGGTGGGGCTTGCCGGCGAGCCGGCCCGCGGCGTACAGCCCCTCGACGCCGGTCCGGCCGCGCTCGTCGGTCTCGACGAACGTCTTCCCGCGGTCGACCAGTTCGACGGGGTCGAGGGGGTCGAGGTAGTCGGTCGCGTTCTTGGTCGCGGCGACGACGTACGTCGCCCGGTAGCGGTCGCCGTCTGCGGTCTCGACGACGAACCGGCCGCCGACCGCGTCGCTGCTGGCTTCGACGTCGGAGGCCGTGACCGCCTCGTCGGCCCGCCGGACCGCCGTCACCTCGGCCTCGCGGAACTCGCCGCCGGCGCGTTCGATCTGGTCGCGCATCGAGTCCAGCAGCAGTCGGGCGTCGACGCCCGCCGGGAAGCCGGGGTAGTTCTCCAGTCGGGCGTTCCGCCGCAGGATGGAACCGCCGGCGTCGAGGACCGCGGTCTCGAGGCCGTGGCGCGCGGTGTAGATGGCGGCCGAGCGCCCGGCGACGCCGCCGCCCACGACGATCACGTCGTAGCTGTTGTCTTCGGACATGGTTCTCGTCGTCCACTCGGACGGGAGCGCCAATATGGCATTCGCTCCGCCGCGAGTCATCGCGGAGCCGGCGCTGCGAAACTACGGAAAGTGATGCGCGTGACTGTCGAAGAATCGGCCGCTGGTGCCGCCTCTCCGGCGGTTACTCTCTCGTCGCGGCGAGGTCGACCCCGTCGCCCGGTCGCTCGTGTCGAGCCGACCGCGGTCCGGCGGTGCGGCGCGTCAGCCTGCGGAACAGCGGTCTCGCGAGTAGGCCAATGGCGACGCCGGTCGCGGTCGCCGCGGCGACCGCGGGATGTGCGATTGCGAGCAGCGTCAGCGGGAACACCGCGGCGAAGCCGGCGAGCACGGCGAGGCCGTCGGCCGGTTGCGGTGCCGGTTCGCTGCGGGCCGGGCGGGTCGGTGACTGGGGTCTGGAGCTGTCGTACATGGGCGGGGGTGTGAGTCGTCGGTCTGCGGGCCGGACAACTGTCGGGCAGCCCCGCCACGGGCGTACGCGTCGTGTACCCCGGTGACCGGGCCGTCTGTCAGGGGCGTTCGTTCAGGACCATGGACTCGTATTTTACCGACGTGTCGACATTATAACTTTTCGAGATGCGGTAACGGATGGCTAGGCCTCCAGTAGCACGCGACGTCGGGAGCGGCGGCTTCTGTAAGCGACGCGGAGTCGGAAGGAGTAGCGTCGCTCTCGCCAATTTTGATATCGTGAGAAACAGTTTATTCGGAAGTTTCGGCGGGAGAGTCACGAGTGGCGCTCGGACGGCTCAGACGCTCGCGCCGGACGAAAAAACGGTGCTCAGCCGAGGATGTACCGCAACCGGGGGTACTTCTCGACCAGGGCCTGACCGTCGATCTCGTACCGCTCGACGAGGGCGTCCAGTCCCAGGATGCGGCCCGCGCCGAACGCCGCGACCGAGAGGAAGACGAGCATGTACGCGAAGTCCCCGTTGATGAGGCCGTGGGCGACGTCCCAGTTGCCGAAGTAGAACATCAGCATCATGAACGCGCCGAAGAACGCCGCCAGGCGGGTGAACGCGCCCGCCAGCAGCGCGAGCCCGACGAGGAGCTCGCCCCACGGCACGGCCACGGCGAGGAAGTCAGCGAACCACGGCGTGGTCCCCATCCAGTGGAACAGGCCCACCAGCGGGCTCTCGGCCGGCACCGCGTTCAGCAGGTAGCCGGTCGCGCTGAACGGCTCGGCCGCCGCGATCTTGTCCCAGCCCGAGTAGAGGAAGGCGTAGCCCATCATGAGCCGGAGGGCCAGCACGAACCACGCGCTCAGGCTGTGGGCCCTCCCGCGGACCGTGACGCCGCCGATCGTGCTCTCGAACTCGTTCGTCCCGGTGGTGATCTCGGTAGTAGTCATCGTCGTTCACCTTACGGTTGAACAGAGGCTTCGGGAGGGAATATAAGCGGAGAGTGATTCCCAGATTCGGAGAACCGTGAGTCCGACGGCGAACTCGTTCGGGTGCCGGGCCGCCGCCGACCGGACCGGGGTCGGCAGCTAGTCGGCGTTCACGGGGCAGGACTCCTCGGCGTACTCGACCTGCGCCACCGAGTCGATGGGGTCGTCCCCGCAGACCGGGCAGTCGGGGTTCGGCCGGAACTCCACCTCCTCGAAGCTCATGTCCATCGCGTCGTAGAACACCATCCGGCCGTCGAGCACCTCGCCGGCGCCGAGCAGGTGCTTGACCGTCTCGGTGGCCTGGATGCACCCCACCGTGCCGGGCAGCACCCCGAGCACGCCGGTGGTCGCGCAGTCGGCGACCATCCCCTCGGGCGGCGCCTCCGGGAACAGGCACCGGTAGCACGGCCCCTCGGTCGTGAACGTCGTCACCTGGCCCTCGAACTTGTAGATGGCGCCGTGGGAGAACGGCGTCCCCGAGAGCGTGCAGGCGTCGTTGACCAGGTAGCGCGTCCGGAAGTTGTCGGTCGCGTCGACCACGAAGTCGTAGTCCGCGATCAGCTCCTCGACGTTGTCGGGTTCGACCCGGACCTCGTGGGTCCGGACCGTCACGTCGGGGTTGAGGTCGGCCACGAAGTCGGCGGCCGACTCGACCTTCGGCCGGCCCACGTCGTCGTCGCCGTGGATGATCTGGCGCTGGAGGTTGCTCAGCTCCACCTCGTCGTCGTCGGCGATTCCGAGTTCTCCGACGCCGGCGGCCGCGAGGTACTGGATGACCGGCGCGCCCAGGCCGCCCGCGCCCACCACCAGCACCGCGGCGTCGAGCAGCGCCTGCTGGCCCTCCGGTCCCACCTCGTCCATGATGATGTGCCGGGAGTACCGGTCGAGCTGGGTCGGGTCGAGCGAGAGACTCATGCCCGGTGGTAGGGCGCTTGCGGGTATAAATCCGCGGCTCACCCGGAGGCCGACGGCACGATTCGACCCCGGTCCGCGTCGCGCCGGTCAGCCCGACGGCTGTCGGTGGTAGCGCTCCGATAAAAAACGAGTCGGGTGCGGTGCGAGGCGCGACTACTTGCCGCGGCCCTTGCCGCTGTTGTTGCTCGGGCGGGTGTGCTCGGTGCCCTTGCCCCGCTGCTGGAGGCCGCGGTTGCTCTGCCCCGCGCTGGTCAGGCCGCGGAACGCCCGACCCTTGTGGGAGTCGTCGCAGATCCAGTTCAGGTCGTCGTCGTTCTGGATGGCCGGGTGCTCAGGGTCGAGCAGGATCACCTCGAACCACTTCTGGCTGCCGTCCTCACCGACCCAGTAGGAGTTGAGCACGCGCAGGTTGCGGAACTTCCGCGAAGAGCGCTCCTCGGCGATGCGCTGGAGGTTCTTCCGCCGGTAGACGCGGTTGACGCCCTGGCGCTTCGAGCGCCGGCCGGCCGTGAACCGCTCCTTGCGGGCCGACCCCTTGCGGACGCTGACCCGCGCCACGACGACGCCCTGCTTGGCCTTGTAGCCGAGTTCGCGGGCCTTGTCGAGGCGGGTCGGGCGCTCGACGCGCTCGATGGCGCCCTGCTCGCGCCACTCCTGCTTTCGCTGCCACTGGAGTTCGGCGAGATCGCCGTCGTCCGGGTCTTTCCACGCGTCCTTGATGTGCGAGTAGAAGCTCTTTGCCATGGTGTATCACCACGGGCGTTTGGTGGTTCAGTCCGCCGGAGCGGACCACATCCCGTCCCGCGGCCGGGGGTCGCCCGGCCCACAGGTGCCCGCTGGTGCCCGTCTGCCAGCGAGTCACCCGAAGTTCTCGTCGTCGGTGTTTAAGGACTTCGGATTCACCCGGCCGATTCGTTCGCCAGGGCGCCGTACACGCCCGAGAGCCCGTCGACGGTCGGGGCGTTCGCGACGACGACCTTCTTCCCGCGGCGCTCGACCGCGAAGGCGTCGGAGAACTGCCGGTCGTCGGGGATGACCCAGGTGTTCTCGCGGCCCTCGACCTGCCGCGCGCCGTGGATCTGCAGCAGCCGGCGGTAGGCCTCGGCGAACTGCCGGGCGTCCCGCCGGGAGTCCCACACCGTCTTCCAGACGTAGCCCGTCTCGCCGTCGGGCGTCCGATCGTTCGTGTACACGACGAGCTTGTCACCGTCCCAGCCGGCGGTGGCCGGGTGGCTGTAGTTGTAGCCGTCGAGCATCGGCCGGTCCTCCCCCGAGTTCCGCACGAAGAACGACTCCGGCGGAATCACCGACTGGTTGCCCCGCGAGGCGATGCCGGGGTAGACGAGCATCGTGAACAGCCCCGCCTCGCCCAGCTCGGCGTAGTCGACGCTGTTCCGCACCCGCAGCCGCTTCCACTCCTCGTTGCTCCGGTCCCTCACGGTGACCCGCGACGGCTGGTCCTCGCCGTAGAGCTCGGGGTGGATGACCTGCTCGGTGCTCTTCGGCGGGTCCTCGTACAGCGCGTTGACGCCCGCCCACCCGCTGGCGTTCCGGATCGAGGCGACGAACGGCGGGCCGTCGCTGTAGGGCTGGTACTTCAGCAGGTACGCCCCGACGTTCGCGAGCTGTCCGGAGCCGCCGCCGGGCCGCCCCTGCTTGGTCCCGTAGCACGTCCACTTGGCGTCGCACCGCTGCTGGTAGAGGTACTGGACGTAGTTCGCGTCGCCTTCGACCAGCCCGTCGACGGAGTTGTGCTGCTCGCGGGTCGGCCGGTCGAACTCAGAGAGGTTGAAGTGCTGGTCCTGCAGCGCGTGGACGAGCTCGTGGGCCAGTGTCAGCTCGTCTATCCGGGGCGACCCCGGCGAGTCGGAGATGACCACGATGCGGTCGTTCGTCGGCGTGTAGAAGCCGCCGACCGCGCTCCCGGAGTTGCGCTCCTGGATCTCGACCGAGTCGGCCGACTCGTTGATCATGAACAGCGCCTCGAACTTCGTGTTGTCGAACGTCCGGCTCTTCGCGGAGACGGTGCCGGCGCCGCCCGGTCGCGCCTGGCGGAACTGCTTCCGGGAGATCACGCTCACCGGCACGCGCTTCTGGAACTCCAGCCGCCGGATGTGCTCGACCCGCGCCATCGCGAGCGACACGATCTTCCGGCGTTCGGTCCGGTTCAGGCCGTCGGCCTGCGTCACGGACAGCGATTCGTTGTACCAGTAGCCGTTCTCCCACCCCAGTACGTCCGACTCGGGGTCCGGCGGCGCGCCGGCCTGGTCGGCCAGTGCGCCGACGTTGTCCCCCGTGGCGTCGGCCCGCGGCGACCCGGCGGCCGCCGGAACCGCCGCGAACGACGTCACTCCCGACGCCAGGACGAGGAGCGCGAGTGCTAGCTCGGTTCGCATGAGACGCGTAGTTGTATCCGTCGTCAGGCGGAAGTGGCTTCGGGCCGGCGCAGCGCGAGAAATCCCGGATTGTCCGCTACCGTTGCAGACCGTTTCACGCCGTCCGTCGCGACTGCGTTTCCGCGGAGGAATTAGCCACCTGATAACTAAGCTCGCGGAGGTTCGACGTCCGTCCATGTTCGGAGCTATCTGCGGGGCGAGTACAGGCGATCGACAGACCGGCCGCCGAGGGGGTCGATAGCATGGCGATCCTCGAGCTCGCCATCGGCTTCTTCGTCCTCGCCATCATCGCGGCCGCGCTCGGCGCGGGCGGCGTCGCGGGGCTGTCGATGGACATCGCGAAGTGGCTGGTGATCGCGTTCCTCGTGCTGGCCGTGATATCGCTGGTGCTCTGAAAGGGTCGGTTGTAACTACTTTCAGCTCCGGTCCGCCACCGGCGGTGTCTCGACCGTGACGCCGTCAGACGACGGGTCCGGACCGAGACGGATTTACAACCGACCTGTGACGGGGGTCACGCGCCGGCGCCGTACTCCCGGACCGTCTCGAACTCGCCGGCGGCGAGCGCCGCCGCGAGCGCGCCGACGTCGACGTCGTCGGGGACGAGCCGGGGGTACTTCCGGCGGAAGTAGCCGACCACGTTGTCGACGTCGCGCTCGAGGAACTCGTCGGCGTTCTCGTGGTCGGTCGGGGTGGCCTGCGGCCAGTCGAAGATGGTGATGCCCTCCTCGTTGACGAAGACGTTGTACTCGCTCATGTCGGCGTGGACGTAGCCCTCGGCGTAGGCGTCGCCCATCTCGCCCAGGATCAGGTCGAGTACCGGCACCACCTGGTCGTCCTCGAGCCTGGTCCGCGAGAGCTCCACGCCGTCGATCTTCTCCATCACGATGGCGTGGCGGTTGTGGTCGACCGGCCGTGGCACCTTCACGTCGGGGTAGAGTGCCTCGAGCGCCTCGTACTCGCGCTCGGCCGCCTTCCGGGCGGTGTAGAGCCACGAGACGTGCTCGCGGTCGGCCGTGTAGTCGCGCTCCTTCATCACCTCCCGGAAGTTGGTGTACCCCTCGCGGTGGTACTTGAGCGCGAGCGGTTTGTACGACTGGACCTCGTAGACGTCGCTCTCCTTGCCGACGCCCAGCGGCGCGCCGAACCCCTCCAGGGTGTCCCGTTCCGCGAAGGTGTGCAGCGCCAGCGCGTCGTACCCCTCGAACTTGAGCTGGTAGCCCTCGTACTGTATCGTCCTGCGCTCGATGAGCTCGCGGTCGAGACACCGGTCGAGCCGGTAGTCGACCTCCTCGGCGGTCAGCCGCGAGAACTCCGGGATCTTCTCGCGGGCGACCCACTCCGAGAAGCGCATTCCCTGCTCGACGCCCGACAGCAGGTGGAAGTCCTCGGCTTCCAACTCGGTCAGCATGCCCGCGACGTTCTGGACCATCACCGACACGTAGTCGCCCGCGGGGTAAAAGCCCCGCGGGACGCCCGACCGGCGGGTCTGCAGTGGCTCAGCCACCGGGGTCTCGAACGGCTGGGGTACCGGTCAGTTCTGCCTCGGAGTCGGCCGACCGCGTCGCTCACTTCAAAGCGTCGGCCAAATACCGGCTGGCCACCAGGCATAAACTACAGACGACGATATAAAATGTAACCTTTGAGGCCGATTGGGGTTTCCACGCCCGGCGGCTCGAAATACTGTCCGGCGCCGGCGTTTTACCAACTGATTCGTCTCCTCTCACCGACACTGACGTAAATGGACGTTCAGACCGTAACTGAGCCTGCAATGGGGGACCAAGACACCAGCCGTCGTTCCTTCCTGGCGGCGACCGGGAGTGCGGCCTCTGCCGTCGCGCTCGGGAGCGGATTCGCGGAGGAGAGTGCGGCACAACAGACCACCCAGCAGGGCGGACAGGGCGGTGGCGGGGAGCTCAATCTCATCAACTCCACGATGAGCACGCTCGACCCAATCAAGGCGACCGACACCGCCTCGGGCGAGGTCATCCAGCAGGTGTTCGACGCCCTGATGAACTACCCGAACGGGCAGATAAACGTCAAACCGCTACTGGCGAAGAACTACGAGGTGTCCGACGACTTCACGACGTACACCTTCACCCTGCGTGAGGGCGCGACGTTCCACGACGGGTCGGAGGTCACCGCCCAGGACTTCGTCTACTCGTTCGAGCGCCTCGCCGCCTCGCCCAACTCGCGGCGGGCGTACTTCATCCTCGAGTCCATCGGCGTCAAGCACTCGACGGACGCCGACGGGAACTACCAGCCGGACACGCTGGGCGTCACGGCCAAGGACAAGCGCACCCTCCAGATCCAGCTCCAGGAGCCGTTCCACGCCACGCTGGAGATGCTGGCGTACACGGCGTTCGCCGCCGTGCCCGAGGGCATCGTCGGCGACATCAAGGGGTACAACGGCGAGCTCTCCTACCAGGAGTTCGCCCAGAGCCAGCCCGTCGGCGCCGGTCCCTTCAAGTTCGAGTCCTGGCAGCAGAACACCCAGGCGGCGGTGACCCGGTACGACGACTACTACGGGAACACCGCCGACGTCGAGCGGGTCCACTGGCAGATCATGTCGGACGCGAACGCCCGGTACACCTACGCGATGAACCGGAACGCCGACGCGTTCTCGATCCCGACCCAGTTCTACAACCCGGGCAAGGTGAGCGTCGAGCAGACAGACGAGCGCGGCCGGAAGGTCGGCACGTACGGGCCGGTCCGGAACGGCGCGACGCTCAACTTCCTCGCGGTGCCGACCATCAACACCTACTACATCGGGTTCAACACGAACCGGGTCGAGCAGGCCGCCCGGCACGCCGCCGCGTACGCGATGAACAAGGAGCAGCTGGTCGAGCAGGTGTTCAAGGGCCGCGGCCGGCCGGCCTACCACTTCACGCCGCCCGCCATCTACCCCGGCGGTCCGGACGCCTACCGGAAGCACGCCGAGCAGGAGTACCCGTACAGCTACCGGCAGACCGACCTGCAGAAGGCCCGTCAGGTGATGCGGGAGGCGGGCTACGGCCCGAACAACCGGTACAGCTTCACGTTCACGGTGTACCAGGCGTCGAACACGTGGCCCCAGGTCGGCCAGCTCCTGCGCGACAAGCTCGCCAGCGCGTACATCGACATGACCATCGAGACCGCGCCGTTCTCGACGATGCTCAAGCGCGGCCGGAACGGCAACCTGCAGGCGTACTCGCTGGGGTGGGTGATGGACTGGCCCGCGCCCGACAACTTCCTGCAGCTGCTCAACCCGCCGCTGACCGACACCTCGCAGGACGCGCCGATCTCGTACGTCAACTGGTCGGGCACCGAGGCGTCCCAGCGCGCCAAGAACGCCTGGGAGAAGGTTCAGAACAACCCCGCCCCGACCGACAAGGCCGAGCGCATCCGCAACGACGCCTACATCACGATGGAGGAGGCCAACTGGCAGGACACGGTGTTCCTCAACGTCTACCACCAGACCGAACAGCGGTTCTGGTACGACAACGTCCAGATTCCGAAGTTCGGCGCGGCCGGCACGAGCCGCCAGATGTTCAACAACGTGACGGTGAACGAGTCGGGCGGCGGCGGTAACGCGGGCGGCGGTGGCGGCGGTAACAGCACCGGCGGTAACTGACACCGCCGACGAATCCCGCCCGTCGAACCGTCTCGGTCACCGAACGCACGCGGCGACTCGGTTCTTTTCGGGCACGCGCCACTCCGTCCTTCTCGGTCGGACGCGACTTCTCGGTCGGACGCGACGCCGCCCCTTTCGGTCGTCGGGGAACGCTCGTCCGACCCTACAGTCCGCAGAAATCGCTCGTTACCCGGTTGCGCTCGTGGGACAGGAGTAGATAACGGCAGGTCGGGCTCGGAACGCTCGGGCGGCCGGCTGTCGGTTCCTCGCAGGCAGTCGACGCGCCCGACGGGGTGCGACGGCAGACCGGCTTTCTCGCGTCCACCGGTCGGGCACGGCTTACGACCGCGAGAACGTGCCGGTGAACCGGTCGGTGTCGCGGGTCTTCGCGTCGAGTTCGTCCTCGACCTCCGTCCGGACCGCGCCGGGGTCGGCGTCGAGTTCCTCGTCGAGCACGTGGAGCGTGAACCGGTACTCGTGGGGGTCGTCGCCCTCCGGCGGGCAGGGCCCGCGGTAGCCCACGTCGCCGAAGTCGTTCTCGCCCTGCCGGGCGCCGTCGAGGTCCGGGACCTCCTCCAGGGTCGGCACGTCCTCGGGAATCTCGACGGCGTCGGCGGGCACGTTCCAGAGCAACCAGTGGGTGAAGGTGCCGGCGGGCGCGTCGGGGTCGTCGACCACGACCGCCAGCGCCGCGGCGTCCTCCGGGACGTCGGCGAGGGTCAACTCCGGCGAGACGTCCTCGCCCTCGCAGGTGTACTTCGCGGGGATCGATTCGCCGTGGGTGAACGCCGAGGTGCGGATCGAGGCGTCGGACATGGCTTCGCCTGTCGTCTCGCCGTCCACGTCAAAAGCCGTGACGGCTACCGCGACTCCTCGCGGTCCTCGGCCCCGGAAGCGCCGAAGAGGCCGGCGCAGACCGCGGCCCACGTCCGGCTCCGCCTCGCGCGCTTGCCGCCGAGTCGGTTCAGGTCCATACCTAGTTTAGGCTGCCCTAAACGACTTAACTGTTTGCCTTCGCAATCCACTTGGTCGCCTCGCCCGAACCGGACGGTATGACGCTGTCAGACCGGGAGTGGCGGCTGGTGCGCGAGGAGTCGCACCGCGGCCCGCTCAACATGGCGCTCGACGAGGTCGCGGCCGAGACCGCCGCCGCGGGCGGTCCCCGCACCGTGCGGGTCTATCGGTGGGACCCCGGCACGCTCTCGCTGGGCTACCGCCAGGACCCCGACACCGTGGCGTGGGACTACTGCGAGCGCGAGGGCGTCACCGTCACCCGGCGGCCCACCGGCGGCGGGGGCATCTACCACGACCGGTACGGCGACATCTCCTACTCCGTCGTCGCGCCCGCCGACGAACTCCCCGGCGACCTGATGGACACCTACGAACTGCTCTGCGAGCCCGTCTTCGACGCCTTCGAGCGGCTCGGCGTCGACGCCCGGTTCGCCGACGAAAAGCGGCCCGCGATCCACCAGCCGGCGTGCTACCTCCGGGAGCTCCACCCGGCCCACGACGTCGTCGCGGGCGGTTCGCCGGACGACGCGTCGACCGGCGACGGCGAGGGGCCGCGGAAGATCTCGGGCAACGCCCAGTACCGCCGGAAGGACGCGGTCATCCAGCACGGCTCGCTCAAGTTCGACCTCGACGCCGAGCGCCACCTCGCGACGTTCGCTGACCCCGAGACGACCCCCGCGGAGTTCCGCGAGCGCGTCACGACGATAACCGAGCAGGGCCGCGGCGCCGACGGGCGGGCCGACGTGAGCCGCGAGGAAGCGGTCGAGGCCGTCGAGGAGGCGCTGCGCGAGTGGGCCGACGCCGACGAGGGCGGATGGACCGACGACGAACTGGCGCGGGCCGAGGAGCGGGCCGCGGCCAAGTACGAGCGCGACGCCTGGGTCCGGGACCGCGAGGACCCGACCGAGTAGAGCGTCGGAGTCCGACCCGGACCCAGACGACCCGGCCCGTCCGCGCTGGCCGGTCCCGGGGGCTCAGAGGCCGAACGTCTCGGGGCCGTCGCCGTCGAACTCCTCGGCGATGGCCTGGTGGATCTCGGCGATCGGGGGCTGGTCGCGGGTCGGGTCGAGCGGGTGCTCGCCGACCCACCTGTACCGGACGACGCCGTCCTCGTCGAGCAGGAAGCACGACCGGCGCGCCCGCGGCACGAGCTTGAACACCCGGTAGCGCACGCCGAACGCCGCCGCCAGGTCGAGGTCGGTGTCGGCGTACAGCGGGAACTGGAGGTCGAGGTGGTCGATGAACTTCCGGTGGGTGAACGGCCGGGACTTGCTCGCGCCCACGACCCGCACCGCGTCGCTGCTGGCGAACCAGTCGTAGTCGCGGAACGAGCACCACTCCTCGACGCAGTCGGGGCTGAAGTCGTTGGTGTAGAAGGTGAGCAGCACGGGCCCCTCGGCCAGCAGCGCCGACAGCGCGGTCTCGGACGCGGTCCCGTCCGGCCGGACCAGCGTCCCGGTGACGTCGCCGACCGTCTCGCCGACCTCGATTCCCGTCGAATCGCCCATGGCCGAACCTGGCGCGCACCCCACTTAAACTCTCCCGAGTGCGTATCGCGGCGACCCGCCCCGCGGCGCTACTCCGCCCGCGTGCGGTAGTAGCTCCGCTCGCCGTCCCCGGTGTCGACGATCCTGCGTTCGAGCGCGCCGTTGTCGACGAGCCTGTCCACGATGGCGCTCACGGTCGCGACGTCGACGATGCAGCCGATCAGGTCCTCGTCGACCGGGTAGTCGACGTTGGCCTCCGACCACCCGGTGTCCATCACCGCCTCGGCGATCTCCCGGACGTTGTACGCCTGGTGGTCGTTCTCGCGCAGGAACGTCAGGATCCGCCGCTCGATGGAGTAGCGCTCGCCGCCCCGCTCGAACGTGTCGAGGTCGATGGGCACACACCCCGTAGGTCGCCGACTCCATTAAGGGTGTGGCCCGCGAGACCACTCCACGTACGGCCGGACCGCGGTCTCCAATCGGCGGACGAGCGCGGGCGACTCCGGCCGGTCCGGTCCCGCGATACCCGCGACCGGCCCCGGTTCCGAAGCGCCTTTGACCCCTCCATCCCTGCCCGGACACATGAGAGTCGGCGCACACGAGTCCATCGCCGGCGGCGTCTACAACGCCGTCGACGAGCAGATCGAGGACGGCGGCAACTGCGGTCAGATCTTCACCCACTCCCCGCAGGTGTGGCAGGACCCGGACATCGGCGACGACGAGGCCGAGCGGTTCCGGACCCTGTCCGAGGAGAACGACGTCGGGCCGTGGGTCATCCACTCGTCGTACCTGGTGAACCTCTGCACGCCCAAGGACGACCTCCGCGAGAAGTCCATCGACAGCATGCAGAAGGAGGTCGACGCCGCGGCCAAGCTCGACGTCCCGTACGTCAACGTCCACCTCGGCGCCCACACCGGCGCGGGCGTCGACGGCGGCCTCGACAACGCCGCCAGCGCGCTGGACGAGCTCGACATCCCCGACGGCGTGACCGTGCTCGTCGAGAGCGACGCCGGGTCGGGCACCAAGCTGGGCGGCGACTTCGAGCACCTCGCGGAGGTCCTCGACCGCTCCGAGCAGGACCTCGACGTCTGCCTGGACACCGCCCACATGTTCGCGGCGGGCTACGACCTCTCCAGCGAGGAGGCGGTCCACGACACCATCGCGGAGTTCGACGACGTGGTGGGCCTGGAGCACCTGCAGTGCGTCCACCTCAACGACTCGAAGCACGAGTGCGGCACGAACAAGGACGAGCACGCCCACATCGGCGAGGGCCTCATCGGCGAGGAGGGGATGCGGGCGTTCATCAACCACCCGGAGCTCGCGGACGTTCCGCTGGTCCTGGAGACGCCCCACGAGGACGGCAAGGGCTTCGCGTGGAACATCGAGCGCGTGAAGGAACTCCGGGAGAACTGACGCGACCGGGCTTCGGATCGCGGAGTACGCTTTCTATCCGAGCGCGAACGTCACCAGCCACAGCGCGGCCATCCCGGCGACCAGCGTCGCGAGGATGTCCTCGGTCCGCCAGGCCACCGCGGCCGCGACCGCGCCGGCCAGCAGCTTGGGGTTGCCCGGCGAGAGCGCCAGCCCGCCGTCGGCGAAGGCGAGTTCCGGCACCAGCAGCGCCGAGAGCACCGCGGCCGGGACGAACCGGAGCGCGCGCTCGATCCGGGGTGGGACGTCGTCGAGCCGGCCGAACAGCGCCACGAACGACGCCCGGAGCGCGAACGTCCCGACGCCGCCCGCGAGGATGACGAGCCAGAGGGCGGTCGACCCGAGGTCGGTGCCGGCGGCCCGGGCCGCCTCCTCGGCCAGTCGCGCGGCGTCTCCGCTCATCTACGCCACCTCCTCGTCTCCGCCGGCGCCCCAGACGGACTCCGCGACCATCCCGGCCGCGATGCCGACGACCGCGGCGGTCACCAGCCCGAGGTTGTACGGCAGGCCGTTGGCCGCGATGGCCGCGGCCCCGCCGACGAGCGCCGCCGCGGCGGTCGCGCGGTCGGTGACCGCCGGCACCAGCACCGCGAGGAAGACCAGCGGGACTGCGAACTCCAGGTGCCAGCCCTCGGGGACCCGCGCGCCGAGCACGACGCCGACCACGGTGGCGGCCTGCCAGACCAGCCACAACGGGAGCGCGACCCCGAGGTAGTACCACCGCCGGCTGGTCTCGGGGTCGCGCTCGAACCGAAGTACCGAGACCGCGTACGCCTGGTCGGTGAGCAGGTACGAGAGGCCGGCCTTCCACCGGGCCGACAGCCGGGCGAAGTGGGGCGCGATGGAGGCGCTGTACATCACGTGCCGGAGGTTGACCACGAGGACGGTCGCGACGACCACCAGCGCCGGCGCGCCCCGGCCGACCAGCTCGATGGCCGCGAGCTGCGAGGCCCCGGCGAAGATGACGACCGACATGGCGACCGCCTGCGCCGCGGGGATGCCGACGCCGACCGCGGCGGCGCCCGCGACCATCCCGAACGGGACCACCCCCAGGAGGATGGGTGCGACCACGCGGACGCCGGCCGTGAAATCGCTGCGCGGTGAGCTCATAGGAACTATCGTAGAACTTCAGCGGTCTCCACTCGTCCCACGGGTCCTGTCGCTCGATTCGCCCGGACGCGCAGTGAAAATCGACGGCTTGCTACGGGAGTTCCTCTCACTGTCTCCCGGTGGTCGGTCCAGCCGTATCACGCTTGGCGTTCCGGCGAACCGGTCGCACTCGAGGGGTGGGTCTCGGCCGCCCAGACCGCCCCGCTTTTGACCCTCGCGTCCTAACGCCGACCCAGAACCAGCCGTGCGACAGTTCTCTGCCGACTACCTCCGGGACACCCGACGCGGGATGTGGGACGACCGCGAGGCGCTGACCGACCTCGACCTCGGCTCCAGGGAGCGCGTGCTCGACGTCGGCTGCGGCACGGGCGAGCTCTCGCGGGTGCTCGCCGAGGAGACGCCCGGCGAGGTCGTGGGCGTCGACGCCGACCCGGAACTGCTCGCGGTGGCCCGCGAGCAGACCGGCGTCGAGACCGTCGCGGGCGACGCGCTCCGGCTGCCCTTCCCGGACGACAGCTTCGACCTGGTGGTCTGCCAGGCGCTGCTCATCAACCTCCCGGACCCCGCCGCCGCGGTCCGGGAGTTCCGGCGGGTCTCGACCGACCTCGTGGCCGCGGTCGAACCCGACAACGCCGCCGTGGCGGTCGAGTCGACCGTCGACGCCGAGAGCGACCTCGCGGCCCGGGCGCGCCGGGCCTACCTCGACGGGGTCGAGACCGACGTGACCCTGGGCGGCGAGGGCACCCGCGAGGCGTTCGAGGAGGCCGGCCTGTCGGGCGTGTCCACCCGCCGGCACGTCCACGCCCGGACGGTCGAACCGCCGTACGGCGACCGCGACCTGCGCTCGGCCCGCCGGAAGGCCAGCGGCGAGGGGCTGGCCGACGACCGGGCGACGCTGCTGGCCGGCGGCCTCTCGGCCGCGGAGTACGACGACCTCCGGAGCGACTGGCGCGAAATGGGCCGCGACGTCGTCGAGCAGATGGGCGACGGCGAGTACCGCCGGGCCGAGGTCGTCCCCTTCTACGTGACGGTCGGGTCGGTGTGAGACTGGACTGGGTTCTTCTGTCGTTGCTGGGCTCGGACCACGCTTGCTGTGACGACATCCCCGGAAGCCCCGCCCGGTCGCGGTCGCTGCGGGACATATTCGGCACTCTCCGCACGGCCCGCGCCGAATAGTGGTCCCGGAGGCGACTGAACTGCACGCGACCGGCCGGCCCCTTCCAGTCCACCCAGTCCGTCTCTCTGCTGGGGAGCCGAAACCGGTGGAAGGGGCAATCTGCCATCGCCCGACGGAGAGCGGCGATTCCTCCGGGCTAACCTCTTTAGCGCCTGCGACCTTTCACAAGGGTATGTTCGAGAACATCCTGGTTCCGGTGGACGGCAGCGAGGGAGCCGACGCCGCCGTCGGACACGCCGCCGACATCGCCGAGCGGTTCGACGCCGCGGTCCGGGTCCTGTTCGTCGCCAACACGAAGCGCGACAGCGTGACGACCGTCGGCACCGAGGTCGTCGACGCGCTCGAGCAGAAGGGCGAGCAGATCGTCGAGCCCGTCGCGGCCGACCTCCGCGAGCGGGGCGTCGACTGCGAGACCGAGGTGGTCCAGGGCGCACCGGCGACCGCCATCGCCGACTACGCCGAATCCGAGGGGATGGACCTCGTGGTGATGCCGACCCGCGGCCGCGAGGGGCTCTCGCGGCTCCTGCTCGGCAGCGTCACCGAGAAGACCCTGCGGCTCTCGGAGGTGCCCGTGCTGACGATCCGGACCCACGAGGACGCCCGCACGTCGTTCCCCTACGAGGACGTCCTGGTGCCGACAGACGGGAGCGAGGCCGCGAGGGCGGCGGTCGACCAGGCGGTCGACCTCGCGGCCGCCCTCGACGCGACGGTGCACGCCGTCTCGGTCGTCGACGACACGTCGCTGGGCCTCGACGTGCGGTCGGTCTCGGCCAGCGAGGACCTCGAAGACCGGGCCGAGGAGGCGGTGGCCGACGTGGCCGCCCGCGCCGAGGAGGCCGGGGTCGAGTCGGTAACGGAGGAGGTCCTTCGCGGCCGGGTCCACCGCCGGATTCTGGGGTACGTCGACGACAACGACGTCGACCTGGTCGCGGTGGGGACGACCGGGCGCGGCGGCACCGACCGAGTGCTACTGGGTAGCGTCGCCGAGCGCCTCGTCCGGTCGTCGCCGGTGCCGGTGCTGACGGTGCGCCGGCAGACCTAACGGTCCGGTCGCCGTTCCGGACCGTATGGACCCGCGCATCCGAACCCACGCCGAGATTCTCGTCGACCACTGCACCGACATCGACCCGAGCGACGACGTGCTGATCCGCGCCCCGCCGGTCGCCGAGGACCTGGCGGTGGCCGTCGCCGAGGAGATCGGCGAGGTGGGAGCGAGCCCCTCCATCTCGCTCACCAGCGACCGGGCGACCCGGGCGTACCTCCGGGCCAGCGACCCCGCGGACTTCGAGACCCCCGAGCACCTGCAGGCGCTGATGGAGGCGACCGACGCGTTCGTGCTCGTCAAGGGGTCGCGCAACACCGCGGAGATGGGCGACGTCCCCTCCGAGACGCTCGCGGCCTACCAGCAGTCCCGCCAGCCCCTCCAGGAGGCCAGGATGGGCAAGCGCTGGGTCGGCACCCAGTTCCCCGCGCCGGGCGAGGCCCAGAAGGCCGAGATGTCGACCGAGGAGTACGAGGAGTTCGTCTACGACGCGGTCAACAGGGACTGGGACGCCCAGCGCGACCACCAACAGCAGATGGTCGAGATTTTCGACCCCGCCGACGAGGTCCGCGTCGTCTCGGGCGACACCACCGACCTCACGATGAGCGTCGAGGGGATGAAGACGGTCAACGACTACGGCGAGAAGAACCTCCCCGGCGGCGAGGTGTTCACCGCGCCGGTCCCCGACTCCGTGGAGGGCGAGGTGCTGTTCGACAAACCCCTCCTCCGGCACGGTCGGGAGATCCAGGACGCCTCCCTCCGGTTCGAGGAGGGCGAGGTCGTCGACCACGACGCCTCGAAGAACGCCGACCTGCTCGCGAGCATCCTCGACACCGACGAGGGAGCCCGCCGGCTCGGCGAGCTCGGCATCGGGATGAACCGCGACATCGACCGGTTCACCTACAACATGCTGTTCGACGAGAAGATGGGCGACACCGTCCACATGGCCATCGGGAAGGCCATCGAGGAGACGGTGCCGGAGGGACGGCCGCTCAACGAGAGCGCGGTCCACCTCGACATGATCGTCGACATGAGCGAGGACTCGTACATCGAAGTGGACGGTGAAGTGGTCCAGCGCGACGGGACGTTCCGGTTCGAAGACGGCTTCGAGGGCTAGTCGGGGACCAGGGTTTAAATCAGAAGCCGCGAGGAAACCCGGCCGTGACCTGAGACCCGCCGCACGGGCGGCCGAGGAGGGAGCGCCGCGAGCCCCTGTGCGAAGCTGAACGCGGCCTGTTCGCGATCTTCCCGACCTCGAGCGCCGCGACTACACCACGTCGCCGCGGACCGTGGCGCCCTCCTGGCGCTTCCGGTAGGACTCGACTGCCTGGGCCGCCTCGTCGGTCTTCGACTCGTCCATGCCGAGCATCTCCAGCGCGTCGGGCAGCGTGGGGAACGCGAGCTCGCTCTCCCGGAGCTTGCGGAGGGCCTCGTCGCTGCGCTGCCCCTCTGCCCAGAGGCAGACGCCCCGGGGGTCCAGGATCTGCTCGTAGGTCTCCCGCTCGATGGCGCCCTTGAGCCGCTGGGTCACGTTGTCCTCGAAGCTGGAGTTGCAGACCTCCAGGTGGACGGGCTCGTCCTCGGGCAGGAGGTGGGCGGCCAGGCACTTCTCGGGCGCGGCGTGGCCGCTGTCGTTGGCCCGGATGTACTCGGGGTACTGCTCGGCCCACTCCGCCCGAACGGTCCTGCCGACCCCCTCGACCCCGTGGGACTTCCGGAACCGCTCGGCGGCGTCGCCGTCGTCGCCCCGCAGCAGGATGTCCTTGGTGACGTACACGTCGAGCCGCTCGACCGGGTCGAGGCCGAGCGCGACGTCGCCGTACACCCAGACCTCGCGGACCGGGACCGGCATGGTCTCGTCCTCGACGGCGGCGAGGATGTCCTCGACGCGTTCGATCGCCTCGTCTCGGTTCATGGATTCCGGGTTGGCGTTCGGGCGGGTTAACGGTGCCGTGTTCCGAACTCGGCCGGTCGGTCCACCGCGAACCGCGTCGGCTCGAAATCACGCAGGTTGCCCGGACGCCGCAACTCCGGCGCTGGCCGTCAGTTCTCGGCCGCGACCGGCTGCTGGTCGTACTTGTCGCGGAACTCCTGGACGAGCTGGCCCATCTTGGCGTACCAGTCGTTGAGCATCCGCTGCATGTCGTCGGCCACCTCGTCGGGGTCGGTCGGCCGGTAGACGTGGTAGTAGCCGCCCTGCTCGTAGTTGACCTGCTCCTTCTGGACGAACCCCGCCTGGAGCAGCCGCTGGATGGCGCGGTACGCCGTCGAGCGCTCGCGGTCCACCCGGTCGGCCACCTCGTCGATCGTCAGCGGTTCCTCGGTCTCGACCAGGACCTGGAAGCACTCGCGGTCGAGCTCCTTCAGGCCGTGGATGCACTCCAGCAGCCCCTCGCACTCCATGTCCTTCTGGAGGTATTCAGCCATCGAGTCAGCCATTTTCTTGGCCGCGACTAGGCACTACGGCCCTAAAAGGATTTGCATAGTGTGTACAACACTGCGCCGCGGAGCCGGCTCCGCCGCCGGTCCGACGGGAGCTCAGTCGCCGGTCGCGGTCGCGGCGGTCCGGTCCGCGGTCCGGGCGCGCCAGACGCCCTGGGCGTACGCGCCGACGAACATCCCGGCGATTGCCAGCAGGATGGGGTAGTTGCCGACGCCGACGCTGGCGTAGGCCGCGCCCGGGCAGATGCCCGAGATCCCCCAGCCGACGCCGAAGACGACTCCGCCGGTGAGGACGTTGCGGTCGAACGACTTGAGCCGCCGGGCGTACGCCCGGCCGGTGAGGGGCGCCCGGTCGAGCAACCGGGTACCGACCGCGAACGCGGAGCCCGCGACGACGGAGCCGACGCCCATCACGAACAGCAGGCCGAAGTCCTCGAACTGGAGGAAGTCCAGCACGACCTCCGGCCGGGCCATGCGGCTGTAGCCGAGGCCGAAGCCGAACAGCAGCCCGCCGACCACGACGAGGGGCAGGAACAGGGGATGGCGGTCCCGCCCGTCGCCCGCTCCGTCGCTCGGATTCGCGGCGTCGGTCCGGCTCCCGGCGTCGCCCGCGGGGCCGCTCACGGCGTCACCCCCAGCGCCTGCATGATCTGGGCCGTCGCGATTGCGACCGCGAGGAACGTGGCCACGTTGACCAGCGAGGTCGGCGCGACCGACCCGACGCCGCAGATGCCGTGGCCGGAGGTGCACCCCTTGCCGACCCTGGTGCCGATGCCGACGAGGACGCCTCCGGCGAGCAGCCGCCACCACGAGACCTCGGTCGTCCACCCGAAGTCGCCGAACGCGACGGCGTAGATCGCCGCGCCGGCGACGATGCTCAGGGTGAACGCGACCCGCCAGTCGCGGGAGGCGACGTACTTCGCGCGGTTGAACCGCGGCACGTCCGAGACGTACGACAGCGTGGACTCGAGGAAGGTGCTGGCCCCCGCCGGGATCGCGGTACCGAGGTAGATGGCGGCGACGCCCAGCCCGATGAGCGCCCCGCCCGCGGCGTACCGCCAGATTCCGTGGGGGAACAGCTCCCCGAACGTCACGAGTGGTTCCATAGTGAACTCTCGGTCCTCGGGGGTTTAGTCGCTGGTCATCGCGTCGGAACTCGCCGCGCAGTTGTTCGGGCCGAGCTCCAGCTCGAACGCCTCCTGGTCGGTCCGGTCCGCCCGGCCGAGGTTGGTCGCGATGACTTCCTCGTAGTTGGCGGGCCGGGGCGGCACGTCCGAGAGCACGAGGTCGACGAACTCGTCCTCGTCCATCGTCAGCGCGTCCATCCTCTCGGTCAGGTTGCCGATGGTCTCGGTGTAAGTGCCGTCCTCGCGGGTGTCGGCGGCGTCACTGAAGTGCGCGCCGCCCACGACGATGTCGTCGTCGAGGGGCAGGACGCGCTCCTGGAGCGACTCGTAGAGCTGCCGGGCCGCGTCGGGCGCGCCCTCGTCGCCGTCTTCGAGGTCGGGCCGCGCGACGCTCTCGGCGAACAGCCCGTCGCCCGTCAGGAGGACGGCGTCGTCGACGAGGTACGAGGTCATCCCTGAGGTGTGGCCGGGCGTGAACACCGCTTCGATCTCGACGTCGCCGACCGCGAACGCGTCGCCGTCCTCGGCGGCGGTGACCGCGTCGTCGTAGGTGACCCCGCGGTCGATAGCCGCCGCCGGGAGGACGCCCTCCACACCCTCGTCGATCAGTTCGCGGACGCCGGAGACGTGGTCGGCGTGGACGTGGGTGTCGATGGCGTACGTCAGGTCCGCGCCCAGCGCCTCCGCGTCCTGCAGGTAGGTGTCGGTGAACGCCCGCAGGGGATCGACGACCGCGGCCTCGCCGTCGGAGACCACGAGGTAGCTCATGCACCCGCTGGAGGGGCGCTGGTACTGCGCGACGGTGGCGTCGGTGGCGGCGTCGATCTCCCTGTACTCGAAGACGCGGGCCCAGCCCCGCATGCCGTCTTCGAGGTGGGCGGCGTCGTAGCCGCGCTCGATCAGTTCGCCGGCGACGTACTCGCTGGACTCGCCCTTGGCGCAGACGACCGCGATCTCCCGATCGTTCGGCAACTGCTCGAAGACCTCCTCGCCCGGTTCGCCCGCGAGGAACTCGAAGTACGGGACGTTGAGCGATTCGACGCTCTCCCCGTCGATGGCCCACTCCTCGACGTCGTCGGGGACGCGCGTGTCGAGGACGAACACGTCCGCGCCGGCGTCGATGCGCTCTCTCAGCGTCTCGGGTTCGATGCTGTCGACCTCCGCGTCGGGGGTCGGGAACTCTGGTTCGCTCATCACGGGTAAACCTATCCTGACGCTCTCCCATAAGGGTTTGCATAGTATTGCGCAATACCAACAACATATAGTCGCGGCGGCTCTGACGGACTTACTTCGGGACTAGGTCAATAACCTCCAGATATCGTCCTTAAGCCGCTGTTCAGCTTGATTTCGTATGCCTGTGGCGGGCCTCGTGTCGAAAGGACTTGCTTGCTACGCCCAAGAACCAACACACTTTTCTCCTCGCACCCAATATTGCTCGATGTGCACAAGATAATCCACTGGTGTAACTATGAGTGACGCACACGACATCACCGAGACGCTCGACGTGAAGGGACAGTCCTGCCCGATGCCGGTCGTCCGGTCCAAGCAGGCGACCGACGGCCTCTCCGGGGGTGACGTGCTGGAAGTGATCGCCACCGACCCCGGGAGCGTGAGCGACATCGCAGGGTGGGCGAACACGACCGACGGTGTCGAACTTCTCGACCAGGAAGAAGCCGAGGACGGCGACGGGGCGGTCTTCAAGCACTACGTCCGCAAGACCGAGTGAGATGAGCACGGACACGCCCCGGAGTCCCGACTCGGCCGCGAGCGCGGAGGACGTCGCGGCCCTGCGGGACCGCGTCGAGGAACTGGAGGCGGAGCTGTCGGCGGTGAAGTCCGACGGTCAGAAGAAGATGACCATCATCGCCACGAAGGGCACCTTCGACATGGCGTACCCGCCGCTCATCCTCGCCAGCACCGCGGCGGCGTTCGGCTGGGACGTCGTGGTCTTCCACACGTTCTGGGGGCTCGACATCCTCCACGAGGAGAAGTCGACGGACCTCAAGCTGAGCGCGGTCGGCAACCCGAGCATACCGCTTCCCAACGCGGTCGCCGCGCTCCCCTTCATGGACGCGATGGCGACCAGGATGATGGAGCGGAAGGTCGACGAGCAGGGCACCGCGACCATCGAGGAGCTCGTCGAGCTGTCGCTGGACACCGGCGTCGACCTCCAGGCCTGCCAGATGACGACGGAGCTGATGGACTACGACGAGGACGAGATGTACGACGGCGTGACGACCGGCGTCGGCGCGGCCACCGCGCTCGAACACATGGCCGACGCCGACATCCAACTGCTCATCTAGCTCTGGTCGGGCTCTTCCTCGTCCGAACGACTCACACCGACCGCGACCAACTGCAACCGACCCCGACCGACCGCCGCGCCGCGGTATTGTACTGTTTTCACAGCGGCAATCAGGATTAAGGCCGGGGACGTCGAGAATCCCCGACGAGATGCCAGCGAAAGTGACCCCTCGACGGTTGGCCGACATGCTCGACGCCGGCGAGGAGTTCGTCCTCCTCGACACCCGCGGCGACGAGAGCTACGACTCGTGGCACGTCCGGGGCGCCGAGCAGTTCCCCTTCGGCGCCGACGAGGAGCTGACCGACGACCGGAAGGCCGAGCTCGACGCCCTGCTCGACGGCCGGGACCGGATCGTGACCATCTGCGCGAAGGGCGTCACCTCCGACCACTTCGCCGAGGAGCTGAGCGAGGCTGGGTACGACGTCGCGGTCGTCACCGGCGGAATGGAGGCCTGGAGCCAGGTGTACGACGCGGTGCCCGTGGAAACCGACGGTCCGGCCGAGATCGTGCAGGTCCAGCGCCGCGCGAAGGGGTGTCTGGGATACGTGGTCGCGGACCCCGAGACGGGCGAAGCCGGGGTCGTGGACGCCACTCGCCACGCCGCGGAGTTCCGCGCGGTGGCCGACGAGCGCGACTGGGAGATCACCCGGGTGTTCGACACCCACGTCCACGCCGACCACGTCTCGGGCGGGCGAGAGCTCGCGGCCGAACTCGGGGTTCCGTACCACCTGAGCGAGGCCGCCCGCGAGCGCGACGTGACGTACGACTTCGCGCCCCTGGGTCGCAACGAGGCGGTCGAGGTCGGCGACGTCCAGCTCAAGGCGCTGCGCGTGCCCGGCCACACGACCGAGTCGGTCAACCTGCTGGTGAACCGCGAGGCGGTCCTGACCGCAGACACCCTCCACGTGGGGTCGGTCGGCCGTACCGAGCTGGAGAGCGAGGCGCAGCGCGCCTCGGACAGTCGAGCGGCGGAGCCGCGAGACGGCGGCGACGAGGACGCCGCCGCGGGCGCCCGGATGCAGTACGAGTCGCTGCATCGAACCGTCCTCGCGGAACCCGACGACCTCGCAGTCCTGCCGGGCCACGTCGAGGTCACCAGCGACGGCGAGTTCGCTCACGGCGCGCCGGGCGAACCGGTCCGCGCGACGGTCGGCGAGGCCAGGACCACGTTCGACCTGCTCCAGCTGGCCGAGGACGAGTTCGTCGAGCGTCTGACCGCGGGCGACCAGGAGAAGCCGCCGAGCTTCGAGCGAATCATCGCGGTCAACCGCGGCGCCGAGTCGGTCGAGCAGAGCGAGGCGACCGAGATGGAGATGGGTCCGAACAACTGCTCTGCGTAACGCCGTCAAACACCCGTTCGAGTAGCTGATTCGCTGTTTCCGACGCGTCCGCTCGGCCGTCCCGTTTCCCGCCGCCAGCCCTCAATGAATTTTATGACGCTATATCGAATATGCCTCTCTGTAGATGATAATGCCCCCTTGATTGTGCATAGGAATCCCAGTTTTTCCGGGGTCATCGATGCCTCTCAACGTTCAAGACCAGGAAGATAACCCTCAATATCCAAGGTATTGTTCAATTCTGTGTGGAAAAGAGAGAAAGCAGATATAGCAGTAGTGATTCCTCTATCCAGTCGCTAACCCGACAGAAGTTGCCTAACCGCGAAGAATTCGGTTAATTTCCCGCTCGAATGCTTTCCGGAATCGATCAGCTGTTATCCGCGGCTTCGCTCGAAATTCGAGATCGATTGCACTCTGCACCATTAAATCCACTAACAACCACATGTTGTAGAGCAAGGTCGCAAACCCGAAGTGGAATAGTCGAACCACGTACTCACGCGATGTTGTCCAGGCTGCAAAATCCTTGATTTTCTCGTACGAGGTTTCAATGCCTCCTCGATCCGTGTATCGTTTAATTTTCCGTCTCGTCTCTCTCCGGTCAAGACTGATCTCATCACTCACTTCGGAATTAGTCGCAAAGGGTTGTTTAGAATCATAATCGTCGTCTGGTGGCAATACCACGATGTTTGTCTCCACCCTTGTGTTCGTCACACCCCCTTTCACTGGGCCAGACACTCCGTAGTTTTCTCTCACATATACCTGATCACCAGCTTTTTCCACAACAGATGCAGCTCTTTCCCCTTCTGGAACAGGAATCGTATACTTGATGTTGTGTTCTTCGCACGCAGCAAACACATCTGCAGCGTAGAAAGCACGGTCAGCAACGAGCTTCCTCACACTTACTGCCTCAGTAGCTTGGTCTAACAGTTCACGCATGATATGGCCTTGGCGGTAGCTTCGGTCCTTCCCAGGATACGCATCTGGCTCATGGTGATCCGGGTCCCCCACAGGGTACATCGCAACAAGGAAACTCACGTTGTCTCCAACAATACTGGCAGTCGCGAACTCATGGCAATCCTCGTACTTTTTATCGTCTGGAGCCTTCGTCAGACGCTCCATTCCCTCTAACTCACCATAAAAGCCGACGTACGTGTGGTCACATGCTATTTTAACTGGACGTTCAAACTCTATGTACGGTTTCGCACGACTTAAGCACCGCAACGCCGCTCGGTTCACCATCTTCGTGATTAACACCGGGACAAGCTCTTTGATGGCTGTAAGCAGCGTCTCACCGGTGGGTCCATCAAGATGGAACGGATCTTCTTCACTGAGTTTTGCTTCAGGGTCACATTTGTCACTGAAGATGTCTGCCCCGTCATTGGCGGCAGAATGCAGGAGACTCGTCAGTGTTTCCACCATCAGTAACTCATCCTCTTCGTAAATTGGTTCGTCAGGCCGTGGGATGTTCAGTGCTGGAAATACGACATCCCTCATCTCATCGATAACCTCTCGTGTCTTTCGACGGAGAAGACGGCGTAGTGTCCGTTCTGACGACCCCTCTGAATCCTCTGGCACTAGGTTTGCGCCTATTGGACTCCCCCGTTCAGCTGCAATGGTTTCAATCTGCCTAACACTGGTTTTCAGGACAGTATCAAGTTCTTCAAAACGATGCTTGTCAGCTCTATAGAAAGTGCTTCGATCGGGAATATCGTCCGGGTTGAATCCGAGTTCCGCTGCGATACTATCGTCACTTGTGAGCCTCTCACGAAGTTCTCGATCACCCCAATCTTCGAGTCGTTTAGCCAATATCGCCCTGAATGTCGGGACAAACGGCTTAGAAGGAGTATCCTTGTGTCGGTCATCGTGACGGTAGATATCGACGTCTAACTTCGAAACCAAGTCTAGCGCAGTTGTCTCACTCTCTATTATCTCGCTTGCCTGCTTTGCAAGGAGAGTTTTCCCTCCAGAGACGCCTGTGTCACTCATCTCCGACCCCTGACCCCGGCGCGCCCTTGGAAGCTCTCTAACTCTGAATTGGAATTTGCATTCATGGTTGGCATCAGCTTGGTTTGAATAGGTGCAATTTGCACCTATAGACTGGCGTGTGGCTTCCGGAACTTCCGCTAGTAGATAGCGTGCCTGCGGGATATTATGGACCAGGAACCAACTGAAATTGGAACTGCACTCTACTACTATTCGTAGTAAGATACAGATTCAAGGAGCATACGGTCCTGGGTAGATGTGTAGCGACCATCAGGACCCCTCCCTCAAATAGAACTACGTATCCCATGCGCGATGAACACCCGCCAGAACCCCCAGTGGAAGATGATAACGACGAAAAGAATCACCAATATGGGACAGTCGAGGAAGTACTCGCCTTCCTAACGAAGGAAAACGGTGAAATACGAACGGGAGTCATACCGATGTTCCGAGATATAGACCCCGAAGACGGCGCTAGGTACAATGAGATCGCCAAAGGTTCTCGCCCAAGCCAGAATACTATCAATACCCGTCTGAGTGAAGCAAAGGAATTGAATTTAGTTGAAAAGAGGGTGGTAGAGATGGATGATTCTTCCCACCCTCGTTACTTGTTCACTCCTCTCGGGAAGAGCATACGACGGTATATGGACGCAAATAACATGTTCTGGTTGTACCGGAAAATCGGGGATTTGCAGGAGGACCTGATTGAAAAAATGGAGAAGGTTGAACGGGATATCATCATCGCGTATGAGAAAATTGACCCACCAGAGGGTGCCCCGGAATTCAAAGACGATGAACCACCGCGTTTTTGAACCAGTACATAACTATCCTTCCAGGACTCAAATCGGAACGGAAAATGACGTAGACTTTCGGTTTTCCAATCAAAGTTTCTTGTCTGTGATGTCTTTTGAGGACACGAATGCTCGAATCACTTCCCCTAGTTCCCAAGTCCGATGAACATCACTGAGATTATGCTACAAGACCGGTAAAAAGTCGCCCCGTCGGTAACAAGCAGATGCACTCCCTGATGTCACAAACGGGTCGTACGGTTGTTTCCGATACCACGGATGCTCAGTGTTGTCGTTGGTTGTTTCAGTCGGCACTTCTTCAACCTCGGTAAAGAGAATTGCATGAGCGCCAGTCAATGAGTTGATGTCTGTTCCTTTGCCATAGAACGTCTGAGTGGTGTTAAGTCTCTTTTTCGTCGGGTCAAACAAATCGGCGAACTCCAGGTTACCGAATACCCATTTCGTATTGTGATGGACGCATCTCGTTCGTAGGAAGGGGAGATCAAACCCGCCCTTCCAGTTATCTGCATTGTAGGCCACCAGCCGATTGTACTCTTCGTCGATACGATTGAACCGGAGCTGCTGCATTGCATCCAACAACCCTTGTTCGTCATCCCTGGCTGTCACCGTAATTGAAACGCCGTTACTGATGTCCTGGAGGTGGTTTTCGAACGAATCTGTGTCAAGTGACTGCTCGTCGGTATTAACGATGAGTTCTGCATGTGCATTTGGAAACCAGAATCCCGAGACTGTGATTTCGTCGTCCCAGCCAAAGCCCGTTGTTTCTATGTCCCATGCAATATGAGTGCGATCTGAATCCCGATGCAGCATAGAAGATTGTGCGAGAGAAGACCAAATAGAGAACTGGGTGGTGTTTCCGGTAACTAAGGTTGGTCCGGCGTTCAGCATCGGCATGTCCCGTCTACCGAAACTATGCCAGAACTCCAGCGTACTATGGAGAGTGTAACTAGCAACCGTGGTGAGGTTCAGCGTTCAGACTTCCTCAAGTTTCTCTTTCCACATCTGAGCTTCCGCAACAATTTCACTAGCCAACTCGTCTGCTCGCGGAATACCGAGTTTCTCGAAGCCCACACTCAGAGGTTTAACGCTATCCTCGTCAGATATTTCCCGTAGTCCGCCATCGGTCAACTCTGACTTCACAACATCGCTTTGGTCTCGAATCTTATCCACCGTGTCCTCATCTAGACTATCAGGAAGGAAGAACACCAATCGGCCAGATTTGACCTCTTCTAACATGTTTACACGTTCCTCGGCTAAGGCTTCGTAGAGGTCTTTTTCCGTGAATTCGTCGTCATATTCGATGAGATTTTCGGCGAACTTCCCGAGTTTTGTCTCCTCTTTCGTGATTGAGAAGATGGAACTCACGTCCATCAAACCCATTAGGAGAACATTTGCTTCGAACTGTTCATCGCCGTAGTAGTCGTATATATTCTCACGGAACCATTGCTTCAACTCGTCACGGGTCGCGTTTTCGAGTCCCTCTTCGGCGACAACACTCGGTGGTAGCATCCATGTAAATGAGGAGATTGTCTCCCCACCATACGCTTGCTTCGTACGGTATCGGATGAACTTGTTCTTGTTATCCTCATTATCAGGTTGGTAGTAATCGTGGTCTTCTGGAGCTTCTTGGTCGCGGAATACGAGTAGTGCAATCTGGCTTGATGCAGTCTGGTTGTCAATGAGCTTCGCCAAGTCTACATCACGATCTTTAAGGATGCGCGTCATCCTCTGATACTCACGTAGATTCTCCTTTGCTTGATTCCGTTCCTTGTGTGCTTTACGCTCCCGATCAACCTCTTTCGACACCTCCCCGTATTTTTTATTATCGCGTTCCAGTTGCTGGGTTCGATGGTTCAAATATAGACCAGCAGTTCCAGTTACTAGAGAGAATCCACCTGCAACAACCGAAATTGTGCTAACAAATGGGACTGGGAGAAAATACGCAGCCGCGAACAGGGCTGTGGTGAAAGCTACACTGACAAGCGCAGCTTCAACCCCATGTGATCTAAGCGTATCTTCAATAGTCGCCCGAGACGGAACCATCTGTTATCATTCATTGGGTCAATCCACTTAGTCATTGTCAGTATCACTTCATTCCATGTCCCACAAGGGGAGTTGGCCAGCACTCTGAGGTTCTTATTTGAAGCTATGACTCAATATTGGAGTCACAGTGTCGATTCTTCATGGCCTGGATTATTGCCATGCTTGCCGTCCGGCGCATGTATCTTAAGGTAGGTACCTTGAGGTCTGTCTGTTGGTATAAACTCGGAACATCACCTTTGTCAGGGTGTTTCAACCGAAGAACTGCTTTCTTCCAATTTTTTGCTTCCTCCTCACTCATCTCCGTCACCTCTGTGATTCGAGGGACTGGCTTAGCCGGTCGCCCCGAACAGAGGACATTCTCACACACGAAGAAGAAGTTAGACATAGCGGTCCAGAGAGAAGCCGTCAAGGCATCATCGTACATATGTAGCCCAACCCGAATATCCATATCTTCATCCGATTCGACTGACGTTGATCTGAAATCTCGAACCATCTCATAGATGTTTTCAGGAGATTCGGATAACCTGACCTGTGAGGGGATTTCATTCATTGTGAGTATTGCGAGCGGCATACTCCCCAGGGACAAATCATCTCGAGATTCTAGCGCATTCTCTCGAACCTGGAATGTTCCCCCGATTGTTTGTCCAGGACTCTGGGAAAACGCAACTGGCTCCTCAATGCACAGGTTTACAGCCAGAATCAGGTCGAAAATGTCTGCATGATCCCTCAACGGTGGATCAAGGTTTTCCAGCAGACCATCGGTGACAATCCACCAATGGCGTTCGGGATGATTCACTTCTTTTGATACCTTCACTTTCTTCCCGTGTTCAATCACGGGCTTTCCCTGGAGCGCTTCCTTGTACTGCCACACAGGAACTTCTTCCGACTGTTTAAAATATAGTTTATCAGAGCTTGACGTAATCGTTTCAACATCCTTCGCTTTGTCTTCAACGTACGACTCAAGACCAGTGTTCATCTGACTCACTGGACGAAGAAATACCGGTATGTAATCCATAGCGAATAATTAGAATTAAAATGGTAAAAACGTACAGGTGAAGAACCTCCGTATTATGCCACCCATCGTAGAATAGGTCCGTGATGACCTTTGGACCCTATTTAATCTGTTATACTTTGGTTCGATAGGTCCGACCTCGATTTTCACCATTAGCAACGATGAGGTTGTACTGACACATCTTGCTCAAGTAATTACGAACCATCCGGTTGGTCTTTGGCTCATCTACTCGGTTTTGGTATGCATCGTAGAGGTCGCTAGGCGCGATGTCACCGTTTTCAGAAACAATCTCAAAGAGAACGCGCTGATCCTCAGTTAAGCGATCGAGCGTTTGGCGCTTAATTTCTGCTTTTGCGTGCGAGACTGTATCTTGAATCAACTCATCAGTGATTTCGGTTCCTCCATCTTGCATAGCCTGACGGGCCGCGCCTCGCAAGATTCCAATTGCTACTCGAGCATCTCCAGCGGCAGTTTCCGCTATTGTTTCCAATTGTGATGTGGTAATGGCACCCTCCTCAAGTCCCCATTGGACGCGGTCTTGTAGAATAGCGACGAGAGCGGTCGTTGAGTACGGGTCAAAGTCGATGCATGTGGCAGTCTTCAGGCGGCTGCTAACGCGGTCATCGAGTCGGGCAAATAGTTCTTCTTCGCGATTCGCTATCAATATCATCGTCAATTCGCGCATGCGGCTCAGGTCATAGAGAGTCCGGGTATCGTGGAGCTGATCTACTTCGTCAAGGATGACGATGTAAGGTGGACCGTCATAGTCGTGGAGTCTGTCAGTGAGAACATCCGTTGGAGTTGATTGGCGATGAATATCCACTGTCTTATGAACACCGTCAAGAACCTGATGGAGAATTTTAAACTTGGTCGGGGCTTCCCAGCAGTTGATGTAATTGGTGTTGAGGTCAATGACGCGTTCTCTGAGGCGTTCAAAGATGTATTTCGCAGTACAGGTCTTACCAACACCTGTTGGCCCGAAAAGGCATGTTGTTTCTCCTGATTCTCCGCGAGTGATGGGATTCAACGCGCGTGTAATGGCGTTGAGTTCGGCATCCCGGCGGACAATGTCTCCTGGAACAAATTCCGATTGTAGCACCCGGGCATCTTGAATCATGTGCGGCTATAACACGGATGGCAGTATAAGAGGAAGTGTGGCGTTTCCACTTTTCCACTTTTGGCCCAGAACAAGCAATTGTTTCGCAACTATATATTGAAATTTTGGTGTGTATTTATCTTAATCACCGTCTTTGCCATATACTTATTGACTCAGTTTATCGTACTTTTCTTTCACCATCTCGAAGTAGGCATCGTCCATTAGGCGAGGGTCCTGTACCTGATTGAAGTCGTCAAGTACGAATTCGGTTTGGTCGTGGTTGAGACCATACACGTGGAAAGCTGCGGCGTCAAGTTCAGCCTGCATTTGCCGTCGTTCGTTCAAGTCCGTCACCGGTTCAATGCCACCAAGTCGGTCGCGCATTTCCTCAAATTCTTTACCGTAGCAGTTGAGTTTGGCAGCCCGTGTCCAGATGTAGTCGAACCACTCGTCCCCTTCGGTGAGACGAGGAACCTGAGATTCGGTGAACTTGTATTCCACAATCGTAGTATCAGTTTTCGTCCGGATTAGGTAATCAAATGGAAGGCTGTTCAACAGCCCGGTGGCTACGAACAACTCCTCGGGGCTAAACAGTGGTTTATAGATCTCGCGTAATGGGTACTCTGTCAGTTCTTCCTTCGATTCTGGAGAAACAACATGTGGGCGTAAGGTGCGCAATTTACTATGACAGACAACACCAGGAGGAATTACCGCCGCGATTAATGTCCGTTCGTCAGTTGAACGGGCTATGTCACGGAAAACAATCCTGTAGTCAGTACAATCTAGTTTCACGTCCTGTTCACATAGTGGTTTTCCCCGATGTTCCTCAAGTAGATCGTTAACGAACTGCTTCTGTGAACCTGATCCGTCGAACGATTCGTAGAGATCGGTCTTGAGGTTGCGAATCTCTTTGTCTCGTATTCTCTGTTTTGCACTTTGGTCGGGGTTACCATCCTCTTCTATACTCCAAAACTCCGGCTGTTGTACACCATAGAAGCTACTGTCAAAAGTGAATTGGTAGATATTCTTGCCACCATAGACTGGATAATCCCCTGCGGATTCACTTTCCACAAACCTATCAGAATCATATGTACGGTCTAATTCACGGTGAACTTCAGCATGCCAACGTCCAGATACACTTTTACTCAACGGTGGATGTTGAAGAATACTATCTAACACATCAACCTCAGACACGTCATCGTTGGCTGTCTTAGCCGAAACCTGAGGAAAGATCTTCGCCTCCGGCGAGTACCGAGCAAGCACGTTACGCGGAATATCCACGGTGCGTTCCTCAAAATCATCAAGTATATCAAGTGATTTCTCTGCAAACGCTCCTTGGACGGACTCTGTAGTCCCTGAGTTCTTGAAAGTTAGAACACCGAATCTGTATCGAGTATCAATACCATCAAAGATACCGTTGTTCTCAAAGTGAAGGATAGACTGAATCGTGGCGTTGTTCAGTAGGTACGAGCGAATATCCTTACTCGAAGCGCCGGTGAAGATGATGTTCGGGACAACGAAGGAGACATACCCATCGCTATCAACAAGGTCGGTAACACGTTCTAGAAATAGCATTGATAATTCGTTTTCTGAGGTCGTTTTCTTTCCGTCCACGGTCGGGGTTTGAAGGACGTACTCTTCGGAGTTGTTAAAGTAGTCTGCCCGTGCCTGCATTTCACGGTTGTACTCTTCCCATCCTTTTTCAACCACAGGGTCTTCTAGTAATTCCTCCATTTTCTCATCCTTATCCTGGGGCATACGAGAGCGGAAAACCGGGTCAAAGCGAGAGAAATAGTCGTCTCTATTAGTCCGGAGAACGTCCCATGGGGGGTTTCCAACTACTGCGTCAAACCCTCCATCTGCGTAAACTTCAGCGAACTCCAGTACCCAGTTAAACGGTTCAATCGCTTTTACTTGTCCAGGAGTGATGTCATCAACGCCAGCTTCAACGAAATCTCCGTGAATGTCGTCAATCAGTTCCTCCCGGGCATTACGGAGTTTTTCAAAGGCCCGGCGTCGGTGTCTCTCGGCGGTTTCACTGTCGATGGCCTGTTCGTGTTTCTCGATCTCGTCAATAATGTCCTGATAGCGGTCGCGGACGCTATCCTCGCTGAAACTCCCAAGTGTGTATTCACCGTTGTCAGTGGTCTCAGGGAAACCCGTGTATCCAATGAGGCTGTTGCCTTCCCGCAGGTTAAAGGCGATGTTCGGAAGAGCGAGAGCATCGTCGTCGGCAAGGTCGTCTACGTTTTCTGTTTCAAGTTCCGAGATGACTGAGAGCCAACACCGGAGTTTGGCAATCTCAACCGCTGGACCCATTACGTCCACTCCGTAGATATTCTTCAAGACTGTCGTCTTCTTCAGGCGGTACTCATCAGGGTAGGATTCATTCTGAGCGTAGAGGGCTTTTCGGATGTTGACGATTTCTTCGAGAACAGAAGTAAGGAAGTGACCGCTTCCACAGGCCGGGTCCACGACTCGAAACTCGTCTACCTCGTCCAATAGTGGGCCAATTGTTCCCATGTGGCCGGGAAGCCCCTCGATGAGTTCGTAGATAGAGTCGAATCGTTCGACCTCGTGTTCTGGCCAGTCGCACTCTTCAGCCAATACGGTCTGGAAACGGTCAAGGAGGGCCGGACGGACAGTCTCTTCGGCACAGAATCGAGTAATCTCGCTCGGTGTGTAGTATGCTCCGAGTTCCTTGTTTTTGTCCGCATTGTCGCTGGTAACGTAGTTAATGGTCTTCTCGAAGACGTTGCCGAGGATACTCGGATCAAGGTCGGTCGGTGCGCCCCCAGCCGAAAAACTGTACCGCTCTAGTAGGTCGATGATAGAGAAGAGAACAGAATTCCGAACATTGAAATCTTCTTCCTCGAAGTTATCGCCGTTGATGGTCGGGCGGAACAGGCCACCGTTGAGATAGGGGATGTTCTGGAACAGGTCAATTTCCTTTACCTGTGATGGACGGTCGTCCGGCTTGTTGTTCATTACGTCATAGAAGAGCGATTGGAGGAATTCTTCGTAGAATGACCCGGTGTAAAATCCACCTTCGTAGGTTTCCTTAAGAGTCTTCAGAAGGTCAGGGTGGACGAGGGACTTGTCTTCGAGGAACTTGATGAAGACGAGGCGGTTCATCAATTCGACTGAGAAGAGCCTGGCGTTTTGCTCGGAGGCCCCATCCGGTACGACAACGCCATCCCCGACAAGAGAGCGAGCTGTTTCTTTGTCTTCGCTCACAATACCGAAGACGTATCGGATATAATCATCATAGAAGTCATCCGTAATTTCCTCCTGTTTGCGCTTGATGACTTGCCGAGCGTCACCGGCAATTGAAAGGAAATTATCGAAATGGAATGTGCGAATGAGACGAGTAACCTGCTCGTTGTCGGTTTCGATAACTTCTTCGAGTGATTCTTGATTCCCGACTTGATTCAGGAAGAGTTCAAGAAAGAGCGGCTGAAGGTCTATCTCTTCAATGACGTTGTGAGTATACGAATCGGGATCATACCGGATCAACATCCAACGAAGTCCGTCAGTAGCGATGCCGAAGTCTGATTCGAACTCTCGCCTACCGAGCCAATCTTTTACCTGTCCAGCACCGTGTTCTCTCGAATGCAGGTTCTTGTTAACCGGTTCGGCTTCAATGAGAAGTCGAGTAGAGTCGATGTTAGAATGGTTTCGGAGCGAAACGGTGTAGTCGGCGACCATAGTCTGTCCTCCTGAAAGACCGCCCGCTTCAGTCGAATACTCGTACCCCAAAGCATCAAGAATCGGTTCGATAATCGCTTGTTGTGTGAAGGGTTCCGGCTGAAGGCCATCCCGTGTCATGCTCCCCCTGAGTTTGTAAGACCCCGAATCTGATCGGAGCATCTTTTCGAGCGTATCGTCCCCCATCTGTACACGGAGGTTCGAGATAGTGGATTCTATGACGCTCAGAAGACGATGCTTTGTTTCGTCTTCGACTGTCGTTTCGAAGGCAGTTTCAACAAACTCTGGCGCAGTGCTGGATCTTGCTTCAGAAGTCATAGCAAACCACGTATAGTTCCTAACGTGAACTCAAATCACTCTGTGTTAAAATTACTGGAAAAGAATAGTTGCTTTCTGATTGAAACGGTGAAGGGAAAGATAGAATTAGAAGGAGAGTGACGTTCACTTCCAGAGAAATCTATGGAGGAAAGCGAACCTCTTATTGGAACTTTGCTGTATGAATTATGTTTCCGATAATTACAACCGGGGTCCCACAGATATCGTAACAGCCTCAACTCCCCTCATACAGAGAACAATAAAATCAGAGAATTATATTCATCCATTCTCCCATACAATATCTTATGCATCTATCCGTTCTGCCTTATTCGCAACATTCTGGATGAGTATTCACAGGTGCCGCCCCACCAGATCGAGCCCTCATGCACAAATTCTGTCCTTCGCAACTACACTGCCTCTCCGTTCGTCTCCGTCTCCTCTCACGACCCCCCTCCATCGGCCCGGAGGAGTACTGAGAGGCCTCGTATCGACGATCTCGTCGAGTCACCGAAACAGCAGGTCGAGCTGATGGGCGACGTACACCAGCTCCGCACGGTCGATCTGGTCGCGTCGCCGGTCGGCCCATTCGGTCAGCCGCCGGTCTGGCACCGCGGCCTCGGCGCGAACCGCGCGCTCGATCAGCTCGACGATGCAGCGCAGGAAGTAGCGCTCGTCGGCGGGATACGCCCCGCCGCGCGGCCGGACCACCCAGTCGGAGCCGCCGGCCGCGAGGATGCCCGTCTCCGCGCTCTCCCCCGCGGACTCAGCGTCTTCGGAGGCGAGCGCGAGCAGGCGCCGGCCGGCCTCGCTGTCGCCCGCGGCGTCGAGGTGGCGGTGGAACGCGTCGAACAGTTCCTCCTCGAACTCGGCGTCGGCGGACGGCTCGAACGCGGTCTCGCCGTCGTAGGTGATGGGACAGTACGCCAGTCCGTCGGGCGCCAGCGCGTCCCGGAACGCCGCGAGCGCGTCGGCGGGGTCCACCAGGTCGACGAAGGCGTGAGCGACCGCGAGGTCGACCGGTTCGTCGACCCCCTCGAGGAACTCGAAGGCGTCGCCGGTCCGGAACTCGACCTCGACTCGGCGACGCCCCCGCGAGCAGACGAACCGGTCGCCGGCCCGCCCGACCGCGTAGCCGAGCGCGGCGCCGCGCGCGGGCAGGCGCTCGCGCGCGGCCGCGACGTTTCGTTCCTCGACGTCGACCGCGGTGTAGCGCACGCGGTCGGGGAGCCACGGCCGGTCGAGCAGCCGGGCGACCGCCGACCCGGTGCCCGCGCCCACCTCCACCGCTCGCAGTCGGTCGCGGTCCCGGAGCTCGTCGGCGAGCCGGGCCTCGACGCGCCGGTTCAGCGCCCGGTCGTCGACGCTCCGCTTCGCCGAGAGGTACCGCGGGAAGTTCACCGTCGGGCCTCCTCCCGGGGCCGGTCGGTCTGCGGCTTCGACTCCCGTTTCTCGGCGACTGCTTCGAGGAAGCGCCGGGCCGATGCCATCGACTCGTCCCAGCCCGGGTGGCGCTCGAAGCGGCGGCGCGCGGCCAGGCTCATCTCGCGCAGGCGGTCGCGGTCCGACAGGACGGTCTCGACCGCCTCTGTCACCGCCGCGGCGTCGTCCGGCGCGACGAGGAACCCGTCCTCGCCGTGGGTGACGAGTTCGGGCGCGCCGCCGGCGGTCGGCGCGAGCGCGGGGAGGCCGAACCCCATCCCCTCCAGGTAGACGACGCCGTAGCCCTCGAACCGCGAGGGGACCGCGAGCAGGTGACTCTCCGCGAGTCGGTCGGCGAGGGCGTCGTCGGGCAGTCGTCCCTCGAATCGGACGCTGTCGGCGATGCCCAGGTTGCGGGCCTGCTGTCGGGTCTCTCGGGCGTATCCGGGGTCCGCGGACTCGCTGCCGATCACGGAGAGTCGCCAGTCGCCCGGGACGCGGGCGAGGCCGTCGAGCAGCACGTCGAGGCCCTTCCGCGGGACCACGTTGCCGACGAAGCAGATGGTGAGGGGTTCGCGCTCGGCCCGCGCCGCGATGGCGTCCGCGTCGATCCCGGGGTCGAACCGGTCGCCGGCGGGCCGTGCGACCGTCGACGGGCGCGGCCCCGCGAGTCGCTCGGCGTCGCCTCGGGTCGACTCGCTGGCGTAGATCGCGGCGTCGACGCTCCGGAGGTAGCGCCGCTCGACCGCCCGATAGACCGGTCGCTGCCACGCCGGCCACCGCTCGCTGCTCCGGAGGTGGTGGACGACCGCGACGACCGGCGCGTCGACCGCGGCGTTGTGGCCGACCAGCGACGGGTGGCAGAGCTCGTCCTCGACCAGCAGGTCGAACCCCCGGAGGCGCCGGCGAATCCGCGGGTCGAGGCTGTCGGCGAGCGCGCGGGGGTAGTCGCGCCGGGGCAGCGAGACGACCGACACCCGGTGGCCCGCGTCTCGGAGGGCGGCCGCGAGCCTCCGGTCGTAGAGGAAGCCGCCGCTTGTGGTCCCGAGGTCGCCGTAGACCGCCAGGCCGACGCGCACGGCGGCCGGTCAGACCTCCCGCCGGTGGGACGCCCGCGCCACGTCGTCCTCCCGGAGTTCGACCGTCAGCGACTCGACCTCGGGGGCGTCCAGCCCGTCCCAGAACCGCCGGCCGAAGATGCGCGCAAAGTGTTCGAGGCTCGGATTCAGCCCCTCGAACGCCGGCAGGTCGTTGAGCGTCGCGTCCCGGTAGCGCCCGACCGTGGCGTCGAGGCGCTCCTCGACGGCGTCGATGTCCGCGAGGTAGCCGTACTCGTTCAGCTCCGCCCCTTCCAGTCGGACCTCCGCCGCGTAGCGGTGGGAGTGGAGGTCGCCCTCGGGACCGGGGTCCGGGACCGTCAGGAAGTGCTGGGCCACGAAGCTGCGCCGGACCGTGACGGTGTACATGTCACTGTCGGCACGACCGCCACCGGCTTGAAAGCCGGGGCCGGACTCCGGGAGCTCCGGGGCGGAGCAGGGAGCGGGCGGCCGAGACGGGGTTCGCGACGGAGACGGCGAGACCGCGGCGGGTCGGCGCTCAGTACCGGAAGGTCACGCCGAGCGCCTCCCCGGGATGCTCGTCAAGCAGCGCGTACGCCTCCCCGGCGTCTTCGACGTCGAACTCGTGGGTCACGAACCGCTCGGGGCCGAGCTCCCGGAGGCGGTCCCACGCCACCGCCAGCCGCCGGTCCTTCGACCACCGGCCGCGGAGCGCCGGGTCGACCGTGCTGACCTGGCTGCTCTCGACGCTGATCCGGCTCCGGTGGAACCGCCCGCCGAGCTCCAGCTCCGCGGGCTTGGTCCCGTACCACGACCCGACCAGGACCCGGCCGTCGTAGCCGGTCGCCGCGACCGCGTCGTCCAGCGCCTCCGGGTCGCCCGACAGCTCGTAGGTCAGGTCCGCGCCGCCGAACTCGTCGCCGAGCCGCTCCCGGAGCCGGTCGCCGACGTCGCTCGCGGCGCGGTCGGCCCCGTCCGGGGCGAGGCTGGCGTCGGCGCCCAGGTCCAGCGACCGCTCGCGCCGGGCCGCGTGGCAGTCGACCGTCACCAGGTCGGCCAGCGGGCAGTCGGCGAGCAGCGCGGTGGTCAGCAGGCCGACCACGCCCTGGCCGAAGACGGCCGCGCGCTCGCCGAGCCGCGGCGCGCCGTCCTGAACGAGGTTCACCGCGGTCTCGACGTTCGGCAGGAAGGTCGCCGCCGCGGCCGAGCAGTCGTCCGGGACGGGCACCGCGTCGTCGACCGGCGCACAGAACCGGCTCTCGTGGGGGTTGAACGCGAGCACCCGGCGGTCCGTCCACGCCGGATCGACGCCCGGCCCGGTCGCGGTCACCCGGCCGACGACCGCGTAGCCGTACCGGAGCGGGAACTCGAACTCCTCGGCGAGTGCGTCGATCGTCGCGTCGGCGGCCATCCCGGTCGGCACCTCGCCGCGGTAGACCAGCAGCTCGGTGCCGGGACTGACCGCCGAGCGCTCGGCCCGGACCCGGACCTCCCCCTCGCCGGGCTCCCCGACCTCGCGGTCGCGCACCTCGACCTCGCCGTCCCCCGTGAAGTAGAGCGCCCGTGCTGGCATAGTGGGTCACGACGGCGCCGAACCGTCCGAGCGGGCTACGGCGGGCCGGCTTATCGTTCTTTGGCCCGGCGCGGGTCCGCGCGGTCCGGGTCGTCCCCGAGCAGCGACCGAACTGCCCCGCAGACCCGCTGGGCCAGCGGTCCCAGCACGCGGTTCGCGCCGACGCCGAGGTAGGCCCGGGGCCGCGAGAACTCGCGGTCGTCCGACCGCGCCCGGAGCGCCAGCGCCACCGCGCGGTGGTTGCCGTCGGCCAGGTACCGCGGGACGCAGCCCTCCCGGGTCGAGATTACCAGCGGTCCCCCGGGCATCTCGTCGACGAAGTCGATCACCGTCTCGACGTCCACGCCGGTCTCGGCCGCCAGCGCGTCGGGGTCCCACCGGACGATCCGGTCGGCCGCGCCCCGAACGGTCCCGTCGGGCGAGAGCGCGCGCCACCGCAGGTCCGGCGGCCCCTCGACCACCTCCAGCGACTCGACCGCCTCGCGATCGAGGGTCGTCTCGCGCCACCGCACCGGCGCGTCCCGCCAGACGAACGCGGCCGCGCCCGGCTTGCGGTCCAGCAGCTCGTCGAGCGCCTCCCGCTCGGACAGCGAGTCGATCGGGAACCACTCGGCGTCGGGCTTGCTCCGCTCGACCCGCAGCCACTCGCGGAGCACCTCGGCCTGGGGTACGCGGCGCATCGGTGGCGATACGTCCCGCAGCCAGTCAACTCCCCGGTCCGTCGGACGCCCGGTCCTCCCCGAGCAGGTCCCGGATGTCGTCCTCGCCGAGGAGGTCGACGAGGCTCCCGCCGCGCTCCCACTCCCGGCGCTCCTCGTCGGTCAGCCAGTTCGACGGTTCGGTGCCCTCGGCCTCCATCGCGGTCTCGAGCCGGTCGTCGAGGTCCTCGGGGTCGTACCCACCCACTGGCATGAGTTCGCATACGCGGCGGCCCGACTTATTCCCCGGGGCCGCGGGTCCGCGAGGCGACGGGCGGCCGCGGGGTACGGGACCGCCGTCCGCGGACGCCCGACAGACGATGAGTGCGGAGTCTCGTCCAGCGCCCGTTTGCCCGGACTGTCCTGAATGGCGTCGTCGTCGCCTCACGCCCCCGTCCGCACATATAAAATAAATTTGTCATAAGTAACCCGCCCGCCGTTCCGCTACCGATCGAATAGCTACCGTATTTCTTACCGGATGGGAATTTGATATAGCGTTCATCCATTCATGGGTTCGAGGCGAAACCGACAAACGCCCGGAACCCCACCTCACGAGCGATGGACTGCGACAAGTGCGACCAGGAGGCGGTGATGCACGCCGCCTACTCGGGGCTGCATCTCTGCGAGGACCACTTCCTCGCGTCGGTGGACAAGCGGGTCCGGCGGCGCATCCGGGAGGACGGCCTCGTGCCGGACGACGCCACGCCCGAGGATCCCCAGACGTGGGTCGTCGGCCTCTCGGGCGGGAAGGACAGCGTGGTCCTCACCGACATCCTCCATCGGACCTTCGAGCGGGACCCCCGGATCGAACTGGTCGCGCTCACCATCCACGAGGGCATCGAGGGGTACCGCGACGAGAGCGTCGACGCCTGCGTGGAGCTGACCGAGGAGCTGGGCGTCCGCCACGAACTGGTCACCTACGAGGAGGAGTTCGACGTGCGCATGGACGACGTCGTGGAGAAAGACCCCGAGAACATGGCCGCCTGCGCGTACTGCGGGGTGTTCCGGCGCGACCTGCTGGAGTCGTACGCCGAGGAGTTCGGCGCCGACAAGCTGCTGACCGGCCACAACCTCGACGACGAGGCCGAGACCGCGCTGATGAACTTCCTGGAGGGCGACGTCGCCCAGATCGCCAAGCACTTCGACGCGAGTCTGGGCGGGTTCGACGAACGGGGTAAACAGGACGACTTCGTGCCCCGCGCCAAGCCCCTCCGGGACGTCCCCGAGAAGGAGGTCGCCCTCTACGCCCACCTGAAGGGCCTGCCGGCCCACATCACCGAGTGCCCCCACGCCAGCGAGGCCTACCGCGGGGAGATCCAGCGGCTCCTCCACCAGCTCGAGGAGAACCACCCGGGCACCCGCCACTCCATCATGTCGGGCTACGAGGAGCTGGCGTCGCTGGCGGTGAGCGAGTTCGGCGCCCGCGAGGAGGGCGACACCGAACTCGGCGAGTGCGAGCGCTGCGGGTCCTCGACCACCAGGGACGTCTGCCGGAAGTGCTCGCTGCTCGACGCGATCCACGCGGCCTGATTCTCCCGGTTCGGTGCCCGGCGACCCCGACGGACCGTTCTCTACTCGACGAAGCTGCGTCTCCGGGCCTGGAGCTGTGCTGCGGAAAAAGGCGAAACGACGAGTCGACCGAACGTCGAAACCTGATGGTCCGTCAGCGGATCACGTCGAGACCGTTGTTCTGCTCGACCGGGTCCTGACCGCCGTCGCTCTGGGCGCCCCACGACTCGCCGGACTCGGAGGAGCCGCGGGTCTCGCCGACGCCGAGGTCGTCGACGTTCTGGCTGGCGTCGAACGACTGGGCGTCGACGTCCCGCATCTGCTCGCGGGACTTGTCGGCCTGCTTCTGGGTGCTCGGGCCGAGGACCTGGGCGCTCTGGACCCCGGTCATGATGGCCATGACCCGGACCTTGCCCTTGTAGTTGTCCTGGATGCGCGCGCCCCAGATGACGTTCGCGCTGGCCTCGAGGCGCTCGGTGATGTTGCTGGCGATGGACTCGGCCTCCTTGAGCGTGAGGTCCGGACCGCCCGTGATGTGGACCAGACCGCCCGACGCGCCCCGGTAGTCCACGTCGAGCAGCGGGTGGTTCATCGCGTCGCGGACGACCTCCTCGGTCTTGTTCTTGTCCTGTGTCTCGCCGACCAGCATCACCGCGACTCCGCCCTGGTTCATGATAGAGGTCATGTCGGCGTAGTCGAGGTTGATGAGCGAGGGCTGGGTGATCGTCTCTGAGATGCCCTTGACCGTCTCGGCGATGATCTGGTCCATCACCGAGAACGCCTTGCCGATGGGCAGGTTCGGGACGTAGTCCAGCAGCCGGTTGTTGTCGAGCACGATGATGGAGTCGGCCTCGTTGCGGAGCTTCTCGAGCCCCTCCTCGGCCTTCACCGTGCGCGCGCGCTCGACGTTGAACGGCGTCGAGACCATCCCGACGACGATCGCACCCTGCTCCTTGGCGATTTTCGAGACGACCGGCGCCGCGCCGGTGCCCGTGCCGCCGCCCATGCCTGCGGTGACGAACACGAGGTCCGCGTCGCCCAGTACCTCCTTGATGGTGCCCTGGGCCATCTCGGTCGCGCGCTCGCCCATCGAGGGGTCGCCCCCCGCGCCGAGCCCGTTGGTCAGGGACTTGCCGACCAGGATCTTCGTGTCGGCCTCGATCATCTTGAGGTGCTGCTTGTCGGTGTTGATGGCGACGGTGTCTGCGCCCTCGACGCCGATGTTGTAGAGCCGGTTGACGGTGTTGTTGCCCGCCCCGCCGCAGCCGACGATGACGATCCGGGGATCGCCGAACTCGTCGCCCTCGGTCGTGGCGTCCATCTCGCGGCTCTCCTGCTCGGCGTTCTCCAGCGCGTCCTGAACGATATCCTGCATCGTTTACACCTTGGCCCACGACCGCTTGTTCGTCGTCTGCTCGGTCGTGTCCTCCTGCTCGTTCAACATATCTCGAACGGCCGCCCGGATCGCCTCGCTCCGGTTCGGGAACTCGCCCGTCTCGACCATCTGTTCGACCTCTTCTATCTGCTGCTTCGGAATGCGGAGTGTCACACGCTCCATGTTTCTGTAATTTCCCCTGTTGTTAGTAAGACGGCGCGCGACTTCCCGCGCGTCCTGTCTTACGCCGTGTGAGCCCGTGACGCGGGTTCTCCGCCGCGGTTCGGGCCACCGTGTAAGACGGCCGTCTTACGCGAACGTACCCACATAGTCAAAACTTAAATAGTTAACGCCCGGCGTAAAACGTTGTCTTACGACCGGTCGAGCACGTCGGCCGCGGGCGTCCGGCGGCCGCAGCTCGGGCAGAAGCCCCAGTCCGAGCGCACTTCGTCGCCGCACTCGCAGAAGACGCGCCGGGCGGCCTTCTCCCCGCAGTTGGGGCAGTAGACGTGGTCGTCGGACAGCGACTCGCCGCACTGCCCGCAGGCGTTCTCCGTCTCGATCGGCGCGTCCCGGCCGTCGGCGTCGCCGCCGCGGTCCGTCGCGGGGGCGTCCGACGCGTCGGACGACGCGTGAACGTGTCTGTCTGCGGACGCGTCGGCGGCACGAGTCGCACCGTCGGTCTCGAGCGTCACGTTGACGTTTACGTCGCGACCGCGCTCCTCGACGCGGTCGCGCTCGCACCGGCGGGCCTCCCACGCGGCGAGGCGGTCGGCGACGAGTTCGTCCACGCGCCGGGCGAGGACGTCGTCGAGGCTGCCGGCGCTCCGGCGCTCGGCCCGACCGGCGTCCGGGGCGTCCGGCGCGGCGTCGCGCCGTCGCGCCGCCCGGTCGGGGTCTGCGAGGTCGCCGCGCTCGCGGTCCGGAACGCGAGTCGCGTCAGCCCCGGCGTCGGACTCGTCGAGGTACGCGCGCAGCGCCTCCCGCATGATCTCGCTCTTGGAGGCGTCGCGGCCCTCGATGCGCTCGACCAGTTCCTCGTCCGCGCGGAAGGTTATCTTACTCATGTGCCAGTTCGTCCCACACTATGACGACCATCCTATTTCAATCTTCCCAAACATGTCTGACGGCCGTGCGACGCCGGGAGACGAGCCGCCTTCCGGCGGTTCTCGTGGCTCACTGTCGACGGTGGTCCCCTGGCTGCTATGTCCGCTCGTCTGGAATGTACCGTCCGCGGAGTGGACTGGGGTCCTGCCCGAGCCGGGACATGACCGCGACCGGTGAACTGTCCAACCGGCCTTCGCGGCCCGCCCGCGCACTTCTGTCCTCCGGTCTGCGGGCGGCCGGTCGATGTTTACACACGTAGCAGGGGGTCCACCGTAACGAACGTAGTAGGGTACGGTTCGGCTGTTCCCTCCGGCGTCGTTCGGTCCTCGCTATCGGCCCGCATTCGAGCGAATTCTGGTCGGCCCAGACAGGCTCGGCGCCGGTGGTCGCCACCGGTGAATAATAACCCTTAAGTCCGGCAGGGCTCCTACGTGAAACTGCGTGCCCGCCCTTAGCTCAGACTGGTAGAGCAGTCGACTGTAGATCGACTTGTCCCCCGTTCAAATCGGGGAGGGCGGACTTCTCCTGCGGTCGATTCGCGTTCGAGCGACCGCGACGGGTTCTCGGCGTTTACACCCACCCGCCCAGCGAGTCGACCGGGTAGTTCGATGAACTCTCCGCGTAGGTTCCGGCGGGACCGACAACAGTCAGATGGTTCTGGCTTCGCACTCTCTCGGTCCCGCGCTCGTCCCCCGGAGGGGATGGGTACGGAGGCTGTCGGACCGGACGTAGACCGCCTGCGTCAACTCCGTGGTGGGTCTGGACCGTCGGAAGGGATGTGCGACGGTCGACTTCACGTTACGGAATGGAGGTTCTCGAAGCGGCTGTCCACCGGCTGTGTCGGGAATGCGTCTCGAGGCGGGAAACTGCTATGGAAACGGTCTTTTACTGGAGTGAGCAGTAATCCGGGTATGGATACTTACGAGCTGGACGAGATCGACAAAGGCATCCTCTACTATCTCCAGCAAGATGCCCGAAACAGCACCAGTACCGACATGGCCGAACAGTTAGACATTGCCGCAAGTACGGTGCGGAATCGCCTCACTCGTATGCAGGATGAAGGCGTTATCAAACGCTACATCCCGCAACTCGACTACGAGAAGGCCGGGTATCCGCTTCGGGTCCTGTTTACCTGCACCGCATCGGGTGCCCCCGAGAATATCTGCCACGACGTTCTCGAACAGGAAGGCGTCGTCGCCGTCCGCGAGCTGCTCGCCGGTCAGGAGAACCTCCACATCGAGGTCGTCGGAACAGATACTCAACAATTGACTGACACGGCGGAACGCCTCCGCAATATGGGACTCGAGATCGTACGGTCGGACGTGCTGAAGGAACAGGTCCAACAGCCCTTCAACGACTTCGGAACGTCCATCGTTGACGGCGATGATCAGGAGTGATCAGAAGTAACTCGTCGCGTTCAGTTCTGCTGGAGTAGTACCCCAAGGAAAAACGGTACAGCAGATATATCTGATACGAGGGACAGAAAAGGTGAATTCCCCTTGATTTTTTGCTTTGGTGTTCTAACCTACTGCCAGATGTCCGAGTTTGATGCACGCACCCTTACCGAGCGAATCGTCTCGAAGGTGTCCCACCGGAAGGACGTGGACCCGGTGGAACTGCAACCTCCCCTCGACGAGGTCGTTGATTTGGATGCCTTGGATGCCCTCTTTGCCTCCCGTAACGGTGGAACGCCTCGTGACGCCGATGGACTCGTTGCGTTCACCTACGAGGGGTATCGGATTCGGGTCGAGAGCGGTGAGAGAATCGATATCGACGAAGTGGATGGTGGGGAATGACTGGGTACTCGTTCGACTGCACCTTCTGTGATACCGTCATCGAGAACGATGTCGCTGATGCGGTGAAGGACGACGCACGGACTCACCTCGCAGACCATCGGACCGAACTCGAAGACGTGTTCGCTCTGGCGTTCGGCGGGACCGACTGTCACAACGACTGTGGGTACGCGTTCCCGGTCGGTGTCGACGAAGTTACGGGGTTCGATTGCCCGGAGTGCGGTCACGACAACTTCCCGCCGTTCGTACAGCAGTACATCTACTGGCGAATCGAGGCTCAGTAGGCCATTCTCAGGGAAGTCGAGGGGTCCAAACGCGGACTTCCCCCTGGTCCTCGTTGGGCCCTCTGGAGGGAGAAGCAGACGAGATCTGGGATTCGGATATCTCGCCACCGAGCTCGCCCCGGCTCAGGCGCGATTCAGTCTCTTGCCCGGATTTCGCCCGCGAGACGCGCCTGTGCGAGAATCACTTCCGCGTGGCCCTCCTGCGTCGACACTTCGCCCCCGACTAACTGTCGGCGTCGCCGACCAGCGACGGCGGGCACTCGTGGTTCCCGACCCGGTACTTCGCGTACTTGATGCCGCAGCGCGGGCACTGCACCGTCACCCGGTTCGTGTACCAGATGCCGCCGAAGAGCAGACCGACCAGGTAGAGGAAGTTGAGGAACAGGACGGTCAGGTAGACGGTCGCGAAGTCGTTCGCCATTCGTTCCCGAGCACCCCGTCGGTTCAGCGTAGGCGACCGCGCTTGTTAGTTCTTCCCGACCGCGTCAGTCCGCTTCGGCCTGCATCTTTCTCTGCGTCCGGGTCCGTTCCGACGGAATCCATCGCGCCCCGATTCGGACCTCGTCTCCCGAGCGACGCCGGGTCCGCGGAGTTCGGCGGCTCAGGGGTCGGGGTCCTGGACCTCGACGATCCTGGCGTTGTCGACGTACTCCTCCTCGCCGCCCTTCCGGATCTGGACGGTCACGCCCGGCAGGTCCTCGTGGGTCTGCTCCCGGGGCACCGAGACGGCCGTCACCTCCTCCAGCGTCATCGAGCGCCGCAGCAGCGTCTCGCCGTCCTCGGTCACGCGCTCCCACTCCTCGGCGTCGAGGTCGTCGGTGCCGAAGTAGTCGTCGGCGTCGCGGTCCGGGTCCACGTCGCCGCCCGACCTGACCGCGTCGTCGGCGTCGTCGTGCTGGTACTGTTCGAGGTTGACGAGCATGCGCTCCGGCTACCACGCACGTGGTAATAATTGGCACGGCCCCGCGGTCCGACTCGCTCGACAGCGAGAACCCCGACAACGAGGGGGTCCGATCGACAGCCGCGGATCCGCGGATCGCTCCGTCAGTCGCCGGCCCGGGCGTCCAGCCACTCGGCGCCCGCGTAGTAGAGACCGCCGAGCGAGACGCCCCAGACGAGGTGGCTCGCCAGCGCCGTCGCGCCGAGGTTCGGAACCGGCGCCGGAATCCCGACGAGCCGGAGCCAGACGGGCATGACGACGCCCGCGGCGACCGCCCAGAGGAACGCTCCCCACGCCGCTCCCGCGAGGACGTGGCCGCCCGCCCCGTCGACCCGGCTCCCCGGTCCGACGGTGAGCAGGCCCGCGAACACCATCCCGAACACGACGCTGTGGAACTCGTGGGTCGTCCACCCGACGACCGGGTGGGCGACGCCGTACAGCGCCCCGATGACGGGGATGACGCTCGCGATCGCCTGGCTGAACGCGCCCATCGCGACGCCGGCGACGAGCGCGGCGCCGACCGCCACCGAGAGCCGCGAGGTCGCGACGCCGTACGTCCGGCCCGTCGACGGGGCGGCGGTCGGGAGCGCCGGCTCGCTCGCGCGGACCAGCGACACCGCGACGGTCGTTCCCGCGTCCGAGACGCTGGTCGAGACGGCGCCCCGGAACCGCTCGACGAGCAGTCGGACGACGTTGAGACCGAACCCGCTCGCCGGATCGTCGTGCTCGGCGACCGCGCCGTCCTCCAGGATCGACCGCTCCCGGTCGGGCAGTCCGGGTCCGTCGTCGGTCACCCGGACCACGGCGTTCCGGCCGGCTGTGTCGACGCTCACCGCCACCCGGGGCGTCTCGGCGTCGTTGTGCTCGACCGCGTTGTCCAGCAGGTGCTCGAAGAGCCGCTCCAGTTGCGAGTTGGCCCACACCGGCACCGGTCCGGCGACCCCGTGGAGGACGTACTCGGCGTCCGGGTGGCGTTCCCGGACCGATTCGACGCTGCGTTCGAGGCGCTCGACCAGGTCGACCGCGACCAGTTCGGACTCCGCCGACCGCGCCGACTCGGTCAGGTGCTGCACGTCCTCGATGGTGTCGACGATGTGGTCCGAGCGCCGCCGGATGACCTCGACCGGTCGGTCGTCGCCGTCGGCGCGGCCGTCCCTGTCGGCGACGACGTCGGCGTACCCCGAGATGGCGGTGACCGAGTTGAGCACCTCGTGACGTAGGATGCGGTTCAGCGTCACGAGCCGGTTGGCCTGCCACCGGAGCTCGCCGCGCTGGCGCTCGTTCCGGGCGGCGTACACGCCGGTCAGCGTCCCGCCGACGGCCCCACCGATGAGGAAGTTCGAGAGGTACGCCTCCGAGAGGGTCGCCCCGACGCCGCCGACCCCGTCGGGGTTCGATCCGAGCAGCGTGAGCGCGACGAGGACCGACATCGCCCCGGTCCCGACCAGACACCAGATCGCGGTGCGCCGGACGAAGGCCGGGTCGAACGGGCCGACGACCAGCGCCACGCCGAACGTCGCCAGGAGGAGGCCGAGCACCAGCGGGAGCAGGCCCGCGAGGTAGAACGCCGTCGGCTCCTCGTAGGCGGCCAGCGTCACGGTGAACCTGGTGAGGAGGAACCCGATACCGGCGACGGTGAGGCCGCCCAGGGTGACGCTTCGCGGGAACGACGCCGACGGAACGTTCATGGTAGCAGTTCGCACGTTTCTCGACTATTATATAAGTATCCGGGTATCGCTTCGGGTCTCTCCGGAAGTCGACCCCGCCGAGACACCCGAAGGCGGTCCGAAGCGCCGGTCGGACGTCGTGCGAGTCCGCCGATTCGCCCTACACGCCCCAGATGACCGCGATACCGAGCGTCGTCACCACCGTCAGCAGCAACTGGAGCGGCGCGCCCACGCGCACGTAGTCGGTGAAGCGGTAGCCGCCCGGACTGTACACCATCAGGTTGGTCTGGTAGCCCATCGGCGTCATGAACGCCGTGGAGGCCGCGAACGTGACCGCAAGCGAGAACGCGAAGGCGCTCGCGCCCACCTCGCCCGCGGTGCCGACCGCGACGGGCAGCACCAGCGCGACGCTGGCGACCGGCGTGACGAGGTTGGCCAGCAGTCCGGTCAGGAGGTAGAACAGCGCCAGCGTCGCTATCGCGGGCAGGGCCGCCGAGGCCGCGGTCACGTGGGCCGCGAGCAGCCCGGCGGCCCCGGTCCGCTCCATCGCGAGGCCGAGCGGGATGACCCCCGCCAGCAGGAAGACGACCTCCCAGTTCACCGCGTCGTAGGCGTCGGCCGGCCGGACGACGTCGCCGACCACCATCGCCACCACGCCGCCGAGCGCGGCGATGGAGATAGGTAGCAGGTCGGCGGCCGCGACCGCGATGACGCCGACGACGATGCCCACCGCGAGCGCGGCCCGCCCGCGGTCGATGGGCTCGGGTTCGACGTCCGGTCCGCCGCCGACCGCCTCGGTGACCAGCAGGTCGCCCGACTCCTGGAGGTGGTCGAGCCCGACCTGGGTCGCGTGAACCAGCAGGCCGTCGCCCTCCGCGAGCACCGCCTCGGCGACGTCCTCGACGACCAGGGTCTCCCCGCGCCGGACCGCCAGCACCGTCGCGTCGTACCGCTCGCCCAGCTTCGTCTCGCCGACCGCCAGTCCGACGAGTCCGGAGCCCGCCGGGACGATGACCTCCGCGAGCGTGTCCCGGCCCTCGCCGAGCGCGAGCTCCTCCTCGGTGACCTCGGCCCGCGGGAGCCGCCGGAGGTCGCACGCCTCGACGAACGCCCCGACCGCCTCCTCGTCGGCCCGGACGGTCAGCACGTCGCCGGCCTCGACCGTCCGGTCGGTCCTGGAGGCCACGAGCGTCTCCTCGCCCCGGACGATCTGGAGTATCTTGCAGTCCTCGGTGCGGGCCTCGGCGACCGTCCGGCCCACGAGCGGCGACGACGGCCGGACGTACACCCGGGCGAGCCGGCCGCGGAGCCCGAACTCCTCGGTCAGGTCGTGGGGCGCGATCCGGGCGGGCAGCAGCCACTGGCCCACCGTCAGCAGGTACAGCGTCCCGACGACCAGCACCACGACGCCCAGCGGGGTGAACTGGAACATCGAGAACGGCGCGCCCGCCACCCCGAGGTCGGCCGCGAGCGAGCTCGCCACGAGGTTGGTCGCGGTGCCGACCAGCGTCAGCGTCCCGCCGAGCATCGCGGCGTACGACAGCGGGATCAGCAGCTTCGACGGCGAGGCGTGGGTCCGGTCGGCCAGGTCCGTCACCATCGGGATGAACAGCGCGACCACCGGCGTGTTGTTGACCACGCCGGCCAGCGGGCCCGTGATGCCGACCGTGGCGGCCAGCAGCCGGTTCCTGTCGCCGCGGGCGAACCCGGCGACCGCGACCTCGAGGCGCTCGACCACCCCGGTCTCCTCGACCCCGGCGCTCAGGATGTACATCGCGACGATGGTGACGGTCGCGGGGCTGGCGAACCCCGAGATCGCGTCCTCGGGCGAGACGCGGGTGAACCCCCGCAGCACCACCAGCGAGACCAGCACCGCCAGCGCGGTCGTGTCCGACGGGATGGCCTCGGTGACGAACAGCGCCACCGCGACCGCCGCGATGCCGAAGACCACGAGCACGTCGGCGGTCGGCGCCGGAGAGCCCTGCAGCATCGTCAGGAGTATCGGAGAACGGTCACGTCAGCGTTGCGGTGGCGTCGCTCCCTCGGGACGGCCCGCCGGTGAAGACCCGCGGTTTTTTTGCGCGAGCGCCGTGGTCGGAAGACGATGCCCGAACTGACCACGTCGCTGGCCGCCGTCGCCGCCGTCGTCTCGTTGCTCGCGCTGAGCGCCTTCTTCTCCAGCAGCGAGACCGCCATCTTCTCGCTCCCCGCCGGATGGCCGGCCGAGCGCGCGGCCGCCGGCGACCGTCGGGCCGTCCACCTCGACGCGCTGCGCGAGGACCCCCACCGGTTGCTGGTGACGCTCCTGGTCGGGAACAACCTCGTGAACGTCGCGCTCTCGAGCGTCGTCACGGTCCTGCTCGTGGACGCGCTCCCGCCGGGAGTGGCCGTGACCGCCGCGACGGTCGTCGTCACCTCGGTCGTGCTCGTGTTCGGCGAGATCGTGCCGAAGTCGTACGGGCTCGGTAACAACGAGGCGTGGGCGCTCAGGGTGGCCCGCCCGGTAACGCTGGTCGGACGCCTCCTCCGCCCGCTCGTGTCGCTGTTCGACGCCGTCACCCGCAGCGCGAGTCGCCGCCTCGGCGGCGACGCCGACATCGAGGAGCCGTACCTCGACGACTGAGCGCGGAACCGCGTCACCCTCTCGCGAGACCGAACCGCTCGGGCTCCGGCCGGCCCAGCACGTCGGTCAGCACCTCGTAGAGGTCCCGGAGGTCCGGGTGTCCGCCGCCCGACCCGGCCCGGTCGGCGACCCACCGGTACCGGACCGCGCGGTCGTCGTCCACGACGAAGCAGGCCCGGCGCGCCCGGGGCGCGACCCCGAACGCCCGGTAGGTCACGCCGTAGGACCGGGCTATCGAGAGGTCGCGGTCCGAGCAGAACGGGTAGGTCACGCCGAGGTAGTCGACGAACTCCCGGTTGGTCCGGGGCCTCGCGCGGTTGACCCCGACCACCCGGACCCGGTCGTCGGCCGCGAACCAGTCGTACTTGCCGACCGCGCGGCGCTCGGCGAACGTCTCCAGGTCGAAGTCGGTCGGCTGGAACACCAGCAGGACCGCGCCGTCCGCGACCAGCGACGACAGCGACGCCTCGGTCACCGACCCGTCGGGTGCCGCCAGCGGTGCGGTGAACTCGGGGGCTCGCGAGCCGACTTCGGGACCGTCGGAGTCGCCCATCGTTCGCTGTCACTCACGATGTCGGCATAAAGGTACGTCAGACGGCGGGTGGACGCGGCGGCCGCGGCACGGTACGAGGCCGGTCGCGCGGTCGGAGCGAGCCGGACGGGCGGTCCGGCCCTTTTATGGCACCCTGCCGAGAACGCGCCTGGCATGGTGACGTCACTGGTCGGCGACGCGCTGGTCCTCGTGGCGCTGATCGGTTTCTACGGGGGGCTGGCGCGAGACCTCGGCGCGACCACCGAGTTCCTGGCCCCGCGGCTCGGCCTCGGGCTCTCGCTGGCCGCCTACGTCGCGGGCGGGGTCGGCGCGCTGCTGGCGCTGGCGACGGTCGCGGTCGAGGTGGCCGGCGCCGGGTCCGGCGCCGCCGGCGAGGCCGCCGCGGCGGTCGGCCTGAGCCTGCTGTTCGCGGTCGTCTTCGGACTGTTCTTCCGGTTCGGTACCGCGGTGTACGCGATCCTGCTCCGGGTGGGGCTCGGACTGAACCGGAACTGACGGAGTCGAGTCGGACGCTCCGAGGCCGGACGGATCGAGCGCCGACGCCGGACGAATCGGGCGCCCCCACGCCGGACGGATCGGACGCCCCACGCCGGACGAATCGGACGTCCCGACGCCGAATCACCTGACGGGTCGCCGGCACGTCAATACTTAACCGCCCGGGTTGCGTGGTTCGGCCCATGCCGACGCGCGTACCCGACGCCGAGTTCCGGGACCGACTCGCCGCCGTCCGCGACCGCATCGCCGAGGCCGGCGCGGACGCGGGGGTCTGGTTCGGCGCGACCAGCATCGAGTACCTGACCGGGTTCGACCACATCCAGACCGAGCGACCGGTGGTCCTGGCGGTGACCCCCGACCGGGTCGCCGTCACCGTCCCGCGCCTGGAAGTCGAGCGCGTGGAGGCCAATCCGCGCATCGACGACGTCCGCCACTACTTCGACTACCCCGCCGGGAAGCCCGTCGAGACCGCCGCCCGGATGCTGTCGGACCTCGGCGCCGAGTCGGTCGCGGCCGACGCCGACGGCGCGCCGGGCGTGATGGGCTACGAGGGGCCGCCGCTCTCGAACTTCGTCGACGTCGAGACCCAGGCCTGGGTCGACCGGATGCGGTGGGCCAAGTCCGACACCGAGGTCGACCTCGTCCGGGAGTCCGCCCGGTGGGCCAACCTCGCCCACCGCTACCTCGCCGACTACACCGAGGTCGGCGAGCACCCCGCGACCGTGAGCCAGCGGGCCTCGCTGGAGGCGTCCCGGGCGATGCTCGACGCGCTGGGCGACGAGTACGTCCCGCGCACCCGGGGCGACGGCCCCGCGACCGCGGGGTTCATCACCGGCGAGCAGACCGCCCTGCCCCACGGCCACACCGCCAACCGCCGCCTGCGGGAGGGCGACGTGCTGGTCACGGGCGCGACCGCCAACGTCGACGGCTACTTCTCGGAGCTCGAGCGCACGATGTTCCTGGGCGAGCCCACCGACGAGCAGGCCCACTACTTCGAGCTGATGCTGGAGGCCCAGACCGTCGCCATCGACGCCCTGGGGCCGGGCGTCGAGCTGGCCTACGTCGACGAGCAGGTGTGGGACTTCTTCGCCGAGCAGGGCGTCGCCGACCTCGCCCGCCACCACGTCGGCCACAACATCGGGCTCGGCGCCCACGAACCCCCGTACATCGACCGCGGGTGGACCGACCACTGCGAGGCGCGAGACGGCCGCGAGGCGGGCGACGCCGAGATGGAGCCCGGCCACGTCTACACCATCGAACCCGGCATCTACACCGACGAGTACGGCTACCGCCACTCGGACACCGTGGCTGTCACCGAGGACGGTACCGAGATGCTGACCTACTACCCGCGGGACCTCGAATCGAACGTCATCCGGGCGGACTGACCCCCTCGACTCCGGTGCGACCCGGCCGCCCGTGACCCGGCCGCCCCGCGACCCGGCCGACCGCCGACCCGTCTCCGACCGATTCAAGTCAGCTTGCACTAATACTGACGTAGTGGCAGTATCGTTCGACCTCTTCGGCACGCTGGTCGCGGCCGACCGCCCGGCCGACCCCGCGGAGGCGGTGGCCGCGGCGCTCCGCGAGCGCGGCGTCCCGGTGCCCGACGACTGGGCCGACGCCTACCGGGAGGTCCACATCGACGCCCCCGAGGGCGCCGAGGTGCCGCTGCCGGCCCACGTCAGCGCCGCCCTCGCCAGCAGAGGCGTCGACGCGCCGGGCAACGCGGCCCGCCGGTCGGTCGTCGCGGCCTTCGACCCGGACGTGGAGACACGAGAGGGCGCGGTCGAGGCGGTCCGGGCCGCGAGCGAGCGCGGCCCCGTCGCCGTCCTCTCGAACTGCGCGGTGCCCCAGCTCGCCCGGACGGCGCTGATCCGCTCGGACCTCGACCGCGACGCCTTCGACGCCGTCGTCACCAGCGCCGCCTGCGGGTGGCGAAAGCCCGACGCGCGGGCGTTCGAGACCTGCGCCGACCGGCTCGGGGTGTCGGTCGCCGACCTCGTCCACGTCGGCGACGACCCGCGGACCGACGGCGGCATCGCGGACTGCGGCGGCGAGGCGGTGCTGCTCGACGACGTTCCCCTGACCGACTTCCCCGCGTGGCTGGAGGGTCGGCGATGACGCCGCCGGCGGTCCCCCTGATCGGCGACCTCCCGCCGGGGTCGACGGCCGCGGCTGCAATCGCACTTGCACTCGCGCTCGACGCCGCGGTCGCCGAACCTCCGCAGGAGCTCCACCCGGTCGCGTGGCTCGGGTCGCTGGTCGCCCGCGCCGACCGGGAGTGGTCTCGACCCAGGCTCGCGGGCGCCGCGGTCGCCGCGGTGGTCCCGCTGCTGGCGGCCGCGGCGGTCGGGCTCGCGGTGGCAGTCGCCGCCCGGGTCCACCCCCTCGCCGGCCTCATCGCGGCCGGACTCGTCGTCTTCGCGACGACCAGCCTCCGGATGCTCGTCTCGACCGCCGCCGAGGTGGTCGCCGCGACCGAGGCCGACCTGCCGACCGCCCGCGAGCGCCTGCGGTCGCTGGCGGGCCGGGACGCCGCCGCCCTCTCGGCCGGCGAGGTCCGGAGCGCCGCGGTCGAGAGCGCGGCCGAGAACCTCGCCGACGGCGCGGTGGCCGCGCTGCTGGCGTTCGCCCTCGTCGCGCCCGTCTCGCTCCCGCTGGGCGCCGGGGCCGCCGCGTGGGTCAAGGCGGTCAACACCCTCGACTCGATGCTGGGCTACCCCGGCAAGCCCCGCGGGACGGCCAGCGCCCGCCTCGACGACGCCGTGATGTGGGTTCCCGCGCGGGCGAGCGCGGTCCTGCTCGCGCTCGCCGCGCTCGCCCGCGGGCGAGGCCGGTTCGCCGGTCGCTCGCTCGCCGACCCGTCCGGCTCCGGGTCCGCCGCCTCCGGCGGGCGCCGCCCCGTCGCGTCGCTGTCGGCGGGCCGGCGGTGGGCCGACGCGCCGCCCTCGCCGAACTCCGGGTGGCCGATGGCCACGCTGGCGGCGGTCCTCGACGCCCGCCTGGAGAAGCCCGGCGTCTACGTCCTCAACCCCGAGGCAGCGCTGCCGTCGGTCGAGACCGCCCGGGCCGGCGTCCGGGTGGTCGCGCTCGCCGGCGTGCTGGCGTTCGCTCTCGCCGCCGGGCTCGCGCTGCTGGTCGGCTGGGTCGCGCCGACGGCCGCGTCGGCGCTCGGACTCCCGGCGCTCACTCTACCGGCACCGCCGGTCCCCGCGGAGGTGGTCGCGTGGTACTGACCGCGACGAAGGGGGCGCTGGGCTTCCTGACCCGGCTCCCGACCGGCCGGAGCGAGGCGGCCTGGACCGCCTTCAGCGAGACCCCGGCGGCGTTCCCGCTGGCCGGGTGGGTCGTGGGCGCGCTGGCCGCCACACCGCTGGCCGCGGCCGCGCTCGTCCCGATACCGTCTCCGACCGCCGCGTTCGGCTACCTGCTGGCGCTCTACGCGGTCACGGGGGTCAACCACGCCGACGGGGTGGCCGACCTCGGCGACGCTGCGGTGGTCCACGGCGACCCCGAGGACCGACGGGCGGTGCTGAAGGATACCGAGGTCGGCGTCGGCGCCGCGCTGGCGCTCGGCCTCGTCCTGGTCGGGCTCGCGCTGGCCGCGCTGTCGCTCGCGGGACTGCCCCTCTCCGCCGCCGTCACCATCGCCGTCGCCGCGGAGGTCGGCGCCAAGGCGGGGATGGCCGCGCTGGCCTGCCTGGGCGACCCAGCCTTCGAGGGTCTGGGCTCGGCGTTCACCGACAACGACCCGGCCGCACTGGTCGCGCCGGTGCTGGTCGCGGCGCCGGTCGCCCTCCTCGGGCCGGCGGCGGTCGCCGCGCTCGCCGCGGCGGTCGGGGTCGCGCTCGCGCTGCTGTCGTGGGCCGAGACCCGACTCGGCGGCGTCAACGGCGACGTCTTCGGCGCGACGAACGAGCTCGCCCGGCTCGCGGGCCTCCACCTGGGGGTGGTCGCGTGGACGCTCTGGTGATGTGCGGCGGCCGGGGCACCCGCCTCGACAGCGACCGCGAGAAGCCGCTGTTCGAGGTCGGCGGCCGACCGATGCTCGCCAGGGTCGCCGACGCGCTCGCCGGGAGCGACGTCGAGACCGTCCACGCAGTCGTCTCGCCGCACGCGCCCGAGACCCGGGAGTTCGCCGACGAGTGCGACTCGCTCGCCGTCGTCGAGACGCCGGGCGAGGGCTACGTCGACGACCTCCGGACGGCTCTCGACGCGGTCGAGACCCCCGTCCTCACGGTCGCGGCCGACCTGCCGCTGCTCGACGTCGACGCCGCGAACGCGGTCCTCGGCGCCTACGAGGCGCGGCGGGCTTCGGGCGCCGAGACCGCCGCCCCGCCCTCCATGACCGTCTGCGTCCCGGCCGCGCTCAAGCGCGCGCTTGGGGCGAGCCTCGACACCGCTTTCGACCCCGACGGCGGCGACGGCCGGGCGCTCGCGCCGACCGGCGTCAACGTCGTCGCGGACACCGACACCGAAACCATGTACGAGACCTACGACGCGCGACTCGCAGTGAACGTGAACCGACTGTCGGACGCCCGCCTCGCGGAGGAGTTGCTGTGAGGCTGGTGCTGTTCGCCGGGACCACCCGGACCGCCGAGATCGACGGCATCAGCGCCGCGGGCGCCGACCCCGACCTGATGGCCCACACGCCGAGCGCCGACGCCGAGATCCTCGAGTACGGCCGGCCGGTCCGGGCGCCCGTCGTCCCGGTCAGCCCCTCGGGCTGCCCGACGCCCGCGGTCGCGACCCGCGCGGTCCGGGAGTGCGCCGACTTCGCGACGACCGTCGTGGACGCCGGCCTGGCCGAACCCACCGCCGCGCCGACCGTCACCGTGGGCGCCCAACCCGGCGACGACATCCGGGAGTCCGACCCGGTGCCGACCGCGCCGGGGGCGTTCGCCGCGGCCCGGGAGTTCGGCCGCCGGATTCCGGACGACGAAGTGCTGGTCGCCGAGACGATTCCCGGCGGCACCACCACCGCGCTGGGCGTCCTGACCGCGCTCGGCGAGGAGCGGGGCGTCTCGTCGTCGCTCCCGGACAACCCAGTCGAGCGCAAGCGCGAGGCGGTCGCCGACGCGCTGGCGGCGAGCGGCCTCGACCCGGGCGACGCGGCCGGCGACCCCCGGCTCGCAGTTCGGCGGGTCGGCGACCCCGTACTGGCGAGCGCCGCGGGGTTCGTCGTCGGCGCCGCCGAGTCGGACACCACTGTCACCCTGGCCGGGGGAACCCAACTCGTGGCGGTCGCGGCGCTCGCGCGCCACGCCGACTGCGAGGCGCCCCTGGAACTGGCCACGACCTCGTTCGTCGCCGACGACCCCGCGGTCGACCTCCGGGGCGCGGCGGTCGACTTCGACCTCGACGTGACGGTCACCGACCCCGGCTTCGACGGCGCCGACCACCCCGCGATGGCCCGGTACGCCGCCGGTGAGGCCAAGGAGGGCGTCGGCATGGGCGGCGCGCTCGCGCTCGCCGACCGCGAGGGAGTCGAGATGGCCCGGGTCCGCGACCGCATCCGGGCGGTGTACGACGACCTGCTCGACTCGGGGGCGGGCGACGCGACGGACTCCGGAGGCGCGGACGGAACCCGGCCCGGAGGTGCGGATGGACCCAGGTAGCGTCCGGGAGGCCGGCCGCGTCCCCCACGGCGGGACCGACGACCCCGACCTGCTGGAGTTCAGCGCCAACACCAACCCGCGGACGCCGCCGGACGTCGAGGCGGTCTACGCCGACGCGCTCGACGCGGCCCGGTCGTACCCGAACGACGACTACCCCGAGTTCCGGGCCGCGGCGGCCGACTTCGTCGACTGCGACTCCGCGGACGTGGTCCCGACGCCGGGCGGCCTCGCGGCGCTCCGGCTGGCGTTCGCCGTCCGGGTCTCGCCCGGCGACTCGGTGCTGGTCCCGTGCCCGAGCTTCGGCGAGTACGCCCGCGAGGTCCGGCTCCAGGGCGGCGAGCCCGAGTTCGTCGCCCACGACGACCTGCTCGACGCCGACCCCGCTGAACACGCCGCGGCCGTGGTCTGCAACCCGAACAACCCGACCGGCGACGCCTACGACCCCGACGCCATCGCCGCGTTCGCGGTCCGATGCCGGGAGGCGGACTGCCTCCTCGTCGCCGACGAGGCGTTCCTGGGGTTCACCGACCGGCCCTCGCTCGCCGGCGCCGAGGGCGTCGCGGTCGCGCGCTCGCTCACCAAGCTGTTCGGCCTCCCGGGCCTCCGTGCCGGCTTCGCGGTCGCGACCGGCGACCTCGGTGACGACCTCGCGACCGCCCGGCGCGCCTGGAGCCTCGGGACGCCCGCGGCCCGGGTCGGCGCGCACTGCCTGCGCCAGTCGGAGTTCGTCGCCGAGACCCGCGAACGGGTCCGCGAGGAGCGGGCCCGGCTGGTCGACGCGCTCTCCGACGAGTTCGAGGTCTACGCCCCCGACGGACCGCCCCTCTCGTCCGCCGCGGCGCCATTCGTCCTGCTCGACACCGGCGAGCGCGACCCGGGAGTCGTCGTCCGGGCCGCCCGCGACCGCGGCGTGGCCATCCGGGACGCCACGACCTTCAGAGGGCTCGACTCCCACGTCCGGGTCGCGGTCCGCGGTCCAGAGGAGAACGACCGGCTGCTGGAGGTGCTGGCCGATGTCTGATGGGACTGCGGTGCCGGAGGTGACCGGCGTTTATGTCTGATGAAGCAGCCGACTCGGTGTTCGAGACCGAGGTCCGCGACGGCGTCCTCCGGGTCCGACGCGAGGGCGCGATCTGGCTGTCGACCGGGTGGGCCGGCGGCCGCCGGGAGGCCGACGCGGCCTACAACGTCTCGGTGCCCGAGGGGTTCGACCGGACCGACCTCGACGCCTACCTCGCGGAACGACTGGAGACCGCCGGGTTCGACGACTCCGGCCCGGCACTGTTGACCGGCGTTGACCTCCGGCACGCCCGCGGCGCGCGGCTCGGCCCGGTCGCGGCGGTGGCGACCGCCGGCCTCTCGAACCCGGCGGCGCTCCCGGTGAACCCGGACGCGGAGCGCCGCGACGGAGCGACCGCACTGCGCGGGTCCGACGCCGACTCGCCGCCAGACCCAGGCACCGTCAACCTGATCGTCGCGACCGACCGGGCGCTCGACGGCGGCGCGCTGGCCAACCTGCTCGCGGTGGCGGTCGAGGCCAAGACCGCCACCCTGCTTGCCGAGACCGGTTTTCCGGGCACGACCAGCGACGCCGCGGTGGCGGGCTGCGACCCGGCGGGCGAGCCGGCCGCCTTCTCGGGCAGCGCCACCGAGGTCGGGGCCTGCGCCCGGGCCTGCGTCCGGGAGGCCGTGACCGCCGGCCTCGACTCGCGGTACGGCGGGACCGACGAGGAAATTCCCGAGTCGGTCGCGGACGCCGACCACGGCGCCGTGACCGACCGGCGCGCGGCGGTGTTCGAGCCGTGACCGGGGCGTCAGCGTCCGCTACTGAAAACCGATGACCCGGACCGTCCTCGTCGCCGGCACCGCGAGCCACGTCGGCAAGAGCACGGTCGCGGCGGGCCTCTGCCGCCTGCTCGCGCGCCGCGGCGTCTCGGTCGCGCCCTACAAGGCCCAGAACATGAGCAACAACGCCCGGGCGGTCGCCAGCCCCGACGGCGGCTGGGGCGAGATCGGCGTCTCCCAGTACGTCCAGGCCGAGGCGGCCGGCGTCGTCCCCACCACCGACCACAACCCGGTCCTGCTCAAGCCGCGGGGCGACGGCGAGAGCCAGCTCGTCGTCGACGGCGAGGCGGTCGGTCACCTCTCGGCCGGGTCGTACTACCAGGACCACTGGGAGCGCGCGCGAGCCGCCGCCGTCAGGGCTCACGAGCGACTCGCGGCCGAGCACGACGTCGTCGTCGCCGAGGGCGCGGGCTCGATCGCCGAACTCAACCTCCGGGACCGCGACCTCGCCAACGTCGAGACCGCCCGGTTCGCCGACGCCGACGTGCTGTTGGTCGCCGACATCGAGCGCGGCGGGATGTTCGCCAGCGTCTACGGCACGCTCGAACTGCTGCCCGACGACCTCCGCGACCGGGTCGTCGGCGTCGCCGTCACCAAGTTCCGGGGCGACCGCGACCTGCTCGACCCCGGCCTGGACGAACTCGCATCGCGGACCGGCGTCCCGGTCCTGGGCGTGCTCCCGCACGACGACCCCGGCCTGCCCGCCGAGGACAGCGTCTCGCTGCCGGCGCCCGGCGAGTCGGCGGTCAGGGGCGCCGACGACGGCGTCTCCGACGACGCGGCCGTCACCGTCGCGGTGCCCCGGCTCCCCCGCATCTCGAACTTCACCGACCTCGAACCCCTGGCCCGCGAGCCCGGCGTCCGCGTGGCGTTCCGCCCGCCCGACGCCGGACTCGGCGACGCCGACGCGGCGGTCCTGCCGGGCACGAAGAACACGGTCGACGACCTGCTGGCGCTCCGCGAGGCCGGGTTCGGCGAGCGCCTGGCCGCGTTCGACGGCCCGGTGGTCGGCCTCTGCGGGGGCTACCAACTGCTCGGCGAGCGCATCACGAACGCCGACGTCGAGGGGACCGGCGACCGCGAGGAGGTCGCCGGCTTCGGCCTGCTCCCGGTCGAGACCCGGTTCTCGCCGGACAAGCGGGTCGAGCCCGCCGAGCGCGAGCTGACCGGGGTCGGCCCGCTCTCCGGCGCGACGGGCACCGTCTCGGGCTACGAGATCCACATGGGCGAGACCGACCCGGTCGAACCCGTCGACCGACCCTTTCCCGGCAGGGGCGCCGCGACCGACCGCGTGCTGGGGACCTACCTCCACGGGCTCTTCGAGAACGACGTCGCCCGCGACGGGTTCCTCGACGCCGTCTTCGCGTCGGCCGGCGTCGCGCGGCCGAGCCGCGAGTCGGAGCGGGCCGACCCCTACGACGCCGCCGCGGACCTGGTGGCCGACCACCTCGACCTCGCCGACCTGCTGCCCGGGGAGTGAACTCGGGCCACGGCGACGCGACCGCCCCCGACCCGAATACTGACTGTCGCCGAGTTCCAAGCCCGATCGTGTCCCTCCTCGATTCCCGGCGCGCGCAGTCCGTCGCCGCCCTGTCCGCGGTTGCGCTCGTCGCAGTCCTCGCCGTTCTCGTCGGTACGCTCCGTCGCGCGGTTGCCCGCGCGCGAGACGTGCCCCTCAGCCCCCTAACCGCCGGTCGGCGCGTCGGCCCGAACTACCCCGAGCGCCGGGGCATCGTCGCCGACGGCGCGGTGGCTGGCGAGATGGACGACATGTCCGCGTACGCCGGCCCCGACTTCGACCCCGGCGCGGTCGCCCCCGCGGTCCGGGACTTCTACGAGCGCACGGCCGACTACCGCCTGGCCTACGAAGTGCGGTGGCACCGCCCGTTCCGCCTGGGCGCGGCGCTCGCGAGCGGGCCGACGAGCCGCGTCGAGCAGCTGAACCTCCCCGGTCCCCGCGAGGCGGCCGCCCGCGCCGGGCCGGACGCCCGGGAACTCGGGAGCCGGTTCGCGCGCGTCGACCCGGCGGCCGACCCCCGGCCGGGCGCCCGGGCCTGGGTCCGGACGAACGCCGCGGGCGAGGCCGTGTTCGTGGCTATCTACGCCCACCACGAGCGCGACGGGACCCGGTACGTCAACATCGCGGTGCCGCTACCCGGCGCGAACCTGAGCACGGTGCTCCGGCCCGAGAACTCGGACGACGATAGGGGCGGCGTCGAACTCACGACCCTGGGCGGCCCCGCCGACGGCGACGAGGGGCTGTACCTGGCGACGCCGCTGGGGAACGTCGCGCTCCCGCTCGACCAGCGGTTCCGGGTCCGGCCGGCGGAGGGTGACGCGAGCGATCTCGGCGACGACGCGCCGTCCCGCGCGACCGGCGAGGACGCCGCCGTCGTCGCCAGCCACGAGATGTGGGTGTTCGGCCGGCGGTTCCTCACGATACGGTACGTCGGTAGCCGGCGGTCCGCAGAGTAGGTCGGAACAGCGGAGCAACCGTTCGCCCGGCAGCGTGACCGAACGCGGGTCGACCGGCGGACCGCGAGTCCTACGGTAGTCCCAGCAGGCCGGTGAGCGCGCCGTACGCGCCGGCCCAGGTGAGCGAGTGGACCGCGGCCGCGGTCAGGAGGTTGTCGGTTCGCTGGTAGACGAGGGCGAACACCAGTCCCTGCGCGAAGATGTGGAACGCGTAGGTTGCCATCAGTTCAGGGCCGGCACCGAGGACCCAGACCTGATGGGAGAGCGCGAAGCAGCCGGCTCCGAGCGCGACCTCCCCGGCCGGCGAGTAGGCCTCCCGGAGCCGGGTCTGGACGAGCCCGCGGTAGAACTGTTCCTCCAGTATCGCCGGGACGAGGTAGAGCGCGACGAACACGGCCGGCCAGAGGAGCGGCCACGACCCGAGGCCGACGTCGCGGGGCACGGGGTTGCTGAGGGGGTCGAGCGAGAGGCCGACCGCCGACAGCACCAGTTTCTCGAACCGGGTCATCGCCCGGATTCCGACGAGACCGATAAGAGTCCAACTCGCGTCCCGGAGCGTCGGCCGGCGGAACCGGGCGTACTCGGCCCAACTCCGCGTGGCGAGCAGGTACCCGCCGGCGAAGAGCCCGAACGCCCACTGGATGGTCCGATTTCGGAACACGTACGCGACGTCCGAGAGCGGTTCTCCGAAGAGACCGGTGATGAGCGGCCTGAGCGTGAGGAACAGCACGAAGCACGCGATGCTCCCGCCGACGGTCAGTCCGAGGGCACTGACGAGCGCCCGCGGTCGCGTCCCTCGCTGCAAGCGCGCTGGCAACCCCGGCAGTGAGTCTCTGAGTGCAGACATCGTCGCCCGGGGCTACCGAAGCAACCTCCGTAAGGCCGGAGGACCGTTCACGACTGTTTCCAGCCGTGTACGGGCGTATACCGTGCTATTCGGGTCCGGGTGTACGCACGTCTGTCTCCTGGGGTACGCCCGTATACCTCGGTCCGCCGCGGGCCGACCGGGTCAACTCCTGGTGCACGAGGGGACGCCGGACGCGGGACTCTCAATACGTGTCGTAGGAGTGATATGGTGGTCGAAAGATTGTCCCGACATGACTGACGAACCGGCGTCGCTGCTGACCCGGACCCAGCGCGAGCGTATCCGGAGCGACTTCGCCGAGGTGGGTCAGGCTAAGCAGCGACGCGACCGCCAGAAGATCCGGGCGCGCGTCGCGGCCGGCCTCGCCGACTTCGAACTGCTCGCCGGCTACCCCGACCGGGAGTTCGAACTGGCGTTCGAGGACGTCGACGACGAGCGCCTCGTCGAGATCCTGGCCGACGCCACGCTCACCGTCGAGCGCATCCGGGAGCTCCGGGCGATCGACCGCGACGACGTCGCCGCGGCCGCGGACGACCGTCGGACCGACCTGGCAGGCGACTCGACCGAGAGCCTCGAAGGGGCTGACCTCCGGACGTTGGCGGAGCGGCGGCGCGAGGCCGAGGCCGCCGTCGCCGACCGGTTCCGGCCGAGTCGGTGGGAGCGACGCTCGGACGCGCTCCTGAAACTCGGACTTCTGTTTCTGGTCCCGGCGAGCATCCTTGCGGTCGTCGCTCCGGAGGTGGCCGACGGCCTCGCCGGCGGGATTCCGGGTGTCGTCGGAGCGGTGTCGCTGGTCGCCGGCCTCGCCATCGTCGGTGTTCGCGGGGTCAAACACGACCTCGTCCCGACGCTCTGTCGGTTCACTGCGAACCCGAGGGGGTTCGTCCGCGACCTGTGGAATCAGCTATGAGTCGCTCCGAGGTCGGCTACACGTCGGGGGTCTCCATGATGCGGGGGACGCCCGCCGCGGTGATGGTCTCGCCGACGACGTAGGAGGCGGCGTCGCTGGCGAGGAACTGCGCGATGTCGGCGATCTCCTCGGAGGTGCCGATGCGGCGCTCGACCTCCGCGCGGTCGATGTTGTCGGCGCTGACGCCCATCTGGCTCTCGACGCCCGGCGTGGCGACGAACCCCGGCGCGATGCAGTTGACCCGGACGCCGTCGCCGGCCCACTCGAACGCCAGCGTCGAGGTGAGGTTGATGACGCCGGCCTTGGCCGCGCCGTAGTGGCTCATGTGGGGCGAGCCCTTCTGGCCCGCGACGCTGGCGAGGTTGATGACCGCGCCGCCGCCGTCCTCGCGCATGCGCTCGCCGGCGACCTGGGTGCAGTGGAAGGTGCCGTGGAGGTTGATGTCCACGATGGTCTCCCAGCCGTTCTCGCTGATGTCCGCGAACGGCGCCATGAAGCTCGCGCCGGCGTTGTTGACCAGCACGTCGACGCCGCCGAACTCCTCGACGGTGGCGTCGACAAGCGCCTCGACCGCGGCGCGGTCGGTCACGTCGCACTCCACGGCGAGCGCGCTCCCCTCGCGGTCGCTGTCCGCGATGCCCTCGGCGACCGGTTCGACGTTCTCCTGCTCGCGCGAGCAGACCACGACGTCCGCGCCGTCCTCGGCGAACCGCTCGGCGATGGCCCGGCCGATGCCGCTCGACGCGCCCGTCACGATGGCGGTCCGCCCGTCGACGCTGAACTGCTCGGTCGTCACGCGAACCCCTCCGCGGTCGGTCGCTGCGGAACGTTGGTTACCATTGTTAACTACGACGCCGAATACTCGCCCGCCGTTAATAAATGTGGGCGAGGTATTGCAATCGTTATCTTCATTTAGAATGGCAGTCATTATCACTCATGGACGAGTCCGCGTTCACCGAGGCCGCGCGGTCGGGCAACGTCGCGCGCCTCCACGACGAGACGGCCGAGCGCCACGCCGACGACCTGGCGCTGGAGATGCGGGGGACCGAGCTCACCCACGCGGAACTGCGAGACCGGTCGGCCCGGTTCGCCGGCGGGCTCGCCGACCTCGGGGCCGGCGTCGGCGATCGGGTGCTGCTGTACCTGCCGAACTGTCCGGAGTACGTCGTCGCCGCGCTCGGGACGCTGAAGGCGGGCGCCGTGGCGTCGCCGATGAACCCCCAGTACAAGGCCAGGGAGATCGGCCACCAGCTCGCGGACACCGGGGCGTCGGTCGTCGTCACCCACGCCGCGCTCCGGGAGCACCTGACCGAGGCGCTCCGGGAGAGCGACCTGGAGCCGGCGGTCGTCACGGCGGGCCCCGCCGACGACCTCCCCGAGGAAGACGCGGCGTTCGCGGACGTCGACGGTGAACCAGTTACGGTCGACCGGGAGAGCGACGATGTCGCGCTCCAACCGTACACCAGCGGGACGACCGGCGAACCGAAGGGCGTGCTGCTCACCCACCGGAACCTCCGGGCCCAGGCGTTTTCGGGGTTTGAGCTGGTCGACGTCGACCCCGGCGAGGACCGGAGCCTGGCGGTCCTGCCGCTGTACCACATCACCGGCTTCGTCCACTCGACGTGGCAGACGCTGATCCGGGGCGGCGCGGTCTACCTCCGCAACCCCGCCGAGTGGGACGCCGAGGACGCCATGCGGACCATCGAGGAGGAGGGCATCACCGGGTTCATCGGCGTCGCCGCGATGTACGTCGATCTGGTCAACCACGAGGCGTTCGGCGACTACGACCTGTCGAGCCTCCGGGAGACCGGCCAGGGCGGCGCGAAGATGCCGGTCGCGGTCCAGCGGGAGTTCGAGTCGGTCGCCGGCGTCGACACCTGGGAGGGGTACGGCCTCACCGAGACGACCGCCGCGACCCACACCGGCGCGGGGTCGACGTTCGGCCACAAGCTCGGGACCATCGGCCAGCCCCTCCGGATGACCGACGCCAAGATCGTCGACGAATCGGGTGAAGAGGTCCCGCCGGGCGAGGAGGGCGAACTGCTGGTGCGGGGTCCGCAGGTGATGAAGGGGTACCACGACCTGCCCGAGGCGAACGAGGCGGCGTTCACGGAGGAGGGGTACTTCCGGACCGGCGACGTCGCGCGACGCGACGACGACAACTACTACGAGATCATCGACCGGAAGAAGCACATGATCAACACCGCGGGGTACAACGTCTACCCCAGCGAGGTCGAGGAACTCCTCTTCGAGCACGAGGCGGTCGCCGACGCCGCCGTGGTCGGCATCCCGGACGAGCGCCGGGGTGAGACGGTCAAGGCATTCATCGTGCCTGCCCCGGACGCCGACGTGTCCGCCGACGAAATCCGCGAGTTCTGCCTCGACAACCTCGCGGAGTACAAGCACCCCCGCGAGGTGGAGTTCGTCGACGAACTCCCCCGGACCGCGAGCGGGAAGGTCCAGAAGTTCAAGCTAGTCGAGGGCGAGGAGGACGAGAGCTGACCGTGCCGGGCGACGAACCGTCGCCGGGCTACCGGGCGGTGTTCTGGGACATCGGCGGCGTCGTGCTCGACCCCGACTCGGTCCGCGAGGCCCACGAGCAGTTCGTCCGGCGGGTGGTCGCGGAACAGGCGCCCGAGACGGCGGTCGAGGCGGAGATCGAACTCGCCGACGCCGTCGAGACCTGGCGGACCGCGGTCGGCGAGTACTTCCGGGCGCGCGACGGGACCGAGTTCCGGTCGGCCCGGACCGCCTACCACCGCGCGGTCGAGGCAGTCGTCGGCGAGCCGATCCCAGAGGCGGAGTGGCGACCGCTCTTCGAGGACGCGACGGCGGGGACGCTCCGGCCGGAACCCGGCGCGGTCGAGACCGTCGAGCGGCTCGCCGAGACCGACCGCCACGTCGGCGTCGTCAGCGACGTCGACACCGAGGAGGGCCTGCGCATCCTATCGGAGTTCGGCGTCCGGGACCGGTTCGACTCCATAACCACCTCTGAGATGGTCGGCCGGACCAAGCCCGACGCGGCGATGTTCGAGACGGCCCTGGAGGAGGCCGGGCTGTCGTCGGACGCCGCCGCGGAGGCGGTCATGATCGGCGACCGGTACGACCACGACATGGCCGGCGCGAAGGAGGTCGGCCTGACGACCGTCGCGTACGGCGCGGCGGCCGGCCCGGCGGTCGACTACCGGGTCGAGGACCTGCGGGAGGTGCTGGACGTCGTCGGAGTCGATGGCGGCGACTGCCGCTGAACTGTCACGAACGAGTCGGAAACCGGCCGCCGATCGAACTTACGGAAGTTCGTCCGTGACCTCGACGAGGTCCTCCTCAGTTCGCCACCGATACAGCCGACCGTCCCGCTCGAACAGGTCGAAGACCCCGTCTTGCATCCAGCCGAACGGGTTGTCCTCGCCTTCGTACTCCCGCTTGAGGACGTGACTCTTCGCGAAGTACTCGACTGTGCCGACGAGCAGGCCCTGCTCGACGAGAAAATCGCTCGGGTCCTTCTCGGCGACACCAACGACGTACGTAACGATATCGGCTACGAGACAGAACTTCTGAATGCCGTTGTCCCACTCGCCGCGGACGTCGACCATCCGGAAGGCGTACGCGTCCGGACGTCGGTTCAGGCGGTCGACGACGAGATTCAGGCGGCGAATCGGCTCCCGGTCGTAGTTCCCCAGGACGAAGTACGACCGTTCGTTCTCGTATACCGGAGCGAGTTCGCTCAGCGCGTGGAGGATCTCCTCGTTGTCGGCCAACGATATCTCCTCGCGGTCGAGTTGCTCTTTCGCACTCGCCAGAATCTCGTCGGGGACGGGCGACTCCTCGGACATATCGCGTCCGTCTCGCGGCACGGTGTTATGGTTTACTCCGTAAACTACTGCTTCAATTAGCGTCTGATTTACCCTGGGGTAATTTACTCGTGGGTAAACTACTTGTGACGTCACGGCGTAGGTGGTAGTATGAGTACTGACCTGGGGACCGCCGACGCGGTGGGGAACCGCGAACTGGTCCACTTCGTGACCCAGCAGACGCGGTTCGCGCTCCTCAGCAACATCCTCCAGCACCCCGAGCAGCTCCCCTCGATGTACGAACTCGAGCAACTCAATCCGAGCGTCAGTGACGCCACGGTCTACAAGCACGTCCAGAAATTGATCGACGCGGGCGTCGTCGAGGAAGTCGCGCTCCCCGACGACGAGCGTCGCCAGGGGTACCCCTGGAAGTTCTACGCGCTCACGGACGAAGGTCGGGCATTCCTCGAGGAGCACAACCTCGTCGCGGCCGAGGAGACCCTCCAGCGGATCTACGAGACGATCTCCGACAAGCCCGAGAAGATGGTCAAGTACGAGAACGCGCCTCGCCCCGACCGGGAGTGACCGTCGTCGCAGGCTTTGAGAACCGGTTCCCTACTCGTCGTCGAACCGCAGCAGGTGCTCGACCTCGCTCCGGTCGGTGTCCTCGAAGGCGTTGCGCGCGATGACCCGCTTGTGGACCTCGTCGGCGCCGTCGATGATGCGGAACTGCCGGACGTTCTCGTAGAAGTCCGCCAGCGGCAGGTCCTTGCCGATGCCGTTGCCGCCGCAGATCTGGACCGCGGTGTCGATGGCCTCCTGGGCGACGTTCGCGGCGTAGGCCTTGCTCATCGCCACCTCGATGCGGGCCTCCTCGCCGGCGGCGATCTGGCGGGCGGCGTGCCGGACCATCGTCCGGACCGCGTGGAGCCGAGTCTCGGCCTCGGCGACCTCGAACCGGAGCGCCTGCTTGTCCGACAGCGTCCCGTCGAACGCCCGGCGCTCCTCGGCGTAGGCCTTCGCGACGTCGAGCGCGCGCTCGGCCATCCCCGAGAAGCGCATGCAGTGGGTGAGCCGGGCCGGGCCGAGGCGCCGCTGGGCGATGGCGAACCCGGCGTTCTCCTCGCCCAGCAGGTTCTCCTCGGGCACGCGGACGTTCTCGTACTTGATCTCGGCGTGGCTCCCGCCGGTGAGGCCGCCGCCGAGGTGCGGGATGTCGCGCACGACCTCGACGCCGGGCGTGTCGGCGGGCACGAGGAAGATCGAGCAGCCCTCGTAGGGGTGGGCGTCCTCGTCGGTCCGGGCCATCACCAGCAGCACGTCGGCCTCGCTGCCCTGCGTGGTCCACCACTTGTGGCCGTCGATGACCCACTCGTCGCCGTCCTTCTCGGCGGTCGTCCGGATCATCTTCGGGTCCGACCCCGCGCCGGGCATCGGCTCGGTCATAGAGAACCCCGACCGGACGTCACCCTCCACGAGCGGCCGGAGCCACTCCTCCTTCTGGTCGTCGGTGCCGACCATCTCTAAGGTGTGCATGTTGCCCTCGTCGGGCGCGTCGACGCGGATGGCGGCGGGGCCGAGCAGGCTCCGGCCGGCCGCCTCGAAGACGGGCAGCACCTCGCGGAAGTCCATCCCCATCCCGCCGTACTCCTCGGGGATCTGGGGCGCGTACACGCCCCGCTCTCGCGCCGCCTCGCGGAGCTGGGTGAGCTCTCCCTCCGGGACCGGCCCCTCGCCGAGGTACTCCCGCTCGACGGGGATCACCTCCTCGCGGACGAAGGCCCGGGCGCGCTCGGCGACCTCCCGGCCGCTCGTCGGGTCGTCGTACTCCATACCCCAACCTCTCCGCAACGATGTAAAAGCATTTCCCCGATTCCGTTACCCTCGTAAGTTCTATACCGGAGTTGTCCGTACAATCGACACGAGCGACTGGGGCCGGGCGACGCCCGCGCAGCGGGCCGCCGGCCCAGCGACCGCACGGTGCGGTGGGACGAACCCATGACAGGACGCGACGACACCCCGACAGAAGCGACACGCGAGCCGTCCGGCGACGACCGCGACTACTTCGACCGACTCGTCGACCGCGACGCGCTCCGGGCGTACCTCGCCGACCGGCTGGGCGACGCCGAGGAGTTCGCCGTCAGCCACCACGGCGAGGGTCACTCCAACGAGACGCTGTTCGTGACCTGGGGCGACCGGGAACTGGTCGTCCGGCGGCCGCCGCCGGGCGAGACCGCCGAGACCGCCCACGACGTGCTCCGGGAGTACCGGGTGATGGACGCGCTCCAGGACACCGACGTGCCGGTGCCGACGACCGTGCTGGCCTGCGAGGACCACGACGTCATCGGCAGCGACTTCTACGTGATGGACCGGGTCGCGGGCGACGTGCTCCGGGACGCCGAGCCCGACCGGTTCGCGACGCCCGAGGCCCGCCGGCGCGTCGGCGAGGAGCTGGTCGACACGCTCGCGGCCGTCCACCGGGTCGCCTACGAGGACGTCGGGCTGGGCGAGTTCGGCCACCCGCCGGGCTACACCGAGCGCCAGGTCGAGCGCTGGACCAAGCAGCTGGAGTGGGCGTTCGAGCGCACCGCCGACGAGCGCACGGTGCCCCAGCTCCGGGAGGTCGGCGACTGGCTCGCCGAGCGCTGCCCGACCGACCACGAGCACGCGCTGGTCCACGGCGACTACAAGCTCGACAACGTGGCGTTCGCACCCGGCACGCCGCCGGAGCTCACCGCGGTGTTCGACTGGGAGATGGCGACGCTGGGCGACCCGCTGGCCGACCTGGGCTGGATGCTGTCGTACTGGCGGGACCCGGGCGACCCCGAGCCCGCCTCGCCCGAGCTCGAGGCGACGTTCATGGAGGCCGAGGGGTATCCGACTCGCAGGGAACTGGTCGAACGCTACGAGGACACCACCGGCATCGAGTACGAACACGACCGGTTCTACCGGGCGCTGGCGGTGTACAAGCTGGCCGCACTCGGCGAGATGTTCTACCGGCGCTACCTCGAGGGCAACAGCGACGACCCGATGTACCCGGTGATGGAGCACCGGGTGCCCGACCTGGCCGCCCGCGCGAAGCGCATCATCGACGGGGACGAACCGCTTTGAAGTTCTTGCTTCTTGTTCGCGCACCGGCGGTCGTCTCAGCGTGACCGCTAACCGCAGAACTGGCAGTGTGATTGCTTCGAAAGCCCCCGCCCGCTCGCGGTCGCTGGCCGACATATCCTCGGCTCGCAGGCTCGCCTCGGATAGGGGTCGGCCAGACGACCACGCCCTTCGGGCGCGAGCGGGCGGCCCCTTTCAGTCCCACCCTCGGCTGTCTGTGTAGCCTTCCGACGTGGCCCCCGAACACCCCTCCGCGCGACCAAATCGTTTTGCCGCCGGGGGCCGACCCTCGACCCATGACAGACCTCGACGCCTTCGACCTCTCGGGCACCGTCGCCGTCGTCACCGGCGGCACCCGCGGCATCGGTCGCGCCATCGCCCGCGGGTTCGCAGACGCCGGCGCCGACGTGGTCCCCACCTCGCGCACCGAGGAGACGGTCGAGGCGGCCGTCGCGGACGTCCGCGACCGCGGGGCGTCGTCGCTGGTCGCGCCGACCGACGTGACCGACGAGGCGGCGGTCCGGGAGCTGTTCGACCGGGTCGACGACGAACTCGGCGGGGTCGACGCGGTGGTCAACAACGCGGGCATCAACCCCGACGCCGCGCTCGGGCCGCCCGAGGACGTCGACGGCGAAGCGTTCGACTTCACGACCGACGTGAACCTCGGCGGCGCGTTCCACTGCGCGCGGGCCGCGGCCGAGTCGCTCGCCGAGCGCGGCGGGACGGTCGTCAACGTCGCCAGCGTCGGCGGGCTCGTGGGGCTGCCCCGCCAGCACCCCTACGTCGCCTCGAAGCACGGCCTGGTCGGGCTCACCAAGAGCATGGCGCTCGACTGGGCGCCCGACGTCCGGGTCAACGCCCTGGCGCCGGGGTACGTCCGGACCGACCTGACCGAGGAACTCCGCGAGAGCGAGCGCCTCCGGGCGTCCATCGTCGACCGGACGCCGCTCGACCGGTTCGCCGACCCCGAGGAGGTGGCCGGCCCCGCCGTCTTCCTGGCGAGCGACGCCGCCTCGTACGTCACCGGCGAGTGCCTCGCGGTCGACGGCGGGTGGACCGCGCGGTGAGGCGGGGCCGACGCGCGGGCCGCGGCGACGGGTCGGGCCCTGACCCGGCGGGAGGCGAAGTTCCGGAATCACTATGCCCCGAGGCGTCGTGATTCGCTATCCATGTCACGAACCGACGAGGAGACCGACCGAGCGCCCGGCCTCGACCTCGGGTTCACCGTCGGCCTCGGTATGGCGTTCGACGAGGCCGTCCCGTGGGCCGCCGGCGAGGGGTTCGACTTCGTCGAGGTGCTGCTCGACGGCCCGTACGCCCGCGAACGCATCGCCGACCGGGTCGACGAGATGCGGGCGACGCTGGCGGAAGCCGGACTCGGCGTGGTGGTTCACCTGCCCTTCACCGTCGACCCGGGGTCCCCGTTCGCGCCGGCCCGGGAGGGCGCCGTCGCCGAACTGACAGCGGGGATGGACCTCGCGGCCGACCTCGGCGCCGACACGGTGGTGTTCCACCCCTCCTCGAACGCCTGGGACCTGGGGTGGACCGAGGCGGAGCGCCGCGGGTTCGTCCACGCCGGCCTGGACGAACTCGTCCCGGCGGCCCGCGACCGCGGCCTGGAGCCCTGCGTCGAGAACGTCGTCTCGAGCTACTACGACGCGACGACGTTCGACGAACTCCTGGAGCGGTACCCCGACGCGTCGATGACCTTCGACACGAGCCACGCGCTGCTCGCCGGGATGGACGAGGCCGGGATGGCGGCGTTCTGCCGCGAGCACGCCGACCGCATCGGCCACCTCCACCTGGTCGACACCCGCGGCGGCGACGACGAGCACCTCCCGGTCGGGATGGGGCGGATTGACTTCGCGACGGTGCTGGCGGCGCTGGCCGACGAGGGCTGGTCGGGCACCGCGACGCTGGAGATCGGCACCGAGGACTACGACACCATCGCGCTCGGGCGGCGCCACGTCGAGGAACTGCTGGCGAGCGCCTGAGGTCCGGCGTCGGTCGGCGCGGACCGGTCCAGGCGACGACCTTGACGGATGGCATCTACCCACACGTTTTATGCCGTCCCCGTCGTACGAGGGTGGCACTTCCGGGTGAGTAGAGTACCATGCCCTGGCGCATCACGCTCGACGCCGACACCTACGAGCGGGCCCGCGAGGAGTTCTCGTGGGACCAGATTCCCGACGACTACAACGCCGCCTACGATTTGGTGGGCAAGCACGAGGAGCCCGACCGGCCCGCGCTGTACCAGGCCGACCCGGACGGGACGCGGGCGACCTACACCTTCGGCGACCTCGACGACCTGTCGGACGCCGTCGCCCGCGGGCTGGCCGACCGCGGGGTCGGGCGCGGTGACCGCGTGGCGGTGGTCGTGCCCCAGAAGCCGGCCAACCCGATAACGCACCTCGCGTGCTGGAAACTCGGCGCCGTGTCGCTACCGCTGTCGGTGCTGTTCGGCGAGGACGCGCTCCGGTACCGGCTCGACGACTCCGGAGCCACCGCAGTCGTCGCCGACGAGTCGGTCCTCGACACCGTGCAGGCGGTCCACGACGACTGCCCCGACCTGGAGCACGTCGTCGCCGTCGACGCCGACGAGCCGCCGGCCGACGTCGAACCGTTTGCGGCGCTCCGCGGGGAAGGAGATCGGGCGGCCGGATTCGAGACCGCCGACACCGACGCCGACACGCCCGCCATCGTCATGTACACCAGCGGGAGCACCGGCCCGCCGAAGGGCGTGCTCCACGGTCACGGCGTCTGGCTGGGCCACTGCCCGGCGTTCTACATGTACTTCGAGCGCGACGTCGCGGAGTCGGTGTTCTGGACGCCCGCCGACTGGGCCTGGATCGGCGCGCTGGGCGACCTGATCTTCCCGGCGTGGCACCACGGCCGGCCGGTGGTCGGCCACCCGATGGGCGGGTTCGACGCCGAGACCGCCTACGAGCTCCTGGCGGAGTTCGGCGTCACCGACGCGTTCCTCCCGCCGACCGCCATCCGGATGATGATGGACGTCCCGGACCCGGCGGAGCGGTACGACCTCGACCTGAAGGCGGTCTGCTCGGGCGGCGAGCCGCTGACGCCCGAAATCCTCGACTGGGCCGACGAGGCGCTGTCGGGCGTCGCGGTCAACGAGCTGTACGGCCAGACCGAGGCCAACCTGCTGGTGGCCAACTGCCGGGACTGGTTTCCGGCGCGGGCGGGCAGCATGGGCAAGCCCGTCCCCGGCCACGACGTCGCGATCGTCGACCCGGAGACCGGCGAGCGCCGCTCCCGGGGCGAGGTCGGGATGATCGCGGTCCGGCGCGGCGAGGACCCGGTCGTCTTCCGGGAGTACTGGAACCAGCCGGAGAAGACCGCGGCCGCGAGCGTCACCGGGCCGGACGGCGGTGAATGGCACCTCACCGGCGACCTGGGTTCGCGCGACGACGAGGGGTACTTCTGGTTCAAGGCGCGCGACGACGACGTCATCATCACCGCGGGCTACCGCGTCGGTCCGGGCGAGGTCGAGAGCGCGGTCCTCGAACACCCCGACGTCGAGCAGGTCGGGGTCGTCGGCGTCCCCGACGAGAGGCGCGGCGAGATAATCAAGGCGTTCGTCCAGACGGTCTCCGGGGTCGACGGCGACGACGCGCTCCGCGAGGAGATCCGCGAACTGGTCCGGGACCGGCTGGCGAAGCACGAGTACCCCCGGGAGATCGCGTTCCTCGACGAGCTGCCCCAGACCACCACCGGCAAGATCCAGCGCCGGAAGCTCCGCGACCGCGAGGCGGCCGAGTAGATCGGCGGGTCCCGGTCGGGCCGCGGTCGGCGGTCGGGCCCGGAATCGCCGGCGGGCGGCGACCCGGTCCGGGCGATCCCGGGCGAGTCGGGCGCGCACCGTCGCGAATCTGCCCAAAGCCCTAACGACGTCGCGGCCCTTCGAACCGATGTGCCCGACGACCACTCATACAACGAGGACGCGGAGTACGGAGAGGACGACTACGACGACGAAGTCGCCGGACGCGACGAGTACAGGGAGGACGTCTACGACGACGATGACGCGTACGGCGACGACGCGTACGGCGACACCGAGTACGACTCGGCGTACGCCGAGGAGGACGAGGGCGGGAGCTGGTGGGACGAGGGGCTCATCGGACTGCTCCTGATCGCCGGGGTCATCCTGTTCTTCTTCCCGGAGCCGTTCACCTCGACGATCGGCATCGCGCTCATCGCGCTCGGCGTCATCGCGTGGATCGTCGACGCGCTCACGTAATCCTGTGCGCGCCGCCACCGGCCCGTTCTTTCGGCGATAGTCCGCGGAGCTGGGTCCGCCCGGAGGCCGCCGCGATGCGGACGGTCTACACCGCGTGTCCGGCGATCAGCTTCGGGAGCACCGCGTTCGCGAAGTGGTAACCGACCGCGAGCACGATGGGGCCGATGAACAGCCCCGACCAGCCGAACACCACGGTGCCGAGCACGTAGGCCAGCATGATCATCCCGAGGGTGAGTTCGCCCGCCGAGAGGTACGACCGGATCCAGAAGTCGGGGACGGTGTCGACGACGACGAAGGTGACGACGAAGAAGAGGACCGGGAACCACACCGGCATCGCGCTCCCCTTCCCGGTGGCCCGGAGCAGCAGCCAGACCGAGTAGGGGACGTAGACGATCTTCATGCCGACGACGGGGATGATGACCGCGACGCCGGTGGCGAGTCCCAGCAGGATCGGGCGGGCGATCCGACCCGCGGGGACCAGTCTGCCGAGCGCCAGGTAGACGCCGACGGCGATGACGGTCGTGACGACGATGGTGAGGAGGTTGCCGAAGAAGATGTGTTCGAGGTCGCGGTCGACCCGGTCGGCGAAGTCCAGCACCGCCTCGTCGTAGTCGAAGCTCTTCTTGAACCACGTCGAGATGGCCTCGTCGTCGCGCAGCAGGTAGAACGCCACGACGACCACGATGAACACCCGCACGAGGATCTTGATGATCGTGGTGGCGTACGCCCTGATGTTGCCCGCGAGCAGGTTTGCCCCACCGGCCTGGCCGGGCGGGGTCGCCCCGCCGGTCACGTTGGCCTGGGCGGTCTGGTTGGCGGTGCCCGGCCGGGAGAGCCCGAGTATCTGGCGGCCGACCGCCCGGAAGTCCAGGCACGACCCGCTCGCGATGTACGGGTCGAGGTACGACTGCAGCCACTGGATCTGCTGGGAGTGGGCGATCTGGCAGAACTCGCGGAACGCGACCAGCCCGGTGTACCCGACGATGAGCAGGAACGGCACGCCGACCAGCAGCAGCGAGAGCGTCGGCGGGACGTCGGGGTGGTCGTCGAACCGCTCCTCCAACCGCTCCTCCGCCGGTCGGAGCGCGTAGTAGAGGAACACCGCGAACCCGAGCGTCCCGACCAGCTCCAGCGCGACCGTCGCGAGTATCACCACGATGAGGAGGCCCAGGAGCCCCCACGCGATCTGGTTCCGGTTGAACCCCCACTCCATAGTCCCGTCAATGCCGGTCGGGGCAAAATGCTCGCTGGCCACCGCCGGTCGCGTCGGGAACGACACAGTTCGCGCTCGCTGCGACTCGCGGGCGGAGCCGGTGCCCTCGCGGCGCAGTCCGCGTCCTGCCCTCGCAGCGTCGTCCGCATCCGTGCGACGTCAGCCTCACCGGATGGCCGTCGCCCCCCGGGACGTTCGCGGTCAGTCCGACTCGGCGACCGACACCGAGAGGTACTCCTCCAGCAGGTCCTCGCGCTCGCGGAGCTCGGGGACGCTGCCGTCCCAGACGTTCGACCCCTTCTCGATGATGTAGGCCCGCTCGGCCAGGTCGAGCGCGAACTGGACGTTCTGCTCGGTCAGCAGCACGGTCACGTCCCGCTCGACGATGTCGGCGAACACCCGCCGCAGGTCGTCGACGATGACCGGCGCCAGCCCCTCGGTCGGCTCGTCGAGCAGCAGCAGGTCGGGGTTCTGGACCAGCGCCCGGCCGACCGACAGCATCTGCTGCTCGCCGCCCGAGAGGTCCCGGCCCCGGCTGTCCCGGAGGTCGTCGAGCGTCGGGAAGACGTCGTACATCTCCTCGACCGGCCGGGGGTCCTCGGCGGTCTCGGCCGCGACCCGGAGGTTCTCCTCGACGGTCAGCGTCGGGAAGATGCGCCGGTCCTCGGGCACGAGCTTGACCCCCATCCGGCTGATGCGGTTGACCGGGGTCGTCACGATGTCGGTGCCGCGGTACCGGATGATCCCCTCGCGCCGGGGGACGGTGCCGACGATGCTCCGGAGCGTGGTGGTCTTGCCCGCGCCGTTCCGGCCGAGCAGCACCACCACCTCGTTCTCCTCGACGGCGAGCGAGAGGTCGAAGATGACGTGGCTGTTGCCGTAGTAGACGTCGACGTCCTCCAGTTCGAGCAGCGCCATCAGCGCTCACCTCCGGGGAGCGCCGTCGCTCCACCGCCTCCGGGGAGCGCCATCACTCCTCACCTCCCAGGTACGCCTCCCGGACGCGCTCGTCGGCCATCACCTCGTCGGGGGTGCCGTCGGCGATGAGCTGTCCGCCGTCGAACACCAGGATGCGGTCCGAGATGCCCAGCACCACCTCCATGTCGTGCTCGGTGACGAGGAACGTCGTGTCGGTGCGCTCGTTCAGGTCGTCGATGAGCTCGACCATCCGCCGGGTCTCGGTCGCGTTCATCCCCGCGGTCGGCTCGTCGAGCAGCACGACCGACGGGTCGGTCCCGAGCGCCAGCGCGATCTCGACCTTCCGGACGTCGCCGTGGGAGAGGTTCGCGCACCTCGTCTCGGCCACCCCCGAGAGGTTCGTGAGTTCGAGCACCCGCCGGGCCTCGGCGTTGAGGTCGTCGTCGGTCGCCGCGATCGACGTGAAGTCGAGCGTCCGGCCGTCCCGGCTGATGCGGGCGATCCGGACGTTCTCCAGCACGGTCAGCCGCTCGAACACGTTGTTGATCTGGAACGCCCGGGCGAGGCCGAGCCGGTTGATCTCGTGGGGCTCCATCCCGGTCACATCGACGAGGTCGTCGCCTCCGGTCGCTTCGGTCCCGGCCGTCGGTCCCGGCCCCTCGTCGCCCGCGCCGCCCGCCGCGGTGCCCCCGTCGGTCGCGGCGCCGTCGTCGGCCTCGGTCGCTCCGTCGTCGACGATGGACTCCTCGCGGCGCGGGCGGATCTCGACCCGGCCCGCCGAGGGCTCCAGCTGGCCGGCCAGCAGGTTGTAGAAGGTGGTCTTGCCCGCGCCGTTCGGGCCGATGATGCTGGTGATGTCGGCGTCGTCGATCGCGACGCTGACGTCGTCGACCGCGACCAGCGCGCCGAACCGGCGGGTCAGGCCGTCGGTCCGCAGGACGGTCGTCACGTCGCCCCCTCCTCGCCGCCGAACAGCCCCTGCGGTTTGAGCACGAGCACGGCGATCATCGCCAGGAAGGGCAGCAGCTGGCCCGCCCCGGAGATGACGATGCTGCCGACCGCGATGAGCAGCCCGATGACGTACGCGCCGACGAACGCGCCCGTGAACGAGCCGAGGCCGCCGATGACCACGACCACGAACGCGTTGATGATGACCTGGTTGCCCATCGCCGGGCTGACCGCCCCGACCGGCGCCGCCAGCGCGCCGCCGAGGCCGGCGAGCACGGCGCCGACGAAGAACACGCCGGTGTAGAGCCGCGAGACGTCGATGCCGAGCAGCCGGGCCATGTCGCGGTCGCTCGCGGTCGCCCGGACCAGCCGGCCGACGTTGGTGAACCGGAGGACCGCGAACAGCGCGCCGAGCACCAGCACCGACATCACCACGAGGAACGCCCGGTAGGTCGGCGCCGCCAGCGAGTCGGTGAACCGGACGGTGCCCTGCAGCCCCGCGGGCGGCGAGATGACGAACTGGCCGGTGCCGAAGGTGATGCGGGTGAGGTCGGTGAGAATCAGCACGAACGCGAACGTCAGCAGGAGCTGGTCGAGCACCTCCTCCTGGCGGCCGTACAGCCGGCGGATGAACCCCATCTCGATGACCGCGCCGAGCACGCCCACGACGACGAGGGCGGCGACCACGCCCGGCCAGAAGCCGAGCCGCGGGACGCTCACCCCGAACACCGTGAGCCCGTTGACCATCGTCACGGCCACGTAGGCGCCGATCATGTACAGCGCGCCGTGGGCGAAGTTGAGCACGTCGAGGACGCCGAAGATGAGGCTCAACCCGATCGCGACGAGGAACAGCTGGGCGCCGATGCTGAGGCCCGTGATCACCTGGTCGGCGACCAGGCCAATGTCAACCATACGCACGGCTCACCGAGAAAACGATTAAACGTTTCGCCGATTTCACCGGGAAATCGCAGGAAAAAGCCGGCATAATTTCTAGGAACCTGGGAAATTTGGATGTTATCCGGGACGACAGTAAATGCAGTAAAAATTAGTGATATAATCGAGACCGGTGTCACCCCGTACTCAGGCGAAGGTATATGTTCGATTCTATCATCAAGGATTCGTGGGTTTCATGACATCAGATAACAGTCCCCACGGGGAGGGGGACGGGGAAGCCGAATCGACGGGGTGGAATCGCCGCGCGTTCCTCGGGACCGCCGGCGCGGCCGGCGTCGCCGGGCTGGCGGGGCCGGTGGGGAACGTCACCGCACAGAACAAGCCGCTCAAGATCGGGGCGGTGTACCTGCTGTCGGGGCTGGGCCAGTCGCTCGGGGCGGCCTCGGTCGCGGCCGCCGAGCTCACCGTCAAGAAGATCAACGAGGCCGGCGGCATCCTGGGCCGGGACGTCCAGCTCATCGTCCGGGACCACGAGAACAGCGCCGCGACCGCCAACCAGCACTTCCGGGACCTGGTCCAGCGCCAGGGCGTCGCGGCGATGATCGGGCTGACCTCCTCTGGCGTGACGCTGTCGACCGCGCCCACGGTCGCCCAGCTCGGCGTCCCGCTCACGCTGACCGACATCGGGACGCCGTTCATCACCGAGCACGACGAGCAGAAGTACGGCGACAACGCCCAGGGGACCCGGGTCCACTTCCGGACCAACGCCAACACCGCCATCAACACGTACGCGATGGCGAAGTACGCCAACGAGAACCTCGACGTCACCCGGGTCGCCAACCTCGGGCCCGACTACGCCTACGGCCAGCAGTGCTGGGAGTACTTCAAGGCGTTCTCGAACGCGATGGGGGCCGACTACGAGTACGTCGCCAGCCAGTTCCCGGAGGTCGGCGCCAGCAACATGACGCCCCAGATCAACACCGTCGCCAACGCGAACCCCGAACTGGTGTTCACGTCGTTCTGGGGCGGCGACGCGGTCACCTTCGTCCAGCAGGCGACCCAGCAGGGGCTGTTCGAGCAGGCCACCGACGTCTTCGACACGCTCGGGGCCGACCCGACCGTGTTCCAGGCGCTGGGCAACAGCATGCCCGAGGGGGTCAGCTACTCGTCGTGGTACTGGCACTCGACGTACGACAACCAGAACAACCGGGACTTCCTGAACGCCTGGACCCAGGAGTACGCGAACACCGACACCATCGGCATCCCGTCGTTCACCGGGCCGAGCGCCTGGTCGGCGCTCTGGATGTACAAGCGGGCGATGGAGAACGCCGGCAGCACGAACCCGGACGACATCATCTCCCAGCTCGAGGGGATGCAGTACCAGAACGACCCGCGCGGGCCGATCACCATCGACGCCGACTCCCACCAGGCCCAGGCCCCGACCATCATCGGGACCACCAGCAGTAAGGACGACGTGCCGTACGACGGGGTCGGGCTCCAGCCGTCCCAGTCGATCAGCGTGGGCCGCCAGCGGCTCACCGAACTGCTGAGCCAGGCCGACACCAACCTGCCGCCGGGCGTCTGAGCCGGCGCCCGCTTCACAGCCTCACCCGTTCATCCATGAGCTACACAGACACTGTCCGCGACCGCGTCCGGGACGGCGACCTGGCGGTCGTCGTCGCCGGTATCGCCGTCCTCGCCCTGCTCGCCGCCGCGCCGCTGTACCTCGGGCCGGTCGAGACGTCGCTGCTCATCACGATGCTGCTCATCGCCATCTTCGGGACGGCGTTCAACCTGCTGTACGGCTACACCGGCCTGCTGTCGTTCGGCCACGCGATGTTCCTCGCGGTGGCCGCGTACGCCACCGCCAAGGTGTTCAACGTCGTCGGCCCGCTGCTGGGCCTCGAGGAGCTGTTCGGCGGCGCCAGCGTGCTGGCGACGTTCGGGCTCGCGGTGCTGGTGGGCGTGGCGTTCGCGACGCTGCTCGCGGTGCCCGTCGGCTACCTCAGCGTCCAGCTGGAGGAGATCTACTTCGCGATGATCACGCTGTCGTTCAGCATGGCGGTGTTCGTGATGCTGCTCCAGGACATCACGGGCCAGCTCGCCGACATCCTCGGGCTCGGCGAGACCGCGACCGAGCTCCTGGTCACCAACGGCGACGACGGGCTCATCGTCTCCTACCGCGCGATGGGCGAGGTAGACCTGTTCGGATGGACGTTCACGTTCATGAACATCTCCGACTACCTCGCGTTCTACTTCGTCGTTCTGGCGGCGTTCCTGGGCTCGATGTACGCGCTCTGGCGGGTGGTCCGGTCGCCGTTCGGCCGGGTCTGCCTGGCCATCCGTGAGAACCCCGAGCGCGCCCGGTCGCTGGGCATCGACGTGACGCGCCACTCGTGGGCGACGTTCGTGGTCAGCGCGGCGTTCACCGGGCTGGTCGGCACGATGTGGGCGCCGCTCCAGAGCAGCGTCGTCCCGGGCATCGGCCACTGGACGTTCTCGGCCACGCCGGTGCTGGTGACCGTCATCGGCGGCCCGTACTCGTTCCTCGGCCCGACGGTGGGCTCGTTCGTCTACGAGTACATCCGGTTCACCATCGACCAGTACCCGGCGCTGGCGGCCCGGTGGCAGCTCGTGTTCGGCGTCATCCTGCTGGCGGTCGTGATGTTCTTCGAGAACGGGGTCACCGGCGGCATCAAGAGCCTGTGGCGGCGGGTGCGGAGCAACCTCACGTCGGGCGAGACCGCGCCCGCCGAGGGCCGCAGCGGCAGGGAGCAGGGGTGAGCCGGCGTGGCGACCGACATGACGGTCCGGCCGTTCCTCTGGCGGGCCGCCAACCTGTTCCCCGAGACGGAGGTCGTCGCCCGGACCCGCGACGGCGTCCACCGGTACACCTACGCCGACGTCGAGGACCGCGTCCGGTCGCTGGCGGCCGGGCTGGCCGACATCGGCGTCGGCGAGGGCGACCGCGTGGGGACGTTCGGCTGGAACCACCACCGCCACTTCGAGGCGTACTACGCCGCGCCGCTGATGGGCGCCCAGCTGCACACCATCAACGTCCAGCTGAGCGACGACCACGTCGAGTTCATCGTGAACGACGCCGGCGACGACGTCCTGCTGGTCGACCCCGGCGACCCCTTCGAGACGGTCGAGCGCCTCTGGGACCGGTTCGACGGCGTCGAGGCCGCGGTCGTGATGGGCGACGAGGACGCGGTCCCCGACGACACGGACCTGCCGGTCCATTCCTTCGAGGCCCTGATTGAGGCTGGCGCCGCCGACTTCGAGTGGCCGGCCCTGTCGGGCGACCAGCCCGCGGGCATGTGCTACACGTCGGGGACCACGGGGAAGCCGAAGGGCGTCGAGTACACCCACGAGATGATCTACGCCCACTCGCTGATGGTGATGACCCCGGCGGGCCTCGACATCGACGAGGACGACGTGGTGCTGCCGGTCGTCCCGATGTTCCACGTCAACTCCTGGGAGTTCCCGTACGCCGCCACGATGGCGGGCGCCACGCAGGTCTACCCGGGGCCGAGCCCGGACGCGGCCGACCTGGTCGAGCTCATCGAGGCGGAGGGCGTCACCCTCACCGCGGGCGTGCCGACGGTCTGGATCGACGTGCTGGACTACCTCGACGACAACGAGGGCGACATCTCCTCGCTGGAGCGCATCGTGGTCGGCGGCAGCGCCGCGCCCGAGGGCGTGATGCGCCGGTACGAGGACGAGTACGGCGTGACCATCGACCACGCCTGGGGGATGACCGAGACGATGAGCATCGGCAGCGTCTCCCGGCCGAAGGCGGGGATGGCCGACTGGGACCGCGAGGCCCGGTTCGCCAAGCGCGCCAAGCAGGGGCTGCTCTCGCCCGGCCTGGAGATGAAGATCGTCGACACCGAGGCGCAAAGCGCCTCGAGCAATCGGACGCAGTCCGATGACGACGACGGCGAGGAACAGCCCTGGGACGGCGAGTCGGTCGGCGAGCTGTACGTCCGGGGTCCGACCGTCGTCACCGAGTACTACAACCGGCCCGAGGCGAACGAGGAGGAGTTCGAAGACGTCCCCGCGAGCAAAGCGAGCGGGGAGTCGGAAGAGCTCCGCTCTTCCGGAAGGTGGCTCAAGACCGGCGACATCGCCAGTGTCGACGAGGACGGCTACATCGAGGTCGTGGACCGCGCGAAGGACGTCGTCAAGAGCGGCGGCGAGTGGATCTCCACCATCGAACTCGAGAACGCGCTGATGGCCCACGAGGACGTGGTCGAGGCCGCGGTCGTCGCGGTGCCCCACGAGCGGTGGCGCGAGCGCCCGCTGGCCTGCGTGGTGGTCCGGGACGGCGCCGACCTCTCGGCCGAGGAACTGCTCGACTTCCTCGACGGGGAGTTCCCGGACTGGTGGCTCCCCGACGACGTCGCCTTCGTCGACGAAGTGCCCCGGACCGCGACCGGCAAGTTCGACAAGAAGGTGCTGCGCGACCGGTTCGACGACCCCGACCTGCGGTTCACGCCCGGGGAGTGAGCCGGCGGTCGTCGCGGTGCGATTAACAACGACTGCCTTCTGCTGCTGAAAGACACCGTTGTTTCCGCTATGACCACAACTGTTTTACAGAGGTAAGCAGTTCCCGGTGGAGTTAAGGCGCGATGTCGCGAAACGGAGTACCGTATGACACGTCCTGACATCCGCCGAGTGGCGGTGCTCGGCGCGGGCAACATGGGCCACGGCATCACCGAGGTCGCCGCGATGGCGGGCTACGACGTGACGATGCGCGACATCGAGGAGGACCTCGTCGAAGACGGCTACGACGACATCGAGTGGAGCCTGGAGAAGCTGGCCGAGAAGGACCGCCTCGACGAGTCGGTCGAGGAGATCCTGGGCCGCATCGACACCACGACCGACCTCGAATCGGCGGTGTCCGACGCCGACCTGGTCGTCGAGGCCGCCCCCGAGCGGATGGACCTCAAGAAGGACATCTTCGGGGACCTCGACGAGTTCGCGCCCGACGGCGCGATCCTGGCGTCGAACACCTCCAGCCTGAGCATCACCGAGATGGCCTCGGCGACCTCGCGGCCCGAGGACGTGGTCGGGATGCACTTCTTCAACCCGCCGGTGAAGATGGACCTCGTGGAGGTCATCTACGGCGAGGAGACCGCCGACGAGACCGCCGAGACCGCCTACGAGTTCGTCGAGTCGCTGGGCAAGACGCCCATCTACGTCCGGAAGGACGTCAACGGCTTCGTGGTCAACACGGTGCTCGGGCCGTTCACCGACGAGTCCGCGTGGATGGTCTCGAACGGCGAGGCCACCGTCCGGGAGGCCGACGCGGCGATGGTCCACCAGCGCGGGTACCCGATGGGCCCCTTCGAGCTGGCCGACCTCACCGGCATCGACGTGGGCTACCACGTCCGGAAGGAGGCCGGCAGACCCGTCCCGCCCATCACCGAGGAGAAGGTCGAGAACGACGAGCTCGGCCGGAAGACCGGCAAGGGGTTCTACGACTACGAGGACAGAGAGACGTCGGAGACGTCTCAGGCAGACGGCGAAGCCGTCGACGGCGACGGCGTCGACTACGAGCCCGGCGACGGCGAGGGCTTCGACACGCTGCGCGTCGAGGCCCGGATGGTCAACGAGGCCGCCCGGCTCGTCGGCGACGACGTCGCGACGCCCGAGGAGGTCGACACCGGGGTCAAGCTCGGACTGGGCTTCCCGGAGGGAATCTGCCGGCGCGCGGACAAAATCGGTCTCGACACCGTGCTCGACAAGCTCCGGACGCTCCGCGAGGAGACCGGCGAGGACCGGTTCGAACCGGACGACTACCTGGTCGAACTCGTCGAGTCCGGCCGGACCGGCGAGGACGCGGGCGCTGGCTTCCACGAGTACGGCGGGGCCGGCGGTTCGGGACCGGGCGACTACCGGCTGCTGAACTACGAGCTGTCCGACGACGGCCTCCTCGAAGTCGAACTCGACCGCCCCGAGCGCATGAACGCCCTCTCGACCGACCTGCTGGACGAGATCGACGACCTGCTGTCGTCGGTCGACGTCGAGGACGTCCGGTGCGTCACCTTCGAGGGGACGGGCGACCGGGCGTTCAGCGCCGGCGCCGACATCGGCGGGTTCGCCGACGTCGAGCCCACCGACGCGATGGACGTCACGCCCGCGTTCGAGACGGTCAACGACTTCGAGCGCCCCGTCATCGCGAAGGTCGACGGCTACTGCCTCGGCGCGGGGCTGGAACTGGCGCTGGCCTGCGACCTCCGGATCGCGACCGAGGGCAGCGAGTTCGGCTCGCCCGAGATCGGGCTGGGGCTCATCCCCGGCGGCGGGGGCACCCAGCGCCTGCTCCGGCTGCTCGGCGAGACCCGCGCGAAGGAACTCGTCTTCCGTGGCAACCGCATCGACGCCGAGCGCGCCGAGGAGTGGGGGCTGATCAACCGGGCGGTCCCCGAGTCCGAGTTCGAGGACACCGTCTCGGAGTTCGTCGACGACGTGCTGGAGGGTCCGCCCATCGGGCTCAAGGTGGCCAAGAAGGTGCTGAACGAGGGTGCCGACGCCAGCCTCGACGCCGCGCTCGCCCTAGAGAGCCAGGGGTTCGGCCTCCTGATGAGCACCGACGACGTCCGCGAGGGCACCGCGGCGTTCCGCGACGACCGCGAGCCGGAGTTCCGCGGTGAGTGACCCCATGGGCGAGGAGCTGTCCGCCGACGCCACCGCCGAGATGCAGGCGTTCGTCGACCGCCACGGCTACCTCTCGTGGCTCGGGGTGACCGTCGAGGACGTCGCGCCCGGCCGGCTGGTCATGTCGGTGCCGTACGACGAGAAGCTGGTCAACCCCGACCCCGAGGGGACCCCGGTCGTCCACGGCGGCATCGCGGCGACGCTGGTCGACACCGCCAGCGGGTTCGTCCTCCGGACCACGTTCGACGACCCGGCGGAGGCCGCGCTCACGACCACCGACCTCAACGTCTCGTACCTCCGGCCGGCGACCGGCGACCTCCGCGCCACGGCCGAGGTGGTCCGGGCCGGCGGGTCGATGGGCGTCACCGAGGTGACCGTCGAGAGCGACGACCCCGAGGGCGACGGCGGCGAGAAGGGACGAACCGATATCGCGGTCGGCCGGGCCAGTTACCGGCTGTTCCGCGGCGAAGCGGGAGGCGAGGAGGACCCGTGACCGTCGCGTTCGAGGACCTGGAAGTCGGTCGCACGATCGAGACGCCGACCCGGACCATCACCGAGGCCGACGTGACGAACTTCGCGGGCGTGAGCGGCGACTTCAACCCGCTGCACACGAGCGAGGCGGCGGGCGAGGCGTCGGCGTACGGCGAGCGAATCGCCCACGGCGCGCTGGTGTTCTCGGCGATGACCGGGCTGACCCGCCGGGTCCGCGACGAGCGGGCCGAGGTGGTGGCGTTCTACGGCGTCGACCGCCTGCGGTTCACCGGTCCCGTGCGACTCGGTGACACCATCCGGGTCGAACTGGAACTGGTCGAGAAGGAGGAGCGCGACCACCCGACCGCGAGCGGGGTGGTCCGGTACGAGGCCGAGGTGCTGAACCGGGCCGACGAGACGGTGCTGTCGTGCGAACTGCTCTCGCTGGTGAAGTAGGCCGGCGTCGCGAGTCGGAACGTACGATTTCCCGTCGACGGCGGTTCGCGGAGACGCCAGCCGGTCGATAGCTCTCCGCCCCGGCCCTCAGAGACGCTTTCGCATGCAGGTCGCGGTCTCCGGACACAGGTCGGCGAACTCGGTCGTCTGTCTGATGGCGGAGGGAACGCTCTCTCGGGCGATCTCCTCGTACCCGCGCCGTCGGAAGAACGCCGCCGCGGTCGTGGTCAGCAGGTACAGCGTCTCCACCTCGTCGGCCCGCGCGCGGTCCTCCAGCGCGTCGCAGAGGGCGGCGCCGTAGCCGCGGCCGCGGTGGGACTCCGCGACGACGACCGACCGGAGGAGCCCGGTCGACCCGTGCGGTTCGACGCCGCCGGCGCCGATACGCGTCCCGTCGGCGCGGGCGAGGAAGAACTGCTCGGGGTTCGCTCGCACGTCTTCGTAGGGGAGGTCGTTCGCCTTCAGCAGGGATTCGACGCGGCGCACGCTCTCTCGGTCGGTCCGTTCGAGGGTTATCGGCGGTCGTGACATGCAGTTTCGGGGGGTTCCAGCGGCAGGTTGGTTTCGGCGCCCGTGCGGATTGCAGTGCGGTTCCGTCCGACGGACCGCCGGTCAGTTCGGCTCATCGGCGGGAATCCGGGAGACCGTGATCCGGGCCCGACCGCCGAGGTCGAACGCGAATCCCCGGCAGTCGCGGAAGCAGCGCCGGAGCCGGTAAGCGCGGCGAGCGCCGACGATCAGCCCGGCGACGGCCGCGACGGTGACGAGTCCGGCGATCGGTCGGGTCGCTATCCACAGCACGATCGGGATCGCGGCCGCGAGGAGGTAGCTCGCGGCGACGCTGCGCCACGTGGGCTGGTCGACGAGCGGACTGTCTCTGGGGTCGAGGGGTGGCCTGTACATTGTTATCTGGAGTTGCTGGTGTGATGTCTCACGTTACGCGCCGGACTCGGTCGCCGGTTTCTCGGCTTCGATCGTCGCCGCGACGACGTACTCGCTCAGGTCGCGGTCGTCGTCCCACTCGCGGATGAACTCGTCGCTGTCGGACTTCGGTTCGATGGACACGTCCGCGAACCCGGCGTCGGTCAGCATCGCTTCGAGCGCGGGGATCGACGCCGCGCCGCCGACGCATCCGGCGATCGACGACAAATCGGTCGCGACGTCGGTCGGCAGGTCGGCGGTCAGGACCACGTCCGAGACGGCGAGGCGCCCGCCCGGTCGGAGGACGCGGTACGCCTCGCGGAACACCCGGGGCTTGTCCGGCGAGAGGTTGATCACGCAGTTCGAGAGTATCGCGTCCACCGACGCGTCCGCGACCGGTAGGTGTTCGATCTCCCCGAGCCGGAACTCGACGTTCGACGCGTCGTTGGTCTCGGCGTTCTCGCGGGCCTTCTCGACCATCTCGGGCGTCATGTCGACGCCGACGACCCGACCCTCGGGCCCGACCTCGCGGGCCGCGAGGAAGCAGTCGAACCCGCCGCCGGAGCCGAGGTCGAGGACGGTCTCGCCCGGTTCCAGCCCGGCGAGCGCGGTCGGATTGCCGCAGCCCAGGTTCAGGTTCGCGTCCCCGTCGACGGCGTCGAGCTCCTCGGCAGAGTAGCCGCGCCGCTTCGCCCGGTCGTCCGACGAATCGCTGCAGGAACTCGCGTCGCCGCAGCACGACGAGGACTCCTCCGCGATGCGCGAGTACCGCTCGCGGACGGCGGTGCGCCGTTCGGCGGCGTCGGGGCGCTCGCGCTGGTCGGTTGCGGGGCCGGCGTCCGCGTCGGTGTTGCGGTCCGTCTCCGCGTCAGTGGTGGTATCGGTATCAGTCATCGGTCTCGCCCCTCGTCTCGTCGAGCACGTCGATGAGTCGCTGCGCGCGGGGCGTCGCGGTGTAGTACCGCCACCGCCCCTCCTTGCGGCGCTCGACCAGGCCGGCGCTGAAGAGCCGGGAGAGCGCCTGGCTGACCGCGCTCTGGCTCACGCCGAGCGCGGGTTCGAGCTCGCAGACGCAGAGGTCCTCGTCGGCCTCGGCGATGAGCCGGAGCGCCTCGTACCTGGTGTCGTTGCCGAGGGTCGCGAGGGCGTCGACGTCGGACGCCACCTCGCCGTCCGTCAGCGAGTGGCGGCCGACCGAACAGCAGCCGACGTCTCGCCGGTCCCGCGTCTCGGACGACTGGTCCTGTGCCTCGGGTCGTCGACCGTCCGCCTCTTGCCCACTCATTTTAGCACATGCTAATATTAGGGTCTGCTAATATAAGCGTTCGGGTGGTGGCCGATTCCTGCGCGAACGGTCCGAAGCGGGGACTGAGGTTCCGAAACGGGATTTCACCCGCGACCGAGAGCGGAGCTGTCTGAATCCCGGTTCAGACCAACAGCGCTATATGCGCTGTCATTCAAGCAGCGGTATGGCCGAGACCGAAACGCGACTCCGCCGGCTCATCGCCGACGATGTCGGCGAGTGCTGCGACGACGACGTGAGCCGGCGCCTCGACGAACTCGACGAACTCGCGGACGAGACGTTCGCGGACGACGGCGCGTCGACCGTCTTCGCCGTCCTCGGGAACGAGACCCGGTACCGCCTGACCCGCCTCCTCTCGGCGGCCGACGACGAGCTCTGTGTCTGCGAGCTCGAACCGCTCGTGGACGTCAGCGAGAGCGCGGTCAGCCACGCGCTCTCGGACCTCGCGGACGCGGGCCTGGTCGACCGACGCAAGGACGGCAACTGGCGGTACTACACCAGCACGCGGCTGGCCGAGGACCTGTTCGCGACCGCCGACGGCGAGGTGGACGCGTGAGCGACGACCTGAACGTCCTCGACCGGTACCTCACGCTCTGGATCGGGCTCGCGATGCTCGTCGGCGTCGCGCTCGGCCGGTTCGTCCCCGGCGTCGCGGACGCCCTGAACGCGGTGACCTGGCACGGGACCAGCCTCCCCATCGCGGTCGGGCTGTTCGTGATGATCTTCCCCATCATGGCCGAGATCGACTACGGCCGCATCCCGCGGGTCACCCGGACCGCCCGCAGGGAGATCGGGCTGACGCTGGCGTTCAACTGGCTGGTCGCGCCGTTCGTCATGTACGGCCTCGCCGTGTTCTTCCTCGGCGGCCACCCCGAGTTCGTGACCGGGCTCATCATCGTCGGCATCGCGCCCTGCATCGCGATGGTGCTTGTGTGGAACGAGCTGGCCGACGGGAACCAGGAGATGTGCGCGGTCTGCGTCGGGGTCAACAGCCTGCTCCAGATCGCGCTGTTCGTCCCCTACGCGTTCCTCTTCCTCACCGTCCTCCGGGACACGACCGTCTCGGTCTCGATGGGGCTCATCGCCCAGATGGTCGGCGTCTTCCTCGGCCTCCCGCTCGTCCTGGGGTACCTCACGCAGAAGGTCGCGTTCCGCACGGTCGGTCGCGAGACGTACTACGAGCGGTTCGTCCCCCGGATCGGTCCGCTGGGCCTCCTCGGGCTGCTGTTCACGGTCGTCGTGATGTTCGCGCTCAAGGGCGACTACATCGTCTCGAACCCCGGCCAGATCGTCCTGATCGCCGTCCCGCTGTTCGTCTTCTTCGCGGGGATGTGGGGGCTGGCGTACGGCGTCAGCGCGCTCCTCGGGTTCGACTACACCGAGAGCATCAGCCTCGCGTTCACGGCCTCCTCGAACAACTTCGAGCTGGCGATCGCGGTCGCGGTCGCGGTGTTCGGCATCGGCAGCAACGTGGCGCTGGCGACCGTCGTCGGCCCGCTCATCGAGGTGCCCGTGATGCTCGCGCTCGTCCGGGTCGCCCTCGCGACGAAGTCGAGCCTGTTCCCCGACGCCGACGGGGCGGCCGGCGTCGCCTACTCCGACTGACCATGTCCGACACCAATCACTCCGATTCGACGCGCGTCGCCTTCGTCTGCGTCCAGAACGCCGGCCGGTCTCAGATGGCCCACGCGTTCGCCGAGCGCGAGCGCGACCGCCGCGGGCTCGGCGACCGCGTCGAGCTCGTCACCGGCGGGACGCGCCCGGCCGACGCGGTCCACGGGGAGGTCGTGCGGGCCATGCGGGACGTCGGCATCGACATCGGCGACCGGACGCCGCGCGAGGTCGCGTTCGAGGAGATACGGGACAGCGACTACGTGCTCACGATGGGCTGTTCCGCCGAGGACGTCTGTCCCGCGGGGTGGGCCGGCGAGAACCGCGACTGGGCCCTCGACGATCCGGACGGGAAGTCGCCGGAGGAGGTGGCCCGCGTCCGCGACGAGATCGAGCGCCGCGTCCGGGCCCTGTTCGACGAACTCGAGTCGGACGCGTAGCCGGGTTCCGGGGTCGGGCCCGGGCGCCCGCGACCCCGGCTCCGTCGGTGCCGGAGCCTCACTCCCGGTACTCGCCGTTCAGCCCCTCGAAGATCTCGGGGTCGGTGCCGAACTTGAGCACGTTGTGGATGACCGAGTTGCGGATGTTGGCGATGACGTCGCCGTGCTCCTTGTAGCACTCGTGGATCCAGCGCGACTCGTCCGCCCTGGTCGGGAACATCATCACCGTCTTCCACTGGTACTCGCCGTCCGAGAGGAAGTAGAACAGGGTGTGGGGGTCGTCGCGGATGTACTCCATCGCGTCGCGCCACCCCTCCGCGAAGTGCTCGGTGTTGAACTTGAACTCGAACAGCCCGAAGATGTAGTACTCCTCGTTGGGGATGATGGCCTCGCGGAACACGCCCTCGTTGCGCATCTCGCGGATGGACTCGCTGACCGTGACGTGCGAGACCTCGATGTCGTACTCCTCGGCGAGGATGGTGGTGAGCTCCCGCGAGGAGAGCTGGGGGTCGCGGGTCAGCTCCCGGAGGATCGCGATGTCGCGGTCCTTGAAGCTCCAGTTCGGCGGGTCCGCTCCGTCAGTCATGATAGTTGCTTCCCACGAGCGGTTTATGACCCTTGTTGTTTCAGGAACTCCGCGAGCCGGTCGCGGTACGCCTCGGGCCGGTCCTCGACGACCCAGTGGTAGGCGTCGTCGAGCGTCACCACCTCGGCGTCACCGATGTCCTCGGCCAGGCGCTCGGCGTACGAGACCGGCTGGAGGACGTCGTCGCCGCCCCACAGCAGCAGCGTCTCGGCCTCGATGGCCTCGTAGTCGAGCTCGGTGGTGTGGTTGGTGTTGGTCGCGACCGCGTTCCGCGACAGCGACAGCTTCCCGTCCTCGGACTGCCAGGGCGCCTTCATCCCTTCGACGAACTCCTCGTGGCCCTCGTCGTCGTAGAGCCCGTCGGCGAACGCGAAGTCGAGCTTCGAATCGAGCTCCTCGTCGGGCATCTCGGCCGTCGACGGAAGGCCCAGACCGTTGATGAACTCGACCGGCCACGAGTCGTAGCAGACCGCGTTCGACAGCACCAGTTCCTCGACGGCGTCCGGGTTGTGCGCGGCGTAGCGGAGCGCGACCCCGCCGCCGATGTCGTGGGCGACCAGCGACACGGTCTCGACGCCGAGCTCGTCGAGCAGGGCGTCGACCATCTCCTCCTGCGCGCGGATCGACCGGTCGAAGCCGTCGCGCATCGCGGAGTTCCCGTAGCCCAGCAGGTCGGGCGCGATCACGCGGCGGTCCGCGGCGATCTCGGGCGCGACGTCGCGCCAGAGGAACGACCACGTCGGGATGCCGTGGAGGAAGACGACCGGCGGGTCGTCGCTTTGCTGTTCGCCGTCCTCGAAGTACGCCACCTCCAGTTCGTGCCCGTCGACGGTCACCGTCGTCGTCTCCTGTCGGTCGGTCCACGTTTCGTGTCCGGGCATGGTCACTGGATGTTGTCGGCGATGATGTTCTTCTGGATCTCGCTGGTCCCCTCGTAGATCTTGGTGATGCGGGCGTCCCGGTAGTAGCGCTCGACCGGGTGGTCGGTGACGAAGCCCGCGCCGCCGTGGACCTGGATGGCCTCGTCGGCCACGTCGACCGCGTGCTCGCTGGCGAACAGCTTGGCCATGCTCGCGAACTGGGTCGCCAGCTGGTCGTCGCCGTCCTCGACGTACGACGCGGCGCGGTAGGTCAGCGACCGGGCGGCCTCGACGTTGGTCGCCATCTCCGCCAGCTTGTGCTCGATGGCCTGGAACTCGCCGATCTTCTGCCCGAACTGCTCGCGCTCGTCGGCGTAGTCGAGCGCGGCGTCGAGCGCGGCCTGGGCCGTCCCGACCGCCTGGGCCGCGACGCTGGCCCGCCCGCTGGCGAAGAAGTCCATGAGCTGGTAGAACCCCTTGCCGACCTCGCCGATGACGTTCTCCTCGGGCACCCGGACGCCGTCGAGGATGACCTCCGCGAGGTCGGAGGCCCGGATGCCGAGCTTGTTGTCGATCTTCTCGGTCCGGAACCCCTCGCTGTCGGTCGGCACGAGGAACGCGGTGATGCCCCTGTGGCCCTCGTCGGGCGAGGTCTTGGTCATCACCACGGCGACGTCCGCGACGGTGCCGTTCGTGATCCACATCTTGTTGCCGTCGATGACGTACTCGTCGCCGTCCTTCTCCGCCCGGGTCTCAATGCCCGCCACGTTCGAGCCGTGGGCGGGCTCGGAGATGCAGCTACAGCAGGCCGACTCGCCCGAGGCGATCCGGGGGAGCCACTCCTCCTTCATCCACTCGTCGCCGTACTTCCGGATCATGTTGGAGCCGAACCCGCGGCTCCCGATGGCGCTCCCGATGCCGGGGTCGGCGCGCCACAGCTCCTCGGTCACGATGATCGTCGACAGCGTGTCCATGCCGGCGCCGCCGTACTCGACGGGGATGGAGGGCGCGACGAAGTCGAGCTCGGCCGCCTTCTCGACCAGGTCGGCGGGGTACTCCTTCTTCTCGTCGTGCTCGCGGGCGACCGGCTCGATCTCCTCCTCGCCGAACGCCCGGACCGCCTCGCGGATGGCGCGCTGCTCGTCTGACAGTCGGAATGCCATATCCGCACATCGCCTTCCAATAAAAAGTAGTTTTGGTGGCATCGACACTACTGTTAACGAAACAGCGGCGAAACGCGTACAGTCTGGCGTAGTTTTATATGGGCGAGCGTACAGGAACCCGGTATGCGCGCAGCCGTCCTACGCGAGTACGGCGAACCCCTCGAGATCGAGGACGTCGACCGGCCCGAGCCCGACCCCGACGGCGTCGTGGTCGAGACCGGGGCCTGCGGCGTCTGCCGCAGCGACTGGCACGCCTGGCAGGGCGACTGGGAGTGGATCGGGGCCAGGCCCCCGAAGGGTCAGATTCTGGGCCACGAACCGGCCGGTACCGTGGTCGAAGTCGGCGAGGACGTCACCCGCCTCAGCGAGGGCGACACCGTGGCCGTCCCGTTCAACCTCAGCGACGGCACCTGCCCGATGTGCCGGAACGGTCACGCCAACGTCTGCGAGAACGTCCTGCCGCTTGGGTTCACGGACGCCGCGCCCGGCGCGTTCGCCGAGGAGGTCCACGTCCCGCACGCCGACCAGAACGCGGTCACGCTCCCAGACGGCGTCTCGCCGGTGGCGATGGCCGGCCTGGGCTGCCGGTTCGTCACGGCGTTCCACGCGCTGGTCCACCGCGCCGACGTCGACGCCGGCGACTGGGTCGCGATTCACGGCTGCGGCGGGGTCGGCCTCTCGGCGGTCCACATCGCCGACGCCATCGGCGCGAACGTGGTCGCCGTGGACCTCGCCGACGAGAAGCTGGCGAAGGCCGCGGACCTGGGCGCGGCCGCGACCGTGAACGCCGCCGAGACCGAGAACGTCCCCCGCGAGATCGCGGGCGTCACGGACGGCGGGGCGCACGTCTCGGTCGACGCGCTGGGCATCGCCGAGACCTGCCGCAACTCGGTGAACTGCCTGGGCCGGCGCGGCCAGCACGTCCAGGTCGGGCTGACCACGCAGGCCGAGCGGGGCACCGTGGAACTGCCGACCGACGCGATGACGATGAAGGAGATCGACTTCCTGGGCTCGTACGGGATGCAGCCCCCGCGCTACGACGAGATATTCCGGCTGGTCGAGGCCGGGGCGCTCGACCCGGGCGCGGTCGTCTCCGAGACGGTGACGCTCGACGACGTGCCCGACCGCCTCGCCGCGATGAGCGACTACGAGACGATGGGCATCCCGGTCGTCGACGAGTTCTGAGCGCCGCGCGTCAGACGTCGATCCTGCAGCACGCCCCGTCGACCAGGTTCTGCTCGTCGATGTACGCCGACAGGCAGGCGTAGTTGCAGAACCGCCCGGTCTCCTCGCGGTCGTCGCCGCGCCGCTCGCTCACGAACACGGGGTCGTGGTCGTTCACGTCGCTGCCGCAGTACGTGCAGTCTGTGCTCACGGTCGAAGTCAGGAACCCAACGAAGTTGTGGGTTTCTACCGGGCCGTCGCACCGGCCCGCGCCGCCGTCAGTCCCCGCCAGCCCGTTCGCGGACCCGCTCGGCGAACGCCTCGCGCTCGACGACCGCGTGGCGCATCCGGCCGGTGGCCGCCAGGCCGGCCTCGTCCTCGACCGTCGCGGTCGAGACGAGCTGCCCCCGCTCGGCGTCGACCTCCTCGACCTCGATGGACGTCGTGATCTCCTCGCCCGCAGGCGTTGGCGCGCGGTGGTCGCACTCGACGCGGACGCCGACGATGCGGTGGCCCTCGGGGAGCCGGGGCACCACGCCGTCGTAGACGGCTTTCTCCATGGCGCCGATTATCTCGGGCGTGGCGGCGATCTCGATGCCGTCGGCGACTTCCTGTGGCTCTATCTGTCCGACCTCGCGGGTCGCCTCGTACCCGAAGCCCGGCTCGATTGCCGCGAGCGGATCGTCGTCGGTCACGTCACCGCCCCTCGAACTCGGGCTCGCGGTCCGCCAGGAAGGCCGCCACGCCCTCCGCGTGGTCCTCTGTCTCGAAGACGACGCCCTGGGCGGTCGCCTCGTCGCTCATCGCGCGCTGGACCGACTTGTCGAGCCCCTCGCCCAGCAGCCGCTTGGCGTGCCGGAGCGCCACCGTGGGGCCGGTCGCGACGCGCTCGACGAACTCATCGACACGGTCGTCGAACTCGTCGGCCGGGTAGACGTGGTTGAACAGCCCCAGGTCCAGGGCGCGCTCTGCATCCACGAGCTCGCCGGTGAGCACCAGCTCCTTGGCGACGTTCTCGCCGACGACGCGCGGGAGCAGGTAGGAGGTGCCGGCGTCGACGCAGAGCCCGACCTGCCGGAACCCGAAGCCGATGGAGGCCTCGTCGCTCGCGAGCTGGACGTCGCAGGCGATGGCGAGGTTCGCGCCCGCGCCGAACGCCGGCCCGTCGACCTTCGCGACGGTCGGCAGCGGGAAGGTGGTGAGCCGGGCGAGGGTCTCGCTGGTCGTGCGTTCGAGTTCCCGGACGCGCTCGTCGACGGGGACGTCCGAGTCGAGGCGCTCGCGCATCGCGGCGATGTCCCCGCCGGCCGAGAACGCCCCGCCGGCGCCCTCGACGACGACGGACCGGGCGTCGCTCCCGTCGATCTCGGCGAGGGCGTCGCGTATCCCGGCCGAGATCTCGGTCGAGAGCGCGTTGCGCCGGTCGGGCTCGTTCAGCGTGACGGTCGCGACGCCGTCGTCGATCTCGAGGACGACAGAGTCGTCGGTCACGCTCGGGCTCCCTCCGCGGGGCGGCGGTCGTCTCCGCGATTCCGTCCCACGGTCACTCGGCGGCCTCCGACTCCTGCTCCCGGAGCTCGAACTTCTGGACCTTGCCCGTGGTGGTCCGGGGGAGCTCGTCGACGAACTCGACCTCGCGGGGGTGCTTGTACTCCGCGAGGTTGTCCAGGCAGAACTGCTTGAGGTCCTCCGGGGTCGCCTCGGCGTCCGGCGTCGGCACCACGAACGCCTTGACGGTCTCGCCCCGGCGCTCGTCCTCGATGCCGACCACCGCGACGTCGGCCACGTCCTCGTGCTCGAACAGCAGCTCCTCGACCTCTCGGGGGTAGACGTTGTACCCCGCGGTGTTGATCATGTGCTTCTTCCGGTCGACGACGTAGAAGAAGCCGTCCTCGTCCCAGTAGCCGATGTCGCCGGTGTGGAACCACCGCTTGCCGTCGCGCTCGGTGAACGCCCCCTCGTTGGCGTCGGGCAGGCCGGCGTACCCCTTCATGACGTTCGGGCCGGCGACCACGAGCTCGCCGGTGATCTCGTCGAGGTCGACCTCGTCCTCGTCGACCGGGCCCTCCTCGACCCGGGGTCGCTCCTCGAAGTTGCCGTCGACGATCTTGGCGTCGACGCCGGGCAGCGTCTTGCCGATGCTGCCGACCCGGCGGCCCTGCTCGGGACTGTTGAAGTGGGTCACCGGGCTCGTCTCGGTCAGGCCGTACCCCTCGTAGATCTTGACGTCGTAGAGCTCCTCGAACCGCCGGAGCACCTCGACCGGGATGCCCGACCCGCCGACGCCCGCCAGCCGGAGCGACGAGAGGTCGAACTCCTCGGCGTTCGGCTGGTTGATGATGTCGTTGTACATCGCGGGCACGCCGTGCATCAGGGTGAGCTGCTCGTCCTCGATGAGCGAGACCGCCTCCTGGGCGTCCCACTCGGGCAGCGGGTAGTAGGCCCCGCCGTTGAACAGCGTCGCGTTCATCACCACGGTCATCCCGTAGATGTGGAACAGCGGGAGCACGCCCAGCTGCTTGTCGTCGGTCCGGATGCCGTCGGGCACCAGTCCGGCCGCGGTCTCGGCGTTCGAGGTGAGATTGCGGTGGGTCAGCTGGACGCCCTTGGGCTGGCCGGTCGTCCCGCTGGTGTAGGGCTGGACCGCCACGTCGTCCTCGTCGCGCTCGACGGCCTCGAACTCGTGGTCGTCGCCGAGGAACGCCTCGAAGTCGGTGCCCGCGTCGGCGTCCTCGCCCACCGTGACGACGTGCTCGACGTCGGTGTCGTCGCGGACCTCCTCGACGAACGGGACGAGGTCCGACAGCGTCACCACCACCCGGGCGCCGCTGTCGGCCAGCAGGTGGCTGATCTCCCGGGCCTTGTACTGGGGGTTCATCGGTACCACGACGCCGCCCGCCCGGAGCGTGCCGTGGAACGCGGTCACGAACTGGGGGAGGTTCGGGAGGTACACCGCGACCCGGTCGCCCTCGCCGACGCCCCGCTCGTCGAGCCCGGACGCGAACTGCCCGGTCCGCGCCCAGAACTCGCGGTACGTCACGTCCCGTCCCCGGAAGGAGACCGCCACCTCGTCGGGGTACTCCGCAGCGACCGACCGAATGCTCGTGGCAAGGTTTGCCATGTAGACAGGTATCGTAGCTCACCCTCTAAAGAGTTACCCTCGTCCGTGCCAATTTTTCCCGAAGCACGACAAACAGCTAACAGTCGTAGCGATACGTGGAAAAATTCTTACGGTGGTAGCGGCGGGCTGCTCGGCGAGCCGGTAGCGACCGCGCTACCCGCCGAGGTACGCCTCGCGGATGTACTCGTCGCCCCGCAGCGTCTCCGGCGGGCCCTCGCGCTCGAACCGGCCGTTCTCCAGCAGGTAGACCCGGTCGGCGTGGTCCATCGCGAACGTCACGTTCTGCTCGCACAGCACCACGGTGACCCCCGACTCGCGGATCTCCTCGATGCCGTCGCTGATGTCCTCCAGGATGACCGGCGCCAGCCCCAGCGTCGGCTCGTCGAGCAGCAGCAGGTCGGGGTCGCTCATCAGCGCCCGGCCGATGGCCAGCATCTGCTGCTCGCCGCCGCTCATGGTCCGGGCGTTCTGGTCGGCCCGGTCCTCCAGCGTCGGGAACAGGTCGTAGACGAACTCCCGGCGCTCGGCGACGTCGTCGCGGTGGCGGTACGCGCCCAGATCGAGGTTGTCGGCCACGCTCATGTAGCCGAACAGGTCGCGGGTCTCGGTGCAGTGGATGAGCCCGCGGGCCACCAGGTCGCTCGCGCTCGATTCGGCGACCTCCTGGCCCCTGTAGGTGACGCTGCCCTCGTAGGGGACGTGGCCCGACACCGCGTCGGCCAGCGTCGACTTGCCCGCGCCGTTGGGGCCGATGACCGAGACGATCTCGCCTTCCTCGACGTGGAAGTCCAGTCCCCGGAGCGCGGCCACCTCGCCGTACGAGACCCGGAGGTCCTCGGCGCGAAGCACCGCCTCGCCGGCCTCGCGGGCCGACGCGGCGTCCGTTGGGGACGCGTCGCCGTCCCCGGGACCCGAGTCAGTGCTCACAGCGTCTCACCTCCCAGGTACGCCTCCTGGACGCGCTCGTTCCGCTTTATCTCCTCTGGGCGACCCTCGGCGATCTTCGCGCCGAACTGGATGACCACCGCCCGGTCGATGAGCGACAGCAGCCCGCGCATGTTGTGGTCGACCACGACCAGCGTGATGCCGTCGTCCCGGAGCGTCTCCAGCAGCTCGGAGATCTCGCCGACCTCCTGGTTCGAGAGCCCGGCGAACGGCTCGTCGACCAGCAGCAGGTCGGGGTCGGTCGCCAGCGCCCGGGCGAGCTCCAGCCGGAGCAGCCCGGCGTGGGGCAGCTCGTCGGGGAACTGGTCGAGCCGGTCGCCCAGCCCGACCCGCTCGCAGATCCGGGTCGCGCGCCGGCGGGTCTCGCCCCGGAGCCCCGACAGCGAGAACACGCGGTCGGGGACCAGCGCGAGCGCGACGTTCCGGACGATCGAGCGGTCCTCCAGCGGCCGGAACGACTGGAAGGTGCGGGCCATCCCGCGCTTGACCATCTCGTGGGCGGGCTCGCCGGTGACGTCCTCGCCGCGGTACCAGACCGTCCCCTCGGTGGGCGGGTACGTCCCGGTCACGCAGTTGAACGTCGTGGACTTGCCCGCGCCGTTCGGCCCGATGAACCCCAGGATCTCGCCCTCCTCGACCGCGAACGAGAGGTCGTCGACCGCGGTCAGGCCGCCGAACCGCTTGGTCAGGCCGTCCAGCACGAGCACGCCGTCGTCGGGGCCGTACGACTCGGTCGATGGCGACGCGTCCGTCTCCGTGGGGGTGTCAGTGCTCATGGTCGTCCTCCTGGGAGTGTCTGCGGTCGTCGAACGCCTCGCGGTACGAGGCCAGCGTCCGTTCGAGCGGTCCCTTCTCGCGGGCCGGCCGCCCGCTCCGCTTCGGCCCTGCCTCGGGCTCGCCGCCGTCCGGAACGGTCTGCGGGGAGTTCCGACCGCCCCTGCGCAGCACCCACCGGCCGAGACCGACGGCCCCGCGGACGATGCCGCCCGGCAGCACGAACAGCAGGACCAGGGTGGCCAGCGAGAACAGCAGCAGGTCGAGCTCCGAGACCGGCACCCCGAGCACCGGCACGGTCGCGCTGATGCCGCCGAGGTAGTCCCGGAACATGTAGAAGAACAGTCCGCCGACCGCCGGGCCGACGATGGTGCCCATCCCGCCCAGCACGGCCGCGATGATCACCTCGATGCTCACCGTGAGCGCGAGCAGCTGGCTGGGCTGGGGGTTGCCGACCGGCGTGTGGACGAACATCGCGCCGGCGAGCCCGCCGACCGCGGCGCTCAGCACGAACGCGAAGATCTTGAACTTGGCCGGGTTGAGCCCGGCCGCGGCCACCGCGTCCTCGTCCTCGCGGACGGCGGTGAACACCGAGCCGGCGTCCGACCGCGTGACCGCCAGCAGCAGCGCCAGCACCCCGACGAACAGCCCGAACGCGAGGTAGTAGTTGGCGGTGATGGCGGTCTCGAAGCTCTCGAAGGTCAGCAGGTTCTCGGGGCTCGACAGGCCGAGTTCGCCGCCGAAGATGTCGCTGAACACGATGAAGATCTGGAGCAGGATGAGCGGAGCGACCAGCGTGACCAGCGAGAGGTACGGTCCCTCCAGCCGGAGCGCGGGCACCCCGACGATAACGCCCGCGACCGCCGCCATCGCCATCCCCGCGAGGACGGTGAGCGCGGGGTCGAACCCCCAGTGGAGGTTGAGCAGCGCCGACGTGTAGCCGCCGACCGCGAAGAACAGGCCGTGACCGAAGCTGATCTGGCCGGTGTACCCCGAGACGGCGTCCCAGCTCATCGCGAACACCGCGAAGTACAGCGCGCCCGTCAGCTTCAGCGCCTGGAGCGGGCCGACGCCCAGCGGGAGCAGGCCGAGCCCGAGCAGCCCGATGGCCCCGAAGACGTGGCGCGGCCCCAGCGACGTCCCGTCGAGCAGCCCGCGGTCGGCGTCGGTCTCGGCGTCGGCCTCGGGGTCGGTGGGCAGTTCCTCGGACATGGGTCAGGCCTCCGCGAGCTCGCGGCCGAACAGTCCCTCGGGCCGGACCAGCAGCACGACGACCAGCACGACCAGCGAGGCCAGCCCGCTCAGGCTCGAGTCCACGTACGAGACGGTGAACACCTCCAGGAAGCCGATGAGGTACGCCCCGAGCACGCTGCCCCGGATGGAGCCGATGCCGCCCAGCACCACGATGGAGAACGAGAGGATGAGCGGGCCCCGGCCCATCGTGTAGCTCGCGGTCCGGTAGGACGCGAGGAAGACCCCGGCCACCCCGGCGAGCGCGCCGGCGAGCAGCCAGGTGTAGAGGTACATCCGGTCGCTCTCGATGCCGACCAGCGCCGCCCCCTTCGCCGACATGCTGGTCGCGAGGATGGCCTTGCCGGTCTGCGTGTAGTTGACCGCCACGATGAGCCCGCCGATGAGCAGCCACGACAGCACGAACGTCAGCGCCTGGTTGGTCTGGACGCTGAGGCCCGCGAACGACAGCTGGCCCGGCAGCAGCGACGGGACCGCCTTCGCCTGGGTCCCGACGGTGACCACGAAGAACTGCTCGACCGCGATGGAGGTCACCAGCGTGAGTATCATCACCAGTATCGGTTCGTCCTGGACCCACCGGATCATCCCGAGGTACAGCGCCGCGGCGAACAGCCCGCCGACCGCGAGCGCCGCGGCCGCGCCGACCCAGATGCCGAGGCCGAGCGCGCTCGTGGCGTAGTAGGCGGTGAACGCGCCGACGGTGAGTATCGCGCCGTGGGCGAGGTTCAGGACGCCGCCGACGCCGAATATCAGCGTGAAGCCGATGGCGACGAGGGCGTACAGTGCGCTGATCGTGACGGCGTTTATCGCCGTGGAGACAACGTCTACCATAGTGAGGGGGTGAGCGGTCGGTCAGACCCACGGCGGGGACTGGTACTTCGTCGTCGAGAGGTTCTCGGGCCAGATGACCTCCTGGCTGCCGGAGCCGTCGGTCTCGCGCCACTGGAGCCACACCGGCCACGCGTACTTCTTGCCGTACTTGACGTCGTGGGGGTACTGGTGGTCCTTGCCGTAGTACTCGAGGTTCTCCGTCGTGGTGGCCTTGAACGACATGTTCTCCAGCTTGGGGATGACCTTGTCGGCCTCCTTGCTGCCGGCCTGCTTGACCGCCTCGGCGTACATCTTCACCGCGTCGAAGGTGATGTAGCCGGTGTAGACGGGGTACTTGCCGTTGGCCTTCTGGTAGGCGTCGGCGTACGGCACCGTCTTGCTCGTGATCTCGCTCTGGGGCGTCGCGGAGTTCTGGGTCACCGCGTACCGGCACGCGCCGTTGACCGACTTGTAGTACGAGGGCAGCTGCATCGGCACGTGGATGCCGCCGAACCCGAACGGCCGCTGCTGCTTGGCCCACTGGACCACCGCCGAGGTGCCGGTGTGGGCCATCACGACGTACGCCGCGTCGACGCCCGCGCTCGCGACGTCGTCGTAGATGGGCGAGAAGTTCTCGGTCCCGCCGGCGTAGCGTTTGTTGACCGGCACGTCGATGCCGGCGTCGCTCAGCGAGCCGTTGAGCGCCTTCGAGATGGGCTCGGTCCAGGTGTAGTCCTCGGCCAGGATGGCGACCGAGTTCCACCCCATCGACTCGAAGTTGGCCGTCGCGAAGTCGACCATGTTCTGGCCGAGGTAGTGGGAGTTGACCGGGCCGGTCCGGAAGTAGTACTTGAACCGGTCGTAGTTCTCGGCGACCCGCCGGGTCGTCTCGGGCGAGGCCGCCCCGGTGTTGAGGTGGAGCGTCCCCTGCTGGGCGATCGACGACATCAGGTTCAGCTGGACCTCGCTGGTGAACACGCCGGTCGTGAGGTCGACCTGCTCGCCGACGGTCAGCTCCTGGTACTTGCGCTTGCCGGTCGCGGGGTCCTCCTTGGTGTCCTTGACGGTGACCTGGACGTCCGAGCCGAGCACGCCGCCGTTCTCGTTGAGCTGATTGGCCGCGAGCTTCGCGGAGTTGGCCATCGACGCGCCGATGGGGTTGTTGCCCGGCTCGGGCGCGAGCACGCCGATCTTTATCGGGCCGTCGAGCTGCTGGGCCGCGTCCTTCGACTTGCTCCCGCCCATGCAGCCCGCGAGCGACGCCGTCGCCACGCCGGTGCCGGCGACCCGGAGGAACCGACGCCGGTCGACCCCCGGCGTCATCTTATCATTGTTTCCTCCTGACTCGGGCCGCTTTCCAGTTGTCCGTTTCTCGCCCGTTCCGCTACCATCGTTAACCATGGGTCTCGGTACCAGTTTCCATAACTATCCACATAAATGTGGGGGTACCATCACGGTCCTTCGTGACAGTCACCCCGGGCGCAACGGTCGTTCCCCGGCACCGCGACCTTGTACCCTGGCCGGGACGCCCCGCGGCCCGAGTTGATTTCGCGGGAGTACATTTTTAACATATCGGGCGCAAGCCCGGCGTGATGGTCGAGGCGTTCGCGGTAGCCAGCGGCAAGGGCGGCACCGGCAAGACCACGACCACGGTGGCGCTCGGGATGGCGCTGGCCGAGGAGTACGACGTGACCGTCGTCGACGCCGACACCGGGATGGCGAACCTGCTGTTCCACACCGGGCTGACCGACGCCGACGCCACGCTCCACGACCTGCTGGTCGCCGACGGGGCCGACCGCGGGGACGTCTCGGTCGAGGACGCGGTCTACGAGCGGTTCGGGATGTCGGTCGTGCCCTGCGGGACCAGCCTCGCCGCCTTCGAGGCGGCCGACCCCGACCGCCTGCGCGCCGTCGTCGCCGACCTCGCGGCCGACACCGACGTGCTGCTGCTGGACTCGCCCGCCGCGCTCGGGTCGAAGAGCGCGGTACTGCCGGTCGTGCTCGCCGACCGCGCGGTGGTCGTGCTCCAGCCGACGATCCCGGCGCTCAGCGACGGGCTGAAGGTCCAGGAGTACGCCCACTCCTACGGCACCGACACCGCCGGCGTGGTGTTTAACAAAGTCCACGACCCCGGCGGCGCGGCCGGCGTCACCGAGAAGGCCGAGCGCTACTTCGACGGGCCGACGCTGGCGACGGTCCCCGACGCCGACGCCGCCCGGTCGGCCCGCCGCGCCGGCGAACCGCTGCTCGCCCACGCCCCCGACAGCGAGGCGGCGCGGGCCTACCGCGAGGCCGCCGCGGCGCTCGACGTGCGACCGGGCGAATCCGACGACGTGGCCGACCGCTTCCGGAGCGCCGTGGTCCCCGACTCGCCATGACCCGGTCGAACTCCGGGGACCGGACGTCGTCCACCCGCGTGCCCGGCACCGACGTGACGAGCGGAGAGGCGCCGGGCGAGGAGGAACCGAACGCCGACGCCCCGACCCTGCCGGGCGGCCCGCTGCCGGAGGGGACGCTGCTCCGCTCGCGCGTCGAGTCGGACCCGGCCGTCCCCCTGGCCGCGGCGCTCGACCGCGAACTCACGGGCTACGCCGTGTTCGAACCCCAGGACGCGCTCCTGCTCGACGCCGACGGCGCCGGTCTGATCGTCTTCGAGGACGGGGCGCCCCGGTTCGCCTACCACACCAGCACCGACCGGGGCGGCCCCGAGGCGCTGGCCGACCTCGCCGCGCCCGGCCCCTACGACGTGGAACTGCGGCGCCTCCCGGCCGACGCGCTCGCCGACCGCGACGCTCCCGGTCTCCGGGTCCCGCCGGGGCTGGCCGCCGACCGCCTCGCCGGCGACCCCGATCTCGCCGAGCGGACGCGGGCGGCCGTCCCGGACGAGCGCCGAGGCGAGGGCCACGGCGACGCCGGCGACGACGCGGCCGCGGGGGAGTCGCTCGACGCGGTCGAGGCGTTCCTCGAGGACGAGGCGAAGATCGAGGCGATACGCGACCGCGCCCGCGAGGAGGCCAGGGAACGGGCGGCGGACTGGGGCCTCGACGGGGAACTGCAATAACCCCTTTCCGCGCGCAACCCGTAAATCCGATACTATGACCGGAAACGTCTCTCCCATGAGCGGACTGATGCCCAACGGCCAGATGGGGATGGTCGGGTACGTCATCGCGGCCGGCGTCGCGCTGATCCTCCTGCCGGTCCTCCCGCTGGTGGCGCTGCTGTGGCTCGTCGCGGAGGCCGGCGACGAGGGGCCGGACGCCGGGTACAGCGGTTGACGCGGCTGAGATTCCCGCTCGGGACTCGCCGCAACCCTTCTCGGGCCGACGTCCGACGAATCACAACTCCGTTCCGTCGTAAACGCTCTTTTCAGTAGACGACCCAACACCGAGCGGTGGGCATCGCTCCGCTGGACCGAGACGACTTTCAGTAGTCCTCTCGGCGATTTCCGTCGTTCCGCGGCCGACCACGATGGATGCGGTAGACTATGACCGGCCGTGCCTGCCGTCGAGGTCGCGAAGACTTCGACGACGACCTCGACACGGCGTTCGAGTTATGCGCGTCGCTAGACGCCTTCGCCGCCGACACCGACGCCGACGGTCCGCTCGACGGACACGAGGTCGAACTTGGCACTGATTCGCTGGCCGGGGACACCGACGGCGACCGACTCGACGACCAGCAGGAGGTCTCGCTCGGCCCGGCGGTGTCGAACCCGGCCTCGCCGCTCGAAGTCCGGTACGCCACCTCGAACCCCGGCGAGGTCGACACGGACGGCGACGCGCTGGACGACCGCGAGGAGCGAGGCGCCGAGACGAGCGCCTTCCTGCGGGACACGGACTACGACTATCTCGGAGACGGCGAAGAGGTGAACGAGGTCGGCACCGACCCGCTGACGCGGGACACGGACAGCGACTATCTGCTGGACGGCACGGAGGCCGAGCTGATTCACTTGGCGAGCAATCCTCGTAAGACCGTCATGTCCGATCCGTCGGAGGCCGACACTGACGGCGACGGGCTTCTCGACGGAGCCGAAGTCGAAAACGATGTGATCACGCGGCGGTCAGCTCCGGAGAATACGCACCGCGTCTACAGCGATCCCGACAAACGCGACACTGACGGTGATTCGATTCCGGATGCCGACGAGGCTCAGTTAGGAACCGACGCGTGGAAGGATGACACCGACGGCGACACGCTTCCGGATCCGGTGGACGCCAATCCGACGACGCCTGACGAGGTGAACGCCTCGGCGAGCGAACTCGATAAGGCCCTGGCGTTTTCGGCTGGCGCGACGCTCGGCGAGTGGGGATTCCCGAACGACAAGCGTGCGGACTCGCCGTACTACATGGCCGGCTGGATGACGGCATCGGTTGCGCCGGGCGTTGACGTTGCAACCGGCGTACGCGATCTCGTCGCGGCGGTCAAAGAAGGCAAGAGCTTCGACGCGGCGTTAGAGGCCGTCGGACTGATTCCGGTCTTGGGTAAGGTCGGCGATGCCGGTAAAGTCGTAGACGTAGCCAAGACCTACGTGAAGGCGTTCCCGTCGAAGGCGGCAGACGCACAACGCGTCGTCTCGGACGTGGTGTTGCGCCACTCGCCCGACGGGTACAACGCGAGAATCTACCGGGCGCTCGGGGCCGACGAGGCGGTGACGCGGTTGCGATCGAACGGCCTGAGTAATGCAGACCTCGAAACGTTGGTTGGGAGACTCGACGAGAGTGAAAGTCTCAGTGACGTCGTATGGGCGACGAAACACGGCGACCAGATTATCCACCTTACTAAGAGCGACTGGGAGCACATCCTGAAGCGACACGTCAAAGGCACCGAAAAGTCAAACGGATACACGACGTTCTTCCCGACCGGCAACGTCATCAAGGCCACCGACGAACGCCCCAAGCACGTTCTTCTGAACCGGATGAGTGTAGCCGACGTGCAGGACTCCATCACCGAGACGATAGCCAGGGCTGACAGTCGTGAGTTAATCTGGAAGGACACCGACGCGGGTGAGTGGCGAGGACTCGCCTACAGAGTGGATAATTCTGGCGAATACGGTATCGATTCGATGCGCGTCGTAGTCCGTCCGCCGGGACATTCCCGAGCAGGACGAATAGTGACAGCCCACCCGGAGGACGGGCCTGCAGTAGCCACGTTTAACACTGAGGACTGGGTTTAAATCCCTATGGCCGAAATCCGCTTCGAAACCGATCCCGACGCCGTCCAGAAATCCGCACCCGGTGAAATTTTCTCGGGTTTCGACATCTTGGTGGACGGCGAGTCGGTGTTCGAGCAGCTCAAGCTCGGCACCTACGTCAACGGATTCAGCTACGAGTTCTTCCTCACGACGGTGGGTGCGCTGGAGGCACTCCACGACGGACACCCACATAAATTCGAGGTGGAGCATCCATTCGTACTCAAATTCGATCCGCATGGGTCGGAGCTCGAACTGTTCCTGCGTGCCCCGGCTGTCATTGACCGCGAGGACGAACAACACTACTACGTCGACTTCCAGGAGTTCGCACGTGCCGTGATCGAGACCACCGACGAGTTTCTGGAATTCGTGGTCGAAGTTCGACCCGAACTAGCTAACCACCACGAAATCGAGCGACTGCGCGAATCGCTCGAATCGCGTCGGGAGTGGTACCGAGAGACGTACGGCGAGGACGTGTAGCCCGAACGTCTACAAGCGGACTGACTTCCGGACGCGCGTACTTCCCGATCGGGGTGGCCCACGCGGTGAAACGATACACGGAGTGGATTTCGACTACTCTCTACTCACCGACTTGTGGGAACTCCGCAAGCGTCTCACAACAGCAAATTCGTCCAACGTACCTACCTGGACACGAATCGGAGACGGCTCGGACCGACGAAACTCGTCGTAGGGGCGAGTAAGTCCGGAAAAGGAGTAACACGACTCGACTGGGACGATGAAACGGTTACGCGTCGTCTGGAGAAAATGGAACGACGGCGATTACTCGTGCAGGTGACACGCCGCGTAGTGGCGCGAGGACCCGTACTCTGACTCGACCTCGTACGCGGGCTGCTCCTGCGCGCAGACGCTCTTCTCGGTGAACGACTCGGCCAGCAGCGTCGCGGCCTCGTCCCACTCGTCGTCGAGGACGCGCTCGACGGCCCGGTCGACGATGCGGCCGGCCTCGCCGTCTGGGTCCGCGTCGGCGAAGAACCGCGACCGGACGTCGGCCTCGCCGTCGGGGTCGAACGTCCGGCGGTCGACCGCTCGCGCGAACGACCGGACGGCGTCCCACTCCTCGTCGGTGAGGTCGTACTCCTCGGGCGCGATGAGCCTGGGACACCGGGTGCGGAACCGACAGCCAGACGGCGGGTCGATGGGACTCGGCACGTCGCCTTCGAGCACGCCCCGGCGGCCCGTCGCCCGCGGGTCGGGCACCGGAATCGAGTCGAGCAGCGCCCGCGTGTAGGGGTGTTGGGGGTTCTCGAACAGCTCCTCCTTGTCGGCGAGTTCGACGATCCGGCCCAGGTACATCACGGCGACCCGGTCGGAGATGTGGCGGATGACCGAGAGGTCGTGGGCGATGAACAGGAACGTCAGCCCGAACTCCTCCTGCAGCTCGTTCATCGTGTTGAGCACCTGGGCCTGGATGGAGACGTCGAGTGCGGAGACCGGTTCGTCGCAGACGATGAAGTCGGGATTGACGCTGAGCGCCCGCGCCAGGTTGACCCGCTGGCGCTGGCCGCCCGAGAACTCGTGGGGGTACCGGTTGTAGTGCTGCGGGTCGAGCCCGACCTTCTCCAGCAGCTCGCGGGCGCGGGCCTCCCGGCCCTCCGCGTCGAGCATCCCGTGGGCCTTCATGGGCTCCTCGACGATGGGACCGACCTTCATCCGGGGGTCGAGGCTCGACTGCGGGTCCTGGAAGATCATCTGCATGTCCCGGCGCCGCGTGCGCAGCTCCGCGCTATCGAGACCCGCCAGGTCCTCGCCCTTGAAGTAGACCGAGCCGTCGGTCGGCTCGACGAGCTGGAGGACGGTCCGCGCGAGCGTGCTCTTGCCGCAGCCGGACTCGCCGACCAGCCCGAGGGTCTCGCCCTTCTTGATCTCGAACGAGACGTCGTCGACCGCCCGGACCCGCTGGCCGCCGAACCCGAACGGCAGCAGCCCGTCGGAGTCCGGGTCCACGGACAGGCCCGAGAGCACGCCGTTTCCGCTCCGGAAGTGCTTCGTGAGGCCGTCGACCTCGACGAGCGTCTCGCCGAACTCGACGTCGTCGTCGCCGGCCGCGTCGGGGTCGGCCCGGTAGGTGGCCTCACTCATCGACGTCACCTCGCTTCGCCGCGGTCGAATCGGTCGCGGTCATGCCTGCGCTGAATCCCGCCTTCGCGTCTGCGTCGATCGGCGCGCTGTTCCGGTAGTCCGCGTCGAACGCGTCGTGCTTGATACACGCCGCGTAGTGGGGTCGCGCGCCGTCCTCGGAGACGTCCCGTGGCCCCGGATGGGCCCGCCGGCACGCCTCGCGGGCGTCCGGACACCGGGTGTGGAACCGGCAGCCAGCGGGCGGGTCGATGGCCTCCGGCATCACCCCGCGGATGGGGTCGAGCGTCTCGACGGTCTCGTCCGGTCGGGGCATCGAGTCGAGCAGCGCCTCGGTGTAGGGGTGTTTCGTGTCGTGGAACAGGTCGTCGACCTCGGCGCGCTCGATGATCTCGCCGAGGTACATCACGTTGACCCGGTCGCAGATCTCGGCGACGACGCCCATGTCGTGGGTCACCCAGATGAAGCTCGTGTCGTACTCCTCCTGGAGGTCGTCCACCAGGTCGAGTATCTGGCCCTCGACGGTGACGTCGAGCGCGGTGGTCGGCTCGTCGGCGATGATGAGGTCGGGCTGGCAGGCCAGCGCCATCGCGATGAGCACGCGCTGGCGCATCCCGCCGGAGAACTCGTGGGGGTAGTCGTCGAACCGCTCCTCGGCCTCCGGGATGCCCACCTCCCGGAGCATCCGGACCGCCTCCCGCTCGGCCTCGGCCCCCGAGAAGTCGCGGTTCAGCTCGATGAACTCGCTGAGCTGGCCGCCGACCGTGAACACCGGGTTGAGGCTCTCCATGGGGTCCTGGAAGATGATGGCGATCTCGCGGCCCCGGATGCGCCGGCGCATCTCCTCCTCGGAGAGCATCTCGTCGCGCTCCCGGGGCGCGCCCTCCGGTCCCTCCTCGACCGAGACGAGCGTCTCGCCCTTGAACCGCACCTCGCCGCCGACGATCTGGCCGGGCTCCTCGACCAGTCGGAGGATCGACGACGTGGCGACGCTCTTGCCGGCGCCGGACTCGCCGACCAGGCCGACGATCTCGCCCTCCCTGACGTCGAAGGAGATGCCGTCGACCGCGCGGACCGTCCCTTCCTGCGTGTCGAACTGCGTCTTCAGGTTCTCGACTTCGAGTATCGTGTTCTCGCTCATGGTTAGTTCTTGATTCGCGGGTCGAGCGCGTCTCGCAGGCCGTCGCCGAGCAGGTTGAACCCGACCACGGTGATCAGGATGGCCATGCCGGGCCAGATGCTGAACCAGGGGTCGGGCAGCATGTACCCGCGCGCGTTCGAGAGCATCATCCCCCACGACGGGGTCGGCGGCTGGGCGCCGAACCCGAGGAACGACAGCCCCGCGATGATGATGATGTTGACGCCGACCTGGAGGGTCGCCTGCACGAGCACCGGCGCGAAGCTGTTGGGGATGACGTGCCTGAGGATGATGTTGCGGTCCCGGACGCCGGCCGCGCGGGCGGCCTCGATGTAGTCCTCCTCGCGGATGCTCACGACCTCCGAGCGGATCAGCCGCGCGAACACCGGGACGGTGGCGATGCCCACGCCGACCATCGCGTAGATGAGCTCGCGGCCGAACGCGGCCATGAACGCGATGACCAGCACGAGGAACGGGATGGCGAACAGCGTCTCGACCGCCCGCATCATCCCGTCGTCGATCCAGCCGCCGTAGTAGCCCGCCACCGCGCCGACGACGGTCCCGAGCACCAGCGAGATGCCGGTCGAGATGATGCCGACCTGGATGGCGATGCGCGAGCCGTAGACGAGCCGCGCCAGGATGTCCCGGCCCCGGTGGTCGGTCCCCAGCGGGTGGGCCCAGGTCCCCTTCCCGAAGGTGTTCTCGAACCCGACGGGCGGACGCAGCGTCTTGACCGTGTCGGGGTCGGTCGTCGGGTTGTACCAGAACCGCTCGGCGATGGCGTAGTCGAGCAGCTGGGAGTCGACGAACGCGAAGACGGCCATCGCGGTCATGAACCCGATGATGTAGAACCCGTACCGGGCGGTCCGGTCGCGCCGGACCTGCGCGAGCGTGTACCGCCAGCCCACGCGCGACTCCACGTCGTACTCCTCGTCCGTGTCGACGTCGTCGGCCGGTGCGACGGAACTGTCGGTGTTCTCCGTTGCCATTGGTCAGTTCTCCCCGTCGTAGGTCACCCGCGGGTCGACGTACGCGTACGAGATGTCCGTGAGGACGACGCCGACGACGAACACGAGTCCGAACACGAACGTCGTGCCCATCACGAGCGGGTAGTCCTGGTTCTGTATCGCGGTGATGATGAGCCGGCCCATCCCGTTGATGCTGAACACCGTCTCGGTCAGCACCGCGCCGCCGAGCGCCTGGGTCAACTGGAGGCCGACCAGCGTGATGACCGGAAGCTGGGCGTTCCGGAACGCGTGCTTGCGCAGGATGGTGCGCTCGGAGACGCCGTAGGCCCGCGCCAGCTTCACGTACTCCTGCTGGAGGACCTCGAGCATTGAGGACCGCTCGATGCGCATGATGGCGGCCATCTGGAGCGTGCCCAGCGACACCATCGGTAACAGGAGGTGTCGGGCGGAGGCGACGAGGACGTCCAACCGGGTCGACGCCCCGCTGACCGCACCGGGCGGTGCCCACGGGAGGATGAGGTCGGTCGCCGGGAGTATCTGGATGTGGTAGGCGAAGACGATGATGAGGACCAGGCCGATCCAGAACGACGGGGTGCTCACGCCGATGAGTCCGACTATCCGCGAGATGTGGTCGGCGGGCTTGTTCCGCCGCTTCGCCGAGAGGATGCCCAGCGGGATGGCGGTCGCGAGCGCGAAGGCGTAGCTCGACACCATCAGCAGCATCGTCACCGGGAGCCGTTCGAGTATCTTGCGCTCGACTGGGGCGCTGTAGTAGATGCTCCGGCCGAGGTCGCCCTGGAGGATGCTCACCACGTGGTTCGCGTACCGCACCCACAGGGGCTTGTCGAGCCCGTACTTCGCGCGTATCTCGGCGGCCTGCTGGGCGCTCGGCGAGGGCCCGAGCATGACGCTCACCGGGTCGCCGGGGATGGCGTCGGTCAGCAGGAACGTGAGCGTGATGATTCCCAGCACGACGGGGATCGCCTGCAGGAGTCGTCGTATCGCGTATCGTAACATTCCCAAAGTTCTCACCTCGATTGGTTGCGTAATTCCTAGTGATCAAACGGGGGACAGCACGTGTTTATTCTGACGGAAACAAGCGCGGCCGAAAGGGCACCGACCGGGTCGGGCCCTCACTTGTTGACCTTGACGTTGTTGTAGTCCGTCGCGAGCGTGAACTGGTTGACCGAGTGGGCGCGGAAGTCCTTGACGGTGTTCCGAACCCCGAAGTTGTTCTTGAGGTTGTACGCCGGGATGTGGGCCCGGTCCTCCAGCAGGGTCGTGATGGCCTCCTCGTAGAGCCGCTTGCGCTTCTCGTGGTTGGCCGTCTTCCGCGCGTCGATGACCTGGTCGCTCACCTTGCTGTAGAACGTCCCGTCGGTCACGCCGTGGGACGGCTCGGCGAAGAAGTAGTAGAGGAACCCGTCGGGGTCGGGCGAGCCCGACCACCCGAGGGTGTACATGTTGTAGTCGTCGGGGTTGCCCGTCTTGTACTTCTCGAGGAAGCCGGCCCAGTCGAGCTGCTGGACGTTCGTGGGGTAGCCCGCCTCCTTCAGCGCGTTGCCGACGGTGATGCCGATCTGCTTGCGCTTCTCGTCCGGGGGCACGATGATGGTCGGGCTCCAGTCGGACGGGACGTTGTCGTTGCTGTCCAGCATCTGCTTCGCCTTGTCGATGTTCTTGTCGTGGGGGATCTGCTTCCACTCGTCGACGGGGAAGTTCCAGGCGCTGGAGACCGCCTCGGGGACCGGGGCGTACTGCCGGATGCCGACCGGTTCGACGTAGTTCTTCACCGCCTGGTCCATCGAGAAGGCGTAGTCGATCGCCTCGCGGACCTTGGGGTCGGCGGTCGGGCCCTTCTTGCAGTTGAACGCGAGGTAGAAGTAGCCCATCCCGGGCGTCGACTCGATGGACGCGTTGCCCATGTTCTTGACGGTGCTCCACATCTTCGGCGGGATGCCCTTGACGACGTCGTTCTCGCCGTTCTGGAGCGTGGTGACCCGTGTCGTCGGCTCGGTCACCGGAGTCATGTGGACCTTGCTCAGGTTGGGCTTGGGCTTGCCCCAGTAGTCGCCCCACCGTTCGAGGTCGACGTAGTTGCCCTCCTTCCAGTCGACGAACTTGAACGGCCCCGCGCCGACCGGCTTCTTCTTGTTGAACTTGTCCTTGTTCTTCTCGCGCACCGACTTGGGGACGACGTACCAGACGAGCGTGTCCATGAACGCCCCGTACGGGTACTTGAGGTCGAACTGGACGGTGTGCTCGTCGACCGCCGTGATGCTCTTGATCATCGAGAACTCGGCGGCGTTCTCGGTCTCCTCCTTGACCGGCGCCTCGAACGAGTACTTGACGTCGGTGGCGGTGACGGGGTCGCCGTTGTGGAACTTCGCGTTCTTCTTCAGCGAGACGGTGTACCGCTTGCCGTTCTTGCTGGTCTCGGGCTGACCCTTGGCGAGGATGGGGACCACCTTCGACGCGTCCTCGTTGTAGTTGTACAGGGTGTCGAACACCCTGTCGATGACCTCCGCCGACGGGACGTCGTTGGAGACGATGGGGTCGAGGTCGACCGGGCTCTTCGCCTGGGCCAGGTTGAGCTTTCCGGACGGGAGGTCGCTCCCCCCGCCGCCACCGCCGGTACAGCCGGCGATTGACGCGATACCTGCCGCACCGACACCTCGGAGGACCTGACGACGGTCTACTATGTTATCTGTCATCCCTTCTCGCGACCATTCAATATGACCGTATATAAATCATTATATCTGGTAGAACATATAGGCTTTAAAAAGTAAACTGAATGAACGGTGAGTCACCCGGCGGCGAGGCGGTCGTTATCCAATTCTTGCGCCAAACAAATATCCGAAATACGACCTCTTACTACCGCACCCTCTCTCGCTTCCGGAGACGCGACAGCCGACGGGGGTCGCGGTACCTGTCGACCTATCGCCCTCCCGTTCCTTTTCGTGTCATCACTGCCGCAAACATGTATTTTGACTTATTCCATATTTTTAAGTATTATAGCTATGTTACTTGTCGGTGGATCATGTCGAACCGCGGGGCACAGCGAAGCGATCTGCTGGCCGAGCTTCGGCGCCTCGCCGACCGTCTCGGCCGGACCCCCACTATGGAGGACATGACCGAGCGCGGCGACTACTCCCCGAGCACCTACCAGACCCGGTTCGGTTCGTGGAACGACGCCGTGTCGGCGGCCGAACTCCCCCCGAACTCGAAGACCGACTGTCGCTACACGGACGCGGAACTTCTCGCGGACCTACGCGAGGTCGCTGCCGACCTCGACCGGACGCCGACCAAGGCGGACGTGCGCGAACGGGGTGGGCACTCGCCGTCGACCTACGTCGAGAGATTCGGCGGCTGGCGGGAGGCGCTCGCGGCGGCCGACCTCGCGTCCGACCGACAGGGGACCAAGATCCCCCGGGAGGAACTGCTCACCGAACTCGAATCCCTGGCCGAGTCCCTCGGCCGCCCGCCGACGTCGACCGAGATGAACGAGGCCGGCGCCTACTCCGCGTCGACGTACTTCCGACGGTTCGACACGTGGGCGGCCGCGCTGGAGGCCGCCGGACTGGACGAGGCGGCCGGTCCGGGCCGTCCGGACATCTCCGAACGGGAGCTCCTCGACGAGATTTCGCGCATGGCGGACGTCCTGAACCGTCCGCCGACCACGACCGAGATGGACGAACTCGGCGAGTACAGCTCGTCGACCTATCGCCGGCGGTTCGGCTCCTGGCGGACCGCACTCGAAGAGGCGGGCGTCGGACCGACCGACCGGCCGCAGCGGGGACCGAACCGAATCCGGGAGGACGAACTGCTGGCCGACCTCCGGGCGCTCGCCGCGGACCTCGGTCGGTCCCCGACCGCCGAGGAGATGTGGAAGCGCGGGCCCCACAGTCCGGCGACGTACCTCGACCGCTACGGCACCTGGAACGCGGCGCTGGAGGCCGCCGACCTCGAACCGCGCCGATTCCGGCGAGGCGGTATCGGCGACCGGGAGCTCGTCCGGTCGCTGCGCGCACTCGGTGCCTCGGTCGGGAGGCGCCCTCAGCGGCAGGAGATGGACGACCGCGGCTCGGTATCCGGAATGACGTACTTCGATCGGTTCGGGTCCTGGCAGGACGCGCTCGACGCGGCCGGGTTCGCCGACCGACCGGACGACGACACGGTCGTCGTGGAGGGGTTGTGTACGGTCTGTTGCGACTCGCTCGCGACGCCGGTCTCGGAACTCCCGGCGGACGGTCGGCCGTACTGTTCGACCGACTGCGAGGACGTCTTCGCGACCGGGGCGATAGATTTCACCGACGACGTGCTCTCGCGGGCGGACTGCGAGGCGGAGGCGATCGGTCGGTTCGCCGCCCTGCTGTACAACCTCGATACCTACGTCCCCGACGTGCTCCTGTACCTGCGACACGCGCTGACCATGGCCCGCACGGCGTTCGGCTCGGCCTCGTGCGACCGGTATCGCATCTCCAGTCTCGACGGTGCCGTCACGGTGGTTTCGGAGACGGACGACGTCCGGTTCCGGGTCGCCGACGACGTCCTGACGACCATCGCGGACAGGATCGACAGCGTTGCCGGAGCGGCGGACCCGGTGCTCGGCACGATTGGCGGCGGCGACACGGTCGACGTTCGGTCCCGCCCGTGAGAAACTGGCGATCACGTGCGGAGACCGGTGCTCGCTCGACCGCGGTCACGTCAACACCGGTGGAACGGCCGACTCACTGGGTCGGGGCCTACTGCCACAGTGTGTCCATCTCGAAGTAGTGGTGTCGGGATACCAGCCCGGGATGACAGATACTGACTCTCTGGCCAGCACCTGCAGTCGAGTTACCGTACCGACACGAAATAAAGTTGCTGAACTAACATAATCCCTGTGCACTACGGTGATCCGGTCGGTGGACAGGGTCAGTCTCGAGGCCGACCGGACTGCCGGGGACCGTCGGTCAGACCACCGTCGGAAGGAACGGCTCCGCCTGAATTAGAATAATTGATATATCCTCCAACCCCTAGTTCAACTGGTATGGTGAACCAGGTGTCCGACTACGCCGGCCAGCGGCCGAACAGCGAGATGAGCGCCATCGGCTACGTCGTCGCGATCGGGGCCGCAGTCCTGCTGATTCCCGCCCTGCCGCTCATCGTCGCGCTGTTCGCCTTCCAGAAGCTGACCGGCAAGTAGCGAAGCGGCATCGGCGACGACCGACGCGGGACGTTCCCGTTTCTCGTCATGCACTGCGGACTGGTAGGACCGCCTCTCGTCACACCCCGTAGGGCCAGGTAACCGCGCCGCCATCTGGACCACCAACAATGACAATTGAATCACAAGAGCCTTGTGTTGACCGTCTGAACCGAACGACATGCCCGCCATCGAACTACGGTCCCTCAGCAAGCGGTTCGGCGACGTCGTCGCCCTCCGCGGCCTCGACCTCGCGGTCGAGCAGGGCGAGGTGTTCGGCTTCCTCGGCCCGAACGGCGCCGGCAAGTCCACCACCATCGACATCGTGCTCGACTTCCTCCGGCCGAGCGGCGGCCGCGCCGAGGTGTTCGGCCTCGACGCCCAGGCCGAGACCAAGCGGATCCGCCGGCGCGTCGGCGTCCTGCCCGACGGCTACCACCTCGACGGCCACCTCACCGCGCGCCACCACCTCGAGTTCGCCGTCGACTCGAAGGGCGCCGACGACGACCCGCGGGCCCTCCTCGACCGGGTCGGCCTCGGCGACGTGCTCGACCGCCGAGTCGGCGGCTTCTCGAAGGGGATGGCCCAGCGACTCCTGCTGGCGATGGCGCTGGTCGGCGACCCCGATCTGCTCATCCTCGACGAGCCCTCGACCGGCCTCGACCCCAACGGCGCGCGCCGGATGCGCGAGATCGTCCGCGAGGAGGTCGACCGGGGCGCGACCGTGTTCTTCTCGAGCCACATCCTCGGACAGGTCGAGGCGGTCTGCGACCGCGTCGGCATCCTCGCCGACGGCGACCTCGTGGCGGTCGACACGATGGACGGCCTCCAGGAGACCGTCGGCTCCGAGGCGACCATGACTGTCACGCTCGACGCGCCGCCCGCGGCCGGCCTCGACGCGGTCCGGAACGTCGACGGCGTGTCGACCGTCTCGGTCGACGGGACCGCCGTCTCGGTGACGTGCCCCGACGACCGGAAGATGGACGCGCTCGACGCCCTCCGTGCCGACGGGGCGACGGTCCGCAACATCGAGACCAGCGACGCGTCGCTCGACGAGCTGTTCGCGGCGTACACGGAGGGTCGGGCGTGAGCTGGCGGGTCGTCGCCGAGCGCGACGCCCTCGATCCCCACCGGTCGCGGTCCGGCTGGGTGTACCTCGCGGTGTACGCCCTGCTCTTCGGACTGCTCGGGTACCTCTCGGCAGGCAGCGTGCCGCTCGGCGCCTCGCTCGCGACCGTCGCGGCGTACTTCGTCCCGCTGACCGCGCTCACCGCGGGCTACCAGGCCGTCGTCGGGAGCCGCCAGAACGGCGGGCTCCGCGTGGTGCTGTCGTTCCCCCACACCCGCCGGGAGGTCGTGGTCGGGACCGCGGTGGGTCGCGCGGTCGTCATCGCGACGCTGGTGACGATCAGCTTCGCCGTCGCCGCGCTGATCAGGCTCGTCACCGACGGTGTCCCGGACCTCGGCGTGCTCGCGGTCGCCTGGGCGCTCTCGGTCGCGCTGGGGGCCGCGGTGGCCAGCTTCTCGGTCGCACTTTCGGCGAGCGTCCGGACGACCAACCGGGCCGCGGTGCTGGCGTTCGGCTCGTTCCTGCTGTTCGCGGGCCTGTGGGGCCAGATCCCCACCGCCGTCCGGTTCGTACTCAACGGGTTCTCGTTCCCGTCGGGGCCGACCCCGGAGTGGGTGGCGGCGTTCGCGCAGCTGAACCCCACGACCGCGTTCCAGACGGCGCTGCGCGGGCTGGCTCCGGGCAGTTCGCTCCCCGGCGGGCCGTTCTACCAGACCGCGTGGTTCGCCCTGCTGGTGCTCGCGGCGTGGCTCTGCGTCCCGCTCGCGCTCGGGTCGTTGCGGTTCGAGCGCAGCGACCTGTAGGCCGACTCGGTTTCGGCGCACAGTTCGGCCGGTCTCCTACCGGAAACTCGTCAACCGAGTGCACTGACGACGGTCGTCAGCTCCAGCTCCGAATCGTCGGTCGTCACGCGCACGTCGAACGCCACCGCCAGGACGTGGGTCTCGCCCGCGCGCTCCTGGACGACCACGCCCCGCCGCGCCTCGCAGTAGCCGAACTGCCGGTTCGGCCCGGCGGGGCAGTTGGTGCGTCGCCACGCCTGGGCCGCCGTCCGGTTATACTCGATCTGGTAGACGGTCCCCGACTCCACGCGGGACGACCGAAGCGAGTCGAGCCTGGGCCGCAGGTCGTTGCGCACCGCGGCCACTGCCTCCTCGCGCTCGTCCCACGCGTACTCGGCGGGGACGCCTGTCGCCGCGTCGTGGACCGCTCGCGAGAGCAGGCGCTCGGCGTTCCGGCCGGGCGCGTCGAACTGCTCGCTCGCGGTCACGTCGGCGTGGTAGCCGAGCTGGAGGTACGCCATCACGACCGGCGCGAGCGCCACCGCGACGACTGCTGCCGCCGCGAGCACGAGCTGGCCGCGCTCTCCGGCGGCTCGTTCGCACTCCGATTCCCCGGAACTCCCGCCGGACTCCGAACCACGGTCCCTCATGCGTACCACACCCAGATGGTCACGTCACCGTGAGCGGTGCTCACCGTGGCCGACCCGACCGCCGCGCCGGCGGGCTTCCGGAAGCCGACCGCGCCGTGCGGTGTTCGGACCCGGAACATCAGGTTGTCCGGTAGAATGCGCTCGACCCGCCGCCGGAGCGCCCCGCGCTCTCGTTCGAACGCGTCGAGCGAGCGCACGACCTCCGAGAGCCGGGTCGCGCCGTTGTGCCGCGGCGGTTCGCCGGCGAGCACGGTCGCGGCGTCCTCGGCGTAGAGGTCCAGTTGGGCCGACCCGTCGATGGCCGACGGAACGCCCAGCGCGAACCCCATCGCGACGGCGAGCACCAGCACCGCGCCGACGCCGGCCTCGACGACCGACAGCGAGAGCTGCGCCCGCGGGAACTGCCGTCGGACGCCGGGAGCGCGCTCCTCACCCATCGACGGTCACCGCCAGCACCGCCTTCCTCGTCTCGGCCGGGTAGTAGGTCAGTTCGAGGCTCCCCGTCGGGAGCGGACCGTCGGTCTCGAACGCGAGCGTCGCGGTCTCGAACCGCGAGAGGTCGACTGCGAACGTCCCCCGCAGCCCCGAGGCGTTCCGGAGGACGACGCGACCGTTCGCCCGAACGACGGTCACGTCGGTTCCGGCGGGCGGCGACAGCGCGACGACGACCCGCGGCGACCGGCGCGGGAGCGTGACCGTCGGCGCGTTCGCCGAGAGGTTCGGCGTCAGCGACGCCGCGGTCCGGTTCTCGACCAGCACCAGCCGCCGTATCGTCGTCCCGCCGGCGGGGTCGCCAGCGACCGCCAGCGTCCGGTCGCCGAGCCGAACCCGCACCTCCTTGCCCTCGGCCACGGGGAACAGCGTTCGGAGCCGGCTGGCAGTCAGTCGCGAGGCGGCGCCGGCGTCGAGCACGTTGGCGCGAGCGGTGACCCGCGACTCGGGACCGACGAGTCGCTCCGAGAGCGCGACCGCGACCCGGCGCTGGTCGGCGTCGCGTTCGGCGCTCAGGTAGGCCCGGTCGGCCATGCCGACGCTCACGACCGCCACGGTGGTCACGACGAGCAGCGCGACCCCGAGCGCGGGCAGGTTCATCTGGGCGCGGCTTCGGCGAGTCATCCGCCACCTCCGTCTCCATCTGTCCTGCTACCGCCTGCGTCGGCCGATTCGAGGCGGACGGCCAGCCCGTCCCCCTCGCTCCGGACCACGACGACCGCGGGTTCCCGACTCGACCAGTTACCCCGGACCGATTCGACCGTCTCGGGCAGCGCGAGCGCGACCTGACCGTCGATCCCGTCCCGCGGGTGGTCGAGGACCAGCGTCCGGTTCACGACTCGGATCGCGTACGCCCGGCCGCGGAGCGTCCGGGGGAGCGAGACCGTCGCGCGGCTCTCGACTTCGCGGGCGCCGGCCGGCACGGCCTGCTGGATTCGGGCGGCCGACTGGGCCAGCACGCGCTCGCCGACCTCCGCGCCCGCCGCGGTCCGGTACTCGGGGACGACCCCGCCGTAGAGGGTCGCCGAGAGGAAGGCGACGTAGAGGACGACGATGCCGGCTTCCAGTGCCTTGCCCACGACCGGTGAGACGGCGCGCTCGTCCCCGTGCCTGTCGAGGAAGGCACGCAGACCGCGACTCCGCCGCCGGTCGCGGTCGCGACGGCGATCAGCCACGCCGCACCTCCAGTCGCATGTCGTGGACGACGAGGTACGCAACCCGCTCGCCGGGGTAGGCGGCCACGACGCTGACAACGCCGTCGCCGTCGAAATCCCGGGTCGTCGCAGTCGCGTTCCGGCGCTCGACGTGGCGGCGCCACGCCTCGGGGGTCGCGGTCTCGACCGCCACCCGGTAGGTGCCGTTGCCCAGCGCGGTCCGGTGGTGGCTGACCGTCGTCCGGAGGACGACCGACCCGCCGCCGGTCGCCGAGACGGCCGCCGACCCGTTCACCTTCGGTGCGCCCACCACGAGCACGCCCGGCTCGTCGCCGTCGCTCGCGCCACCTCCGCGCGACGCCGTGATCGGCGGTGCGGTGCGGAGTCGGGCGTTGTCGGGCGGGCCGCGGACGACAGCGCCGGCGAGGAACGCCACTCGGCGGTCGCCCGCGGTGAAGACGACCGCGCCGACCCGGACCCGCCGCATCACTCCGGTCGCGTTCAGCACGCGGAGGTCACGCTCGACGGTCAGGAGTTGCCCCTCGGTGAACGACACCCGACCCCGGTGGACGCCGGTCGCGGCGACGGGGTCGAGCGCCGCGTCGAGATCGGCGGCCACGCGGGCCGAGTCGGCCGCCGCGGCGTTCTCCTCCACGACCGTCCCGATGCCGGCGGTCAGCGACCCGAGCGCGACCACGACCACCCCGAGCAGGACCGCGACGCCGACGACGTTCGACTGGGCGCGATCGCGGTTCCCGAGCCGGCACTCTCGATTCCGATGCCCGTCGGCATCGGTGCGACAGCTCCGCCAACTGAGCCGCGATGTTCGAGTCCGATGCCCATCGGCATCGGTGCAGACATCGCGGCTCACACCATCCCGACCCCCGCGAACACGAAGTAGGCGACCCCGACCAGCGCGCCGGAGTGGAGCAGCGCCTCGTAGCGTCCCCGACTCGCGTAACCGGCGAACCACCCGCAGGCCAGCATCGTCGCCTGGGTGACGACGTAGAACCGGCGCCTGTCGCGGGCAGGTTGCACGGCGTCGGGGTCGAGTGCGATACCGGCGTCGGCGGTCGAGATGGACGAGAGCTGGGCGAAGCTGTCGAGGACGTAGGCGTCGACCGCGACCATGATGCCGACGACCAGCAGCGCCGTCGTCCATCCGACGGCGACGTATACCAGCATGTTCGACCGCAGTGCCTTCCGCTCGTGGTAGAGTCGCCCGATCTCGACCTGGAGGGTCTCGAACACCGCCTCGGCGTCGCCGCCGGCGTCGAGCGCGCCCGTGACCAGGCCGATGGTCTGGTCCGCGAGCGGCGTGCCGACCCGGTCGACGAACCGCGAGAGCGCGGCGGCCTGGCGGTCGCCGTCCCGGGTGGTCAGGTTGGCGTTGAACGCGAGGTCGGCCACGTCGTCGTTGAGCGCGCCGAGGTCGACGTCGCGGGCGACGCGCTCGACCGCCGCGGCGAACGGCCGGCCCAGGCTGACGTGGCCCGAGACGGCGTGGACGAAGTCGGTTATCTCGCGGTCCTTCGCGTCGTCGCGGTTGGCCCGCCGGAGCGCGACCAGTCCCACCGGGACCGCGAGCGCGACGTACCCGAGCAGGACGGCGTTGACGGGCCGGTAGCCTGCCGTGAGGAGCGCCGCGCCGAGGACGACGGCGAGTGGAGCGAACGCGACCAGCGCGCTCGCCGGGTTCCGGAACGCGCTGGCGAGGGTCGCTAGCGGACCGCCGGGGCGGCGGTAGGCCCTTCCGGACTGGTCGCGCGGTCGGAGCGACCCCACCACCGCGGCCGCGACGCCGCCGACGATCAGGATGAACCCGGCGCTCCCGTAGACGAGCAGCGCCCGCACCGTAATCGGCCCCAGCGGCGTCGCGGTGGTCTCGCCCAGCCCCGGCGCGAGCACGCTCATCACGGTAACGACGATGACGAGCAGCGCCGGGAGCACCAGCAGGACGACGAACATCTCGGCCATGAGCTCGAGGAAGTCGCCGGCCTGCTCGCGGTCCCTGGCCTGGCGGTTCGACAGCATCCGGCTCTCCATCTGGAGGTACTGGGCCAGCGCGTCGGGGCCCTGCTCGGCGTGCTCGCGGAACTTCACCAGGAACGGGGCCAGCGCGTCCCGGGAGGGCGTGTCGCGCGAGACCGCCCGCAGCCCCTCGCCGAGGCTCCCGGTCAGGGTCGCCCGGTTGAGCGCCTTCCGGAACGCCACCGCGGTCTCGCCGTAGGCCTGCCGGCGATCGGCGACCTTCCGGAGCATGGCCGCGCCGTCGTCGCTGCCCGAGGAGAGCGCGTGGAGGTACCGGACCGCGCCGGGCAGCGTGCGCTCGATGTTCGACCGCCGGGCGCTCGCGCGCCACTCGAGGTACCGCCCGCCGAGCGCGACGGTCGCGCGCTTGGCCGCGATGCCGACGGCGAGACCAGTTCCCGCGGCCGCCGCGTTCCGCGAGACGGCCGGCGCGTTCACGGCTTCGAGGCCGGGAATCCCGCGCCGGAGGAAGTCGGCCGCCGCGCCGAGCGTGGCGTCGGGCAGCGCCACCACGGTGACGAACGTCCAACCGCCGACGAGTGCGAGCGCCAGCCACGACAGGCCGTAGGTCCGCGAGAGGTAGACGTCGAAGCTCGCGCTCACGTCCGTCGCCCGGTAGCGCTTGCGGTCGGCGTCGTGTCGCGATGCGTCGGCGTGCCGGGAGAACAGCGCGTAGAGCGCCCGGTCGAGCACCGAGAGCGTCGGGGCGGCGACGGTCTCGGTGACGCGATATCCTCCGGCCGAATCCGTCCCCGCGTCTGCCGTTCCGGCGTCAGTCGCCGCGGTCACCGGGTCGTCCTCCTCGAATCGCGTTCATGGCTATTGTTCCATTCTCCATACCACTTAAATTCACGTGTAGTACTGGGTAATTACTGGTGTCCGAGATGAATCCGGGTCGCGGCACAACGTGGCTACGCCTCGACCGACTCGATACACGGTCGGCACATCGCGTAGCGGAGAACGGCGCCGCACTGACGTCGACGGCGATGTCGCGACTCTGATGTCGCGTCTACGCGCTCTCTCGCTTGACCCGCTCGACGGTGGCGGCCTCGTCGTTCCGGAGGTCGGCGAGGAACGCGAACAGCTCCTGGAAGTCGTCCATCCCCTCCCGGGCCATGTACTGGACGTACCGGTGCTTGCGGTGGAACTCGTCGGCGACCGCGTCGGGGGTCCGGTCGGTGCGCTCGGCGAGGCGGTCGAAGAACCGGAGTCGCCTGTCCTCCGCGTCGTCGCCCAGTCGGGGATGGTCGTACGCCAGGCGGAACTGGCCGTCGGTGTCGCGCCAGGCGACCGCGTTCCAGTAGACGGTCGCGCCGTCCTTCTCGACCGCGCCGCACCGCGCTTCCGCGGGGTCCAGTTTCTCGTACTCCGACGCGGTCAGCAGTTCCACGATCTCGCCGACGTAGCGGTCGCCGTCGACCAGTCGGGGGAAGACGACGAGGTCGAGCTCCCGGAGGAGGTACGGCGGCAGGCCCTGTTCTACCACCCGGTTCACCAGCTTCTCGACGTCCTCGGCGTGAGTGGTGCCGATGATGCCGTGGCCGGTGTTGAGGCTCTCGGCGAACGTCTCGAAACTGGCGGGCGTGTTGATCTCGGCGATGACCTCGACGTCCGGGTTCAGATAGTTGCACTCGGTCATCAGGTCGGCCATCGTGACCCGCTTGTAGTCGCTCTCGTGGTCGCGGGTGGTGAGCGAGACGCCGGTCTCGTGGGGCAGGCGTACCTCACGGGACCCCTCGTCGATGGAGATGGGCCGGTCGCGGTACGGGATGAACGGCATGTGCGAGTTCATCAGCGTCGTCTTCCCGGTGCCGGTCGGCCCCGAGAACAGGACGACGCCGTGGTGCTCGTACACCTGCCAGAGCAGGGTGACCATCTCTGTCGAGAGGCTGTCGGACGCCAGCAGGTCGACCGGGGTCATCGCCTCGGGCGCCTGCTTCCGGATGGAGATGTGCGGGCCGTCCTCGCTGATGACCCCGAGCGCCAGCGCGGCCCGGATGGTCACCTCCTCGGGCACGCCCTCGGGCTGGAGGTTCACCTTGGCGCTGGGGTTCGAGGCGTTGAGCTCGGTGCCGTCGCTGGCGGCCATCTGGGTGACGACGTTGGCGAACTCCGCCTCGTCCTCGAACGCGAGGTTGGTCGGCGCGCGCTCGCCGTGGCCGATCTCCCGTCCCCGCGGCACCACCTTGATGCGCTCGCCGACTCGGTTGGCCTCGACGTCCTCCAGCAGGTCGTCGCGGATGGGGACGGTCAGCTTCCCGTGGCCGACGAAGTCCCGCATCACGTAGTAGACCAGGTCCGACAGCCGGTCGGCCGAGAACCGGTGGTTCACGGGCGGGACCGCGAGGTCGTACTCCGCCAAGGCGGTCCGGACCCGGTAGGCGGCGGCGTCGAGCCACGCCCTGGTGTTGCGCGCGGTCAGCCGCCGCGAGAGGAAGGTCCGGGCGCGCTCGCGGACGAACGCCGCACGGTCCTCGACCACCCCGTCGACGTTCGACTCCCAGATGCGGTCCTTGCACTCCCGGATGAGCTCCTCGTCGCCGGGCAGCAGATCCGGTTCCAGCACCGCGTACTTGGTCGCGAACGAGTCGTTGGCCAGCAGGTGCTCGCGGTACACCACGACCGGCACCCGGAACTCCCGGAAGGCGACGGTGTGGCGCTCGACGCGCTCGCTGGCGAACCGCTCGAGGAACTCGGCGTCCGCCGGCAGGTCGGTGTCGGCCGGCGCGTAGTCGTCGGTGTGGACCACCAGCCGGTCGCTGGCGCTGTCGGCCACCTCGATGTCGTCGTCGAGCGCCAGCGGCGTCAGTTCGCCGAGACACCGCAGGTTCCGGAGCGCGTAGTAGTCGACCGCCCGGCGGCTCTCGGGCGGCAGGTCGGTCAGCCGGTCGACGATGCGGCGGTACTTGGGGTCGAAGCCGGCGGCCATCCGCTCGCCGGCGCCCTCGCGGGTCAGCGGCCGGGCGAGGTTCGCCTCGGCGAAGTGGTCCTCAACGGTCGCCAGGGCGTCCTCGCCGCCGGGCGAGAGGGGCGGCTCCCGGACGCGGTAGTCGAAGCCGTCGTCGGTCTCGGTGATGGTGGCGACGACGCCCGGGTGGAGTTCGTACTGCGCGCGGACCTCGGGCGCGTACCACGCCTCGGGGTCGTCCGGCGGTTTCGGCGGCGGCACCTCCGGCATCGGCCCGGAAGGATCACCGTCGCTCGTCGAACGCGTCTCTGTCATACCGACAATTCAACTCCATCTGGTACTTAAATTTTGACATAGGCGGGGTAGTACTATTTCGTTCTGTCCGAGTGGTTGAACGTCTCCCAATTCATCAGGTACAGAACGGGTTTCTCTGTCAAATACGACGAAAAGATGCGGACTAAAGTAAATTTCCACAACCTAGAAGATAATTTTACGTCTTCCCGGAGGTGGTATCGAACGAAGTCTCATGCCCAACCAGACCCGCCGAACGTTCGTGAAAGCCGCAGGAGCATCGGTACTGACGGCCGCGGGGGCCGGCACGCTGAGCGCCGCCGGGACCGCCCGATCCAGCGACGGCGAGTTCACCGTCGTCGAGGACTCCCCGACGACGAAGACGCTGTTCAGCGCGGTCAACACCGCCGAGGGACCGGCCGCTGTCGGCGCGGGCGGTGACGTCCTCCTCAGGCGGGCCGACGGTTGGCGGAAGGTCGTCGAGTACGGTCCGCAGGCCCGGAGCCGACCGCTCAAGGGTGCCGACGTCACCGACGACGGCCGGGCGGTCTGGTTCGTCGGCGGGTCGGGCGTCATCGGCGAGTACCGGGTCGACACCCACACGCTGACGAACTACTCCGCCCCGAAGGGCAAGACCAGCACCTGGGAGGACGTCGCGGTCGTCGGCACCGCGGGCGAGGACGAGCGGCTCTACTTCGTCAACGGGTCGGGCGAACTGCTCGTGGGCATCCGCCAGCAGTCGGGCGCGGTGAAGTACCGTGACGTCATCAAGCCAGGCGGCGGGTCGACGATCCCCGGCATCGACTTCCGGAGCCGGTCGGCCGGCCACGTCATCAGCACGAGCCAGTTCGTCGCCGAGACGACCGACGGCGGCAAGAACTGGACGCAGATCGGCATCGACTTCGCGGGCAACGCGTTCTACGACGTCGCGAGCGTCGGGCCGAAGGACGTCAACGTCGCCGCCGGCAACGGCATCGTCTACCGGTACGACGGGTTCCGCTGGACGCCCCACGTGATCGACGACGGCCGGCAGGCCGTCCGCGGCATCGACCGGGACGGCGATGCCGGGTTCGCGGCCGGGGCCGGCGGCAAGGTCTACGAGCGCCAGTCGGCCGGCCAGTGGACCCGCCACCAGACGCCGACCGACACCAAGTTCAACGGCGCGGCCAGCGGACCCGACTACGACGTCGCCGTCGGTGCCGGCGGTACCATCGTCGAGCGGTCCACCGGCGGCGGTGGCGGCACGACCACTCCGACGAGCACGACGACCACCGACACGACGAATACGACCGCGGAAACGGTGACGGCCACGACGACTTCGACGACCGTAACGAGTACTGCGACGACTACTACGGCCATCGCCACGCCGACAACGACTCCCACGAGCACGTCGACGTCGACGACGAGCACGCCGACCGAAACCCTGACCGCGAGCACAACGGCGACCGCGTCGGCTGCGGACAGCGACGCCGAGACGGTGTTCACCGTCGCCGTCGACCCCGAGGAGGTCCGGCAGGTCGTCGACGGCGTGTGGGTCCTCGACGAGCCGTAGGCGGCACGCGGTGGTCGCTCACACGTTCCGGGTGGAGGGACGGAGAGAAACGCCGCACGCCGCCGCCGAGGCAGAACCTCTAAGTTATCAATCCGTCTACCTTCCAGCGTGGACCGCGACACCGTACGCCCCGTCGTCCTCGCGCTGCTCGCCGTCGTCGCCATCGGTTTCGCCGCCGCGACGCTCGACTCGGCGGTCCGGACCGACTCGGGCGGGTTCGGCCTCGGCGCGCCGAGCTCCGAGGCGGGCGCGCCCGACGGCGGCACGCCCAGCTTCGGATTCGGGAACCGGTCGTCCCCGTCGGCAGGCGGCGGCTCGCTGCTGAACGTCCCCTGCTTCGCGTTCCTCGACTCCTGGTGGGCCGTCACCGCCATCGTCGGGCTCTTCGGACTGGGCGCGTACGTCGCCTACCGCCGGCTCGGCGGGGTCGGCGTCGTCGCGTACGCCGGCCCGGTGGGCATCCCGCTGCTGTTCGCCCACGCCGTGCTGACGAGCTGCACCAGTCCGATGCCGAAGGCCCGCCAGTCGTTGTTCGGGGGCGGCAACATGTCGCTCGTGCCCGAGGGCGGCAGCGGCGTGCCCGGCGGCGCCACCGGGACCAGCGTCACCGACCCCTCGTTCCTCCTGATGGCGGGCCTCGGCGTCGCGCTGCTCGCGGCGGTCGCGCTGCTGTTCGTCTCCTCCTCCGGCGACGACCCCGAGCCCGACGAGGAGTTCGCCGAACCCGACAGTTCGGAGGACGTGCGCGCTGTCGGCCGGGCCGCCGGCGAGGCCGCCGACCGCATCGAGGACGCGACCGACGTCGACAACGAGGTGTTCCGCGCGTGGCGCGAGATGACCGACCACCTCGACGTCCGCAACCCCGCCGCCAGCACGCCCGCGGAGTTCGCCGCGGCCGCGGTCGACGCGGGCATGGCCCGCGAGGACGTCGACCGGCTCACCGCGCTGTTCGAGGAGGTCCGGTACGGCGGCGAGGCCCCGACCGAGGAGCGCGAACGGCAGGCGCTCGACGCCCTCCGGCGCATCGAGCGCGAGTACGCCGGCGGGCCGGGTAGCGAGGGCCGGCCGCAGGACCGCAGCGACGACCCGACTGACGACCCCGATCCGACCGACAACCCCGACTCCGGAGGTGGCCCCGCGTGACCGACGACAACGACCATCCCGTACTGACCGTGGTCGGCGTCGTCGCGGTCGCGCTCGGCCTGCTGATGGCGTTCGTCCCCGGCTTCGCGGCCGCCATCGGCACCGGCTACGCCGCCGTGACCGCGGTCGGCCTGCTCGCGCTGGTCCAGGGACTCCGGGTCGCCCGCGCCCGGCAGGCGGCCGAGGTCGAGTTCGCCGAGACCCCGGACGTCGAGACCGTCGAGTCGGTGCCGACGCCGGGCGACGAGTTCGACCGGACCGTCGCCGAGCTCCGGTCGGGGCCCCGCCGGGTGTTCATCCGCGAGCGGTCTGACCTCCGGGACACGCTCCGGGAGGCCGCGGTCACGGCGGTCGCCGACCGCGACAACTGCTCGCCCGAGCTGGCCCGCGAGCGCATCGCCGACGGGTCGTGGACCGGCGACCCCCACGCCGCGGCGTTCCTCGGGGGCGACGACGTCCCCGCGCCGCCGCTGCTCGACCGGCTGCGGCTCGCGGCCAGCACCGAGTCGCGCTACCAGCACCGCATCCGCCGGACCGCCGACGCCGTCGCCCGGGCGGCGGGCGTCGTCGGCGCCGACGAGTCGACGGACGGTTACAGCGGCGGCGGAGGCGGGTCCGGCGGGTTCCGGACCGGGAGCTGGCTGTCGCGGCTCCGGTCGTGGCGGCGCAACGCCGGCGACACCGACAATTCGGGGTCCGCTGACGTGGGCGCGTCAGGCGGTGCGACCGACTCGCCCGCCGGCACAGGTTCGACCGACGCCGGCCGGGCAGCCGGCTCCGACCGCGGAGAGACCGGCTCGGACGGACGAGGGACCGACGCCGACCGCCGAACGGAGGCCGAAGCGTGAAGTCGATCCGCCGGACCCACCGGTGGAAGGGCGTCAGCGCGGTCGCGCTGCTGGCGGGCGGGCTCGGCGTGCTGTTCAGCCGGCCGCTGGTGCTGCTGTCGGGCGTCGTCGGGGTCGCGTTCGCGGCCTACGCCCGGACCGCGGGCGCTCCCGACGTGGACCTCGACGTGACCCGGACCGTCAGCGACGACGAACCGCTGCCCGGCGACGAGGTGCAGGTCCGGGTGGTCGTCGAGAACGTCGGCGACGCGATGCTGGCCGACGTCCGGCTGGTCGACGGCGTGCCCGACGCGCTGCCGGTGACCGACGGGGCGGCCCGGCTCGGGACCGCGCTCCGGCCCGGCAAGACCGCGTCGTTCGCCTACACCGTCGAGGCCGAGCGCGGCGAGCACGAGTTCGGCCCCGCGACCGCCGTCGTCCGGGACTTCAGCGGCGCCGTCGAGGTCGAGACCGAGGTCGAGTGCGAGACGACGCTGCGGTGCGTGCCGAAGCTCGGCACCACCGTCGACGTCCCGCTGCGCGCCCAGACCACCCGGTACACCGGCCGGGTCACCACCGACACCGGCGGGTCGGGCGTCGAGTTCCACGCCACCCGCGAGTACCGGCCGGGCGACCCGCTCTCGCGGGTCGACTGGAACCGGCTCGCGCGCACGGGCGAACTCACCACCATCGAGTTCCGCGAGGAGCGGGCCGCGAGCGTGGTCGTGGTCGTCGACACCCGCGAGCAGGCGTACCTGGCCCGCGGCGAGGGCGAGCGCAACGCTGTCCAGTTCGGGGTCGACGCCGCGGGCAAGATCGTGACGAAGCTGCTCGACGCGGGCGACCGGGTCGGGCTGGCGTCGTTCGGCCCCGCGGACTGCTGGCTCGCGCCCGGCGCGGGCACCGACCACCAGGCCCGGGCGCGCGACCTGCTGGCGACCCACCCGGCGTTCGCCCCGACGCCCTCCGACGACATGTTCTACCCGGTCACGCGGCTGAAGCAACTCCGCAAGCGGCTGCCCCCCGCCAGCCAGGTCGTGTTCGTCACGCCGCTGTGCGACGAGTTCGGCCCGGAGGTCGCCCGCCGGCTCGACGCCCAGGACCACCTCGTGACGGTGGTGAGCCCCGACCCGACCGCGACCGCCACCGCCGGCCAGCGGTTCGCCCGGACCCGGCGGAGCCACCGCGTCTCCGAGCTCCGGGAGGCCGGCGTCCGGGTCGTCGACTGGGACACCGACGAGACGCTGGGCGTGGCGCTGGCCCGGGTGGCCCGGATCGCGGGAGGTGGCGCGTGACCCGCGAGATCGACCGGTCGCCCGCCCGGCTCTCGTCGGCGCTGTCGGTGACCGGGGCCGGGCTCTCGGCGGGGACCAGCGCGCTCACCGGATCGGTCGGGCTCGCGGTCGGCGCGGCCGGCTTCCTGGTGGTCGCGCTGGGCGTGTTCCGGGGCTCGCTGCGGGCCGTCACCCTCGGCTCGACCGCGCTGCTGATCGCGGCGCTGGCCGGCGGGCTGGCGGTCGGCGCCCCGTTCCTGCTGCTGCCGGGCGTCATCGCCGCGGTGCTGGCGTGGGACCTGGGCGAGCAGGCCATCAACGTCGGGCAGCAACTCGGTCGGGGCGCCGACACGACCCAGCTCGAGGCGACCCACGCCGCCGCCAGCACCGTGGTCGGGGTCGGCGCGGGCGGCCTCGGCTACGGGGTCTACCTGGTGTCGGCGGGCGGCCGGCCGGTGACCGCGCTGGTGTTCCTGCTTTTGGCCGCGGTCGTGCTCACGTCGGCGCTCCGGGCCTGACTCGTTCGATCGCTCTTCTCCGGCATTGCTCTCTCGCTTTACCAACTGTGCAACCGGGACGCACTCGTCGCAATCCCGCCGTGGCGCGTGCTGGCGCGGCGCTCGTGAGCGCCGCGCCCTCATCACGCGAGGGCTGAGGACCGCAGGCTGCAGGCCGAGGACCGCAAGCGGCTGGGGAGGCGTGAGGCTCGCAGTTGAGGTGCAGTTGCGGGACACAGGTGACGGCAGTCGCTAGCTCCGACTGTTTCTCTCTCACCGCGTGCCGCCTGGACTGGGAGAAATTCGCTCGCTCGATTGAACAGAGCCGTCCGGAAAATTGCCTACGGCGCCGATACCCCGGCCGAGCTCACCCCCGCATCTCGCGCTGGAGCCGTCGCAGCTGTCGCTCGACGCGCCGGGCCTGCTCCTCGGCGTTCGGGTCGAGGTCCGCGAGCTCCTTCTCCTCGTCCTGCTCGGTCTCGGAATCCTCCCCGGATTCGTCTGCCTTCATACCCTGCGTTGCTCGGCGGGTTGATATAAAGACGAGCCAACCGCGGTGGAAGTGAAACTGCACGACGGCGACGGGGTCGGCGGGCGTCTGACGCCCGTCTGACGGCGTTCGGGGGCCGATACACTCTGCCGTGGCCGTACGGTTCGTCGAGAATCGTCTCGGGACGGCCTACTCCACCGTCGGGACCGGCACGTCGTCGAGCACCCGGTCGACGATGGTGGACTTCGAGACGTTGTTGACCTGGGCGTCGGGCGTGAGCACGACCCGGTGGGCCAGCACGGGCTGGGCCACGCGCTTGACGTCGTCGGGGGTGACGAACTCCCGGCCCCGCATGGCGGCGTAGGCCCGCGAGGCCTCGAAGAGCCGCTGGGTCCCGCGCGGGGAGACGCCGACCTGGACCCGGCGGTCCTCGCGGGTGCCGCGGGCGACGTTGGCCATGTACTCCAGCAGGTCGTCGTCGACCCGGACCGTCTCGGGCACCTCGCGGAGGTCGGTCACGAGCTGCTCGTCGAGCACGGTGCCGACCGAGGGGCTCTGCTCGGAGCGGCCGGCCCGCCGGCGGAGCAGTTCGTACTCGCCCTCGACGTCGGGGTAGCCGATGGAGGACTTGACCGCGAAGCGGTCGACCTGGGCCTCGGGCAGCGGGAAGGTGTTGTGATTAATGCCGCACGCTCCCAGTCCAGCGACGTAATTGTGGGTTTCGGGGACTGAGAGTCCGATGACCTGTCCATCGTACTCCTCTTTCTCGACGTTCGTGATTCGGTCGTAAAATACGTCGCCGTCGACGAGTTCCTGCAGGTGCGTCGTGAGGCGCTCGGCTTCCCCGATTCGCTCGGTGTAGGTGTCCGCGACGAATTCGATCGCTTCTTCGTGAACCTGCTCACCTTCGTACATCTGCCAGACCTGATGCTTGGAGAGTTGGGTTTCCTCGACGATGTCCGTCATCGCCAGCCCACACTGCTTTGCCGCCGCCCCGAGGTCTCCGGTAGCGAGGGGTTCGGGATCTGTAGACCGGCGGTCGCTGATTTCGTCGCTGATATCTTCGAGGAACTTGTCCAGGTGTTCGTCGGACATCCGGTCTCGCTCCGTCCGGAGCATCTTGTAAGAGTTGTACCACTCGCGCTCGGAAAGGCCGTCGTACTGCAGTCCGAGATGGTCGACGATGGCCTCCACTTTGTTTTTGTCGAGCGGCGTCACCCGGTGTGCTGATTCGAAGGTGTCTACGTCGGGTGTTTCCCCCGGCCACTCGAACCGCTCGACGTACTCAGATACGTCCTCGCCTTGGATTTTGAGCCGGTACACTTGTTCACGGTCCTTGACCCACGGACGAATTCCGAACTGGAGCAGGAGGTGTGCGATGACGTTGGTCGTCTCTCGGTCGTTCTGCGTGAACGTGATTCGGCGCCGATCCGCGTCGAAGTTGCCTTCCGCGATGAGGAAAATCTGGAGGAACGCTCGGCGGAACGGCTCTGGTGCGTCGAGCAACTGCTCGGGCGAACGGAGGTCGTACCGAGCATCGAGATACTCGACCAACGGTTTCGAGTCGATGGATGCCTCCCGTCCGCCGCGAATCTCCCGGATACGCGGTTCGAATCCGAGCCTTTCGGCCAGGCCGACCCATCGGTCGAACTTCTCCGGGTAGTTCTTCTGGTAAATGCGCACCGTCTCGTCGGTGAAGTGACCGTCGGATAGCACGAACCCGACGAAGAAACCCGCCTCCGCGTCGCTCAGGGGTTCGTCGAATAGGTGAACCGTGTGCGCTTCGACGTAGTCCGCAACCTCGAACGATTCGGCACGAAGCGTCTCGGAAAGCTGCTCACCGACCGCTGTGTCCGCCCCTTGCAAGTAATTGAGCACTCGGTCGTAGCTTGCGTCCACTCGGTCGGCGAGTTCTTTCTTGGTCAGGTCGGCGACGACACGCAACTTGTCAAGGTCCTCCCGGGAACACGGTTCACCTTCCTGTAACTTAGCCCGGAGATCTCGAACTTCATCCCGGTCAACCACATTCCAGTCCTCTCGAAGCGCAGCTATCACCGACTCGTGACTCGGGAAATTCCGCTCTTCGACCTGTAACCGTTCGGGTGCGACGAGATAATCGTCCTCTTCGAGGTCACGCGCTTCGACCCATTGAACCGAGCCCGCACGGTTGACGAGGAACGGGTGATTCCCGCTAACCGTGATTTCCCGTCCGGTTTTGGTTTCGAAGGTATAGACGTGTCCTTCGTAGTCCGTTTCGTACACCAGACACTCCTGTCGGGTGAGATTCCCATCGTCGTCGAGGGTCTGTGTCGTCGCGTCCACGTCGTACACTCGCGTGTCGCCGTCGTGCACTAGTTCGCCACGCTCCTTCGCGTGTTCGAGTGCGTCTTTCGCCTTCCACAGCCCACCGTTCATGTACACCGTCTCGTCCGGGTGAAGGCTCCCCTCTTGCTCGACGGGGTTCTGGGTCGCGATGACGAAGAAGGGCTTGGGGAGCTCGTGGGTGTCGCCGTCGACGGTGACCTGGCCCTCCTCCATGGCCTCCAGGAGGGCGGCCTGGGTCTTGGGCGGCGCGCGGTTGATCTCGTCGGCCAGCACCACGTTCGCGAAGATGGGCCCCTCGTTGAACTCGAACTCGCGGTCCTGCTCGTTGAACACGTGGGTGCCGGTCACGTCCGCGGGGAGGAGGTCGGGGGTGAACTGGACCCGCGAGAACGAGAGGCCGAGCGCGGACGCGAAGCTCCGCGCGGTCAGCGTCTTGCCCGTGCCGGGCACGTCTTCGAGGAGGGCGTGGCCGCTGGCCATCACGCCCAGGAGCACGGTCTCGAGGAACTCCCGGTCGGCGATGACCGCGTTGCCGATGGCATCGAGGACGGCTTCGCACTGCTCGTTCGCCTCGGTTACGTCCATACCCTACAACGTCGCGGGGAACCTGCTTCAAGGTGGCGGTTGGTTGAAGAAAGCATCGGGAATCGAAATCCCTAAGACGGAACGGGGATTACGTGGAGGTGAGCCGAGGTAGCCTAGCCTGGCCAAGGCGGTTGCTTCGAGAGCAACTGTCCTTCACGGACACAGGAGTTCGAATCTCCTCCTCGGCGTTCCCGAAATTTCTTCAGCTTTTCACCGTCGATAGCTATAATTATCCGGATTATCTTGGTCTCGTCGTAGTCCTTCGATTCTAAAACAGGAACATGAAGTTGTGGACGCCGAGGAACCCGTACCAGGCGGCCGCCGAGCAGTAGGTGACGACCCGGAACGCGTCGGAGTAGCCGTCGGGCGCCCAGCCGTCCGGCGTCAGCCTGGCGACGGCCTCGCCGCTCTCGGCCAGCAGCGCGACGCCGACCACGGCGAGCACCACCGTGGCGAGCACGCCCGGTACCATCCCGATCTCGTGGATGAGCGTGCGGGTGAGCCATACCGACTCGTAGACGTCCTCCCGGAGCGAGAGGACGGTCACGGTGCTCACCGCGTCGAGCGCTTTGCCGACGAACAACACCACGAGCAGCGAGTAGCGGTTCGCTCCGACGGCGAAGCGACCGCCCCCGAAGGCGTAGGACCCTGGAACCGAACTGTTCGACACGTCCGCTGGGACGCCGCTCCCGCCCTTTGTTATAGACTCCAAAAATCCCCATTAACGGTCGTCCACTGTCGGGTCAGGCCCTCGTTGTCGCGGCGAACGCGTCGGTAACGACCCAATACTTCTGGCGTGCCACCGAACACGCTCCGGGAGCGTCGGGCGACCGCTGGCGCCGACGGGCTACGCGTTGAGCCGCCAGATGCGGTAGTTGAGCGCTGTGGCGAACCCGACCCAGAGCAGGTAGGGAACGAGCAGCGCGGCCGCGCGGCGGTCGACGCGGGCGAACGCCGCGACCGTGGCGAGGATGACCGCCAGCAGGGCCGCGATGACGACGAGGCCGCCGAGGATAGCCCGCGAGCCGAAGAACACCAGCGTCCAGGCCGCGTTGAGCGCCAACTGGGCCCCGAAGGCGGCGAGCGCGATCCGCCGGCGCCGGTTCCGGCCGCTCCGCCAGACCAGGTACAGCGCCACGCCCATCAGCAGGTAGAGCGTCGTCCAGACCGGGCCGAACACCCAGCTCGGCGGGGTGAACCCGGGCTTGGCCAGCGTCGGGTACCACGTCGCGACCTCGTCGGCGGTCAGCAGCGACGGGACGACGCCGGCGAGCTGGCAGACCGCAATACTGGCGAGCAGGGCGAGCCAGTCGACGCTCCCGCGGTTGCCGTCGCCGCGTTTCAGTCTCTCGGTGACGTTCACGGTGGCCGTACGGCCCGACGGGGAAAGAGGTTGAGGCCCGCCGGAAGCGGCCCCGTGGCTCGACCGCAAGGCTCAGCACGCGCGTCCCCGTCCCCGCCGGTATGGCACCGACAGTCGACGACCTCCGGAACGACATCCGGACCGCCGTGGGGCGATACGAGCGCGTCGAATCGACCGCCTTCACCAAGGAGGCGCTCGCGGCGATCTGCGCCGCGGTAGGCTACGATATCGACACCGACCGGCTCCCCTCGAAGTCCCAGATGCGGGCGGGAATCCTGTGGAAGATCGGCGTCCTGGACGACGATGACCCGGAACAGACCGAGCGCCCGTTCCGGAAGGCGGAACTCGAATCGGTCGCCGAGGCGGTTCGGGACGACTGACTTTACCGAGGGCGCAAGAAGAGGATAATGTGTCCGGGCTCCCGAGACTGACTCCGGCAGTCAGTCGTCCGCGACCGCCGGATCGGTCGCCTCGTCGGCGACCAGCAGCCGGTCGAGGGCGTCGACCATCGCGGTGACGCTGGCGCGGGTGATGTCGCCGTCGCTCGACGCGACGGTCACCGTCCGGTCGCCCCGGCGCATCTCGACCTCGACCGTGACCACCGCGTCGGTGCCGCCGGTGATGGCGTCGACGTGGTACGATTCGAGGTTGGCGTCGGCCGCCACCGCGGTCGAGTCGCCCGACCCGGCGACCGCCTCCCGGACCGCGGTGACCGCGGCGTCGACCGGGCCGTCGCCGGTGCCGCTGGCGACCCGTTCCTCGCCGTCGACGGCGAGCCGGACGCTGGCGGTCGGGATGCGCCCGCCGCTGGTCGCGGCCAGCTCGAGGAGCTCGATGCGCCGGTCGCGCTCGCGGCCCTGGACGTCCTCGGCGATGGCGAGCAGGTCGGCGTCGGTCACCCGCTTGTTGCGCTCGGCGAGGTCCTGGACGCGGGCGACGACCTCCTGTAGCTCGTCGTCGTCCACTTCGACGCCGTGCTCGGCGAGCGCGGCCTCCGCGCCCGCCCGGCCGGTGTGCTTGCCGAGGACGAGCCGGCGCTCCCGGCCGACCGTCTCGGGCGGGTAGGGCTCGTACATCCGTTCGTCCTTGAGCGTGCCGTCGGTGTGGATGCCCGACTCGTGGGCGAAGGCGTTCTCGCCGACGACCGCCTTGTTCGGCGCGAGCGGGACGTCGGTCGCGTCGGCCACCGTGCGGGCGAGGTCGTAGAGCTCGGTCAGTTCGACCGTCTCGACGCCGTAGCGGTGGGCGAGCGCGATGGCGACCTCCTCGAGGGCCACGTTGCCCGCCCGCTCGCCGACGCCGTTGACCGTGGCGTGGACCAGGTCCGCGCCCGCGGCGACGCTGGCGAGGGCGTTGGTCACCGCGAGCCCGAGGTCGTCGTGGGTGTGGGTGCTGGTCGGCCCGAGGTCGGCGAGCCGCGAGACCGCCTCGTAGGCGTGCTCCGGGCCGGTGTGGCCGACCGTGTCGGCGAAGCAGAACCGGTCGGCGCCAGCCTCGTGGGCGGCCTCCGCGAGGCGTTCGAGGAAGTCGAGGTCGGCCCGCGAGCCGTCCTCGCCGATGACCTCGACCCAGAGGCCGTGGTCGCGGGCGTGCTCGACCAGGTCGGCGGTCGTCTCGGCGACCTCCTCGCGGGTCGACCCGACCTTCTGTTCGACGTGGCGGTCGCTGGCGGGCACGACCACGTGGACGCCGTCGACGCCGCAGTCGACCGCGAGGTCCACGTCGCTCGTCACGCCCCGGGCGAAGCTGGTGACCGTCGCGTCGAGGTCGAGGTCGACGACCCGCCGGATGGTCTCGCGCTCGCCGGCGCCGGTGCAGGCGCTGCCGGCCTCGATCACGTCGACGCCCGCCCGGTCGAGCGCCCGGGCCACGTCGGCCTTCTCGTCGGGCGACATCGAGACGCCCGGCGCCTGCTCGCCGTCGCGCAGCGTGGTGTCGAGGAGCCGCACGTCCCGGTCCGAGAACCGCTCGTCGCGTTCGTCGCGCTGTGCGCCGCCGTTCGATGGGGATGTGTTATCGGGGGAGCCCCCGAATAAATCGTTCACTGGCCATGCTGGACCACACCACTCCCGTTGCCCGCCGGGGTAGTTAAGCGGGTCTCTGTGACAGACGGGTCTGTCGGACCCGGCTCGCCCCGCCAGGAATAATACGATGCATTGCATTGTATTCTACATGGAGAACGTCACGACCCGCATGAGCGACGAGGAACTCGACCTCGTCGACCGCCTCGCGGAGCAGCACGACGGGAGCCGCAGCGACGCGATCCGGGCCGCGATTCGGGCCGGCGCGCGGGAGGAACTCGTCCGCGTCGCGCTCCAGAAGTACCAGCACGGTGAGGTCGGGATGCGCGGAGCCGCCGACATCGCGGGCCTCACCGTCGCCGAGATGATGGACGAGGCCAACGAGCGCGGCGTCCTCCGGAACTACGACGAGGCCGACCTCGAATCCGACGTGGAGAACCTCCTGTGAGTCGACGATGAACGATGCAGCCCCGACGAAGCGATCGTTCGTCGACGCCAGCGTGTTCATCACGCTCGCCGAAATCGATTACGTTGACCTCCTCGATTCCTTCGAGAGCGAGGTCATCGTCCCGCAGGCAGTGGCCGAGGAGGTCGCTGACGAACCGGCGGCGAGCCACCTCGATGCCGCCAGCGACGAGTGGCTCCGGGTAGTGGACACGGTGGACGTCGTCGGCCGTCAGCCGCTGGAACACGCGGCGACTCATCTCGACGCCGATTTCTCCGGGAGTCCGCCGAGCGACTCCGGGAGCGTCGAGGGAGACGTTGCACTGCTCGCCCTCGGAACGACTGCCGAGGATCCGGTCGTCGTGACCGACGACAAACCGCTCCGGAAGGCCTGCAAAGCGCTTGGTGTTCCGGTTTCAGGGTCCATCGGCGTGATCGTCGCCGCGGTCGAACGCGGACGACTCGATGTCGCCGAGGCGAAGGATGCCCTCGTCGCCATGGACGAAGTCGGTGCCCGGTTGAGCGCCAGACTGCTCCGCCGGGCCGAGCGACTCATCGACGACGCCGGCGACTGATTACTCCACTCTGACTTCGTCGCCGACCGCCACCTCGTCGGCGCTCCCGGCCGGCAGCTCGATCAGGAGGTCGGCCTCCGCCTCGGCCAGCCCGGTCCAGGCCGAGAGCCGTTCGGTCCGGACGACCTCGTCGTCCACGAGCCAGAGCACGTCCAGCGGGAAGGGGACGAACACCATGTGGACGTCCCGGACCCCGGCGCCGTCGAACCGGAAGACGAGCGCGTAGTCGTCGGGGATCGACCGCCGGAACATCAGCCCGCGGGCCCGCGAGAGGAAGGAGTCGGCGGTGTCGACCCGGGTCGCCAGCGTCCGCTCGGACCGCCCGTCGTCGTGTACTACTCGCACGAGCCGAGGTGTTCCCGGTGGTGACAAAAGCGTTTCCGTCGGCGCGCTCGGTCGCTCTGCGCGCCGTCCCTCGGACGCCGCGGGAGCGTTGCAACGGTGCGACTCGCCGGCGGAACGGCGCCGGTAACGGCTGCGATACCGGCGGCTCCGGGGCCGGACTGGGCATTTCGCTCGGGTTCCGAATCTGGCGTTCCAGAGTCGATAATGATGACATACGCGACGGTTGCAGGGGCTTCGTGAGTGCTTGAACCGCGGGCCGTGGTATCGTCTCGAACTGTAACGAACTGTTTACTCGGTAGTGAGTAAACTTTTTAAAATCCCCTCGTCTACATTGAGTCGATGACGGAACCCTCCACCACTTCCCCCACTCGAACGGAGCGACAACCATGATGTGGCAGGACCTGGTCTTCCTCGCCGGCAGCGTCTTCTCGCTGCTCGTGCTCGTCCCGACGCTCCGGGACTCGATGGCCAACGTCCCGCTCGGCACGGCCCTGCCCTCGGCCACCATCGGCTTCGTCTACGGCACGGCGTTCTTCACCCTCGGCATGACGATGTCGGCGCTCGGCTCGGTGCTCACCGGCGTCATGTGGAGTCTCATCGCCGCCGTCCGCTCGCCCCACCCGTACAACCCGACGATGGACGCGGACGCCGCGCCTTCTACGAGCGACTCGTCGTCGAACTCGACGGCGAACGCCGCCCCGCACGCCGACTGACGGAGCTTCGCTGTAGACCGACGCGGTTTCTCCGCCGAACCGTCCGGCGAGCGACGACGTCCCGCCGAACCACCCGCTGACCGCCGCTCCGCGGAGTCCGACCGTTTTTATCCCGGGGCGTCCGATGGACTGACCAGAGCATGAAGGAGACGCCCTCCGGGACCCCGGTCGGCGTGGACGACCCCTACGACCACGCCGGGGTCTGCGACCACCTCACCGACGAGGGCAAGTGCCGGTTCGCCTTCGAGCACCCCCGACAGGACCCCGAGTTCGCTCGCGAGCGCCGCGAGGACGACCTGCGGTGTCCCGCCGCGGACCCCGACGGCGACTGGGACTGGTCGTCGTGTCCCCACTACCGGTGCCGGAACCGCGACCGCGAGTGCATCCGGTGCGGGCTGGAAGAGCGCCGGATGGCCCACTCCGACGAGCGCCCGCTGCTGGAGGAGCACCACCTGTCCTACGCCGGCGAGGGCGAGACCCTCGGCCACGAGATCACGGTGTACCTCTGCCGGTGGTGCCACGCCAAGGTCCACAAGTCGTGGGCCCGCATCGACGACGACGTCAACCCCGACCCCGAGGCCATCGCCGAGAAGGAAGGTCGTCGGTCGCGCGAACAGGAGGAACTGTCGTTCGAGTCGGCGGCCGAGCGGTACGACGCTGACGAGGACCGGGGAAACGAAGAACAGTAGCTGGTCATTCGGCTTCTTTATTTAGAGCAGTCGGTGAGACCACCGGTAAGTATAGAGCGTGAATGTATCACGTCCGTTATTGACCTGCCTCATGGCTGGTAGAAATGCCCTGCTGAATAGAGGACACTCACCTACCGTCGCGTAATGATAGCTACGTTACCAACATCGAAAAGTTTCTCCATGATACGTGACCAAGAGAGTCCATGGGTACTCCCGAACTTGTCTGTTCTTCGTGTGGGCGGACGTACACCGATCAGTGGCGGTGTGAGTGTGGCGGCGTCCTTGACTTCACTCACCAACCGCTTCCGGCATCCGACCGGCCAGACCCCGGTCAGTTCGATACCCGAGACGGACTCTGGTCGTTCGATATGTTCATTCCGGTTGAGAAAGGCGTCTCTCTGGGCGAAGGAATGACGCCGCTGGTTTCATCATCGACATGGGATGCTCAGTTTAAACTCGAATACGTCTCGCCAACGGGTAGCTTCAAGGATCGGGGTGCAACCACAACTATCAGCCATGCAATTGCGTGTGGTGCAGATCGAGTCGTCGAAGATTCATCAGGGAACGGAGGGGCTGCCATCGCAACCTACGCGGCTCGCGCTGGACTCGACGCAGAGATTTACGTTCCAGCCTCTGTAAGAGAGGGGAAGATCCGAGGAATCGAACGGGTCGGTGCGACGCCTGTTCGAATAGAAGGAGGACGCCAAGCCGCGACCGATGCATGCATCGAGGCTGTCGAATCGGGCGATGGATGGTACGCGAGTCACTCGTGGAGTCCAGCGTTCTTTGCTGGGACGGCGACGTTCGCGTACGAACTCGCACTTCAACGTGACTGGAACGTCCCTGACGCGATCGTGATGCCACTCGGCCATGGAACGCTGTTCCTGGGCGTGTACCGTGGATTCAAGGCGTTGTCCGAAGCAGGGTGGATTGATACGGTGCCACGTCTGCTCGGCGCGCAGGCCGCGGGATATGCCCCGATTGCGAGCGAACTCAACGCAGTCCCCGAGAGCGAGAACGATGTCGCAGATGGCGTCCATATACGGGAGCCGACACGAAAACAACAGCTCCTGAATGCGATTGCTGAGACCGACGGTGATGCGATTGCGATCACGGAAGACGAGGTGCAAACGGAGTTAGACCGACTCCACTCGCACGGATTCTACGTAGAACCGACCTCAGCGATTGCGCCTGCGGCACTTGCGGCGTATCGAGAACGGGAAACGATTGAACCAGATGCAGACGTGGTGATGCCACTCACAGGGCATGGATTGAAGACGTAACCAGACGGTACGCTCATCGATACATTCGCACCACGTACTGAACGAATCCTCGCTCCCGCTTTCTGATCGGAGAGTGAGAAGAGAGATCGTGCTACTAACTGCCGATAGGGGAGATTCCGGGTCCGTCACTCGGACCGCGAGACGCGCACCGACTCCTCGGGGTCGACGGGGTCGTACCCGTCCTGTTCGTCACCGTCAGCCCCGGGCGCAGGGACACCGACGTCCGCCTCACCGCCGCGCGCGTCGACCCGGAAGTCCTCCAGCATCTCCATCAGCTCGTCGGCCTGGCGGGCGAGGTGGTCGGCGCTCTCGGTGACCTCCGACACCGCCGCGGACTGCTCCTGGGTCGCGGCCGCGACCTGCTCGGCCTCGTCGGTCGACTCCTCGCTGAGCCGGGTCACGTCGTCCATCATCGAGACGACCTCCTCGGTGCTGGCGGCCTGCTCGTCGGTCGCGGAGTTGATCTGCTGGATGCCGACCGCGGTCTCCTCGACGTTCTCGACGATGGCCTCCAGCGAGTCCTGGGCCTCGTCGACCGCGTCGACGCCGTCGGCGACCTGCGACCGGGTCGCCCGGATGTCGTCGACCGCCTCGTCGGTCTCGGCCTGGATCTCCTCGATCTGGTCCTCGATGTCGTCGACCGCCGCCTTGGACTCCTCGGCCAGCGCCTTGATCTCCTCGGCGACGACCGCGAACCCGTCGCTGTCGCCGTCGGCCGCCGCGGCCTCGATGTTGGCGTTGAGCGCGAGCAGGTTGGTCTGGTCGGCGATGTCCCGGATGAGGTCGACGATCTCGCCGATGCGGTCCATCTCCGACTGGAGGCCGTCGATCTGCTCGACCGTGGCCTCGGTCTCGGCCTCGACCGAGCGCATCGTCTCGATGGCCTCGCGGGCGGCCTCGCGGCCGTCCTCGCCGAGCGACTCGGTGTTCTCGGCGGCCTCCGCGACCTCGTCGGCCGAGGCCGCGACCTCCTCGATGGTGGCCGAGAGGGTGCTCATCTCGCTGGAGGTGGTCTCCAGGCGCTCCTGCTGGTCGCGCGCGCCGGCCGAGAGCTGCTGGCTGGCCCGGCTGACCTGCGTGCTGGAGTCCTCGATGTCGGCGGTCCGGGCGGTGACCTGCTGGCTCGCGCCGGCCACGCTCTCGGCGAACGCCCGGACCTCCCCGACCGTCGATTCGAGCTCGGCCATCATGTCGTTGAACTCCCGGGCGATGCGCGCCATCGCGTCGCTCTCGCTGTCGGCGTCCATCCTGCGGGCCAGGTCGCCGTCGGCGGCCGCCTCCATCACGCCGCTGAACGCCTCGGCCTCCCGGACCAGCGACTCCGAGAGCGCCTCGGCCTCCTGCTTGGCGGCCTCGGCCTCGTCGCGGGCCCGCTCGATGTCGGTGACCATCGTCTCGAGGTCCTCGCCCATCCGGTCGAGCGCCTCGCCGAAGGTGCCGGGCACGTCCTCGTCGAGCACCGGGTCGTCGAACTCCTGGGCGGCGAGCGCGTCCGCCTGGTCGGCCACGGTGTTGAGGTACGACCGCATCGACTCGAACGAGTCGAACAGCGACCCGAGCTCGTCGATCCGCCCGGAGTCGGGGAGGTCGACGTCGAGTTCGCCCCGGCCGATGGCGTCGGCCTTCGCCGCGAGCGTGTCGAGCGACCGGGCGGTCTGGCGGCCGATGGTGATCGCGACCAGCCCCAGCCCGACCAGCATCACGACCAGCAGCCCGCCGATGTTCCGGGTCACCTGGGTCTGGAGCGCGTAGGCCTGCTGCTTCGGGACGTGGTACGTCAGCACCCAGTCGGTCCCGACGACCGGCGCGGTGGCCATCACGTACCGGCCCGCCTCCATGCCGGTCTGGGCCGAGACGGTGCCGAAGCTGGTGGTCCCCTCGAAGCCGGCGGCCACCGCGTCGGGCAGCTCCCCGTCCGGGCTGTACGACGAGAGCAGGTTCCCGTTCCGGTTGTCGAGCACGACGGTGCCGTTCGGGTTGACGACCTTGATGTCGCCGGTGGCGATGGGGGAGTTGAAGCCCCGCGAGCGCTTCTCCAGCGACGCGGTGAGCACGAGCGTCCGGGCGTCGCCGACCGGCGTGAGGAACGCCACCACCGGCCCGGCGTCGGTCTGGTACGGCGCCGAGACGGTGACGGTCCCGGTGGGCAGCCCGCTGAGGTCGGCGGCCCACGGCGCGCTGTCGGCGGTGACGGTCGACCCGACCGCCGCGTCGTCGGTGCTCTCGACCACGGTGGCGCTGCTCGTGTCGAGGTAGTGTATGGACTGGACGTCGCTGGGCAGCTCCACTAACCGGCGCTCCAGCGTGGTCCCGACCGCTCCCTGCCCGTCGGCCGCGACCGACGAGGCGATGAACGACGTCGTCGACTTCTTCTTGTTCACCCAGCTCCGGACCGCCTCGGCCTCCTCGTGGGCGATGCCGGTGATCCGGGCCTCGGTGTCGTCCTGGACGAGCCCCTTGGTGTCGAAGTGGATGAACAGGCCGATGGCCCCGACCAGCACGACCACCAGCACCAGCACGAGGTTGAACTTCGCGGCGTAGCTTCGCCGGATCCGGTTCGGCAGGCGCCGCTCCAGCCACCGGGCGGGGGCGCCGAGCCGACCGCGGAGCCCCGAGTCGTCGTCGCTCATGTCAGTCCTCCCTCCCGGCGAAGAACGAGGCCTTCACCAGTTCGAGGTCCTCGACCGTGCCGGCCCTGACCCGCTGGATGACGTAGGGGTTGAGCGGTTCGAGGTTCGCGTTGAGGTCGACGCTGCTCGAGGCGCCCTCGTAGTTGACCTCGCGGCCGGCGTCGAGCAGCTTCCTCGCGCGGTCGAACTCGCCGACGGTGACGGTGTGGCCCCGGCCGCCCGACACCGCCCGCAGGTTGGTCGCGACCGCCTCGGGGGTCGCCTCGCCCGCCCGCTCGACAGCCAGCGCCTGGAGGAACAGCGCGTCGTAGGCGTGCTGGGTGTAGGCCGGCAGCGGCGCGATGTCGTCGAGCTTCTGGGCCAGCCTCTGGGCGCCGGTCGACCGCCGCGAGGCCATCGTCGCGCCGTACAGCCCGTCGAAGTAGTCCGGCGGGGAGCTCGGGATGAGCCCGGCGCTCAGCACCCAGTCGCCCGCGTAGTCGCTCTCGACGCCCGTCCGGAGCACGCCCCGCGTGCTGCCGGGCGAGCTCACGACCGCGATCGCATCGGGGTCGCCGCCGGTGACCTCCGCGATGGTGTCGTCGAAGGCGTCGGCGCCCGGGTCGAACGGTACCTCCGCGGTCACGCGGCCGTCGACCGCGTCGACCACCTCGCGGGCCAGGCTGTTGCCGAACCCGTTGTTCTGGTAGAGGACGCCCACCGTCTCGGCGCCCGCGTGCTTGGCGTCGTTGAGCGCCTTGGCCATCACGAACGCCTGCTGGATGTCGTTGGGCGCGGTCCGGCCGACGTACTTGGTGTCGCCGACGTAGCCCCGGCCGGCGAGCGCCGGCGTCGTGCTCGACGGGCTCACCTGGGCCACGGGGTTGTCGCTCACGAACTCCGCGAGCGCGAGCGACACGTCGCTGACCAGCGCGCCGACGAACCCGACGGCGCCCGCCTCGACGAGCGCCCGGCACTGCGAGACCGCGGTCTCGCCGTCGACCTCGCTGTCGCGCGAGAGCAGTTCGACGTCGCGGCCGAGCGGACCGCCCGCCGCGCGGACGTCGCCGATCGCGGTCTCGACCGCGCGCGTGTGGGCCTGGCCGAGATCGCCGAGGAGTCCGTCCGCCGAGAGGGGCAGAATCGACCCGAAGGTGACCGTCCCGCCGCCGTCGCGGAGCCGTCCGGCGCAGCCGGCCAGCGAACCGACGCCGGCGAGCGCGGCCCCGCCGCGGGCGAGGTACGTCCGTCGGGAGTAAGTCGAATCCATCGCGGCAAAATTTAAAGATTGTATTTATATTTGTTCCGGTACTATCGCCAAGCCGTTAGGCGGTTTACGATTGGTATCGCCCGGGTTCGGTGATCGAGGGACAAATTCGGTAGCCAGTCCGCAAATTCGGTAGTTCGTGCAGGCTACGGATCCGGAGGCGAAACCGACGGAGTCGACCGCCGAACGGTCAGGACGCCGCGAGGAAGAAGATGAGCAGGCTGACCGCCATCGCGGCCAGCACCACGGTCGCGGCCAGCGCCGCGCCCATCGAGATGACCGCGTTGGCGTGGCTGGCCAGCGTCTCGGTCCGGTCGTTGCCGAACACCGTCACCTCGGCGCGCTCGCTGGCCATCCCCGCCTCGACCGGTTCGACGTCCGCGGCCGCCTCGGCGACGAGGCGCTCGACCACCGCGACCAGCTCGTCGGGGTCGATGGCCTCGCCCACCTGGTTCGAGGCCTCGACCTGGTTGACGATGTGGGTGTCGGTGGTCATCACCTCGGCCTCGTCGGCCGCGGGAACCGGCGCGCCGTCGGTCGCCACCGCGGCCGGGCCGTCGGTCTCCGGGTCGTCGACCGTGCTCGCGTCTCCGTCGTCGTCCTCCTCGTCGCCGGTGAGCCGGGCCACGATGCGGTCGCGCAGGCCGGGCTCCATGTTGTTGCCGTCGACGAGGACGTAGGCGGTGCGGTGGTCGCCGACCTCCAGCATCGCGACCCGGACCCCGAGCGGACCGATGCCGTCGCGGGGCTCCCACTCGGTCCCGTCCCACGCGACGCCCAGCCGCATCGGGGCCTGCTCGGCGTCGGCGAGCCGGCCGCCCGACTCGGCCGCGGCCTGCATCATGTCGAACGACCGCTCGCTGCCCGGGTAGACGTGGCCGAGGTTCGGTCCCTCCAGCCCGTTGTTGCAGTTGTGGGCGTCGACCAGCATCACGTCGTCGACGCCGGCCGACCGGGCCTCCGCGGCGGCCGAGAGCCCGACCGCGTACTCGACGTCGTCGGCGAACTCCGGCGAGTAGGTCGCGACCAGCAGCGCGTCGTCGCCGAACGCCTGGCCCACCACCTTGGCGTCGCCCTCCTGGACCCGGACCGACGGCGTGGCGGTGTCGTGGTACTCGATGTTCTCGAACGCCTCGTCGGCGGTCGCGATGAGCTCGTCGACCTCGCGCTCGGTGACGAGGTTGAAGTCGTGGCCGGCGGTGGCGTGGGGCGGGAAGGCGACGCCCTCGGCCGACTCGGCCACCCGCCGGGGGAGGTTGCCCCCGCCGATCTCGCCCATCGGGCCCGGGTGGATCATCGGCAGGACGAACCGGGCCTTCTCCGAACCGTCCTTCCGGCGGAACGCCAGCACCGTGACCGGCACCACCGCCTCCTCGCCGATGTCCTCGAAGAACCCCTCGAGTTCGTTGGTCCCCTCCGCGATGTGGCCGATGAACCCGCGGATGAAGTCGAGGACGCTCACGTCGAGGCTCCGCTTCCACGGCCGGTCGATGAACTTGACGAACGCCCAGACCGCGACGCCGTAGACCAGACACATCACCGCGAGCAGGGCGAAGTCCTGGGCCTCGACCACGTTGAGCGCGCGCGGGGCCTCCTCGACCCGGTTGAAGAACACCTCGGCGATCGGCCCGCCGCCGACGTGGAGGTACTTCATCGTCCCGCTGTAGATGAAGAACAGCACGGCGGCCGTGCCGGTCTGGAGGCTGGCGGGCACCGCGGCCGTGAGCACGGGGGTGCCCGAGACCGCCATCACCACCAGGAGCCGGAGCGCGAACACCGAGGCCAGCCCCACGATGAGCGTGTCGAAGACGAACTGCTGGCCGAGCCGGGCCGACAGCACGGCCACGGCGCCCGCGCCCGCCATGATGGCGACGATGACGGCCTCGCAGGTCAGCGCCAGCAGCGACGACCGGTTGTACGTGAGCTGGCCGCCCAGGCGGCGGTCGACCGGCGTGGTCAGCAGGCTTGCGACGACCGTCGGGACGCCGATGAAGAACACGCCCTGCCACGCGTCCTCCAGCACGAACCCCGCGTCGAACGCGCCCACGCCCGCGACGGCGGCGATGAGGAGCGCGAACGCCACGCTGGCGTACCACCGCGGCGCGCGGAAGATGAACCGCGAGAGGGAGGCGAGGTCGCCCTGCGTCGCTGTCATACTCGGGTCTTTCGGTCGGGAGGGATAAAAGGTGCTACTCCGGTTCGGTCGAACCGGTCGCCGACCCGCCTCCGGCTTGCGATTCGCCGGTCGCGTTCGGGTCGAACGCGTCGGTCACTGCGAACTGGGTGACCTCGACGTCGTCGACGTCGCCGCCGAGGATGTCGGGGAGCGCCTCCACCCACTCCCGGTAGTGGTCGGTCTCGCCGTGAGCGTCGAGCGCGGGCCGGTCCTCGTACCGCTCGAAGAACCGGACGACGTTCGGATCGTCGACGTCCGTCGTCGCGCGGTAGTCGACCACCCCGTCCTCGGCACGGGACTGCTCGGCCAGGGCCCGGACGCGTTCGAGCGCCTCCTCGCGGCGGTCGGGGTCGATGGGGACGGCGGCGTGGACTACGATCATCGTCCCGTCCTGTCACGCGCAGAATACAAAAGCGTTCGTGGGTTCGTCCGCCGGGGCGCGGGCGAGGCCGCCAGGGACGCGACGGTCCGACGGGACCGGCCCGGACCGGCGTCGACCGCCTACTCGCAGACCGCCAGGAAGTTCTCGAACACTTCCTCGCCCTCGGCGGTGTGGGCGACCTCGGGGTGCCACTGCACGCCGTAGAGGTCGCGGTCGGGGTCGCTCATCGCCTCGACGCCGCAGACGTCGCTGGTCGCGGTGCGGGCGAACCCCTCGGGGACCTCCTTGACCTCGTCGGCGTGGCTGGCCCAGACGCGGGTCTCGGGCGCGAGCGAGCCGACGAGGGGGTCCTCGTCGTCGAGCACGTCGACGGTCACGTCGGCGTAGCCGCCGTAGTCGCCCTCGCCGACCTCGCCGTCGAGGACGTGGGCGATGGCCTGCATGCCGAGACAGATGCCCAGGACGGGCACGCCGAGGTCGAGGTAGTCGGCGGTGTTGCCGATGTCGTCGATGCTCGGCCCGCCGGAGAGCACGAGGCCGTCGGCCTCGATCTCCCCGGCCGGGGTCGTGTTGTCGATGATCTCGGTGTCGACGCCCATGTCCCGGAGCGCGCGATGTTCGAGGTGTGTGAACTGCCCGTGGTTGTCCACCACGACGATGCGGGTCATTGGAGAGTCGTAGTCAGCAGGCCCACAAAAGGCGTTCGATGCCCGGAGAACCGGCGGCGCCCGGAGGGTTCGACTCCGCGCCCGGTCCCGCCGCTCACTCGCCGAGCGCCTCGGGGTCGAACCGCCGGTTCTCGCCGCGCCACTCCCCGCGGTCGTTCTCGTCGCGGGTGTCGAGGTACACCTCCAGCCCGTTCCCGTCGGGGTCCTCGAAGTACAGCGCCTTGCTGATGCGGTGGTCGACCGGCGAGACCTCGACGCCGCGCTCGCGCAGGCGGCGGTGGGTCGCCCGGAGCGCGTCGGCGTCCGGGACCTCGAACGCGGCGTGGTACAGGCCGACCCCGCGGCCCGGCCCCGGCGCGTCGTCCCCGACCCCCTGGAGCGCGAGGTCGTGGTGGTGCTCGCCGTACGAGAGGAAGGCGTACCGGCCGGCGCGCTCGACGACGTCGAGGCCGAGCACGTCGCGGTAGAACGCGACCGCGCGGTCGACGTCCCGGACCTTGAGGTGGACGTGACCGAGTTCTGTGGGGTGGCTCATACTGCAACCTTCGGCTCGCCGGGCCAAATACGGGCGGGTGTCGGCGAGCGCGGCCACGGCTCGGCCGATACCCGGTCGGGGCGCGACCGTCGTCACCGTCACTCCGGATCGGGGTCGTACCCCTCGCCGACCGCGACCCGGAGCGCGCCCGGCCGGACGTCGATGGTCACGCGCTCGAACTCCCGGATCTCGCCGTCGAGGCTGAAGGTCACCGGCTCGCCGTCGCGGCTCTCGAAGTCGAGTCGTCCGGCGTGGAGCTCCGTGACGTGGGCCGTGTCACGCTCGAAGGCCCGCTGTTCGACGTACTCGACCAGCGCGTCCGTCGCGGGCAGCTCCTCGATGATCGTGACCTCCAGCAGCCCGTCCTCGGCGTCGGCCTGTCCGCCGCTGCCGGCGAACTTCCGGACGTTGCCAACCAGGAACGCCGCGGCCTCGCCCGACCAATCGACCTCCTCGCCGTCCGTCTCGGCGTCGATCTCGGCGCGGAGACCGTCGAACGCCAGCGCCTCCTCGACGCCCGCGACGACGAACGCGACCGGCCCGAGGCTGTCCTTGCGGTCGTGGGTCGCCGCGGCGCTGGCGTCGGCGGGCAGCCCCGCGATTGCCGACAGCACGAACGGCTCGTCGCCAGCCATCCCGAGGTCGAGCCGCCGGACCTCGCCGCGGTCGACCGCCGCGAACCCGTCTTCGAGCGACCGGATGCCGAGGTCGCCGGCGAAGAAGTTCTCGGTCCCCGCGGGGACGATACATATCGCGACGTCGTCGAGGGCGTCGGCCCGGACGAGTCCCGCCACCGCCTCGTGGAGCGTGCCGTCGCCGCCGCAGACCGCCAGCAGGTCGACGCCGTCGGCTGCGGCCGCCTCGGCCAGGTCGACCGCGTGGCCGGCGCGCTCGGTCTCGACGACCGCGAAGCCGCGCTCGTCGGCGAGGCGGCGGACGCGCTCGACGTGGCCGCCGCCTCCGCTCGTCGGGTTCAGAATCAATCGGCGCGAGCTGACCTCGCCGTCCGACGGGTCGCGGTCCATGCGGGTCCTTCGGGCCGGTCGCGTAAAGGTTCGGGGCCGGGTGGTTCGCGGCTCGGCTCGCTCCGCGGATCGGGGGTCGACCCGCTTCCGGGCCAGCGACGACGCGAACTCGACCCGAGGAGTACGGACCCGTCGAACAGTACGGTCCGCACCGAGCGATGCCACTCGGCGGGTGGCGTCGAAAGAACACCGCAAGGTACCCCTACCCGCGGTGTTTCATCGAATCAAAGAGGCCGGTAATAGGTTTTGTGGTGTCCGGCGCCGCCGCGGCGGCGGGTCCGGCACCTACTACACTCGGCTCTCGCCTCGGAAGTGACACCGCAAAAATCGGTCGCGAGACGGCGAGCCGCCGGTCGCCGGCCTCAGTCCGCGTCCTCGGCCTCGGCGAAGAGGTCGTCGACGGCCGACCGCGCAGCCAGCGCGGCGTCCTCGGCGACCTGCTCCTCGTTCGCCGCGTCGGGCGCGTTGAGGTAGACGTCCACGTCGAGAACGCCGTCCTCGAACTCGACGGTCACGTCGACGTCCCGGACCTCCGAGTTCTTCAGCCGCGAGAAGATGAGGCCCTCGGCTGCCTCGGCGGCCGTCCGGACGACCTCGTCGTCGCTCGGCATCTACGCGCCGCCGGGACCGCCGCCCATGCCCGGACCCTGGGGGCCGCCGGGCCCGCCGCCACCGCCGCCGCCGAGCATGTTCTGGAGCTCGGACTGGAGGCTCTCGAACTGCTCCTGGACGCGCTCCTCCTGCTTCTCGAGGGTCTCGACACGGATCTCGAGGCTGTCGACCTTCTCCTCGAGGTCGTCCTGGGCCTCGTCGAAGTCGGTCTTGACCAGCAGCTCGCCGACCTCGCGGTACATCGTGGTGTCCTCGTCGATGTTGTCGAGCTCGTCGAGCGCCGTCTGGGCCTCGTTCAGCTGGGTCTCGGCCTGGTTCTTCTGGACCGCGACCTGCTGGGCCGTCTCCTGGAGGTCCTGGAGCTCTTCGAGTTTCTCCTGCGCTTCCGGTGGCAGATTACCCTGCATATCTCGGACGACGCGGCCCGGACAGAAAAACCCCCGCTTTCGGTTCCCGGTCGGCGTCGGCGCGCAGCGGGCGGCGTCGGCGGGCTCGCCGGTCCCCGCAAGCCGACCCTCGCTACGCCAGGTCGGTCGTCCGCTCGGCGACCTCGACCAGCGACCCCCAGGTGTTACAGCCCGCGCGGAGCGCCACGAGGTCGTCGGCGAGTACCCGGACCGCGACGGTCGTCCCGTCGCGGTCGACCGTGGCGACCGAGCGGTCGCCGTCTATCTCGCCGACCTCCTGGGCCACGGCGCGGGCGACTGCCCGGGCACGCGCCGGCGAATCGTAATCGAAGCGGAGCGTGGCGTCGTGGGGTCGGCGCGCCGCGCCGGCCGACTCGGGGGTCGCGTCGGGGGCTGGGTCGTCGGCGCCGCCGGGTCGCTCGCCCATGGAGAGTAACAGACTGCAGTTACCGCACGTCGATTTCCTTCACGTCGCGGCTGCGCTCCTTGAGGAGCACGCGGTGCCCGCAGTACGGACACCGGACGCCGCCGTACTCGTCGAGTTCGACGTCGCGCTTGCACCGCGAGCACTTGTAGCTCATTCGTCGTCTTCGCCCAGGGCGGCGCGGATGGAGCGCTTGACCGTCCGACCCGCGGGCGTCTCGGGGCGGTAGGTGCCGCCGGCGTACTTGTAGCCGCAGTGCCCGCACTGCCAGATGCCGGTACCCTGCCGGGCGACGTCGTCGGCGCCGCAATCGGGGCAGGTGTGGTCGTCGTTCATGTCGCTCTCGATCTCGGCGACGCGCTTGCGGGCGACCCGCCCGTATCGCGCCCCGAAGCGACCGGCGCTGCCGGTTCGGCTCTGGGTGTCTTCGGCCATAGTACTGCGAATTTACGCCGGGTCGCTGATAAAGCCTTTGAGTCGGGGCGGCGGTCAGGCCGCCTCGGTGGTCGCCGGTTCCTCGCCGCCGCCCTCGTTGCCCTCGCCGCCGTCGTTCTCTTCCCCGCCGCCACCGTCCTCCTCCCCGCCGCCGTCGCCTTCGCCGCCACCGTCCCCGGCCTCGTCGCCCGGGACGTCAGGATCTGTCGGCGCCGAGTCCTCGGCGTCGTCGACGCCGTCGTCGTCGGAGTCCCTTGCGTTGGAATCGGTCCCAGCGTCGACCTCCTCGCCGTCCGAGAGGCCGTCGTCGTCCGAATCGGCGCTCGTCGGGTCCGACTCCACTTCGTTGATCTCCTCGTCGTCCGAGAGGCCGTCGCCGTCGGAATCCGCGGCGGTCGGGTCGGTGCCGTGCTCGTCGACTTCCGGCCCGTCGGAGAGGCCGTCCCCGTCCGAGTCGCTCGCGGTCGGGTCGGACCCGTACTCCTCGATCTCCTCGCCGTCGCCGAGCCCGTCCTCGTCAGTATCGCCCGCGGCGGGGTCCGTCTCCTGATCGTTCACCTCCGCGCCGTCGTCGATGCCGTCCCCGTCCGAGTCGCTCGCGGTCGGGTCGGTGCCGTGCTCGTCGACCTCCGGCCCGTCGTCCAGGCCGTCACCGTCTGTGTCGGCGCTCTCCGGGTCGGTCCCGGCCTCGCTCTCCTCGTCGGCGGTCAGGCCGTCCTCGTCGGCGTCCGCCGGCGTCGCAGTCGTTTCGGTGGTCGTCTCGGTCGTCGTTGTCGTTTCGGTGGTCGTGGTCGTCTCCGTAGTCGTCGTTTCCGTGGTGGTCTCGGTCTCGGTGGTTGTCGTCTCCGCGGTAGTGGTCTCGGTCGCGGTGGTCGACGTCTCGGTCGTCGTCTCCGTGGAGGTCTCGGTCGTCGTGGTCGGCGCGTCCGCCTCGGCCGGCTGCACCGTCGTCGTCTTGGTCGTAGTCGTGGTGGTCTCCGTCGCGGTCGTGGTGTCCGTCGGCTGGCCCGCTTCGGTCGCGGTCGTCGTCTCGTTCTCGGTCGTCACGTCCTCGGTGGTCGTCCCCGCTCCGGGCGTGCTCGACGCGTCGAGTGGGTCGCTGCCGGCGTCGACCTCCTCCCCGTCGCCGGCGCCGTCCTCGTCGGTGTCCACCAGCGTCGTGTTCGTCCCGACCTCGTCGACCTCGCGGCCGTCGGCCAGCCCGTCGCCGTCGGTGTCCGGCACGGACGGGTTGCTCACCGGCTCCTCGACCAGTTCCGGGCCGTCCTCCAGGCCGTCGCCGTCGGTGTCGGGGTCGGTCGGATCGGTCGGCTCGATGTCGTAGTTCGCGAGCCCCGCCGCCTCGAACCCGTCGGGGAGCCTGTCGCCGTCGGTGTCCGGGCTCTGCGGGTCGGTGCCGAGTTCCCGCTCCCGCTCGTCAGTCAGGTTGTCGTCGTCGGCGTCCGGTCCCTCGACGGTCGTCACGGCGGTCAGGGTCTCGGTCACCGTGGCCGTCGCCTCCGCGGCAGTTGCGGTCACCTCCCCGGTCGTCGCAGTCGTCCCCGTCGTCGCGTTCCCCGTCGCCTGGCCATCTCCCGTCGTCGGTTCGGTGGTCGCGGTCGTCGCGTTCGCCTCCGTGGTCGTCGCGTTCTCCGCTTCCGTCGTCGCGTTCGTCGTCGTCGCCGCGGGGCTTGCAGTCGTCGTCTCGCTCTCGGTCGTCGCGTCCGCAGTGGTGGTGACGCTCGCCGCGGTGGTCGCGTTCGCGGCGCCGATTTCGCCGGCCGGCGCCGTGACCGCGCGGAACGTCGGGTCGTCGAAGCGGAAGTACTCCAGGTCGAGCAGCCAGATGAGCCGGGCGTCCCCGCGGGTCGGGGTCCACTCGACCGTGAACGTGTGCTCGCCGGGCCGGAGTTCGGTCGGCGGCGTCCGGTTGGCGTGCTGGTAGGCCGCCGGCCCGCTCCGGAGGTCCTGGCGCTCGGCCGGGTCGTCGTAGTTCGACAGCAGCAGCGAGAACTGCCGCGCGATCGAGTCGTAGTCCCACTCGGTCCGCAGGGCGTAGTCGTTGGGGTTGCGGTAGCCGAACGTCACCCGGTAGGTCCCTCCGCCGATCCGGGTCGCGTCGACCACGTAGGTCTCGACCGGCGCCGGCCGGAACTGGCGCCGGCACTCGTCGCGCCGCGGGTTGGTGACCGCGTCGGCGCTGCTGTCGCCGGTCGGGTCGACGTACGAGATGAACCCGCGCTCGCTGGTCAGCAGGTCGTCGTTCCGCGGCGCCCGGATCACCGTCGTGCCGTCGACGGTGCGCTCGATGTCCCGGAAGTACTCGCCCGCGTCGTAGAAGCCGAGGAGTCGCACCTCGACCGACCCGTTGCCCGACACCCGCACCGCCGAGCAGTTGAGGTACTCGACCGAGGTGCCGCCCGGCGCGTCGCCGGTCTCGTCGTCCGACCCCGGGCTCGGGCTGTAGAGGTCGGTCGGGTCGGTCCCGCGCTCGACCTCCTCGCCGTCCCAGAGGCCGTCGCCGTCGGTGTCCGGGCTCTGCGGGTCGGTGCCCAGCTCTTGCTCCCGACTGTCGGTCAGCCCGTCGCCGTCCGCGTCGGTCGCCTCGGGGTCGTTGGCGTTCCGCGGGTCGCTGCCCCGCCGGACCTCGTCGCCGTCGGACAGGCCGTCGCCGTCGGAGTCCGCGGCGGTCGGGTCGGTGTGGACGTCGCGTATCTCCTCGAAGTCGTCGAGGCCGTCGCCGTCGGTGTCGGCGCTCTCCGGGTCGGTCCCGAGCTCCTCCTCCCGGGGGTCGGCCAGCCCGTCGCCGTCCGCGTCCCGGGCGGCCGGATCGCCCGCGTCGAGCGGGTCGGTTCCGCGCTCGGCCTCCGCCCCGTCGGTCAGGCCGTCGCGGTCGGAGTCCGGCCCGGTCGGGTCGGTGCCGTGAACGTTCACCTCCAGGGCGTCCGTCAGGCCGTCGCCGTCCGAGTCCGTCGCGGTCGGGTCGGTGCCCAGCGCCCGGACCTCCTCGCCGTCCGTCAGGCCGTCGCCGTCGGTGTCGGCCGTCCGCGGGTCTGATCCGACGTCGGTCTCCCACGCACGGGGCAGGCCGTCGCCGTCGGCGTCGGTCCGGCTCGGGTCGTTCGGGTCGTGGGGGTCGCTGCCGGCGTCAACCTCCGCGCCGTCCTCCCGGCCGTCGCCGTCGGTGTCGGGGTCGGTCGGGACGGTGTTCCACCGGTCGTGCTCCGCGCCGTCGCCCAGGCCGTCGTTGTCGGTGTCTGCGCTGGTCGGCTCGGTCCGGAGCACGAACACCTCGTCGCTGTCGGTGATGCCGTCGCCGTCGGAGTCCGCGCCCGCGGGGTCGGTCCCGAGGCGGCGCTCGCGGTCGTCACGGAGGCCGTCGCGGTCGGCGTCGGGCGCCGCGTAGCCGTCCGCGTCGCCGTAGTAGTTGATCTCGACCCGCTTGTTCACGACGGTCTCGCTCCGCTCCACGATGGTCGTCGGACTGATCACGTCCCGGTCGACGGCGTCCCGGACCACGATGGCGCTGCTCTGGCGGAGCACGAGGAGGAGCCGGCTCAGGTCCAGGTCGAGGACGCTCGGCCCGGCCTCCGCGCACGTCGGACAGAACGACAGCGCGCCCAGGCAGGTCCCCTCGGCGCCGTACTGGATCTGGGTGACGTCGGCGACCTGGGACTGCGAGACCGCCCCCGACGCCGCCGCCTGGGCCGCCACCTGCTGCTGCTCGATGCTCACCTGCTGGCTCTGGGCGACCGCGCCCCGCGCGGCGCCCGCCGAGGCGGCCTGCACCTGCTTCGCGGTGGCGGTCTGGCTCTGGGCCAGCGCGCCCGAACTCCCGCCGAGCGCCGCCACCTGCACCTGCTTCACGTTGGCGGTCTGGCTCTGCTCGACCGCCCCCGCGGCCGCCCCGAGCGCGGCGTACTTCGACTTCGCGGTGCCCGCGCCCGCCGCGCCCGCGGCACGCTGCTCAAGCGTCCCGTAGGAGGCGCCCTGCGCGGCCTCGCGGATCTTCCCCACGTCGCCGCTCCCGGCCGCGACCGCCCCGCGGGTCGCGCCCGCCGCCGCCCCTTCGGCGGCCTTCTGGAGCTGGTCGACGTCGGCCTTCTGGTGCTGGGCGACGGCGCCGTGGCTCGCGCCGTAGCCGGCCGCCTGGAGCTGGTCGACGCTGGCGTTCTGGCGCTGGGAGAGCGCGCCCTCGCTCGCGCCGGCGACGCCGGCCCCGAGCTGGCTCTGGTTGACCGCGGCGCTCTGGGCCTGCAGCAGCGCGCCGTACGCCGCGCCCCGCACCGACGCCCGCACCTGCTCGGCGCTGGCGTTCCGGACCTGCGAGACCCCGCTCAGCGCCCCGTCGCGGGCCGCCGCGAGCTGCTCCCGGGTGACGTTCACGCCCTGTCGCCGCGCGAGGGCGGCTGCCTCCCGGACCCCCTGCCGGACCGCCGTCTGCAGGGCCGGCCGGAGCCCGTGCGTCTCCGCGGCGGGCGGCAGCGCCGGCCCGCGGTACTCCCCGGCGTCGACGTCGTCCGGAATCGCGGCGAGCGTCGGCACCGGTCCGGAGAGCTTCGCCAGGCCCAATCGTTCGCGCACCGCCGCGAGCGATCTCCCGTCGCGAGGTCCTGTTTCTCCGTCGCGCGGCTCTGCGTCGCGCGGTTCCGCGGCGTTCGTTCGTCCGCCGAGCGATTCCGCGCCGCCGACCTCTGGGACTGCGCCCGCCGCCTGAGACGCCGCCGACGCGGAGGCAGGCGTCTCGGTCCCGCCGGCGCGAGCGGTCGCGTCCCCGCCGGCGAGTCCGGTCGTCGCGCTCGCCGTCGCGAGCAGGACGGCGACGAGCAGTACCGCCCGGCCGCTCCGCTCCGTGGCACCGCCGTCGGATGTCATGTCCGCTCGGCGTAGTCGCGAGTCCCGGGTAAAGTCGCGTAAGAACGTTCTGGCCAGTTCAACTGCCGAACCTCCCCTTGGCCGGACCGGTCGCGCGACGGCCAGTTCCGGGGCGGTCGTTTCTCTCGGCCCTCCGACCCGTCGCGAGTCGGGGGCGACGGACGGACACGACCGATTACTGACGGTTCGCGTAGCCGTCGAGGCGGCCGGATTCGGGCGGTCGTTCGGTCGGGCCGTCATGTCACGGTCGCGGCGGCATCCCGGCCGACCTCGTCTGGTGTGAACGGTGGCCGACCCGCGGCGAGGTGTCGGGGCCGCCGGCCGGCGGCGGGGCGGCGCGAACGCCCACCCGCGGCCGGTCACTCCTCGTCGGCCCGCAGCGGCGGGTTGAACAGCTCGTGGCCGATGACCGCCAGCGAGGCCACCATCCCCGCGATGGCCGCGGGTAGCCCTGTGAGCTGGCCGACCAGCACCCCTCCCCCGGAGAGCAGCGGAATCAGCGCGAGGACCGCGTCGTAGTGGCTGACCATGGCGTAATTAGATATAATTACCAGGCCCAAGAAGGTTGGGGCTTCGGTTGGCAGACCTCACCGCCCCGGGTTCGGACACGGCCGGGACGCTCAAAGCCATGCGGTGCCTAACCCGGCGGGCGCGACCCGCGGGGCGGTCGTCGCCGATGGCCCGCGGCCCGCCGCCCGGGACGTTATTCCCGGCCTACCTCGGGGTGGTCGGTCCCCGTCCGGCGCCGGCTACTGGAGGTCGGCCTCGGCGAGCGCGTCGTTGAGGTCGGCCCGGACCCGCTCGCCGCGCTCGCGGTCCATCGCGGTCGTGACCACCCGGTTCTCCTGGACGCTGGAGCCGTCCCGGAGCAGCAGCCGGACGTTGCCGTTCTCGTCGGCCCGGGTGGCCTTCGCCCGGACGCCGGTCCGGCTCCCCGACCCGCCGGCGTCGATGGGGCCGGGGATGATCTTCTTGACGTGCGGGTGGCCGGCGACGGTCTGGACGGCTCGCCGGCCGGCCCGTTCGCCGATGAGCGTCGAGTGGCTGCCCCCCAGCTTCTCGGCGGGCGCGGCGTCGACCACCTCGAGCGCCCGGTCGCCCCGGCGCGCGAGCACCGCCTCGACGGGGTCCTCGTCGTCGCCCACTCGGTAGAACGAGTAGTGGAGCTGGTCGCGGGTCGCCCGGAGCACGTCGCGGTCGCCCGCGGCGTACACCTCCTCGGGGCGCTTGCGCCTGACCTCGTCGGCGATCCGGCCCGCGAAGTTCCGGAGCTCGACCACGCCGGCCTCCTCGCCGTCCTCGGGCGTGGTCGTCACCACGGTCTCGCCCACGACCGTCTCGTCGTCGAGCATCGTGAGCGTCGCGCGGTCGCGCGCGAGGTCCAGCACCACGGTGTCGCAGTTCGGCGTCCGACAGACCAGGCAGTAGTCGCCCGGTCGTTCGAGCGGGGAGCCGCACTGCCGGCACTCCATGGCCGGCCCTAACCCGGGTGCGGATTTAATCCCCGTGCTTTCGTCCGCCGGGGGTCGGCCGACGGAGAATCCGGCGCGGACTCGCCCGTCACCGCTCGGCCAGGTCGGTCTCGGTCACGCCCGCTGCCTCGACGTCGAGGAGCTCGGTGCCGCAGTTCTGGCAGTAGCTCGCGTCGGGCGCGACCGACGCCCCGCACTCCGGACAGCTAGTGCCCTCGCGGATGACCCGACGCTGGGAGTCGTTGAGGTACTTGTACCCGCCGTACACCAGGTTGACGAGCCCGAACGACCACCACCCCGTCAGGATGGCGAGGAGCAGGTGGACGCCGAGGCTGCCGACGTTGCGCTTGACCATGACGACCCGCTCGGGCGTCTCGGACTCGATGCGCCACCCGCGGGCGATGAGGTCGTCGATCTCCCGCTGGAGGTTCTCGGACCGGTTGGCGTAGCTCATCCGGTGTCGGTACGACGGCCCCGATGAAATGGTTTGAGGCTTACTCGTCGGCGGGGTCGGTCTTCAGGAACTCCCGCAGGACAACCGTCGCGTACGACCCCTTCGGGAGTCCGAACTCGAAGGTCAGGGCGTCGGCGTCCGCGTCGCCGCCGGCTCCCGTCCCGCGCTCGATTCCGAGGTCGGTCCGGACCAGGATCGCCCGCCGGGTCCCCGTCGAGTGGAACTCGCCCGGCAGGTCGAAGTCCGCGGGGTCGAGGTCCAGGTCGTCGAGCACCGCGCGCTCGATCTCGCCGGGCTCGCCGTCGGCCAGTTCGGTCTCGGTCCCGACCAGCGGCGCGGTCACGAACGCCCGACCTCGCTCGCAGTGGCGCGCGACCGTCTCGACCCGCCGCTCGTCGACGCGCTGCTCGCGGTCGGGGTCGGGCAGGGTCACGCTGTCGACCGTCTCGGCGAAGCAGGCCACGTCGCCCGCGACCGGGCGGTCGAAGGGGAGCCCGCGCGCCAGGCGCTCGCTCAGGATGCGGTTGAACACGTACGACTGGGCGGCGTTGACGAACAGCCGCTGGAGGTTCGAGGGGACGGCTTCGAGCGCGCTCCGGAAGTCCTCGGGCCGGTCGCCGCCCGACTCGACCAGGGCGTTGAGCATCGCGCGCTCGAACCCGAGTCGCCGGGGCGTCGCGTCCAGTGCGGCCTGCCAGTCGCGGTCGTCGAAGGCGTCGCCGACCTCCCGGCGGGCGCGCTGGCTGTCCTCGGGTTCGGTGTCGTAGGGGTTGGCGACGTACTGCCGCACGGCCTCCTCCCACTCCCCGCGGACGATCCGGAGGCCCACCTCGTGGGTGACGGGCCGGCGGCTGCCGAACCGCTGCTGGCCGAAGTAGTTGGGCACGCCGACGGTCGTCGACTCGCCCTCGTCGCTCGGCGGGAATTCCCCGCCGAACGCGGCGAGCTCCTCCCGGATCTGCCCGGCGTTCTCGGGGCGCTCGGGGTCCCGGACGACGATCTCGAACTCGTTGCCCGCGAGGTCGCCGAACTGGAGGCCCCGGCCGGCCCGACCGACCACCTCCACGTCGGCGTCGTAGACGGAGACGTCCGCGAGGTCCGCGGCGTCGACCTTCCGGAGGGTGAACAGCTGGGTCGTGACCGCGTACTTGTCCTTGGTGCCGGCCCACGAGACCCGCTCGCGGCTGATGCCCAGCGCGTCCGAGAGGCGCTTGGCGAAGTCGTTGGTGTCCCACTCCCGGAGGGTGGCCCGGACCACGAGGAAGGGGTACGAGCCGGGGTCGGCGTCGGCGGGCTCGGCGTCGAACCGCTCGACCTCGCGGACCCGGAAGTCCTCGGGCGACTCCCGGAGGCGGCCGCCGACGCCGTCCGCGTCGCTGACGAAGGAAGCGATGCCGACCGCCCGCTCGACTGGGTGCGCCTCGCGCATTCGTCTCGAGGTTGGTGGCCGGGTCGCTTGTATCTGACTTCCTGCGATGGGTCTGTTTCGGGTGATCTGGAGGCCGAGTCTGAACTGATAAATCGGCCAACCTGAACTAGAATGCGTCTGCTTCGTCCTCGAAAGCCCCCGCCCGGTCGCCACCGGAAGACGTTCCTGCTCGCTACGCTGCGCGGGCTGCGTCTTCCGAGGTCTCGTTCGCTCCGCTCACGAGACGGTCGCTCAGCGACATATCCTCCGCTCGCTACGCTCGCTCCGGATAGGGGTCGCTGAGGCGACTGAACTGCACGCGACCGGGCGGCCCCTTTCATCCGCCCCACAACACCGCGACCGCGAGCCTCGAACCTCCCCAGCCTCCTGCGGTCCTCGCTTCGCTGCGGTCCTCGTCCCTCGCACGGTGTGGCGGACCACGGGGGTCCGCCAGCGCGCGCCAGTAGTGAACCAATCCCTGAGCGACGACCAGGTGGCCAAACCAACCCGGGCGGGACTGAAAGGGGCCGCGGGCTCGCGGGCCGGAGGCCCGTGGTCGTCTCGGCGACCTCTGTCCGAGGTGAGCCGGAGGCGAACCGAGGATATGTCGGCGAGACGACCGCGAGCCCGCGGGGGCTTTCGAAAACCTCGTTCCTGCTGTGGTCGTCGCAGACTACTTCGGTGCGCTCACCTCTACCAATTTTCAGACAAATAGACTCCCGAACTCAGTACAGCGACAGATGTCCCGTCACCTTGTCCACGAGGTCGTCGTCGGCCGGGCCGACCGCCAGCGCCGTGACCGTGCCGGGGTCGAGCTGGGTGTGGCCGGCGTCCCGGACGACCGCGTGGGGCAGGCCCTCGGCGCGGGCCTTCTCGGCGAGCTCGAAGATCTGCTCCTCGCCGTCGGCCTTCAGAACGACCTTCTTCTGGCCCCCGCCCTTCCACTTCTTGCGCGCCTTCGTTCCGGTGTCCTCGTAGGCCGACAGCGAGGCGTGGGCGACCTGGGCGGCCAGCTTCCCCTGCCCCATGCCGATGTCCGTGCGGGCGACGATGGCCTGCTTCATGGGTCGGAATCCGGCCGGGTCGCGTATAGCTCTGGTGTTCCGTCCGGGGGCGTCTGCGTCCGGTTCGGCCGCTGGAGCGGACCGCCACGCTTTACCTCCCTCCACTCCCTGCTACGACTATGATACTCTCGGACGCCGACATCCTCGACCGGATGGCGGCCGGCGACCTCGTGGTCGAACCGCTCGACGACCCCGACCTCCAGATCCAGCCCGCCAGCGTCGACCTCCGGCTGGGGCGGGAGTTCCTGGAGTTCCAGCGAACCAACATCCCCTGCATCCACCCCACTAGCGACGAGGAGGTCTCGGAGTACGTCACCGAGACCACGGTCGACGAGGGCGACGACTTCATCCTCCACCCCGGCGACTTCGTGCTGGGCACCACGAAGGAGCGGGTCGAGATCCCGGCCGACCTCATCGCCCACGTCGAGGGCCGGTCGTCGCTGGGCCGGCTGGCGGTCGTGGTCCACGCGACCGCGGGGCTGTGCGACCCGGGCTATCGGGGCCAGATCACCCTCGAACTGTCGAACCTCGGCACCGCGCCGGTCGCGCTCGAACCCGGGATGCGGGTCTCCCAGCTCACGTTCACCGAACTGAAGTCGCCCGCCGACCGGCCCTACGGCGAGGAGCGGGGCTCGAAGTACCAGAACCAGTCGGGGCCCCAGGCCTCCCGCATCCAGAGCGACCACGAGTTCGGCGGCGACCAGAAAGGTGAATCGGACGGCGCGGGGGAGACCGACCGATGAGGTTCGCCGAGGAGATCGTCGTCGAGGAGTTCCTCCCGACCGTCCGGTCGATGCTGGCCGAGGACCTGCGGGACCGGGGGCTCACCCAGAGCGAGGTCGCCGACCTGCTGGGCATCAGCCAGAGCGCGGTGTCGAAGTACGCCAACGGCGAGGTCGAGCGCAACGACCGGTTCCTGAACGACGAGCGCGTCCGGAACCTGGTCGCCCGGCTCGGCGAGGGGCTGGCCGAGGGGACGACGAGCCGGGTCGAGGCGCTCATCGAGATCGAGGTGCTGATCCGGCGGCTGGAGGACCGCGACCTCATCGCCGAGATCCACGAGCTCGAGATGCCCGAGCTGTCGGGCCACGGCGGCGACTTCAACGTCCACGACCCCGAGGGCGACCTCCGGACGACCGAGCGGGTCCGGTCGTCGCTCCGCCGGGGGCTGACCCTCGTCGAGAGCACCAGCGGGTTCGCGTCGCTCATCCCCGCGGTCGGGTCGAACCTCTGTCAGGCCACGCCCGACGCCGACGGCATCGACGACGTGGCGGGCGTCCCCGGCCGCATCTTCGACGTGAAGGGCCAGGCCGCCATCCCCGCCGAGCCCGAGTTCGGCGTGAGCGAGCACGTCGCCTCCATCCTGCTGGCGGCCCGCCGCCACGGCAGCGACGCGCAGGCGGCGCTCAACATCCGCTACGACCCCGACATCGTGGCCGCGCTCGAGGACGCCGGCCGCGCGACCGTCGAGTTCGACGCCGAGTACGACGACCTCGACGCGGTCGTCGGCGCGGCGCTGGAGGAGCGCCCGGACGCGACGGTCCTCTACCACACCGGCGGCTACGGCATCGAGCCCATCGTCTACCTGCTCGGCGACGACGCGGAGGCGGTCGTCGAGACCGCCCGGAACCTGCTCTGAGCCGACGCCTCCCGAGAGATCGGACGGATCGGTGATTCCGCCGCTACTCTTCCGGCCGGGTCCGCAGCAGCACCTCGCCGTCCTCGACCTCGTCTATCCACTCCGATCTGAGCGCGTAGGCGTCCTCGTCGGCCTCGTGGCTCCCCCAGTCGAGCTTGGCCTTCAGCTCCTCGGTCAGGCTGGGCTCGGGCTCGACGTAGGCGGTGCCGTCTCGGACCTCCACCACCACGCCGATCTTCTCGCGGTCGGCGTCGAACACGGACGCGCCCTCGTCGGCTTCGGTGAACTCCATGCTCCGGAGTTCGTCGGCCTCGGGCAAAGTGGCTACGGCCTCGGGAACCGACGGGGCGAGTGAGTTCCCCGCGGCTCGGCCGACCGAAGCAACCGAGTGCGACCGCTCGACCTACGCCGAGACGTCCAGAACGATGCGGTCGTCGGTGATGTCGGCGATGCTCTCGTCGCCGACCGCGTACGTCTCCTCGTCGATGCCGCCCTGCGGGAGCCGGGTCTGCATCTCCTCGACGGTCGACTCGTCGGCCCGGACGTGGGCCGCGCCGTGGTGGATGTCGACGACGGTCCCGACCCGGGTCCCCTCGCGGTCCACGACGGCCTTGTCGACGTCCTCCTCCGTGAGCGCGACTGTCATACGGCGACGGTACGGCGTCGCCGCCCTTCACGGCACCGGCCGACCGGACTCGCCCGGGTCCCGACGAGTCTCCGGTCGCGGCGAGTCCCCCGCGGCGGCCCCACCGTTTTGGCGGCGGCCGTCGTAGGCTCCCACATGGCGACCGACGCGACGGCGGCGGCACAGCAGTTCTACGGGCGGTGGGCCGACCTCTACGACGTCCTCGCGCGTTCGACGCCGGGCCTCGGGCGGCTCCGGGCCCGGGTCGCGGACGCGCTCGCGCTCGACCCCGGCGACACCGTTGTCGAGATGGGCTGTGGCACGGGGGCGAACTTCCCGCACCTCCGCGACCGGGTCGGCCCCGAGGGACGGGTGGTCGGCGTGGACTTCACGCGGGGGATGCTCGCGACGGCCCGCGACCGCATCGACCGCGAGGGATGGGACAACGTCCACTGCGTCCGGGCCGACGCCACGAGCGTCGCGTTCCGCGACCCGCCGGACGCGATCCTCGCCACCTTCGTCGTGGGGATGCTCGGCAACCCCGCGGCCGAGGTCGACCGGTGGGCCGACGTGCTGGCGCCGGGCGGTCGCCTCGCGCTGCTCGACGCCGCCCAGACCACGCGGTGGTTCGGCTGGCCGGTGAACCGGGCGTTCCGCGGGCTGGTGGTCGCCTCCTCACCAAGCAGCGTCGACGCCTACGAGGCACCGCCGTGGACGGTGCTGGACCGCCGGGTCGAGGCGGCCGGGCGGGCGCTCCGGGCCAGGGCCACCGACACCGCTCACGGCGAGTACGCGCTGGGCGTGGTGCGGCTCACCGCCGGTCGTATCGAGTAGGGCGGCGGGATTCGGCGGTCGCCGAGGCCGCACCGCCCAGAAGGGTCGTCCAGTTTGGGGGTAGTGGTGGGGGATACCAGCCCCGGACGACGGATACTGACAGTCTGTGTCGCGACGCCGCCGAGTAGTTGCAGACGCCCGACGGACGTAAATCGGCCCATCCGACAGGGCGACCTGTCAGGGCGGGCGCCGGCGTGCGGAACGGTAGCGTGGCCCGCCCCGTGGGACCCCGGAGAACCTCGCGCGACCCCGGACTACCCGATCCGCCGCTCGGCGATCGGGACGTCGCAGTCCTCGCAGGAGACGGCGACGACCTCGGCGGTCGGCTGGCAGCACGACTCGACGGTCTCCTCGTCCCGGGCGAGCGGGGCGCCGCAGGCCGGGCAGTCCCGCCGGAGCGTCCGGAGGGTCGCGAGCGCGTCGAGGCGGTCGTCGACGCCCAGGTCCTCCCACGCCGGTCGACCGGCCAGCGCCCGGCCGGCGGCCGCGTCGGCGACAAGCGCCGGCTCCGAGGGCCACTGCACCAGGCGCTCGCCGCTGACGAAGAACTGGGCCGGCCCCACCGCCGAGACCGCGTCGGCGTCGACCCCGAGGGTCGACGCGACCGCCTCGCGCCCGACGTCGGCGGCCGAAACGCCGTCGACCGCGTCGTTCCAGGCGCGCCGGAAGTCGGGGTCGAGCCGCCGGTCCCCGTCGGCGTCGCGGTCGACCGCCCCGAGGCGGGCGAGGGGTCCGGCGCCGGCGGCACGGTCGGCCGGCGTGAGGTCGCTCGGCGCGCGGTCGACCGCGCTCGACTCCTTGCCGAACAGGTCGAGCACCGGTTCGGGGAGGTAGCGGGCGGTCAGCGCCGGGGTCCCCGGGACGAGGTAGCCCCGGAGGTAGACGACCGCGACCGAGAGCGCGAACGCGGCCGCCCCGGCGACGGGCGAGACGGCGGCGAGGCCGGCGCTCGCGGCGCCCGCGAGGAGCAGGTTCACGAGCGTGCACGGGAGGCACCGGTTCTCGCCGGTGTAGGCCGGTCGGCGTACCGCTTCCAGGAGTCGCTCCATCGCTTCGTGACGAGTCACGTATGGGGTTCTCGAACTAATAGCTGGGGCGTTCCTCCCTCCTCGCGAACACGTCGGAACCGGGAGGGGAACTCGCTTAAAAAGATTCCCGTGATTACCTTATACGCCTTCTTAGGCATCCCGCGAGTCCTTCCGCGGACATCTGTTCGATGAATCATCCGGCCGAGGAGTATCTTATCGTTAGGATTGCTGGACGTTTACCGAATGTTGAAGAGCGACCGCGATGTGTATTGCTTTCGGGGTGAGTTACCAAATGACACTTCGACGCGGGGGGACCGACTGATGACATATAGAACGCCCGAGATAGACTCGGAGGAACGCCGGCAGTTCCTGCGGGTGCTCGGGGTAACGGGGGCCGCCGCCGCGGGGGCGGAGCTCACGATGGGCGAGCTCCGGGACGCGATGACCGCCGAGGCCGGCGGGGAGCTCGCGGCCATGGGCGAGTCGATCCGGTCGGACCTGACCGGCGCGCTCGACCCGGCGCTGCTCGGCACCGGCCTGTCCGACATCGCCGCGAGCGTCGAGCAGCTGCCGGCGCTCCGCGAGATGGGGATCCCGGCGCAGGACAGCACCGCCTACCAGGAGGCGGCCGCGCCGGTGTGGGAGGTGTACGACCACCTGAAGGGGGTCGGGTTCTTCGAGAGCGTCGAGACCCACCTGCCGGCGTTCACCGAGGACCACATCGAGTCGACCGCGAGGGCGCTCGTGGCGGCCGAGCCGCTGACCGGGCTGCTCTCCGAGGCGGGTTTCAGCGAGAAGGAGAAGACCGCGCTGGTCTCGGACGTCGTCAACCGGCGCGAGCGGCTCGCGCTGTGGGTGCCGACCAAGGACATCCCCGAGCGGGTCGAGTACGACCTCCAGCACGTCGCGCCGCTCCACCAGCGCGCGCTCGGCGGCGTCGGCCTCTGGATGGACGACCTCGACGAGTACCTCTGGCAGAAGGAGATCCTGATGACCGACCAGATACTCGACAAGGGGATCTGGGACGTGAAGGTGATGCTGGGCGGGGCGGAGCTGTTGACGAAGGCCGCGACCGACATCGCGGGCGAGGCCGAACTCACGAACAGCCAGCTCACGGCCGCGCTGACGGCCGGCACCGCGAGCATGATCCTCGGTCAGGAGGACCTGACCCAGGACGTCTACCGAATCACCGACGACGTGCGAGCGCCGCGCCCGGAGGGATTCTGACATGTCGACAGACCTGAGCAACGACCCGGCCGTGCAGGCCGCCAAGGAGATCGAACTGAAGGAGGTCGAAGAGGGGTACACGCTGGTCAACACGCCCGACGAGTCGATATCCTACCAGCACAGCAACGTCCAGGACATCCCGGAGAAGGACGTCACCCAGGAGATGCTGTCGAACACCGGGCAGAATCCGGAGTCCTGGCTGATGTACGGCGGCGACTACACGCAGAAGCGCCACACCACCGCCGACGTCATCACCAAGCAGAACGTCCAGAACCTCGAGATCGAGTACCTGCTCCAGGCCGGTGTCTCCTCGAGCATGGAGGGGACGCCGCTGGTGGTCCCGGGCGACCCGCCGGTGATGTACCAGACCAACGGGCCGAACCACGCGAAGGCGGTCAACGCCCGGACCGGCGAGGTGCTGTGGTCGTACACCTACTCGAACCCGACCGACGTCCACGGCAACCAGCCGGCCGAGGACCGGCTGCTGCTGTGCTGCGACGCCAACAACCGCGGGTTCGCCATCCTCGGCGACAAGGTGTTCATGACGACGCTGGACTCGGGGATGGTCGCGCTCGACCGATACACCGGCGAGCAGGTGTGGTACAGGGCCACCGCCAACTACGAGGTGGGCTACTCGGCGACGTGGGCGCCCGTCATCTACGACGGCAAGCTGATCACCGGGAGCGCCGGCGGCGAGTACGGCGTCCGCGGGTTCATCATGGCGCTCGACCCCGAGACCGGCGACACCATCTGGCGGAAGTGGACAACGCCGAAGGACGAGTGGGTCGGCACCAGCTACGAGCAGGGCTGTGCCACCAGCTGGATGACGCCGACCATCGACGAGAAGCGCGACATGATCTACGCGCCGGTGGGCAACCCCGGTCCGGACTTCGACGGCGCGGTCCGGCCCGGACCCAACCCGTTCACCTGCGGGACCGTGGCGCTCGACGCCAACACCGGCGACGTGAAGTGGAACTTCCAGGAGAGCCCCCACGACACGTGGGACTACGACTCCATCGCGCCCCGCATCCTGCTGCGCGACAAGGAGGTCCGGGGCGAGACCCGCGACGTGGTCGTGAATCCGGGGAAGACGGGGTGGAACTACACCACCGACGCCGAGACCGGCAAGCTGCTTGTCCGGAGCCAGCCGACCGTCCAGCACCTCAACATGTGGGAGATGGTCCCGCACGTCGACAGCGACGAGAGCATCTCGTACGTGCCGGGCCCGCAGGGCGGCAACGACTGGCAGCCGCCGTCCTACAGCCCGCAGACCGGCTACGTCTACCTCAAGCAGCAGAACACGCCGGTCGAGATGTGGTGGGACCACGCCGAGTACGAGCCGGGGACCGCCTACTTCGGCGGCACCTTCGACGACTGGCCACACGTCGAGACGCCCGAGGGGTGGAACGGCCACACCAGCGCCATCATCGCGGTCGACCCGCTCACGGGCGAGCGGGTCTGGCGCGAGTGGATCGACGACCGCGACTACCTCTGGGGCGGCTCGATGACGACCGCGACCGGGCTGGTGTTCCTGGGAACCCAGAAGAACCGGTTCATCGCGTACGACGGCGAGACCGGCGAGCGGCTCTGGGAGTCGCCGAACCTCGGCGCGCCCATCAGCTCCTCGCCGATGAGCTGGTACGACCCCGGGACGGGCAAGCAGTACGTCGCGGTACAGGTCGGCGGCAGCGGCTGGCTCCGGCACGGGCCGCGGGGCAGCACGGTCGCCGTCTTCTCGCTCGCCGAATGAACGAACAACAGGGATAACAACAATGTCACACGACTTCACGCGGCGTTCGTTCCTCTCGGCGGCGACCGGAGCGGGCGCCCTGGCGTTCGGTATCGGCTCGGCGGGGGCGAGGCAGGGACCGACCTACACGCTCGCGATGACGCAGGATGGCTGGGTCGGCCAGTCGCCCTCGGAGATACAGGGACAGAACGCGCCGACGCTCAACCCCGACCCCGGTCAGGAGGTGACCGTCGAGTGGGAGAACCGGACCGACATCATCCACAACTTCGTGGTCACGCGGCGGTACCCCGGCGGCAACGCGCTGTTCCGGTCGGACTACGTCGCACCGGGCGACAGCCAGACGGTCACGTTCACCGCCGAGGAGGGGCTGGCGGCGTACTACTGCGAGAACCACACCGAGGAGAAGGGCGACATCGTGGTCGGTCAGGGTCAGCAGACGGCGACTCAGACCGCGACGGTCGAGGAGCGAAACCTCACCACGGGCGGGTCGGTGCCGTTCCAGACGTTCCGGTTCGTCGGCTCGGTGCCGGGCTGGCAGGCGCTGGCCCCGTCCGGCATCCAGGGCAAGACGAACCCGACGCTCCGGTTGGTACCCGGCCGGACGTACGCCGTGATCTGGATCAACGGCGACGGCGCGCCCCACAACTGGGAGATAGAGAACGAGGCCGACGAGACGCTCGTCCGCTCGGACGTGATGGAGCGCGGCGGCGCCCGCCAGACGGTCAAGTTCCAGGCGACCGAGGAGATGTCGGTGTACTACTGCCAGTACCACCCGCTGCGGATGCGCGGTGAGATCGAGATCGTCAGCGAGGAGGAGGTCACCCGGCAGACGACCGCGCCACAGCAGACGGCGGCGGGCCAGCAGACGACGGTCGAGGGGCAGGGCGACTTCACCCATCAGACGGTCTCCAGAGACATCGGCGCGGAGAACGCGACCGGGACGACCGCGCCCGGCCAGACCACGGTGGGCGGACCGACGACCGTGCCCGCCCAGGAGACGACGACGATGCCGGGTCAGCAGGACGGGGCGGCCGAGCAGACGACCACCGCCGCCCAGCAGGCCGCGGCCGGCAACGGCGCCGTCGACACCGACCAGATCGTCCAGACGGTGCGGGCGCCCGGGTTCGGCGCGCTGACGGCGCTCGGCGGCATCGGCGGTGCGATGAGCTACCTGCTGTCCCGCGACGAGGGCGACGAGGAGTAGCCGCCCACGCGATTCCTGTTTTTTCGGGGCGACTCGACCTCGGCTCCGACGGGCGCGATCCGACCGACGCACAGTTCCGGCGGTGTCTGCTCCGCTCGGGAGAAGAGATGGGGCCCGAGGCGGGGCGCCGGCTCAGTCGCCGGCCGCGTCGCTCCGGGCGTCGGCGTCGATGCTGACCTCGACCTCGGCGGCCGCGGCCTTGTACTCCGGAATCTTCGCCCGCTCGTCGAGCACGTCGTTGGTGAGTTTGTTGGCGGCGGCGGCAGCGAAGTGCGGCGTGGTCCAGACCACGCCCTCCTTGATGTCGTCTGTGACGTGGGCCTCGACCGTTATCTCGCCCCGCCGCGAGGTGAGGGTCACCTCCTCGCCGTCCTCGATACCGTACCGGTCGGCGTCGGCGGGGTGGACGTCCACGAAGTTCTCGGGGTGCTGGCGGTTGAGCGTCGGCGACCGGGTGCTCATCGTCCCGGTGTTGTAGTGCTCCTCGAGCCGGGCCGTGGTCAGGATCAGCGGGTACTCCTCGTCGGGCACCTCGGCCGGCGGCTGGTGGCGCACGCCCTCGACGTGGCCGAGCCCGCTCTCGGTGTCGAACTCCTCCTCGTAGAGGAACGGGTCGCCCTCGTCGCCGGGCTCGTAGCACGGCCAGTGGAGGCCCTCCTCGCCGAGGAGGTCGTAGGTCATCCCGTGGTAGCTCGGACAGACCTGCCTGAGCTCCTCGAACACCTCCTCGGGGTCCTCGAAGTCGAAGTGGCCCTCGCCCTCGAAGAGGCGACTGCCGACCTCCGAGACGATGTCGAGGTCGTGCTTCGTGTTCTCGTGGACCTTCCCGACCGGGCGCATCCGCTGGACCCGCCGGTCGGTGTTGGTGACGGTGCCGCCGCGCTCGGCCCACGACGTCGCCGGCAGCACCACGTCGGCGAACTCGGCGGTCTCGGTCATGAAGATGTCCTGGACGACTATGAACTCCAGTTCCTCCAAGCGCTCGGCCACGCGGTTGGCGTCGGGCTCGGACATCACCGGGTTCTCGCCCATCACGTACAGCCCGTGGACCGACTTCCCGGCCTCGTGGGAGATCTCGACGTTGGTCAGGCCCGGTTCGTCGGGTATCTCGAAGCCCCACACCTCCTCGACGCTCTCGCGGGCCTCGTCGTCGTCGACCAGCTGGTAGCCCGGCAGCACGTTCGGCATCGCGCCGACGTCGCAGGTGCCCTGGACGTTGTTCTGTCCCCGGAGCGGGTTGACCCCGGTGCCGGGCCGGCCGAGGTTGCCCGTGACCAGCGCGAGGTTGATCTCGTTCTGGACGTTGTCGACGCCGCAGCGGTGCTGGCTCATCCCCATCCCGGTGAAGATGGCGGCGTTGTCGGCGGTGGCGTACTTCTCGGCCGCGGCCTCGATGTCCTCGAGGGGCACCCCGCAGGTCTCGGCGGCCGCCTCCTTGTCGAAGTCCTCGAGGGTCTCCCGGAGGTGTTCGATGCCCTCGGTCCGCTCCTCGACGAACTCCTCGTCGACCCAGTCGTTCTCCAGCACCGTCTTGAGGACGACGTTGAGCAGCGGGATGTCGGTCCCCGGGTTCAGCTGGAGGTGCTGGTGGCGGTCGGTCTCGTCGATCTTGAACGACCGGGTGGTCTTGTTGGCGTGGGGGTCGACCTGGATGACGGTGGCGCCGTCGAGCACGGCCTGCCGGAAGTACTGGCTGTTGGCGATCGGGTGCTGCTCGCCGGGGTTCGCGCCCTGGATCCAGAACACGTCGGCCTCGTCCCGGAGGTCGGCCATGCTGTTGGTCATCGCGCCGGCGCCGAGGCTGGTCCGGAGCGCCCACACCGTCGAGGCGTGGCACATCCGGGTGCAGTTGTCGACGTTGTTCGTGCCGTACCGGCGCGCGAGCTTCTGGAGCAGGTAGTTCTCCTCGTTCATCGTCTTCGAGGAACCGAAGAAGCCCATCGCGTCCGGGCCGTGCTCCTCGCGGATGCGGCCCAGCTCGCCCACGATGCGGTCGTAGGCCTCCTCCCAGGTGGCCTCGCGGAACTCGCCGTCCTCCTTGATCAGCGGGTCGGTGAGCCGGTCCTCGTGGTCGACGACCTCGGTCGCGGCGCCGCCCTTGATGCAGACCCGGCCCTCGTTGACCGGGGCGTCGCCCCACGGCATGAACCGCATGTCGCCGGGCTCCTCGCCCGGCTTGACCTGGATGCCGCACCCGACGCCGCAGTACGGACAGACGGTCTTGACGGGGTCCTGTTCGTCACTCGACATGGTTCGCTCCCTCCGGTTCGCGGGTCATGATTACCTAGTTGAGACACCCGCTCCAGTGGCATGAACTTTATTAACACATTACATAGCCTTCGGCCCGGGAACCGACGCCCCGCCGTACCCCCGGAACGCGGACGCCCGGCCCCCGCGGTCGGCGAAACACTCACGGCGGACGACCACGGACGTCCGACCGGTGAGGCTCACCCGCGCGACCGTGACGGCCGCGGCCGAGGACTACCGGCGGCGCGAGCCGCTGTACCCCGTCGAGCGCGACCAGGTCCGGACGCTGCCCGACGCGTTCGCCGCCGGCGAGTTCGGGTGGCGCGACGCAGAGTGGGTCGTCCGGTGGTACTACCGTCGATTCCTGGGCGAGTACCCCGACGCCGAGCGCCGGGCCGCCGAGGAGGGGTTCGGCGCAAACGACTTCGAAGAGGTCCGGGAGGTCATCGCGGACGTCGTCGCGACATCGTCGACCCGGGAGCGAGTCGACCGGCTGACCGACCTGGCGGCGGTCGACGTCCCGGTCGCGTCGGCGTTCCTGCTGTTCGCCGACCCAGATGCGAACGTCGTCGTCGGCCCCCGCGAGTGGGCGGTACTCCGCGAAGCCGGGGAGCTGTCGGTCCCGTATCCGGGCTCCCCGTCGGTCGGCGAGTACGTCACGTACCTCGACGCCTGCCGGTCGGTCGCCGACCGGTGCGACTGCGACGGCTGGACGCTGTACCAGGCGATCTGGCGGCTCTGGAAGGACGAGCTGGCCGAGTGAGGGCGTCGCGGCAACGGCGCCGCGGTCGCGTCACCCGTACGTCTCGTCGTGCTCGTCGCAGAACTCGGGGTCGCGGAGCTGGGCCTCGACCACGCCCGGCTGGCGGTGGGGGTTCGAGAGCCGGCAGCCCGCCGCCTCGCAGAACGCCTCGCCGGTCCGCCGGCAGTGGACCGCCTGGAGGACGTACCCCTTCAGCGCCTCGGTGGTCCGGGGGTCGTCGGCGACCAGGAACTCGCCCTCGACCTCGTTCTCCAGCACCTCGCGGGGCGGCGCGTCGCCCGACACCAGCGCGTGCTTCTGCTTCTCCTTGTAGTACGCTTCCGGCTTGGCGGGCGCCTCGTAGAGGCCCGGCACCGACACCAGCGCGGGCTGGCCGAGGACGTTGACCCGCTTGTGCCACCGGCCGTCGTGGTCACCCCACGTCCCGACGGCGCGGTCCAGCAGCGCGACGTGGAGGTGGTCCAGCGGGCGCTCGGACTCCGGCAGCGCCGCGTTCAGGGCGCGCTGGACCGCCACCCCGTCGTAGAGCACCCCGCCGGCGCGCTCCGGGTTCTCCAGGGCCCGCTCCTCGTACCGGACGATTCCGAGCATCGTGTTGCCGGTCTCGCGCTCGTACGGCGAGAGCACCCGGGCGTCGGCGAACCGCTCGGGTAACTCCTCGATCCGGTGGACGTCCAGAAAGCGGTCGCGGACCTCGACGTCGGCGTCGGCGCCCTCCCCGGCCCGGGCGAGCCTGTCGCGGAGCCAGTCGGCGATCTCCCCGGCGTCCGCGACCGGGGTGGGCGCGCGGTAGAGCGTGACCGTCTCGACCATATTCACTGGTTGTAACATTGAGTGAAACCCGTTACGGTTCCCCAAACGACGGCAACCCCTAAGTGCGGATTGACAGTAGCTCACGTCACATGGTCAACGCTCCCGAGTACCACGAACGCACCGAGCACGCCCCGAGCGACTTCCCCGACCCGACGTTCCGGCTCGATTCCGAGACGATGCCGCGGCCGTTCAAGCGCTACCGCGACCGATCCCGGGTGTCTCTCCACGGGGTCCGAGCGCCCGTCCTGCCCGCGCTCTCGGTCGTCGCCGAAGCCGGGGCCGACCCGCTGGCGGGCGCCGCCCAGACCGCCCGCGACCCGGTCGACGCCCGGACGGTGGCGTCGCTGTGCTACTACGCCGCGGGCGTCAAGGCCGAGCGCGACCACCCGGCCGACGGGGTCGACCGCCGGCTGTACTACCGGGCGGCGTCGTGCACCGGGAACCTCCACCACGTCGACGCCTACGTCGTCTGCGGCGACCTCGACGGACTGGACGCGGGCGTCTACCACTTCGACCCGGCGACGTTCTCGCTCGACGCGCTCCGCGAGGGCGACTACCGGGGTGCGCTGGCAGCCGCGGCCGGTCCCGGTGCGGGCGTCGCGGACGCGCCGGTCACCCTCGTCCTCACCTCGGAGTGGTGGCGCAACGCGTGGAAGTACCGCGAGCGGACGTACCGCCACGCGTTCTGGGACTCCGGGACCGTACTCGCGAACCTGCTGGGAGCCGCCCACGCCGCCGACCTGCCCGCGTCGGTCGCGGCCGGGTTCGACGACCGGGCGGTCGCCGACCTGCTCGGCGTCGACCCGGCGACCGAGGCGCCGCTCGAACTCGTTCCGGTCGGGGAGGGCGCGTCGGCAGGCAGAGCGACCGACGAACCGCCGGCGGTCGAGCCGATCGACCCCGCGACCGAACCCCAGCCCGACCACGACCGCACCCACGACCTCCCGTACGAGGCGTGGGAGGCCAGCGCCCTCCCAGACGGCGAGTCGGCGGCGGCGTGGCGCGACCGAGCACGGGAGGCCGGGCCGGTCGGCGGAGTCGCCGCGGGCGACGGCGAGCGCGTCCCGCTCGATCCCGTGGACCACGAGACCGAGGTGGCCCGGCCGCTGGCGAGCGCGATCCGGCGCCGGCGGTCGTGCCGGGAGTTCGCCGACGAACCGCTGAGCCGGCGGAAGCTCGGGACCGTCCTCGACCGGGCGACCCGGGGCGCGCCGGGCGACTGGAACGACGGCGACGCCGCCGGACTGCAGTTCAACGACGTCTACGTCCTCGCGACCGACGTCGAGGGCGTGCCCGACGGGAGCTACCAGTTCCACCCGGCGGAGGGCGCACTGGAGCGGCTGGGCGACGTGACCAGTCGGGACAAGACCCGGCTGGCGCTCGGCCAGGAGTGGGCCGGCGACGCCCACGTCAACGTCTACTGCATGACAGACGTCGAGGCCGTGGTCGGGGAACTTGGTGACAGAGGCTACCGGCTGGCGCAACTGGAGGCGGGCGTCGTGCTCGGGCGGCTCTACCTGGCGACCTACGCCCACCGCCCACTCGGCGGGACGGGCCTGACGTTCTTCGACGACGAGGTGACCGACTTCCTCTCGCCGCGGGGCGCCGACCAGACGCCGACGACGCTGTTCGCCATGGGCGTCGCGGAGTGAGTAGACGACGAAGAAACGGTCGGAGCATCCGCGCCCCTGCGGCGCGGTTCACCGGACGCTCGCTTCGCTCGCGTCCGGGACGTTTTTCCCCACGTTTTTACGAGGAGCGGTGGGCGAGCGGAGCGAGCCCACCCGACGAAGTAAAAAGTGGTCAGTCGTCGGCCGAGGCGGTCCGCGAGGTCATCTCGACGGGGTCGGCGTCGACGCCGAGTTCGTCGATGGCGACCTGGGCCGCGCGCTTGCCCGAGACCAGCATCGCGCCGAACGTCGGGCCCATCCGCGGGAGGCCGTAGGTCGTCGCGGTCGCCATCCCGGTGGCGATGAGACCGTCGTGGACCAGGCCGGTGTGCTCGACCACGGCGTCCTCGGACTCGCCGACCCACATCGAGTCGTGGCCGGGCGAGTCGTGGCCGGGCGCGCCGTAGGAGTCGTCGCCGGTCTTGTCCATGCCGGTGGCGTTGGCCTTCGCGTCGCCGATGCCGGGCGCGTCGAGCACGCCGCGCTCGTCGAGCTTCGACACCGCCATCGCGTCGTGGCCCGTCGCGTCGATGACGAGGTCGGCCTCGACCGCGATGGGGTCGACGCAGGTGATCTCGCGGGGGAGCGCGTGGACCGGCGTCCAGTTCATCACGATGCCGCCGACCCGGTGGTCCTCCCGGATGACGATGTCGGTGAACTCGGTCATGTTCTGCATCTTGGCGCCCGCGTCGCAGGCGGCCTTGATGAGCGCCGAGCAGGCGTGCGGTCCGTTGGCGACGTAGAGCCCCTCGCTGTCCCGGGACTGCTTGAAGTCGACGTCGAGGTCCTCCAGCACGCGCTGGGCGGGGTCCCGGACGGTCACCTTGTTCATCAGGAAGCCGCCGAGCCAGAAGCCGCCGCCGAGGTAGTTGTTCTTCTCGACGACCATCGTCTTCACGCCGCGCTCGGAGAGCTCCTTGGCCGCCATCAGGCCGGAGGGGCCGCCCCCGACGATGATGACGTCCGAGTCGCTGAAGTCCATGAACTCCTCGGTCCACTCCTGGCCGATCGCGCGGGTCACGTCCGCCTCGCCGACGTCGCTGAACTTTTCGAACTCGCTCATACAACTCAGTGGTATCACGGCGTGGTTGAAAGAGGTTCCGGAATGGGTGTGAGACGGTGGCACCTCCGACCGGCGCGTGTTGGGCGGCCCTCGTGGCTGCCCCGATGTGCGCGAGGGACGACTGAGTGAGCAGAGCGAACGAAGGAGGAGGCTGGGGAGGTGTGAGGCCGGTGCTGTGCGGTCGCGGTAACTCATATGTGACGGCAGTAGCTAGCGGCAGCGTCGTATCGTCGCAAGATCGGATGCGGACACAACCCATCCGTCGCGATCGAAAACCGACCGAAACCCACCCGACACCCGTGATACCGCGACCCTCGGAAGCGTTATCCGTGCCTCGCCCCTCCCTATAGTTGCAATGGCGAAAGGAACTGTTGATTTCTTCAACGACACAGGCGGCTACGGTTTCATCTCTACCGACGACGCGGACGACGACGTGTTCTTCCACATGGAGGATGTCGGCGGCCCGGACCTCGAGGAGGGAACCGACATCGAATTCGACATCGAAGACGCCCCCAAGGGCCCGCGCGCGACGAACGTCGTCCGCGCGTAAGTCGGAAACCACGTCACACCGGGTGGCACACAGAACTGCGATTTTTGCGAGGACTCTATCACCGACGAGCCGACGTGCTGTTAGTGCAGCCGGCGCGCTGTTAGTGCAGCAGAAGTGCTGTTAGTCCAGCCGAAGCGCTGTCAGTCGAGGTCGCCCCGCCGAATCGCGCGCTCCGCTTCCTCCAGAGCCGCCTCGCGGTCGAACTCCGCGACGATCTCCTCCAGTGCCTCCTCGCTCGCGCCCGCCAGCTCCCGAGCGTGCGCCGTGATATTCGGAATCGCCCGGATGATGTTGTCGACGATCGGAATCGCGGCCGTCTGAGGCGAGCGCGACATCGGGTTCAGGTCCACCACGATCTCGGTCTTGCCCATCTCGGCCAGCGCCTCGGCGCGGTCGCCGTCCTCCAGGGGCACCAGCACCACGTCGGCCGCGTAGATGCCGTCATCGTCGACCTTCGCGCGCTCGTGGTCCAGCCCCGGGATCCGGGCGTCGGCCGCGAGGCCCTTCACGTCCTCGGCGCCGTGCTCCCGGAGGTGGTCGGCGATGGCCCGCATGCGCTCGTCGGTCCGGTTGAACAGGTTGACTTCCAGGTCCGCGTCGACCGCCTCCGCTAACTCCACCATCTCCTCCGGGACGAGCGCCGCGACGTTCCCGTTCACCGAGAGCACCGGGTGGTCGGCCAGCAGGAGCTGTGCCGCGGCGGCGCGCTCGGCCGCGTCGGCGCTGGGGATGGTCTCCTCGCCGAGCAGGTAGTCGAACGCCTCGCCGCGGCCCTCCGCGACCAGGCCCTGCCTGCTGGTGATGCCCAGTTCCACGCCCTCCTCGATGCGGTGGCGGGTGCGCAGCGACGCCGCCCGCGGGTGGTCCTCGGGGATCTCGGTCATACTCGACTCTTACTGCGGGCCACCGAAAAGGCGTCGTTCCGCCGAGCGCGGGCGGATGTCCCGGCAGGGACCCGCCGAACCGGAGGGACTCACTCGTCGTCCGCCGGCTCCAGGCGAGCGCCGCAGGGGTGGATCTCGCAGACCGCGGGGTCGTAGCCCGCCCGCGACAGTCCGTCGTCGAGCGCGAACACCGTCTCGCCGAGCATCGCCATCGCGGCCTCGCCGCCCTCGGCCCGCACGTCGTCGAGGACCTCGCGGACCTCGTCGGTGAGCAGGTCTGCCTCGCGGGCGAACTCCCGGGAGGCATCGAGCAACGTCGGCAGAGTGGGCACCTCGACGAGGCGGACGAGCATGTCGACGCCGACCTCCGAGAGCCGGTCGGTGTCGCCCGACAGCACCGCCTCGGTCGAGCGCTCGCCCAGCGTCAGGTACTCGACCCGGCCGCGGGCGGGCACGCCGTCGAGGCGGTTGTACTCCGGTGCGCCGGGGTCGAGCCGGATCGGGGCGCCGCCGCGGGCCTGGGCCACCACGTCGCCGAGTCCGGTCCCGGCCTCGACCTCGGCGGCGTGGGCGATCGCGACGAGTTCGTTCACCGAGCGCCCGCAGTCGAAGGTGTCGTTGGCGGCCAGCGCGGTTCCGAGCGCGGCCGCCCCGGAGACGCCGAAGCCCGCGCCCACCGGCAGGTCGGTCCGGGCGGTCACGCGGGCCTCGACGCCCAGCGCCGCCAGCACGCGGGTCACCGCCTCGACCGCGGCGGGCTCGTCGTTCAGCTGCATCGAGGTGTCCTCCGCGGGCTCGACCTCGACGGTCACGCCGTCCGAGAGGGTCAGGCCCGCGCCGCGCGAGCCCGCCTGTTCGGGGTCGTCGGCGTCGTGGACGCTGAAGAAGCCGGTGACGTGGCCCGGCACGAACGCCCGCGACGAGTCGTCGGTCATGTGCTGGTCTTGCGAGTCGGCCCGTATAACGTTTATAATCCGCGCCCGCCGGCCGACAGCGACTTCCGGGTCCCGCGGTTAGTCGGAGTTCCCAGTCACCGATGAGTTCCGACACCGACCCGTCTCCGACCTCCTACCGCGAGATACTGGGCCTCGAGATCGAGGAGGGACTGAGCCAACTGCAGCGCTCCAGCGTGGGCCTGGCGCTCTCCGGGCTCTCGGCCGGGCTGGACATCGGCTTCGGCCCCTTCCTGATGGCGGTCGTCTTCACGATGAGCTCGGGCGCGTTCTCCGACCCCGTGACCGGAATCCTGGTCGCGAACGCCTACGCCGTGGGGTTCATCTTCGTGGTGGTCGGCCGGTCGGAGCTGTTCACCGAGCACACCTCGCTGGCGGTCGTGCCGGTCCTCAACGGCCAGGCGTCGGTGGTGGACCTCGCCCGGCTGTGGGGAATCATCTACGTCTTCAACCTGATCGGCGGGACGATCTTCGCGGCGCTCGCGGTCCACATCGGCCCGCAGCTGGCGACCATCGACCCCTCGGCGTTCCGCCAGATCGCAAGCGGGCTGGTCCACTACTCGTGGTCGACGATGCTGCTCGCCGCGGTGCTCGCGGGGTGGCTGATGGGGCTGATGACGTGGCTGGTCGCGGCCGGACGCAACACCATCAGCCAGGCGTTCTTCGTCTGGCTGGTCGCGGTCGTCATCGGGCTGGCCCACCTCCCGCACTCGATCGCGGGGAGCGTGGAGGTCCTGTTGGGCGTGTTCTCCAGCTCCGCGATCACAGTCTCGGACTTCGGCCACTTCCTGCTGTGGTCGACCATCGGCAACGTCGTCGGCGGGTCGGTGTTCGTGGGCCTGCTCAAGTACGGCCACGGCATCTACGGCGGCACGGACCCCGAGGACATCGACGTGGACGTCGACGGGGGGTCCGCAGGACGGGAGTCGGGGTGACGGTCGGGTCGGCGGACCGTAACTTCATAAGTGATTACGGCGTACTACGATGTATACATGCCGTCTATCAGCGCTCGGATCCCCGACGACGAGGAGGCGACGCTGGAGGAAGTCGCTGAGTTGCTGGAGGAGGACAAGAGTACGACTATCAGAAAGGCACTTCGAGAGGGGCTTCGCGACATCCGCGTGCGAGTGGCCGCGGAGCGGTACCAGTCCGGCGAGGTCTCGGTAAACGAGGCGGCCAGAATTGCCGGTGTGTCGCTCGGCGAGTGGTTCGAAATCGCGCGAGAGCGGAACTTGACCTCGCAGTTATCGGCCGACGAACTGGAGTCCGACGCCGAATCAGCGCGCGAGCTATGAGGGTTCTGGTGGACGCGACGACACTCATCGCGTTAGGACAGGTCGGGGAACTCGATCTCCTGGCGTGGCTCGATGGTGAGTTGGTCGTGCCCGAGACGGCCCGGGCCGAGGTGTCGACAGAACCGGCTCGCACGAACGTTCAAAGCCACTCCGACTGCGTTCGACGGTGCGAGTGGGACTCACCGGGGCAACGGAACATGCTGTTCGCCCGGGCGAAGCAAACACTGGGTGAGGACACAGAGAACGGTGACGTAGCAATCGTTGCGAGCGTCCTCCGTTGGAGCGATCTCGAGGGACGCGATGTCGGTGTCGTCTCTGACGACCGGCGCGTGCGAACAGTTGCTCGAGGACTGGGGGCGACGGTTACCGGGACGGTCGGTGTTATCGTTCGGGCGGTCGAAGAACGCGGTACAACTGCCGAGGAGGGGAAGGAACTCGTCCGCCGGGTCGACAGCCACGGCCTCCACATGACCGGTGAACTTCGAGAGAAAGCGTACGAACTGGTCGCAGAAGCCGCAGAAAACGAGTAGTCGGCTTATGGCGACAGGCGCTGCCGGTCCCGCGAGACTCGCTCCGCTCGTCTCGCTGGCTCCCAGGGCTTGCCCTACGGGCTCAGCCGCTGGCGATCTCGCGGGAACACCGTCACTTCGCTCCGCTCGTGACGAGCTCCCCCTCGATAGGAGCGCCGTCGCCTACGGCGACAGGCGCTGGCGATCTCGCGGGAACAGCACGGCCTCGCGGATGTTCTCCAGGCCGAGCATCGTCATGACGAGGCGCTCGCCGCCGAGGCCCCAGCCGGCGTGGGGCGGCATGCCGTACTTGAACATCTTGGTGTAGTACTCGAACGCGTCGGGGTCGAGGCCCTGCTGCTCGAAGCCCTCGACGAGGCGGTCGTAGCGGTGCTCGCGCTGCCCGCCCGAGACCAGCTCCATGTTCGGGTGCATCAGGTCGAAGCCCGTCGAGAGGTCGGGGTCGTCATCGTGGTCCTTGATGTAGAACGGCTTGATCTCGCTGGGCCAGTTGGTGATGAAGTAGTGGCCGCCGACCTCGTCGCCCAGGGCCTTCTCGCCCTCGGTGGGCAGGTCGTCGCCCCACACCAGCTGCTCGTCGAGCTCGCCGGTGGCGTTGATGCGCTCGATGGCCTCCTCGTAGGAGAGCCGGGGGAACTCGCCCTCGGGCGCCTCGAAGTCCTCGTAGCCCAGGGCGTCGAGCTCCTCCCGGCAGTTCTCGGCGACGCCCTCGTAGGCGGCCCGCACGACGGTCTCGCAGGCGTCCATCGCGTCCTCGTGGTCGAAGAAGGCGCTCTCGAAGTCGATGGAGGTCGCCTCGTTGAGGTGGCGGGGCGTGTTGTGCTCCTCGGCCCGGAAGATCGGGCCGATCTCGAACACCCGCTCCAGTCCGGAGCCGACCATCAGCTGCTTGAACAGCTGGGGCGACTGGTTCATGAACGCCTCCTGGCCGAAGTAGGTGATGGGGAACAGCTCGGTGCCGCCCTCGGTCCCGGTGGCGACGATCTTCGGCGTGTTGATCTCGGTGCAGCCCAGGTCGCGGAAGGCGTCGCGGACCGACCGCAGCACCTCGGCGCGGATCTCGAAGATGGCCTTGGTCTCCTCCTTCCGGAGGTCCAGCGTCCGGTTGTCCAGCCGGGTCGAGAGGTCGGCGTCGACCTTCCCCGAGGGGTCCAGCGGGAGCTCGGGATCGGCCTCGGCGATGACCTCGACCGACTCGGGCACGATCTCGACGCCGGTCGGGGCGCGCTCCTCCTCCTCGACGTCGCCCGAGACCTTCACGACGCTCTCGCGGTTGACCTCCGTCCCGGTCTCGACGAGGTCGTCGTCCATCTCGTCCTTCTCGAACTTGACCTGGATCTTGCCCGTCGTGTCCCGGACGATGAGGAAGGCGATGCCACCGAGGTCGCGGATCTCGTGGGCCCACCCGGCCACGGTGACCGTGTCGCCGGGTTCGGCGTCCGCCGTGTACGTTCGGTGTTCCATGGGTCTGATTTTCTCCGGCGTTCTCTTAAACGCCGTCATTTCGCGACAGCAAATCGCGCTCGCATCGACGTATGTTTTCGGGACCCGTGCGACCGAGTGGCGCGTCAGGCTACCCGTCCGTCCGGGTCAACCCGGCCGCGACCGCCTCGATGAGCGCGTCCCGGACCGCCCGGTAGAACGCCTCGTCGTGGAACTGGTCCTTGTGGTACGCGACGAACTTCACCACGCCCATCGCGGCCGCCAGCACCTCGGGGTCGCCCTCGCGGAGTCGGCCCTCGGCCTGCCAGCGCTCGACGTAGGGCACCACGTAGCCCAGCGACTGGGCCTGCTCCTCGCGCAGCTCCTCGTCGCTGAACTGGGCCATCAGCCGCGAGAGGTCGCTGTCCGCGATCAGGCGCCTGACGAGCGGCTCGGTCTCCATCGCCTCGCAGATGCCGGTGAGGAACGCGACGATGGCGTCCTCCGGGTCGTCGCGGGCCTCGAAGGAGTCGGCGACGATCTCCTCGGCGAGCCGCTCGCCCTCCTCGCGGAGGATCTCGTAGTAGAGCTGCTCCTTCGACTCGTAGAACCGGTAGAACGTCCCGTTCGCGATGCCCGCCGGCCCGGTGAGGTCCGCGATGGTGGTCTTGTCGAGGCCGTAGCGCCCGAACAGCTCCCGACCGGTCTCCCGGAGCTGGCGGCGGATGCGCTCGCGCTCGTCGTCGTCGAAACCCCGCATTCAGTCTCCCCCTTCGTCCGTCACGCGATATCTCTCCTCCGGAACCACCACGCGGCCGCCGCGACCAGCGCCGCGGCCCCCGCCAGCAGGACGACCGCGCCGGCCCAGTCGTACTCGCCCCGGACCAGGACGGCGGTCGGGTCGTAGTACCGGGTCGGGCTGACAGCCCCGAGCCACCCGAGGTCGGCCGACTGGCTGACCGTCTCCACCAGGAACAGCCCGAAGATGGCGCCCAGCCCGCCCCGCTTGGCGACGTCCGCCGAGTCGAAGACGACCGACAGCACGAGGCCGATGGCGCCGCACGCCAGCAGGTACGGGATCGACAGCAGGTGGACCATCGCGAGGTCGGCGACGGAGATCGACTCGCCGATGGCGAGCACGGTGGCGTACACCGCGACGCCCACGACGACGTTGAGCGCGACCACGACCGGTACCAGCGAGAGGAACTTCTCGACGACCACGCGGCGGCGGGAGACCGGCGCCGCGAGCAGCACGTCCATCCGGTCGCGCTCGACGTCGCCCGCGATCAGGCCGCCGGCGACGTAGGCGGCGTAGATGCCCAGCATCAGCAGCCAGAAGAACTGGTAGAGCTCGACCGCCAGGAACCCCTCGATGGTCGTGAACGCGACCGCCCCGGTCGCGCCGAACGCGGCCCGCAGCGCGGGCGGGAGGCTCTCCATGTAGGCCTCGAAGTCGACGCCCGACGAGGCGATGGACGGGAAGAGGCCGACGAACAGCAGCGACAGCAGCGCCAGCAGGACCGCGAGGACGAGCGTGCCCCTGATGCGGCGCTCGGCCTCGTATCCCGCGATCTCAAGCATCGGACTCGCCTCCCGCGGACGCGGTCGTCTCGGCGGGCCCGCCGTTCGCGTCGGCGTCTCCGTCGCCCGCGGTCGGCGCGGCGTCGCCGTCGTAGAACTTCATGAACACGGCTTCGAGCGGCGCCTCCTCGATCTCGAGGTCCCGGACGCTGTAGCTCCGGAGGTGTTCGAGCAGCGCGTCGTACTCGCCCGTGAACATGAACGAGGCCTCGCCGTCGCCGACTTCGAGGTCGTGGACGCCCGCGAACCGGAAGTCGCCGGGGTCGAGCGACCCCGCGACGCTGACCCGGACCTGCTTGCCGCTCCGGTCGAGCAGTTCCTCGACGCCCTCCATCGCCGCGAGGCGCCCGTCGCGGATGATGCCCACGCGGTCGCAGACCCGCCGGACCTCGCTGAGGACGTGGCTCGAGAAGAAGAACGTCGTGCCCCGCTCTCGCTCGGTCTCGATGAACTCGTACAGTCGCTCCTGCATCAGCGGGTCGAGCCCCGAGGTCGGCTCGTCCATCACGACGAGGTCGGGGTCGTGCATGAACGCCAGTACCAGCGCGAGCTTCTGGCGGTTGCCCGTGGAGTACTCGCCGATCTCCCGGTCGACGGGCGCGTCGAACACCTCCAGCAGCTCGTCGCTGCGCTCGTCGCCCTTGAGGTCGGCGTGGTACCGGACGAGCCGGCGACCGGTCACGTCCTCGTCGAAGCCGGGGTTGCTCGGCAGGTAGCCGACCCGGCGCTTGGCCTCGATGAGCGCGGCCTCGTCGGTCACGTCCCGGCCCAGCACCGTCGCGGACCCGCCGGTGGGCTCGACGAACCCCAGCAGGGTCCGGATGGTCGTGGTCTTGCCCGCGCCGTTGGGGCCGAGGAAGCCGAACACCTCGCCCTCGCGGACCGTCAGCGAGAGGTCCTCGATGCCGCGGGTCTCCCCGTAGTACTTCGTCAGCCCGCTGGTCTCGATGGCGCTCATAACATCACGGTAACAGCTTCGCGCCGTGAATAGATGAACGATTCGGTTATGCGTTCACGAGCGGTCGATCCGACGCTGTCGACGGGTGGAGTACGCCGTCCGCGCATTCTGCGGGTCACGGGTTCCGGACCCACCACGGCCGGAAGAATGTAGGGGCGGCCTGAGTCGAGTCAGGCGACGTATAACGAAGTCGACACGGCGTTAAGCAAATACTGTCGGTCGACTCACGAGGTTAAGATTCGCATGTCAGGTGACCACCAGACGATTCAGACGACACGACCCGCCGCACGCGACGTCGAGCGCTCGATGGCGAAGACGGAGGTCGCGCTCCGGAACGAGGAAGCCGCCCAGATCGTCGAGGCGCTGCGGTGGTACGCGAGAGAGAACATCACCCCGCGGAAGCGGGCCCGGTGCGAGAAGCTCGCCGAGACCTTCGAATCGGGATTCGATATCTGAACCGGGCCGCAGCGAACAGAGTTCGGTCGGTCTCCGCCGGGAACGCCCGCCCGAGCGGGCCGAGGACCGGCGCCTCCCGAACAGACGAGGGACCGGCGCCTACACCGACTCGGGCGCGGCCGCCTCGGCGTCGTTCGCGCCCTCGACGGTCTCGCGGACGGCCTCGCAGCCCTCGTCGTGGACGAGGTCGCCGACCACGACGACGTCGGCGTGCTCGGCCATCGTCCGGGCCGACTCGTAGTCGTGGATGCCGCCGCCGTAGAACAGGGTCGCCTCTTCGAGGGCGTCGGCGGCGGCCTCGACGACGTCGGGGTCGCCGAAGGTGCCCGAGTACTCGACGTAGATGATTTCCTGGCCGTACATCTGCTCGGCGACCTCGGCGTAGGCCGCGACGTCCTCGGGCGTCTGGTCGCAGTCGGCGTCGGTGAGCTCGGCGACGCTGGCCTCGGGGTTCATGATGATGTACGCCTCGGTGGTCGTCCGGTCCCAGTCGACGTCGCTGGACTTCACCCACTCCTTGTGGAACCCGGTGGCCCAGGCGATGTCCCCGGCGTTGAGCACGGTCGGCACGAGGTAGCCGTCGAGCGCCTCGTGGTCCACGACGACCGCCGGGTTGCTCGGCTCCTGGTACAGCGGGACATCGTACTTCGCGCAGGCGTCGATGACCCGCTGCATCTTCTCCTGGGTCATGTCGAGCGTGCCGCCGATCTCGAGGGCGTCGGTGCCGGTCCGGCAGACGTCCTCGAACGTCTCGCCCTCGACGAGGGTCTTGTCGGGGTCCAGCTTGACGATGTGGTCCCAGTCGGACCAGGGTGTCGCGGTCATTGTTCGTGTAAACCGTACTGTCCGCTAAAACCTCTTCGGAACCACCTCTCGTGGGAAGTTGGGTGTGTTTACCGACAGTCTTAGGCGAAATACTCATCGGATTCGGGTTTCGCCCGACTGGACTTTCGACGCGAACAGACCGTAGTTTACCGCGAGCGAACGAACGTGAGCGAGCGGGCCAAGGAACCCTCGAAGGAGCGAAGCGACTGAGGGGGTGACGCAGTGCTTTTTCCCCACGTTTTTGCAAGGGAGCGCCTCTCGGGGCGCGACCGCAGGAAAAAGTGGGATTCAGTCGGCCTTCGCTTGCCAACCCCGCAGCCGATCTTCGCTCACGCCGGCGACCTCCGCGGCGACCGTCTCGACCTCGGCCTTCTTGAGGTCCTCGATGCTCTCGATGCCCGCGTCCGAGAGCTTCTCGGCGGTCTTCGACCCGATGCCGTCGAGGGTCTCCAGGTCGCTGCCCGACTCGCTCTCGCGGGCCTTGAACTCCCGGTAGTTGCAGATGGGACAGCCCAGCTCCCACGGCTCGTCGCCGCTGTGGACGACGAGTTCGGGCAGGTCGTGCTCCTCGCAGCGCTCGTCGGTGACCTCGATGTCGCCCCGGCGGGGCAGCGGCAGCGAGTAGTCGCAGTCGGGGTACCGGGTGCAGCCGACCAGCCGCGAGCCGTTCTGGAGGTGCTTGATGGCGAGCTCTCCGCCGTGTTCCTCGCCGCACTCGGGGCACTCGCCGATGACCTCGTCGTCCTGCTCTTCCGCCTCTTCGGCCTTGCAGAGCGGGCAGCCGTGGACGAACGTCTGGCGGCCCGCCAGCATCTTGACGTGGCGGAGCCCGTGGTCCTCGCACTCCTCGTCGAGGATGAGGGGCTTGCCCGTGTTCGGCAGCGGCAGGGTGTACTCGCAGTCGGGGTAGCCGTCGCAGCCCACGAAGTACGAGCCGTTGCGGCTCTGGCGCACGAGGAGCTCGTGGTCCGACTCGGGGCAGGGACCGAGCGTCTTGTCGGCCTTCAGCGACTCCTGGAGCAGGTCGCCGACCTCCTCGCGCGAGGACCGCAGCTCGTCGAACACCTGCTGGAGGTACTCGCGGGACTCGTCGGCCACCTCGCTCAGGTCGGCCTCGCCCTCGGCGATGGCGGTCATGTCCTGTTCGAGCTCGCGGGTCATCTCCTCGCTGACCACGAGGTCGGCGAACTCCTCGGCGGCGGTGACGACCGCCTTCGCCAGCTGGGTGGGTCGCGGCGGGTCGCCCTCGATGTAGCCGCGGTCGTAGAGCTTCTCGATGGTGTTGTGGCGGGTAGAGTTGTGAACGATCACACCGCCCTCGACGGCGAAGTTCGGTGCAGCCTCGTCGATGGTGAGGTCATAGACCTGTCCGTCGTAGTCGCGCTCCTCGATGTTCGTGATTGTCACGGTCGCAGGCTCGTCCCGAAGCGTCGCGTACACCGAACTCTCGAAGTCGCGTGCCGAGTAGTGGAAACTCCGGTTTCCGTCGCGACTACGATTACTCCCCTCGATGCGCGTCTCGACGTGGTCTTCCTCGTCGAGCTCACGGATTGCTGTCCGGATTGTAGCCACGGACTCGTCTAGCGTCTCGGCGAGTTCCTCGGAGGTCATCTCGTCCGCTGCCAGCGCTTCGAGGACGCGCGCCTTTCGTCGCGTGACAGGGTAAGTATCGAGCTTATCGAGGCCTCGATAGAACTTTTCGTCGGCAGCAATCGGAATCACGTCGAGGAATCGCTCCAGGTTCCGACGACCACGGACGTAGAGTTTGTGTTGGCTCTCGTTCAGCGTCGCGTCAATTCCCATGCTCTCGAGCATTGCGGAGACGCCACGCAGAAGTTCGTGGTCGATATTGGAGATGAACGCCTTTCCGTCGGTCGAGATGTGCCCTTCGTCGTCAAACAGTGCGCCGACAAATGCTGGCTGGAGTGTCGCTGGCACGGCGGGACATCCGTCTTCCGTCACTTCGTCGAGGATGAACTGGAGGACCCGAGCGAGTGCGACGGGAATGTGAACCTGATATTTCCGTTTGTGATGGTCTTCACGCCCGGGCCGGCTCGACACGGTCGGCTCGAAACCGAACACCGATTCGATGTCCGAGACGAATCTATCGATGAGGCGTCGATCCGTGTTGTGATACCTGATATCAACCGTGTTTTCCGTCTCGTTGACGTGAATCGAGCCGTCACCGAGGAGATTCCCGAGGAGTCTCGCCAGTTCTGGACTCCACGTAAGCGGGAACGGATTCTGGAACGTCGCGTCGTAGTTCAGGCCGTGAAGTTCGTCCGGTCTAATCCCGAGTTCTCCCAGCATCCAGGCTGGTACGTCCTTGTCGTCGCCCTCGTAATGGGAAATCTGAGTTCGGTATGTCCCGATTCGGTCGGCAAGTTCTTGCTGTGTTTCGCCACTCCCCTGACGATATTCTGCAAGTGCTTCGTTGCAGTCTACGCCATAGAGTTTCGACGACTTGTCACAAGATGTTGCGAACGCTTCCCACGTTGCTACGATTTCGTCACTCTCGTCGGGTACCACTGGCGTCTGTCGTGCCGCTATCAGTTCGTCACCCTCGTCAAGTTCTGCGAGCGGCACTACCTGAACGTCCCCGTCGATGCGGGCGTACACCGGATGGTCGTCGGTCGCCGAGAACTGCCCGGCCGTGGTTGTCACCTCGAAGACGTGTTCGCCGGACTCCAGTGGGCGGGCGCTTACCAGCGTCTTCTCTCGCTCGGTCAGTCGTTCGGTGTTCTCGTTCAGTGAGAGGACGGTCGGTCCGTCGTCGGTGACAGCGATGTCCGTATCGCCATCGGCCATGACCACTTGGCCTTCGTCGAAGACTTCCGCTATCGGTTTCCGCTCGACATCGTCCCCGTCTTGGACGAGGACTTCGGTGTCGCCTGTAAGACACTTCGTCCCGATCCCCATCTTCTCCATCGTCTCGATGAGCCGGGACTGGCCGTACCGGCGGGGCGGCTGGGTCTGCTTGTCCTCGATGCGGGCCTCGGTGACCGCGAGCTCCTCGCCCTCGGTCACGTCGGGCACGTAGTTCTCCGAGGTGTTGAAGTAGGGGTAGACCGCGTGGTAGCCCTCCTCCAGGAGGCGCTTGCCGTTGGACTTCAGCTTGTGGTCGCCGATCGCCGTGACCACCTTGAGGTGCTCCCAGGTCGCCGACTCGGCGACCGTCGCGAAGAACCGCCGGACGACGAGCTCGTAGACCTCCCACTCGTCGTCGCTCAGCTCGCCCTTCGTCGGGATGTCCTCGGTGGGGTGGATCGGCGGGTGGTCGGTGGTCTCCTCGTCGCCCTCCGTGGGCTCGAGGTCGTCGAGGTAGAGCAGGTCGTCGGCGTCGTCGCCGAAGTGGTAGTCGCCCGAGAACGCGTCGAGCAGCTCCTCGGGGTCGAGGTCGTCGGGGTAGACCGTGTTGTCGGTCCGGGGGTAGGTGATGTACCCCGCGGTGTAGAGGTCCTCGGCGATGCTCATCGCCTGCTGGGCCGAGTAGCCCAGGCTGCCCGCCGCCCGGATGAACTGCGTGGTGTTGAACGGCGCCGGCGGGTCGTCGGTCCGGGTGCGCCGGTTGACCCGGTCGACGACCGCCGCGCTCGCGGCGTCGAGCGCCTCGAAGACCGCCTCGGCGGTCTCCTCGTCCCAGACGCGCTCGGCCTCGTTGTCGTCCTCGTCGCGGTAGAAGTACTGGGCCTCGAACTCGGCGGTCTCGTCGCCGTCCTTCAGCAGGTCGGCGAACAGCTCCCAGTAGTCCTCGGGGTCGAACGCCTCGATCTCGCGCTCGCGGTCCACGATGAGCTTCAGGGTGGGCGACTGGACCCGGCCGACCGAGATGAAGTCCTCGCCGAGCTGGCGGGCCGACAGCGAGAGGAACCGGGTCAGCGCCGCGCCCCAGATGAGGTCGATCTCCTGGCGGGCTTCGCCCGCAGCCGCGAGGTCGAAGTCGAGCTCGTCGGGGTTCTCGAACGCCTCGGTGACCTCGTTCTGGGTGATGGAGGAGAACCGGACCCGGCGGATGGGCACGTCCTCGTTGACGTCCCGGACGAGCTCCCAGGCCTCCTTGCCGATGAGCTCGCCCTCGCGGTCGTAGTCGGTCGCGATGGTGACCTGGTCGGCCTTCCGGGCCAGCACCCGGAGCGTCCGGACGATGTTCTCCTTGGTGGCCTTCTTCTCGATGGGCGCGTCGATGAGTTCGACCGGTTCGACGTCGCGCCAGTCGTTGTACTCGTCGGGGAAGTCGACGCCCACCACGTGGCCCGACAGCCCGATGCACCGCCGGCCGCCCCACTTGTAGACGTTGACGCCGTTCTTGCGCTCGGCGTCGGCCGACTCGCCGCTCAGGATGTCGGCGATGCGCCTGGCCGCGTTGTCCTTCTCGGTGATTATCAGCTCCATGCCTCACCTCCCGCTTCGGGGGTCCGCCCGCAGCGCGGGGGGCGCTCCGGGAGTCGCTCGTCGGTCATCGTGTCCTCGGTAGGACAAGTGAGTGGGTAAAGCTTTCGCCGAGGAAATCGCCGGAGAGCGGCGGCCTACGGCGCGTGGGCGCGGTCGGACGCACGCGGCCGCGAGACCTGCCGGAACGCCCCGCGCGTCGTCGATCACCCGCCGGGCCGACGAGGCCGGCCCGGTCCCCTATAAACGGCGGCCAGTCACGAGACGACTCGGAGCGGGACAGCACGGCACTCGCAGCAAACCGCTTTAATCAACGACTATTGCTACAAAATATTCTCGACGTAGTTATCAAACGAGATAAGATGGGAAACGGTTATACTATGTCGATATCGACACCCAACGAATACCGAACGATGTCCGCCGACGCCACCTTCCTCGCCACGGCGACGCTCGCCTCGGTCGTCCCCCGCGCGCTGACGAGCATCCCGTTCCGACGACGGACGGGGGTCGTCGGCGGAGCGGTCGGCGGGGGCCCCACGGCGTCCGGGCGGCGGGTCCGGACCGGGCGCACTGCGGGAGGTGGCGGATGACTGCGACCGTGCTGGTCGTCGACGACGAACCGTCGCTCACGGCCGTCTACGAGTCGTGGCTGTCGGAGTACGAGGTGCTGGTCGCCCACGACGGGGCGGAGGCGCTGTCGACACTCGACCGCCGCGGTGACGACGTCGACGTCGTCCTCCTCGACAGGCGGATGCCGGGGACGAGCGGCGACGAGGTGTTGCCGGCGATCCGCGAGCGCGAGGTCGACTGCCGCGTGGCGATGCTCACCGCCGTCGCGCCGGGCTACGACATCGTCGACATGCCGTTCGACGACTACGTCACCAAGCCCGTCTCCGGCGACCAGTTGCGCGAGACGGTCGAGTCGCTGCTCGCGCGGGCCGACTACGTCGACGGGCTCGACCGCTACTACGCGCTCGTCGCGAAGCACGCCGCGCTGACCGCCGAGCGACCCCGCCGGGAGCTACTGGAGAACGAGCGGTTCGCGGAACTCGAGGCCGACATCCGCGAACTCGAACGGGAACTCGAGGACGCGGTCTCGTTCGAGGACCACGAGACGTTCCAGGGGCTGCTGCTCGAGGTTGCCAGGCGAGAACAGTAGTCCCGAGGCGAGGGTTTACGTAGGATGCCGGGCCGAACCCCGGGCGTGACCTGAGACGCGCCGCGAGGGCGTCGAGGCCGGTGCGCGGTGCGCCCCTCGCGGGAGCCGCCGGCACGTTGTCACGCACCGCCTGCTCGCCTCACTCGTCCAGCCGCTCGCGCAGTAGCTGGTTGACCGACCCGGGGTCGGCGCTCCCGCCGGTCTTCTGCATGACCTGGCCGACCAGGAAGTTGAGCGCGCCGTCCTCGCCGGCGTGGTAGTCCTCGACCGCGTCGGGGTTCTCGTCGATGGCCTCGTCGACGGCGCCCTCGACGGCGCCCTCGTCGGCCTTTCCGAGGTCCTCGCGCTCGATGACGGTCTCGGGGTCGTCGCCCTCGTCGAGCATCTCGCGGAGCACGACCTCCTCGGCGTTCTTGGTGGTGATCTCCTCCTCGGCGACGAGTTCGACCAGGCGCTTGAACTCGTCGAGGCGGTCGTCGACGTCCGTGATGGCCATGTCGCGGTAGTTGAGTTCGCCCAGCAGGTTGTCCGCGACCCAGGTCGCCGCGAGGTCGGGGTCGTACTCGCCGGCCACGTCCTCGTAGAAGTCCGCGACCTGCTTGGTGGAGGTGAGCTTGCTGGCGGCCTCCCCGCTCAGCCCGTACTCCTCGCGGAAGCGCTCGCGCCGGGCGTCGGGGAGCTCGGGGATCTCGAGCTTCCGCTTCCAGTCGCTGACCCGCAGCGGCGGCAGGTCGGCCTCCCGGAAGTAGCGGTAGTCCTTCTCCTCCTCCTTCGAGCGCATCGAGACCGTGATGCCCCGCGACTCGTCCCAGTGGCGGGTCTCCTGCTCGACCTCGCGGCCGCGCTGGACCGCGTTCTTCTGGCGCTGGGCCTCGTAGGACAGCGCCTTCTCGGCCCCCTTGTGGCTGGAGATGTTCTTGACCTCGGTCCGGTTGGCGGACGCGAGCGTCTCGGCGCTCACCTCGCCGTCGTCGCCGACCTCGTCGGCCTCGACCACGCTGAGGTTGGCGTCGATGCGGAGGCTCCCGTCGCGCTGGCTGTCGAACACGCCGAGGTACTCCAGCACCTCCTCGAGCTTCGCGAGGAACGCCCGGACCTCCTCGGCGCCCCGGAAGTCGGGCTCGGTCACGATCTCCATCAGCGGGACGCCCGCCCGGTTGTAGTCGACCAGGGTGTAGTCGGCGGTGTCGATGTTCCCGCCGGCGTGCTGGAGGCTGCCGGGGTCCTCCTCCAGGTGGGCGCGCTCGATGCCGACGGTCCGGCGCTCGCCCCCGACCTCGACCTCGAGCTCGCCGTCCTGGCAGATCGGCGCGTCGTACTGGGTGATCTGGAACCCCTTGGGGAGGTCGGGGTAGAAGTAGTTCTTCCGGTGGAAGGCGGTCTCCTCGGGGATGTCGGCGTCGATGGCCTTGCCGACCTTGACCGCGGCCTCGACGGCCGCCTCGTTCAGCACGGGGAGCGCGCCCGGCAGGCCCAGGCACACCGGACAGGTGTGGGTGTTCGGCTCGGCGTCGGCCACGTCGGTCGAACAGCCGCAGAAGATCTTGGTGTCCGTCTCGAGTTGGACGTGGACCTCGAGCCCGATGACGACCGCGAGGTCCGATTGCTGGACAGCCTGTGCAGTCATTACCCGCCCGTTCGCGGCGGCGCCGCTAAAGGCTAACGAACGCCGGTTCCGTCGGGACGAGGGACACGGACCGACTCGTCGGTCCGGGCCTCCCGTCGGCCCGTGCGGAACGGGGCGGTCGGTCCGTCGCCGATATGGTAAAAATTACGACATTCGTCTGACGTACGTTTATGGTCCTGCCGTGGTCCATCACGGACATGAGCGACCGAGACGAGCGCGTCGAGGAACTCGAATCGAAGGTCGAGCGACTCGAGGCGACGATCCACGGACTGACCGAGGAGCTGGTGGAGGTCCACGACCGGCTCGAGACGCTGGAGGGGGCCGCGGCCGACGCGGCGGCCGGCGGGTCGGCGGCGAGCGGTTCGGGAACCGAACAGCCCTCGACGTCGGAGCAGACCGACGCTCGCGGTCGAAACGACGAGAACGACGAGGCTAAAAGCGACGAGTCCCAGTCTGAAGACGAGACGGGGGGAGACTCCGAGTTGGGCGACGACATCATCGTCGCGTGACGGGAGCCCCACGTACGAGCAACCATGCACATCAAAAAGCTCGTCCTGGATAACTTCAAGAGCTTCGGACGACGGACCGAGATCCCGTTCTACGAGGATTTCACCACCGTTTCGGGTCCGAACGGCTCGGGGAAGAGCAACATCATCGACAGCGTCCTGTTCGCGCTGGGGTTGGCCCGGACGCGGGGGATCCGCGCCGAGAAGCTGACCGACCTCATCTACAACCCCGGCCACGCCGACGGCAGCGAGGAGTCGAGCGGGCCGCGGGAGGCCAGCGTCGAGGTCGTGCTCGACAACAGCGACGGTACGCTCGACCGGGCCCAGGTGGTCAATGCTGCGGGGTCGGAGAACGTCGACGCCGTCGACGAGATCACCATCAAGCGCCGGGTCAAGGAGACCGACGACAACTACTACTCCTACTACTACCTCAACGGCCGGTCGGTCAACCTCTCGGACATCCAGGACCTGCTGGCGCAGGCCGGGGTGACGCCGGAGGGGTACAACGTCGTCATGCAGGGCGACGTGACCGAGATCATCAACATGACGCCCCACGAGCGCCGCCAGATCATCGACGAGATCGCGGGCGTCGCGGAGTTCGACGCGAAGAAGGAGGACGCCCTGGCGGAGCTCGAGACCGTCAAGGACCGGATCGACGAGGCCGAGCTCCGCATCGAGGAGAAGCAGGAGCGGCTCGACCAGCTGGCCGACGAGCGCGAGACCGCCCTGGAGTACCAGGGGCTGCGCGACGAGAAGCAGGAGTACGAGGGCCACCTCAAGGCCGCCGAGCTCGAGGAGAAGCGCGAGGACCTCGCGCACACCCGCGAGGACATCGCCGACCGCGAGGACGAGCTGGCCGAGCTCCAGCAGGAGTTAGACGAGCGCCAGGGCAAGGTCATCCGGCTCGAGGACGAGCTCGAGGAGCTCAACGCCGAGATCGAGCGGAAGGGCGAGGACGAGCAGCTCCGCATCAAGAGCGAGATCGAGGAGGTCAAGGGCGAGATCTCGCGGCTCGAGGACGCCATCGAGTCGGCCGAGGAGAAGATCCAGGACGCCGAGAACACCCGCCGGCAGGCGTTCGTGGAGATCGACCGCAAGCAGGAGGACGTCGAGGAGCTCGAGGGCGACATCCGCGACATCAAGATCGAGAAGTCCTCGGTCAAGGCCGACGTCCAGCAGAAGGAGGCCGAGCTCGAGGAGGTCGAGGCCGAGATCGACGCCATCGACACCGAGTACGACGAGGTGAAGGCCGAGCTCGCCGAGCGCAAGGAGGAGCTCGAGGAGCACAAGAGCGAGAAGAACGACCTCCAGCGCGAGAAGGACCGGCTGGTCGACGAGGCCCGCCGGCGCTCGAACGCCGAGAGCGAGAAGGAGCGCGAGCTCGACGAGGCCCGCGAGTCCATCCCGGAGCTGGAGGCGAAGCTCGACGACCTCCAGGACGAGCTCGCCAAGGCCGAGCGCAACCGCGCCCAGATCGACGAGGTCGTCGAGGATCTCAAGCGCGAGAAGCGCGAGCTCCAGGACGACCTCGACGACGTCGAGGACGAGATCCAGGCCAAGCAGCAGGAGTACGCCGAGCTCGAGGCGAAGGCCGACCAGAGCGGCGACTCCTCGTTCGGCCGGGCGGTCTCGACCGTCCTGAACGCCGGCATGGAGGGCGTCCACGGCGCGGTCGCCCAGCTCGGCAGCGTCGCCGGGAAGCACGCCACCGCCTGCGAGACGGCGGCCGGCGGCCGGCTCGCCAACGTCGTCGTCGACGACGACGGCGTCGGCCAGCGCTGCATCGAGTACCTCAAGTCCCGGAACGCCGGCCGGGCTACCTTCCTGCCGCTGACCGAGATGCACACCCGCAACCTCCCGTCGGCGCCGTCGATGCCCGGCGTGGTGGACTTCGCGTACAACCTCGTCGACTTCGACTCCCAGTACGCCGGCGTGTTCGCCTACGTGCTCGGCGACACGCTGGTCGTCGAGGACATGGAGACCGCCCGGGACCTGATGGGCGACTACCGGCTGGTGACCCTCGACGGCGAGCTGGTCGAGAAGAGCGGCGCGATGACCGGCGGGTCGAAGTCCGGCTCGCGCTACTCGTTCTCGAAGTCCGGCAAGGGCCAGCTCGAGCGGGTCGCCCAGCGCATCAACGAGCTCGAGGACGAGCGCCGGTCGATCCGCGAGGACGTCCGGGACGTCGAGGACCGCCTCGACGACGCCCGCGACCGCAAGAGCGACGCCACCGACCAGGTCCGGTCGATCGAGTCGGACGTCGAGCGCACCGAGGCCGAGCTGGCCGAGGCCGAGCAGCGCATCGACGAGCTCGAGGACGAGCTCGAGGAGCTGGCGGCCGAGCGCGAGGAGGTCAACGAGCAGATGGCCGAGGTCGAGGAGCGGATCGACGAGCGCGGCGACGCCATCGCCGAGGTCGAGGCCGCCATCGCGGAGCTGGAGACCGAGCTCGAGGACTCCCAGATTCCGGAGCTGACCGCGAAGGCCGAGGACATCGAGGCCGAGATCGACGAACTCGAGGACCGCCTCGACGACCTCGACGGCGAGCTCAACGAGCTGCAGCTGGAGAAGCAGTACGCCGAGGACGCCATCGAGGACCTCCACGACGACATCGAGAAGGCCCAGAACCGGAAGGCCGAACAGGAGGAGAAGATCGCCGACCTCGAGAGCAAGATCGACGACCAGGAGTCGCTGCTCGAGGAGAAGCGCGAGGCGGTCGCCGAACTCGAGGACGAGCTCGCCGACCTCAAGGACGACCGCCAGGACGTCAAGGACGACCTCCGGGCGGCCCAGCAGGCCCGCGACGAGAAGCAGAACGAGGTCGAGACGGTGCAGAACCGCCTCGAGAGCCTCCGCCGGAGCGAGGAGCGCCTGGAGGAGGACGTCGCCGAGCTCGAGGCGGAGGTCGGCGAGTACGAGGCCGACGAGATCCCCGATCTGAAGGAGGTCGAGAAGAACATCGAGCGCCTCGAGCGCCAGATGGAGGAGCTCGAGCCGGTCAACATGCTCGCCATCGACGAGTACGACGAGGTGAAGGCCGACCTCGACGACATCGAGGAGCGCAAGTCGGTGCTCGTCGACGAGCGGGAGGCCATCCGCGACCGGATCAACTCCTACGAGGACCAGAAGAAGGCGACGTTCATGGACGCCTACGAGGCCATCGACGACCAGTTCCAGGACATCTTCGAGCGGCTCTCGAACGGGACCGGCGACCTCCACCTCGAGGACGACGAGGACCCCTTCGAGGGCGGGCTCACGATGAAGGCCCAGCCGGGCGACAAGCCCATCCAGCGCCTCGACGCGATGTCGGGCGGCGAGAAGAGCCTCACGGCGCTCGCCTTTATCTTCGCCATCCAGCGGTACAACCCCGCGCCGTTCTACGCGCTCGACGAGGTGGACGCCTTCCTCGACGCCGCGAACGCCGAGCGGGTCGGCGAGATGGTCGACGAGCTGGCGGGCGACGCCCAGTTCATCGTCGTCAGCCACCGCTCGGCGATGATGGAGCGCTCCGAGCGCGCCATCGGCGTCACGATGCAGGGCGACAACGTCAGCACCGTGACCGGCATCCAGCTCGGTGACGGCGACGGCGACGGGGAGGTGCCCGCCGATGACTAGGGAGACCCCGCAGGAGTCTCCGGATGCGAGCGGCGAGGAGCCACGCTCCCCGGAGAACGCGAGCGGCGACGACGCTCGCACCGACGGCGGCAAAATCCCGCTCAACATCGCGGGCCACGAAGAGGAGAAGCGCAAGCGCGAGGGCGACGAGGCCGACCCCTTCGGCGCGGGCGCCGACGACGGATCGCCAGATTCCGCCGGACCGACCTCCGACGAGAACGCGGCCGAGGGGGAGGTAGACGACTCGGACGCCATCCTGAGCGACGAGCTCGACGTGGACCCCGACCCCTCCGACGAGGAGGCCGAACCGGTCGAGCTGCTGGTCCAGCTGGCCGAGGACGGCGAGATCGAGCCGTGGGACATCGACATCGTCCGGGTGACCGACAAGTTCCTCGACCGGCTCGACGAGGCCGACCTCCGGACCTCGGGCCGGGCGCTGTTCTACGCCAGCGTGCTGCTCCGGATGAAGAGCGACGCGATGCTGGCCGACGACGACGAGGACGAGGAGCCCGAGGACCCGTGGGACGAGTGGGGCCCGGGCGCGGACGCGCCGATGGACCCCGCCGACGGCGACTTCGCGGACTTCGACCCGGTGGCCAAGCTCGAGGACGAGATGGAGCGCCGGCTCGACCGCAAGACCGCCCGCGGCACGCCCGAGACGCTCGACGAACTCGTCCACGAGCTCCGGGAGCGCGAGCGCGGGTCGTGGTGGAAGGACTCCCGGAGCTACGACACCAGCGACTCGCCGTCGGGGTTCCAGCGCGGCACCCAGACGCTCGACTACCGGATGGACGACGACATGCGGGTCGACGAGGAGCCCTCGGCCGACGACGTGACCGGCACCGCCCACGAGGAGGACATCGAGGCGGTCATCGACGAGGTGCGCGAGGAGCTCCGGAACCACTACGACCGGGGCCGCGACGAGGTGCTGTACGCCGAGATCGACGAGATCGGCGGCTCGCGCATCCAGACGTTCCTGGCGGTGCTGTTCCTCTCGCACCGCGGGACGGTCACCCTGGAGCAGGACGACCTGTTCGGCGACCTCTGGGTCATCGACGGCGAGGCGACCGACGGGACCGAGACGCCGGAAGCCATCGCCGACTGAGACGCGTCGTCTCCCCCGACGGGGCGACGTCGCTCGCCGTCCCCGCTGCGGTTCTCGCGTCCGCGATCCGACACGGCCCACAAGAGACAACCGCCGAGAGCGACAACCGCGAACCATGATTGCCGACCCCTCGGACCTCGTCTCGGACCTGCGCGACGACGTCGGCGAAGGACTGCGGGTCGTCGGCGAGTACTCCGCGGAGGGCTACGACCTCCACTACGTGCGGGAGGACGTCCGACCCAAGGTCGAGGAGATGAACACCGACCGCGTCCACCGCGAACTGGTGTTACAGGGCGTCGGCCGGGAGTACCTGGAAGACCTGTTCGACGCCGGGTCGCTCCAGTGCTCGGTCCACCGGTTCGACGAGCTCGCGGCCTACCACTTCGTCCGCGACGAGAACACGGGCGGCTACGTGAGCGTCGATACCGGCGCCACCGTCCGGCCCGGCTCGCTGGTCGAGACGGTCGGGCGGTACCTCTGACGGCCCGCGGGCCGACGTCGCGGGACGGCGACCGCGCCCCCGCGTCCGCCGACCTCAGTCCAGGTACTCGCCGACGAACAGGTCGACGCGCTCGCGGGTCTCCTCCGGAATCGCCTCGGTCGGCGTGTTGATCGTTCCTTCCAGCGCGTGGTCGCAGTCGCAGTCGCGCTCGTCGGGCATGTTCCGGACCGCGTGCTCGACGACCTCCTTGATGGCGTCCTCGTTCTCGGCGGCGTTGTCCAGCACCTCCTGGAGGGTGACCTCGCTGTCCTCCTTCCAGACGTCGTAGTCGGTGACGCCCGTGACGGTGGCGTAGCACATCTCGGCCTCGCGGGCCAGTTTGGCCTCCGGGATGGTGGTCATCCCGATGACGTCCCAGCCCTGGTCGCGGTAGAACTCGCTCTCCGCGCGGGTCGAGTACTGGGGCCCCTCGATGCAGACGTAGGTGCCGCCTTTCTCCGAGTCGGCGGCGGTCGCGGTCTGGCACGAGTCGGCCAGGTGCTCGACCATGTGCGGGCAGTAGGGGTCGGCGAACGGCATGTGGACCACGATGCCGTCGCCGAAGAACGTGGAGTCGCGGTGCTTGGTCCGGTCGAAGATCTGGTCGGGGACCAGCAGCGTCTGGGGCGGCAGGTCCTCGCGGAGGCTGCCGACCGCGTTGGACGACAGCACGCGCTCGACGCCGACCTGCTTGAGCGCGTGGATGTTGGCCTTGTACGGCGCGTTGGTCGGCGTGTGCTGGTGGTCGGGGCCGTGGCGCGGCAGGAACGCCACCTCCTCGCCGGCCAGTTCGCCGATGGTGACCGGCGCGCTCGGGTCGCCGAACGGCGTGGTGATCTCCTCCTCACGGGTGTTCTCCAGGGGGAGCGCCTCGTAGATGCCGCTGCCGCCGATGAAGCCTATCGTCATGGGGAACACTCCCGGCGGCGGCTACTAAACGGCTCTCCTTTCGGGCCGTCCCTCGTCGCGGAGACCGACACCCACCGCGTCGAAGCCCCAGTCCGCGGCGGACCCAGACCGAGCGGCGCTGCCGGTCAGCGCGCACCGAACCTCACGTCTCGCCGGTGCGCTCTCCGTCTGCAGTCCCGTCCGGCCGGTCCACGTCGGTGAACTCGAAGCGCGCGCCGCCCTCGTCGCTGTCGGTGACCGCACAGGTCCAGCCGTACGCGTTCGCGAGCTGAGTGACGAAGGTGAGACCGAGCCCCATGCCGTTATCCCCGGTCGTGTAGCCCGACTCGAACACCTTCTCCCGCTCTTCCTCCGGGATGCCCGTCCCGTCGTCGGCCACGTAGAACCCGCCCGGGAGGTCGCCGACCCGGACCGTCACGCCCGACCGGTCGTTGCCCTCCACGTCTTCGGCCATCGGCTGACGGCTCGTCGAGCCGTGCTCTACAGCGTTCCGGAACAGGTTCTCGAGGAGGTGCTGGAGGTGAATCGGGTCCGCCGCGACGCTCCGATCGGTTTCGACCGCGAACTCCGATTCGTCCGCCGCCACGTCCGCCCACGCCTCCGCGGCGACGTCGGCCAGCTCGACTGCCTCCCGGTCGATCTCCGAGTCGCTGCCCCGGGCGATGACGAGGAGGACGTCGATCAGCTCCTCGATGCGGTCGAGTGCGGCCGCTACCTCCTCGGCGGCGGCCGCGTCGCCGTCGGCGGCCGAGTCGCTGTAGAGCTGCGCGATGGTCAGCGGGTTGCGGAGTTCGTGGGCGAGCATGCTGGCGAACGACTCGAGGCGTTCGTTCTGGCGCTGGCGTTCGAGCTCCGCGCTCACCCAGTTGCTGAGCAGTTCGACGAACGTCACCTCCCAGTCGGAGAAGTCCGCGGACCGAGCCTCCATGTCGTAGAAGCAGAACGTCCCGTACGGCTCCCCGTCGACGGTCACCGGTGCACCGAGGTAACAGGAGATTCCCCACTCGGCGTTCCCCGCGCGGTCGGCTAACTCCGGCGCGTCCGTTTCGACGTCGTTGAGGACCAGCGTCCGCTCAGTCGCGACGACGCGCTCGCAGTTCGTCGCCTCCACGGGCACCGCGTCGCCCGGCTGGAGGTCGGCGTCGTCCGGGCACGCGACCGCCTCGAAGACGTACCGATCGCCCCGGACGTGCGAGAGCGTCGCGTAGTCCGTTCCGACTGCATTCCGCACGACGTCGAGGAGCGCGTCGACCTGTTCCGGGAACGAGAGGTCGGGGTCCGCGATGACCTCGTAAGCGCGGCGCAGGGACTCCTCCCGGGACTCGAGGGTATCCTGCTTCCCGACGCGGTCCGAGATGTCGCGGAGGTAGACGGACAGCCCCGTCTCCGAGGGGTACGCCCGCACCTCGAACCACGTATCGAGCGGCGGGTGGAACGCCTCGAACGTCACCGGGTCCTGGGTTTCCATCGCGCGCTCGAGCTCCGGCCGAAACGTCGACGCGACCGCGTCGGGTAACTCCTCCCAGACGACGCCCCCGCACGGAGTCTCCGGGTCGGAGTCGAAGACGCGCTCGGCCCGCTCGTTGAGATACGTCAACCGCCACTCCCCGTCCGACGCGAAGACGGCGTCGGTGACGCGAGCGAAGACGTCCTCCGCCGAGACGTCGTCGTGCCGGCCGTCCGGCCGAACGTTGTCGCTCATCCGCTTACAAGAATTGGCCTCGCCGCATAAATCTCTCGCCAGTTCGGGGCTTCCGGCCGAACACGACGATCCCGGTCACCAGTGCCGGGAACGTAGTTTCCTCGCCGTGGACCGACCGCTCAGGCCTGGACGCCCTCCTCGTTCTCGACCAGCCGCCACTCCTCGCCGTCGTCCGCGAGCACTCCCCGACGGACCATCTCGTCGAGCACCTCGTCCATCCGGTCTGGCTGGGCGATCTCCATCTCGATGCGCTCGATCTCGTGGTACTCCGAGAGCAGGTGGCGGATCTCCTCGGTGGTGAAGGCGTCGCCGTCGGCCTTGTCCATCACGCCCGAGGTCAGGTCGATCATGTCCTCGATGAAGTTCCAGGGGTAGACCACCCACGTCCACTCCTCCAAGCGCTCGCCGATGTAGTCGGGCTCGAACTCGCTCGTCTGGAGCAGCTGGAGCGTGGCGGTCCGGACCTCCCCGGCGTCGCGGTCGGTGACGTACTCGTAGGCGCGCTCGATGGAACCCCCGGTGTCGGCGATGTCGTCGATGATGAGGACGTCCTTCCCCTCGACGCTCCCCTCGGGCATCGGGTAGCGCACCTCGGGCTCGCCGGCCTTCTCGGCGGTCCCGACGTAGTGTTCCATCTTGAGGCTGGTCAGGTCGTCCAGTCCGAGGAAGTCGCAGATGCACCGCCCGGCGAACCACCCGCCGCGGGCCAGCGCGACCACCACGTCCGGTTCGAAGGAGTCGCCTTTCACCTGGTCGCTGACGTCGCGGCAGAGACCGTAGATGTACTCCCAGTTCGTAATCGTACATTTGAACTCGTCGGGGAGTTCGCTCATACCAACTCGGGACTCGCACTCCTGCGCACTTAACGATTTACAGGCACTCCCGCGCGCAGTCCTCGATTCCGACGAACAAATTACTAAGGGAGGCGGCCCATCGTCCCGACCATGGACACGCGACGCGCGCTGCTGGTCGACGCCTTCACCGACGACCCCTTCGCCGGGAACGCCGCCGGCGTGGTGCCCGACGCCGACGGGCTGACCGACGACCAGATGCAGGCCATCGCCGCGGAACTGGCCGTGAGCGAGACCGCCTTCCTCCGCGGGAGCGACGCCGCCGACCGCCGGGTCCGGTACTTCACCCCGACGACGGAGGTCGACCTCTGCGGGCACGCCACCATCGCCTCCCACGCCCGCCTCCACGAAGACGGGGTCGTCGACCCCGGGACCCACAGCCTGGAGACCAACGTCGGCGTCCTCGACATCGAGGTCGGCGACGACGGGACGGTCTGGATGACCCAGGACGACCCCGAGATCCGCGAGGTCGACGCCGACTACGACCGGGTGGCCGACGCGCTCGGGGTCGACCCCGCGGCGCTCCGGGACGTCGGCGCCGACCTCCCGCTCGCGGTCGCCTCGACCGGTCTCCCGTTCCTGGTGGTGCCGGTCAACTTCCTCGAACACGTCGGCGGGATGGACCCCGACCACCGGAAGATCGAGGCGATCAGCGAGGACGTCGAGGCCACCGGCATCTACGCCTTCACGTTCGACGCCGTGGACGCCGACTCGACGCTCCACGGCCGGATGTTCGCGCCCGCCGCCGGCGTGCCCGAGGACCCCGTGACGGGCACCGCCAGCGGCGCGACCGGGGCGTACCTCCGGGAGTACCGGGCCTTCGACGGCGAGTTCCCCGACGAGATGGTGTTCGAGCAGGGCCACTTCGTCGACCGACCGGGCCACGTCCGCGTGCGCGTGGGCGACGAGGTCCGGGTCGGCGGCAGGGCGGCCACGGCGTTCGAGGGCGAGTTGCGGGTCCCCGAGGCCGAGGACGACGACATCATCGACGCGACGGGGTAGGGCCCGGCAAGAGGACCGGCCCACTCGGTGCCCCAGAGACCCCGGTGCGCGCTGGTGGTGCGAGGCCGTGCGGTAACTCGTTTGTGACGGCAGTAGCTACCTGTACTTTCTTGACACCGCTTCGCGCGGGTGTCACGGACGAACCTTCAGTTCAACCGATTTCGAGCCCTCAGTCCACCAGGTCCAGCACCGCCCGCCGGTTCCGCTCGGCGACCGCTTCGCGCTCGGACTCCGGAAAGTCGCCGTACCACAGCGAGAACCAGCCCAGCGGGAAGAGCCGCGTCACGGCCAGGTAGAGCTCGCGCCGGCGCTCGGCGTCGGGGTCCCGCGGTAGCTCGCCCGTCTCCTCGTAGCCCTCGCGAAGTGCCGTACCGACGCGCTCCCGGAGCGGGTCGCCGTGGGCCGCCCACCCGCTGAGGTACTGCTCGGCGACGACGAGGTTGTACTGGGCCTCCATCGCGTGGGCGTTCCCCCAGTCGAGCACCGCCCGGGTCTCGCCGGTCGCGGGGTCGACCAGCAGGTTCCCCAGTCGGTAGTCGTCGTGGCCCAGTACCGGCGCGACGCCGCCGTCGGGTGCCCGGCCGTCGGGGAGCGCGTCGAGGCGGTCCTCGACGAACGCCCGGAGGTCGGGTTCGAGGTCGGCGAACCGGCCGCGGAGGTCGTCGAGGCAGTCGTCGGCCGTCGACTCGACCCGGTCGCGCCACGAGTCGGTCGCGGCGTCGCCGACCGCGAGGGTCCGTCCGTCGACGGCGATGCTACCGGCGGTCTCGTCGGTGCCGTCGGTACCGTCCCGCCCCGGCTCTCGCTCGACGTCCCGTGCGAGCCGGATCGGGCCGAACCGCTCGAACTCGCCGAGACCGTGGAGTTCGCCGAGCCAGCGCCCGGCGTCGCGGGCGATCCGCTCCATCGCGTCGGCGGGCAGCTCTCGCGCCCCGTTCTCGCGGACCTCGCCGTCGCGGCGCTCCATCAGGAAGAACGGCGCGGGCAGGTCCGGGTGGTCGTCGACCGCGCCGAGGACGCTCGGCACGGGGATCGACGTCCGGCGGTCGGCCAGCGTCAGCAGGTACGGTTCGGGCCGGAAGGCCTCGGGGTCGAGGAACTCGCAGGCCTTCAGGACGCACTCGCGGGGACCATCCGGCGTCTCGACGTCGAGGAAGTAGACGAGGTCGGTGCCCCCGTCGGCGGGCGCGGCCTCGCGGAGCGACCACTCGGGGCGCACCTCGCGGAGCATCCGCCGGAGGGTCGCGTCGGCCGGCGCCTCGTCGGTGTCCATGCTCCCGGAGTCGGGGGCGCGCGGTAGAAGTCTTGCCCCGGTTCGGGTGACGGTAACGATGCAGCGACCCGGAGGCGCACACCCTCGAAGCGGGGCGAACACCTCGGACCGAACTCAGTCCTGGTCGCCGAACTGGAACTCCTCGGCGGTGTCCTCGCGCTTGAGCTCCGACACCTGGCGGCGGGTCTCGGAGACGTCGTGCTCGACCTCCGAGAGGCGCTCGTCGAGCACCGACAGGATCTCGCTCTTGACCTTCTCGCTGTCGAAGCGCTCGCGCATCTGCTCCTCGACCGCGGCGGTGAACACCCGCACGAAGGCCGCGACGCTGCCGATCGCCCAGACCAGCACGCCGAGGACCGCGACCGCGAGGCCGGGCGCGGCGGTCGTCAGCGCCGCCGAGAGCGCCGCGCCGTTCGCCAGTCGTTCGTACCCGTCGCCGATGCCGAGGACGACGCCCGCGCCGACGAGCGCGCCACCGACCAGGGCGGCGGCGCCGGCGAGGACGACGTAGTACACTGCCCACCGAAGCGAGCGTTTCGCGTCCATGCGTGGGTGAGGCCGACCCGGGGTCATAAACCCATCCGATTTCGTGTCGGTGAGCGGAGAACTTCCGGCGGCCGCCGGACCGGTCGTCGCGGCGTTCCCGTGGCCGAGAGAATATCCGGTTTCGAGTTAATATTCTCCCCTCCGGCCGGTCGGAACATTCTTTATTCGCCTTCCTGTTCTCTCACATGCACCAATGGCTGTACTCTGGCTGGACGAAATCACCGCGGACGACCTCGAACTGGTCGGCGGGAAGGGCGCGTCGCTGGGGGAGCTCACCGGCGCGGGCCTGCCCGTTCCCTCGGGGTTCGTGGTTTCGGCCGGCACCTACCGCTCGTTCATCGAGGAGACCGGCATCGCGGAGGAACTGTTCGAGGCCGTGGACGTCGACACCGAGGACTCCGCGGCGCTCGCCGAGGCCCAGTCGCGGGCCAAGGAGCTCGTGCTGGAGACCGAGATGCCAGAGGAGATCCGCCGGGAGATCCTCGACTCCTACGACGACCTGGGGGACGACGAGGCGTTCGTCGCGGTCCGCTCCTCGGCGACCGCCGAGGACCTCCCCGACGCCTCGTTCGCGGGCCAGCAGGAGACGTTCCTCAACGTGACCCGCGAGGACCTCGTCGACCGGGTCAAGCGGTGCTGGGCGTCGCTGTTCACCCAGCGGGCCATCTACTACCGCCAGGAGAAGGGCTTCGCCCACGACGTGGTCGACATCGCGGTCGTCGTCCAGCGGATGGTCGACGCCGAGAAGTCCGGCGTGATGTTCACCAGCCACCCCTCGACCGGCGCGCCCAAGATCATCATCGAGGCCGCCTGGGGGCTCGGCGAGGCGGTCGTCTCCGGGTCGGTCTCGCCCGACAACTACGTCGTCGACCGCGAGACCGGCGCGGTCGAGGAGGTCACCGTCGCCGACAAGAAGACCAAGATGGAGAAGGACGAGGAGACCGGCGAGACCGTCGAGCGCGAGGTCTCGGAGGACCTGCGCGAGGCCCAGGTGCTCGACGAAGGCGACATCGAGCGCCTCGTGGAACTGGGCGAGTGCGTCGAGGACCACTACGGCAATCCCCAGGACGTCGAGTGGGCCATCGTCGACGGTGAGGTCTTCATGCTCCAGTCCCGCCCCATCACGACCATCGACGACGCCGACAGCGAGATCGCGACCGACGCGGAGGCGAGCGCCAGCGGCGCGAGCGACACCGTCGCGGACGCGAACGGCGCCAACGGCAGCCCGACCGAGGGCATCACCGACGGAAGCGGCGGCGTCGAGGCCGCCAGCCCCGGCGGCGACGCCGGGGGCGCGTCGGGCAGCGGCGACGTCCTGGTCTCCGGGCTGGGCGCGAGCCCCGGCATCGCGTCGGGCGCGGTCCGGATCGTCGACCAGCTCGACCAGCTCGACAAGGTCAGCGACGGCGACATCATCGTCACCGAGATGACCACGCCCGACATGGTGCCCGCGATGAAGCGGGCGGCGGGCATCGTCACCGACGAGGGCGGCATGACCAGCCACGCCGCAATCGTCTCCCGGGAGCTGGGCGTGCCGGCGGTCGTCGGCTCGACCGACGCCACCGAGACGCTGACCGACAACCAGCGCATCACCATCGACGGCGACAAGGGGACGGTCACCGAGGGCCGGCGCCAGACCGACCAGGAGCGCGAGCCCATCGAGGAGGCCCGGCCGAAGACCCCGGTCAAGCCGATGACCGCGACCGAGGTGAAGGTCAACGTCTCGATCCCGGAGGCCGCCGAGCGCGCCGCGGCCACGGGCGCCGACGGCGTGGGACTGCTCCGGATGGAGCACATGATTCTCTCGACCAACAAGACGCCCGCCAGGTACATCGAGGACCACGGCGTCGACGCCTACGTCACCGAGATCGTCGAGGGGGTCCGGACCGTGGCCGACGAGTTCTACCCCCGGCCGGTCCGGGTCCGGACGCTCGACGCGCCCACCGACGAGTTCCGCCAGCTCCAGGGCGGCGAGGACGAGCCCGACGAGCACAACCCGATGCTGGGCTACCGGGGCATCCGGCGGAGCCTCGACCGGCCCGACGTGTTCGCCCACGAGCTCGAGGCGTTCGCCCGGCTCTACGAGATGGGCTACGACAACGTCGAGATCATGCTGCCGCTGGTCAACGACGCCGAGGACGTCATCCAGGCCCGCAACCTCATGGCGGAGGCGGGCATCGACCCCGACAAGCGCACCTGGGGCGTGATGATCGAGACGCCGGCCTCGGCGCTCGGCGTCGAGGAGATGGCCGAGCAGGGCATCGACTTCGCCTCGTTCGGCACCAACGACCTGACCCAGTACACGCTCGCGGTCGACCGCAACAACGAGAACGTCGCCGACCGGTTCGACGAGCTCCACCCCTCCGTCCTGCAACTCATCAGCCAGACCATCGAGACCTGCCGGGCCCACGGCGTCGACACCTCGATCTGCGGCCAGGCCGGCTCGAAGCCCAAGATGGTCCAGCACCTGGTCAACGAGGGGGTCTCGTCCATCTCGGCCAACATCGACGCGGTCCGCGACGTCCAGCACGAGGTCAAGCGCGTCGAACAGAAGCTGCTGCTCGACTCGGTGCGGTAGGGCCGCTCCGGCGGCCGATATCGACCGGGTAAGCCCGACTTAGTCCGGATAATCGGTGGCTAAATCGAGAAAACGTCCCGGCATGGTACCGTCCGTTTATGGGTGCCGGCGACGGAGTACGAGGAAATGGATGCCCGTCGAGTCGCACTGCTCCTCGTAGCCCTGATGGTCGTCGTCGCCGGCTGCGCGGGCGGCGACCCGCCCGACGGACCCGACCGGGCGACCGCGACGACGACTCCGCCCGCCGGGACGCAGACCGGCGCCGGGAGCGAGCCCGCTCCGCCGGGGACCGCGACCACCACCGCGAACGCCTCGTCGAACGAGTCGCTCCCGCCGGGGGTCAACCGGACCGGCGTCGAGGACCCGTCGGCGCTGGTCGCCGCCCACCGGACCGCGCTCAACAACACCAGCTTCGCCTTCCGGTTCCACGCCAACGTCTCGGTCGGCCCGGCCAGCCAGTGGACCCGCCAGCGCGGCGCCGTCGAGGCCGGGCTGTCGCCGCTGATCGTCCACTCCGACAGCGTGCGCCGCCTCGGCGACGGCGGGACCCGGGTCGCCACCGACCTCTGGGCCAACGAGACGGCGGTGGTCGTCCGGTACCGCGGGACCAACCGGACCGAGCTCCGGCGGTACAACCGGAGCGGCGAGAACGTCGCCGACGAGACGTGGGCCCACCTGCCGCGGGCCGACCTCGACTCGCAGGTCACCCAGTCGTGGCTCATCGAGCTCGCGCTGGCCGCCGGCGAGTTCGACGTGGCCGGCGTCGAACAGCGGGACGGACGGACCGTGACCGTCCTTCGAGCGAACCGGGCCGTCGAGGCCGAGAACTACACCGACTTCGACGCCACGGTCGTCGTCGACGCGGCCGGCCAGGTCCACTCGCTGTCGCTGACCGCGGCCTACGCCGGTGACGACGCGACCCGCGTCCACTACGAGTTCGCGCTGACCGAACTCGGCGGCGTCACCGTCGAGCGCCCGACGTGGGTCGAGGCCGCGAGCCCGCCGACCACGACCGCCGGCGACGGGACCGCGACGACAGCCGCCAGCGGAGGCGGGACGACCGCGGCGGGCGGCGGCGAGACCGCGGCGCCGAACGGGACCGCAACGCCGAGCGACACCGAGACCGCGGCGCGAGGCACGTCGACGACGACCGACAGCTCCGGCTGAGTCCCCGCTCGTCGAGGACCCGGATTCCCTCGCTGCTCCGCCGACCGGGCTCCCTCTCCCCGTTCTCTGTCGTCGGCCGGGTTCCGAGTCGGTCGCACCATACGTCGCATCCGCCACGTTCAAGCCGTCTCGCTGCAAGCGTGGGAACATAACATGACACGCTCCGTGTGGCTCAAGGCCGACGACGCGGTCGGCGACTGGGACGACCGCCGCAGACGGATCACGGCGGGACTCGAAGCGGGCGTCGACTGGGTGCTGGTCGACGCCGCCGACGTCGAACGGGTGCGCGAGCTCGGCGACGTCAACGTCGCGGCGTTCACCGACGGCGACGCCGAACTCATCGACGAGGCCGAGTCCGGGGCCGACCCGGACGCCTTCGTCGTGGGCAAGGACGGCGAGGGCGACGGCACCGTCGACCTCCCCTCGGACTTCTCGGGGTCGGCCGACCTCTCGACGCTCCGGCGCGACGACGAGCGGGCCGAGGGCGCGTACGTCCGCATCCTGAGCGAGGACTACGAGGCGTTCGCCGAGGCGGCCGCCGAGGAGGCCGACTACACCATCGTCGTCGGCGAGGACTGGACCATCATCCCGCTGGAGAACCTCATCGCGCGCATCGGCGAGGAGACCGACCTCGTCGCGGGCGTCACCTCCGCCGAGGAGGCCAGGACCGCGTTCGAGACGCTCGAACTCGGCAGCGACGCGGTGCTGCTCGACTCCGACGACCCCGACGAGATTCGCGAGACCGTCGAGGTCCGCGACGAGGCCGAGCGCGAGCGCCTCGACCTCGACTGGGCGGCGGTCACCGCGGTCGAGCGGGTCGGCAGCGCCGACCGGGTCTGCGTCGACACGGGCAGCCTGATGGACCACGACGAGGGGATGCTCGTCGGGTCGATGTCCCGGGGCCTGTTCTTCGTCCACGCCGAGACCGCCGAGTCGCCGTACGTCGCCTCCCGGCCGTTCCGGGTGAACGCGGGCGCGGTCCACGCCTACGTCCGGACGCCCGACGGCGGCACCAAGTACCTCGCCGAGCTCAAGTCCGGCGACGAGGTCCAGGTCGTCGACCTCGAGGGCCGGACCCGCGAGGCGACGGTCGGCCGGGTCAAGATCGAGAAGCGGCCCATGTTCCGGGTCGAGGTCGAGTTCGACGACGGCGACCGGGTCGAGACGCTGCTCCAGAACGCCGAGACCATCAAGGTCGCCACCCGCGACGGCCGGACCGCGGTCACGGACCTGGCCGAGGGCGACGAGCTCCTGGTGTTCCGCGAGGGCGGCGCCCGCCACTTCGGCGAGACCGTCGAGGAGAGCATCATCGAGAAGTAGCGCGGACCGCGTCCGGGCGAGAGCCCTCCGTTCGAGAGTCGCTGTTCAGGACTCCCTCGTGCAGGGCCAGGTCGGTGAGAGACCGCTTCCGTTCGAATCGACGTCAGCGCGAGACGGCGTTGCTCTCCGTCGGCCCGTTCGGCCCGTCCCGCTCGGGGAGCGGGGTGGTGCACCACTGGCAGAAGTCGAGGTCGTCGTCGACCGGCTTGCCGCAGGCCGGGCACTGCTCGCCGTCCTCCTCGTCGCTCCGGGTCTGGAGCGCCAGCCAGTAGGCGTCGATGGCGCTGAACGCCCGCACGACCCAGATGGGCACCAGCGCCTCGAGCGGGAGGTCGCTGGTCGCCTCCATCGCGGCGTCCATCGCGGCGCCGACGCTCGTCGCGCCGGTCAGCGCCGCGTCCGGGAGCGGCACGAACAGCAGCACCGCGCTGACCGCGAAGGCGAACCACATCGCCGAGCGCAGCCACTCCCGGATGTAGACGTGGCCGAGTCCGGGCAGGAGGAACGACAGCAGCGCGCCCAACCACGGACGCTTCTCGGATTTCGTACGGGTCACTAGTCGCGGGTAGCCGACCGACGTTAATAAATGCTGTCCCCTCAGGCCGGTCTTAGCGGTCAATGTGGGCGTTCTATTTTAACTCCTCGCCGGTTCCGCGCATCGGGCGGGCCGGTTCGCCGGGTCACGACAGCTCGTCGACCAGCCGCGCCAGCGTCGCGAGGTCGTACTGGCCCGGCGCGGTGGCGTCGGCGGGATCGACCGGCGCGTAGCCGATTTTCGAACCGTAGAGCGGCGCGACAGCCCGCGAGTGGCGGCCGGGCGCGCCCATCGCCATCGTGGCGACGCGCTCGCCCGCGGCGGCGAACTCCCGGGTCACCGCCAGCAGGTCGAGCACGTCGTCCCGGCTCTCTGCCGTGACCGCCAGCTTCCCCACGTCGCCGCGGTCGGTGGCGGTCTCGAGCGTCCCGCGCAGGTCGGGTCTCGGCGGCGTGCGCTCGAAGTCGTGGACCGAGGCCACGACGGCGGTGCCGGCCCGGCGGGCGCGCTCGGCCACGCGCTCGCCGTCGCCGGCGGTCAGCGACCGGAGCTCGACGTCGACCGCGCCGACGCAGGCCAGTTCGGCGGCCTCCGCGAGCGCCGCCAGGCGGGCCTCGTCGTCGTCGGCCTCGCCGCCCTCCCACGCCGCCCGGTTGGTCGCGAGCACGGGGAGCTCGCCGCCGTAGTCGTCGAGCGCGGCCAGCGGGTCGTCGGCGAGGTCCATCCGGAACTCCACCGCGTCGGCGTGCTCGCGGGCCCGGGGCTCGGCGCCGAGGTCGGCGAGGCTCGCCGCGAGGACGAACTCCTCGAAGTCCATGTGGGGGTGTGTGTCGGGGGTGCGGAAAAGTGTACCCGTTGGTCGCGAGCGGGTGGACGTGTCGCTGCGACGAAATCGGATTCGAACAGAGGTAGCTAGCTACTGCCGTCACAACTGTACCGCACACCACCGCCACCGCAACCGCGGGCCTCACACCTCCCCGGCCTCGGCGGCCGCCTGAACACCGTCGGACGAACCGCGTCCGACGAGCCTGCGCGCACTTCGCTTGCGCAGACGCGGCCGCCTCCACCGTCAGAGCACGCTCTGACGGGCCTGCGTTCACTTCGCTCACGCAGACCTCGCACGCTTGGCGCGGACACTGACGGGCCGCGCCAGCGCGCGCCGAACGACCGAAATCGGCAGTCGACACTCGACGAATCGCCTCACTCCCCGCCGAACTCCTCGTGGGAGACCACGTAGCGGTCGCCGTCGCGCTCGCAGTCCGCCACGGTGTAGAGCTGTATCTGTCGCTCCTGGCTGGTCTTGACCCGGAAGTCGTAGTTCTCGGCCTCGTAGGCGAGCTCCTCGCCCTCGGCGAACTCCCGGTGGTCGGCCAGCCGCTCGCGGTTGCGCTCGTCGGCGAACGACTCGACGCCCGTCAGGCGGTCGTCGAACACCTCCCGGAACTCCCGGCTGAGCTCGTAGCCAACCGAGTCCCGGCCGGCGACCATCGCCGCCAGGGAGGTGGTCCCGGTGCCCCAGAAGGGGTCGAGCACCGTGTCGCCGTACACCGAGTACATGTTGATCAACCGGTAGGGGAGCTCGAAGGGGAACGCGCCCGACCGCTCGCGGAGCTCCGCGTGGTCCAACTGCTGGGCCTCGCCCCGGACGTCGGTCCACAGGTCCGAGAACCAGTCGTTGCGCTCCTCCCAGAAGTAGGCCGCCTCGTAGCGCCGGTCGGCGCCGGCCTCGAACGACCGGGACTCCCCGCCGTTCCGGAAGAGGAGGACGTACTCGTGTTCGAGGGTGGCGTAGGCGTTGGGCGGCACCATCCCCGAGCCCATGAACTTGGTGAGGCCGTTGGCCGGCTTGCGCCACAGCACGTCCGGCAGGAGGTCGAACCCCCGCTCGCGGAACCGCGAGATGAGCTCGGCGTGGTTGGGGTAGAGCTGGAACCCCTCGCCGCCGTTGCGGGTGGCGTCGCCGACGTTGACCGCGGCGACGCCGCCGTCGACCAGCACCCGCGCGAGCTCGTCCCAGACCGGGTCGAGCGCGTCGTGCATCGCCTCGAACGCGGCGTCCGAGTCGCCCGCGTCCAGCAGGTCGGCGACGTCGGGACGCAGCTCGGCGAACAGGTCGTCCCACATCTCGATCATGGGGTACGGCGGCGAGGTCACGACGAGCTCGACCGCGTCGTCGTCCAGCGCGGCCATCTCGCGGGCGTCGCCGACGTGGATGCGGTGTTCGGTCTCCATCCGCTCTGTAACCCACTCGTCGGGCGGACTGAACTCTCTTTCGGTTCCGAACTGTGTGGAACTAGAGAACTGTGCGGGGTCCGCGGCGCGCCGGCCGCGGGGACTCTCGGACGACCGTCTCAGGCCATCGCCGGGGCCTCTTCGGCCTCCAGCAGCTCGTGGTAGCGGTTCCGGATGGTGACCTCGCTGATGTCGGCCACCTCGCTGACCTCGGCCTGGGTGGTCTTCTCGTTGGTCAGCAGCGCGGCGGCGTAGACGGCGGCCGCGGCGAGGCCGACCGGCGACTTGCCGCTGTGGACGCCCTTCTCCTTGGCGGTCTGGAGCAGCTCGCGGGCGCGGTGCTCGGCCTCGTCCGAGAGGTCGAGCCCCGAGGCGAACCGCGGGACGTAGCTCTCGGGGTCGGCGGGCTTGACCTCGAGGTTGAGCTCGCGGACCACGTAGCGGTAGGTCCGGGCGACCTCGCTCTTCTCGACCCGCGAGACGTCCGCGATCTCGTCGAGGCTGCGCGGGACGCCGGCCTGGCGCGCGGCGGCGTAGACGCAGGCGGTCGAGACGCCCTCGATGGAGCGGCCCGGCAGGAGGTCCTCGTCGAGCGCCCGCCGGTAGATGACCGAGGCGGTCTCCCGGACGTTGTCCGGCAGCCCGAGCGCGGAGGCCATGCGGTCGATCTCGCCGAGGGCCTGCTTGAGGTTGCGCTCCTTGGAGTCGCGGGTGCGGAACCGCTCGTTCCACTTGCGCAGCCGCTGCATCTTCTCGCGCTGGCGCGACCCCAGCGAGTTGCCGTAGGCGTCCTTGTTGCGCCAGTCGATGTTGGTCGACAGCCCCTTGTCGTGCATCGTGTTGGTGGTCGGGGCGCCCACCCGGCTCTTCTCGTTCTTCTCCTTGGAGTCGAACGCGCGCCACTCCGGCCCGCGGTCGACCTGGTCCTCGTCGACGACCAGGCCGCACTCCTCGCAGACGGTCTCGCCGTGCTCGGTGTCGGAGATGATGTTGCCGCCGCACTCCGGGCACGCGGTGGACTCGTCGGTCTCTCGCTCGCTCTCTTCCTCTTCGGCTCGCTTGACTCTAGTGCTGACGTCGGACATGATGGCTCCTCGTTGACGGACAAGGCGTCGGCTACCGGGCAGGGAAAACCTGGAAAACCCCGGGCTCGGTTGCTTGACCTTGCGTTGTTCCGAAAGGTATTTAGTATTTTCGGAACTTCCTTGCTAGGGTCTCGTGAACGGGTGGCACACACCCCGAAACGTCGGTCTCCGCCGCCGACGGGATAATTTTAAGCACCCGTCCGTTGGACGAGCGCGGTCGGCGGTCGATTTAACCATCGGGGGTCCCAACCCGACGGTGATGGCAGCCCATCCCGAGCGGATCGTCTCGCTGGCCCCGAGCGCGACCGAGATCCTGCGGGCGCTCGACGCGACCGACCGCCTCGCGGGCGCGACCCACCACTGCGAGGCCGACGTCCCCGCGGTCGGCGGGTGGCTCAACCCCGACTACGACGCGGTCGCCGACCTGGACCCGGACCTGGTCCTGACCGCGGACGACCTCCAGGCCGACGTCGCGGCCGACCTCCGGGAGCGGGGTCACGAGGTGTTCCACGCCGCGCCGACCGCGCTCGACGAGGTGGTCGAGTCGTTCGCCGAGCTGGGGGCGGCGGTGGGGCTCCCCGACGAGGGCGCGGCGCTGGCCCGGCGGGCCGGGCACCGCCTCGACCGCGTCCGGCGGCTGACGCCCGACGACGGAGCCGACCGGCCGGTCGTCTACTGCGAGGAGTGGTCGGACCCGCCGATGGCCGCGGGCAACTGGGTGCCCGAGGCGGTCGAGACCGCGGGCGGGCGCTACCCCTTCGTCGACCCGGGCGAGCGCTCCCGGGAGGTGTCGGCGACCGAGGTCGAGACCGCCGACCCCGACCACGTCGTGCTCCACGTCTGCGGCCACGGCGCCTGCGCCGACCCGGCCGCCGTCGCCGATCGCGACTGGGACCTCTCGGCGGTCGACCGAGGCGACGTCCACGTCCTCGACGACTCGCTGCTCAACCAGCCCAGCCCCCGCCTCGTGGAGGGCATCGAGACGCTGGCCGGGACGCTCCACGGCGACGCGCTCGGCTCGTGAGGCCTATCTGTATCCATCTCACCGGCAACCCGGGACGCGCTCGGCGGGGCTAGCGACAGTCTGGGTGGACTGAACGGGGCCGGCCGGCGGCATTCTGACCGCCCTCTCCGATGGAGGCGGGAGGCGTAGCCGCGACACGACGAGAGAGCGTAACCGCCAAGTCCGCCGGGAGTCATCACACGGCCATGCGAGTCGGCGTCGGCAGCACCAACCCCGTGAAGCGCGCCGCGACCGAGGCCGCCCTGGGCGAGTTCCCCGGGACGGCGGTCGAGTCGGTCGGGGTCGAATCGGGCGTGAGCGAACAGCCTCGCGGCGAGCGCGAGACCGTCGAAGGCGCGGAGAACCGCGCGCGCAACGCCCTCGAAGCGGGCGACTTCGACCTCGGCGTCGGGCTCGAGGGCGGCGTCGCCGAGGTCGACGGCGCGGAGGGGCTCTTTCTCATCATGTGGGCGGCCGCCACCGACGGCGACCGCGTCGGCAGGGGCGCCGGCCCCCGACTGCGGCTCCCCGAGTCCATCGCCGTCAGAGTCCGCGACGGCGAGGAGCTCGGCCCCGTCATGGACGACGTGCTCGACATGGAGAACGTCGCGGAGAAGCAGGGCGCGGCGGGCGCGCTGACCGCGAACGCCATCGACCGCGAGGGCGCGCTCCGCCAGGCGGTCGCGGGCGCGCTCGGCCCGTTCGTGACCGACCTGTACGAGTAGGTGCGCCTCCGGAGCGGCGGTCGGCGCGTCGATAGAGAAGGGAGTCCGGCGAGTCAGTCGTCGGTCGGCTCCGCCGGGTCCGCGGCGGCCCGCGCGTCCTTGCTCTCCTCGACCGCGGTGGTCAGCGAGACGTTGAGCCAGAGCATCGACGCCACGCCGCCGACCAGCGTCACGATGTTCTTGACCGCGTGGTCGAGGATGGCCGCGCCGAGCGCGACGCTCCAGCCCAGCGGAGTCAGCCCGACCACCAGCAGGGTGAACGCGCCCTCGTAGAGGCCGACCCCGCCGGGCGACAGCGGCAGGACCTTCGCGAGGTTGCCCACGCTGACCGCGAAGAAGCACACGCCCGCGAGCAGCGGGATCGGGAGCTCGACGCTCGGGAACGCGCTCAGCACGAGCAGCGCGGTCACCACGTCGAGCGTCCAGATGGCGAGGCTGCTGGCGCCCACCGTGAGGAAGGCGCTGCGGTCGCCCGCGACCGTCTGGACGTCGCCGGTGAACCGCTCGATGACGCCCGCGACGTAGTCGGCGTACGAGTCGTTGCTGAGCCGGGAGACCACGCCCCGGACCAGGTTGCGGTCCGACCGGGCGCTGGCGACGATGGCCGCGACCGCGAGGATGGCCGCGAGGCCGACCCCGCCCGCGACGTAGAGGGCGGTCTGGCCGGCCGCGCCGTAGTCGCCGCCCTCGCCGCCGGTCGGGGCCGACCCGAACAGGGTCGACTCGAGCCCGGCGGTCGCGCCGCTGAGCGCGAGGCCGACGAGCACCACGCCCGCCAGCATCGTGATGGTCAGCAGGTCGAAGACCCGTTCGACCGCCAGCGACGCGAACCCGGTCGGGTACGGGATCGACCGCCGGGCCTTCACGACGTAGGCCCGGACCGCGTCGCCCGCCCGCGCCGGGAACACGAGGTTGCCGGTCTGGCTCACGAAGATGGCCCCCGTCAGGAAGCCCGCGTCCTCGGTGTAGTCCAGCTCCTCCAGGATGTCCTTGTACCGCGTCCCGCGGAGGGGCCACGAGATGACGTACACCAGCGCGGCCAGCGCGACCAGCGCGGGGTCGGCCGCGCTCATCTGGGCGACGACCTCCTCGAGCGGGAGGTACTGGCCCATCAGCAGCACCGCGACGACGGTCAGGAAGACGCCGGCCGCGATCGACACCCGGCGGGTGATGCGGGGCTGGACCGAGAACTCCCACCAGCACCGCATGATCTGGCTGCCCATCCCGAACACGTCCCGGACGATGTCGACCTTCGAGTCGCCCTTCGGGGTCCAGTCGACCGCGAACTCCTTGACGTCGTAGCCCCGGCGCTGGGCGCGCACCAGCACCTCGGTGTCCCAGAACCAGTGCTCGTCCTCGACGTCCTCGAGCACGTCGAACAGCGCGGTCCGGTCGAACGCCTTGAACCCGCACTGGTGGTCCCGCATCTCCGACCCGAGGAACGTCCGGGTCAGGCCGTTGAACCCCCGGCTCGCCACGTCGCGCTTGGCGGGCCTGCTGGCCTCCTCGCCGGGCATCCAGCGCGACCCGGTGGCGAACTGGTACGCCCCCGACCGGACGCTCTCGACCAGCTCCTCGAGGTGCTTCATGTCCGTCGCGAGGTCCGTGTCGAAGTACACCAGCGTGTCCCCGTCGGCGGCCTCGAACGCCCGGTTCAGCGCTCCCCCGCGGCCCAGCCGCTCGTCGCTGTGGTAGTGCCGGACCCGCGGGTCGTCCGCGGCCATCCGGTCGGCGATCTCCGGGGTGCGGTCGTCGCACCCGTCCTCGGCGACGATGACCTCGAACGTCCCCGCGGGGAGGAACTCGTCTAGCGTGGCGAGCGTCGTCTCGACCGTGTTCTCGATCGTCGCCTCCTCGTTGTAGGCCGGGAGGACGACGCTCACCTCGACTGCACGACCGCTCATTATCGAAGAGACTCAGTCCGGTCGCGTAAGTACCTTCTGCTCCGTTGCGGGCGCTTCACGGGTATAGGCCGCTCTTTGCGGCGTCGTTCATCCGTTTTCGGTCGCCGTTCAGCCCAGTTCAGTCGGAAACGCCTCGTGGAAGCGAGTCCAGCCGACGTTACGTCCGGTAATCCGGGATTATCCCCGGCTCTCGCCCCGCTCCGGTCGGCCGGGACCGAGGGTCGCGCGGAACGACCGCGAACAGACACGTCCGGGAAATTCCGGATTAACCAGCCGTACCAACGGACCCCCGGGGGATGGTTTAGTACGATATTTATTCCAGGAAAATAGCAAGACGGCGTGGCGTTAACTCCTCGTACCAAATCCACTAAGGCGATCTCCGTCCAAGCGAGAGGTACGTCATGAGCACGACCGCAACTGCTGGCACGACCACCCTGACCGACAAGCAACAGCGCATCCTCCAGTTCCTCCGCGAGAAGGGCCAGATGAAGACCTACTTCAAGTCCCGGCTCATCGGCGAGGAGCTCGGCATGACCGCCAAGGAGGTCGGCGCGAACATGACCGCCATCGCCGACGGCGAGTTCGACGTTGACGTCGAGAAGTGGGGCTACTCCTCCTCGACGACCTGGAAGGTCACGGTCTGAGCCGACGGACGCGACACCCGAACGCGGTAGTTGCCGGCGCGCTCGGGGGAGGTGGGTTCCGCCGTCCGTCCTCCGGTCCACGTCGTCCGCCCGCGATTCCCGCCGTCCACTTCCCGGTCCCCGCCGTCCACCCTCCGCTCCGCGCGTTTCCGGCCCTCAACTTTCCTATCTTCGACCCGACCGCTCACAGCGGCCGCCACGATCACTCACAGCGACCGCCACGACCGCTCGGGCGACCAGCCCAGCAGTCGCCGGGCCTTCCCGGTGTCGAGGAGGCTCTCGTGGCCCTCGAACGCGGCGCGGACCTCGGCGTCGTAGAGTTCTGCGAGCTCCGCGCTCGGCGCGTCGACGGTCGTGTCGGCCGCGGCGCCGAAGAACGCCTCGTGGCCCGCGAAGTCGGCCTCCAGTGCCCGGACCGCGAGGTCAGTCGCGTCGTCGAGGTGGACGTAGGCGAACAGGGTCTTGCGGGCCGTCTCGAAGAAGCCGGCCTCGCGGACCGCGTCGAGCGACCGGTCGGCCGCGGCGAACTCGTCCCGGAGCTTGGCCCCGGTCGCGACGAGCGGAAACCGGAGCGAGGCGACGGTCGTCGGCGCGCCCGCACGCCGGCCGAACCCGTCGCCGACCACCTCGGCGACCCGCTTGCCGAGCCCGTACGGGTTACTCGCTGTCAGCGGGTGGGCCTCGTCGACCGGGAGGTAGCGCACGTCGACCTCCGGCTCGAACCCCGCGCCCAGCGCCGAGAGGCTCGACGCCAGGACCACCGTCTCGATGCCCAGGGCCTCGGCGGCCGCCAGCACGTGGTAGGTCGTCTGGACGTTGCTCCGGAAGGTGACGTGGCCCGGCGACTCGTCGGGACGGGGAATCGTCCCGAAGTGAGCGACGGCGTCGGGGTCGGCGCTCGCGAGCGACCCGTACACCTCGCCCGGGTCGAGCAGGTCGGTCCGGAGGTACCGATCGGCGGCGTCCTCGCGGCGCTCGCCCCGGCTGAGGTTCGCGGTCCGGTACCCCCGGTCGGCGAGCGCCGCGAGCAGCGCCGAGCCGATCTCGCCGTTCCCGCCGGTGACGGCGACGGTGTCCATAGAGAAAGACGGGGCGGGGCGACCGAAAAGCTACGGGTCGAACGAGATGAGGCCGTCGGCCTGCGCGGCGAACGTCGCGGCGTCGGCGCCGAACGAGTCGGCGTACCGCACGAGCAGCGTGATGACCGTCTCGGGCTCGCTGACCGCGTAGCCGTCCTCGCGGTCGAGCAGTCCGGCCTCCTCCAGGTCGGCGGCGTACTTGCTCACGGTCGGTCGCGACACGTCCAGGGCCGCCGCGAGGTCGCTGCCCGTCGCGTCGGGGTCGCGCAGCAGCTCGATGAGCATCCCCCGCGGGGTGTCCCGCCGGAGGTAGCCCAGCGCGACCTGCTCGAACGGGGCGAACTGCTCGGCCGGGTAGAACCGGCGGTAGTCGCCGTCCCGGCGGCTCTCGACCACCTCGGCGTTGAGCAGCTGTCGGAGGTGGTGCTGGGCCTCCCCCGTCCCCAGTTTGAGGTCGTCGCGGATCTTCGAGAAGTGCGCGCCCGGGGTGGTGGCGACGTAGCCCGCGATGGCGTCGCGGGCCTCGCTCTCGCCGCCGGCCTCGCCGTCGCCGCCGAACTTGGCGAGCGGCGTCGCGGCCCCCAGGACCGCGAACCGGCGGAGGGTCGCCCGCTTATTTTCATCCACTTCGGAGCGCTCAACCATCTACAGGAGAACTGTCGTCGCGGGGGCCTAAAACACCTTCGGCTGGCAGACCGTCGCACGCCCGACTAATCCGGATATAGGCCGTGCGTACGCCGCGCGTGGGCTCGCGGCGGCTCCGGGAATCGCGTTTCAATGCTGGATAACTATTTAATAATGGTTTCTCACGGCGTGACGACCCGCGATCACCCGCGGTCGGGTGTCTCGGTACGCGCAGGAAAACGGAGGGCGAACGGAGGGGCTACTTCTCGAGTTCCGCGTCCAGCTCGGCCTTCACGTCCTCCACGTCGGGCGACTCCTCGTCCATCTGTTCGATGACCTCGTCGGCGCTCTTGATGTTGGCGGGGTCCTCGCCCTCCTTGATGGCCTGGGCCTCCTGCTCCATCGCCTCGACGTCCATCTCGGCCTCCTCGTCGATCTGGCCCAGGATCTCCTCGATGTCGTCGAGGCCGAGGAGTTCGCGGGTCTCCTCGTCGAAGTCGAGGCTGTCGAGTTGCTCGCCGTCCTCCTTCACGTCGCTGCCGGTGAGGTGCTTGCCGTACCGGCCGACCAGCGACGACAGCTCCTGCGGCAGGACGAAGGTTGTCGACTCGCCCTGCCCGATGGACTCGAGGGTCTCCATGCCCTTCTCGATGACCGCGCGCTCGCCCATCGACTCGGCGGACTTCGCCCGGAGCACGGTCGACACCGCGTCACCCTGGGCTTCGAGGATCTGGCTCTGCTTCTCGCCCTGCGCCCGGATGATGTTCGACTGCTTGTCACCCTCGGCGGTCTCGACGGCGCTCCGGCGCTCGCCCTGCGCCTCGAGGATCATGGCGCGGCGCTTGCGCTCGGCGGACGTCTGCTGCTCCATCGCCTGCTGGACGTCCTTGCTCGGGTTGACCTCCCGGACCTCGACGCTCTCGACGCGGATGCCCCACTCGTCGGTGGGCTCGTCGAGCTCCCGGCGGATCTTGGCGTTGATCTCCTGGCGCTTGTTGAGCGTGTCGTCGAGCTCCATGTCGCCCAGCACCGCGCGGAGGGTGGTCTGGGCGAGGTTCGACACCGCGCGCTTGTAGTCCTCGACCTCGAGGAACGCCTTCTTGGCGTCCATGACCTTGATGTAGACCACGGCGTCGGCGGTCACCGGCGAGTTGTCGCGGGTGATGGCCTCCTGCCGGGGCACGTCGAGGGTCTGCGTTCGCATGTCGAACCGGTGGGTCGCGCTCACGAACGGCGGCACGAAGTTGATGCCCGGTTCGAGCAGCTTGCGGTACTCGCCGAACACGGTCAGCGCGCGCTTCTCGGTCGCGTCGACGATCTCGACCGACTGCCAGATGGTGATGACGGCCAGCGCGAGGACCAACAGGGCGATGATCGTGAGACCACCCGTCGGGGCGGCCTGTAGTGGAACCAACATACCTGGAGTGTTAGAAAGAGGACGTGTTAAGCGTTCCCCTCACCGCCGCCCGATCGACGGCGGAACCGCCGTCTCGCCCCTCGACGGGCCTCCGTCAGGCCCCTTCGGTGTCGGTCTCGCGCTCCGGCTCGGGGCCTGTCTGAGCGTCCGCCTGCGGGTCGGTCTCGGCGTCTGCCTCCGCCCGGCCCTCGCGGAGCTGTCGGTCGATGGGGTCCTCGATGGCCTCCAGCGCCTCGACCTTCACGACGTTGCCGCCGCCGGGGTCGACCACCATCACCTCGGTCCCCTCCGGGATCTCGCCGTGGATGCTCCGGGCGGCGTAGTAGGGGTTGAACCCGCCGTCGTGGAGCTTGATCTGGCCGTCGTGGGTCGTGACCCGCTCGGTGACCCGGCCGGTCTGGCCCTTGAGCGAGTCGGAGTCGCTGGTCCGGGCGACGCCCTTGCCGCCGTAGAGGTCGAGCTCCCGGTAGGCGTACAGCGAGGCCGCGCCGAACCCGAGCACCAGCGCGGCCAGCACGAGCGGCGAGGCCGCCGGCCCCAGCAGCAGTCCGACGAACCCTGCGAGGACGAGCGCGACGCCGAGGACGATGAAGTGCGCCCCGGGAATCAGCGCCTCGGCGATCGCCAGCCCGATGCCGGCGACGAGGAGCAACAGCGGGAGCGAGTCCAGCAGCGGTGCCATACCATCGCCTTGGAATTCGGACCGGTTAACGTTTTGCAGTGACGGCGCCGGCGACGGCCGCCGCGCAGCCGACGCCGGTCGTCGGACCCGGGTCACCGGTCGGCGTCGAGGCCGCGGTCACCCCACGAGCATGACGACGCGGGCGAAGACGAACAGCGTCGTCGCGACGCCGAGCGCGACGAAGAAGGCGTTCTCGGCGGTCGGCGACCCCGGTTCGAGCGGTTCGAGCGGCTCGGCCCCGGGCTCGCGCTCCGCCGCGGAGTCGGGGTCCTCCGGGCCGTCGTCGCCGTCGTCGCCGACCTCGTCGATGTCGTACTTCCAGTCCGACATGGGTCGGGGTAGGCGCCCCACCGCCAAAAGGTTGGTCTCCGCCCCGGCGCGTCGCCCGCGACCGGAGGGTCGGCGTCTGCCCGCCGGCCACCCGAGGCCGGGCGGCCGGTCGTCCGCCTACGGCCGGTCGGCGTGGGTCACGTCGCCGTCGTAGACCACGCCGCGCTCGGCGTCGAGGGTCACCACGTCGCCGTCCCGGATGGTCGGGTCGAGCGGCGCGCCGCTCACCATCGGGATGTCGAGCTCGCGGGCGACCATCGCGGGGTAGCCGGTCATCCCCGGCCGGGCGTCGACGATGCCGACCAGCTTCGAGGGGTCGCCCGAGAACTCGCCGTCGAACTCGGGGTCGATGGCCAGCACCGCGCCGTCGGGCACGTCCGAGAGGTCGCCGTCCCGGGTCCGGGCGACCGGTCCGGCGACCCGGCCCCGGACCACGCTCCGGCCGGTGGCGATGGTCTCGGCCGCGACGTGGACCTTGAGCATGTTGGTGGTGCTGGTGTCCTCGAGTTCCGACATCATGCCCGAGACGACGACCACGGTGTCGCCGCTCTCGGCCACTCCCGCGTCGAGCGCGGCCTGGACGGCGTCCTCGATGATGGTGTCGACGCCCTCGGCGACCGGGGTGTACTCGGCGTTGACGCCCCACGAGAGCGCGAGCTGGCGGCGGACGTCGTCGTTCGGCGTGGTCGCCACCACCGGGACCGGGGGTCGGAACTTCGAGATCTTGAGCGCGGTGTACCCCGACTCGCTGGCCGCGACGATGGCCGACGCCCCGATGTCGCGGGCGAGGTAGCGGGCCGACCGCGCCAGGGCGTCGGTCCGGGCGTCGTCGGCCGCCGGCACGCGCTGCTCCTGGACCTCCTCGTACTCGGGGCTGGCCTCGACCTCCCGGACGATGCGATCCATCGTCTCGACGACCCGGACCGGGTCGTCGCCGATGGCGGTCTCGCCCGACAGCATCACGGCGTCGGTGCCGTCGAGCACCGCGTTGGCCACGTCGGAGGCCTCCGCGCGGGTGGGCCGGCGGGCGTGGACCATCGAGTCGAGCATCTCGGTCGCGGTGATGACCGGCGTGCCGGTCCGCTGGCACTTCCGGATGATGCGCTTCTGGATCATCGGGACGTCCTCCAGTGGGCACTCGACGCCCAGGTCGCCCCGGGCGACCATCACGCCGTAGGCCGCCCCGATGATCTCGTCGAGGTTGTCGACCGCGCCGCGGCGCTCGATCTTGGCGACGATGGGGATGTCGGCGCCCAGGTCCTCGAGCACCTCGCTGACCTCCAGGACGTCCGCGGCGCTCCGGACGAAGCTGGCGGCCACGAAGTCGGCCTGCTTCTCGGCGGCGAGTTCGAGGTCCCGGCGGTCCTTCTCGGTCACGACGTCGAGGTCGAGGTCGACGCCGGGGACGTTGACGCCCTTCCGGCTGCTCAGGTCGCCGCCGCTCTCGACCCGGGCGACCACCACGTCGCCCTCGCCGTCGCCGTCCTCGACCGCCTCGACGGTCGTCTCGATGCGGCCGTCGTCCAGCAGCACGGTGTCGCCGGGCTCGACGTTGGTGATGGAGTAGCTCAGTCCGACCTCCTCGGGCGTCGCGGTGTCGCCCTTCACGAACCGGACCGTCGAGCCGGTCTCGAGGTGGACGGGCTCGTCGACTTCCGCGGTGCGGATCTCGGGGCCCTGGAGGTCGACCATCACCGCGAGCGGGTCGGGCGTCGTCTCGTCGACGTCGCGCACGTGGTCGATGACCTCGGCGCGGTCGGCCCGCGTGCCGTGACTGGCGTTGAGCCGGGCGACCGACATGCCGGCGTCGGCCAGCTCCCGGATCGTACGCCGGGAGTCGGAGGACGGTCCCAGCGTACAGACGATCTTCGCGTTTCTCATGGGTCGGGGTAGGGCCGTCCGGGCCTAAAACCCACGTGATTGCGCCGAGATTAACTCGCCGACGAGTAGTCTCGCCGGCCACAACCCCTTCTTACATCCCTGTCCAAGCGGACAGCTATGCCCACCTACGCCTCGCTGGTCGACGTCCGGACGGACTTCCAGAACGCGCAGGAGCTCGCGTCGGTGTGGGGCGACATCCGCTCGGACCTCGACGAGCAGTCCGCGGACCTCCAGCACACCTACGCCATCCTCGGGGAGTACGACTTCCTGGTCATCATGGAGGCGCCCGACCGCGACGCCGCCTACCAGGCCGGCGTCGCGCTGGAGCGCCACGGCCTCGACGCCCAGACCATGGAGATCATCCCGACCGAGGAGCTCGCGCAGGTCGTCGACGACCTCTGAACCTGACTCGGCCAGCCTCGGACCGCCCCGTACTCTCCACTTCGGGCCCGTCACTCCCTTCGACCCGTCACTCGGGGAGCATGGCTCGGACCAGCAGCTTCCGATTCCCGAACCCCCGAACCTCGCCGTCCGCGAGCGTCACCCCGTACACCTCCTCCGCCTCCGGCGTCCGCACCAGTTCGGCCAGCCGCTCGCGGCGGTCCTCGCCGGGGTCGGTCCGGTCGACCCACGCTTCGTAGTTCAGCTTCCGGGTCATCGTCAGCGACTCCTCGATCTCGAATCCCGCCTCGCGGAGCCACGCCGTCCAGGTCGACCGGGGGTACGCCGCGACGTGGCTCGGGTCCCGCGTCCGCTCGAACTCGTCGAAGAAGTCGGCGAGCCGGCCGTCCTCGGGGGCGACGTTGTCCTCGAAGGCGAGGACGGAACCGGGTTCGAGCACCCGCGCCGCCTCCCGCAGGAACGCCCGGGGGTCCGGGAAGTGGTGGGCCGCGATGCGGCAGGTCACCGCGTCGAACGCGCCGTCCGCGAACGGGAGCCGCTCGGCGTCGGCGACCGCCCCCTCGACCGGGAAGTCGTCGGTCGCCGTCCGGACCATCTCGGCCGTCGCGTCGGCCGCGACGACGGTCGGCACCCCGGCGTCCGCGAGCGCGCCCGCCACGTGGCCAGCGCCGCAGGCCGCGTCGAGCGCCCGCGAGGCGCCGGCGCACCACTCGGCCAGCTGGTCGAGGTCCGCGCCCGCCCGGTGGACGTCGCTGTCGCGGTAGGCGTCGGCGGCCGCGGCGAACGAGTCCATCGCCGCGCGCTTCGGGTCGCCGTCGCCGGGGCGGTCGCCGTCCACGTGGCGGTCGTCGTCCACGTACTGGTCGTCGTCCGCGTGTCGGTCGTCCATGCGCGGACGAACGGCAGTCGCGGGTATTACCGTAGCGCCGTCGGAAAAGGAGTCGCGTTCGGTCCGAGCGGACCGGATCGCGTCGACCGGGCGCCGGCTACCGGATCTTCGTGCCCGGCTCGCTGTCGCCCTTCGTCGTCAGCAGGTCGGCGTCCTCGCCGGCCGCCAGCAGCATGCCGTCGCTCTCGACGCCGAACAGCTCGGCCTGTTCGAGGTTGGCCAGCACGACGACGCGCTCGCCCGGCAGCTCGTCGAGGTCGTGGAGCTGCTTGATGCCCGCGACGATCTGGCGGGTCTCGGCGCCGATGTCGACCTCGAGCCGCGCGAGGTCGTCGGCGCCCTCGATGGGCTCGGCGACCTCGATCTCGCCGACGCGGACGTCCAGGTCCTGGAACTCCTCGAAGCTGATGCGGTCCTCGCTGATGGGTTCGACGTCGGCGTCGCCGCTCGCGGATTCGTCGGCCGCGGTCCCGTCGCTTTCTCCGTCGGCCTCCTCCGAGGCCGCCTCCACGCGCTCCTCGAGGTCCGCGTTGAGCTCCTCGACGCGCTCGTCCTCGATCTGCTCGAACAGCTCGTCGGGCTCGTCGAACTCGCCCGGCGGCGACTCGAGCGCGGCGTCGAGCGGCGCGTCGTGGACGCTGCCGTCCTCGCCGAGCTGCTCCCAGAGCCGCTGGGCCTTGCCCGGGAGGATGGGCGCCGACAGCACCGCGACGGCCTTGGCGATCTGGACGCAGTCGTAGATGACCTGCTCGGCCCGGTCGGGCTCCTCGCCGGTCAGGTTCCACGGCTCGTTGCGCTGGATGTACTCGTTGCCGAAGCCGGCCAGCGAGACCGCGGTCTCGCCCGCCTCCTTGAGCGAGTAGTCGTTGACCGCGGCGCCGAAGTCCGCGACCGCGTCCTCGATGCGCTCGCGGACCTCCTCGGAGGTGTCGGCGTCGGGCGCGCCGCCGTAGTTGCGGGCCGCGAACAGCAGGCTCCGGTAGGCGAAGTTGCCCAGCGTGCCGACGAGTTCGCCGTTGACCCGCTCCTGGAACTTCTCCCACGAGAAGTCGACGTCGTTCTGGAACCCGCCGGTCGTGGTGAGGTAGTACCGGACCAGGTCGGGGTGGAACCCCTCGTCGAGGTAGTCGTCGGCCCACACCGCCCGGTCGCGGCTGGTCGAGAACGCCGCGCCGTCGAGGTTGACGAAGCCGCTGGCCATCACCGCGCGGGGCTCGTTGTAGTCGGCGCCCCGAAGCATCGCCGGCCAGAAGACGGTGTGGTGCTGGATGATGTCGCGGCCGATGACGTGGACGAGCTCGCCCTCGCCGTCGCGCCACGGCGTCGCCCAGTCGAACTCCTCGGCGCCGACGCGCTCGGAGTACTGCTTCGTCGACGCGATGTACTCGATGGGGGCGTCGACCCAGACGTAGAGGACGAGGTCGTCGCCGCCCTCGCCGGGGTAGTCGATGCCCCAGTCCATGTCCCGGGTGATACACCAGTCCTGGAGGCCGCTCTCGATCCACTCCCGGGGCTGGTTCCTCGCGTTGCTCGTCCCCTCGAGGCGGTCGAGGAACTCCGACAGGTACTCCTCGAACTCCGAGACCCGGAAGAACTTGTGGGTCCGCTCGCGGTACTCGGCCGGGTTGCCCGAGATGGACGAGACGGGGTCCTCGATCTCGCCGGGTTCGAGGTGGCGGCCGCACCCCTCGTCGCACTCGTCGCCGCGGGCCCGCTCGCCGCAGTAGGGACAGGTCCCCTCTACGTAGCGGTCGGGGAGCCACTGGTCGTCCTCGGGGTCGTAGGCGACCTGGATCTCCTTCTCGTAGACGTACCCCTTCTCGTCGAGGGTCCGGACGATCTCCCTGGTGAGCTCGGTGTTGGTCTCGTCGTGGGTGTGGCCGTAGTTGTCGAACTCGACGTTGAACCGGGGGAACGTCTCGGCGTACTTCTCGTGGTGGCGCAGCGCGAACTCCTCGGGGTCGACGCCCTCCTTCTCGGCGTTGACCGCCACGGGCGTGCCGTGCATGTCGGACCCGGAGACGAACGCGGTCTCCTGGCCCAGCGTCTCCAGCGCCCGGGCGAAGGCGTCGCCGCTGATGTACGTCCGGAGGTGACCGATGTGGAGGTCGCCGTTGGCGTACGGCAACCCGCAGGTCACCACCGCGGGGTTCTCCGTGGGGAAGTCGTCGTGGCTCATACTATCCAGTCCTCCTTCGCGGGTGTAAAACCCGCCGATTTCCGTGTTCGTGCATGTCCGTCGTCGTGTGGTCCGTGCGGTCGCGACCGGCTGGCGGTACCGTCGGTGAGTCGGGTTTCGCCACCGCGAGAAACCGTCCGCGCGCCACGGTCCGGGCGGGTCCTCCCGACGCTACGCGTCGCTGCGCATGCGCATAGCGCGGGCGGGCCGGCCGGCCGCCGAACGGGGTCGGACCGTGATTGGCACGGTCCGTGGTTGGTCGGCTCGGTATTTAAACGTTGGTTCGGTGTGGCGATCGGTGGAGCTCCGTGACGAGACGCGATAGGCCGACCAACGACCAACCCTCTCGCCGCGCGCTGGCGTCTCGGCGAGCGGAGCGAGCCGAGGCTCGTGGGAGCAAGCTCCCACGGCGGACCCCTGTGGTCCGCCGATATGCGCGAGGGACGACCGAGCGAAGTGAGGGAGGAGGCTGGGGAGGTGTGAGGGCGGTGCTGTGCGGTTGCGGTACTTCATCGGTGACGGCAGTAGCTAGCTTCTCGTTTCCTTTCCTCTGTTACGCAATGTACGAAGCCGAAAATCACGATTGCGGCTGTTCGTCACCTCTCGTCACGAACCCACCGCTACCCGGAACTCGAATAACCGCGAGTCGACCGCAGAAACTACAGAGTTACAGCAGCCCCGTCTTCTGGAGCTTCATCAGGTCCTCGGTGTCGAGGGTCTCGCCGTCCTTGAACTGCTGGTAAATCTCCTCGGCCTCCTCCTTGGCCTCTTCGCGCTCCTTCTCCTTCTCGGACTTGCGCTCCTCCTCCTCCTGCTTGTCGAGTTCGCGCAGGCGCTTCTGGACGCGCACGAAGTCCTCGTGGTGCTGGTCGGCGGCCTCCTGGGCCTCCACGAAGCTCTCGTGCATCTCGTCGGCCTCGTCGCGGATCTCGTCGGCCTCCCGATAGGCCTCGATCATCTGGTTGTGGTGCTCCTGGGCCTTGTCGGCGAGCTCGGTCACCTTCTCGTGGTGCCGGCTGGCCTCGGCGCGGACCTCCTCGGCCTCCTCGACGAGCTCCTCGAGATCCTCGCTGTCGTCGAGCTTCTCCTTCCGCTCCTGGAGCTTCTCGCGCTTGTCCTCGATCTTCTCGATGAGCTCGCGCTCCTCCTCGGTCGAGAGCACCTCGGTCTGCTGCTTGAACTCGAGGTCCTCGATCTCGGACTCGAGCTCCTCGATGTCCTTGCCCTCGTTGAGCTCGAGGTCGGACTTGCGCTGCTCGACCTCGTCGAACAGCTCGTTGGCCTTCGCGTTGAGCTCGTTGCGCTTCTCCTTGTGCTCCTGGACCTTCTCGTTGAGCTCGTCGCGCTTCTCGCGGTGCTCCTGTGCCTCGTCGACCTTCTCGCGCGTCTTGGCGTTCAGGTCGTCGCGCTTGGACGCGCGCTTGCTGGCCTTCTGGTTCAGCTCGTTGCGTCGGTCTCGGAGCTGGCCCGCGAGTTTGATCAGTTCGCCCTTCGACTTGGTCTGGAGTTCCTCTTCGGTTACACTTACCATGCTAATTAGACCTCGATTCCATACCCGCCACGGCGTTCGGCGAGCCAGCGGAGGACAGCGGCGGCTGTCGTCGGCTGGCAGTCGACCGGTGACAATAGTCCCATGTCATTTGTCGCGCGATGCTTGCCGAACGCTCGTGGCGTTCTGGTATCAGCAAATATTCGCCGTGGCTATATAAATGTTGCGCAGAATCGGCGCGTGGAAAGGGTTCACACGCCCGCTACCGGCCGTGTAACGCCGTCCCACACCTTTCGAGGGGATATAAAGAGAGGGCCGACCCGTGCGGGCGCGTTCGCGGCGACGGGCGGTCCGTCGCCTCGCAGAGGTGCGTTCCGCGGTGGTCTCACAGCGGGTAGCGGTTCCGGACCGACCCGTCGGCGGTCCCGAACGAGAGCTCGACCGCCTCGGCGTCGGCGGGCACGTCGAGGGTCCCGGCCCGCTCCCGGCCGTAGGCCCCGACCTCGACGTCGCTCCCGCCGGTCCGGTCGCCCGCGGTCCACGAGACGGTGCCCGACACCGCCTCGGGCGTGTCGTTGAGCACGGTCAGCTCCCGGGTCGCGCCGGTGGCGGGATACGCGTCGAGGACGACCTGCACCGGTTCGAGCGAGGCCGCCATCGCGGCGTAGCCGGGCTTCTCCGAGCCGTCGGCCGCCAGCACGCCCATCCCGGCGCCGGCGTCGGCGTCCCGGAGCGCGTCGGCCGCGAGCAGCCCGGTCCCCCGGCGCCGCAGCGTCTCGGTCACGTCCTTGAGCACGCGGGTCTGATAGACCTGCGAGGCGTCGACCGCGCTCCCGTCCTCGCCGGCCAGTTCCGCGACCCGGCCGGCGACGTAGGCGTCGTGGGCGTCGGCGTCGAACCCGGCGGCGTCGCCGCCCTCCTCGGCGGTCAGCGACCCGGCGCCGAACGCGCCGACCGCGCCGTCGCAGCCGTACCGGTCGAGCACCCACTCGGCGTCGCTCGGGTCGCCGAACTCCCACCCGGGGTAGACGTGGGCGGCGTCGGGGTCGACGCCCGGCGCGCCCGAGACCGGGAACACCGCGGCGTCGTCGGGCAGCGATGCGGCGAGGTCGCGGTCGGCGCCGGCGTCGAAGCTCGCCCGCCACGCCCGCCAGCGCACCTTGTAGCGGGCGAGCCGCGAGGGGCCGACGCCCGCGAGGTGGTCGGTCGGGTCCGCCCGGACCCCGAACGCGGCCACACAGGGGTGGCGCTCGACCGACGACGCGAGGGTGCCGGCCAACTCCGCCGCGGCGTCGGGGTCGTACTCGTCGGCCCCGACGATCGGCAGGTCCTGCCAGACCAGCAGCCCCGCCTCGGCGGCGGCCTCGTAGAACTCCGCCGGCGGGACGTGGCCGTACGCCCGGACCAGGTTGGCGTTCGCGTTGGCCGCCCGCTCGACGTCCCAGGTCGGGTCGCCGGTGGGGAGCAGCGAGAACCCCCGCGCCCGGACCCGCTGGCCGTTGACGACCAGTCCGTCGCCGTCGTCGCTCTCCCGGACCTCGCAGAGCCCGGTCCGGACCACGCGCTCGGAGTCGCCCAGCCTGGCCCGGACCGCGTACCGGTGCTGGGGGCCGTGGCCCGCGGGCCACCAGTAGGCCGGGTCCCGGAGCTCGAGGGTCTTCGACACGGTCACGCGCTCGCCGGCGTCGGCCTCGATCCGGGCCCGCTCCATCACGCCGCCGCCCCGGAACCCCTGGGGTCGCACCGACAGCGAGATCCGGTCGTCGAGGTCCTCGCCCGCCTCGACGGCCAGCTCGGCGTCGATGACCGCGCCGTCGTCCGTCCGGCGGGGCGTCAGCGAGAGCGTATCGACGAACGTCTCGGGGTGGGTGTCGAGTTCGGCGCCCCACCAGATGCCGGGCACCGCCCGTTCGTCGGGCACCCGGTCGGTCGCGTAGACGCCGCCGAACGACTCCGGGGCACGGCACTCGACGACCAGCTCGTTGTCGGCGTCGGGGTCGAGTTCGTAGCGCGCGGGGACGAAGTAGGCGTCGTGTTCGCCGAGCAGCTCGCCGTTGAGCCACACGCGAGCGTCGGCGTACAGCCCCCGGAGCTCGAGGGTCGCGCGCTCGTCGCCGTCGCGCGGGTCGGCGAACTCGGTCCGGTACGCGACGGCGTCGGCGCCGGCGAACCGCTCGGGGCGACCCGGGACCTCGACCGGGTGCCACTCGTCGGGGGAGGGCGGCCCGTCCTCGGCGGACGCGTCGACCGCCGCGCCCGTCCAGTCGGTGAGGGACATACTGGGGCAACTAAACCCACACCAGATAGGTTTTACGTCCCGCATCCGACCACTTTCACTTTCGCCCCGGGCATGGCTCAATTTAAGTAGGATGGCGGGACCAGCGTCAGGTATGCTCGAAGACCTCCGGTGCGCCTGCGACGCGCCCGACTGCCAGCGCGCCCTCGGCGAGAACCAGCTGATGCTCCGGATGACGACCGAGGCGGGCGAGCGCCGGGCCTACGAGTGCGCCTGCGGTGCGGTCACGGTGACCGTCGTGCGGTAAGGGTCGCTGGTGCGGTGGTCCGCCGGGCAGCGACGCCCGGTCGATTTCCGGCGATTCAAGTGCCCGCTGACGAAAATCGGGTGCATGAAAGAGGTCCTCCACGCGCGCGGCCACGAGAACGTCTCGGCCGCCCACGCCAGCACCTTCGAGGTGACGACCGACGACTACCTCACGCCCGCCGGCGACTGCATTCTCGGCATCGAGGCCGACCGCGCGCCCGCCGACTTCGATTCCGCGTTCGTCGACGCCTGTCAGGACGCCGAGGCGACGATCACGGCGACGTTCGAGGCCGACGGCCACCGCGAGACCGCGGTCGGCCGCGGCGACCCCGACCTGACGTTCGAGAGCGACCGGAGCGCGGTCGGCCGGACCAGCGACTACGTCGACGACCGGACCGTGATGGTCGGCGCCGAGTTCGCCGCCGAGGGGTTCGACCGGGACCTGGTCGCGGCGCTGGCCGACGGGGCGGACCTGACGGTGACGCTCCGGGTGGAGCGCCCCTGACCGAACCCGGGGCGAGACCTCACTCGCGGGTCGCCTGCAGGAGTTCGCTCCCGGGGTCGCGCCTGAGCCCGGTTCGCGAGACGCCGGCGAAGCCCGCGTCCCGGAGCCAGTCGGCGACAGCGTCGGCGTCGTGGACGGTCCGGCCGAGCGTCACCCGGTACGTGAGCGCGATGAACGCGACCGCGGCTCGCCCGACGTTCATCCGACCCCCGCCCTCGAACTGGTCGAGGACGACGACCCGACCGCCGGGTTCGAGCGCGTCGTGGACCGTCTCGAACAGCGCCCGGACGCCGGCCTCGTCGTGGCCGTGCGTGACGTTGAACAGCAGAACGACGTCGTACCCGTCGCCGACGTCGTCGGTGCGGTAGTCGCCCCCGCGGGTCTCGAATCGGTCCGTCAGTCCGCGGTCGCCGGCCTCCGACTCGGCGACGGCGAGGGCGTCGGGGTGGTCGAACACGACCGCCGACAGGGTCGGGTGGCGCTCGCAGAGCTCGGCGGCGTACAACCCGTGTCCCCCGCCCAGGTCCAGGAGCGACGTCGCGCCCGCGGGCAGGTCGATCTCGTCGACGACCGGGTCGGCCAGCAGCGTCGCTGCCGCCCGGAATCCGCGCTGGGCGGTCGGCCACAGGTCCGGGTGGTCGTTCAGCCAGTCGTAGACCGTCCGGGGCGGGCCGCCCTCGCGGACCGCGGTCTCGAGGTGCTGCTCCCAGAACGGGAAGACGACGTCCCGCCAGAAGGTGAACCACGGCGCGAGGTTCGCCCGCCCGTCGTCGGTGAGCCAGCGGCGCGTCGTCGCGGTCCGCTCGTAGGCGCCGCCGGCGCGTTCGACGTATCCCGCGGCGTCGAGGAAGTCGAGCAGCGAACGCAGTCCGTCCTCGTCGGCGTCGAGGCTCGCGGCGAGTTCCCGCGGCGTCAGCGGCCCGTCGAGCGCCTCGAACAGCCCGAGGTCGCGGGCCAGCGCCACCGCCCGGAAGCCGCCCGCGCCGAACAGGTCGAGCATCGACGACGGGCCCCGGTTGAGGCGGAAGAGCGCGACCCGTTCGACGAAGTTCGGTTCCACCGGCATGGTTCGACCTGATGCGGCCGGCGCAAAACGCTTCCGGACCCGCCGCACTGAGGGCGACCGACCGGCGTCGCGTCGACGCCCGCGCTTGACGCCGTCGGGCGACCGGAGCGACCGTTTTAATCGGCTCGCGCACCGAGTCCAGACCATGCCCGACGACCCCGAACCCGCGGAGAACATCAGCGGCGGCGCCGCCGGCGGGGGCACCGCCGCCGAGTTCGCGCCCGGCGAGGCCGCCACCCGCGCCGAGGCGGTCGTCGACCGCCTCGGGGAGCTCTACTGGCGGAAGACCTACGGCGGCCAGGACGCCTTCGAGTGTCTGGTCCGGACCATCCTGAGCCAGAACACCAGCGACGTGGCGAGCCAGCCCGCCCACGACGCGCTGGTGGACCGCTACGGCGGCGAGCGAACCGACCTGGCCGAGTCGCTCGCCGGGGCCGACCGGTCGGCGCTCGCCGAGACCATCTCCCCGGCGGGACTCCACAACCAGAAGTCGGCCCGGATAATCGACATCGCCGAGCTCGTCCTCGAGGAGTGGGGCTCGGCGGCCGCCTTCGACGAGTACGTCCGCGAGGGCGACCCCGACGACGTGCGCGAGCGGCTCCTCGCCATGAACGGCGTCGGCCCGAAGACCGCCGACTGCGTGCTGCTGTTCGCCGGCGGGCGCCCGGGCGTCTTCCCGGTCGACACCCACGTCCACCGCATCTACCGGCGGCTGGGCGTCGCGCCGGCCGACGCCGACCACGAGGCGGTCCGGGCCGTCCTGGAGCGGGAGGTACCGGCCGAGAAGTGCGGGTTCGGCCACACCGCGACGATACAGTTCGGTCGGGAGTACTGCGAGGCGCGGACGCCGGCCTGTCTCGACGGGCTCGACGAGTGCCCGCTGTCGGACGTCTGCGACAGGGTCGGCGTCGACCCCGACACCGGGCGCGTCGTCGACCCCGCCGAAGCAGCGCCCGACGAGGAGTAGGTCGTAACGTCGACAGCGGACCGCCGTGCGTCCCCGGAGAAGTTGACCGTCGCCGACGGAGTCACTCGTCCCGCGCCTCGACCGAGACGTAGCCGTCGCCGCAGACGGTGACCTCGTGGCCGGCGTAGGTGAACACCACCCTCCCCTCCATCCGACCGGTGGTCGCGGTGGGGGCGAACAGCTCCTCCAGCGCGTCCGGGTCGATCACCTCGTACAGCGGGTCGAGCTCCTCGGGTTCGACCCCCTCGGCCTCGGCGACTGCCTCGACGACCGACTGGCAAACGCTACGGTCCCCGGCTGTAGCGGTCTGGACGTTACTCATTGGGGCATTAATAGTTCGCTCCGACCCTTGAACTTGTTGGGTAATGTATGAATCCCAGAGCGACTTAAGACGGACTGGAGATCATCCAGAACCGTCCTCGCTGGTGAACTGTTCGCCGAAGTGGTTGTAGGGCCGGGTCCGCTCGGACCGCACCATCTCCATCCGCTCGATCTCGATGCCGATGTCGTTCAGTCGCCTGAGGCTCTGTTCGATCCCCTGCTTGTCGTACCCGACCAGCTCTATCGAGACGTTCTCGGTGCTCGTCAGCAGCTCCCGGACGCCCACGACGCCCGAGACGTCCATGACCTCGTCGACGACGGCCTCCTGCTCGGCGAAGGGGACCGTCGCGACGACGACGAGGTGGTGGCCCAGCCCGGCGCGGTCGTAGTCGACCGTCGGGTAGTAGCCGGTGATGACGCCCCGCTCCTCGAGCCTGTTGATCCGGTTGCCGACCGTGCTGGACGAGACGCCGACCTTCTCGCCGATCTCGGCGGTCGTGTGGCTCCGGGCGTTCCGCTGGAGCAGGTAGAGGATGCCCTTGTCGACGCTGTCGAGTTCGTCGAACGTCATACACACACTACCGCGTACGCCCAGTAGAAACTTTCCGCGGGGTCCGCCGGTCCCGCCGGGCTCCCGGGCGTTCGCCGGAGCGGTCGGTCTCCGGCCGGCGGGCGCGGAGGTCACCGGCGGCGTCTGGGCGGGCGGCGGAGTCGGGGCCTCGGACAGTTGTGCGTCGAAGGACGCGGAGTCGCCGGCTCCGCGCGAGGACCCCGCGCGGTCACCGGGCCTCGTCGGCCGCCGCGAGCGCCAGGTACGGCTCGAACGGGTCGCGTCCGGGCGGGCGCTCGACGGTCCCGCGCTCGGGGTCGTACCGGACGACGCCGGCGTCCCGGAGCTTCGGGAGGTGGGTGTGGAACAGGCTCGCGCGGATCCGGTCGCGGCGCCGGTCGGACGCGTCGCCCTCCCGCAGGGCGAGTTCGGCCGCGAGGTCGTCGAGGTCGGTCCCACCCGCGGTCCGGGAGAGGTAGCGGAGGGCGCGCCGGCGGCGGTCGTCGGCGAGCAGCCCGAAGATGGCGGTCGGCGAAAGGTCGGTCTCGTCTGTACCCTGGATGGATTCTCGCGTTCCGGTGTTCATACTGAGCTCCATACTCGGCTTACGCGGCACTGCACGACTCGTCTCACTGCGCGACTTCGGCAGAGTACAGTTCGACCACCACACGCTCAACTCATAAATTTATTCTTTTCTTTGAACTCCCGTCCCGCTCCGGTCGCCGCGCCCGGCCGCGGCGAGCAGGTGGTCCCGGAGGTGGCGCACGTCCCGGCGCTCGCGGTCCCGCCACGGCCGGAGGAGCAGCCGCCGCGCCCGCTTCCGGAGGAACGAGTCGAGGTACGCCACCTGCCGGTCCGAGAGCGTCACGGTCAGGGGCCTCCCCCCGGTCTCTGATTCGAGGGCCGCTCCGGACCCGTCCGTCTCCCCGGGTCCGGCCGGCGCCCCGCCGGACCCGTCCCGTCTGCCAGGCTCCCGCCCGTCCTCCGGTTCCGGTCGGCGCGCGCCGTCCCCGTCCCGGCGGCTGGCGGTCTCTCCGCGCTGCCGGCGCTCGATTTCGCGCCGGAGCTCGCGGACGAACGCCCACTCCCGCGACTTCGACCGGAGCGCGTACTGGAGTCGGTTCTCCCGTTCCCGGAGCCAGTTGACGAGGACGTACCACTCCTCGGCCTCGAGGGTGACGTTGCGCTCCATCGGCCCGTCTCGTCCGGTCCTTCGATGGCGGGACTTTTGCCGTTTCGGGCAGTACGGTGAAGAGATGGCCCCAGAGGTAACGATCGCTATCGACCCGCACGTCCACTCCGAAGGGTCCTACGACGGCCACGAGCCGGTCGAGCTGCTGCTGGCCCAGGCCGCCGACATCGGGCTCGACGGCATCGTGGTGACCGACCACGACGCAATCGGCGAGTCGCTGCGGGCGGCCGAGCTCGCCCCGGAGTACGGGCTGGTCGGGATCCCGGGCGTCGAGGTGTCGACCGCGGCGGGCCACCTGCTCGCCATCGGGGTCGAGGAGCGGCCCGAGCCCCACCGACCGCTCGACGAGACGGTCGCCGAGATCCGCGACGCCGGCGGGGCCGCGGTCGTGCCCCACCCGTTCCAGCGGACCCGCCACGGCGTCCGGAAGGGCCGCATCACCGACTGCGACGCCATCGAGGTGTACAACGCCTGGATATTCACGGGCTACCGCAACCGCCGGGCCCGCCAGTTCGCGGCCCGCAACGACTACCCCGGGGTGGCCGCCAGCGACGCCCACTCCGCGAAGTACCTCGGCCGGGCCTACACCGAACTCACCGTCGAGGGCGTCTCCTCGAAGGCCGAGGTCGACCGCGACCGCATCGTCGAGGCGCTCGCGGAGGGCAACGCCGAGATCCACGGGCGCCGCCAGCCGCTGCCCCGGAGCGCCCGCCACTACGCGCTCGGGGCCGGCCGGAAGGTCGGCCACGGCGTCGCCGCCAGCGTGTCGAGCCTGGCCTGGTTCTGAGGCCGCCGCCTGACCGCCGGTCGCGGACGACCCGTCTCCCCTCGTCGGCCGGTTCCGGCCGGCGTGCCCGCAAGCGATGGGGTTTTTAACGTCGGACCGTCTGGATTCAGCCACGCGACATGAGCACGCTGGTAGTCTGCGTCGACCGGAACGACGACATCGGGACCAAGACGGGTCTCGAGACCCCGGTCGCGGGGTGGGAGGCCGTCCGGTCGCTCGTGACCGACGTCGGCCTCGCCGACCCCGAGGACTCCAGCGTCAACTGCCTGCTCGAGTCGCTGCGCGTGGCCCGCGACCTGCGCGACGGCGACGAGGAGGTGACCGTGGCGGTCATCTCCGGGGCGGCCGAGACGATGGTCGGCCGGGACCGCGCGGTCGCCCGCCAGATGGACGAACTCATCGGCGAGTTCGACCCCGACTCGGCGGTGGTCGTCATCGACAGCGCCCAGGACGAGCGGCTCGTCCCAATCATCGAGAGCCGGGTCCGGGTCGACGCGGTCGACCGCGTGGTCGTCCGGCAGGCCCGCGACATCGAGTCGACCTACTACCTGCTCAAGCAGTTCCTCGCCGACGAGGAGCTGCGCCAGACCATCCTCGTCCCCATCGGGGTCGCGCTGCTCGCGTTCCCGGTGCTGTTGATGGCGGCGGGACCGGCGACCGCGGTCGCCGCCATCACCGCCGTCATCGGGCTGTTCGTCCTCTACAAGGGGCTTGGCGTCGACGAGTACGTGGCCGACCTGCCCGCCGACGTCCGGGACGCCCTCTACTCCGGCCGGGTCTCCATCGTCACCTACGTCGTCGCGGCCGGGCTCTCGCTCATCGGTATCTTCGCCGGCGCGCTCCGCGTCTCGGACCCCTCGGCGCCCACGCAGGGGGTCATCATGCCGGCGATGGCGTTCGCGTTCGCCAGCGTGCCGTGGCTGGCCGCGGCGGCGCTGGCGGCCTCGACCGGCCGGCTGCTCGACGAGGTCATCCGCAACGACCGGGTGCGCAACTCGTACCTCAACCTCCCGTTCGGCGTGCTCGCGGTCGGGCTGGTGGTCCGGGGGTTCTCGGCGTACTTCCTCCAGCGCGAGGGGTACGTCGCCCCGATGGTGATCCCGCAGATGGACCTCGGCAGCCTCTCGGTCGAGCGCATCGTGCTCTACCCGGGGACCCGGATGGCGCTGTTCGTCGTCGCGGGCGTGGTGGTGAGCCTGCTGGGCGTCCGGCTCTCGTCGTACTTCACCGGCACCGCGCTCGGCGAGGAGTTCGACGAGGAGGAGCTGCCGGAGTAGCGCCCCGGCCGGCGACGACCCGCCGCGCGGCTTCGCGGACGCCCGCGGCCCGACCTGCGACCGATTCGCCGCACCTAAATCCGCGCGCCGCCGACCCACCGCCATGACCGACACACCGCCGTCGACCGGCGACTCGACCGCGAGCGCCGGGTCGTGGGTCAGTCTCTTCTCGGGCGGCAAGGACTCCTCGTGGGCGCTCTACCGCGCGCTGGAGGAGGGCCTGGACGTCTCGCGGCTCGTCACGGTCCACCCCGAGGGCGACTCCTACATGTACCACGTGCCGGCGACCCGGCTCGCCTCGCTCGCGGCCGAGAGCGTCGGCATCCCGCTCGTGGAGGTCGAACCCGACGACTTCGGGGCCGAGTCGGCCACCGAGTCGGGCGCGCAGGGCGACGCCGAACTCAGGCCGCTCGAGGCCGCGCTCCGCGAACTCGCCGCCGACCTCCCCGGCGGCCTCGCCGGCGTGACAGCGGGCGCGGTCGAGAGCGAGTACCAGACCTCCCGCATCGAGGCGATGGCCGACCGGCTCGGCGCCGAGGTGTTCGCGCCGCTCTGGCAGCGCGACCCCCGGGAGCTCGCCGACGCGATGCTCGACGCCGGCTTCGAGATCACCGTCATCAGGGTCGCGGCGTACGGACTTGACGAGTCGTGGCTCGGGCGGACGCTGGACCGGGAGGCGCTCGCCGACCTCGAGGACCTGAACGAGAGCCACGGCCTCCACATCCTGGGCGAGGGCGGCGAGTTCGAGACGCTGGTGACCGACGGGCCGCACATGGAGCGGGCCATCGATCTGGAGTACGAGACCGAGTGGGACGGGACCCGGGGAACGTTGCGGATCACGGATGCGTGGCTCGAAGAGTGATCGCCGCGGACCGGCAGAACAGTACCCTTATTGACCGGTAGCGAACAGGCTGACCCGATGGACGCCGGTCGACGAACGGAGACCGAGGCCGACCTCCGCGAGTTCGTTCCCGTCGTCCTCTCGAACCTGCTACCGCTCGGCGGCGTCGTCTTCCTCGACTGGGCGGTACTGCAGGTGCTGGCGACCTACTGGATCGAGCTGGCGGTCATGCTCATCGTTTACAGCGCGGCGGCGCTGTTCGCCGAGCGTCGAATCGTCCTCGACGGGCGGAATCTCTACCTCCCCGGCGTCGGCAGGACCACCGAACTCGGTCCGAAGTGGGACGAGGCCCCTCGGCCCACACACCTGCCAGGGCCGCTCCCGCCGATGTACCGCCGGAACGCCGTCATGGTGTTCAAATCGCTCGTCTTCGGCGCCTTCTGGGTCGGCATCCCGATATACGGCGAGTTCCCGTACGTCGACGTCGCGTCGGCGGTCTCCCCCGCGGTCCTCGCGGCCGCCTTCGGCATCGCCGTCTCGCAACTCGTCGAGTTACGTCGGGAGTACTTCGGGAAGCGCCGGTACGAGGAGATGTCGGTCCACATGGTGCTCGAGATTCCGCTGCGCGTCATCGCGTTCATGGGCGGAGTGTTGCTGGTCCTGCACGTCGTCGGAGTCCTCCTGCTGCTGGCGGTGCGCGAGCTGTTCGGCGCGTCGGTGTTCGAGACGGTGCTGACCGGGCGCGTCATCGCGATATGCTACGCGCTCGTCGCGATGCTCGCCATGCTCGCAGTGGAGTGGTCCCGGTTCTGGGCGAGCCGCGAGCCGGACCCCGGCGGGCTCGCCGACTGGTTCACCCCGGAGGACCCGCGGGAGCAGTAGTCCGAGGCGGCCAGGCGCCGACGACCGCCCGCCGAAACTCTTCTACTCGTCGGTCGCCGAACGACACACGATGGTCCTCGAAGACCGCATCCGGGCGGGCGAGGGACTCGACTCCGTCTCCGACACCGAGGTGATGCGCTACTGGCTGGGCGAGGAGGTCGACGAGACCGACGGCGACCTCGACCCCGACGCCATCGGGACCGAGCCCGCGCTCCGGCAGGAACTGCTCGACCGCAACGACATCGCCGAGCGCGTGTTCGGCGCGGAGGTCGCCGACTGGTACCGCGTCGACCTCTCGGCCGAGGAGCTGCGGAACCTCCGCGTCGTCGTGGGGCCGCCCGACGAGGACTGGCGGGCGCTGGCCGACGACAACCGCGTCGAGAGCATCGCCCGGCGGATCTACGAGGCCGACGACGTCGGGCGACTCGACGAGGCGACGCCGAAGGACGTCACCGAAGTGGTCGAGTTCGCCGACGACCTGGCCGACGAGCGGTCGGTCGGCCGGCTGGTCGTCGTCAAGGAGGGCGACGACCCGGCCTACGTCGCCGACGGGAACCACCGCGCGGTCGCCCTCGTCCTCCACCTGCTCCGGGGCGGCGAGTTCGAGAACCAGGAGGCGTACCTGGGCGTCCGGGAGTAGCGGTGGCTGACAGTGCGAGTGAGTACCCACGACTGTACCGCGACCGAACGAACGTGGGCGAGCGGCCCAAGCGGCGGCCAGAACGAGCGCCGGAGGACCGAAGGTCCTCCGAGTCTTCGGCGCTTGGCACCGAAGACGAAGCGAGTGACGGGAGGAGTGCAGTGTCTGCGCGAACGGAGTGAACGCAGGCTCGTCAGAGCGGAGCTCTGACGGTGTTTTGGTCGAGCTTTTGCGAGGGAGGCGCGTTCAGGCGCCGACCGCCGAAACGGCTCCGCCGTTTCGAGCCTTCGGTCGCTCTGCTCCCGAAGACGCAGTGAAAGGTCGCGTTACTCCCCGTTCAGAATCTGGGTGTGAGCGCCGATGAGCGCGCCCGCGAGGTCCATGTTCTCGACGTGGGTCTTCTCGTCGATGATGGAGTCCCGGATGTCGCAGTCCGCGATGGTCGCGTTCGGGAAGACGATGGAGTTGTTCACGCTGGAGTTGACGACCTCCGCGCCCCGCATGACGTGGACGTTCTCGCCGACCGTGGTGTTCTCGACGGTCGCGGAGTCGGCGATCTGGTTCTCGCCGTCGAGCTTCCAGGAGACCGCCTCGAGGTAGCTCTCGGGCGTGCCGATGTCGAACCACGCCTCGTCGAAGGTGTAGGCGTAGACGCTGTCGCGCTGCTGGAGCCACTGGACGAACCAGCCCGGCTCGTCGGGGTTGTTCCCGCTCTCGAGGTACTCGTCGAACAGCGGGATGTTGTCGGCGGTGAAGGCGTAGCACGCGATGGAGACCAGCGTGCTCCGGGGGTCCTCGGGCTTCTCCTGGAAGTCGACGACCTCGTCGCCGTCGAGTTCGACCAGCCCGTAGGACTTCGCGCGCTCGCGGGAGCCGACGTCGTAGGCGGCCAGCGTCGGCGACTCCTTCGCCTCGAAGAAGTCGACGAAGTCGCTGACCTCGAAGCTGATGAGGTTGTCGCCCGCGATGACGAGGGTGTCGTCGGTGATGTTCTCGCGGTCGAACAGCTGGGCCAGCGCGCCCACGACGCCGAACTTCTCGTCCTCCTCGGTCGTGTCCTCGACGGTGAGCCGCGGCTTGTCGAACTCGCTCTCCTCCAGGTGGGCCTCGAAGTCGTCGGCGAACCGCTCGTTGGTCGAGACGTACACCTCGTCGATGCGATCGTCGGCCTCCAGCTCCGCGAAGATCTGGTCGATGACGGTCGAGTCCCCGACCGGCAGGAACATCTTCGGTCGGTGCTTCGTGATCGGCCAGAGCCGCGTCGCGTACCCACCCGCAAGAACGACGGCTTTCATGCGAACACGGTCGACCCGACGCGGTAAGTCCTTTTTCATTTCCGCGGTCGGACACGACGGGACGTCCCGAACGGCGTTCCTCGAAGCGACTCGGTCCCCGACCCGACTCGGTCGCGGGTACGCCACTGCCGGCCGGTCGCGCGTCGGTCGGCGGGTCTCGGCGGTCGAACGGCGGCTCGCTCCGTTCGCCCGGCCGACTGCGGACGGCCATCGCGACGGCGGACGCTACTCCAGTTCGGACTCGTGGGCCAGCGCGAGCTCGACCCACTCGCCGACGACCGGACCGCCGCGGTACCTGACCATCTCGCTCCGCGGGTCGTACTCCAGGACGCCCGCGGCCTCGAGCTTCGGCAGGTGGTTGTGGTGGAGGTTCACCGCGATCCGGTCGCGGTCCGCCGGCGTTCCCCCGCCCGCCCGGTCGGCGATGTGGTCGACGAGATCCGAGAACGACGCGACGCCGTCGTCGGTGTCGTCGAGGTGCTCGAGGACGCGGCGGCGATGTCCGTCGGCGAGGACCTCGAAGAGCGAATCGAGATCCGTCGTCGTCGGCCGTTCGGTCGGTACGGTCGGTCGACCGTCCGTCGCTGTCCCCTCTCCTCCCGTTTGTGCGTGTTCGTTGCTCATGTTGCGGCGCGCCGACTCATCCTTTCTCACGGACTACAAAGAACGATGGACCTAAACACCTAGGGTCGGTCGCCGTCGCGGTCGAAGAACGCCCCGAGCAGTTCCCGCTGGGCCTTCCGGATGTGCTGGTGGAACGTGGGCGAGGAGACGCCCAGCGAGGCCGCGACCTCCTCGGCGGTGCTGTCGCGGGGCCACTCGTAGTAGCCCGCGAAGTACGACGCCCGGAGCGCGGTCCGCTGGGCGTCGGTGAGCCGGTCGTCGAGGTCGCGCCGGAACTCCCGGGCGGTCTGGAGGTCGCGCTCGGTCTCGCGCTTGGCGACGAGTTCGAGGCCGGCGAACTCGGCCCGGACGCGCTCGACCACGCCCCGCACGTCGGTGTCGGCCGGGAGCTCGGCCACGACGCGGGCCTCTCCGCCCGCCGAGACCGCCTCGGTCGCGTTGGCACCGTACTCCGAGAGGGTCAGCACGAGCGACGACCCAGACACCGTGAACTCGAACAGCGTCTCGTCGTCGTGCCGGCTGACTACGCGGACGTCGTCGACGGTCTCCCACTCCTCGGCGAACGCGACCACGTCGTCGGGGTCGGCGCCGCTGACCGCGTCGTAGAACAGCAGGTTCCCGTCCGGACCGGCGGTCGTGCCCTCCATGCGGAGCCGGCAGTTCAACTCGTCGGCGAGCGCGACGAAGAACGAGTCGGAGTCGGTCAGCCGGAGCTCGACCTCGACGACCGTGTCCGAGAGCGCGAGCCGGCGGTGCTTGACCGCGCCGATGGCGAAGCCGATGACCTCGCCCAGCACGTCGAACGCGTCGGCCTCGCGCTCGCTGAACGCCGAGAGCCGGGTCGACCCGACCGTGAGCACGCCGTAGGTCGTGTTGCCGTAGCGGATCGGGACCGCGATGGCCGACCGCGTCCCCCGGGCGACGATCTCCTCCCGGAGGCGCTCGTCGATGGCGTCGGCGTCCGGGATGTTCTGGACGACGCGGGGTCGCCCCGAGTAGTAGGCCCGCAGGAACGGCTCGTCGCTGTCCTCGCGGACGTCGACGTCGGCGATGAGTTCGCGGACCTCGTCGTCGAACCCCGTCCCGACGACGCTGGTCATCCCGTTGTCCGTCGGACCGGGTTCGCCGACCCACGCGACCTGGTACAGCTCCGACTCCACCAGCCGGTCGCAGACGGCCCGCTCGATCTCCTCGCGGGTCGGCTCGGAGATGAGCGTCCGGATGACCTCCTGGACCACCTCGTTGATGCGGTCGAGCGTCGCCAGCTCGTCCCGCTGGCTCTCCAGGGTGCGCTCGCGGGCCCGCCGGTCGGTCACGTCCCGGCAGATCGACACCGTGCCGGCGAGCTCGCCGTCGGCGTCGTAGTAGGGCGAGCACGTCGTCTCGAACACCCGCTCGCGGTCGTCGGCGGGGAGCCGCTCCTCGAACGTCTCGGCGGTCTCGCGGTCGAGCACGCGCCGCTCCTGTTCGCGGAGGCGACGGGCGCTCTCCTCGTCGAAGAGCTCCGCGTCGGTCTTCCCGACCACGTCGGCCGGGTCGCACCCCAGAAAGTCGGCGGCCGCCGCGTTGGCGAACCGGTACCGGCCCTCGGTGTCCTTCACGAGGAGCGCGTCGGTGTGGCTCTCGACGATTGCCTCCAGCTGGCGGGCGTACTCGCCCGGATAGTCGTCTCTGTCGCCCATTCCCGGTTCGGCCGGAAGCAGTCGCGCCCGGCACATAAACTTACGGCCGCGGGAAAGGGTTATAGTCGCCCGGCGGCGACGGGGGCACATGCGCGAGGCCGACCAGACCACCCGCGAGCGCATCGCCGCCCACCTCCGCGAGACGACCGCCTCGCCGAGCGCGCTGGCCACCGAGTTCGACGTGACGGCCGGGACCGCCATCGACCACGTCCGCCACGTCGCCCAGTCGCTGTCCGGGGACGACGAGCAGCTGCTGGTCGCCCCGCCGGAGTGCCGCGACTGCGGCTTCAGCGACTTCGACGACCCGGCGAACCGCCCCTCGCGGTGCCCGGAGTGCAAGAGCGAGTCGGTCGAGGACCCGGAGTTCAGAATCGCCTGACGCGGTACCGACTGCGGTCTGCTGTCGCAGTTGCGGTGCAGTACGAACTAGCTGGTTCTCCCGCGAGCGAGGGCGAAGCCCGAGCGAGCGGCCCAAGGAACCGTCGAAGGCTCGCGCCGTCGGCGCGAGCCAGAGGCGGTGACGCAGTGGTTTTCATGAACGTTTTGCAAGGGCGCGCCTCCCGGGGCGCGCCCGCAGGAAAAGGTTCAGTCGAAGCCCAGCGACCGGTCCGACGAGAGGTCGTACTCCATCGAAGAGCCCAGTTCCACGAACTCGTAGTCGTCGTCCGTGAGGTACACCCCGCCGTCCGCGACGGTCACCTCGACCCGTTCGAGCACCGCGCCCTCGCAGGGGCCGTAGGTGCAGGTTCCCGAGTCGTCCTCGAACAGCGCGCCGTGCTTGCCGCAGACCAGTTCGCCGTCGCGCTTGGCGGCGCCGCTGCCCTTGTCGAGGCGCACGTCGGTCCAATGCTGGCAGTAGTTCTCGAAGGCGGTCACCTCGCCCGCCGCGGTCCGGGTCAGGACGGCCTCGCGCTCGTCGAACCCGTCCCGGACCGTGAACAGCAGCGTCGAGTCGGCGGGGACCTCGGCGACGTCGGCGATGCGGCTGTCCTCGTCCATCTACCCCGGCGTAGTCGGTCGTCGCCTATGAACGCTTCCGTTCCCGGCGGCGGCCACGTCCCGTGCGCCGTCGCGGACCCCGAGTTCGCCCTCTGCTTGCCCTCACTCGTAGTGCTCGCGCTCGACCCGGGCGTCGAAGGCCTCGGCCAGCGCGTCGGTGACCGGCCCGCGACCGAACTCCACTCGCTCGCCGTCTCGGCCCTCGACCGCGGCGAGCGGTCGAATCTCCCACGTCGAGTTCGTCAGGAACGCCTCGTCGGCGTCCCGGAGGGCGGCGGGCCCGTACGCGCCCTCCTGGACGCGAATCCCCTCTCGCTCGGCGAGGTCGAGCACGACCCGGCGCGTGATGCCCGGCAGCACCGGCCCGTCGAGGCTCGGCGTGTGCAGCGTCCCGTCGCGGACGAAGAACAGGTTGCTCGTCGCGCCCTCCGCGAGGTGGCCGTCCCCGTCGAGCATGAGCGCCTCGTCGGGCCCCTCTTGTTCGCCAGCCTCCGCGGCGTCCCCTCCCGCGAGTTCGAGGCGGGCGAGGATCCCGTTCAGGTAGTTGTGGGTCTTCGCGTGCGCGGGCAGCGCGGCGTCGGGGACCCGCCGGGTCTCGACCACCGCGGCGGTCGCCGGGCCGTCCCACGCCGGCTCGCCGCCGCGGTCGGCCCGGCCGCCCCGGGGCAGCTCCGCGACGTAGACGACGACCGCGGGGTCTTCGACCAGTCCGGGCGCGAGCTTGCCGGGCTGGACGCCCCGCGAGATCGAGAGCTTGACGTAGGCGTCCTCGAACTCGTTGGCCGCCAGGGTCTCACGGACCCGCCCGCGGAGGTCGGCGTCCGACAGGCCGTGGTCGAGCCCGAGCGCGTCGCAGGTCCGGCCGAGCCGGTCGGCGTGGGCCGCCCACTCGAAGGGCCGGCCGCCGTAGGCCCGGAGCGTCTCGAAGGCGGCGTCGCCGTACATGAACCCGCGGTCGCGGACGCTGACCGTCGCCTCCTCGGCGGGGACGAGGTCGCCGTCGACGTGGTAGTACATGCGACGCGGTAGGCGGGCAGGGGGCTTGTGTTGGGGGGTTCGGCCGGACTCGCGCCGCGGCGACGGCGGTGGTCGGGGTTCCGAAAGAAACAGCGAGGTCCGCGCCGTCGGGGCAGGGCCGTCGAAGGTCGAAGCCGGCGCCGTTCAGCGACGGACGCCGACTCCGCGGTCGATAACGGACCGGTCGGGATACCTCCGGTCGCGGCGCCGGGTCACCGCGCGTTCGCGCGGTCGATCCAGGTCTGGATGCGCTTGTCCGAGAGGCCGGTCTCCTCGGCGAGCTGTTCGGCGTCGGCCTTCGCGAGCTCGGTCACGTCGGCGACGCCCGCGTCGCGGAGCCGCTCGGCGTACGCCGGGCCGATGCCCTTGACGTCCTCGAGCGGCTCGCCCTCGCCGACCGGCTCGTCCTCGGCCGCGTCGGGCTCGGGCTCCTCGTCGCCGGTCTCCTCGGGCGTGGGCTCGGGCTCGTCGCCCGCCGACTGGTCGGGCTCGGCCGCGTCGGTCGAGGGCTGGACCGCCTCCGAGGGCTCGGCCGGCTCGTCGACCTCGGTCTCGGCGCCCTGGCCCTCGGGCGCCGTCGTCACCGCGTCGGTGTCGATCTCGGCCTCGGCGTCCTCGGACTCGTCGGACGGCTCCGCGGTCGGCGAGTCGTCCGCGGTCGCTGCAGTCGCTTCGGTCTCGTCGTCCGGTTCGACGGCCTCCGGTTCGTCGGTCGTCTCGGTGGCCTCCGGCTCCGCAGCCGCTTCGGCGGGCTCCGTCGCCTCCGGTTCGTCGACCGCCTCGGCGTCGGCCGATTCCGCGTCGGTCGCCTCGGCCTCCTCGATTCCGGCGACTCCGCTCTCCTCCTCGGACTCCGTAGCGGGCTCGGCGTCCGACTCCGCACCGCTGGACTCCTCGGCGTCGGCGTCGACGCCCTTGACGGCGCTCTCGGCAGTCGCGTCCGGTTCGACCGACTCGTCGGGCTCGCGCTCGATGGTGACGCCGGACTCGCTCCGACGCATCCGCGAGCGGTCGTCCTCGAGTCCAAGCAACGACTTCAGCTTCGTGAGCAGTCCCATTTGCTCGACAGTAGACGGCGGCGGTACTTAAAGCCGTGCCCGAAGCGCCGCGTTCATCGCGTCCACGGGGGCCGCCCGACCTGTCCAGATCTCGAACGCTTCGACGCCCTGGTACAGCAGCATCCACGCGCCGTCGACGGTCGTCGCCCCGACCTCGCGGGCCTCGCGCAGCAGCCGCGTGTCGAGCGGCCGATACACCGCGTCGAGCACCGCGAGGTCGGCGTGGAGCGTCTCGGCCGGCACCGGCGACCGGTCCTCCTCCATCCCGACGCTGGTGGCGTTGACCAGCACGTCCGCCTCCGGAACCCGGGAGTCGAGCGAGTCGAGGCCGCTGGCGGTGACCCGCGGTGCCCCGGCCGGCGTCTCGCCGTCGACGTCGGCGGCGAGCCGCTCGGCGCGCTCGACGGTCCGGTTGGCCACGTGGACGTCGGCGCCCGCGTCGACCAGCGCGAAGACGGTCGCCCGGGCCGCCCCGCCGGCGCCCACCACCACGGCGTCGCGGTCGGCCAACGTCACGTCGTGGTGGGCGAACGCCCGGCGCACGCCGGCGGCGTCGGTGTTGTGGCCGGTCGGCGGCGACCCGGCCTCGGCGCCCGAGAAGTCGACGGTGTTGACCGCGCCGATGCGGGTCGCGAGGTCGTCGGCTTCGACCCGGTCCAGGACGTCCTGCTTGAACGGGATCGTGACGTTGAGCCCGGCGATACCGAGCGCCCGGGCCCCCTCGATCGCGGCCCCGAGGTCGTCGGGGTCGGGCTCGAAGGTGACGTAGCGGGCGTCCATCCCGAGCTCGTCGTACGCGGCCTCGTGCATCGGCGGCGACAGCGAGTGACCCACCGGGTTCCCGAGGAGTCCGAACACGTCCATGGTGGCGGGATGGCGGGCGGCCGGGTTAACTACTGGGGTCGGGGCAGGGGTTCTCCGCGGTACGAGGGCGGTTCGTCGCGACCGGCCGGGACGACCGTGCGCCTCGTTCTCACAATCAATAACTATCCAAGTTTTTATGTCGATACTCTGGGAGGGACCGGAGTAGAAGCGCATGACATCACTCCAGACACTGGCGGGGGCGTTCGTCTCGGTCGAGGCGCTCTACCTCGTCGGCGGCATCCTGCTGCTGTACCTCGGCGCCGAGCTGCTGGTCTCCAGCGCGTCGTCGCTGGCCATCGGCTACGGGGTCGCGCCCGCGACGGTCGGGGTCACCATCGTCGCGTTCTCGACCACCGCCCCGGAGCTGTTCGTGAGCGTCATCGGCGGCATCGGCATCTCCGACGACATCGGGCTGGGCAACATCATCGGGTCGAACATCGCGAACATCGGCCTGGTGCTGGGCGCGTCGGCGCTGGTCCAGCCGCTGTCGGTCGACTCGAAGCTGCTGTGGCGCCACGGCCCGTTCATGCTGGCGGCGGCGGTGCTGCTGGTCGTGCTCGGGAGCGACGGGACGCTGGGCCCGGTCGACGGCGGGGCGATGCTGGTGCTGCTGGCGGTGTTCACCGGGTACATGATGTACAGTTCGCGGAACGCCGACGGCGACGTCATCCCCGAGGAGATGCAGGTCGAGGACGACACCGGCTCGGCGAGCCTCCGCGAGATCGGACTGCTGGTCGGTGCGGGGGTCTGCCTGCTCGGCGGCTCGTTCGGCCTCGTCCAGGGCGGGACCGGTATCCTGCGGTCGTTCGGCTTCGGCGACCTCTTCATCGGCATCACCATCATCGCGTTCGGCACGTCGCTGCCCGAACTGGCGACCTCGCTCGTGAGCTCGATCCGCGACGAGGCCGCGTTCAGCATCGGCAACGTCGTCGGGTCGAACATCTACAACGTGCTGGCGGTCATCGGCCTGCTCGCGCTGGTCAACCCCCTGACGGTGCGGCCCTCGGTCCAGACGTTCCACTTCCCGATGGTGATCGGCTTCACCGTCGGCGCGATGGCGCTGATGGCGTACGGCCGGCGGCTCTCGCGGTGGAGCGGCGTCGCGCTCGTCGGCGGCTACGCCGGCTTCGTCTACCTGCTGCTGCCCTGACAGGGCCGATCGTAGCGCCCTCAGCCGCCAGCTCTCCACCGTCCGTCTCCCGAGCGGGAGGCGGTCCGCCGACGGATCGGAACCGGGACGGAGCCGCAGCCGACCCGATGACCCCAGAACGCAAGACCTACTTTTCGCGCTAGGTTACCTCCACTCAGAATGTTAGGTCGGTTACGCCACCCGCTGTCGGCAGTCGGTGCCACGACGGCGCTCACGCTCCCGTGGGTCTACGTCTGGGCGACCGGGTCCGCCCACTCGCTCGGCGACCTCCAGACGGTCGCGGTGAGCGGTATCGCGGTCCTCGGGGCCTCGTTCATGCTCGCGTGGGCCGCCGAGACCGCCGAGGAGGACGTGCCCCGGGCGTTCGCGCTCGCGGTGCTGGCCGTCCTCGCGGTCGCCCCGGAGTACGCGGTCGACGCCCTCTACGCGTGGACCGCCGGCGCGAACGCCGGCACCCCGGCCGGCCGCGAGGCCGCGAACCTCGCCGTGGCGAACATGACCGGCGCGAACCGCATCCTCATCGGCCTGGGCTGGTCGGCCATCGCGCTGTTCACGGTCTACCGCGCGGGCAGCTCCGCCGACCCCGCGGTCCGGAAGGAGTCGGGCTTCCTGGCGAGCCACGTCGAGCTCGACCGGGACATCGCCACCGAGATCACCTTCCTGCTCGCGGCGACGGCGTACGCCTTCTTCGTCCCGCTTGGCAACGGTATCGGCATCACCGACACAATCGTGCTGGTCGGCCTCTACGTCACCTACATCGCCATCATCATCCGGGGCGAGGTCGAGGAGACCGAGGAGCAGGTCGGCGTCCCGGCCTACTTCCAGTCGTTCCCGAAATGGCCCCGGATCGCCACGGTCCTCCTGCTGTTCGGCTACTCGGGCTTCATGATCTACACCGCGGTCCACCCGTTCGCCGAGGGGCTCGAACACCTCGGCACCAGCCTCGGCATCCCGCCGTTCTTCATGATCCAGTGGATCGCGCCGCTGGCCTCCGAGTCGCCCGAGCTCATCGTGGTCGCCTACCTCGTCAACAAGGCGCGCTCGACCGCCGGGTTCAACGCGCTCATCTCCTCGAAGCTCAACCAGTGGACCCTGCTCATCGGCACGCTGGCGGTCGTCTACAGCATCGCCGTGGGCGCCATCGGTACGCTCCCGTTCGACGAGAAGCAGACCGCCGAGATCTGGATCACGGCCGCCCAGAGCTTCTTCGCCATCGGCATCCTGACGAACTTCGAGATCAGCGTCCGCGAGGCGGTCACGCTCCTGTTCCTGTTCGTGAGCCAGATCGTCATCGAGTTCTACTTCATCCAGACCATCCCCGAGCCGCGGGCGACCGAGCTCAGCATCCTGGTCCTCTACGCCTACACGGTCGTCTACCTCGTCCTGGGCGCGGCGCTGTTCGCGAAGCGCCGGGACGAGCTCCGGTGGCTGTTCGGCAAGACCGCGACCAATGCCCGTCAGGCCATCAACGGGCAGTCGGGCCAGCCCGAGCACGCCGACTGACGCGGCCGACCCGCCAGCCGAGTGACGCGCGGCCTCTCGTCTCTCTCCGGCGCGGACCCGCTTCCGACGCCCTTTTCGCGCTCCCGGACCCTACTGCCGCCCGTGATAGCCATCGTCGTCAGCCGAGCCGACTCGGCGTCCGAGCGCATCGGCGAGCACCTGCTCGACCTCGCCGACTGGGAGGTCCGCGAGGACGACAGCCGCCCCGACGCGGCGGGCGGCGGCCGGTACTACCGCCGCGAGGGGTTCGAGCTCCGGGAGTTCGACGACCTCCACCTCGAACTCGAGGACGCGGCCGCGGCGTTCGGCGGCGGTTCGGACGCTCCCGACTCGGCCGGTCCCGACGCTCCGGACTCCCCGGACCTGCTCCTGTTCGTCTCGCGCCACTCCGGGGACACCGGCCCGCTGCTGACGGCCCACTTCACCGGCAACTTCGGCCCGGCCGAGTTCGGCGGCGTCGAGGGCGGCCTCGCCGAGGCCTGCCCGAACGCCCACGCCCGGCTGCTCGCGGCCTTCGACGAGCGCGCGCCCGACGACTACGAGGTCGGCATGGAGTGCACCCACCACGGTCCCTCGTCGGTCGGCGTCCCCTCGATGTTCGTCGAACTCGGCAGCGACGAGCCCCAGTGGTCGGACCCGGCCGGCGCCCGGGCCGTGGCGAGGGCCGTCCTCGACCTCCAGGGGGTCGAGCCCCACCGCGAGCGACAGGTCGTCGGCTTCGGCGGCGGCCACTACGTCCCCCGGTTCGAGCGCATCGAGCGCGAGACCGACTGGGCGGTCGGTCACGTCGGCGCCGACTGGGCGCTCGACGCGATGGGATCGCCCGGGAGCAACCGCGAGGTGGTCCGGGCCGCCTTCGCGGCGAGCCGGGCCGACCGCGCGGTCGTGGAGGGCGACCGGCCCGACCTGGAGGCGGTCGTCGCCGACCTCGGCTACGAGGTGGTGAGCGAGACGTGGCTCCGGGAGACCACCGGCGTCCCGCTCGACCTGGTCGAGCGGCTGGAGGCCGACCTCTCGCCGGTCGACGAGGGGCTGCGGTTCGGCGACCCCGCCGGGGATTCCGCGGCGGACGGCCCCGCCACCGACTGCGAGGTGGTCGACCTCCCCGCCGACCTGCTCGCGGAGGCCCAGGGCATCGACGCCGACGCCGCGCGCGAGGCGGTCGCCGGCAACGCGGTCGCGTTCGAGACCGAGCAGAGCGGGACACGCGCGGCGGGCCGGGCGGCGGTCCGCGACCCGGCCGACCGCGAGGCGCTGGTCGACGGCCTGGTCGACGTGCTCGGCGAGAAGTACGACTCGGTCGCGCGCGAGGACGGCGCTGTCGTCGCGCGCGAGACGGGCTTCGACCCCGAGAAGGCCCGGACGCTCGGCGTGCCGGAGGGGCCGGCGTTCGGCAAACTGTCGGCCGGCGAGCCGGTCACGGTCGACGGCGAGGAGATCGCCCCCGAGACGGTCCGCTCCGAACGGACGCACAGGTTCTCGGTCTGATCCCCTCTAACCTGCGATATATCAGTCAGCGTCAGACATTCGTCCGACGAAGAGGGGAAAGATAATTATGCTCCGTTCTCAAGCCAACTTCAGCATGGACTCGCTAGTCGAAGACGCCATCGAGGAAGCCGAGGGGGGACAGGACTCCCGACAGCGCAGTTCGGGGGCCGGGGCGAAGGCGCAGGCCGCGAACGCGTCGGGGACGATGACCGACGAGGAACTCAAGGACGTCCTCCAGGACCTCCAGACCGACATCACGGTCGTCGGCTGCGGCGGCGCCGGCGGCAACACCGTCAACCGGATGGCCGAGGAGGGCATCCACGGCGCGAAGCTCGTGGCCGCCAACACCGACGTACAGCACCTGGTCGAGATCGAGGCCGACACCAAGATCCTGATGGGCGAGCAGAAGACCCAGGGCCGGGGCGCCGGCTCGCTCCCCCAGGTCGGCGAGGAGGCCGCCCTCGAGAGCCAGGACGAGATCTACGACGCCATCCAGGGCTCGGACATGGTGTTCGTCACCGCCGGTCTCGGCGGCGGCACCGGCACCGGCTCGGCCCCCGTGGTCGCGAAGGCCGCCCGCGAGTCGGGCGCGCTGACCATCTCTATCGTGACGACGCCCTTTACTGCCGAAGGTGAGGTCCGCCGGACCAACGCCGAGGCCGGCCTGGAGCGCCTCCGGGACGTCTCCGACACGGTCATCGTCGTGCCCAACGACCGCCTGCTGGACTCGGTGGGCAAGCTGCCGGTCCGCCAGGCGTTCAAGGTCGCCGACGAGGTGCTGATGCGGTCGGTCAAGGGCATCACCGAACTCATCACCAAGCCCGGCCTGGTCAACCTCGACTTCGCCGACGTCCGGACCGTCATGGAGAAGGGCGGCGTGGCCATGATCGGCCTCGGCGAGAGCGACTCCGACTCGAAGGCCCAGGACTCGGTGAAGTCGGCGATGCGCTCGCCGCTGCTCGACGTCGACATCTCGGGGGCCAACTCCGCGCTGGTCAACGTCACCGGCGGCAACGACATGTCCATCGAGGAGGCCGAGGGGGTCGTCGAGGAGATCTACGACCGGATCGACCCCGACGCCCGCATCATCTGGGGCACCTCCATCGACGAGGAGCTCGACGGCGAGATGCGCACGATGATCGTGGTCACCGGCGTCGAGTCCCCGCAGATCTACGGCCGCAACGAGGCCCAGCAGGCCAAGGCCAACAAGCGGCTCCAGGACATCGACTACGTGGAGTAGCCCCGCGCCCGGTCCGCCTCGTCGGTCGAGGTCCAGGTTCGACGCGCAGAGTCCTGCCCGGTCCGCCCTGCCCCGCTTCCCGTCGGCCGCGCCGCCAGCCGTTGCCTTCGCCGCCGCGACGCCCGAACCAGAGCAATAGATAGAAAAAGGACGGTCTCTAACCCCCGATAACATGGACGTCAAGCTAGACCTCTCGTCGTACGTGCGGGTGCTCAAGCTCGCCAGCACGCCCTCCTGGGAGGAGTTCTCGAAGATCTCGAAGATCGCGGGTGCCGGGATCATCCTGGTGGGACTGCTCGGATTCATCATCTTCGCCATCATGAGCTTCCTCCCAGCGTAGGTGACCTGACATGGGAATGTACGCAGTCAAGACGACCGCGAGCCAGGAGCGCACCGTCGCGGACATGATCATCAACCGCGAGGAGCCCGAGATCCACGCCGCGCTCGCGCCCGACTCGCTGACGAGCTACGTGATGGTCGAGGCCGAGGACGACGCGGTGCTCAACCGGGTCCTCGAGGAGATCCCCCACGCCCGCAGCATCGTGCCGGGCGAGAGCGACATCTCGGAGGTCGAGCACTTCCTGTCGCCGACCCCCGACGTCGAGGGCATCGCGGAGGGCGACATCGTCGAGTTGATCGCCGGCCCGTTCAAGGGCGAGAAGGCCCAGGTCCAGCGCATCGACGAGGGCAAGGACCAGGTGACGGTCGAGCTCTACGAGGCGACCGTCCCGATTCCGGTGACCGTGCGCGGCGACCAGATTCGCGTCCTGGACTCGGAAGAGCGGTAGAATCGGTCTCGGTGGCTTTTTCGGGCGTTTTGACGGATTCAGCACCCGAGAGTCAGGGGTTGGTCGGGAAGAAGCCAGCTACTGCCGTCACATATGTCCCGCACCGCACCGCGACGGCCTCACCCTCCCCAGCCTCCTCCCTCGTTCGCTTCCGCTCACTCGGTCGTCCCTCGCGCGGCGTGGCGGACTCCAGGGGTCCGCCAGCACGCGCCAATAGAAGGCCAGTGAAAACCGGTTTACAATCCTTCCAGCGACCGCAGTTTCTGCTCGACCGGCGGCGGCGCGGCGCTCGGGCCGTCCCGGACCCGGTGGTCCGGGATCACCAGCGGCGCGGGGTTCCGGTCGAGCGCGGTCCGCACCACGTTCAGGTCGTCCTCGTCGGTGTGGTCGACGCCGCTGGTCATCCGGGCCAGCGTCTCGACGTCGATCTGGTCGCCGTAGGGGATCCGGCGGACGCGTTCGAGCACCCGGCGCTGGTCGGTCGGCACCGTGAGCGCGACCTCCACGTCCGAGAAGTCGTCCTCCTCGACCCCGTCGAGGTAGTCGAAGATGCGGTCGAGCAGGTCGTGGTCCTCGGCCGCCTCCTCGTCCGGCACTTCCGGGAACGAGACGCTGAGCACCCGGCCGCTGGCGACGCCGATCTGGACGTACCGGTCGAGGTACGGCGACTCGCGCGCGAAGATGCCCGTGACGCCGTCCGCGGCCGCGACGTCGGCGGCGTCGATCGGGCCGCTCGCGTCGGCCGGACCGCCGGTGCTCGCGTCAGCCTCGCGGTCGCCCGCGTCGGCATCGTCGCCACTGTCGTTCATACCCCGGCGCTTGGGCCGGTCCGGACTTGAAGATTCCGCGGCCGGGAGCGCCGGGGCGCAAGTCTTATGTACAATTCCGTCCGTTGATGCACAACGATGAACGACAGCGAGGAACTCGCGCCCGCGGTCGCCGCCATCCTGGAGTCGGCGGCGGCCCGGGGCGACCCCGACGGCGGGCCGCTCTCGGTCGACGCCCGGTCGCTGCCCGCGGCGCTCTCGCGGGCGGCGGCCGACGGCCGGGTCCCCGTCATCGCGGAGGTGAAGCCGACGAGCCCCACGACCGACGGGACCCGCGACGCCGACCCGGTCGCGCTCGCCGAGGCGATGGTCGAGGGCGGCGCGGCCGCCCTGTCGGTGCTGACCGAGCCCGACCACTTCGGCGGCTCGCCCGAGAACCTGCGGCGGATTCGCGAGGCCGTGGACGTGCCGGTGCTCCGGAAGGACTTCGTTCTCCGGGAGGCCCAGCTCGACACCGTGGCGGCCGACGTCGTCCTGCTGATCGCGCGGTTCGTGGGTAGCGCGGAGCGGAGCTCCGCGGACCATTCGAGCGGGCGGGGCCCGCGAGGAGACGACGACCTGCCGGACCTGGTGGCGGCCGCCCGCGAGCGGGGGTTCCAGCCGCTGGTCGAGGTCCACGACCGGGCCGAACTGGCCCGGGCGGTCGAGGCCGGCGCGGAGGTCGTCGGCGTGAACAACCGCGACCTGGCCCGGCTCGAAGTCGACCTCGAAACGTTCGAGAGCGTCGCGCCCGAAGCGCCCGACGACGTGACGATCATCGCCGAGAGCGGCATCGGCTCGCCCGCCGACGCCCGCCGGATGGTCGAGGCGGGCGCCGACGGCCTGCTGGTCGGCAGCGCGATCATGGACGGCGTCTCGGCGTCGAGCGACGGCGGTCGCGGGAGCGAGTCGCTCGCGGCCGTGACCGAGAACACGCGGCGACTGGTGCGGGCCCGCGGCGACGGCGAGGCGGACGAGACGGACGAGGCGAGAACGAGACAGACATGAGTAGCGCGACCCCGAGGGTGACACAGACATGAGCAGCACGAGACACAGGGTGACACACGGATGAGCAGCGAGACGAAGTTCGGCGACTACGGCGGTCAGTACGTCCCCGAGGCGCTGATGCCCGCCGTCGAGGAGCTGACCGACGCCTACGAGCGCTACGTTCTCGACAACGAGGACGGGTTCATGGACGAGTTCCGCGAGCGCCTGCGGGACTTCGGCGGTCGACCCACGCCGCTCCAGCGGGCCGACCGGCTGAGCGAGCGCTACGACCGGGAAGTCTATCTCAAGCGCGAGGACCTCCTCCACGGCGGCGCCCACAAGCTCAACAACGCGCTCGGCCAGGTCCTCCTGGCGAAGTACATGGGCAAGGAGCGCATCGTGGCCGAGACCGGCGCGGGCCAGCACGGCACCGCGACCGCGATGGCGTGCGCCCACCTCGACGTCGACTGCGAGATATACATGGGCCGGACCGACATCAACCGCCAGCGGCCCAACGTCTTCCGGATGCGGCTCCACGACGCCGCGGTCAACCCGGTCGACGTCGGGTCGGGGACGCTCAAGGAGGCCATCAACGAGGCGATGCGCGACTGGGTGACCAACGTCGAGGACACCCACTACGTCATCGGCTCGGTGGTCGGCCCGCACCCGTTCCCCCGGATGGTCCGGGACTTCCAGTCGGTCATCTCCGAGGAGGCCCGCGAGCAGATTCGGGAGCAGGCCAGCCGGCTTCCCGACAGCGTGGTCGCCTGCGCCGGCGGCGGATCCAACACGATGGGGGCGTTCCACGAGTTCGTCGGCGATGAGGACGTCGACCTCTACGCGGTGGAGGCCGGCGGCTCCTCGCTCACCGTCGACGAGGAGGAGCAGCTGGCGCCCCACTCGGCCTCGCTGTCGGTCGGCGACGAGGGCGTCCTCCACGGCGCGCGCACCAAGCTCCTCCAGAACAGCGACGGCCAGATCCTGGAGTCCCACAGCGTGAGCGCCGGCCTCGACTACTCGGGGGTCGGCCCGGAGCTGGCCCACCTCGCCGACGAGGGCCGGGTCACGCCGGTCAACGTGGGCGACGACGCCGCCCTGGAGGCGTTCCACCGGCTCTCGACGCTGGAGGGCATCATCCCCGCGCTCGAGTCCAGCCACGCGCTGGCCTACCTGGAGGAGGCCGCGCTCGGCGACCAACCGGACGGTCTCGGCGACCTCGTGGTCGTCAACGTCTCGGGCCGGGGCGACAAGGACCTCGACACGGTCATCGAGGAGAGCGACCGGCGGGACCTCGACGAGGCCCCCTCGATGGAGGTGTTCGAAGGTGGCGAGTGACGCCGAGCAGTCGGCGGCGAGCGACGTCGAGGCCGCCTTCGCCGACGAGCCCGCGCTGGTCTCGTACGTCGCGGCGGGCGACCCCGACATCGAATCCACCAAGGAGTACGTCAAGGCGCTCGTGCGCGGCGGGTCGGACGTCGTGGAGCTCGGCCTCCCCTTCTCCGAACCCATCGCGGAGGGGCCGACCATCCAGCAGGCGGTCCGCCGGGCGCTCGACGCCGGGATGACCCCCGACCGCTACCTCGACCTCGCGGCGGACCTCTCCGGGGAGGTGGACGTCCCCCTCGTCTGCATGACCTACTACAATCTGATCTACCAGTACGGAGACGGCGAGGCGCCGAGCGCCTCGGATGCGAGCGGTGAAACCGCGAGCGAGGGCCCCGAGCCATTCGTCGCGGCCGCCGCCGAGGCCGGCATCTCGGGGCTCATCGTCCCGGACCTGCCGGTCGACGAGAGCGACCCGCTGAAGGCGGCCTGCGACGCGCACGGCCTCGACCTGATCTTCATGGTCGCGCCCACGACGACCGACGAGCGACTCGACCGGATGCTCGACCGGGCGACCGGCTTCGTCTACGTGCAGGGCCGGATGGGGACGACCGGCGCCCGCTCGGACGTCAGCAGCGAGACCCACGTCAGCCTCGACCGCCTCGCGGAGACCGACCTCCCGAAGGCGGTCGGGTTCGGCATCAGCGAGCGCGACCACGCCCGGGAGATCGTCGCGGGCGGCGCCGACGGCGTCATCGTCGGGAGCGCGTTCGTGGACATAATCGCGGAACAGGACGATACAGTCAACCGACTCGAAGAAAAGGCCCGCGAACTCAAGGCGGGCGCGGTGGCCGGCGCGGAGGAAGTGCCGGAACCGGAAGGCAGATAACCGACCTTGCCACACTTTCACACAACATGGACGTAGGAACTGCGGCACGACTCGACCGGATCGGCACAGACGGGAAGTACGTCATCGTCCCGATGGACCACGGCATCACGCTCGGCGCGGTGACCGGCCTCGCGGACATCGAATCGACCATCGACGCGGTCACCCGCGGGGGCGCCGACTCGGTGCTGACCCAGAAGGGCATCGCGCCCCGGGTCCACCCGAACAAGAACGACGCCGGGTACGTCATCCACCTCAACGCCTCGACGTCCATCGGCCCGGACAACAACGACAAGCGCCTGACCGGCACCGTCAAGGAGGCGGTCCGGGCGGGCGCCGACGCGGTCTCGTTCCACATCAACGTCGGCAGCGAGTACGAGCGCGAGCAGCTCGAGGACCTCTCTAAAGTTACGGACGACGCCGACGAGTACGGGATGCCCGTGCTCGCGATGGCCTACGCCCGCGGCCCGGGCGTCGACGAGCACGACGCCGAGAACCTGGGCCAGGCGGTCCGGCTGGCCGAGGAGGTCGGCGCCGACGTGGTCAAGACCGCCTACAGCGGCGACGCCGAGAGCTTCGAGCGCGTCGTGGAGTCCACCAGCCTCCCGGTGGTCATCGCCGGCGGCGAGCCCGAGGGCGACCGCGCGACCCTCGACGCGGTCCGGGGCGCGATGGACGCCGGCGCCGCGGGCGTCTCGATGGGCCGCTCCATCTTCCAGCACGACGACCCCGAGGCCATCACGCGGGCGGTCGCCGCGGTGGTCCACGAGGGCCAGTCGGCCGGCGAGGCGCTCCGCGAGGCCGGCCTGGCCGTCGAGGCCTGACCGACTCCTTCTGCTGGGGCTTCTGCGCTCGCTCGGCCTCCCGCGAGCGAGGCGTCCGCACCATCAGCCGTGACTCCGCACCCGGCCCGAGACCGCCGCGTGCGGTCCAGAACAGAACCGATAAACGCTCTCGACAAAACTTACCGACCATGCAGCCAGCGCCGCAGGACTTCGGGCGGGTCCTCTCGTCGATGTGCACGGAGCCCCATCCGGACGCCCGCGAGGCGGCCGAGCGGTTCCTCGCCGACAACCCCGGCGACCCCACGACCTACCCCGCGGTCGCCGACCTCGAGCGCGAGGCGGTCGAACTGCTCGGCGAGATCACCGGCCTCGACGACCCCCGCGGCTACGTCGCCAGCGGCGGGACCGAGGCCAACCTCCAGGCGGTCCGGGCCGCCCGGAACCTCTCGGACTCGCCCGACCCCAACGTCGTCGCGCCCGAGAGCGCCCACTTCAGCTTCCAGAAGGCCGCAGACGTGCTCGACGTGGAGCTGCGGCTCGCGCCGACCGACGGCGACCGCCGGGTCGACGTCGCCGAGGTCCGGCGGCTCGCCGACGAGGACACCGCCGTCGTGGTGGGCGTGGCCGGCACCACCGAGTACGGCCGGGTCGACCCGATTCCGGCGCTCGGCGACGTGGCCTCGGACGTCGACGCGCTGCTCCACGTCGACGCGGCGTGGGGCGGGTTCGTCCTCCCGTTCACCGACCACGAGTGGAACTTCGCGCACGCCCCGGTCGACACGCTGGCCATCGACCCGCACAAGATGGGCCGGGCGCCGATCCCCGCCGGCGGGTTCCTCGCCCGCGACGAGGCGGTGCTCGACGCGCTGGCGGTCGAGACGCCGTACCTCGAGTCGGCCTCCCAGCCCACCCTGACCGGCACCCGGAGCGGCGCCGGCGTGGCGGGCGCTCGCGCCGCGATCGACGCCCAGTGGCCCGAGGCGTACCGCGAGAACTACGAGCGCGGCCAGGCCAACGCCGAGTGGGTGGCCGACGCGCTCGCCTCGCGGGGGTACGACGTGGTCGAGCCGGTGCTGCCGCTCGTGGCGGCCGACGTCCCGCGCGGGGAGATCGAGGCGCTCCAGTCGGCGGGGTGGCGGGTCTCGCCCACCGCGGCCGGCGAACTCCGCGTCGTCTGCATGCCCCACGTCACCCGCGAGATGCTCGAATCGCTCGTTGCCGACCTCGACGCGCTCTGACGGCCGGACCTTTTTCAGTCTGTTCGTCGTCTGTCATTCCGATGGCGAACCCGCCCGCCGACCGATCGGTCCCCGACCCTCCGCCCGCATCGCCAGAGCCCGGCCCGCCCGAACCGCCGGAGGGCTACCGCGAGTCCCGGCAGTTCTCCTATCCCGGACTGTGGCTGTCGCTGGGGTCGCTGGTGCTGTTCGGCGCCGCGGTCGTCGGCTTCGGGGAGCTGATGACGGTGCTCCGCGGGGGCGCGTCGGTCGAGTACACCGTCGGCCCGGCCGGCATCGGCGTCGTCGCGATCCTGTCGGTCGCCACCATCGTCGTCCACGAACTGGTCCACGGCCTGGTCTACCGGCTACTGGGCTACCGGGTCAGGTACGGCGTCGCGCTCAACATGGGCGCGGCCTACGCCGCCGCGTTCGGCCAGTTCCAGACCCGCCGGGACAACCTGGTGGTCGCGCTCGCCCCGCTCGTCGCGTTCACGGTGGTGTTGACCCCGCTGCTCGCGGGACCGCTCCCGGTCGCGCTCGCGGCGTTCCTCGTCCTGGTCGTGAACACCTCGGGCGCCATCGGCGACCTCTACCTCTCGTGGCGACTGCTCCGGATGCCGGAGGACGCGCTCCTGTACGACGTCGACATCCGGCACTCCTACATCTTCTACCCCGAGGAGTGAGTGCCGATCATCGGTCTCCCTCGTAGTCCTTCTGCGGGACGTCCGCGACCTCCCCGCCGGCCTCCTGCCAGGCGGTGAAACCCCCGTCGAGGTGCGCGACGTCCCGGTAGCCCATCTCGCGGAGCCGCTTCGCGGCCAGCGCCGACCGGCCCGCCTCGTTGCAGAACAGGACGTAGCGCTTCCCGGGGTCGAAGAACTCTTTGTGGTACTTCGTCTCCGGGTCGGCCCAGAACTCGATCATCCCGCGCGGGGCGTGCTCCGCGCCGGGAATCGAGCCCTCTATCCACACCTCGCGGATGTCGCGGACGTCCACGACCACGGTCTCCGCGCCGACGTGTTCCTCCTCCTTCCCCTCGTCCAGTTCTGCCCGCAACTCCTCGACGCTGACCGACTCCACCTCCTCGTCGGCCTCCGCGGCCATGCCCCACACCGTCCGGTCCAGTCGGGTCATGGCCACGGAGTACAGGCTCCGACGCGAAGAACCTTGCGACTGATTGCCATGCAACTGTCGGCGGCCTTCAACCTCGGCTCCGCCGGCTGTGGGGCGTCCGTCAGGACTCGGCCGACTCGGCGCCCGACCCCTCGTCGGTGTCGGACGCCGACCGCACGTCGCGCTGGGCGTCGCCGCCGACGGGTTCGACCGCCGCGCCCAGCGCGTTGCGCTTGACGCTCCGCAGCCCCTTCTCGGCCGCCCGCTTCGAGGAGTAGCCCTGGCCGGAGTCGGCGATGACGTTGCCGTTGTCGTGGACCAGCCGCCAGCGCCACTTGCCGTCCTTGCCCTCGAACACCTCGAAGGTGGCCTTGGCGGGCGCCGCCAGCGCCTCGACGGTCGTGCCGTCGAGCTGGGTCATCCGGACGCGGCCGCCCGACTTCTGGCCGACGAGCCGCTTCGCGGCGTCCCGGCCCCGGCCGACCAGCGAGGGCGCGACCGCCTCGGCGGTGTCGAGCGCGTCGAGCGCGGCCGAGAGCACCGACCCGGAGAACTCGCGGGCCAGCACGCGCTCGCCGTCCCGGTACAGCGAGACGGTGAGCCCCTGCCACTCGACGCCGCCGGCCTCGGCGCCGTCGGGCGCCTCGACCGTCGTTCCCGCCTCTGTCCACGTCTCGTCCCGCCGGTAGTCGACGCCGACGCTCGCCGCCGCCAGGTCGCCCTCCTCGCTCCGGTACGAGAGGCTGGCGCGCAGTCGCGGGTGGGCGACGAGCGTGTACTCGTGGTCGAACATGCCACCGGGTAACGGCCGGACGGGCATGAGTCTGTTCGCCGGTCGGGGTCTCCGACCGTCCGTCGACGGGGTCCGAGGGGCCGACCGCAGTTCTCGCGGACCCACCGCCCGGCCGGTCGGACCGGCCGACGCCGGACGGACCGCTCCGGGCCGAGACACAAAGCTCATAACGGTGCTACGGCGTCTATCGACTGTGTTTACCGCCGCCGGCCCAGCGCTCGTAGACACCGCCGCGCTGACCTCGTTCGAGTGGCTGTCGCACGTCGTCGAGACCGCGACCGGGTGGGCCGGCCTCGGGATCATCTTCGTCTACTCGTTCCTCATCGCGTTCGCGCTGCCCGGCGTGAGCGAGGTGGTGCTGGCCGCGCCGCTCGACCTCGGGCTGACCCGGACCGGGCGGCTCGCGCTCATCATCGTCGTCAGCGCGGTCGGCAAGGCGGTCGGCAGCGTCCTGGCGTTCCACATCGGCCAGGAGGCCAAGGAGTCGGGGCCCGTCATCAGGTTCCTCCGGCGGTCCCGGTTCGACGTCGTGGAGTGGTCAGAGAACAAGACCCTCGAACTCGCCCGCAAGTGGGGCTACCTCGGCATGGCGGCGGCGCTGTCGGTCCCGTTCTTCCCCGACACCCTCTCGATCTACGCGTTCGCGGTGCTCGAGGAGGACTACGTCAAGTTCGCGCTGGCGACGTTCGCCGGCAGCGTCGGCCGCCTGCTCGTGACGCTGTTCGTCATCGGGACGGTCGCGGCGGTCTGAGCCGGTCGACGGGTCCCGGCGCCGTGCGCGCCGCGCCGACAGTCCGCGGTCGGTATCCTCCGCAAGCGAAGGGTTAACGGCCCGTGCGGCCCCACACGCCGACATGGAGTGCATCGAGGTGAGCGAGCGTGGCGGATAAGTCCCGGGTCGTGCCGGCGCTCGCCGCGCTGGCGGGCGTGGCCCTGGCGGTCGCGCTCGGCTGGATCCTGTTCGTGGTCGTCCCCGACGGCAACCTCGCGCGCCTGCTCGGCGTCGTGCTGGCGGTGCTGGTCGGCGTCCTCGGCGCCCGGACCGCCGCCCGGGCGGCCGGGAGCTGGGCCGCCCCGTACGACGTGGCCGAGGTCGCGGTCGAGGGGCCGATCACCCGCGACGGCGGCGGGAGCACCTTCCCGCCCCGGCCCGGCGGGACGCCCGCCGACGACGTCGTCGAGCAGATCGAGCGTGCCGACGAGGACGACGCCGCCGAGGCGCTGCTGCTCCGACTCAACACGCCCGGCGGCGAGGTGGTCCCCAGCGAGGACATCCGGCTCGCGGCCGAGCGGTTCGACGGGCCGACCGTCGCCTACGCCACCGACGTCTGCGCCAGCGGCGGCTACTGGATCGCCAGCGGCTGCGACGCCATCTACGCCCGCGAGGGGAGCATCGTCGGCTCCATCGGGGTCATCGGCTCGCGGGTCAACGCCAAGGGGATGGCCGACAAGCTCGGCCTGAAGTACGAGCGGCTCGCGGCCGGCCGGTACAAGGACGCCGGCCAGTCGCTCAAGGAGATGACCGAGGACGAGCGGGAGTACCTCCAGGGGCTCATCGACGGCTACTACGAGGAGTTCGTCGACCGGGTGACCGAGGGCCGGGACCTGAGCGACGACCAGGTCCGGGACACCGAGGCCCGGGTGTACCTCGGCGACGAGGCCGCGTCCATCGGGCTGGTCGACGGCCTCGCGACCAAGCGCGAGGTCGAGGACCGCCTGGCGGCCGACCTCGGCGTCGAGGAGGTGACCGTCGAGGAGTTCGAGCCCGAGCGGGGCGTGATGGACCGGCTCCGGAGCGGGAGCCAGGCGGTCGCCTACGCCTTCGGCGCGGGCGTCGCCGGCGCCGTCGCGGGCGACGAATCGACCGCCGCCGACGGCTTCGAGTTCGAGCTCCGATAGGAGTCCGGCCGCCGGTTCGAGCGGCCCCGGAACCGACGGCCTCGGTCGGACTCCCGCCGACTCGCCGCGGAACAGGCAACAACAATTATTGATACGTCTGTGGTGCCGAGTGTATGGACGACCGCTTTGCGCGGCGCGAGTTCATCGCCGCGAGCGCCGCAGCGAGTCTCGTCGGGGTCACCGGTTGCAGTTCGCTGACCGGCGGGGGCACGAGCAATCCCGCCGGAAGCGGCGGTGACGGGACCGGTGGACGGACCGCCGCGCCGCGGACCACCGTCGATCAGTCCGAGCTCGAACCGCTCGACGTCCGCGGTGCGATTTACATCCCGGCCCGCGCGTTCAACTTCTACCAGCAGTGGGCCGAGTACGACCGCGAGGTCATCGAGCGCGACCTCGGGTACGCCAGCCGGGTGAACATCAACGCCATCCGGACGTGGGCGAGCCTCGAGGTCTGGCGCGAGGAGCCCGAGGCCCTCCGCGAGCGGATCGAGCACTTCCTCTCGACCGCCGACGACAACGGCCAGCAGGTGCTTTTGGGCCTGTTCGACTTCGCCGGGAAGGAGCCGACGAAGGAGCGGCTCCACGACACCGACCCCCAGACCGCGACCGGCGTGCGCGAGCCGTCCTCGAAGGTCATGCGGAACAAGCGGCGGTGGGACGAGCCCCGCGAGTACGTCCGGTGGTTCATGGAGCACTTCAAGGACGACGACCGGCTGCTGGCCATCGAGGTGATGAACGAGCCGGGCTGGCGGTCGTACGTCCAGGAGTTCGCCCACGGGATGTACGAGATCGCCGACGAGCGCCAGGGCGAGGTCCGGCTGACCGTCGGCTCGACCAGCATGGCGAACAACGCCGACTACCTCGACTGGGGCGTCGACGCGCTCCAGTTCCACTACAACTTCGCCGAGAGCCCCGAAGTCTACGCCGACATGCTCCGGTCGAACAGGGACGTCGCCGAGGACCTCGACGTCCCGGTGTGGCTCTCGGAGTGGCAGCGCGTGCGCAACTCGACCGGCTTCGCGACCGAACCGCCGGACGACCAGAAGTACTCGAACTACTCGTCGCTCGCGCCCCTGATACACGAGGCCGGCTTCGGGAACTTCTTCTGGTCGCTGATGGTCCAGCCCGCGTTCGTCCCGGCCCAGCGACGACACGGGGTCCTCAACGGGCTGTTCCACGAGGACGGCACGGTGTGGAGCCTCGACGACGCCCGGAGCATCAAGGCCATGTCGGGCGACCCCTCGTTCGACGGCGAGGAGCGCCAGAAGTGGCCCGAGTGGGCCGCCGAGGTCAAGGGCGGGACGGAGCGGTGAGCGGCTGACGTCGGGGAAGTGCGCGTTCGCCCGCGGAGCGAGCCGACTCGCACGCCTGCGTCGGTCGGCGACGCGCCGAGGTCGGGTCCGTCGGTCACGGCCCCGACAGCCCAGCCGCCGTCCGTCGCGAAATCGCGGAGAAGCCGAACTGATTGCCGGTACCGGTCCGTCCCGCCGGGCGGTCACGCCCCGCGACCGGGCGAGCCGGCCGTTACTTGAACCGGAACGTCTCGAGGTTCTTGGGCGCGAACGTCCGCATGTTGAACTCGTGGTAGAGCGACGACGAGAGGTCCTGGACGCTCGACTCGTCGCCGTGGACGCACAGCACCTTCTCGGGCCGGGGGTTCATCGTCTTCACGAAGTTCATCAGCCCCTGCCGGTCGGCGTGGCCCGAGAACCCGTCGACCGTCTCGACGTCGAGCTCGAGCGAGAGCTTGCCGTTGCGGCCGCGGCCGCCGCCGCGGTTCATCGGGATCTCGTCCCAGCCGTTCTGGATGCGCCGGCCCAGCGTCCCCTGGGCCTGGTAGCCGACGAACACCATCCGGCTGTCGGGGTCGGGGCCGACGTGCTCGAGCCACGACATGATCGGGCCGCCGGTGACCATGCCGGACGTCGAGAGGATGATGCACTGGTCGCCGTCCGCGACGTCGCGGCGCTCCTCCTCGCCGCCGTCGATGTGGTTGAACTGGTCGGCGAGGAACGGGTTCTCGTCCTCGTGGAAGATGCGGTCTCTGAGGTCGTCCCGGAGGTACTCGGGGTAGGTGGTGTGGATGGCGGTCGCCTCCCAGATCATGCCGTCGAGGTGGACCGGCATCTCGGGGATGTCGCCCTCGCGCATCGCCTCCTCGATGACCAGCATCATCTCCTGGGACCGCCCGACCGCGAACGCCGGGATGAGCACCTTCCCGCCCTTCTCGTAGGTCTCGTTGATGACCCGCTTGAGCTTGCGCTCGGAGTCCTCCTGGTCGGTCTGGTAGTCGTTGCGGCCGCCGTAGGTCGACTCCAGCACGAGGGTCTCGACCCGCGGGAAGTCGTTGACCGCGCCGTTGAACAGCCGGGTGTCGTCGTAGTGGATGTCGCCCGAGAACGCGACGTTGTAGAGGCCGTCGCCGATGTGGAAGTGACAGACCGCCGACCCCAGGATGTGGCCCGCGTTGTGGAGGGTCAGCTTCACGTCGGGCGCGATGTCGGTCACGTCGCCGTACTCCAGCGGGATGGTGTGCTTGATGGCCTCCCGGACCATCTCGGACTCGTACGGCGGCGCGCGGCCCTCCTTGGCCGCGACGTCGAGGTAGTCGAGCTGGAGCAGCCCCATCAGGTCGCGGGTGGGCTCGGTGGTGTAGATGGGGCCGTCGTAGCCGTACTTGAACAGCAGCGGGATGAGCGCCGAGTGGTCGAGGTGGGCGTGAGTGAGGACGACCGCGTCGATGGTCTGGGCGCCCGCGCCCAGCGCCTCCTCGACCTGGAGGTACGGCACCTCGCCCTCGGCGCCCGGCTTGTCGCCGCAGTCGATGAGGATACGGGTCTCGGGCGTCGAGAGGATGAACGAGGCCCGCCCGACCTCCCGGCAGCAGCCGAGCGTGGTGATCCGGACGTACTCGTCGTCGCTCATCTCCTCGCGGTGGATCTGGCGGCCCACCTTCTCGAGGATGTCCCGGCGCTCGTCGCGCTCCTGCTTCAGGAAGTTCCGGACGTTCGAGACCGTCGAGGACTCGATCGGCGGGGTCCGGACCACCTCGGGCGTCCAGCCGACCTCCTGGGTGATCTCCCGGAGCGTCGAGCCGTGCTTGCCGATGACCATCCCGGGCTTCTCGGCCTCGATGACGACCTCGCCGGTGTCGACGTGGAAGTCGAGGTCGGTCACGCCGGCCTCGTCCGGGATGACGTCGAGCACGTCCTCGCGGGCGTCCTCGGGCCGCGACAGCACGTCCGGGTCGGGCCGGACCGTGATGCGCTTGCGGAGCTGGCTGGCCAACTGCCGGATGAGGTCGCCGTTCCGGGCGAACTTCTTGGGGTCGCGCGTGTACACGACCAGTTCCGGCCCCTCGTACTTCACGTCCGACACCGAGATGTCGCTCGGTAACTCGCTCGTAATCTCTGCTCGCAGGTCCTCGAGTTGCTGGTCTACTTTACTCATAGTGAAAAAGTCGTTCCGTGTCCGTGCCGCCCCTGCCCGGTCCCGACTGGCCGACCGGCCGCGCGCCGCCGCTGGCGGATCGCTCGTCCGTGAGCGACGGGCCGGTCGGACTGGCATCAGGACTACGATGCAGAGTACAGCACAGCATAGATCTCGCTTCTCCGCGGGGTGTTGGAACTCGCACTCTGCGAGTCGCCCTCGTCCCCGGTGACACCGGGGCGGACCGGACGCTCACTCGGGGACGCAGGAAAACCCGCTTAATCGGCATTAGTCCCCGGGATTATAAAAGCCTTCTCAAAAATCCGCAGAACCAAACCGCTGGAACCCCTGGTCGGCACCATGCGACTGACCCGCGAGCGCGTCGCCGACGAGTACGAGTGGGTCCGCGGCCGGGCCGACGCGGTGGTCCCGCTCGTCAACGACGTCCGGACGGACCTCGGCGACCTGTTCGACACCGACGTCGACGAGGTGAGCGCCGACGACTACCGCCGGGAGGTCGACGCGGTCTTCGCCGACGGCGACCGCGCGGTCAACGTCGCCGCCATGGTGGCGATCCTCCGGGACCTGGACGTCGAGGGCGACTACCCGGGGTTCGTGGTCGACGAACTCATCGGCCGGGAGCTCGCCGGCACCATCGCCGGCGGCCAGCCCCTCCGCCTGCTCGGCGAGGCGACGTTCCACTACGCGGACGTCCACACCCACGCCGACGAGGCGGACGAGACCGCAGGCTCCGACGACCTCGACGCCGCGCTCGCGGCCGGATTCCAGACCCGACTCCCCGGGTGGGACTGGACCGAGGCGGAGAGTCCGTTCGCGGTGGTCGATGGACCTGCATCATCCGAAGAGAACAGGTGAACCACTGGTCGCGGTCGCTCGGTGACACGCACCATCAGCAAACGCTCGGTGACTCGAACCGGCGTTTGGGTGGACTGAACAGGGCCGGCCGCTCGCGTACAGTTTAGTCGCCTCAGCGCGGCCACTATTCGGCGCGCCGAGCGAAGCGAGGCGCGAGAATATCCCGCTGAGCGACCGCGAGCGGCCGGGGGCTTTCCAAACCGAGTTCCCCTAGTCCCGTTGGCTAATCGTAGTAGTTACTCCTCGGAGTCGTCCGACACCTCGTCGCCCTCCCACCCTTCGACGTACACCCGGCTGTCACTCACGCCCTGCTCGGCCAGATAGTCCTGCGTCTCGACGACCATCTGGGGGACGCCGCAGACGTAGAAGTCCCAGCTCCCGAGGTCGTCGAGGTAGTCGTCGAGGTGGTCCTGGACGTGGCCCTCGGGGCCCTCCCAGTCGTCGTCGGCCTCCGAGAGGACGTAGGTCACCTCGAAGTCGGGGTAGTCGGCCGCCAGCTGGTCGAGCGTCTCGCGGTAGAAGACGTGCTCCTCGTCCTTCTCGCCGAAGAAGAAGTGGGCGCGCCCGGTGCCCTCCCTGACGTACTGCTTGGCCATCGCGATCATCGGCGTCGCGCCGGTCCCCGTGGCCACGAACGCGGCGTCCGCGTCGAGGTCCCGGAGGTAGAGGTTCCCGCCGAGCTCCTCGATCTCGACGGTGTCGCCCGGTTCGCGCTCGTGCATCCACGTCGAGGCCGTCCCGTCGGGGTACCGCTTGATGGCCAGGGTGATGCGCTCGGTGCCCGGCGTGGCCGTCGAGGTGTAGGGCCGGACGACCTCGTCGTCGCCCGACTCCGCGTCGTCCTCCGCCGGGCTCTCGGCGCGGTCGAAGCGGACGTGGGTGTGCTGGCCGGGCGCGAAGTCGAACCGGTGGCCGTCGGACTCCAGCACGAACTGCTTGACCGTCGGGGTCATCTGGTGGACGGACCTGACCGTGACCTCGTGGGTGTCGGTCATCGTGGAACCGGCGGTGGTACGACGGACGCAGGGAAAACTCGGGTGGCCGACAGTCCCGCACGGACGAGAGACGGGGACGGTCGAGCGAGGAGCCCCGGCGCGTCACTCCGGGGCCATCCCCTTCTCGTCGAGCTCGGCCAGGGCGGACTCCGACTTCCCGAGGTCGTCGAGTCCCATCCCGGCGAGCACGTGGTCGGCCTTCGTGAACTGGATCTCCTCGTAGGCCACGACCTGGACCCGGTTGCCCCACGGGTCGCGGAAGTCGAGGCCGCCGGTCTGCAGTCGCTCGGCGTCGGTCCGGTCGAGCGCAGAGTCGACCGCCTCGGGGTCGTCCACCACGAGCCCGAAGTGGCGGTGGTCGTCGGGGCCGTCCGACTCGTCGGTCTCCGACAGCGCGAGGAACTGGTCGCCCATGTCGACGAACGCCGAGGCGTCCCCGCGGCCCCGTAACTCGAACTCGAACAGTTCGCCGTAGAACTCCAGGGCCGCGTCGACGTCCCCGACGTCGAGCGCCACGTGGTTGATGCCGACCATCCGGGCGCGGGAGTCGTCGGCGGGTGTATCGTCGGTGTCGGTCATGCGGGAATCCGGGGGAGCTACGACGGACGTCGGCATAACTCGGGTGGCCCCTGCTACCGAGCCACGGACGAGGCCTAAGGACCGCGACGGTGTACCCTCGCTATGAGCCTCCCCGTCGCCGGGAAGCGGTCGCCCGACCCCGACGCGCTGGCCGACGCCGCCGCGGACGGGTTCGAGCGCGTCGAACTGTACCTCGAACGCGGGCACCTCGACGCGTTCGACGAGACGCTGGCGGCCTGCCGGCGGGCGACCGTCGACGTCGCGTCGGTCCACACGCCCCACGTCGCGCCCGACGAGGCGGCGTACTTCCGGCGGGCCGACGACTTCGCCGACGCGCTCGATGCATTCCTCGTCGTCCACTCTACCCGGACGAACCTGGTCGCGATTCCCGAGATTCTCGACGGGACCGACTTCGCGGCCCCCTTCGGCTTCGAGAACTCCACCGGCCACAGCGAGTTCCACGTCCGGAAGGCGATCCTGGACGCGGGCCACGACCTGGTCCTCGACACGGCCCACCTCTACACCGCCGAGCGGGAGTACCTCGACTCGCTGGCGCGACTCCTCGACGAGTACGGCGACCGGATTCCCGTGGTCCACTGCTGCGACGGGCGGCGGGTGCGGGACGGGCTCGCGTTCGGCGATGGGACGATGGACATGCGAGCGGTCGTGGCGACCCTCCGGGAGCGACTCGACGACGCCCTCGTCGTCCTCGAAGTGCCGACCGACCGCCAGGCGGCCGCGTTGGACCGGTACGAGTCGCTGGTCGCCGCGAGTCGGAAGTAGATCGGGAGGCGGGCCAGGACCGACACTGCACCGCGACCGAAGCTGAGGACTTTTCCGGTTCGACTCCGAGCGTGACGGTATGCAACCCGCGACGCTGTGCTACCTCCTGCGCCCCGACGACGAGGAGGTGCTGCTCATCCGCAAGAAGCGCGGCCTCGGCGAGGGGCTGTACGTCGGCCCCGGCGGCAAGGTCGAAGACGGCGAGACGCCCCGCGAGTGCGTCGTCCGCGAGGTCGAGGAGGAGATCGGCGTGACCCCGCGCGACCCCGAGAAGGTCGGTGAGTTCCGGTTCGTCTTCGGGGCCGAGCCCCGGATGTTCGTCCACGTGTTCCGGGCGGAGGCGTTCGCGGGGACGCCCGAGGAGTCCCCGGAGGGCGACCCCGAGTGGTTCGCCTACGACGCGGTGCCGTACGACGAGATGTGGGAGGACGACCGCTATTGGCTGCCCCACCTGTTCGCGGGCGAGACGTTCGCCGGGGAGTTCGTCTTCGACGAGGAGGGCGAGGACCTGCGGGAGTGGGCGGTCGAGACGGGCGTGCGAGAGGTGGACGCGGTCGCGGAGTTCTGACGCCGGCCCGGTCTGACGCGTTACCAACGCTTCATCGCATTTAAGACCGCATCGAAGAAACTCCTATCCAATGAGCGACGACGACCAGGAACTCGGCATCACCGAGTCCAAGGAGCACAGCCCCGGCGAGTGGTACGCCGAAGTGGTCAAGAAGGCCCAGCTCGCCGACTACGCCCCCATGGGCGGGTTCATCGTCACCCGGCCCCGCGGGTACGCCCTCTGGGAGGGCGTCCAGGACTACCTCGACGAGCGGTTCAAGTCGACGGGCGCCCGGAACGCCTACTTCCCCGCGCTCATCCCCGAGAGCTACCTCGAGCGCGAGAGCGACATCGTCGAGGGGTTCGACCCCGAGGTGGCGTGGGTCACCCACGGCGGCCACGACGAGCTCGAGGAGCGGCTCGCGTTCCGGCCCACCAGCGAGTCCATCATCACGCCGTACATGAGCGAGTGGGTCCGGAGCCACCGCGACCTGCCGCTGCGGCTCAACCAGTGGTGTTCGGTCATCCGGTGGGAGGCGACCGAGACCAAGCCGTTCTTCCGGACCAAGGAGTTCCTCTGGCAGGAGGGCCACACCGCCCACGAGTCCGAGGACGAGGCGTGGGACGAGACGATGACCCGGCTCGACCAGTACGAGAACCTCTACGAGGACGTGCTGGCCATCCCCGTCCTCCGGGGGCGCAAGCCCGAGCACGACAAGTTCCCCGGCGCCGACACCACCACGACCGTCGAGGCGCTGATGCCCGACGGCAAGTCGGTGCAGGGCGGCACCTCCCACTACCTCGGCCAGGGGTTCGCGGAGGCGTACGACCTGACCTACACCGACGAGGACGAGGAGGAGCGGGTCGCCCACACCACCTCGTGGGGGCTGTCGTGGCGCGCGCTCGGCGCGCTCATCATGACCCACTCAGACGACCAGGGGTTCGTCTGCCCGCCCGCGCTCGCGCCCGAGCAGGTCGTCGTCGTCCCCATCTGGAACGAGGACACCCGCGAGGAGGTCCTGGAGTACGCCGAGGGCGTCGCCGACGACCTCGACGACGCCGGCATCCGGGTCGAACTCGACGACCGCGACGAGCGCAACCCCGGCTTCAAGTTCAACGAGTGGGAGCTGAAGGGCGTCCCCGTCCGCATCGAGATCGGCCCCAACGAGGTCGAGGACGACGAGCTCACCGTGGTCCACCGCCCCGACGGCGAGGACGTCGTCGAGGACCGCGCGGACGTCGCCGACACCGTCGAGGACCACTTCGACCGGGTGTACGCGAAGCTCTACGACGCCGCCGAGGAGAACCTCGAGGAGAACGTCCGCGAGGCCTACGAGACCTCCGAGATCCTGGGCACCATCGGGCGCTACGGCGGCTACGTCAAGACGCCGTGGTGCGGCGACGAGGCCTGCGAGCAGGTGATCAAGGAGGAAATCGCGGCCGAGATCGTGATGGTCCCGATGGACCGCGACGAGGAGCCCATCGGCGAGGAGTGCGGCGTCTGCGGCGACGAGGCCGAGGAGACGGCCTACTTCGCGAAGTCGTACTGAGTCGGCCGGCTCCGTCTCGACGGCGTCCCTTTCTGCGTCTACAGCGCTTTACTCCGCGCGACCGCCAGACCCGATAGCAGCGCGACCAGCCCCGTTCCGAGGCCGAAGCCAGGGACCCCTGTTCCGGTGTCGGCGGTCGTCGCCGTGTGGCTCTTGGTCGTCGCGGTGCGCTCGGTCGTCGTCCCGTCGTTCCGTCTGCCCGCGGCGGTCGTCCCGGCGGTCGGTTCGACGGTGAACTCGACCGAGTCGGTCACGACGCTGCCGTTCTCGGCGTACGCCCGGCCGAGCGCGTCGCCGGGACCGTCGGCGTGGGCCACCGCGACCAGCGTCGCGTTCCGGTCGAGTTCCGCGTCGAACCGGACGACGCCGCCGAACGACTCGCCGGGCGCGAGCCGTCCCGACCGGGCGACGACCGCCCCGTCGGCGGACCCGCGGTGGATCGCGACGTACCCGCCGTGCGAGAGCGTCGCCCGGGCGACCCGGACGCCGCCGTCGGTGACGGCTCGTCGGCTCAGGTTCAGGTCGGTCGTCCGCGCGACGACCTCGACGTCGGCGTACGGTTCGGTCAGCCGCGACCCGTCCGCGGAGCGAACCGCGACGTCGAGGTCCGTCCCCTCGCGGACGCCGCTGAGGTTGACGGTCGCTGCGAAGACGCCGGCCGGCCCGTCAGTCCGATTCCGAACCCTGACCGTCTCCGTCCGGCGGAATCCGCCGTCGTCTTGTCGGACCTCGACCGTCACGCTGCTGCCGGGCGCGAGCGTCGTGGTGCCGGTGAGCGTCCGGTTCGGCCCGGGGGCGAGGTACACCCGGTCGGAGTTGGGCGGCGTGTCCAGGGCCGCATCGGGCTCCTCGATGCGGAACTCGGCCGCCGCGGTCTCGCGACCGTCGGCGGTCAGGGGCGACGCGGCCGCGAGGGTGAAGTTGGCGCGGTGGTCGTCCCGGAGCCCCTCGTTGTTCGCGGGGTCACCGCCGCGCCCGTCCGTCACCGAGGCGTTCCGGAGGTCCGCGACGACGTAGTACGAGAAGTTCCCCGGGTCCGGGACGAACGTGACCGCACTCGGGTCGGTGACGTCGAGGTAGGCGGTCTCCTGCTCTGTGCCCGGGAAGTCGTGGACGACCAGCGACGCCGGCCCGTTCTCGAGGAACGCGGCGAACCGCGCGGTGGCGTTCGCTCCGTCCTGCGCGGCTATCGCGCCCTCCAACCCCGATGCCCGGAGTTCGAGGACGAGCGTGTCGTTGCGAGCCACGACGTCGCTCCGCGTCAGGGTCCCTGACGAGCGGGCCACTTCGATCTCGGTCGCGTTCGAGAGGTCCGCGGACGCCGGCGCGACCCAGGTCCGGAGGCCGTCGGTGTTACGATTGGCTACAGTTAGGACCGTCTTCGCTGCCGCCGCCTCGCGGCCGCAGTTCGCGCGAGCACCGCCGCAGACCAGAGCCTCGTACGTCCCGACCGCCAGCGGTCCGGTGCCGCCCGACGCCGACCGGACGGTCACGCTGTCGCTGTCAGCGGCGCGGTAGGTCCCGTCGTAGGTGTTCAGCCGAATCGTCGCGGTTCCGTCGCCGTCGTCTCCGACGGTCAGCGTCGCCGAGTAGTTCCCGCGCTCGTTCGAGACCGAGAGCGTCGCGTTCCCGCCGTCAGCGAGCGAAACGCGGAGCTCGGCGACGCTGCCCTGCGGCGCGTACACGACTCCGCCCTCGAATCCCGGTATCGTCGCCGCGGCCGACGCAGCGCCCGTCGCTGCGCCGCCCGACGATGCCGCGACCGATGCGACGCCGGTGAGAGTTCCCAGTACCACAAGCGCAACTACCGCGCAGGACGCTACGCGGTCCGGATGGAGGGCTTTCGCCATATCTCGGCGTTCCAACCAGTCAGAAAAGTATCTTCTGTTACGTGCTCTCGTGGGGGACCGACAGCACGACCGCCTCGCCCGACAGCACGCGCTCGGCATCGTCGTCGCCTTCCGCCCTCTCGCTCGCGTCGGTGCGCTCGGCCGTCGCGACCGTCTCGACCCGGAGCCTGTCGTCGCCCAGGTCCTCCGTCACGGTCGCCGTCGCCGTGATCGTCTGGCCCGGTCGGACCGGGTTCTCGAAGTCGAGGTCCTGCGAGAGGTAGATGACGTCGCCGGGCAGGTCCGCGAGCGCGGCGCTGACGACCCCCGCCGACAGCATCCCGTGGGCGACCCGGCCGCCGAACAGCGTCTCGGCGGCGTAGCCGTCGTCGAGGTGGATGGGGTTGTCGTCGCCGGTCAGGTCGGCGTAGGCGTCGATGGTCTCGCGGGTGACCGCCAGGCTGGCCTCTGCGGTGTCGTCCACGGTCGCGACTGGCATGGGAGCACGTCCGGTCGCGCGGCGAATCAACCCCGGGGTTAACATGTGAAACCGGGATTTCAAGGCGGTCTCCTCCGTGGATTCTCGCATGCCTTACGCGGACAACGACGGGGTCTCGCTCTACTACGAGGTCACCGACCCGGTCGAAGACGGCGATCCCTCCGACGACACCGCCGACGTGAGCGACGCCGACGCGAGCGGCGCCGAGACCGTGGCGCTCGTCGAGGGGCTGGGTTACGGCCGGTGGATGTGGCGCTGGCAGCGCGACGGACTCGCCGGCGGGCAAGGCTCGCCGAGCGGTGCGACGCGGTCGCACGACGACGAGGGGTACCGGGTCGTCGTCTGGGACAACCGCGGCACCGGCGACTCCGACGCGCCCGAAGGTCCGTACACTATCGCCGAGATGGCGAGCGACCTCGAAGCGGTCCTGGACGCGGTCGGCGCCGAGCGCGCCCACGTCGTCGGCGCGAGCATGGGCGGGATGATCGCCCAGCAGTACGCGCTCGACTACGACCGGGCGGAGTCGCTCGGCCTGCTGTGCACCGGTCCCGGCGGCGACGACGCGGTCCCCACGCCCGAGGAGACCCGGGCCCGGATGTTCGACGCGCCAGAGGGCGCCGACGAGCGCGAGGCCGTCCGGTACAAGATGAAGCCCGCGATGACCGACGAGTTCTGGGACGCGAACCAGGACCTCGTCGAGGAGATCGTCGACTGGCGGCTGGCGGGCGACGCGAGCGACGCCGCCCGGGACGCCCAGGCCGCCGCGGTCGCGGGGTTCGACGCTAGCGACCGGCTCGGCGAGATCGACGTGCCGGCGCTGGTCGCCCACGGGACCGACGACCGGGTGCTCCCGGTCGGGAACGCCGACCTGCTGTACGAGGGGCTGCCGAACGCGCAGCTCGCCGTCTTCGAGGGCGGCTCGCACCTCTTCTTCATCGAGCGGGCCGACGTCGTCAACGACCGCCTCGCGGAGTTCCTCGCCCATGTATAGCCACGACGAGCGACCCTACGACTGGGTGGGCGCCTGGAGCGAGCGGCGCGCGACCCTCTCGCCGGACGCGGTCGGCCTGGTGGACGCGACCACCGGCGAGCGGTACACCTACGCCGACCTCGACCGGCGCGCGAACCGGGTCGCACGGCTCCTCCGCGAGGAGGGCGTCGCGCGGGATGGGGACCGGGGCGGCGACCCGGACGCCGGCGGCCGCGTCGCGGTCCTCTCGCGCAACCGTCCCGAACTGGTCGACCTGTTCTTCGCCACCGCCAAGACCGGCGGCGTGCTCGCGCCGCTCTCCCACCGCCTCGCGGCGGGCGAACTGGTCGAGCTGCTCGACGACGTCGAGCCCGAACTGCTGGTCGTCGAGGAGCCGTTCGCGGATCTGGCCGGCGACGTGCTTGCCCACAACGACCGGGCGTTCGACTGCTCTGTGCTGTCGCTACCGACCGACGGGGAGCCGGACGACGCCGGCGAGGCCGGCGGGAGCGAACACGCCGCCACGTACGACCAGTGGGCCGACGCGCTCCCCGACGACGACTCGCCGGTCGCGACCGCCGACCTGTCGATGGACGACCCGCACCTCTTCCTCCACACCGGCGGGTCGACCGGCGTCCCGAAGGAGACGGTGCTCACCCACGGCTCGGTCCTCTGGAACTCGTTCAACACCATCACGGCGTGGGGGCTCCGGCCGGAGGACGTCACGCCGATGGTGTTCCCGATGTTCCACACCGGCGGGTGGAACGTGCTCACGGTGCCGCTGTTCCACCTCGGCGCGACCGTGGTCGTCGCCCGCGAGTTCGACCCCGGCGAGGTGCTGCACCTGGTGGAGGCGGAGGGCGCGACCGTGCTCGTGGCGGTGCCAGCCGTGCTCCGGATGATGACGACCCACGACGACTGGGAGTCGACCGACCTCTCGACGCTCCGGTTCGCCAAGTCTGGCGGCGGCCCCTGCCGGGAGGCGGTGATGGAGGCGTGGTGGGACCGGGGCGTCGACCTCTCGCAGGGGTACGGGCTGACCGAGTGCGGCCCGAACAACTTCGCGATGCCCGACGGCTGGCCCGAGGAGAAGGCCGACAGCGTGGGGGTGCCGGCGATGCACGTCGACGCCCGCGTCGTGGACCCCGACGGCGAGGAACTCCCCGACGGCGAGATCGGCGAGCTCGAACTCGCGAGCCCCCACGAGGCCGACCGGTACTGGCGCAACGAGGCGGAGACGCGCGAGACGTTCGGCGAGGGCTGGGTCGCAACCGGCGACCTCGCCCGCCGGGACGAGGACGGCTACTACTTCGTCGAGGGCCGGAAGAAGAACATGTACGTCTCGGGCGGCGAGAACGTCTACCCCGCCGCGGTCGAGGACCGCATCGCCGACCACCCGAAGGTCGAGGAGGTCGTGGTCGTCCCGGTCCCAGACGAGCGGTGGGGCCAGGTCGGCAAGGCGGTCGTCCAGGGCGACGAGTCGCTGACCCCCGGAGAGCTGACCGACTTCCTCGACGGGCGGCTCGCGCGGTTCAAGCGCCCCCGCCACCTGGCCTTCGTCGACGAGATGCCGACCTCGGGCCCCGAGAAGATCGACCGCCGGGCCGTCGAGGAGCGGTTCGGGGGGGACGCGACCGACGGGGAGTAGGTACGACCCGCCGACCGACAGTCGGTGTCCTCCCGACTGTTTGCACTATCGTCTCTGACTCGCAGGAATCGTCAGTCGGCGCGGGGTCTTCGCCGCTCTCCGCGAAGGTCTCGGTGTGCGGAAACCGCTGTCCCACCCTTTCGGTGGGTTCAGTCGTCTGCGGGCGTCTGCGTCTCGTCGGCTTCCGCCGGCGACGCCTCGACCGCGTCCGCCTCGTACTCGTGACCTCGCTCCCAGACGCGGTCCGCGCCGTTCCCGTACGGCGGCGTGTGCGACACGTCTTTCATGGTTTCGTCTGACATCGTGGCCGTCCATTCCCCTCGCCCGTATTTAAGCGCTGCTGCGTATGGATATTGATTGACCGTATCATATTAGGGACCTAATACGGGCGGCCGCCGATGCGGTCCGAACGTCGCGCCAGCGCCGGAACTGCGGGGACGATGCCGGCGCTCGCGGTGAGAACAGGTCCGCCGCCTGCGCGCTCGGGGCGGGTCACGTGACCGCCGTCACTCGAGCAGTCGCTCTCTGGCGAACCGCGCGAGCAGCGGCAGGTCCTCGAAGTGGAGCAGTTTCATGACGTCGCGGGTGCTGCCGGCGTTGGCCTTGCGGAGCGCGTCGGCGTCGACGCGGTTGAGGTCGCGGATCAGGGTGTCGTAGCGCCCGTTGGGCGCGAGGTACAGCAGCTGGGTCATCAGCAGCCGGGTCCGCATCTTGGGCGCGACCCGCTCCTGCCAGAGCTCGTCGTAGATGGCCATCTTCTCGGCGGAGGTGTCCCGGTCGCTCGACATGAAACACCGGTCGGCGGTGATGGCCGCCGCCCGGCCCGACTTCATGCAGGTGTGGATGCCCTCGCCCCACAGCGGGTCGATGGTCGGCACCGTGTCGCCGATCGCCATGAAGTTGTCCGTGCTAAACCCGCTGGGCATCTGGATGTGGGCCGACCCGCGGTGCTGCTTGCCCGCGATGCGCTCGGCGTCCGCGAACCGGGGGTCGGTGTCGAGCCAGTACTGGAGGTAGTCGTCGATGCCCATGCCGTCCTTCGCGTAGTCGCGGTGGGCCTCGTTCTGGATGTAGCAGAGCCCGACCTTCGCGGTGTCCCCGCCGGTGTGGAAGATCCACGAGTAGCCGCCCGGCGCGAGGTCGTGGTCGAGCCGGAGCATCATCGCGTCGGTGAGGTCGGCGTAGCCGTCGGCGTCGACGTCGACGCCCTCGAGCTCGTACTCGACGCCGATGGCCTGGTGCTTGCGCTGGAGGTCGGTGACCCCCAGGTCCTTGGCCAGCGGCGCGGCCGGCCCGGTCGCGTCGACCACGATGTCGCCGTACACCTCCTCGTCGCCGTTGTAGCGCACGCCGACGATCTCGCCGTCGTCCATCACGGGCTTCGAGACCCGGGCGTCGAACCGGTACTCGGCGCCGTCCTCGCGGGCGTCCTCGACCAGGAAGTTCTTGAAGTCGGCGAACTCCAGGACCGCGCCGGGCTGGCGCCGGACGTAGTGGTCGTTCGGCGACTCGAGCACGACGTCGTCGGTGTAGTTCATCACGACGTCGTCCGGGATCCCGAACGCGCCCATCATCGACGGGAACGTCCCGGCGGTCGACTTGTTGCTCTGGGCGGGGAACTCCTCCTCGGCCTCGGTCTCGAGGACGACCACGTCGTACCCCCGTTCGGCGAGGTCGCGGGCGCACTGGGCCCCGGCCGGCCCGGCCCCCGCGACGACGACGTCGAAGTGCTCAGACATGGCGGGTCGCCTCGGTCGGAGGGGAAGCGGTCGTCTCGTCCGCGATTCGTACCGGACCGGCCGACTCGCCGTCGGACCCCCGCCTGCGCTCGGACGCCCGACGGGGTCGACCGGCGCCGCACCGCCGGTCTCCCGAGGTCGTGCGGGCGGACCGGCCCCGCGGCGCGCCCCCGGCGCCGCGGCGACCGGCCAGCGCCCGGATGGTCGGCGAGTGCGCCTCGCCGGTGTCGTATTCGTCCGCAGTCATCTCTACTGCTGGTAGACACCTCTCCCATAAAAAACGGGCGCAAACGCTCTCGTGCCCGGATTCTGTTGGCACACCGCGGGCAAAAGCCACCCGGTGTCAGCGCCCGGACAGCTCGTCCGCCGGGTGTCGGTTCACGTCCGGGTCGTCGTCCCGGACGTCGCTCCGCCGGACCCGCCCGTCGCGGTCGTCGTCCCGGCGCGCGAGACCGTCGCGACCCGCCGGGTCGCGCCGCCGCCGCGGTGGACCACCGTCACGGTCCCGGGCACGCGGTCGCGGAACGCGATCTCGGCCCGGTACTCCACGGTCGCGACGCACTGGGCGCAGAACCCCGACTCGGGTTCGGTGGCGGCGACCGTCACCCGGAGCCCGCCCTCCGGGGTCACCGCGACGTCCGCGAGCCGGGCGCCGTAGCAGGGGTTTGGCGCGCGGATCGACCCCTCGATCGTCACCGACCGCTCGCCGAACGAGACGTCGGCCTCGTCGGCCGCGCCGCAGGTCCCCCGGAACGCGGTGAACGTCCGGTCGACGACCGCGGGCGGACAGCCGATCTCGGTCGTGACCGTCTCCGACGCCACCGCGCCGTCGGGCCCGACCCGCACGTCGGTCCGGGAGTCGTTGCAGTCGAACAGCGTCCGGGGTATCCGGACCGTGCCGTCAGTTGCACCCCCGGCGGTCGCGGTTGCAGGCGCGGCTTCGGTTGCGGTCGTCGCCGTCCCGGTCGCGGTTCCCGCCTCTCCGCCGACGGCGGCGACCGTCAGCGCGTAGCTCGCGGGTTCGAGCAGGCGGAGCGCGAGGTAGCCGTCCGCCGGGAACTCGATCCGCCGGTCGAGTAGCGCGGCTCCGCCGTCGTCCCGCCGGAGTACGAGTCGGAGGGTGCGTTCGCGCTCGCTGTCGTTCCACACCCGGACGAGGTGCGGGCGGTCGTTCTCGGGGTTCCGGACGCCGGCCCGACTCCCGACCGTGACCGTGGCGAACGGTCGGTCGCCCGACGAGTCGATGCCGTCGAAGCCGTCCCCCTCGGTCGTCTCCGCGGTGGTCGTTCCGTCGGTCGCCCGCGTCCCGGCGTCGGTCACCTGTCTCCCGGCGTCGGCCGGCGAGCCGACGAGGCCCGCCGCCCCGGTCGCCCCCAGTCCGAGCGCCCCCAGCAGTTCCCGTCGATTCATGGACGACGGCACGACGCTCCCGCAGATACGCTTTGGGGGCTCGCTCGGGCACCGGATGGGACAGTTTGAGGAGGTGAGGGCGACGCAAGCCACCGGGAGGCGCTCGGTGACACCGGCTGCAGGTGGGACTGAAATGGGCCGGCGGCTGGCGGGCCGGATGCCCGTGGTCGTCTGCCCGACCTCTATCCGGAGCGAGCGAAGTGAGCGGAGGATATGTCGGGCAGCGACCGCCAGCGGCCGGGGGATTTCGAGAACGATACTACGGACACGTCACCGTGGTCGAAGAAGCGAGAGGGATAGAATCGAGGATCGACGACGAACGACGAAACTGACCCGGGTCGTCAGTAGAACTCGCGGACGAGGTCCATCGCGCCCTCGGGCGCGCCGTCGGGGATCTCGGCCATGTTGCCCTCGATGCCGTGGAGCTCGCTGTACGGGACGCTCTCCTCGTTCTGGTAGAGCACGCCCTGGTACTCCTTGTCGGCGTCGAGGATCTTGTCCTTGGCCGCGTCGCGGTCGGTCGGGTCGTGGTCCTCGTCGGCGAGGTCCACGATGGAGTCCCGGAAGTAGTCGTAGGTGTCGACGTCGTTGAACGTCACGCACGGGCTGAACACGTTCACGAAGCCGAAGCCGTCGTGCTCGATGGCCTTCTGGACGATCTCGGTGTGGCGCTGGGCGTCGGTCGAGAACGACTGGGCGATGAAGCTGCCGCCCGCCGACAGCGCGAGCGCGAGGGGGTTGACCGGGGGCTGCTTCGGGCCCTCGGGGGTCGTGCTCGTCTCGAAGTCCTCGCGGCTGGTCGGCGAGGCCTGGCCCTTCGTCAGGCCGTAGATGCGGTTGTCCATGACCACGTAGGTCATGTCGACGTTCCGGCGGACAGCGTGGATGAAGTGGCCCGCGCCGATGGAGTAGCCGTCGCCGTCGCCGCCCGCGACCATCACCTCGAGGTCGGGGTTGGCGAGTTTCACGCCCGTGCCCACGGGCAGCGCGCGGCCGTGGACGCCGTGGAGCGCGTAGCTGTGCATGTATGTGCCGATCTTGCCGGAGCAGCCGATGCCCGCCACGACGAAGGTGTTGTCCGGGTCGTTGCCCGTGTTGGCAAGCGCCTTCATCATGCCGTTCATCGTGCCGAAGTCGCCGCACCCCGGGCACCACGTCGGCTGCTTGTCGGACTTGAAGTCGGTGAATCTAACCTCTGAACTCATGCTGTGACCTCCTCGGTCTGCAGGCTCTCTCTGATCTCGGTAGCCAGTTCGTCGGCCTTGAACCTGACGCCGTTGTACTTGTTCACGCGCTTGACGCGGGTAAGTGCGTCGTGTTCGAGCAGGTCGGCGAACTGACCGGTGGCGTTGCACTCGACGACGACGACCTCGTCGGCCGCCTCGATCTCGTCGCTGAGGTCGGGCCGCGGGAAGATGTAGGGCACCGAGAGGAACCGGACGTCGACGCCGTCCTCGTCGAGGAACTCGAGGGCCTCGCGCATCGCGCCCTCGTTCGACCCCCACGAGATGACCAGGTTGTCCGAGTCGGAGTCGCCGAACTCCCGGACGTCCCAGTCCTCCTCCTCCCTGGCGGTCTCGACCTTGCGGTTGCGCTTGTCGACCTGCTCGACCCGGACGTCGGTGTCCTCGGTCCGGCGGCCGAGCGAGTTGTGCTCCAGCCCGGTCGACATGTGGGCGCCGTCGGCCGTGCCGGGGAACGCCCGGGGGCTGACGCCGTCGGCGGTCGGGAAGTGGGGCTGGAACCGGCCCTTCTCGTCGGTCCAGGCCTCGATCTCGTCCTCGTCGACGACCTTGCCGCGGTCGATCTCGACCGCGTCCATGTCGAACTCCTCGGGCTCGAACGTCTGCTCGGTCACGGCCATCGAGAGGTCCGCGAGCAGGAAGACCGGCGTCTGGTACTTCTCGGCCAGGTTGAACGCCTCGACGGTCTTGTGGAAGCACTCGGCGACGGTGGTCGGCGCGACGACGAACCGGGGGATCTCGCCGTGACCGCCGTACAGCGTCATGTTGAGGTCGCCCTGCTCCTGCTTGGTCGGCATCCCGGTCGAGGGGCCCGACCGCATCACGTCGGCGATGACCAGCGGCGTCTCGCTGGTGGCGACCAGCCCGAACGTCTCGGTCATCAGGTCGATGCCCGGCCCGGAGGTGGCGGTCATCGCCCGGGCGCCGGCGCGGGCCGCGCCCAGCGCCATGTTGATGGCCGACAGCTCGTCCTCGGCCTGCATCACCGTGCCGCCGAACTGCTCGATCCGGCCGGTCAGGTACTCCATCACGTCGGTCGCGGGGGTGATGGGGTAGCCGGCGTAGAACCGACAGCCCGCCGCGATGGCGCCCATGCCGATGGCCTCGTCGCCGTTCAGCAGGACGTAGTCGTTGTCGGTGGTGTCGATGTCGTACTCGAAGTCGTGGTCGAACTCGTCCTGGACGTACTCCTGACCCTTCCGGGCGGCCTCCTTGTTGTTCTCGACGATGGACTCGCCCTTCGCGCCGAACTTCTTCTCCAGCGCGGAGTCGAGGTTCTCGATGGGGAAGTTGGTGACCTCGCAGGCCGCGCCCAGCGCGACGATGTTCTGCATGATGGCGCCGCCCGCCTCCTCGGCGAGCCGCTGGAGCGGGACGTCGAGACCGATCATCCCCTCGGGCACCTCGACGTCCTGCATCTCGGTGCGCTCGCCGTCGTAGATGATGACGCTCCCCTCGTGGAGCTCGTCGATGTTCTCGTCGATGGTGCGCTCGGTCAGCGCGACCAGGATGTCGAGGCGGTCGACGACGCTCTCGACACGGTCGGTCGAGCTTCGGATCTTGTAGGCGGTGTAGCCGCCCCGGATTCGGGACGCGAAGTCCTTCGAGGTGAACACGTGCCGGCCCGCACGGGAAAGCGCCTGTGCGAAGATTTTCCCGGTAGAGTCGATCCCATCGCCGGCCTCGCCGCCGATGGCCCAGTTCAGGTCGTCTGGCATTCCTAACTAGCCGGTAACCCATGCCAAATCAAAAGCCTTCTGAAGCGACTCCGCGGCAAGAACAACCGCGGGCGGGTCCTCGACGTTGTACCACCGGGTCGTACGCCACCGAGCCGGACCGTGTCACGTCGACCGGGCCGCGTCGGCCGTCCCGCGACGGCCGGTCGTAGGCTCTTTAGTGGCGCCCCGGTAAGGTGCGTGCATGGACGGAACCGAAGTCGCTGTCCGCGGAGTCGAGTCGGTCGGCACCGACACCGTCGCGCTGACGCTGGAGACCCCCGAGGGCTTCGACGCCCGGCCGGGCCAGTTCGTCCAGCTCGCCGCGACGGTCGACGGAGAGGAGATCACGCGCCACTATACCCTCTCCTCACCAGACGCCGAGGAGACGTTCGAGACCACCGTCGAGGTCGACCCCGAGGGGTCGCTCAGCCCGTACCTCGCCGACCTCGAACCCGGCGACGCCGTCTCGGTCGCGGGGCCGTTCGGCGACGCCTACTACGAGGACGAGGACGGCGTCGTCGTGCTCGCCGGGGGGCCGGGCGTCGGCCCCGCGGTGGGCATCGGCGAGCGCGCCCTGGAGGACGGCGCCGCCGTCACCGTGGTCTACGAGGACGACGACCCGGTCCACGAGGACAGACTGGCCGCGCTCGCCGACGCGGGCGCGACGGTCGTCGTCACCGACGACGTGAGCGACCAGGAGGTGGTGTCGGTGCTCGCGGAGGCGTCCGGACAGTTCTTCGTCTACGGCTTCGCGGACTTCCTCGACCGGGCGAACGCCGCGCTCGACGCGGCCGACCGCGACGCAGCGGACGCCAAGACCGAGAACTTCGGTCCCGCGCCCGGCGACGACTGACCGCGCCGCCGGCGATCGGCGTCGCGTAGTTCTCGCTCTCGTCACCGTTACCTCTCGCCCGGATGCGCCCTTGACGACCGCGAGGGGACCGTCAGCCTCCCCCGGTGGCGTCCTGTCGCCGCTGCCGCACCGCCTCCTGGACCGCGTCGGTGATCTCCTCGTCGCTGGCGTCGTCGTCGAGCCGGTCGAGCGCCGCCTCCTGGACCTCCCGGGCGGCCTCCTCGACCTCCGGCGGGGGCTCCTCGCCGGTGGTCTGCTCGTACAGCCCGATGAACCAGTCGGTCCCCTCGCCGGCTATCGAGCCCGCGAACTCGGAGGCGTCGGTCTCCATCACGCTCTCCTGCCAGTGCTCGACCGCCTCGTCCGGGACGTCCTCCGGCTCGACGCCGAGGCCCTCCGCGAGCCCCTCGCGGTACTCCTCGGCGCTCTCCCGGACGCCCTCGTGCCAGTGGTCGGCCGCGCTCTCGAGGTGGCGCTCCCACAAGGCCATCGCACGCGCGACCTCCTGCAGTTCGTCGGAGTCGGTCTGTGAGTCGTCTCCTGCCATGGAATCACGAGGAACACCGCGTTCGATTCCCCGTCGGTGTCTCGCCGCGGACGTCCGTAGGTCTGTTGCCCGACCCGGGCGAGTCGGGACACGAGTCTCGACGCCCGGGAGTGTCCTCCCGGCGCGGCGACCCGTCCGGCGGGTCGGCGCGAATCACCAGACGAGTCGGGGGTCAGACGGTGCCACTACCGAAAGACATTTAAATCAGTGGTAGAAGCCACCACTAGAATCAGTACCATGGACGACGACGATCTCAACTGGCTCCTCCAGGAGTTCACGCTGACTGCGGAACGCGCCCGCGACCGCGGCATCACACCGGCCGAGTTCCTCATCGGCCTGCAGGCCTACGGCAAGCGGTTCATGGAGGACTACAGCACGGCCGTCAGCGAGTAGCCGGACAGCCGCCCGCCGCTCCCCCGCGTCCCCGCCGGAACCGGCTCACACCGGGTCCCCGCTCGTCGGCAGCCCGCCAGCCGGTGGGGCCGGCGTACCGGTACGGCAGGCCGTAACGCTCTTGGCCGAAAAGAACAAAACCCCGACGGGGCGGTCTGACCGCTCCTGCGTATTGGAATCACGCGGAGCAGGGACGGCCCTGCGCCGTCCTCTTGCTTCTGGCTGTGTCCCGTCGTACCGACCCGTCCGTCTACTCCGTCGACTACCAGGCCGGAATCCGTCGGACAGCGACTGCTCCGCGCCGTCCGGCCGACAGTTCGCGCGTGGGGGACCGTCGAGCGCCGGGGGTGACCCCGACTGTCGGTCCTGTCCGGCGCGACTCACGTCCGAGATCGAATCGTTCGAATCGCCACGCAGTCCTGCGATTCTACCTCGACTTCTCCGTTATACTCACTGTGGGAACGACTAAACATAAGTTGTCTGGCCATGAGGTGTTTATGCCCAGACGTCTTCTACTACCAACCGGGAGCGACGCAGTGCTCCCGTGATTCCAATGTCAGCAGGAGAGTCCGAGATCCAGCAAGAGCTGGAAGCGATGGCCGTCTGGGAATCGCACCTCGAACGAGCAGCCGACCAGTGGAAGCAGGGCGTCACCGAGAGCCAGGACGACTACCGGCGCGGCCTGGCCAACTTCCTGGGCGTCAGCGAGAACGAGATCTCGCAGAACGTCTCCCAGGAGTGGGACGAGAGCGTGACGCAGATGAGCCCCGAGGAGTTCCAGCAGTCCATCGAGGGCGAGGGCGCCGACTGGCTGGTCAACCTCTACGAGGGCGTGACCGGCAACCAGGCGCCCGACCGCGTGCGCCAGGCCGCCGAGCAGGTCGAGCAGGAGGCGATGAACCGCAGCAGCCAGAACCCGTCCGGCGAGGAGCTGATGAACCATCTCCGCGAGGAGATCCGGCAGCGCGCCCACCAGACGCAGGGCGAAGGCCAGACCTCGCAGGTCTGACGTCGGCGTAGCGACGAGCCGGCCGTAGCCATCGAAGCGACCCGACATCCTCCGCTGGCTCGACGTCGGGGACCGCGGCCCCGACCTTCTCCGGCGGACGCGTAGGAGCACGTATCCTTGGCAAACGTTCAATGTCATCGGTGCGGATACGTCTGGGAGTACACCGGGTCGCTGCGGCGGGCGACGTGCCCGAACTGCGCGACGAAGGTACCGGTCGAGGAGAACCGGCTCGGCGCGTCGCTCGACCAGCTCGCGGACGACTACGACATGACAGTCGAGGAGGTCAAGGAACTGCTCGAGCGCGCCCGGTCCGACGACCTCTGACGGCCGCGAGCGTGCGACCCGGGAACCGGACGCAACCGCACGCGGTCCTCCGACGCCCGCGCGGGCCGTGACGCGCCCGTCGGTCGGCGTCCGTTTCGGGCCGACGTTCCGCTGCGGAGGTCAGTCCTCGGACGGTTCCTTCTTCGCGCCCGTCGGTCGCCCGACGTCCGGCGTTCACCGTTCGTCCCGGGGCCACCTTCATCTACCCGGCGAGCCGTACCGTACCTATGCCGACCGTCCGGACCAACGGCGTCGAGACGTACTACGAGCGACGCGGCAGCGGCCCGCCGGTCGTGTTCGTCCACGGCGCGATCCTCGACCACGGCCAGTGGGACCCGCAGGTCGAGGCGCTCGCCGGGGAGTACACGACCGTCGCCTACGACGTCCGCGGCCACGGCCGGACCGGCGGGTCGGCGCGGGAGGCCTACTCCGTCGACCTGTTCGCCGCCGACCTCGACGCGCTCGTGGCGGCGCTGGACCTCGAGGACCCGGTCGTCTGCGGACTCTCGACCGGCGGCTGCATCGCCCAGGCGTACGCGGTCCGGCGGGCCGAGGACCTGTCGGGGCTCGTGCTCGCCGACACCTTCACTCCCGAGGTGTTCGACCGGCGCGAGTGGCTCCAGCGGGTCGCGATGCTCCGGGCCACGGTCCCGCCGGTCCGGCTCCTCGGCTACGAGCGGGTCGAGCGCGCTTTGGTGTGGCTCCAGGAGCGCGTCCACGGCCGGGACGTCAGCGGCGACTACGACGCCATCGAGCGGCTCCGCGCCGGGGGCCCGAGGATGACCGCAGACGAGTTCGCCAAGGTGATCCGAGCGGTGGCCTCGTTCCACGAGACGGACCTCGACCTAGAGGCGATCACGGTCCCGACGCTGGTGCTGTACGGCGAGCACGAAGCGCCGTTCGTCCGGCGCCACGCCCGGAAGCTCGGCACCGAGCTCCCGGACGTCGCGGTCCGCGAGGTGCCGGACGCCGGGCACGCCTCGAACCTCGACAACCCCGAGTTCTTCACCGGCGCCCTGCGGGAGTTCCTGGCGCAAGTGTTCCCGTGACCCCCGGAGCGGGCGGACTCGCGACGAGCGCCCGACTCCGGCGCCGGGCCGACCGGGAACCTCAGTCCTCGGGGTCGTAGCAGACCAGCTCGACCCGGTTCCCGTCGGGGTCGCGGAGGTACAGCGAGCGCCACTGCACCCAGTCGTGGTACGCGGTGTCGAGGTCGTACCCCAGTGATTCGAGGCGCTCGCGCTCGGCGTCGAAGTCCGCGCGGTCGATCTCGAAGGCGAGGTGGTCGAGCGTCGTGCGCGGCGTCGCCGGGGGCTCGTAGCCGTCGGTCCCGGTCCGGTCGAACAGCGCCAGCACCTCGGTGTGGCCGCCGTACCCCGTCCCCAGCTCGAAGAAGGCGCTGGTGTCGTCGCGGTCGAGCACCGGGAGCCGGAGCACGTCGGCGTAGAAGTCGCAGGCCGCGTCGAGGTCCTCGGTCCGGAGCGCGACCTCGCCCAGGCCGCGGACCGCGCCGTCGGCGTCGTCGGTCGGGTCCGCTTCGTCGGTCGTCGCCTCGTCGTCCGTCATGCCCGTCGGGAGGTCGTGGGGCGGCTTAACCGTTTCAGTAGCGGGTGGGCGGATCAGCTACTCTGTGTCCGGTCAGTGCTCGACGAACTCGACCAGGACGCCGCCGGTCGACTTCGGGTGGAGGAACGCGACGTCGTGGCCCCACGCGCCGGGCCGGGGCTCCTCGTCGATGAGCTCGACGCCGTGGTCGCGGGCAGTCGCCAGCGCGGCCTCGATGTCGTCGGTTTCGAGGGCGACGTGGTGGATGCCCGGGCCGTTCGCGTCGAGGTACCGCGAGACGGTGCCGTCCTCCAGGGGCTCGAGCAGCTCGAAGTAGCTGTCGCCGAACCGGAGGAAGACGACCTGCAGGCCGTCGAACTCCTCCTCGTGGGCGACCGGCGCGTCGAACAGGTCGGCGTACAGGTCCGCGAGGTCGGCCGCGTCCTCGGTGGCGATTCCGACGTGGTCGATGTGCATGCGCGGGTGTTCGGCGGTGTGGGGTATAGGTTCCGTGGTACCGGCGTGACGGTGGCGCGCCGGAATCGGATTTCGGAGTCTTCGGTCGTAGATGGTTCGGAGTCTTCGGTCGTAGATGGCCGGACAGCGGACGAGCTAGCTACCTCCGATTCATATGAATTACCCCAACCGCACAGCCCCGCCACAGCCTCACACCTCCCCAGCCTCCTGCGCTACTCGCTTCGCTGCGTTGCTCGTCCCTCGCGCGACATGGCGGACCCACGAGGGGTCCCCAGCACGCGCCGACCGCGCTAGGGTCGACTCGAGGCACCCTCGCCACGGCCCCGCCCGGAACAGCACTTATCCCGCGGTCCGCCGTGACGGGAGACGTGAACCCGACCGACCTCAGGGACGCGATTCCAGCACTGGAGCGGGCGACCTACCTCAACACCGGCGCCGCGGGGCCGAGCCCGACCCGGGTGGTCGAGGCCGTCGAGGGCTGCGTCGAGCGCCACGAGTACGAGGCGCCCGCCGAGGAGGGGATGTACCCCTGCGCGTTCGACGTCTTCGACGAGACCCGCGCGGTCGTCGCCGACCACCTCGGCGCCGAGCCCGCGGAGATCGCGCTCACCCAGAGCACCACCGACGGTATGAACCGCGTCGCGGCCGGCCTCGACTGGGAGGCCGGCGACACCGTCGTCCGGACCGACCTCGAACACTCGGCGGGCATCCTGCCGTGGAAGCGCCTGTCGCGGGAGGGCGTCGAGGTCGAGGTGGTCGAGACCGAGGACGGCCGCCTCGACGTCGACGCGATGGCCGACGCCGCGCGCGGCGCGAAGCTCGTCGTCCTGAGCTCGCTGACCTGGAGCCACGGCACCCGCCTGCCGGTCCGCGAAGCGGTCGAGGTCGCCCACGACGCGGGCGCGCTGGTGCTCGTCGACGCCGTCCAGTCGCCCGGCCAGGTCCCGGTCGACGTCGGCGAGTGGGGCGCGGACTTCGCGGCCGGCGCGGGCCACAAGTGGCTGCTCGGCCCCTTCGGCGCGGGGTTCGTCCACGTCGCGCCGGGCGCCGAGGCGCACCTGGAGCCGGCCCACGTCGGCTACCGGAGCGTCGAGGACCCGAACGCCGAGGAGTACGCCTACGAGCCGGGCGCCCACCGCCTGGAGGTCGGCACCGTCTCGCCGGCCCCCTACACCGGCCTCTGCGAGGCCATCCGGACCATCGAGGAACTGGGTTACGACACGATCCGGAGCCGGGTCGCGGAGCTGACCGACCGGCTGAAGGAGGGAATCGAGGACGCCGAGACCGCCCGCCTGCTGAGCCCGCGCGAGTACGAGTCCGGCCTCGTCACCTTCGCGGTGGACGACCCCGATCCCGAGGCGTTCGTCGAGGACCTGGCCGACGACGGGGTACAGATCCGGTCGCTCCCGTTCCCCGAGAACGCCGTCAGGGCGTCGATTCACGCGTTCAATTCAGAAGCGGACGTCGACGAACTGGTGGCGTATCTATAGACCTGTCTCTCCTCCCCGCGAGTCGGCTTGCCGGCGTCAATCCTCGGTACCGTGACCACTCGGTAACAGCGACGTCACGTGGTGGTGGCCGTGTCGCCAAACGGACAAAGGTGTCGGGGGACTACTCGAAGACGATGTCAACAGAACCGACTCGAGTGCTGGTCACGGGAGCGACAGGCAACCAGGGCGGCGCGGTCGTGGACCACCTGCTGGCCGCCGACGAGACGTTCGACGTCCGGGGACTGACCCGCGACGCCGACGGCGAGACCGCGCGGGCGCTCGACGAACGCGGCGTGACGATGGTCGAGGGCGACCTGAACGACCCCGAGTCGTTCCGGCCGCACGTCGCCGACGCCGACGCCGTGTTCGCGGTGACGAACTTCTGGACCCAGGGGTACGAGACGCAGGTCCAGCAGGGGAAGAACCTCGCCGACGTCGCCGCCGAGGAGGGCGTCGACCAGTTCGTCTTCAGCGGGGTCGGGAGCCACGAGCGCGACACCGGGATTCCGCACTTCGACTCGGCGTGGGAGATCGAACAGCACGCCCAGGACCTCGACCTCCCGACGACGGTCCTCCAGCCGGTGTTCTTCTTCCAGAACTTCGAGGCGTTCGCGGAGGACGTCGTCGAGGACGGCACCATCGCCCTCCCGCTCGAGGAGGGCGTCTCGCTCCAGATGGTCGACGTCGACGACGTCGGCCGGGCTGCGGCGGTCGCGTTCGAGCGCCCCGACGAGTTCGTCGGCGAGCGCTTCGAGCTCGCGGGCGACGAGAAGACGCTGGCCGAGACGGCCGAGGCGCTGTCCGACGTGACCGGCGTCGACGTCGAGCCGTACCACGTTCCCATCGAGGACGCCTACGAGGACTTCGGCGAGGAGTTCACCGTCATGTGCGAGTGGTTCAACGACGTGGGCTACGACGCCGACATCGACGCGCTTGAGGAGACGTTCGGCTTCGAGTTCACGGACCTGTCGGAGTACCTCCGCGAGAACGGGTGGGAGGACAAGGACGGGATGGCCGCGACGCCCGGCTGGGTCAAGGCGCTGTAAGCGGCGATTCCCGAGACGACCGTTTTTCGGACGGCGGGAAGACTGAAAGGTCGCCTCGCCGTCGCTCCGCTATGGACACCGACAGACAGCTGTACGAGCACGAGGCCGCCGGCTGGAGGCGGGGCGTGTACGACGACATCCAGGCGACGTTCCGGGCGCCGGTGGTGAACTGGATATTCCGGACGCTGATGGCCAACGAGCCCGCGTTCACCCGCTACCTCTGGGGGCAGGTCAAGCCGGTCTTCGAGACGCGGGCGTTCGGCCGGTACTCGGTCGCGTACCGCGACGCGGTCCTCGCCGCGGCGGACGGCGACGGAAGGTACGACGACGGGAACGCCGGCGACAACGCCGGGCTTCCCGCGTACCGCCGCGCGGACCTCGGCCTCGGTCCCGCCGAGTTCCGCGAGCTCCGCGGGCAGGTCGCGACCTTCGACGTCGTCGGGCCGCGCCTCGCGGCGATGTTCGAGGTCGTCGACCGGTCGCTGCAGGGGGAGTCGGTCGGCGGGGACCTCGACGAGGACGCGGCGGCGACCGAACCGCTGCCGCCGTGGCTCGACCGCGACCGGGGCCTGTCGCCGACGATGATCGAAGCCGGCGGCGTCCCCGAGGAACTCGACGACACCGTCGAGCGCGTCCGGGCGTTCCACGGCCTCGACGAGGGGCTGCCGAGCATCTACCGGTGTCTCGCCCAGTGGCCCGCGTACCTCCGGACCGCCTGGGACGACCTCGAACCGACGCTGGAGTCGGACGCGTTCGACCGAGCCTGCGAGCGGGCCGCCGAGGAGACCGACGCGTTCGTCGACTCGATCCCGTACGTGCCGCGGCTCTCGCCCGACGACCTGCGGGCGAGGGGGATGGGCGACGAGCAGGTGAGCGAACTGCAGGACCTGTTCGCGACCTTCAACCGCGGGCCGATCGAGACGGTGCTGCCCGCGCTGCACGTGTACGCCGCGACGGTCGGGGTCGAAGGACGTCGAGAACTGGGTTGAGGAGCCGGTGAGGGGCCGGGTGAGGAGAGTCCGCCCGCTCACACCGCCGCGCCGGGCTGGTACTCGCCGAACGTCTCGCGCATGACGCCGCAGATCTCGCCGACCGTGGCGTAGGCCTTCACCGCGTCGACGATGTACGGCATCAGGTTGTCGTCGCCCTCGGCGGCCTCCCGGAGCGCGGCGAGCGCCGCCTCGACCGCCTCGTCGTCGCGGTCGTCCTTGACCGATTCGAGCCGGTCGATCTGGCGCTGCTCATCCTCCTCGGTGACCTCCTGGATGTCGACCTCGGGCTCCTCGTCGACCTCGAACTCGTTGACGCCGACGATGATGCGTTCCTCCTCCTCGATCTCGCGCTGGCGCTCGTAGGCGACGTCCTGGATCTGGCGCTGGACCCACTGGTCCTCGATGGCCCGGAGCATCCCGCCGCGCTCGTCGACCTCCTCGAGGATGTCGAACGCCTCCGCCTCGACGCCGTCGGTCAGGCTCTCGACGTAGTAGCTGCCCGCGAGCGGGTCGATGGTGTCGGCCGCGCCCGACTCGTGGGCCAGGATCTGCTGGGTCCGCAGCGCCGTCCGGACGCTCTCCTCGGTCGGCAGCGCGAGCGCCTCGTCCTTCCCGTTGGTGTGGAGGCTCTGGGTCCCGCCGAGGACGGCCGCGAGCGCCTGGTACGCCACGCGGACGATGTTGTTGTCGACCTGCTGGGCGGTGAGCGTCGACCCGGCGGTCTGGGTGTGGAACTTGAGCTGCTTGGACTTGGGGTTCTCGGCGCCGAACCGCTCCTCCATGATCTGGGCCCACATCCGGCGGGCCGCGCGGAACTTCGCGACCTCCTCTAAGATGTTGTTGTGGGCGTTGAAGAAGAAGGAGAGCTGCGGGGCGAACTCGTCGACGTCGAGCCCGGCGTCGGTCGCGGCCTCGACGTACTCGATGCCGTTACCGAGGGTGAACGCCAGCTCCTGGGCCGCGGTCGCGCCGGCCTCGCGGACGTGGTAGCCCGAGATGGAGATGGTGTTGAACTTCGGGGTCTCGGCCGCGCAGAACTCGAAGATGTCGGTGATGATCCGCATCGAGGGCTCGGGCGGGTAGATGTAGGTGTTGCGCGCGATGTACTCCTTCAGGAGGTCGTTCTGGATGGTACCCCGCAGCTCCTCGCGGTCGACGCCCTGCTTGTCGCCGACCGCGATGTACATCGCCAGCAGGACCGAGGCGGGCGCGTTGATGGTCATCGAGGTCGAGACCTCGTCGAGCGGGATGCCGTCGAACACCGTCTCCATGTCGTGGAGCGAGTCGATGGCGACCCCGGACTTGCCGACCTCGCCCGCGGCCATGTCGTCGTCGGAGTCGTAGCCCATCTGCGTGGGGAGGTCGAACGCCATCGACAGGCCGGTCTGGCCCTCCTCCAGCAGGTAGTGGAACCGCTCGTTGGTCTCCTCAGGGGTGCCGAACCCGGCGTACTGGCGCATCGTCCAGAACCGGCCGCGGTGCATCGTCGAGTACACCCCGCGGGTGTACGGCTCCTCGCCGGGGAAGCCCAGGTCCTCGTTGTAGTCGAGGTCCGACACGTCCTCGGGCGTGTAGAGGCGCTCGACCTCCTGGCCGCCGGTGTCGGTGGTGAACTCCTCCTTGCGTTCGCCGAAGCGCTCGACGGTGGGGCCGACAGTCTCGTCCTCCCAGTCCTCGCGGGCCTCGCGTATCTCCTCGAGGTCGTCGGCGTCGAACATTACCTAGGACGTCGGGCGCGCCGCTCTTAACGATTGGCGGATTCGGGCCGCCCGCCGACGCGGCGGTTCGCGCGGTCCGCACACCCGGCGTTCAGTCGCGCGGACGGACCCGGGTGCCGAGACAGACCGGGCACCGCGGGTCGACGATCTCGTCGCCGACCGCGAACTCCTCGCCGCAGTCGGTGCAGACGTGCTCGGCGCGTTCCTCGTCGTCGTTCGCGCGCTGTTCGTCGTTCCCGGCGCGGTGAGCGAGAGCGTGAGTCATGATGGAGCCTCGTGTACTAGTCAGGCGGGCCTCGCGGTAAAGGAGGGTTCCGATTCCCGGGATGTGAGAACGGGTCACTTCGCGCTGCGGAAACACCTCACGCGGGGGCCACCGAGTTTACCCGTGCCCGCGGCCTCTGTCTCTCTGCATGAGTTCGAGTTCCAGTTCCCTCACCCACCTGTTCGAGAACGAGCTGAAGGACATCTACGACGCGGAGCAGCGGATCGACGAGGCGCTCGGCGAGATGGCCGAGGAGGTCGAGCACGAGGAGATCGCCCAGGCCTTCCGCGACCACCGGGAGGAGACCGAGGGCCAGATCGACCGGCTCGACCGGGTGTTCGAGCTGATCGACGCCTCGCCCGGCGACGAGGAGTGCGAGGCCACCCAGGGCATCATCAAGGAGCACGACGAGTTCGCCCGGTCGAACCCCGAGCAGGGCGAGCTCGACGTCTTCGACATCACGGCGGGCCAGAAGACCGAGCACTACGAGATCGCGACGTACGGCAACCTCGCGAAGCTCGCGGACAAGCTCGGCATGGACGAGGCCGGCGACCTGCTCCACCAGAACCTCGAAGAGGAGGAGGAGTTCCTCGACCGCCTCGTCGAGCTGACCGAGAGCTACGACTACGACCAGCTGACGTAGACCTGGCCGCGCCGGGTCGTCGTCGCACTTCCGTTCGGTCGCTTCTTTCGTACTCTCCCGACTGTGCGCGTCGCTCAGCTACCGGTGTCGTACTTGTAGGTCGCGTCGCTCGGGTCGATGCCGAAGTCCTCGGCCGACTCCTCGGGCTCGGGCTCGTCCTCGTGGGGCTGGGCGCGCTTGAACCGCTCGCGGAGCCGGTCGGGCATCGAGAACTCATCGACGTCGAGCGCCATCGCGACCGCGTCGGGGTCGACGCCCTCGCGCTTGGACGCCAGGCGCTCGCGGAGCTTCTCGGGTAGGTCGCTCGACTCGACGGGCCGGAAGCCGAACTGCGAGAGGTAGTCGGTCGCGCTCGTCAGCGCGAACACCGCCTCGAACCCCTGGTCGCGGGCGTGCTCGACCAGCCGCTCGACGACGTGGGCGCCGACGCCCTGCCGGCGCCAGGATTCGAGCACGCCGATGCTGGTGAGCTCGCAGAGTTCGCGGTCGTCAGTCTTGTGGATGCGGATGCGGCCGAACCCCGCCTTCGCGCCCGACGTCTCGTCGACGGCGACCACGTAGTCCCGGGAGCGGAACGCGGTTTCGTCGAGGCCCATCGCCTCGATGTGGTCCAGCAGCCAGACCTCCTCCCTGTTCTTCGCGTCCCGGACGTACATGGGCGTGAGTTGGCCCGCAGGGGGTAAAAAGGTGTGGCGCGCCCTACAGGCCGCCCGTGATCTCGTCGAGCCGGTTGACGACCTGCTGGAGGTCGGCCTCGTCCTCGATGGCGTCCCGGACCCGCTCGCGCTGGCGGACCTCCGCGGCGCTCGCGCCGTAGGCCCGGACGTACTCCGCGCGGGAGTGCTCGTCGAACGCGTGGCGGATGGCGAAGTAGCCGTCGGGCACGACCGACCCGCAGACCTTGCACTCCCGGCGCTTGTGGTCGGTGGTCTGGTGGACGATGGCCTCCTCGACGTCGTCGAACGAGTCGCTGCAACCGTCGATGCCGCACTCCCAGTCGGTCATGTAGGGGGATGGTCGAAGCCCCCTGATAAAACCTTTCTCCCGGGCCCGACCGAGGGCCTCTCCAGGAGGCGTGGCGAGTGCGCTGGGAGGACGCCGAACGAGCAGGTCCGGGCCGCCGGTCCCGGGCCGCGACTCAGGAGCGGTACTGGTGGAGTGCGAACAGCAGGACCACAAACAGCGGGACCAGCGGAATCGCGGCTTCGAGCGGGACCAGCAGGAACACGATCGCGGCCATGACGACGAACTCCGCCGCGATCAGGACGCTGATCGCTTCGCTTCGGTCGGCCATTGCCGGGAGGTGCCCGGCGAGAGACCTTAAATATGCAACATCTGTAGGGTGGGACTCGCGTTCTCACCGCGGTCGACCAGCGTCCCGTCGAGGTCGACGAAGACCGCTCTTCCGAGCCCCGTCAATAGCCCAACGAAGTGCGATAACGTATTTACCCTCCCTCGAACAACGGAAACGCTAGCAGTCCTCGTGTCCCCCCCAACGCAGCGAAGAACCCGACCACCAGCAACCCGACCGTCACCAACTGCCCCCCGAAGCCAGCCCTCTCCTGGATTTCCTCCCGGATACCGTACTGTCGTTCGACATTCCCGATGCACCAGACCGTGAGCCCCGTCGGTAAGAGGACGAACAGGACCGTGAGGGCGAAACCAGATACTCGAACACGTCCCGGAAGGCCGAAGCCAAGCCATAGAAGAACACCACCCCAATCACGGACCACAGGGAAGCCTCCGGCCCGGGGATATCTCGGAAGCGGTCTGTGACCCTGACTGTGAACATCGCGACGGACGCGCCGGCGAGTCCGGAGAAGTCCCTTGTCATACGCTCGCGTCGGTGATGTTTGTCAGGACTTATGTTGAAGATAACAATTCTTGGGTCCTATGCCCGGAAAGGTGTTGTAATATCGAACTCTATCCGGTCGAACCACAATGCTTTAGCGGCGTGATTGACGACCGGCCGAAACACGCAGACGGGAACCCGAATATATGGATTTTATCGACGACAAGGGCCGACTCTTCGGCAAGGTTAACATCATCGACGCACTCGCCGTCCTGCTCGTTCTGGGGGTTGTCGCCGCAGGTGCGGCATTCGCTCTCGGCACAGATGAACAACCGGTGAATCAGTCAGCATCAACCGACCAGCTTAGAAATTCAACCACCACTGTCACTGTCCAGGTTCCTGGCGTACAACCCTACGTCGCCGATGCTATCCCCGAAGGGGAAGTCGGAAAGAACCGAATCAACGCTGTCGAGAACAAGTCGATAGAACCGACGGTGGTCATCGTCCGAAATCAGAACAGTTCGTTCCGGGAGCGGGCTCATCCACGTAAGAAGACCGTTATGGTCCAAACGACGCTCAACACCACGGTCAGGGTTGAGAGTGGCGAAATACTGTTCGGCGGCAAACCGCTCGAAATCGGACGACAACTCGTCCTCGACTTCGGTCACGTCACCGTAAAAGGTAGCGTGACAGAGATACGAGCTGCGAATTAACACCGTATTCTTTTGGTGTGATTCTCGCCGGCCCGCGAAAAAGCGCTGGGGTCTGCGACCGTGACGCACAGACCGCACTCGGTAACGCAGTCCACCGGGCCGCGCCGGTGAAACGACCGGCGGTCAAGTGGGACTGCAAGGGGCCGGCCGGTCGCGCTTGCTTGGTCGTCTCAGCGACTCGTATTCGGAGTGGGCGTAGTAAGCGAGGATACGTCGGTGAGCGGCCGCGACTGGCCGGCGGCTTTCGGAACTGTTGTAGCTATACTTCCGTTAAAGGAGCACCAGTCCGCTTCGTGCGCTACGACTGCCGGTAGATGAGGTTGCGCTGGATCTCGTTGGCGCCCTCGTAGATCACCGGAATCCGAACGTCGCGGTACACCCGGGCGATGCGGCGGTCCGCGAGGATCGACCGGCCGCCGTGGAACTGCATCCCCCGCTCGGCGCAGTCGGTCGCGGTCTCGGTCGCCTTGGTCTTGGCCATCGCGGCCCACAGCCCGGCGTTGTCGCCGTCCCGGACCTTCTCGGCGGCGCGGTAGGTCAGCGCCCGGGCCGACTCGAACTCCATCCGCATGTCGGCCAGGCCGTGTTGGACCGCCTGGAAGTCCGCGATGGTGCGGCCGAACTCCTCGCGGTCGTGGACGAACGCCCACGCCTCCTCGATGGCGGCCGCGGCCAGCCCCAGGCCGTGGCCCGCCACCACGGTCCGGCCGTGGTTGAAGAACTCCGCGAGCAGCATGAAGCCCGCGCCCTCCGACCCGACGAGGTGATCCTCCGGGATCCGGCAGTCGTCGAAGACGATGTGGGCCTGCTTGCTCGCTCGCATCCCCATCTTCTCGGGGATGTGCTCGGCGTCGTACCCCTCGGCGTCGGTCGGGACGATGAACAGCGAGTGGTTGCCGTAGCGGTTGTCCTCGCTCTCGCCGGTCCGGGCGTACACCGTGAGCCAGTCGCCCTCGACGCCGTTCCCGATCCAGTACTTCTCGCCGTTCAGCACCCACTCGCCGGCCGCCTCGTCCAGCTCCGCGGTGGTCTGCATCCCCGAGAGGTCGCTGCCGGTGTCGGGCTCCGAGACGGCGAGGCCGGTGATCTGCTCGCCCTCGGCGACGGGGCGGAGGTACTCCTCGCGCTGCTCGTCGGTGCCGTACTCCTCGACGATCTCGGCGCCGAAGCTGGCCAACTGGAGCGACAGCGCGATGCCGGCGTCGGCCCGGAACCACTCCTCGGCCACCGCGAGCATCTGGACCACGTCCAGCCCGCGGCCGCCCCACTCCTCGCCGATGTCCTGGGCGACGAGGCCGGCGTCCTGGCCGGCCTCGATGATCTCGGCGGGGTACTTCCCCTCTCGAAAGTGCTCCTCGGCGTTCGGCGCGATGTGCTCGTCGGCGAACTCGCGGGCCTCGTGCTTCACGTCGCGGGCGTACTCCGGGACGATGTCGTCTGCGAGGAGTTCCATGTCGGACCAAGGGCACGCGGCGGGTTATACTCCGGGGCTTTCGGGCGACCGGACAGTTCGACCCCGCGTCACTCCGATTCGAGGAGCTACGTCACTCCGACTCGATGAGACGGGTCTCGCCGTACACCCGTTCGGTGAGAAGCAGCGCGACCAGCCCGAAGATGATGATCGTGTAGGCGACGGCGGCGAAGAGCGCGTCTTGGGTCGTCTGGTACTCCCCGGTCCGGAAGATGATCGCCTTCCGGACCATCGCGATGACGCCGGTGTAGATGATGAGCCGGACGATGCTGCGGGTCTCGCTCTCCTGGACGTACGCCAGCACCGTCTGGTACACCTCGACGATGATCAGCAGGAGCAGGCCGGTGTCGATGAAGCCGATGACGACCAGCGGGTCGGTGATCCTGCCGGTCCGCGCCGACTGCACGATCTGGAGCAGCAGGTCGGCGACGCCGATGGCGAAGAGCGCGGCGAACACGGTCGCGGTCGCCACCTCCACGCCGCGGATGAACCGCTCCAGCACGACGACGTACGTCTCGGTGAACCGCGACCACGACACCTCCACGTCCGGGACCCGCCCGTCCGCGTTCGCGTCGTCCGCGTCCTCGCTCATTCTCTGCCGACGGTTGGAGGTGACGGCCAAAGACCGTACTGGCACCGGGGACGCTCTCGTCGCGTCGGGACCGGACGTCTGGTCTCCCGACAACTGGTTTCGACGACACACGCTGGACGGGCCGATCGTCGTGGACGTCCGTGACAGTTCCCTCCCGATGGTTGATAGAATCAGAACGGTTAACAGCGGGGTGTGGCAAGGTTCGGACGTGATCGAGGGCGAGTCGTTCCGCGTCGATCTCCACGTGAAGGTGCTGGACGAGCGGGTAGTCGAGCGAGCGAAGGCCCGGGGCCTGGACGCGCTCGTCTACGCGCCCCACTTCACGCGACTGCCGGACGTGCACCGGGAGGCCGACCGCTTCTCCGACGACGATTTGCTGGTCGTCCCGGCGCGGGAGGTGTTCACGGGCGACTGGCGGACTCGCAAGCACGTCCTGGCGCTGGGGCTCGACGAGCCGGTGCCGGACTTCATCCCGCTCGACGACGCGATGGCCGAGCTCGACCGCCAGGGCGCCGCGGTGCTCGTCCCGCACCCGGAGTTCCTCAACGTCTCGCTGTCGGCCTCGGACCTCGCGGCCCACCGCGACCGCATCGACGCGGTCGAGACGTACAACCCCAAGCACTGGCCCCACCACAACGAGCGGGCCCGCAAGCTCTCCTCGGAGTACGGCCTGCCGGCGTTCACCTCCTCGTACGCCCACCGTCGGATGTCGATCGGCGAGGCCTGGACCGAGTTCGACCGGTCGCTCGCCACCGAGGACGACCTCGTCGCGGCGCTCAGGGACGGCGCGACGCGCAGGGTCGTCCGGCGCTCGGGCTGGCGCCACGAACTCCGCTGCGCCGCGGAGTTCGCCCACCTCGGGTGGGAGAACTCCTACGAGAAGATCGACCGGCTGTTCCTCTCGGGGATGGAGCCGACCCACCCCGACCACATCGCCTACGAGGACCGGTTCGACGGCGTCTACTAGACGAGGCCGGCCACGGTCCGGGTGAGGTCCTGGACCGGCAGGTCGAGGTAGACGACGCCGGCGATCAGCGCGACCTCCAGCGCCGAGACCGCGACCGTGACCGGGGTGGCCCACTTGCTGGAGACCGGCACGCCAAAGGGCAGGCTGTACTCCTTCTCGTAGGGGTAGAACAGCGCGATGCCGCGCTTGCTCCCCAGCAGGTCCAGCGCGTAGTGGGTCGCCACGCCGACCCAGACGAAGTGGAGGTTGTCGAAGTAGACGGGGTAGAGGTAGAACAGCGCCAGCACGGGCAGGTTGTGCAGCGTCTTGCGGTGCTTGCCGAAGGCGGTGTCGACGTCGGGGAACAGCGCCCCCAGGACGACCGGCACGGAGATCTCGGCGATGGCCCGGAACGTCGGCACGTCGCCCGCGGGGTGGAGGACGTACCCCAGGCCGATGCTCAACAGGACCGCGTTCAGGACGTGTCCCTCCTTGTTCATGGTGCTCGGGTCACGGTCCGACCCTCTCCCGGCGAGGACTCAAGGCTTTCTGTCTGTCGTCTGACGCCCGTCTTGCGGTTTTGCGAGTCGAGGATGGTCAGGGGTCGTTCGGCCGCACTCGATACGTCCGAGCAAGGACTAGTATCGGGGTACAACCATCACACATCACCCGGTGCCCCGGTCCACGCAGATACGCTCGGTGCCACTTACTTCGTTCGGGTGGACTGAAAGGGGCCGGTCGCTCGCGTTCACCGTGGTCGCCTGACCGACCACTATCCGGAGCGAACGGAGGGAGCGGCGGATATGTCGGTCAGCGACCGCGAGCGGCCGGGGGCTTTCGGCGACAAATTACCGATGTCTTGGAGTTCCGAGTCTATCCTCACTACTTCGTCTCAACGGAAATCATTCCAGTTGCCTCTAAAACAGACGTTCTCCACGCTAGTTATCGGAACGCCTCGCTGTTGAGCCAGGGGTCCTCGATCCAGTACGAGCGCAGGTAGAGGTAGCCTGCACCGACGAACATGCCGACGGTCACGGCTGTTGCGATCGCTCCCATACGCCATCTGTCATCCGAACCTACAAACAGTTTCGGGTCTGCGTATCAGTCACAGCAAGTCCCCCTACTCGCCGGTCGACTCCACCTCGTCCAGCAGGTCCCGCAACGCCTGCCGGGCGATCTGCTCTTTGATCTCCGTCCTGTCGCCGTCGAACTCGTAGCGCGAGACCACCGAGTACGACTCCTGGGTCCCCCAGTCGCCGGCGTAGGCGACCCCGACGAACACCGTCCCCACCGGCTTCTCGTCGCTCCCGCCGGTCGGGCCCGCGATGCCGGTCGTGGCCGCGCCCCAGGTCGTCCCGGCGGCGTCACGGACCCCGCGGGCCATCTGGCGCGCGACGGGTTCGCTGACCGCGCCCTGCTCGTCCAGTGCCTCGCGGGCGACTCCGAGTTCGCGGAGCTTGGCGTCGTAGGAGTAGGTCACCAGCCCGCGGTCGAAGTAGTCGCTCGACCCCGGCACGTCGGTCAGCAGCGACCCGAGCAGGCCGCCCGTGCAGGACTCGGCGACCGCGACGGTCTGGTCGGCGCTGCGGAGGGCGTCTCCGATGCGTTCCTCGACCGGCGGGTCCTCGGCGTAGTCGTCCATGTCCGGGGTGACGGGGCGGAGTCGAATGAAGGTAGGGGACGCCGCGCGAGGACCGGCCGCAGCGCCGCCCCGGCCGCGTTCTCCGTCGGGGCTCAGTTCCCCTGCCGGACGTCGGCGTCGGGGTCGAGCACCCTGTCGATGGTCTCGGGCGCGCGCCAGTCGGTCGTCAGCTCCAGCAGTTGGACCACGATGCGGGCCGTCGCGCCCCACACCGTGTAGCCGTCGACGCGGAAGAAGTGGACGATCGCCTCGCCGTACTGGGGGTGCTCGCGCCGCTCGTTCTCGTAGTTGTCGGGGTCGATCATGTCGTCGACCGACAGCACCGCGATCTCGGCGACCTCGCGCTCGTCGGGGACGTACTCCCGGTCGGGGACGGTGGCGACGTAGGGGGTGACCGCGTACCGGCTCGTGGTCCGGATGTCGTCGAGCCGCCCGATCACGTCGGCTTCCTCGGGCCGCAGGCCGATCTCCTCCTCGGCCTCCCGGAGCGCGGTCGCCTCCAGGTCGGCGTCGCTCGGCTCGCGGCCGCCGCCGGGGAAGCTCATCTGGCCGGCGTGCTCGCCGAGGTGGTCGGCCCGCTTGGTGAACAGGAGGTGGTCCTCGCCGTCGCGCCGGACCACCGGGGCCAGCACCGCGGCGTCGTGGTCCTCGTCGGGGATGTCCCGCGGGTCGTAGTCGGCCACGCGACCCAGTTCCATACGCCTACGTCGTACCCCGGCGCCTTAATTCGCTCGTCCTCGCCTCGGCGCCCGCGGGTGGTCCTGCGGTCGTGGCCCCCGATCCGCGGCTCGCTCGCGGGCCGTGTCGACTCACTCGAAGGCGCGGTCGAGGGTCTCGCGCACGTCGTCGGTCTCGACCGGCGCCCACGCTTCGAGGTCGTAGCTCACGTCGAGCAGCTCCTGGGCGCGGTCGGGGTCGCCGGCGGCCGCGACGGTCCGGGCCTCCTCGCGGAGGCGGTCGGCGACCGACTCGCCGAGCCCCTCGCGGTCGATGTCCCTGTCGGGCACGTCCATGATGTGCGGGAGGTCCTCGCCGTTCTCCGGGACGGTCGGGAAGGCGGCGGGGCCGGCGACGAGGACGGATTCGCCCGCTTCGCCGTCGTCCGCGTCCGGGTCGCCTTCGGCCTCCGTCGCGGTCTCGACCAGGTAGTAGCTCTCGACCGCGCGTTCGATCTCGGCCGCGAACGCCTCGCGCTCGACGCTCTTGCCCTTCTTGAACGCCAGCTCGACCAGGGCCTGTTCGAGTTCGTCGTGGGTGAGTCCGCCGAAGAGGTCGACGACCCCGGCGAGCTCGTCCTTCGTGTCGGCCATTCGTTACCGGGAGGGGTTCTCGCGGGGGCTTAGTTGTTCGGGAAGCGAAGTGGGGTGATTCCGGTTCGGTGAGGCCCAATCCGTGACAAGCGAACGTGATTGGGACTCTGTGACCAGGCGTAAAAAAGCAGAAAGCCCCCGGCCGCTCGCGGTCGTCGTCCGAGAGAGCGACGCTCTCTCGGAATCGCGAAAATCTCCGATTTTCGAACGACTCACCGACATATCCTCGGCTCGCTACGCTCGCCTCGGATAGTGGTCGCTGAGACAACCAAGTGAACGCGAGCGGCCGGCCCCTTTCATCCACCCAGACGGTGGACCTGCAGGCCGGCCAGCGCGGCATTGTACACCTAACTCTCGCAAACGCTCAAATAGGATGCCGGGACGAACCCCGACCGGACGCCTCGCGCGGTCGCCCGGAACCCCGGCGTGTCCGGGGACCGCCAGTCCGACTAACCGGAGACGGCTGCGCCCAGTGACGGACTCTCGACAGCCGCGCCTACCCGAAGTACGCCGCCAGTCGCTCGGCGGCCTCTTCGACTCTCGGGCTCACCAGCGCGAACCGGAGCCAGTCGTCGAGCGACTCGCCGAACGCCTCGCCGGGCATCCCCGCGACGCCCGCCTCGTCGACCAGTCGCTCGACGTTCTCCAGCGTGCCCGGGAAGTCCGGGAACCGGGCCATCACGTAGAACGCGCCGTCGGGCGACGAGTACTCGGCGCCCGCCGCGTCGAGCGCGTCGGTGAACGTCGCGACCCGCTCTCTGAGGAGTTCGCGGTTGGCCTCGTAGTAGGCCGGGTCGGTGTCGCGGAGCGCGTGGAGCACCGCGTACTGGCCGGGCCGGGTGGTGGCGACGTTGGTCAGCATGTGGCGGGTCTTGGCCACGTCGACCAGCGACTCGGGGAACACCGCGTACCCCACCCGGAACCCCGTGATGGCGAACGTCTTCGAGTAGGAGTTCGTGACCACGCGGTGGTCGGAATCGAACGACAGCGCCGAGGTGAAGTCGCCCGAGAAGTCGAAGTGGTCGTACACCTCGTCGCTGACCAGCAGCGCGTCGTGCTCCTCGGCGATGGACACGAGCTCGCGCATCGTCGCCTCGTCGTACACCGCACCGGTGGGGTTGTTCGGCGTGTTCACTACGATGCCGGCGGTGTCCTCGCTCGCGACCTCCCGCACGTCCACGGGGTCGAGCGACCCGTCGTCGGCGGTGGTGACGTACCGCGCTTCCGCGTCGAGCATCGTCGTCTTGCCCGGGTAGTAGGGGTAGACCGGGTCCGTGAGCACGAACTCCGACCCGCGTTCCAGCTCCAGCGCCCGGGCCATCGCGAGGTAGTTGGCCTCGCCGCCGCCGTTGGTCACGATGATCTGGCCGGGGTCGACGTTCCGGCGCTCGGCGATCTCCTCGCGGAGCTCGAGGAGCCCCTCGCTCGGCGGGTACTGGAAGTCCGCCCCGCCCAGGTCGGCGTACTCGTGGAGCCCCTCGGCCAGCGCCTCGGGCGACCCCCAGTCGGGGTTCCCGCTCACCATGTCCACCACGTCGCGGTCGGCCCGCTCGGCGTACTGCATCACGTGGAAGAACAGCGGCGTCTCGTAGTCCATAGCGGAGCCTCGGCCCCGGCGAAGGTCTTTCTTTCGTTCGGTCCCGGCCGTCCGGTGTCAAAAGAAACAACGCACCCGACCGCGATGGGTCCCACATGGCAGACGCGAATCCCGACGCGGTCCGAGACTACTACGAGTACGTCGACGCCGAGGACTACGAGGCCGTGTTCTCGCTGTTCGCCGACGACGTGACCTACGAGCGCCCCGGCCAGGCCGACCTCTCGGGGATGGCGGAGTTCCGGGAGTTCTACCTGGAGGACCGGCCGCTAGAGGACGGCAGCCACGAGGTCCACGACGTCGTGGTCGACGGCGACACGGTCGCGGTCCGCGGGACGTTCTCGGGCACCCAGGGCGACGAGGAGGTGTCGTTCGGCTTCGCGGACTTCCACCGGTTCGACGACGACGGGCGGATCACCGAGCGGTGGACCTACACCGACCGCGACGAGGTCTGAGCGGGGTAAGCTGTTCTTGTCGGTGGCCTCCCTCTGCCGTCACTGGAAGAGGAAGGGCCGATGAGAGCTAGCTACTGCCGTCACCTCAGTTACCGCAACCGCCCCGCACCGCGACGGCCTCGCGCCTCCCCAACCGACTGCGTTGCTCGGCCTCCGCTTCGCTCCGGCCTGCGCTACTCGTCCCTCGCGCACATCGACAGACCCACGAGGGGTCTGCCGGCGCGCGCCGGTCTGGAGAGCCTGTCGAGCGCGAATCCCTCGACCCGGTAAGAATTCGTGCGCGCCGATACCCTTTTGACCCTCCCGCGGGTACGACTGGTCACATGGTCGCAGAGACGATGGATCGCGTTCCGCACGAGCAGTAGACGAGTATCACGAGTGACTATTACTGGAGGTGTTCGCGAGTGCTGACGACTGGCAAGACTATCACAGAGACTGGACTGGACGCCGCCGCGCTCAAGCCCGCCGAGTGCGACGTGTCGCGCGCGGTCGAACTCCCCTTCGAGACGGTCGCCATCGACTACGAGGGCCGCGAACACTTCCCGGAAGAGGCGACGTTGGCGGACCTCGCCCGGCAGAAGGAGGTCCGCCTGACCACGCCCGTCAGGGCCGACGGGTTCGACCCCCTCGGCGACGACGCCCGCTACGAGACGATCCCCGAGGACGTCCGGCGGGTCGCGGTCGCCGGCCACCCCGCCTACCTCACCGACGAGGAGCGCCGCCGGGCGGTCGCGCCCCGGCTCCGGTCGGCGGTCGAGCGCGACCCCACCGCGTGGGTCGGCACCGAGGGCGTCGAACGCCTGGCGCTCGCGACGGGCGCCACGCAGTTCGAGCTCCTCTCGCGGACCACCGAGCGCGACGTGCGAGCGCTCCGGGCCGCCGGCTTCGACGGCGAACTCGCGGTGTACGCGCCGACCGTCCTCACCGACGACGAGGACGAGGTGCTCGACGCCGTCGGGGGCTACGCCGCCCGCCGCGGTCCCGTCGCGAAGGCATTGCCCGAGGGCGCTGCCACCGACCGGACCGCGACCGGCCGGGCGCGCGAGGTGCTGTCGGCCGCGGTCCGCGACTACGCGCTGGTCGGCACGCCCACCGTCGTCGGCGAGCGCGTCGCGGCGCTGAAGGACGCGGGCGTCGACCTCGTGGTCGGCTACCCCGCCCGCGGCGTCGAGGAGTTCCTCGCGTAGCGCGCCCGGAGCAGTAACTCCGGACCCGTCCGACACTCGGGTCCCGTCCGACCGAGGTCGGTACGCCTTTCCCGTCCGCCTACGAACGCCGAGCCATGCGACTCGCACGTCTGCTGACGCCGGGCGGCCCCGTGGAGGGCGAGTACGACGACGGCGTCGTCCGCGCCGCCGACGGCACTTACGAGGTCGGCCGCGACGGGCGACTCCTCCCGCCGTGCGACCCCTCGGCGCTGTACTGCGTCGGCCGCAACTACGCCGAGACGCTCGACCAGATGGAGTACGAGCGCCCCGAGGAACCGGACTTCTTCATCAAGCCGCCGACGTCGCTGCTGGCCCACGAGCGGCCGATCCGGTACCCGCCGTTCACCGACGAACTCACCTACGCGGGCGAACTCGCCGCGGTCATCGACGAGCGCTGCCGCGACGTGACGCCCGAGGAAGTGCCGGAGGTCGTCCGCGGGTACACCGTCATGAACGACGTCGACGCGCTCGACCAGCAGGGCCGGACCGCCCGCAAGGCGTTCGACGGGTCGGGCCCGCTCGGCCCCTGGATCGAGACCGACGTCGACCCGACCGGTATCGACATGCACACCGACGTCGGCGGCGAGCGCCGCCAGGAGGCCAACACCGAGCTGATGCTGTTCGACCCGTACGAGATCGTCTCGTACCTCTCCGAGCGGTTCACCCTCCGGCCGGGCGACGTGGTGGCGTTCGGCAGCCCGGCCAACCCGGGCCTGGTCGAACCCGGCGACGAGGTCGAGATCACCTACGAGGGCGTCGGCACGCTGCGCAACCAAGTCGTCGCGCCGGAGTAAGCCCCCGGCCGGTTTCTCCCGATTCCCCGCCTCGGTTTCCGCCGGGCACACCTCTAAGTGCCCGGTCGTCAATCCCTCGGCCATGAGTCGCACGTACCTCCACGAACACACCACGACCACGGCGGCCGACGCGCTCGCCGGGGCCGAGGTCGCGGTGCTGCCGACCGGCAGCGTCGAGCAGCACGGCCCCGCGCTCCCGCTCGGGACCGACCTCCTGGCGGCCCGCGCAGTGGCCGAGACGGCGGCCGACCGGGACGACGCGGTCCTCCTGCCGCCGATTCCGGTCGGCGTGAGCGCCCACCACCGCCAGTTCGACGGGACGCTCTGGACCGACCCCGGGACCTTCGAGGCGTACGTCGCCGACGTCGTCGCGAGCCTCGCCGAGCACGGCGTCCGGAAGGCGGTCGTCGTCAACGGTCACGGCGGTAACTCGGACGCGCTCCGGCGGGCCGCCCGCGGGTTGCGGGACGACGAAGTCGCCTTCGCGACGCCGTGGAACTGGTGGGCGAACCTCGACGCGCTCATCGACGAGGAGCTCGACACCTCGCTGGGTCACGCCGACGCGGTCGAGACGAGCGTGATGCTCGCGGTCGCTGGCGACCTCGTCCGCGAGGCGGCCCTCGAAGCGGCCGAGGAGCACGGCGCCGACTCCTGGGGCACGTCGGTCCGGGGCGCGCCGGTCGGCTTCGACACGATCGACTTCAGCGAGAGCGGCGCGGTCGGCGAGCCCACCGAGGGGTCGCGGGCGGTCGGCGAGACACTGCTGGACCACGCGAGCGACGACCTCGCGGCGCTGGTCGACTGGCTGGCCGAGCGGGACGTCGAGGACCTCTGGCCGAAGGGGCACAAATGAGAGTCGCCGTGATCGGCGGCGGCGCGGTCGGCGTCACCGCGGCGTACGACCTCGCGCGCCGGGACGCCGAGGTCGTCCTCTACGAGAAGGGCGAGATCGGCGGCGCGAGCACCGGCCGGGCGGCCGGCATCCTCTACGACGCCTTCGCCGCGCCCGAGGACGCCCGGGTCGGCGCCCGGGCGATGGAGCGGTTCCGCCAGTTCTCGGGCGAGGGGGACTTCGAGTTCCGCGAGACCCCGTACGTCTGGTTCGCCCGCGAGGGCGACGAGAAGCGCGCCGACCTCGTCCGCGAGCAGGTGCCCCGGATGGCCGAGCGGGGCCGGGACGTCTCGTTCGCCGACCCGGCCGACCTCCGCGAGCGGTTCCCCGCGATCGACTGGGACGACGTGGGCGTGGCGGCGGTCGCGGAGAACGCCGGCCGCACCGACCCCGGCAGCTACGCCGACCTGCTCGCCGAGAAGGCCCGCGAGGCGGGCGCCGAGCTCCGGACCGGCGTCGAGGTCCGCATCGACGCCGACGACGTCGCGGTCGAGCGCGCCGACGGCGAGGACGGGGGAGCCCCCGCCGACGGCCGGGAGGGCGAGCCCTTCGACGCGATCCTCGTGGCCGCCGGCGCCCACACCAAGCGCCTGCTGGCGATGGCCGGCGTCCCCGTCCCGCTGAAGCCCTACCGGGTCCAGGCGCTCACCGCCGGCCTGGCCGACCGGAAGCGGGCCGACCTGCCGATGTGCTACGACGCCACCGGCGGCTACTACCTCCGGCCCCACCCGGCGGGGCTGCTGGCGGGCGACGGCACCGAGGAGGTCGAGAGCGACCCCGACGACTGGAAGCGCGACGCCGACCGGGAGTTCCGCGCGGTGACCCGCGACCGCCTCGCCCGCCGGCTCGGCGAGTTCGGCGCGGTCCGCGAGTCGTGGGCCGGCCTCTGCGTGGCGACGCCCGACCGCGACCCCCTGCTCGGCGAGCTCCGCGACGGGCTCCACGTCGCGGCCGGGTGGCAGGGCCACGGGTTCATGCGTTCGCCGGCGCTCGGCGAGGCGGCCGCCGAGGCGGTGCTGGGCGACAACCCGCTGCCCGAGTTCGACCCGACCCGCTTCGAGGGCGACGAGGAGTTCGACGTCGTCGAGGGGATGGCGATCGAGTAGCGGCGTTCGAGTAGCGGCGACCGAACCGGCATCGGGCGCGGGGATCGCGGCGAGAAGGAGTGTCGGCCTACGCCTCGACCGACTCGGACGGGGCGTCCTCGGTCGACTGCTCCTGCTTGGGCACGCGGACCCGGAGCGTGCCGTGCTCGGTCAGGGTCGCCGACGCCGCGTTGGCGTCGACCACGGCGTCGGCGGGGAGGTCGGCCCGGCCGTCGAGCGAGAGGCCCCGGCCCGGGAACAGCATCTCGAAGCCCTCGTAGTAGTCCCGGAAGCGGTCGATGCGGACGTGGACGGCCCCGTCGGCGTACCGGACCTGGACGTCGCTGCCCGTGGCGCCGGGCGCGTCGAACACCACGAGGTAGGCGTCGTCGCTCTCCAGCAGGTCCACGGGCAGGGGCTTGGACTCTTGGACCTTGCCGGCGGCTCGCCCGACGCGCTGGAGGACCGCGCTCCCGACCGACCGACCGATGTCCCGGAGGGTCATAGCTCGATTTCCCGGAGCGTGTCGGTCCGGGCGCAGTACGGGCACTGGAAGTCCGAGATGCCGACGTCGTCGGGCATGTCGTAGGTGTAGTGCATCTCGAACATGTCCATCTCGCAGTCGTCGTTCGTACACTTCGCTTCGAGCGTCGCGGGCATATCCGGAACTAACGCCCGAGCGACCATAAACGGGAGGGCTTCGGCGAGTTCGGGTCACGACGGTGCGGGGCGGGCGTCGCGGGACTGTCGCTCCTGGCTGACATACGACTGGTCAGAATGCCGGGAGTCCGGTCGCTCGTCAGTGGTCGCCGCGGCCGCCGCCCCGGTCGTCTCCGCGTCCCTTTCCGCGCCCGTCGCCGGGCGGCTGTCCGCGTCCCTTCCCGCGACCCCGTTCTCTACCCTTCCCGCGACCCCCGTCCCCGCCTCGTCCGCGACCTCGGCCTCGCTTCTTCCCGTTTCCGCGTCCGGGGTGCCCGTCTCCGCGTTCGCCCGGATCGTCACCTCCGGGCCACTCGTGGTCATCGTCGTCGGCTTCCTCGTCGTCGCCGGGCTCTCCGTTACCTCCGTCCTCGCTTTCCTCCCTCTCGTCCTCGTCGTCTTCGCGCTCCTCTCGCTCGTCCTGGGCCTCCTGATCGTCGGCTTCCTCGTCGCGTCCTTCGCGTTCGTCGTCCTCCTCGTCCTCGGTCTCCTCGTCCTCGTCTCCGTCGTCGGCGTTGTCGTCTTCGTCGTCGCCGTTCGGAACGAGTCGGAGGTCCGCGGTCGCGATGACCTCCCGGCCGTCCGCCGTCCGGCCGGTCAGTTCGAGCCGGTCGGTCTCCCAGTCGATACCGGTCGCGTCCATCCAGAAGTGGAGCTTGAGGTCCCGGCGGCCGTCGCCGTCGCTGTCGGTCGAGATGCGCTTGACCGGACTGGCCTTCCCCGGCTGGAGTTCGACGCTGCCCCGTTCGAGCGCGGTGGCGTCGAACTCGTCGGTCGACCGGACCACGACCGGCAGGCGGCCGTGGCTGCGGGGGTTGACCCCGCCGGGGACGACGATCAGGTCGGCCGTAACCGGCCCGGAGGAGCTCTCCTCGGTCGTGGTTTCCTCCTCTGTCGTCGTCTCGTCGGTGGTCTCCTCGGTCGTCTCGCGCCGGGTCGTCGTTGTCGTGGTCGTCCCGCCGCAGGTCCCGGCGCGGATCGTGACGGGCTCGTCCAGCGCCAGCGAGACGCGCTGGGGCGAGTCGCGGCTCCCGGAGAGCACCTGCCAGTCGGTGATCTGGCCCTCGTAGTGGTCGCCGTACAGCGCCGCGGCCTCGTTGAACGCCGGGTCGACGGTCACCGCGAACGACTCGCCCAGCGGGCGGTAGGCCCCGCCGTCGGACCGGCCATCGGCCCACGTCCAGTCGACCGACCACCCGTCGGCGGTCCGGTCGAAGCTGTCGTAGTTGGTCGACGCGTCGTAGTCGTCGTCGCCGACCACCCACGACCCGCGGTCGGGGTGCGCGAACGTCAGGTCGAAGCTGACCGCCCCGCCCGAGGTCCCGTCGTTCAGCTCGTCGTGGACGACGACCAGGCTCAGCCCCTCCGGTCCGTCGTAGAGGAAGCAGATACTCGTCTCCGGGCGCTGGAGGTCGGTCGTGCCGTAGGAGCTGTAGGCGGCCCCCGACGGCGACGTGAAGGGCGTCCGGTAGTCGTAGAACGCTTCGACGGTCTCGTCGCCGGAGAGCGGCGTTATCGGGACGCAGCGGTCGCCCTGCTCGACGACGACCCCGGTGTCGGCGGGCGCGCCGGCGCGGCTGGCCAGCGACGCCCGCGCCAGGCCGACGCCGCCGATGCCGGTCGCCAGCGCCGCCAGCACGCCGCGCCGCTCGATGCCGTCGGTGAGGGAGTCTCGGTCGGTCATGCGGATCGCTTGGCGGTGGTTCGACCGGACCGGCCCTTGTTCCACGGCGCTTACTGTTGGGCGATATAGGTGTCCGACTTCGGACTCCCGACGCCGCGATTTCAGCGCCGGTCTGAACTCGATTGAACAGTGTGAACGGTGAGTTTAGGCGGCGTACAACGGAGCGTCGGCGGCGGTATCTCCAGCAGATCCGGGGAAATCTCGGAAGTCCGATCCGTAGTACAGGCCGACTACCCCGGTTCTCCGCCCCGGGACTCGCGACTGCGACATCCGCATCGTTTTACCCGTCGAACGGCTACCCTGGCCCATGACCGACCTCGCGGACCTCGACGTGACCCTCGTGGACGGGTACGTCGACGAACCGGCCCACTTCGGCGTGCCGCCGTACGTCTCGACCTATCCGCGGTACACCGCGGGAGCGATCGTCGACGCCGGCGTCCCCGAGGCCAACGTCACCTACCACACCATCGACGAGCTCCGGGACGACACGCGCAAGTGGCGCGACGTCGAGGAGGCCGACCTGTTCGTCTACCTCGGCGGGATGACCGTCCCCGGCAAGTACGTCGGCGGGACGCCCGCCGAACCCGACGAGGTGCGCAAGATGGCCTGGACCGCCGACGGGACGAGCCTGATGGGCGGCCCGGTCAAGTTCGGCGTCGGCGACGAGAACGCCGGCGCGACCGAGACCGAGCGCGACGACCTCGACTTCGACTTCGTGGCCAAGGGCGACGTCGAGGCGGCGGCCTACGACCTCGTCGAGAGCGGGCTCGAAGGGTTCAACAACCGGATGCGCGACAACGAGGAGATCGACCGGTGGGCCGCCGACGGGGCGTTCGTGATCGAGCAGCACCCCAACCACCCCGACTACCTCATCTGCGAGATGGAGACCTCGCGGGGCTGTCCCTACCGGTGCTCGTTCTGCACGGAGCCGCTGTACGGCAACCCCTCGTTCCGCGACCCCGAGTCGGTCGTCGGCGAGGTCGCGGACCTCTACGACCGGGGCGCCCGCCACTTCCGGCTCGGCCGGCAGGCCGACATCCTGGCCTACGGCGGCGACGGCGAGAAGCCGAACCCCGACGCGCTCCGCGACCTCTACGGCGGCATCCGGGAGGTCGCGCCCGACCTCGAAACGCTCCACCTCGACAACATGAACCCCATCACGGTGGTCGAGTGGCCCGACCTGGCCCGCGAGGGCATCCGGGTCATCGCCGAGCACAACACGCCCGGCGACACCGCCGCCTTCGGCCTGGAGTCGGCCGACCCCGTGGTCCAGGAGGAGAACAACCTCAACGTGACCGCCGACGAGTGCTTCGAGGCCGTGAAGATCGTCAACGAGGAGGCGGGCTGGCGACCGGGCGAGGACCCGGCCGACGCGCCCACGCACGGCGACGACGCCGCGAACCGGCTGCCCAAGCTCCTGCCGGGCATCAACCTGCTCCACGGGCTGAAGGGCGAGCGCCGCGAGACGTTCGAGCACAACGAGGCGTTCCTCGAACGGGTGTACGACGCCGGCCTGATGCTCCGGCGGGTCAACATCCGGCAGGTCATGGCGTTCGACGGCACCGAGATGAGCGACGTCGGCGCCGACATCGCGAAGGACCACAAGAAGCTGTTCAAGCAGTACAAGACACGCGTCCGGGAGAACGTCGACAACCCGATGCTCCGGCGGCTCGCGCCGGCGGGCACGGTGCTGCCGGACGTCCACCTGGAGTACCACCAGGACGGCAAGACGTTCGGCCGCCAGCTCGGCACCTATCCCCTGCTCGTGGGGATCCCGGGCGAGCGCGAGCTCGGCCGGACCGTCGACGTCGCGGTCGTCGACCACGGCTACCGGTCGGTGACCGGCGTGGTCCACCCGCTGGACGTCAACAGCGCGTCGATGGACGAGCTCACCGCGATCCCGGGCCTCGGGAAGCAGCGGGCCGGCAACATCGTGGTCAACCGGCCCTACGAGTCGACCGCCGACCTCGACGCCGACCTGGGCGTGGACCTCGGCGCGTTCGCCACCGCCGAGCGCCCGGAGGGCGCCGACTGACGCGGTCGGGGGCGCCGACCGAGCGGTCACGCCGCCACCTGTCGCGCCGGGGCCGCTACCTGTCGCCCGGAGGCCACTACGCTTTTTGAGCGCTCGCCCCAACTACGCGACGTTCCCACATGCCCGACTCGCCAGTCCGCGAGCGCGGCGTCGGCCCCGAGTCCGTCCCCGACGGACTCACGCTCGCGGCGTTCAACACCGACTGCGCCGAGGCGGCCCTCGACGCGCTGGGGGCCACCCTCGGTCGCTACCTCGACATCGACGACGTGACGGTCGGGACCACGCTCACCGACGAACAGCCCGAGGAGTTCGCGGTGCTCCACGACGACGTTCTCGTGGGTGGCGCGCTCGTCCACCCCGGCCGCGGCGACGACCCGATCGGCGAGGTCGCCTCGCCGTTCCGCCCGTCCGACACGCTCTTCCTCGCGGGCTACGGCGACCGGGCCGGGCTCCGCTCGCTGTCGAACCGGATCGAGACGCTGGCCTGGCGCGCGGGCGCCGGCCGGCTCTACGCCGCGGGCCAGCAGCGGTTCGCCTCGATGGACGACCAGTGGGGCATCTACGCCGACGCGGCCGAGGCGGGCTGCGAGGTCCACGTCTTCGAGGAGCCCGGATACGTCCCCGGCGGCGACGGTGACCGGTTCGTCGTCCACGGCGAGCGCCACTCGCTGGCCGGGACGTGGCTGGTCGTCTTCGACGGCGCCGGCAACGACGCCGCCAAGGCCGCGATGCTCGCCGAGGAGCGCGAGCCCGACAGCTACTACGGCGTCTGGACGGTCGTCCCGGAGCTCGTGGACGTGATACTGAAGCGGGCGGTCGAACCAGTGGCGGGCGACCGGCGGGAGAAGTAGCGGCGTCGCGGACCGGTTCTCGGCGGGTGACGCGACCGTCTCAGGCGAGTCGCGCGACGACCTTCCGCGCGACCAGCCCGGTCGAGAGCGAGCAGCCGACGTACCACGCCAGCCAGACCTTGAGCGGGCCGACCAGCGTCGCGGTCCACGCGACCTGCCCCACGACCGGCAGGGCGAGCGCCGCGGGCGCGACGGCCGCGCTCGGCGCGACGAACACCCAGCGCAGCCAGAGGAACGCCGGGACCGAGACGAGATGCTCCAGGCCGCGGGCCGGAGCTGGCCCTTCATCGCGGCGAGGTACTCGCCGGTGAGGTCCAACTGCTCGTCGCGGAGGTCCTCGACGGCGTCCTCGTCGCCGCGCTCGCGGGCCGACTCCATGCGCTCGCGCAGGTCGGCCATGCGCTCCTGGAGCCGCTCCATCCGCCGCTGGCTCCGGAGCTTGGTCCGGAGGACCGCCGACGAGAGCCCGGCGGTCCCGGCGAGCAGCAGGACGAGCACCGAGAACGGCAGGATGGTCGCGGCCGGCCCGAGCATGGCGTGCATCGTCTCCGCGACGCCGCGCTGTATCGGCGTCACGTAGTAGCCGGCCATCAGCGCCAGCGCGACAAGTCCGGCGAGCTTGTCGTACCCCGTCCACCCGCCGGTCGAATCGGTAGCCATACCGACACCTCGGCGGCGGGGCACCATCGATGTTCGGCCAGTTGACGCGTCGGGCGCGGTTTGCGGAATTCGGACCATACCCGAAAACGGAGGTAGAGACAGTACAACCTCCGAAAACGAGGGTAGAGACTGTACAATCAGATGTGGAGTACTACGTTGCTCTCCCGCGAGCGAACCCAGGGAGCGAGCGGTCCGAGGAACCCTCGAACGAGGCCCGACCGAAGTGAGGGCCGAGTGAGGGGGTGACGCAGGATTTTCATCGAGGTTTTGCAAGGACGGCGCGTCTGTGCGCCGTCCGAAGCAGAAGGTCGCAGTAAAAGGTCGGGTGTAGAAAAACTCTTTACGCGCTGACCACTTGGGTCCGCATGGAGGCATATAGCCTTGGAGATCTCTGACAAACTGCTGTGTCTGTTCAGTGCTGATGTGACTATCGAGGACGACAAGTACGTCGTCGAGGTACCGCGCCGAGAGATCGAGACCGGGTCGGTCGAGCCCGGCGAGACCTACCGCGTCGCGCTCATCTCGGACGACTCGGACTCCTCGACCAAGTCCGAGTCGTCGTCGAACTCGTCGAGCGGCAGCGCGCCCTCGGAACCGCAACCCCCCGTCGAGGAGGGCGAGATCCGCTACGTCGAGGTCGAGGACATCGGCAAACAGGGCGACGGCATCGCCCGCGTCGAGCGGGGCTACGTCATCATCGTCCCCGACGCCGAGATCGGCGAGCGCGTGAAGGTCGAGATCACGGAGGTCAAGTCCAACTTCGCGGTCGGCGAGATCATCGAAGAGGACTTCTGAATCCGCAGCTCGCTCCGGGCGCGGCGTCCGCGCCGCGCCCCTCCGATTCGGTCTGACTACGTCTCACTCGTCTCGTCGCTTCCCGTGCGACCGACGCGGGTTCCGCTCCGGTCGCGCACCGCGTCGAGCGAGCAGTGGCGACGCGACCGGGGTCTGGTCTCGAACCGGGCGCGCTCTCCGCGATCCCTCCCGTACTCGCCCTCTGCGCGACGCTGCCCGTGTTTCGCCGCCCTCTCCCCGCTTCTCGTTGCAGTAAACGTGCCTCTCAGCTCCCGCTGACCGCTGTTCGCGGGCCTAGCCCTCGTACGGCGTGCCGTCGGGGCGCTTGGCACCCTCGGAGTCGTGGACCACGACGCCCTCGTCGGGCTCGGCGGGGGCGTACTCGTCGCGGACCGCGATGGCCTCGGTCAGCTCCCGGATCGCCCGCTCCTTGAGCGCCGCCGCCAGGTCCTCGGCCTCCTCGCGGGAGATGTCCCGGCCCAGTCCCTCGCACTCGTGGGCCCGGACCATCCCTTCCTCGTCGACGGCCTCGCCCATCGGCTGGCTCGTGCCCCCGAGCGCGACGCTGAACGGGTAGGTCCGGCAGATGAGCGGGCGGTCCCCGTGGACCGAGCAGGCCCCGGTCCCCTCGTCGTCCTCCTCGTAGAAGACGCAGTCGCCGCAGGCGTCGGTCTGGAGCGCCCACTCGAACGTCTCGCCGGTGGGCTGGGACTCGTCCGAGGCGTCGTCCAACCCGTACGGCATCGGGCGGGCGACGTCTCGCCAATCGTAGTCCGTGGCGGCCTGGAGGTCCCGGACCTCGTCGGGGAAGACGGTGGCGGTGTGGGGGTCGTCGGCCTCGCTATCTCGCGGCTCGGCCGCTCGACTGTCCGCGGAGCAAGGCTCCGCGCTCTTGCAACACGCGCCGCAGCGCGTGCACTCGAAACCGATTGTCTCGATGGCGTCCGCCAAGTCGGCGACGTCGAGATCGCGGGCGCGCTCCAGTTCCGCTTCGAGGCTCTCCACACCTTTGGGTTCGGCTTCGCGGGGAAAAGGGTGTTTATCGGAGTGGGAGGTGTATGGATGCGGCGGGATTTCCAAAGGAACCGGAACGAAGAACGGTCAGAAAGCCCCCGGCCGGTCGCGGTCGCTCAGCGGGATATCCGCGGCTCTCTCCGCACAGCCCGAGCCGCGAATAGTAGCCGCGCTGAGGCGACCACGGCCTCCGGCCGCGACCGGCCGGCCCCTTTCAGTCCCGCCCGCGGCGGTCAGTCGGTCGAGCGATCGCTGTGGTGGTTGCTCGGCCGAGCGCTCGCTACGCCGGGTCCGCCGGCCGCGCTCGCTGACCGTCCCACTCGACTTTCCCCTCCACGTCCAACTTCTCGAGATGCGCGGCGGTCGTGCTCCGGGCAAGGTCCCGGACGTCCGAGACGTCCTTGTCGTAGGCCGCGTCGACCACCTCGTCCAGCGTCGCGGCGCCGTCGCGGACCGCCGCCAGAACCCTCGCCTCGCGGTCGAGCCGGTGGCGGATCAGGCGCTCGACCGTGCCGCGTGGGTCGTCGATGACCGGCCCGTGGCCCGGGAGGAGTCGGTCGGGGTTGCGGGCGTGGACTCGCCGCAGCGACGTCAGGTAGGCCCGCAGGTCGCCCTCGTCCGCGCCGACGACCACGCTCCCCTCCGCGACGGCGAGGTCGCCCGTCACCATCGTCTCGCCGACCACGAGTCCGACGTGGTCGGGGGCGTGGCCCGGCGTCTCGACGACCGTCGCGCCCGCTATCTCGGTCCCCTCGCGGAAGGTCCGGTCGGGCGCGACGCCGGTCGCGTCCTCGAAGCGGGCCTCGCGGCCCGCGCGCGCCCAGACGGTCGCGTCGCAGGCGTCCTCGTAGCGGGCGACCGCGCCCACGTGGTCGGGGTGGGTGTGGGTGACGAGCACGTGGCCGACGTCGCGGGCCTCGACCGCGGCGTCGAGGTCGTCGGTCCGCGCCGCGGGGTCGACGAGCAGCGCGTCGTCTCGGCCGAGGACGTAGGCGTTGGTGGCGCCGGTCGGCGCGAGCGTGCCGGTCGGCACCGAGACCTGTCGGTACTCCATGGTCGAGGCGTGGCGCGCCGGCCAAAAAACGCGGTCGGTTCGTCGGGGCCCGGCGTCAGCGGGCGAGGAAGTACACCTGCTTGCGGGCGTCCTGGAAGCTGTACCGCGAGTCGACGAGGTCCTCGTCCTCGAGGCGGTTGAGGGCGTACCGGACCGTGCGGTCGGGCAGCAGCGACTCCTCGGCCAGCTGGCCCTGCGAGAGCGGGGCGTCGGTCTCCAGCACCTTGGCCACCAGCTTCGCGCTCGGGGGGAGCTCGCGGAGGCGCTCGCGGAAGTCGTCTGAGAGCTGCTCGGTTACGGGCGACTCGTCCGTGGTCGTGCTCATATGAAACGTGACTTCACGAAGCACGGGTAAAGCTTGGCTATATGTGCATCAGTACAATCTAAACTCCTTAGTGATGTATTATCACACCTTAAACCGTGAGGGTTCCGCCGCGGGGACCAGGGTTACGTCGCCCGGGGACGTGGTCGGCGTATGGAGTCGATCCCCGAACCGTTCGGCGACCTGTTCGAGCGCGAGACGTTCGCCAGCTTCGCGACCCTGATGGGCGACGGCACCCCGCAGGTGACCCCGGTCTGGATCGACCGCGGCGAGGAGGGCCGCCTGCTGGTCAACACCGCGCGCGGCCGTCAGAAGGAGCGTAACGTCGAGCGCGACCCGAAGGTCGGCCTCTGCGTGATGGACCCCGACGACCCCTACCGCTACGTCTCGGTCCGCGGCGAGGTCGTCGAGGTGACCGAGGACGGCGCGGTCGAGCACATCGACGAGCTCGCGCGCCGCTACATGGACGTCGAGGAGTACCCGAACAAGGGCGAGGAGTCCGGTCCGCGGGTCGTCATCCGGATTCGCCCCGACCGGGTCGCCACCAGCGGGGAGTAGCGCCGGACCGGCGGCGACCGGACCAGCGGCGGCCAGGCGTCCGCTCCGGCCCCGTCACCCGCGGCGGTCGTCGGTCCGCGGGTCGTCGCCGTGGCGGTTGTACCGACCCAGCGGGCGCTTGCAGTCCGGGCAGTGGACGACGACGAACCGGTCGCGCTCGTGGCGGACGAGCTCCTCGGCGTCGAGGTCGCGGCCGCATCCCGGGCAGGTGGTCATGGGTGCTCGGACGGCTTCGGTCTCCGACGCCCGGCGAGGAGAGGCTGTCGGCCGCGGCGAGCGCCGGCGGTGAGGCCGTCTGACGAGTCGGTTCCAATACGGTTTTAGTCCCCCCGCGGACTACAAGGAGACGAGAAGCGTGAAAGGAGCGGAGTGGTACCAGACCGACGAGGTCGCCGAGGAGTACGAAGAGAAGCGATTCTCCCGCGGCGGGCGGCTGATCGACCGCCGAGAGAAGCAGGCCGTCCTCGACGCCATCGGCCCGCTGGAGGGGAAGAACGTGCTCGAGATAGCCTGCGGTACCGGGCGGTTCACGGTGATGCTGGCCGAGCGCGGCGCCGACATCGTGGGGCTGGACATCTCGGCGGCGATGCTCCAGCAGGGCCGCCAGAAGGCCCGGTCGGCGGGGGTCGCCGACCACCTGGAGTTCATGCGCGGGGACGCTGGCCGGCTCCCGTTCCCCGACGACCACTTCGACACCGTGTTCGCGATGCGCTTTTTCCACCTCGCGGACACCCCCGCGACCTTCCTCTCGGAGATGCGCCGGGTGGCGAAGGACCAGGTCGTCTTCGACACGTTCAACGCGATGAGCACCCGGAGCGTCTACAACTGGCTGCTCCCGATGGGGTCGCACCTCTACTCGCGGGACGACGTCCGCAAGCTGCTCGACGAGGCCGACCTCCGGCTCGTCGACGCCGAGCACGACTGGATCCTCCCCTACGGTTTCTACCGCAAGATCCCCGGCGCCATCGCCGACCCCATCCGGGACGTCGACACCGCCATCGGCGACACGCCGATCGGCGACTACTTCGCGTCGGTCTCCTACTGGAACGCCAGCGTCGAGTGACCGGTCGGCGCTTTCGGCGCGCGACGGGCCCGCTTCGCTCGCCTCCGCTCCGCCGTCTCCGAACTACCCTACCTCCTGCCGTCTCTATCGTCTCCGAACTACCTCCTGCCGTCTCTACCCGCTCTGAACTACCCCTCCTGCTTCGACATTCTCCGTACCGGAACCGCCGTCGGGACGGTCCCGGACGCGGGGCGACCGACCTCCCGGCGGACTGTCCGAGGCCGAACGGCTTTTAAGCCTCCGGCGGGAGATTCGGGGGTATGGAGCTATCCGTCGTGGTCCCGACGCTCAACGGGCGCGAGAGCCTCGCGTCGTGTCTCGACGCGCTGGCCGCCGACGCGCCCGAGGCCGAGGTGGTCGTCGTCAACGGCCCCTCCGCCGACGGGACCACTGGGATGGTCCGGGACCGCGACGACGTCGACGTGCTGATCGAGGTCTCGGACCGGAAGCTCAACGTGGCGCGGAACGCCGGCATCGCGGCCGCCGGCGGCGACGCGGTCGCGCTGGTCGGCCAGGACCACGCGGTCGAGTCGTCGTGGGCCGACGGGGTCCGGTCGGGCCTCGCCGACGCCGACGTCGTGACGGGCCCGGTCCACCGGGCGGTCCGGGCGGGCGTGACCACCGAGTCGCCCGAGCGCCGGACCATCGACGGCCGGGAGGTGACCTACTTCGACGGCGGCAACGTCGCGTTCACCCGCGAGGCCGTCGAGGCGGTCGACGGGTTCGACGAGTACCTCGCGACCGGCGGCGCGCGCGACTGCGCCCACCGACTCGCCGCCAACGACTTCGAGGTGGCGTGGTCCCCGGCGGTGAGCGTCACCGCCGCCGACGACGAGGGCGACGGGGACGACGACCGCGACTGGGGCTGGAAGTACCGCGCGCTGGCCTACCGACTGGTGAAGAACTACGGCCCGCGGCCGGGCGTCTTCCGGCGGACGCTCCGGGACGCGGTCTCCGACGGGGCCGAGAACGCCGCCGACGTCCTCCGGGGCGACGAGACGCCGTCGGAGTGGATGGGCCACGGCAAGCGCGTGACCGCGAGCGCCCTGATCGGGTGCAAGGACGGGCTCCGGGCCCGGTTCGCCGACCGGAGCGACGCCCGGAACCCGAACGGCCTCTCGGCGCGGGCCGACCGCGCGGTCGAGCGCTACGACTGGCGGACCGACACCGAGGAGCCGGAGGAGCAGACCCGGTAGCTCAGTTCTCGCGTCCGGCGTCCCCGCCGTCCCGCCCCTCGTCCTCGGTCTCGCCGTCGCGGTAGATGGTCGCCCGGACCAGCGCCTCGGTCGCCCGGCGGAGCCGCTCCGAGACCGCCTGGCGGGAGACGCCCAGCACCTCGGCGACGTCCTCCAGTTCCACTCGCCGGGGCACGTCGTAGTAGCCCATCTCGGTGGCGGTCCGGAGCGCCTCGCGCTGGCGGTCGGTGAGCCCCATCGGGTCGACGTCCGGGTCGTCGGCGGCGTACAGGCTCCGGAGGTCGAACGTCAGGTCCCGGCGCTCGCAGAAGTCGACGTACCGCCGGAGGCTCTCGCGGTCGGGGAACCGGATGCGGACCCGCCACCCCTCGCCGACCCGCTCGGAGGAGATGAACACCCCGCCCAGGTCGGCCCAGGCGTGGTAGGTCATCAGCTCGTCGCCCTCCTCGGTCAGTTCGACCTGGTAGAGCCGCTTGTCGCCGACCTCCGTGAGCACGGTGACGTCCTCGACGGTCCGGTCCCCGGCCAGCGCCGCCTCGAACGCCTCGAAGTCGTCGCCCGACGCCCAGAAGGCCAGCGCGAAGGGCTTGGCGTCCCGGAGCGTCTGCTGTTCGATCGACACCTCCATCGCCGGCACCGCGTCGAGCGCGTCCCGCAGGACCGGGGTCTCGAGGTAGAAGTCCGCGATGAGCGCCATACCGTTCCGTATCACGCACTCCGATTTAACCGTGGGGTCCGGCGGCGCGTTCCGAGCGGGGCCGCTCCTGATTCGCCCCGGCGCGACGCCCGCCGCGGTCCCGAAACGCACCGTGAAACGGTCGGGAACGTGTCCACCCCTTAATAACGGGGCGGCCGAACCCGGAACCGATGGTACGCGGATCTGCCCAGCGGACGAACCGCGAGCGCATCGACCGGGCCTGCGACGTGCTCGGGAGCGCCCGGCGGCGGTGTGTCATCTACGCGCTGCAGGAGAACGGTGCGACCGGCCTCGACGGGCTCGCGGACGCGGTCGTCGCCTCGGGGCTGGCGGACGACCGCCAGCGGGCGGCGGCGTCGCTCGTCCACACCCACCTCCCGAAGCTGGCCGACTGCGCCGTCGTGTCGTACGCCGACCCCGAGGACGAGGTGTCGCTCGACGACGGCGTCGAGCTGCTCGACCCGTTCCTCGCGGTCGCCGCCAGCGAGGAGCTCGACGGCGACCGACCGCAGTTCCCCGGCGGGGAGGCGCCGGACGCCGTGGCGAGCAACGCGTCGGAGTGACCGGCGCCGCAGATCCGTGCGGCCGACCCGGGCGCATCGCCGGGGCCCCGGCGCCCGGGTCGGCCGACCCTCCTCAGAAGTCCTCCGGCAGCGAGTCGCCGAGGACCCGCCTCGCGTTCTTGTCGAACACCTTCCGCATCGCGTCCTCGGGCACGTCGAGCGTCAGGATCTCCATGACCGCCACGTTCGGGTGGGAGCTGGGTGCGCCGCTGCCGAACAGCACCCGGTCGGGGTGCTCCATCATCGCCCGCTCCAGCAGGTCCCGGTAGCGGACGTAGCTGGTGTCGAGGTAGCAGTCGTCGTTGCGCTCGAGCAGGTCGATGGACTCGGTCATCAGGTCGCGGTTCAGCGGGTGGCCCCCGAAGTGCGCGAGCACGACCGGGAACTCCCGGGCGAGCAGCGCCTCCTCGGCCGCCGCGGGCGGGAACCGGTCGCCGGCGTGGACCAGCACGGGCAGGTCGACCGCCTCCAGCTGGTCGAGCGTGTCGTCGTCGGGCAGCCCGTCGCGGGCGGGGTCGAGCTTGAACCCGTGGAACCGGTCGTCGTAGGCGTACTGCTCGACGTCCTCGGGCGAGGTGTGGTGGTCCTTCCGGCGCGCCGCGAGGTTGCGCAGCCGCGACGACGCGCGGTCGCCGGGGTCGCGCGGCCCGTTGATCCGGGCGAACGCCAGGAACGGCCGGTCGACGCTCCGGCGCGCCACCGCGTTGTTCGCGCTCACGTAGCTCCCCCCGTCGCGGGTGCCCGGGAACACGACCGAGCGCACGACCCCCGCCTGATGCATCTCCCGCTCCAGCCGCTCGGGGCTGATGGCCCGCCCGCGGGTCTGGACGCCCCCGGCGTCGGCGTCGAGCCTGGCGTGTACGTCCACCACCCGGAAGCGATGCTCCAACTCCAGCATTGCGAGGACGGTTCGGAACTCCGGTATTTTTCAGTGTCGGTTGCGCTCTCGGCGGCGGTCCGTCGAACGGGGTCGCGACGCCGGCGATTCGGCCGCGCCGGGGGCGGCGGAACGGGTGCCGGAATCGGCGGCGAAACGGGGGCGTGGAGATCGAGGCGAGAGAATGAGGGAGAAGCGAGATGCGCGTCCGCGCTACGGTCCGGTCACTCGAGGTCGAACCGGTCGTTGGTCATCACCTTGTGCCACGCGTCGACGAAGTCCCGCACGAACTCCTCCTCCTCGGCGGCGTAGACGTCCGCGATGGCCCGCAGCCGGGAGTTCGAGCCGAAGATGAGGTCGACGCGGCTGGCCTCCCACTCGACCTCGCCGGTCTCGCGGTCGCGTAGCTCGTAGACCTCCCTGGACTCCGAGGCCTTCTCCCACTCGTAGCCCATGTCGAGCAGGTTCTCGAAGAAGTCGTTGGTCAGCGTCCCGGGCTCGTCGGTGAAGACGCCGAGCTCCGACCCCTGGTAGTTCGCGTCCAGCGCGCGCATGCCGCCGACCAGCGCCGTCATCTCCGAGGCCGTCAGGTCGAGCAGGTCGGCGTGGTCGACCAGCATCTCCTCGGGCGGCACGTCGTACTCGCCGCCGAAGTAGTTGCGGAACCCGTCGACCTCCGGCTTGAGCACCTCGAACGACTCGACGTCGGTCTGCTCCTGGGTGGCGTCGGTGCGGCCGGGCTCGAACGGGATCTCGACGTCGTAGCCGGCGTCGGCCGCGGCCCGCTCGACGGCCGCGTTGCCGCCCAGCACGATGAGGTCGGCCAGCGAGACGCGGACGTCGTCGGTCCGCGCGCCGTTGAAGTCCGCCTGGATGGCCTCGTAGGTCTCCAGCACGGTCTCGAGCTCCGCCGGCTCGTTGACCTCCCAGCTCCGCTGGGGCTCGAGCCGGATGCGGGCGCCGTTCGCGCCGCCGCGCTTGTCGCTGTCGCGGTACGTCGACGCCGCCGCCCAGGCGGTCTTGACCAGTTGGGGGACGGTCAGCTCGGAGTCGAGGATCTCGGCCTTGAGCTCCGCGGCCTCCTCCTCGCCGATGAGATCGTAGTCGGCGTCCGGCAGCGGGTCCTGCCAGAGGAACGTCTCGTCGGGCACGTCCGGCCCGAGGAACCGCTCGGGCGGGCCCATGTCGCGGTGGATGAGCTTGAACCACGCCCGCGCGAAGGCGTCGAGGAACTCGGGCGGGTTCTCCCGGAAGTTCTCGATGATCTCCCGGAACTCGGAGTCGCGCTTGAGCGCGACGTCCGTCGTCATCATCATCGGGGCGTGCTTCTCCGACGGGTCGTGGGCGTCGGGCACGGTGTCGTAGGCCTCCTCCTCGACCGGCTGCCACTGCTTCGCGCCGGCGGGGCTCTCGGTCAGCTCCCACTCGTAGTCGAGCAGGTTGTCGAGGTAGGAGGTGTCCCACATCGTCGGCCAGGCGTTCCAGGCGCCCTCGATGCCGCTGGTGGTCGTCTCCGCGCCCTTGCCGGAGTCGGTCCAGCCGAGGCCCTGGTCCTCGATGGGGGCCGCCTCGGGCTCGGGGCCCATGTCGTCGTCGGTGGCGCCGTGGGCCTTGCCGAACGTGTGCCCGCCGGCGATGAGCGCGGCGGTCTCCTCGTCGTCCATCGCCATGCGACCGAACGCCTGGCGGATGCGGTCGGCCGACTTGAGCGGGTCGGGGTCGCCGTTCGGCCCCTCGGGGTCGACGTAGATGAGCCCCATGACGGTGGCGCCGAGCGGCTCCCTGAGCTCGCCGTCCTCGTCGATGCGCTGGTCCTGGGGCGCCTCCCACTCCTCTTCGGGCCCCCAGAAGACGGCCTCGTCGGGCTCGAACTCGTCCTCGCGGCCGCCGGCCCAGCCGAGCGTCTCCATGCCCATCGACTCGAGGGCGACGTTCCCGGCCAGGACGATGAGGTCGGCCCACGAGAGCCTGCGACCGTACTTCCGCTTGATCGGCTCGAGCAGCCGGCGCGCCTTGTCGAGGTTCGCGTTGTCGGGCCAGCTGTTGAGCGGGGCGAAGCGCTGGGTGCCGCCCGAGGCGCCGCCACGACCGTCGACGGTGCGGTACGTGCCGGCGGCGTGCCACGCCATCCGGATGAACAGCGGGCCGTAGTGACCGTAGTCGGCCGGCCACCAGTCCTGGGACGTCGTCATCAGGTCCTTGAGGTCCGCCTTGACCTCTTCGAGGTCCAGCTTCTGGAACTCCTCGGCGTAGTCGAAGTCCTCGCCGTACGGACCGACCTCGTGGGTGTTCTGGTCGAGCACGTCCAGGTTCAGCTTGTCCGGCCACCACTCGTGATTCCGTCGGGGAGTACCTACGTCGTTCTCGGGGTTTTCTTCTGACATGTTCGGGTTTCGCTCACTCGATTGCTAGAACCGCTATTACAAAAAAGCAGGTGGTTCAAGGCAGACTTGCGTTCCATTAGCAGGAAATATTTTTATCGAATGCCAAAATCGGGGGCGAAGTGGTTAGCGACCTATCCAGTCCGGACGGGGACACCTACGCTGGCCCGACCGCTTCCGGCGCCGGCGGAAAATTTATATAGAAGTTCAATCATCTTGTAGATGGGGATCAACCATGGCAGACTCATCCGGACAGCCGCGCATGGGCGGACGACCGATGTTCGTCCTCGCGGAGGACACCGAACGGACGCAGGGCCGCGACGCCCAGTCGTCGAACATCTCCGCGGGCAAAGCGGTCAGCGAGGCCGTACGCACCACCCTCGGACCCCGCGGGATGGACAAGATGCTGGTGACAGACACCGGCGACGTCACCATCACCAACGACGGGGCGACCATCCTGAGCACGATGGACATCGAGCACCCCGCGGCACAGATGCTCGTCGAGGTCGCCGAGGCCCAGGAGGACGAGGTCGGCGACGGGACCACGACGGCGTCGGTGCTCGCGGGCGAACTGCTCTCGAAGGCCGAGGACCTGCTCGACGACGACGTCCACCCGACGACCATCGTCGAGGGGTACGCCCAGGCCCGCGACATCGCCGTCGAGGCGGTCGACGACCTCGTCCTCGACGACGAGCTCGACGACGAACTGCTCCGGCACGTCGCGGAGTCCAGCATGACCGGCAAGGGGACCGGCGACATCACCACCGAGAAGCTCGCCGACGCCGTGGTCCGGGCGGTCCGCCACGTCGACGGCGACGAGGGCGTGCGCCGCGACGACGTCCGCGTCCACACCCAGACCGGCGGCTCGTCGTCGGCGACCGAACTCGTCGAGGGCGTCATCAGCGACGCCGAGCCGGTCCACCAGAACATGCCCCGGCGGGTCGAGGACGCCACCATCGCGGTCGTCGACGAGGAGTTCGGCGTGCGCGAGGCCGAGATCGACGCCGAGTACAGCGTCGAGAGCGTCGACCAGCTGACCGCCGCGATGGACGCCGAGGACCGCGAGCTCCGGGAGTACGCCGACGCGCTCTCGGCGGCCGGCGTCGACGTCGTCTTCGCGACCGACTCCATCGACGACCGACCCGGCGCCTACCTCGCCGACGCGGGCATCCTCGCGTTCGAGAACGTCGACGACGACGAGGCCCGCGCGATCGCCTCCGCGACCGGCGCCTCGCGCACCGGCAAGGTCGCCGACATCGAGGACGCCGACCTCGGCCGGGCCGAGACCGTCCGGGTCCGGACGTTCGGCGACGACGACCTCGCGTTCGTCGAGGGCGGCGAAGCCGCCGAGGCGGTCACGATGCTCGTCCGGGGCGGCACCGAGCACGTCGTCGACGAGCTGGAGCGCGCGCTCGAGGACGCCCTCGACGTGGTGACCGCGGCGCTCGACACCGGCGGCGTCGTGCCCGGCGCCGGCGCGGTCGAGATCGCTGTCGCCGACCGGGTCCGCGAGGAGTCGGCCGGCATCGAGGGCCGCAAGCAGCTCGCTGTCGAGGCGTTCGCCGACGCGGTCGACGTGCTGCCGCGCACCCTGGCTGAGAACACCGGCATGGACCCCATCGACGGTCTGGTCGACCTCCGGGCCGAAAACGAGCGGAACGAGGGCCGTGCCGGCATCATCGCCGAGGGCGAGCACGGCGAGGTCGAAGACCCCGTCGAGGCGGGCGTGCTCGACCCCGCCGCGGTCAAGCGCGAGGCGTTCGAGTCGGCCACCGAGGCCGCCACGATGATCGCCCGCATCGACGACGTCATCGCCTCGGAGTGACCGAGTCGGTCGCTCCCCCGAACGCGAGCCGTCGCGCGAACTCGCTCTTTTTCGGCAGGCGGACCTGACGCCCTACTGTCGCTGTCGACGTATCGACCGGTCTCCTACCGGGACTGCTGTGGAATCTCCCCGACAGAGTGGCGGCGCTCCGTCTCGCTATGGCCAGTCCCGCTGCCCTTGCTCCGGCCCCGACGCGACCGGTAGCGGGCGTACACCGCCAGCGCGGCGGCGCCGACCCCCGCGCCGGCGAGGAGCGCTTTCGTCAGCGACCCGCGCTGGGACGCGGCGGTGTAGGCGCTGGTCTCGGAGACGTGGCGGTCGTAGTCGCCGCGCTCCTCGAGGTCGCCGGTCGGCGCGTCGAGGTTGTTCGGCCCGTGTGCGTGGGGCGGCTCGTCGCGCCTCTGCAGCGGGACGAACGCCGACGCCATCATCTTGTCCATGAGTCGGGACGCGTAGTGGCCGAGCGCGGCCATCCCCTTGGCGCCCCCGCCGACGTAGACGTCGCGCTGGGGGCGCTCGGCGGCGTCGAGGATGGCCCGGGCCACCGTCTCGGGCGCGTAGAGCGGCGGCGGCAGCGTCGCGTCCTGCTCCATGTAGTTCTTGGCGTGGTCGGCGTACGGGGTGTCGATGGACGCCGGCTTGACCAGCGTCACCGAGACGGGCGCGTCCTCGTTCTCCAGCTCCATCCGGAGCGCGTCTGTGAACCCCTTGACCGCGTGCTTCGACGCCGAGTAGCTCCCCTGGAGCGGGATGGCCTCGTCGGAGGCGACGCTCCCGATGTTGATGATGGCGCCGCCCCGCTCCTTCAGGTGGTCGGCGGCCTCGAGCGAGCCGTAGAGCAGCCCCCAGACGTTGGTGTCGAACTGCTCGCGCATGTCCTCGACCGGGGTGTCCTCCAGCTTCCCGTAGAGGAACGTGCCCGCGACGTTGACCCAGGTGTCGAACCCGCCGTAGGTGTCGACGGCCTCCGCGGCGATCCTGCGGACGTCCTCGCGGTCGCTCACGTCGGCGACGACGTAGGTCGCGTCGCCGCCTGACCGGCGTATCTCCTCGGTCAGCTCCCGGAGCGCGTCCTCGCTCCGGGCCGCCAGCACCACCTTCGCCCCGCGGTCGGCCGCCATCCGGGCGGTCGTCAGCCCGATGCCCGACGACGCGCCGGTGACGACCATCACCTGGTCCTCGACGGGCTTCAGCTCCGCACTCATGGCTCGGGGTCCCCCGCTGCGGTCCGCGGGTCCGCACCGCGGCGTCGGTTCGAGCGTCGCTGTGCCCCTTCGCGGCGAACGTCGGCGATTCGTGTCCGGGTCATCGTGGCCTCTCCCCCGTGCCGTGACGGGGTTGCTACGTGGACCAGCGCGCTCTTAGTCTCGGTGGCTGTCCGGCGGCGGTCCAGCGGTCCCGCCGCCCTCGCCGCCTCACCGGAGCTCCGCGCCGTCCGGGCAGACCGCGGTCCGGTTGGGCAGGACGCCCTCGACGCCGACCGCGAACACCGTCTCGCCGACCATCGCCATGCTCGCGACCCCGCCCGCGGCCTCGACCTCGGCGACCGCCTCCCGGACCTCGTCGGTCGGCAGGTCGACCGCCTCGGCGAACGCCCAGGCGTCGCGAACTACGCGCTCCAGCGACGGGTCTACGGGGAGCGCGTCGAGCGCGGCGGTCCCCTCCCGGGCCACCCGGGCCATCAGCGCCTCGTCGGCCAGCGCCTCCTCGGTGGCGATGGGGCCGAAGCTCGCGTACTCGATCGGCGTCTCGCGCCCGTACCTCCGGGGCTCGCCGCCGTCGCCGACCACCAGGCCGCCGCGGTCCTGGACGAACACGTCGCCCAGCCCCGTGCCGGCCTCGACCTCCGCGCGGTGGGCGACCTCGACGAGTTCCTCGCGCGAGTAGCCCAGGTCGAACTCGGCGTTCGCGGCGATCGCGGTCGCGAGGGTCGCGGCCCCGCTCGCGCCGAACCCCCGGCCGATGGGCACCTCGGCGGTCAGGTCCGCGCGGGCCGGCACGTCCAGCTCTGCGAGCGCCAGCTCGACCGGCTCGAAGTCGGTCGGCTCGCCGGCCACCGTCACGACCGGTTCGTCTCCCCGTCCGTCCGCCGGGGTCACGTCCGCGACCACGCCGTCGGCGACGGCCACGCTCGCTCCCTTCGACTCGTCGCCGTCGCCGGCCGGCGCGAAGACGGCGGTGACGCTCCCCGGTGCGAAGGCCTCCATACCCGACGGTTGGGCGGAATCCCCTTTGAACCCTCGGGAGCCGGCGACCGGCCGACGCCGCTCGCGGCTCGGGTCGGTAGGTGCCCCGCGACCGACGCCGCGTGCGGTCAGTCGAGAAAAGTCGACGACGGTTCGACGCCTCTGCGGGCGAGATTTTCCGGGTAGCGAGCGACAGCGACCCGGGTCTCTCGCGGGACGACCCGATTACGCGGTGGTCGTCGCGGGCCCGGTGGCGTTCGTGACCTGGATGCCCAGGACCGGACTCTCGGTCGCGGCCACCAGCGCCCGGGTCCGGTTGCCCTCCGGCGTCCGGAGCGCGACGCCGTAGACGAGCTCGCCCCGCCTGAGCCCCACGTTCACCACCTGTCCGGTCGTCCGGTTGCGGACGAGCCGGATGGCCTCGTCTGCGGTCCGGAGCTCGTCGTAGGCGAACGCCTCGCCGCCGAGGAACTGCCGGTCGGCGACCGTGATGTCGCTGCGGACCGCGGTGACGGTCCCGTCGGTCGCGTCGACCGTGACCTGCGAGACGCTCCGGTTCTCGGCGAGCAGGCTCACGTTGAACACCGGCGTCCCGTTCAGCGACGTCAGGGTGGCGACGACCGGCTTGCCGGCGGTCCGGTTGGCGGCCAGCCGGATGGCCTCGACCGCGGTGACGTTGACCGCGCTCAGGTTCACCTGACCGCCCTGCTGGGCCGCGACCGGGGCGGCGTCGGCCGGGAGCCCGCCGGCCGCGGCGGCCGACGGTCGGTCGGCCGGGCCGGTCAGTTGCGACTGCGATGCGAGCGGTTGCGACGTGCCGACCCCGGCGAGGCTCCCCACGACGAGGAGCGCGAGGCCGACCGACGCGAGTTTCGCGCGTTCCATCGTTCCCCGTTCCGGGTTCGGCGAAGGGTCGCAAGAGGCTGCTGGCCGACGTCCCGAAGGAAAGCCGGCGGACCGCGCCCGCTACTGGGCCTCGTCGGTCCGCTCCGTGAGCGTGACCTCGACGGTCTGTCGCTCGCCGTCGCGCACGACGGTCACCTCGACCGTCTCGCCCGGCTGGGTCTCGGTGAACAGGTACGACAGCAGGTCCTCGCGCGACTCGACGCTCTGATTACCGATGGCCACGATGACGTCGCCGCCGACCGGGACGCGCGTGCCGTTCCGGACGACGCTGTCGTTAGCGCCCTGGATCGCCTCGGCCGCGGGCGTGCCCTCGACAGTATCGAGCACGTAGACGCCGGAGCTCACGTCGAGGTCGTTCACCTCGGCCAGCGGCTGGGTGAGCGTGACCCCCTGGACCCCGAGCAGCGGGTAGGCGTACTCGCCGTCCTGGATGAGCGCGGGCACGATCTGCTCGACGATGGACGCGCCGATGGCGAACCCGATGTTCTCGGCCCCGCCGGCCTGGTTGACCCCGATGACGGCCCCGGTGTCGCACGCGACCAGCGGACCGCCGGAGTTACCGGGGTTGATGGGCGCGTCGGTCTGGATGGTGTTCGGCAGCGGGAAGCCGACCGGCGACGTCCGGTTGACCCCGCTGACGATGCCCGAGGTGATGGTCGTCTCCAGGCCGAACGGGCTCCCGATGGCCGCGACGCGCTCGCCGGGCCGGGGCGGCCCGTCGGCCACGTCCAGCGCCTCGACGTAGTCGGGCGTGTCGTTCACCCGGACGACCGCGAGGTCGGCGAGCCGCGTCCCGCCGACTACGCTGCCGGCGCGGGTCTCCCCGCGGGCGAACTGGACGCCCACCTGCGTCGACTCGTTGACGACGTGCTGGTTGGTGACGACGTAGCTCGTCGCGTCATCGGTCACCCGGTAGACGAAGCCGGAGCCGCTGCCCCGGGCGGTCTGGACCTGGACCACCGAGTCGATCGTCTGGTTGTACAACGCGGCGTAGTTACAGGCCGCCGTCCCCGACTGCTGGGCCGGTGCGCCGGCGACGTCGGCCGACGCGCCCGTCGTCCGGGCGGTGTCGGCGGCCGACGCTCCGGCCCCCAGCGCAGTCGCCGGCGCGACCGCGACGAGCGCGGCGACGAGGAACAGCGTGAGCGTGTGTCTCCCCTCCATGCGGTCGTCTAGTCGGCGGAACGATGGGTAAGGGTGGTGGCCGAGTTTCGGCGACTCCGGTCGACTATCGCCGGTTCGCCCGCCACACCGCGGCCCGCCGCCGAGTAGCAACCTTTGTATCGGCGCCTCCGGAACTCCCACCGATGACCGCGTTCTTCGACCGGCTCGCCGACCGCATCGCCGCCGTCGACAGCGTCGTGTCGGTGGGGCTGGACCCCGACCAGGACCGCCTGCCCGACGAGGTCCGGGACGCCGACCTGCCCCGGTGGGAGTTCAACCGGCGCGTCGTCGACGCGACCGCCGAGCACGCCGCCGCCTTCAAGCCGAACGCCGCGTTCTACGAGGACCCCGACGGCTGGCGCGCCCTGGAGAAGACGGTCGAGCACGCCCGTGACCGGGGCGTGCCGGTCCTGCTCGACGCCAAGCGGGCCGACATCGGCAACACCTCACGGCAGTACGCGAAGGCGCTCGACTCGGTCGACGCCATCACGCTCAACCCGTTCCTCGGCCGGGACGCGCTGGCGCCGTTCCTCGACCGCGAGGACGCGGGCTGCTTCCTGCTGTGCCGGACCTCGAACCCCGGCGGCGCCGACGTCCAGGAGCTCGAACTCGCCGACGGCGACCTGGTGTACGAGCGGGTGGCCGACCTCGCGGCCGAGTGGAGCGCGGCCGGGCACGGCAACGTCGGGCTCGTGGTCGGCGCGACCACGCCCGACGAGCTCCGGGCGGTCCGCGAGCGCGTCCCCGACCTGCCGTTCCTCGTCCCGGGCGTCGGCGCCCAGGGCGGCGACGTCGAGGCCGCCGCGACCTGCGCCACCGCGTCGAACGGCGCGGGGCTGGTCAACTCCACACGGGGCATCATCTTCGCCGGCGAGGAGTCGGACGCGCCGTTCGACGAGGCCGCGGCGGCCGCGGCTCGCGACCTCAAGGAGCGGCTGAACGAGTACCGATAGCCATAATCGCCCCGAGTCCGAACCCTCGGCCGTGACCACCGAGTCGCGCATCTCCGCCCGACCCGTCTTCGGCGCCGTCGCGGTCGTCGTCGTGCTCGTGGCCGGCGGTATCGGCGCCATCGTCGGCGCGTCCGGCCAGCAGCGCGCGGTGCCGATGGACCTGTTCGGGCTGGTCTCGTTCCCGATGACGCCGGCCTCGATGGCCGCGTTCGGAATGCTCGTGACCGCCGGCGTGCTGGCGCTGCTGTTCTCGCTCGTCAGCGTCGCCGCCCGGTACGACGACGAGGCCGGCGAGCGCGCCTGACGGACGGCGACGCGAACCGTGCCACGAGTTCGCACGCCGTCGCAATTTCCTTCCGACCGGCGCGCGACGCCTCGCGCATGCCCGAGACCCGCATCGAGGAACTGACGACCGAGGCCGAGTGGACCGCCGCGCTTCCGATTCTGCGACAGCTCTGGACCGACGCCGACGAGGAGTTCGTCCGGTCGTGGGCCGACGAGGACGGCTACCGGCTGTTCGGGTTGTACGTCGGGGCCTGCGAGGCGTCTGCCTCGTCGGTCGAGGGAGAGGCGGGGGAACCCGACGGGGACCTCGTCGCCGTCGCCGGCGTCTCCGTCCAGCGGGTCCTCCACCACGCCCGCCACGCCTGGATCCACGACTTCGTCGTGGCCGAGGCCCACCGCGGGCAGGGGTACGGCGCGGCCCTGCTCGAGTTCGTGGAGTCGTGGGCCGACGATCGGGACTGCGAGTACGTCGCGCTCGCGGTCCGGGACGGCAACGACGACGCGCTGGCGTTCTACGAGGCCGAGGGGATGGAGGAGTGGGGATCGGTCGTCGAGACCGAACTGTAGGGGGCAGGCGCCTCGGACGGTCGGCCGCCACAGGATTGAACCCTACGAGAGCTGAATGGACAGTTATGGGAGACGAACAGCTCGGATTAGCGGGCGCTACGTCCATCGGGCTGGGCGGGATGATCGGCGGCGGGGTCTTCTCGGTGCTGGGCGTCGTGGCCACCGTCGCGGGGTCGGCGGCCTGGGCGGCGTTCACCGCCGCGAGCCTGATCTCGATGTGCGCGGCCTACTCCTACGTCAAGCTCAACCGGCTCGCCGACGCCCGGGGCGGGTCGGTCTCGATGATCGAGGAGTTCGTCGGTAGCGCGACGCTCGCGGGCATGGTCGGGTGGACGCTGCTGTTCGGCTACGTCGGCGCGGTCGCGATGTACGCGTTCGCGTTTGGCGGGTTCGCCGAGCGACTCGCCGGGATGCAGTCGGTGCTCGGCCTCCCGTTCCGGCCGGTCGCGTCGGTGGTCGCGGTCGCGGGGTTCGTCGCGCTGAACGCGGTCGGCGCCCGCGCCACGGGCACCTCCGAGGAGGTGCTCGTCGGGCTGAAGATCGCAATACTGCTTGTCATCGGCGGGTGGGGTCTCTACTACGGGCACACGGTGAACCGGCTCGCGTTCGGCCTCTCGAAGCTGACGGACCTCGGGTTCGTCACCGCCGTCGCCATCTCGTTCGTCTCGTTCCAGGGCTGGCAGCTCGTGATGTACGACCAGGACAGCATCCGCGACCCCGAGTCCATCGTCCCGAAGGCGGTGTACGTCTCCATCGTAGGTGCGATCGTCGTCGACAGCATGATCGCCGTCTTGGTGACGAGCCTGGTCTCGACCCAGGCCATCGCCGCCCACCCCGAGATCGCGGTCGCGAGGGCCGTCCGGCCGTTCCTGGGGCACCTCGGGTTCGTCGCGGTGGCGGTCGCGGCGCTGTTCTCGACGGGGAGCGCCATCAACGGAACGCTGTTCAGCGCGGCCAACTTCGCGAAGGGAATGCTCTCAGACGGCCTGCTCCCCGACCGGCTGGGCGACGCGTCGGCCGGCGGCGCACCGGTTCGGACCGTCCTCGCGCTGGGGGCCGTCGCGGCCGCGTTCACCGTCTACGGAAGCCTCGACGGCATCACGTCGTTCGGGTCGCTGGCGTTCATGGTCGTGTTCGGGGCGATGAGCTACCTGGCGTTCACCCGGCGCGACGCCGACGAGGTCGACATCAACGCCGCGGTCCCGGCGCTGGGCGTGCTCGGGACGGCGACGTTCTTCCCGATCCTCCTCTGGCACCTCTACACCGCCCAGCGGAGCGTCTTCTACTCGGTCGCCGGCATCTCGGTCGCCGTGGTCGCGGTCGAACTGCTCTACTTCGAGCGCGACGAGCTCGAGGACGGGCTGCCCGGCATCGGCGAGCACGTCTGATCCCCGCCGGCCGCGACGTCGGTCCGCCTCGCGCTCGTTCTCTACCCTGCGCTCACTCGACGCGAACCGCGTCGCCGACCTCGACGCCGAACGCCTCGTCGCCCCGGCCGCGGTTGACCGCGAGCTCGACGTTGCCGTGGCTCCCGACGGTGACGAGCCGCTCGCCGGGGTCGACCGCGGCGTAGGCCCGCGCCACGGGCGCCGACTCGCCGTTCACCGCGACCGACGCCCGGCCGTCGAGCCGCTCGCCGGGGACGTTGGTGACCGCGTTCCCGAACCCGTCCACGACGAGGATCTCGCCGACCGCGGCGTCGTCTCCGAGCTCCGGTTCCGGGAACCGGAGGTCCTCGTACCCGTCGACCGGTGCGACGTCGTCGCGCTCGTGGAACGACGCGACGCCGGCCTCGTGGACCGCCGCGGCGGCGGGCGCGAACACGTCCCGGCCGTGGAAGGTGGTGCTCTCGGTCGCCTCGTCCTCGTACTCGACCTCGAACACCTCGACGTCGCTCTCATCGCCGGTCGCCTGCGCCGCCAGTTCCCGGGCCGCGGGCGGGAGGACGCCGTTGTCCGGGCCGACGAGCGCGTGGTCGCCCGCCCGGACCGCAAGCGCCGCCCGGTCGGTGCCGACGCCGGGGTCGACCACGACCAGGTGGACCGCCGGCGGGAAGTACGGCAGCACCTCCCGGAGCCAGAACGCCGCGGTCCGGACGTCCTGGCGCGGGAAGTCGTGGCCCACGTCGACCAGCCGCGCGTCGGTTCGCTGGAGCATCACGCCCTTCATCGCCGCGGGGTACGGCGTGCCGAAGTCCGAGGTGAGGGTTATCATGGGCGGGGCTTCGGGTTCGTCGGTCTAAAGCGCACCACTTCTCGACCCGCGCGGGAACCGGGACGTCCGGTGTAGGAGCCCGGCGTCCGGCGCGGGAACCGGGCGTGCGTCCCGGGCGGCCTCCGGCGCCCGGGCCGGATTCGGATTCGAACACCTATTTGGGGCTCGGACCCGGAGACCGGGTATGTTCGGAACCGCACTGCTGGTCGGCGGCGTCTTCGGGGCGAGACACGCCTTCGAGGCGGACCACGTCGCCGCCGTCGCCACCCTCGTCGAGGACGGCGACCGGCCGGCGTCGACGGGCGCGGCGTGGGGCGTCGGCCACTCCGTCCCGATCCTCGTCCTGGGCGGGCTCTTCCTCGCGCTGGACGTCCGGATCCCGTCTGGCGTCGCGACCGGGTTCGAGGCGCTCGTCGCTGTCGTCCTGATCGCGCTCGGGCTCCGTGCGCTCGCTGGCCGCGACGCGCTCGGGACGGTGATCCTCCGGCACACCCACCGCGGGACCGCCGGTGGGGAGGGCGCCGACCACTCCCATCTGGCGGTCGGCGTCCGGAAGGTCGGCCTGGTCCACTCGCACGCCGACGAGGAGTCGTTCGCCGTCGGCGTCGTCCACGGGCTCGCCGGCAGCGGCGGGGTCGTGGTGGCGCTCGCGGCGGCCGCCCCGACGGTCGCCGCCGGCGCCGGCTTCCTGGTCGGGTTCGCGGTCGCGAGCGTCGCCTCGATGGCGGCGGCGTCGTGGGGCTGGGGCCGGGTCGTCGGCCGGACCGCCGCGCTCCGTCTGGTCGCCGGGGTCGCCAGCGTGGCAGTGGGGGTGCTACTGCTCGCCGAAATCGGCGGCGTCAGCGTCCCCCTCTGACTCGGCTCCCGTGGCCCCTCCGGGGGAACGACCCGCCGGTCGTCGCCGTCTCACTCGCCGTTGCTGTCCGAGTCGCTCACGCGCTGGATGCGCTCGATGCCGCCGATCTCCTCGACGACCTCGACCACGGCGTCGGGGACGAGCCGCTCCCAGTCGCCGCCCTCGATCATGCGGTCGCGGACCTCGGTCCCCTCCAGGACCTCCCGGTTGTACATCGGCGACTGGCGCACCTCGACTCCCGCCTCCTTGAAGAGCTGGATGACCAGGGGGTTGTTCGAGTAGGCGACGTCGAAGTCCGGGCTCATGCTCTGGACGTGGCTGACCCACACCGAGTTGCGGTCGAGGTCCTCGATGGGGACGGCGTAGGTCACCAGGTCGTGGTCGACAAGCGACTTGGTTATCATCATGATGCGCTCGCCGGCGGTGAAGGGGTCGTGCTGGGTGTGGGAGTCGCCCGCGCTCCCGATGCCGAGGACCAGTTCGTCGACCTCCTCGGCGATGCTCTCGACCACGTTGTGGTGGCCGTTGTGGTAGGGCTGGAACCGCCCGATGTAGAACCCGCGGGTCATACGTATCGTTGCGCCGGGAGGTTTTATAAGGGTGGCGAGACGGACCGTCCGGCCGAAACGGCTCGTAGACCGCCGCTGCGTCCGAGTTCACCGTCGCCGCCTCCCGCGAATCGAGGGAGAAAGTATATCAATTCAGCAGCCCACAATTCAGGTACGCACAGGACAGCTCTATGAGTAAGGACACCGAAAACGAGGCTCCGTCCCCGGAGCAGACCGCCGAGCGGGAGGGCTCGGCGTTCGAGGACCTCGGTAGCGACGTCGAACCCGACGTCGACGACGAGGAGGCAGTGGAGGACGACCTGCTCGGCGGACTGGAGATCGAGACCACCGACGAGATAGAGATCCCCGACCGACTGGTCGATCAGGTCATCGGGCAGGACCACGCCCGGGACGTGGTCCAGAAGGCGGCCAAGCAGCGCCGCCACGTGATGATGATCGGGACGCCCGGCACGGGCAAGTCCATGCTGGCGAAGGCGATGAGCGAACTCCTGCCCAAGGAGGACCTGCAGGACGTGCTCGTCTACCACAACCCCGACGACGGCAACGAACCCAAGGTTCGGACCGTCCCCGCGGGGAAGGGCGAACAGATCATCGACGCCCACAAGGAGGAGGCCCGCAAGCGCAACCAGATGCGGTCGTTCCTGATGTGGGTCATCATCGCCATCGTGGTGGGGTACTCGCTGCTGATCGCGACCCGGCCGCTGCTGGGCATCCTGGCGGCCGGCGTCATCTACCTCGCGTTCCGCTACGGCTCGCGGGGCAACGACGCGATGATCCCGAACCTGCTGGTCAACCAGGCCGACCAGACCACCGCGCCGTTCGAGGACGCCACCGGCGCCCACGCCGGCGCGCTGCTCGGCGACGTCCGCCACGACCCGTTCCAGTCCGGCGGGATGGAGACCCCGAGCCACGACCGCGTCGAGGCCGGGGCCATCCACAAGGCCAACAAGGGCGTGCTGTTCGTCGACGAGATCAACACCCTCGACATCCGGTCCCAGCAGAAGCTGATGACCGCGATCCAGGAGGGCGAGTTCTCCATCACGGGCCAGTCCGAGCGCTCCTCGGGCGCGATGGTCCAGACCGAACCCGTCCCCTGCGACTTCATCATGATCGCCGCGGGGAACATGGACGCGATGGAGAACATGCACCCCGCGCTCCGGTCGCGCATCAAGGGGTACGGGTACGAGGTGTACATGGACGACACCATCGAGGACACCCCGGAGATGCGCCGGAAGTACGCCCGGTTCATCGCCCAGGAGGTCGAGAAGGACGGCCGGCTGCCCCACTTCAGCGAGGAGGCGGTCGAGGAGGTCATCCTCGAGGCCCAGCGCCGCTCGGGCCGGAAGGACCACCTCACGCTCCGGCTGCGCGACCTCGGCGGGCTGGTCCGGGTCGCCGGCGACATCGCCCGCGCCCAGAGCAAGGAGCAGACCACCCGCGAGGACGTGCTCCAGGCCAAGCGCCGGAGCCGCTCCATCGAGCAGCAGGTCGCCGACGACTACATCGAGCGCCGGAAGGACTACGAGCTCACCGTCAACCAGGGCGAGGTCACCGGCCGCGTCAACGGCCTCGCCGTGATGGGCGAGGACTCCGGCATCGTCCTGCCCGTGATGGCCGAGGTCACGCCCTCGCAGGGGCCCGGCCAGGTCATCGCCACCGGCCAGCTCAAGGAGATGGCCGAGGAGGCGGTCCAGAACGTCTCGGCAATCATCAAGAAGTTCAGCGACGAGGACATCTCCGAGAAGGACGTCCACATCCAGTTCGTCCAGGCCGGCCAGCAGGGCGTCGACGGCGACTCGGCGTCCATCACGGTCGCCACCGCGGTCATCTCGGCGCTGGAGGACATCCCGGTCGAGCAGGACCTCGCCATGACCGGCTCGCTGTCGGTCCGCGGCGACGTCCTGCCGGTCGGCGGCGTCACCCATAAGATCGAGGCCGCCGCGAAGGCCGGCCTCGACCGGGTCATCATCCCGGCCGCCAACGAGGACGACGTGATGATCGAGGAGGAGTACGAGGAGCAGATCGAGATCATCCCGGTCAACCACATTAGCGAGGTCCTCGAGGTCGCCCTCGCGGGCGAGGCCGAGAAGGACAGCCTGGTCGACCGGCTCAAGAACATCACCGGCTCCGCGCTCGAGCGCGACGTCGGCCGCTCGGGCACCGGCAGCCCGAGCCCGCAGTAACGCGGTTCTCTCGGTTCTTCCGTTCTTTCGCGTCGAGTAGCGACCGCGCCGACGATTCGCGCGGTCGGTCACTCGCCCCGCCCGGTCGAACCGCGCCGCGCCACGGCTTCCCACGCCCGGCCGCGATGGACATCTATTTCAGGCTACCTGTCGTCTGTCAGACTATGGGCCTCAAGAAGAGTCTCCTCGGCGGTATCGTCGCGTTCGTCGTCGCCAGCACCGTCGTCCGGAAGGTCGGCGGCGAGCGACTGGGCACCCGCGTCGGGCTGCTGACCGGAAGTTCGGTCGCGGTCAGCACGTGGCTGTCGGGCCGCGACGGGGCGACCGAGGTCGAGTTCGCGGACGAACTCGACGCCGAGTAGCGGGCGCCGGCCGGATCAGTAGTCCCCTTCTTTCGGGTACGGTCGACACCAGAGGGTCACCTGCAGGATTACCGGCTCGAACCACGCCTCGTGCAGCTTTTCGACGGTCTCCGCTATCCCCGCGTGGAGCCGGATTCGGTCCCCTCGCCGCGGCGCGAACCGACGCCGCTTTTCTCGCGCCGCACAAATCCCAGACCATGGACGCACTCGGCGACCTCGTGACCCGCGACAGGCGGAGCGGGGACCCGGCGCTGGTCGCGCCACGCGAGACCCGGCGCTACGACTACCGGCGGTTCTGCAACACGGCGTGGAAGACGGGCAACTTCTGGCGGCGGCGTGGCGTGCACGAGGACGCCACCGTCGCTGTCGCCGACGACCCCGAACCCGAGGCCGTCTTCGCGTTCCTCGGCGCCGCGCTGCTCGGCGCCCGGACCCGGTTCGGACTCCCGGACCCCGACGGCGCGGGCGATGAACCTGACTCTTCGTCGAACGTCGACGCCCGCGTCGTGGTCGCGCCGAGCGACGAGGTCGGCGGGTACCCGGTCCCGCCGGGCAGCCAGCGGGTCGGCTACGGCGGCCCGCCCGACGACCCCGCGATCGCCCACTTCGAGCGCGACGTCTGGAGCGAGAACCCCGCGTTCCCCGAGACGCCGGTCGACCCGGAGACGGTGGCACTGACGACCGAGCGCGGCGAGTTCTCGCACGCCGATCTGCTCTCGGCGGCCCGCGAGGTGGCCGACGACTGGGGGCTCGAACTCGGCGACGAGGTGGCGGTCCGCGCGCCCTTCGCGGACCCCGGCACCGTCGTCGCGGGCGTGGTCGCGCCGCTGTCGGCCGGCGCGACGATTCTGCTCCCCGACGACGACGCCGTCGGTGACTTCGCCGTCGATGGGACGGGAGGACGCGACGCACCCGAGAACGAGGTCGTCCGACCCGGCGACGTCTTCTGAGGTCGTCTGAAGTCGATTACTGCGCCGCTTCGAGCTCGTCCAGTGCGTCGGGGTTCTCGATGCTGCTCATGTCGCCGAGCTCCTCGCCCGTGTAGGTGGCCTCGATGGCCCGCCGGATGATCTTGCCCGACTGGGTCTTGGGGAACTCGTCGACGAACAGGATCTCGCGGGGCTTGAACGGCTTGCCCAGCTCCTGGCCGACCTGCTCGCGCAGCTCCTCCCGGAGCGCGTCGCTCACCTCGCGGCCCTCCTCTAGGATGACGTAGGCCACGACCGCTTGCCCGGTGGTGTCGTCGGGGACGCCGACCGCGGCGGCCTGGTTCACGGCCTCGTGGTCGATGAGCGCGCCCTCGACCTCGGCGGGGCCGACCTTCCGGCCGGCCACGTTGATGGCGTCGTCGGCCCGGCCGTGGAGGAACCAGAAGCCGTCCTCGTCCTTCTGGGCCCAGTCGCCGTGGTCCCACAGCGGCGGGTCCTCGAACGTCGACCAGTACTCCTCGAGGTAGCGCTCGTCGCCCTCCCAGAGGCTCTTGGTCATCGAGGGACAGGAGTCGCGAGCGACGAGGAACCCGCGCTCGTGGGTGTCGGCGATGGACTCGCCCTGCGAGTTCACGATGTCGATGTCCATGCCTAGCCCCGGGCCGCCGAGGGTGCAGGGCTTGAGCGACTGGATGGGCATCGGCATCAGGAAACAGCCCATGATCTCGGTGCCGCCCGAGATGTTGATGATGGGCGCCTCTCCGCCGCCGACCTTCTCGTAGAACCACTGCCAGCTCTCGGGGTCCCAGGGCTCGCCGGTCGACCCGAGCAGCCGGAGCGTCGAGAGGTCGTGCCGCTCGACGTGCTCGTCGCCGTACTTGCGCAGCGCCCGGATGGCGGTCGGCGAGATGCCGAACGTCGAGATGCCGTGGCGGTCGATCATCGCCCAGAACCGGTCGGGCTCGGGGTAGTCGGGCGCGCCCTCGTACATGAAGACGGTGCCGCCGAAGGCGTGGTTGCCGATGAGCGTCCAGGGGCCCATCATCCACCCGATGTCGCTGACCCAGAAGAACCGGTCGCCGGGCTTGTGGTCGAAGCCGAAGTAGATCTCCTTGGCGGCCTGCAGCAGCGCGCCGGCGTGGGTGTGGACGATGCCCTTGGGCTTGCCGGTGGTCCCCGAGGAGTACAGCAGCATCGACTCGTCGTTCGACGCCATCGACTTGGTCTCGTACTCGTCGGACTGGGCCTCGACGGCGTCGTCCCACCACTCGTCGCGGTCGTCGTGCCACGGGATGTCGGGTTCGTCGTCTTCGGCCGATTCCCGCGTTCCGAACCGGTCGTAGACGACGGTGTGCTCGACGTGCCCGGCCTCCTCGATGGCCTCGTCGGCGGTGTCCTTGAGCGACACCTCGTCGCCCCGGCGGTAGAAGCCGTCGGCGGTGAACAGCACCGAGCACTCGGGGTCCGCGATGCGGGTCGCGGTGGCCTCCACGCCGAACCCCGAGAAGATAGGCACGGCGACGGCCCCGACCTTGAACGCGCCGTAGAGGATCGAGATGACCTCGGGCACCATCGGCATGTAGAGGGCCACCGTGTCGCCCGCCCCGACGCCGCGCTCCTCCAGCGCGTTGGCGACCTTGTTGGACTGGCGGCGGAGCTCGTTGAACGTGATCTCCCGGACCTCGCCGTCCTCGCCCTCCCAGATGCACGCGACCGTGTTGCGGGTCCCGCTGTCGGGCCGGGCGTGGCGGTCGACCACGTTGTGCGCGATGTTGAGTTCGCCGCCGGGGTACCACTCGGAGAACTGCGGGCCCTCGCTGTCGTCCCGGACCGCGTCGTACTCCTCGTAGAAGTCGATGCCGAGGTAGTCGACCAGCTCGTCCCAGAACCACTCGACCCCCGACGCCTCGACCCCCTCGACGTCGGTGGTGGTCCGTTCGATGAGTTCGTCATAGTCGTCGATGCCGTGCTGCTGCATGAACTGGTAGACGTTGGTCGACTCCACGAACTCCCGGCTCGGTTCGTGGACGACCTCGTCGACGTCTTCGAGCGTATCCATGGTCTCCTCCTGTTGGCAAATGTTGCGGGGACGTGCCAAGTAACTTGCTCAACGACCTTTTACTGCGGTCGCGCCCCGAGAGGTGCTCCCTTGCAAAACGTCGATGAAAAGCCGTCGCTCCTCCCGTGCCCGCGGCTACGCCGCTCGCACTGGTCGTCGCTCGGCCTGCTCACTCGCGGTGCTCGTTCGCAGTACGACTACTCTTTCCGCGGCAGGTGCTCGTCGAGCACCGCGGTCACCGCCGCGAGGTCCTCGACGTCCGCGGGATCCCGGCGCACGTCGCGCAGCCCCCACATCGACCAGCCGTCGCGGTGGAGGACCAGCGCGTCGTCGGTCAGCGAGTAGCTCTCGAACGACGTCCACGGCCGGACGCGCTTGTGGACCGGCGTGCCGATTCGGACCCCGGCGTCGGCCACCGCGAACGTGCGCTCGGTGGTCACGCCGACGAGCCCGGCGCCCGCCGCGACGAGCAGGTGGAACAGCCACCTCGCCGATTCGAGTTCGAGCGCGACCGACGCCGCGAGACCGACCATCCCGCCGAGCACGAGCGCGCCGACCGCCCAGTGGACCCGCTTCCGGTCGCGGGCCGGTCCCCGGGCGCTGAACTCGACGCAGAGCGCCGACTCCGACAGGACGGCCTTCGCGTGGCGGTTGTGCGCCGCGAACACCAGGCCGGTGCCGACGAGGCCGGCGCCGAGCGCCCCGAGCAGCGAGAGGCCCACCACCGCGCCGGACGCGGGCCCGTCGCCCGCGACGAGCAGCCCCCCGAGGTACGCGAAGCCCGTCTGCGGCGCGAGCCACGCCCACCGGCTCTCGCCGAGCCGGACCGCGAGCGATCGCCGGCCTGCGATTCGCGCCCCGGCGCCCACGGCGACGACCCCGACGACGAGGAACGCGCCGAGCAGGACCGGGGCCGCTGTCGTTACGGCCAGCGCGACGCCGACGGTGACCGCGGGCGCGGCCAGCGCGGCGGCGTACAGCCCGATCACGAAGCCGAAGAACGGGTCGGCCGCGTCCGCCTCTGCCGACTTCTCGGCGGTCGCTGCGGTCGACTCCGGGGACGAGGTGTCGGTGCTCACTGTCACTTCGGAGTAGTTTCAGCAGTCCTATAAGTGTTAGTCCCGCGCCCACTCGATGCCGAGCCCCTCGTGGACGCCGAACTCCAGGGCGTTCACGAGGTAGTGGGCGACCACGACGACCAGCAGGCTGCCCGAGAGCACGAACGCCGCCGCGAGCGCGAACCCGAGCAGGCCGGTGACCGCCACGCCGCCGGGCCCCTGCGCGCCGTGGCCGATCGCGAACGCGACCGTCGAGAGGACCGCCAGCGCCCACGGCGAGACGCCGAACCCCGCGGCGAACGCCCCGACCAGCGCGGCCCGGAACAGCAGTTCCTCGAAGCAGGCGATGACCGGCAGCACGACGCCCAGCAGCACCAGCCAGCCCACGGCCGTGTCGGGCGCCAGCGCCTCCCGCATCCCCTCGGAGTACTCGACGCCCGCGGCGTCGACGACCGTCGCAGAGAGCTCGTTGGCGACGTACAGCGCGACGCCCACCGCGACGCCGAGCCCGACCGCCGGCAGGCCGACGCTCCACGGATCGGAGAGATCGACCCCGAGCGCGGGCAGGGGCACGTTCGCCAGCCAGGCCGCGCCGACCACCGCGGCGCCGAACAGCCCCTGGCTGAAGGCGACGTTCGCCAGCAGCGCACCGGTCGAGACGTGGAGTTCGTTGCGCTCCAGCCCCGGCTGCTGGTCGCGACCGTCCGGGTTCCGCTCGCCCGACGCGCCCTCGGGGTCCCGCCTGGGGTCGGTCTCCGCCTCGTTCTCGCCCCACGGCGCGTCCCCGCGGTCCGCGTCGTCCCAGGGGCTCGCGTTCCCGCCGTCGTCGTCGCCTTCGGCGTCGTCGAGAACCCGGCGCTCGATCCGCTCGGCGCGGCTCGCGCCGACGTCGCGGTGGCGCTCGATGCGACCCGCGCCGGTCTCGGGGAGGGCGGTTCCCCCGTCGTCGGCGTCGTCCCGGTCGTCCCCGTCGGCCCCCGCGAACATCGCCTCGGAGGCCCGCGCGAGGAGGATGAGCAGTCCCAGGACGAGCAGGGTGACGGCGGCGAACGACTCGTACATCGGGGCTGGCGGCATCGGTCGGGAGTAGGGACCCCGTCGTCAAAAAGCTCGGCTCCGCCGTCCCCGGGATTCGACTCGGCTTCGGTCTCCCCGAAATCGCAGCGGTGGTAGCGGATTACTCGACGTTAGCCCGACGAGCTCTGCCCATCCAGATCGAACTGGGCGGTCGATACGGACACGACGATGGGCTGAGCCGCGCAGCTACCCCTCACAGCGGTTCGAGCTGCTGTCCCGCGAGCGAGGGCGGAGCCCGAGCGAGCGGCCTTTTTTTTGATCCACATTTTTTCGAGGAGGGTGCCCGCAGTGAGCGAAGCGAACGAGGACACCCGACGAAGAAAAAAGGTGGTCTAGAAGGAGTTCTTGATCTTCTCGAAGAAGCCCTCCTCGACGCTGACCTCCTCGCCGCCGGCCTCGGCGAACTGCTGGAGGGCCTCCTTCTGCTCGTCGTTGAGCTCCGTGGGCGTGACGACCTGGACCTGGACGTAGAGGTCGCCGTGGCCCCGCCGGCGGAGCCGGGGCATCCCCTTGCCCTGGAGCCGGAACGTCTCGCCGCTCTGGGTGCCCGCGGGAACGTCCATCTCGACGGTCCCGTCGAGCGTGGGGATCTCGATGGTGTCGCCGAACGTCGCCTGCGGGAACGAGACGGGCTGCTGGCGCCGGAGGTCGTCGCCGTCGCGCTCGAAGTCGGGGTGGTCCTCGATCTCGACCTCGATGAGCAGGTCGCCGTTGGGGCCGCCGTTGGGGCCGGGCGCGCCCTCGCCCTCCATCTGGAGGGTCTGGCCCGACTGGATGCCCGCCGGCACCTCGACCGAGAGGGTGGCCTCCCGGCGGACGGTGCCGTCGCCGCCGCAGGTCGAGCACGTCTCGGCGTAGATCTCGCCCTCGCCGCCGCAGCGCCGGCAGGTCTGGGTCTGCTGGACCCGGCCGAGCGGGGTCTGCTGGACCTGGGTGACCTGGCCGCGGCCGTTGCACTCCCGGCAGGTGTGCGACTCGGTGCCCGGCGGGTGGCCCTCGCCGCCGCAGTCGTCGCAGCGCTCGGGCCGGCGGACGCTGACCTGCTTCTGGACGCCCTCGTAGGCGTCCTCTAAGTCGATGGTCAGCCGCGTCCGGAGGTCCTGGCCCTGCTGGGGCCGGTCGGACCGGCGACCGCCTCCGCCGAAGAACTGCTCGAAGATGTCGCCCATGCCGCCCATCCCGCCGGCGCCGCCCGCGCCGCCGAACGGGCCCTGGCCGCCCATGCCGCCGCGGCCGCCGCCGGCGCCGCCGTCGAAGCCGCCGCGCTTCTCGGCCTGCTCGAACCGGTCGTGGCCCATCTGGTCGTACGCCTGGCGCTTCTCCTCGTCGGTCAGCACCTCCTTGGCCTTCTTGATCTTCTTGAACTTCTCCTCGGCGTCCGGGTCGTCGCTGACGTCGGGGTGGTACTCGGTGGCCTTCTCGCGGTAGGCCGCCTTGATCTCCTCCTCGTCGGCGTCTCTGCTCACGCCGAGCACGTCGTAGAAGTCCTCGCTCATTCGTTGTGAGTCGGTAAAAGTCGGAGTTACTTCAAGGGTCCGTTGCCGCGCCGGCGCTCAGGCGTCCGAACGGCCGGGTTCCGCGTCCCGCGGTTGCTCGTCGTCGCTCCTACTGGTCGTCCTCGTCGTCGTCCACGTCCTCGAAGTCGGCGTCGACGTACTCGTCGTCGCCGGCGGCGCCGGCGCCCGCGCCGCCCGGACCGGCCTGGCCGCCCATGCCGCCCGGACCGGCGCCCGCCGCGCCGCCGGGGCCAGCGCCGGCGCCGCCCGCGCCGGCCTGGGCCTGCTGCTGGTACATCTGCTTGCCGATCTCCTGGAGCTGCTCGCTCAGGCTCTCGGTGGCCGACTCGAGCTCGTCCTTCGAGGCGTCCTCGTCCTGGAGGACCTCCCGGACGCTCTCGATCTCGGCCTCGATGTCCTCGCGGAGGTCGTCGTCGACGTTCTCCTCGTTCTCGTCGAGCAGCGTCTCGGCGCGCTGGATCGCGCTCTCGGCCTCGTTGCGGGCCTCGATGCGCTCGCGGCGCTGCTGGTCCTCCTCGGCGTGCTGCTCGGCCTCCTGCTGCATCTGCTCGATCTCCTCGTCGGAGAGGCCGGCGCCGCCCTCGATGGTGATCTCCTCCTGGTTGCCAGAGCCCTGGTCCTCGGCCGAGACGTTGACGATGCCGTTCTCGTCGATGTTGAACGACACCTCGATCTGCGGGGTGCCGGCCGGCGCGGGCGGGATGCCCGTCAGCTGGAACTCGCCGAGCAGCTCGTTCTCCTCGGCGATCTCGCGCTCGCCCTGGAACACGCGGACCTGGACCGAGGTCTGGTTGTCCGCCGCGGTGGTGAACACCTTGCTCTCCTCGGTCGGAATGGTGGTGTTCTTGTCGATGAGCCGCTCGAACAGGCCGCCCTTCACCTCGATGCCGAGACTGAGCGGCGTCACGTCGAGCAGCACGATGTCGTCGACGTCGCCCGACAGGACCCCGCCCTGGATGGCCGCGCCCAGCGCGACCGCCTCGTCGGGGTTGACGTTCTTCTTGGGCTCCTGGCCGGTCATCTCCTCGACCTTCTCCTGGACCTGGGGCATCCGGGTCGAGCCGCCGACCAGGATGACCTCGTCGATGTCGGACTTCGAGTAGCCCGCGTCCTCGAGGGCCTGCTCGGTCGGGCCGACCGTCCGGTCGATGAGGTCGCTGGTCAGGCTCTCGAACTTCGCGCGCGTCAGGCTCTCTTCGAGGTGGACCGGCCCCTCGTCGGTCGCGGTGATGAACGGGAGGTTGACCTCGGTCTCCTTCCGGGAGGAGAGTTCGATCTTGGCCTCCTCGGCCGCGTCCTTCAGGCGCTGGAGCGCCTGGCGGTCGTCGCGGAGGTCGATGCCGTGCTCGCTCTCGAACTCGTCGGCGAGGTAGTCGATGATGGCCTGGTCCCAGTCGTCGCCGCCCAGGTCGTTGTCACCGTTGGTGGCGACGACCTCGTAGACGCCGCCGCCCAGATCGAGGATGGAGACGTCGAAGGTGCCGCCGCCGAGGTCGTAGACGAGGACGGTCTGGTCGGACTCGTCGTCGAGGCCGTAGGCCATCGACGCCGCGGTGGGCTCGTTGACGATGCGCTCGACCTCGAAGCCGGCGATCTCGCCGGCGTCCTTGGTCGCCTGGCGCTGCTTGTCGTTGAAGTAGGCGGGGACCGTGATGACCGCCTTCTCGACCTCGTCGCCGAGGTACTCCTCGGCGTCCCGCTTGATCTTCTGGAGGATCATCGCCGAGATCTGCTCGGGGGTGTACTCCTCCCCGTCGATCTCGACGGTGTAGTCGTCCTCCCCCATGTGGCGCTTGATCGACTGGATCGTGCGCTCGGGGTTCTGGACGGCCTGGTTCTTCGCGGGCTTGCCGACGAGGCGCTCGCCGTCGTCGAAGGCGACGACCGAGGGCGTGGTCCGCTCGCCCTCGCTGTTGACGATGATCTCCGGGTCGCCGCCCTCCATCACCGCGAACGCGCTGTTCGTGGTACCGAGGTCGATGCCCAGAATCTTGTTACTCGCCATCTTGTTCGATACGTTGCGGGTTCTTCCGTTTAAGCCTTGCTAGTCTCGGCGTACGGGCGATCTGAGCGATCGGAGCGCCGTCTTTCGATTTCGGCGCCGACCTGTGCCCGAAAATGACATACTTATATATCCGACCGCAATTCCACTCCACTTCGCGTCACGTCGGCCCCGGTGACCCACCGGGATTCGCTCCCCGGCGGTTCTCCGGCGGGCTCACTCCCCGTCGCCCTCGCTAACCGTCACCTGGGCGGCCCGCAGGACCTTGTCGCCCATCTCGTAGCCGGGCTGGTAGACGTCGGCGACGGTGCCCTCGGGCTGCTCGCTCTCGACCCGCATCATCACCTCGTGGCGCTGCGGGTCGGTCTCGGCGCCGGGCTCGGGGGCGATCTCCTCGACGTTCTCGTCCTCGAACACCCGGTCGAGCTCCTTCAGGGTCATCTCGACGCCCTCCTTGAGGCTCTCGACGTCGTCGTGGTCGTCCTCGACCGCGCGCTTGAGGTTGTCGCGCACGTCGAGGAGGTTCTCCACGAGGTCCTCGGTCGCGCGCTCCTGGAGCTGCTCCTGGCGCTTCTTCGCGCGCTTCTTGTAGTTCTGGAAGTCGGCGCGCTCGCGCTTGAGCTTCGACTCGAGCTCGTCGGCGCGCTCGCTGGCCTCCTCGCGCTCGGCCTCGAGCTCGGCGAGGTGGTCCTCGAGGTCCTCGGCGAGCGACTCGTCCTCGATGGCGACCTCGGCGACGAGCGTGGTGCTGGTCGGGCCGAGCGCGTCCGCCGCTGCCTGCGCCTCGGCGTCGGAGTCGGCGTCGGCGTCGGCTGCCGCTGACCGCTCGGCGTTCTCCTCCTCGGCGACCTCGCTGTCGGCGTCCTCCCGCACCTGCTCGGTGACTTCCTCGTCGGTCATACGCGGTACAAACGGTTGGGCGCGTTTAAGGATTCAGAAAGCGGGCGGGGTTTCCCGGGAGGCCCGGAGGCCGGCCGCGCCGCGAGGCCCCGCTGCCGGTGGGGCGCTCGCCGGTCAGGACTCCATCACGCCGCGGCGCTCGAACGCCGCGCGGACCCCGTCGCTGATCCCCAGCTCGTCCAGCTCCTCGGCCACGTCGATCTCGTCGAACATCTCGGCGCCCTTCGGCGTCTTCTTGAGGTTGTTGACGTGGTAGAGGTACGACAACCGGAGCAGCCACGTCGCCCGGTCGACGTCCTCGTCGTCCTCGACGTACATGGTCGTCCACCCCGACTCGGGGACGACGTGGTGCTCCTCGGTCATGCCCTCCTCGATGAGGGTGTCACGCAACCGCTTGGTGAACGGCACGTCCACGATTCCCCACCGGTGGACGTGGCCCACCTCGCGGGGGCCGAGCGTGAACTCCCGGCCCTCGAAGCGGTGCTCGTTGGTGTTGACGTGGGGCCACGCGGCGACCTCCTCGATGACGCGGTCGACGAGCCGCGCCGCCTGACGTTTGTCCTGGTCCCCCATGGTTTCGTACGTGGCTTCGCCGCCCGGCAACTTAATCTGCCTGCCCGCCGGCCGTGAGTCTGGCGCGAGCCCGAGGTCCCCCTAGCGTCGAACTGGCCCCGACTCCGACGATCCCGCGACCGACCTCTTAAGGCGACGGAGCGCCGAGAATCGACCGAACCGTGCCCGACGCGACGCTCACCTTCGAGGAGGGGACCGTCCGGGTCGAGACCGACCCGGACGCCGCCCTCGACCTGCCCCACGCCGCGGCCGACGCCCGGTCGAAGACCCGCCGGGCGCCAGCCTTCCGGTACGCCGCCCTCCGCGACGCGCTGGCCCGCCAGGGCGCCGACTACGACGACGCGGTCCTCGACGCGCCCGACCTCCCCGACGTGGCCTCGACCTACGAGCTCCGGGAGTACCAGCGCGACGCGCTCTCGGCGTGGGAGGACGCCGGCAGACGGGGCGTGCTCGAACTCCCCACCGGCAGCGGCAAGACCGTCATCGGCCTGAAGGCCATCGAGTCGCTCCAGACCGCGACGATCGTCGTGGTCCCGACCATCGACCTGCTGGAGCAGTGGCGCCGCGAACTCGAATCGGAGTTCGGCGTCCCGGTCGGCCAACTGGGCGGCGGCGAGCAGACCGTCGAGGCGCTCACCGTCTCGACCTACGACTCGGCGTACCTCCGGGCCGACGAACTGGGCGACCGGTTCGGCCTCGCGATCTTCGACGAGGTCCACCACCTCGGCGGCGAGGGGTACCGCGACATCGCCCGGTTGCTGGCCGCCCCGGCGAGGATGGGGCTGACCGCCACCTTCGAGCGGCCCGACGGCGCCCACGAGGTGGTCGCGGACCTCGTCGGCGGGAAGGTGTACGCCATCGACCCGGAGGAGCTGGCGGGCGAGCACCTCGCGCCCTACGACGTCAAGCGCGTCGAGGTCGAGCTCACCGATGCCGAGCGCGAGCGCTACGAGGCGGCCAACGAGGTGTTCACGAACTACCTCGCCCGGTCGGACATCCGGATGCAGAGCGGCAGCGACTACCAGGAGCTGGTCAAGCGCTCGGGCTCGGACCCCGAGGCCCGCGAGGCGCTGCTCGCCAAGCAGCGCGCCCGCGAGGTGATGATGAACAGCGACGCGAAGGTCGACGCACTCCGGTCCATCCTCGCGGACCACCGCGGCGACCGCGTCATCGTCTTCACCGCGCACAACGACCTGGTCTACCGGCTCTCGGAGCGATTCCTCCTGCCCGCGGTCACCCACCAGACCGGCGCGGCCGAGCGCCGCGAGATCCTGGAGCGGTTCCGCGAGGGCGACTACTCGCGGGTCGTCACCTCGAACGTGCTCGACGAGGGCGTGGACGTCCCCGACGCCAACGTCGCGGTGGTGCTGTCGGGAAGCGGCAGCGAGCGCGAGTTCACCCAGCGACTCGGCCGCATCCTCCGGCCGAAGGACGACGGTCGGCCCGCGCTGCTGTACGAGGTCGTCAGCGCCGAGACCGCCGAGGAGCGCGTGGCCGAGCGCAGGCGGTAGGAGAAGTCGGATACGGAGACCGAGTTGAACGAGGCTCTCAGGGCCGGAAGTCGATGTTGATGGAGCCCTTCTGGCGGAACTGCTCGTAGGGGATGTCGAACTCGATCTCGACGGTCTTCGTCTCGCCCGCCGGGACGGTGACGTCCCGCGACTCCCGGCTAGCGACGGTCCCGTCCTCGGCGGTCCCGTTCCCGCCGGCCGGCTCGGCCGCGGTCACGGTTACGTAGAGGTCGCCGGTCCCCGCCTCGGTGCCGGTGTTCTCGATGGTCACCGTGACGACGAGGGTACCCGACTCGCTCTTCCGCCGGTCGAACCCCGTCTGGGCGAGCGACGCCGCCGAGTCCGACTCGTCGTCGCCGCCCGTACAGCCGGCGAGCGCACCGAGGCCCACCGCCGCGCCGAGGGCCGCACCGTTTCTGAGCACGTCACGCCTGCGCATAGCCGAGGGTCCGAGCCCACCGGGATGAGTCTTCTGTCTTCCGACGGTTTTTGTACGCGCCGCCCCTCTCTCCGGCCATGCTGACCAAGGACCTGCTGCGGGTCTCGCGGGCCGGCGGGGGCTACCGGCCCCGGTTCGCGGGCCGGGAGCACCGCCCGCTGGCCGCCAGGGTCCTCGGCACCTACCAGGGCCACGTCGGCGAGCCCCGCGAGGCCCTCGACGCCGCGCTGAAGGACCTCGAGGCCGACGCCGACCACTTCAAGCTGGTCCGGGGATTCGCCAAGCTGCTCGACCGCGAGGCGGGCTTCGAGACGGAGGCCGCGGTCGACCCCGAGCGCGCCCGCCGGGCGGCGTTCGAGGAAGCGGAGGCCGTCGGCGTCGTCACCGAGGCCGAGCGCGATACTGCCCTCGGAGCCGCGAGCGACCGCCTCAGCGTCGGCCCGGACGCGGTGGCCGACGCGCTGTACGCCGACCTCAAGGAGCGACAGGTCATGACCCGGTTCGACGCGCGGTGGGACCCCGACGAACTGCTCGCCCAGTACAACCTCTCGCTGGCCCAGACCGCCCTGTTCGACGCGACCGAGGTCCGGGTCCGGACAGCCGACCCGCGGGCGCTCGTCTCGGCGGTCAAGCGCCTCCGGCTGATGTACGAGATCCGCAAGACCGAGGGCGACAGCCGGCGCGAGCGCCGCGTCTCCGACCGCGAGGTGGTCGTCACCGGCCCCGACGCCCTCTTCCGGTCGACCCGGCGGTACGGCACCCGGTTCGCGCGCCTGCTCCGGACCGTCGCCAAGGCCGACGCCTGGACGCTCTCGGCGACCGTCGACGACTACGGCACCGAGCGCACCCTCGAGCTCTCGGACGACGACCCGGTCCGGGTGCCGGGCACCGAACCGGTCGCGGACGTGAGCTTCGACAGCGGCGTCGAGGCCGACTTCGCCGCCCGGTTCGAGTCGCTCGACCTCGACTGGGCGCTGACCCGCGAGCCCGAGCCCCTCGAGACCGGCGCCCGGGTGATGATCCCCGACTTCGCGTTCGATTACCACCACGCCGACTTCCGGGTCTTCTTCGAGGTCATGGGCTTCTGGACGCCCGAGTACGTCGAGAAGAAGCTCTCGCAGCTCGAAAGCGTCGAGGACGTCGAGCTGCTGGTCGCGGTCGACGAGAGCCTGGGCGTCGGCGAGGACGTCGAGGCCCGCGACCACCGCGCCATCCCCTACTCCGGGACCATCCGGCTCAAGGACGTCCGCGACGCCCTCCGGCGCTACGAGGACGACCTGGTCGCCGCGAGCGCGGCCGACCTCCCCGACGAACTCGTCCCCGAGGCGGACGTCGTGTCGCTCGAAGCGCTCGCGGCCGAGCACGGCGTCAGCGAGGACGCCGTCGCGGACAAGTCGTTCCCCGACCACGAGCGCGTAGGCCGGACGCTGGTCCGGCCCGGCGTGCTCGACGACCTGGCGACCGCGGTCGAGGCCGGCATGGCGTTCTCGGAGGCCGAGGCGCTGCTCGCGGACCGGGGGATCAAGGACGCCAGCGCGGTCCTGTCGGAGCTCGGCTTCGCGGTCGAGTGGGAGGGGCTGAGCGGCGGGACGATCAGAGAGAAGGCGTCGGAGTAACGCGACAGACGGGACGCGTCAGAGGTCGCGCTGACGACCCTTCGGCACCGGGCTCCGGAGTTCGCCGTGGACGTAGAGTCCGACGCCGAGCGGTTCGGGCTCGCCCGCCAGGTCGTGGGTCGCGACCAGGTAGCCCCAGTCGCCGTCCCAGTCGAGCTCCTGGTCCTCGCCCCTGACGAACGTCCGGGCCTGCTCGCGGGCGAGTTCGATCACGTTCCTCGTGGCCTCGCGGCCGAACCGCTGGACCGCGTTGGTCGTCGGCTTCCAGTGCTCCTGGCGGGTGCGCAGGAACTTCATGCCCAGCGCCTCGATGCGGATCGGCGAGGCGACGTCGCCGCGGAGGATCCAGATCTTGCCCTTGCCCTTCTCCCAGAACGTGTAGCCGTCGAACGTCTCTGGCGGGACGCCGAACCGCTCGTCCCACCAGTCGACGACCTCCCGCCGGGTCGCCCGGCCCGCGACCTCGCGGTCGTCTGCGGTCTCGGGCAGCCGGTCGAACCGCTGGCCGTCGTTGGTGGGTCGGTCGTCGCCGGTCCGCTCGCCGTCGCGCCCCCCGGGCTCGTCGCTCATCCCGCCACCTCCAGCTTCGCGCAGAAGAACCCGCCGGTGTCGTTGTGGTGGGGGTAGAACCGCCGGGCCTTCCGGACGCTCTCGTCGAACTCCTGGCCGTCCCACTCGGTGACGCCGGGCCGAGAGTCGAGGCCGACGTCGAACTCGACGAGCCGGCAGTCCTCCTCGGCCAGCACGTGGTCGAGCACGGCCTCGTTCTCCTCCGGCGCGAACGTGCAGGTCGAGTAGACCACGGTCCCGCCCTCCCTGGTGGCCTGGACGGCGCGCCGGAGGATGCCCTTCTGGACGCCGGCGACGCTCCGGACGTGGTCCATCGTCCAGTCGTCGAGCGCGGTCGGGTTCTTCCGGACAGTTCCCTCGCACGAACAGGGGACGTCGACCAGCGCTTTGTCGAAGGCGTCCAAGTCGAACGGTTTGAGCGAGAAGTTCCTGGCGTCGGCGTTCGTGACAGCGGCGTTCGTCACGCCGAGCCGCTCGGTGTTGAACCGCAGCGCGGACAGGCGGCCCAGGTTGTTGTCGTTGGCCACGACCAGCCCCTCGTCGTCCATCAGCGCCGCGAGCTGGGTCGTCTTGCTCCCCGGCGCGGCGCAGGCGTCCCAGACGCGCTCGCCCGGCTCGGGCGCCAGCACTTCCGCGGGAATCGCCGAGACCTCCTCCTGGCCGTGGATCCAGCCGTGGTACGACGCCCACGTGCTGCCGGGGGAGTCGGTGTCGAGTTCCAGCACGGTGTCGGACCACTCCCGGTCGGTCCAGCCCACGCCCTCCTCGTCGAGCGCCGCCGTCGCTCGCTCGGGGGTGGCCTTGATCGTGTTGACCCGGACGACCGAGGGCAGCGGCCGCCGGCAGGCCTCGAGGAACGCCTCGAAGTCGTCGACCAGCGGTTCGTACCGCTCCAGTGTCTCCATCGGGCGGGGGTTGGCGCGAGCCGCGCTTGTGGGTTTCGGAAGCCCGCGAGCGCGGCCCCGCCGGCCGTAGGCGTTACCCGTCCCTCCGTCGTCTGTCCGCCCATGGCAGGAGACGACCCCGTGGACCTCGACTGGGAGAACGCGGCGCGCATGGAACTCGACAAGGACGCGCTCCACGAGAGCGAGAGCGGCTACTACTTCGACTGTCCCGGGTGCGGCTCGCCGGCCACCGTCGAGAACATCATCGAGGAGGGCCGGTGCAACGGCTACCTCGACGAGCAGGTCGAGGGCATCGACTTCGAGGTCGAAAACATCTCGTGTTCGGCGGTGCTGCAACTCGAACTCGCGTACACCGCCGACCCCGAGTCCGAGACCTGACCCCGGTCCGCGACCCGCGGCGGACGCCCGGCGCGCGGACCGGGCGGTGACACTTTTTTCGACGCGTCACCGCCCGGGAGCTTTATGCGGCCGCTGCACAATCACTCGGGCATGGCAAGCGTCACGATCCACGACGACGACGTCTCGCTGGACCGACCCACGCTGGTCGAGGGGCTCCCCGGCGTCGGGCTGGTCGGCAAGCTGGCGACCGACCACCTCGTCGAGACGTTCGGGATGAGCTACTACGCCAGCATCGACTGCGAGGGCCTCCCCCGGCTCGCGGTCTACGAGGACGACAGCCGGGGTCTCCGGCCGCCGGTCCGGCTCTACGCCGACGAGTCCCGCGACCTGGTGGCGCTCCAGAGCGACGTCCCGGTGTCGGCGTCGGCTGCCTCGGAGTTCGCGGCCTGCGTCACCGACTGGATCGCCGACCGCGAGGCCACCCCGGTCTACATGAGCGGCCTGCCCGACGGGAAGGAGGCCGGCGAGGTTCCGACGCTCTACGGCGTCGCGACCGGCGACGCCGGTGACCGGCTGGACGAGCACGACGTCGAGACGCCCCGCGAGCGCGGCGCGGTCAGCGGGCCGACGGGGTCGCTGCTCTACGAGGCCGACGCCCGCGGGCTCGACGCGCTGGGCCTCATCGTGGAGAGCGACCCGCAGTTCCCGGACCCGGAGGCCGCCCGCATCCTCATCGAGCACGGCATCGCGCCGCTGACGGGCATCGAGGTCGACACCGACGACCTGGTCGAGCGCGCCGAGGAGATCAGCGAGCAGAAGGAGGAGCTGGCCCGGCGCATGCAGGAGGCCGAGACCGACGAGAGCTCGCAGGCCCAGCCGCTCCGGATGTTCCAATGAAACTTTTGCTGCGGTCGAGCGCGCCGTAGGCGCGCTCTCCCTGGCAAAACTTTCATGAAAAACGCTGCGGTCGTCCCTCCGGTCCTCCCTTGGTCCGCTCGCTCGGGCTCCGCCCTCGCTCGCGGCGAAACGGCGCTTCGCGCCGTATGCTGGTGGACTGCGGGGGAACGCGTTCTCGGCGCGACTTCATCAGACCTAACCCGGCCCGGCGCATTCGAGACGGTATGAGCGATCTCGAGGACGCAGTTTCGGAGTTCCTCCGCGACGCGGACACGGTGTACAGCGAGTACGACAACGGGTACATGGACGCCGACGCGGCGCTGAGCCGGCTGGAGAACCACGTGGAGGAGCTTCGGGAGCAGGCCGAGTCGGAGTAACGAAAGCCCGACTGCCGAGTTGACCGTGAGCATACGGCGCGGAGCGCCGTTTCGCCGCGAGCGAACGAACGTGAGCGAGCGACCCAAGCGACGACCGGAGGGAGGAGCGCAGTGGTTTTCATCAACGTTTTCCAAGGGAGCGCCTCTCGGGGCGCGACCGCAGGAAAAGGTTGAAGGTCGTAGTTAGTACTTCGGCTCGGCGCCGGTCGTCGCGTAGATGTCGTCCATGATCCTGTCGCGCTCGCGCTGCCAGGGTTCGAGCCCCTGCGGGCGGCTCGGGTAGCGCTCGTAGTGGTCGATGAGGTCGTCGGCCAGGTTCTTCGCCCGGTAGAGGTCGTAGATGAGCTCCCAGTGGCCGAACGACTTGATCGCGGTCTGTATCTTGAGCCACCAGCCGATGTTGGCCGACCCCGAGTACAGCGCCTCCGCCAGCTTGTTCGCCGGGAGGGCGCCGAGCAGCCCCATCAGGTCGTCGACGTCGACCGCGGTCGAGAAGATGTTGTACACGTCCAGGCCGGCGAAGCGCGCGCCGAAGTGGTCCATCACGCGCTGGTTGTACTCCCAGAGGTTGGCCTCGCCGACGTCGCCCTCGTCGATGGCGTCCATCGCCGCCTCGGCGGCGTACTTGCCGGCGTAGGCCGCGCCGGCGATGCCGCCGCCGGTGGTCGGGTTGACGTGGCCCGCGGCGTCGCCGACCGCCACGAAGCCCGGCGCGGTCGCCGAGTCGTAGGGCCGCCGTGTCGGGAGGGCGGCGCCGAGCTTGTCCTTGACCGTCGCGCCGTCGAACTCCGCCCGGTTTCGGAGGTCGCGCTTGAGGTCGTCGACAAGGTGCATCGGCTCCTCGTTCATCTGGAAGCCCAGCCCGGCGTTGATCTCGGTGTCGGTCCGCGGGAAGTACCAGAGGTAGCCCGCGGCCCGCGAGGTGGGCTTGAACACGAGCGCGTCGTCCCACGGCACCGGCTCCTCGACCTCGACGATCTCGCGGTAGGCCGAGCAGAACTGCGAGTAGGTGACGTTGGTGTCGAAGGTGGCGTCGGCGAGGTCGGCCTTGTCCTGGAGGATCGACAGCGCCCCCGCGGCGTCGACGACGACGTCGGCGTCGTAGCGCTGGATGTCGCCGTTGCGCTTGCCCCGCACGCCGGTGACCCGGCCGTCCTCGCGCTGGGTCACGTCCTTGACCACCGTGTCGTAGTGGAACTCGACGCCGGCGTTCTCGGCGCCCTCGATGATGCGCCGGCCGTACTCCCAGCGGTCGATGACCGCCAGTTCGCCGGGCACCGGGATCTCCAGCACCGTGTCCTCCTGGGGGATCTCGAACCGGCCGTGGTCGACGCCGGTGTTGGTGAACGACGGCTCGAGCTGGGACTTCGGGATGGCCTCGGGGAAGGCGTCCGCGCCCTTCAGGGCGTCGCCGCAGGCGATGTGGCCCGCTTCCTCCTCGCTCTTGCGCTCCACTACGACGACATCGTACCCTTCACGCGCGGCGGTCGCGGCGGCGTAGCAGCCCGCCGTCCCCGCCCCGACGACGACGATGTCGCGCTCGTGCGTAGCCATACCTTCGGCTACGAGACGGAGGGGGCAAAACTCTTTATACGCCGACCGGGATTCTGCCCCCGGTACACCGACGGAGCCGGCGATAAAGAGTAAAGTGCCGGAGTTTCGTAGCCCCGAGGTATGACCGAGTACACCGTCGAGTTCGTCGGCACGGGCGAGACCATCGCGGTCTCGGACACGGAGACCATCCTGAGCAGGTGCATCGAGGAGGGCGTCGCCCAGGAGTACTCCTGCCGCGTCGGGATGTGCCTGGCCTGCTCGGCCGAGATCGTCGAGGGCGAGGTGACCCAGCCGGCGGCCCGCGGCCTCACCGACGAGGAGGCCGAGGAGTACGCGCTGACCTGCATGGCCCGCCCGCAGAGCGACCTCGTGCTCGACCGCGGGGAGTACCCGCCGAGCATCGAGGACGACGCCGGCGCGATGGAGTCGGAGAACGAGGCCGCGGCCGCCGACGACTGAGACTCCGACCGGGGACGCGGCCGCGGCGCCCGAGCAGGGGACCGCCCTCGGCCCCCGCTACTCCCGATTCTCCTCGAACCAGGCCGCGCCGTAGTCGACCAGGTCGCGCTGCGAGACGAGTGTCGACGCCGCCGTCCCCACCGTTCCCTCCGTAACCGCGTCCGGACGGTCCGCCTCGAAGTCACGGCCGACGTCCGCGAAGTCACTGCTGTCGTAGTCTAACTGCTCGTAGGTGACGGTCTTCCGGTCGCCGTCGGGACCCACCACCGGCGCCTCGTGGGTCGAGACGGTCCCCTCGCGGTCGGCGCGGTGCTCGGCCAGGTGGAACGAGGTGTTGGTGTCGTGGCCGGTCCCGAGCATGAGGACGGTCCCGTCGCGGTCGTACACCCTGGCGAGCGGCGACCCCTCGCCGAGGCCGTGGTCGTACGCGTGGTCCCCGACGACGGACTCGGCGTCCGCACCCAGCGCCGCGAACGAGTAGGTCGGGTGGCGGCTCCGCACCGCGTCGGGGTACGACCGGAAGCACTCGGGGATCGCGCCCATCCCGCGGGTCGGCGTCACCGCCGGGCGGTACGGCGGGCGCTCGGCCCGGATGCGGCCGACCCAGTCGTCGGGCACCGGCGGGTTGCGCCAGCCCGTGGGGTCGGAGTACTGCGTGGAGTGGGTCGGCATCACGAGTGTCCCGCCGGGCGTGACGACCGCCAGCAGCGCGTCGACGACCGCCGACGGGCCGACCGCGACCCACCCGAGCGCCGACAGCGACGAGTGGACCAGCAGCGTGTCGCCGGCCTCGACGCCGAGGTCCCGGAGGTCGTCGGCGATGCGCTCGACCGTCAGCGGGTCGTCGACGCGCTCGACGGCGTCGGCCTCGGTGGCGGTCCCCGCCTCGCGCCCGTCCTCGTCGCGGCCGGACGCGTCGCTCTCCGGCCGCGCTTCGCCGTCGCTCACGGCGGCCGCTCCATCGAGAACCGGTCGTCGGTCGCGGCGTAGAGGCTCCCCGACAGCCGCCCGACGGCGTCGAGCTTCTCGACGTCGAGCTTCCCGTCGGTGGTCACCTCGTCGTCGAGGTCGGCCCACTCGACCTCGCCGAGCACCATCGTCGACCCGCCGAGGTCGACCAGCTCGCGGAGCGAGCACTCGAAGGCGACCGGCGACTCGGCCACCCGCGGCGGGGCCACCACCCGCGACTCGGCGCGCGTGACGCCGGCCCGGTCGAACTCGCTCTCGCCCGGCGGCAGGGTCGCGGCGGTCTCGTTCATCGCCTCGGCGACCGGTTCGGTGACGACGTTGACGACGTACTCCTCGGTCCGCCGGACGTTGCGGGGCGTGTCCTTCAGCCCCTCGGGCGACCCGTCGTCGTCCACCGGCGCGAACATCAGTATCGGCGGGTCGACCGCGGCCACGTTGAAGAAGCTGTAGGGCGCGAGGTTGTCGACGCCGTCGGGACTGGTCGTGCTGACCCACGCGATGGGCCGGGGGACGACCGCGCCCGCGAGGGTCCGGTACATCGACGACACCTCGTCGGGGTCGAGTTCCATACCAGTCGACACTCCCCGCCGGGAGGAAGACCTTGCGCTTCCGGTGAGCGGAACGCCGGCCCGCCCGAGTCGAGCGGAATCGACGGAGGGCCACCAGGTCAAAGGGCGTCCGGGGGCAACGTCAGACCATGGCAGACGAGGAGACCGAGGAGAACGACCGCGAACGCCGGCGCCAGATGGAACGCGAGCGAAACAGGGAGACCGAGGAGGAGCTGGAGCGGGTCGACGAGGAGATGGACCCCGAGCAGACCGACCAGTCGGACGCCGCCACCCTGCCCGACGACGAGGAGGGCGACCACGACCGGACCCAGGGCAGACACGTCGACCAGGGCGAGGAGTCAGACGCCTCGTAACGCCGCCGCAGCGTCGTTCCGCCGCCTCGCGGCCGCGGCGCCGTTCCGCCGTTCCGCCGCCTCGCCGTCCCGTCGCTGCTCGCTGCCGCCCCGATTCCGCCGCTCTTTTCGCTCAGTCGTCCGCGGCCACCGCGCAATTGTTCGGCCCGAGCTCCATCTCGAACGCCGTCTCGTCGTCGGGCGACTCCCGGCCGAGGTTCGCCGGCACGATGTCCTCGAAGTTGGCGGGCCGGGGCGGCAGCGAGCCGAGCACCCGATCGACGAACGCTTCCCGGTCGTCGGGAATCCGGAGTCGCTCCCTGATGGCGCCGATCCTGGCGGCGTAGGCGCCGCCCTCGTCGGGGTTCGGCTCGGCGTCGGGCGTCCGGTGGCCGGGCGCGACCAGCGTGTCGTCGGAGAGCGCGAGCAGCCGGTCCCGGAGGGTGTCGTAGAGCGTGGCGGCGAGGTCGCGGGCGCCCCCGTCGCCGCGCTCCAGGTCCGGCCGACCGAAGCTGTCGACGAACAGCGCGTCGCCCGAGAACAGCAGGTCGCCGAGCCGGAGCGCGGTCAGCTCGGTGGTGTGGCCCGGCGCGTGGAGCGCGGTCAGCGCGACGTCGCCGACCCGGAGCTCCTCGCCGTCGTCCAGGAGTCCGGCATCGAACGCCAGCCCGCGGTCGGTCGCGCCCGCGGGCATCACCGCCTCGGCGCCCGTCTGGTCGGCGAGTCGCCGGACCCCCGAGAGGTGGTCGGCGTGGACGTGCGTGTCGACGGCGTACCGGAGGGTCGCGCCTCGCTCCTCCGCGTCGGCGACGTACCGGTCGGTGAACGCCCGCAGGGGGTCGACGACCGCGGCCTCGTCGCCCGAGACGACCAGATACGAGAGGCAGCCGGTGGCGGGCCGGTCGTACTGGACGACCGTCGCGTCGCCCGGGACGGCCGCGGCCGGGAGTCCGGTCGCGGCGTACACCCGCGCCCAGCCCCGCATCCCGCCGGCGAGGTTCTGGGCCTCTATCCCCTCGTCGCGGAGGAAGTCGGCGACGGTGGCGCTGGCCTCCCCGCGCGGGCAGACCGCGACCACCGGTTCGTCTGGGTCGACGCCGAGGTCGGCGACGAACTCCGACAGGTCGCCGCGGGCCTTCGCGGCGGTGAACTGGGCGTACGGGACCTGGGTCGCCTCGACGCCCGCGCCCGTGATCCGCCACGCCTCGAACTCGTCGCGGTTGCGCACGTCGAGCAGGCGGACTCGCTCGCCGCGCCGGACGCGGTCGTGAAGCTCCTCGGGCGATATCGACGGCGTGTCGTCGCTCCCGTCCTCTCCGTCGGTCCCGTTGGTCATGCGTCGACCTACGCGCTCGGCAGAGAAAACGGTGTGGCGAGTCGCGCGGGGACGACCGACGGCGTCGGTCGTCGACCGCCCGCAAACCTTCAAACGCGCTCGCGGCGTACCGACGGGCATGGACGCCGACGCCTTTCCGGACGAGGTAGAGGCCGCGAAGGCGACCGAACTCGACCGCCTGGGCTCCCAGCAGGCGCTGGTCGCGCTGACCGACGCCGACCTCGACGCCGAGGCGGTCCTCCGGGCCGCGGCCCAGAGCGAACACATCGCTCGCGAGACGTTCCGGCAGTGGGCCGACAGCGAGGCCGATTCGGACGCCGCCGAGGCCTTCGCCGCGCTGGCCGACCGGGAGGCCGACCACTACGAGCGCGTGGTCGCCGAACTCGACGGCGAGTTCGCCCCCGACGACGCGGCGAACCCGCTCCACGAGCACCTCCGGGGGCTCGACGGTACTGTGGAGCGCGCGGCGGGGCTGGTCGGCCGATCGCTCGCCACCGACCGGACCCAGCTCCAGGTCGTGAACTTCTTCGTCAACGAGGCCGACGAGCGCCGGGCCGACCTCTTCCGGGAACTGCGCGAGGACACCCGGGAGGGCGTCTCGACCGGGACGGACCTGCTCGCGGCACACTGCGAGGGCGACGCGGACTGGGAGCGTGCCCGCGAGACCGCCGCGGAAGTCGTCCAAATCGCGTACGACGACTACGCCGAGACCCTGGAAGGAATGGGGCTCGATCCGAAGCCGATCTGCTGACGGACCGGTGTCGGAAGTTCATCGACGAACGTCGGCGCGTGCCGGCGTCTGCGCGAGCGAAGCGAGCGCAGGCTCGTGGGAGATTTGCTCCCACGGCGCGACCTCGTGTCGCGCCAAACCGCGCGAGGGACGAGCATCGCAGGAGGAGCGGAGCGACGACCGAGAAGCGCAGGAGGGTGGGGAGGTGCGAGGCACACGCTCGGTGACGCGACTATCTGTTCGGGTGGACGAAAGGGGCCGGGCTTTCTGGGACGTCTTCTCCGTCTCCCGGCTGATTACGATCGCGTCTATCACTCCATCAACACCAACCCCGATTCCTGGCCGCTTCCCGCAAGCCTAACCATCTGGGGCGCCTACGCCAGCACATGACTCGAGATACCGAGACCGCCACGCTCGCCGGCGGCTGCTTCTGGTGCACCGAGGCCGCGTTCAAGGAGCTCGACGGCGTGCGCGAGGTGACGTCGGGCTACGCCGGCGGCCACGTCGAGGACCCGACCTACGAGGAGGTCTGCTCGGGCGAGACCGGCCACGCCGAGGTCGTGCGGGTCGAGTACGACCCCGACGCGCTGAGCTACGAGGACGTCCTCCAGGTGTTCTTCACGGTCCACGACCCGACCCAGCTCAACCGCCAGGGACCCGACGTCGGCACCCAGTACCGGTCGGCCGTGTTCTACCACGACGACGAGCAGCGCGAGGCCGTCGAGCGGTTCATCGACGAACTCGAGGCCGAGGGCGCCTACGACGAGAACGAGATCGTCACCGAGGTCGAGCCCTTCGAGGAGTTCTACGAGGCCGATGAGTACCACCAGGACTACTACGAGAAGGTAAAAGCGGGCCAAGGAAATACTAATCAGAGATATTGTCAGATGCAGGTGGAACCGAAGGTGGAGAAGGTCCGAGAGAAATTCAAAGACAAAGTCAAAGCTTAGAAAGAAGCACAGTAGCGGTGTTTAGCGACTTGGATTCAAAGCATTCTACCCTGATAGAATTTAGAGTAACCGTTATACCGGGTCGATTACCGGTTTCATTCTACAACGTTTGATTTGTGTTTATCTAAATCCTACGGAGTTCGCCATTACTACCGTCGTAAATCCGTCCTTCGTTTTTTAACACCTCCACATCATGCTTCAATTTCTCCTGAGACGCATCAATGGCGTCCTCGAGATCTGAGAGTACAGCCCCCTCGAGCTCCTGAATAGTCTGCACGATTTCCTTGCGGCGGTCTCGCTGGCTCTTAGAGGCCTCTGCTTCGATGAGATCTACGTCGAATTGGCCATTCTCGGGATCGTAGCCAACTTGCCTCATCGACGCCTCCACGAGGTCGATAGCTCGTTTCACGTCCTCGCTGTCGATGGTCTCAGACAAGCGAACACGAGCCGACGCTTCTGCGATTCGTTGGATAGCTTCTACTTTCCGGTATGTTAGTGGAACTGGATTATCTCCATTTTTGTCCGATGTAGCCTGCCGGAAGTTAACGAAATAATTGTTGAGTTTCTCTTTCACCGTCTCGTCCTTCAAAATTGGATGACACGACTCCTTCGCATGAGCGATGTAGGCACGTAGCGTGTCGGGTGGAATGCGGGGTTCGACGGCCTTCTCTTCGCTTTCGGTCAGTTCTTCACCTTGAGTATGCTTCGCTGCGGCCTGCCGCGACTCGATCATGTGATTGACAACGTCCCGATCTCGCTCGGCGTCCGGGGCGTCTGAGACCATGAACATGAGGTCGAAACGGGTGAGAAGCGTCGGGCCCATGTCGATTTGCTCGGCCTTCGGCTGGTGGGGGTCGAACCGGCCGTGCTTTGGATTCCCCGCCGCGAGGAGCGCCGTGCGTGCGTTCAGGGTCGTGTTGATGCCCGCCTTGTTGATGTGGACCTGTTGGCTCTCCAGGGCGTCGTGCATAGACGAGACCGCGTCGTCCTGCATCTTATCGATTTCATCGACACACGCGACGCCACCGTCGGCCAACACGAGCGCGCCAGCTTCGAGCCCCCACTCAGCGTCTCCGAAATCGTCTGAGACCGCCGCCGCAGTCATGCCAGCCGCGGACGCCCCCTTTCCAGAGGCGTACGTGGAACGCGGGGCGATCTTGTCCACCCAACGGAGGAAGGTGGACTTGCCACAACCAGGATCGCCCAAGAGTAGAACATGCCAGTCACCGCGGTCGCGATTGCCGTCGGGATACTCGTGGGCCCATCCGCCGAAGAGTTGGAGGGCGATTGCGAGCTTGACCTTCTCGTCGCCCTCGTGCTTCGGATTCACCGAGTCGACGAGGAGGTCGTACGGGTCACCCCGCTTGCCAGTCGCGATGGCGTGGATATCGTCCAAGTGATCTTCGACGTTGATGTCCTCGTAGTCGCTCTCCTCACAAACGACAGCACGAGCTGATAGGCTGGTATTGTAGTCTCGAGACTGCTCCTGTCGGGGGTCTTCGATATCGAGAAGCCCAGTCAAGGTTATGCGGTCTCCGGCGTTAAACGCCTCTGTGAGATCGTCTTCGAGGTGGACGTCGACGGTCTGTCCCTCACCGCTTCGGGTTCGCTCCGGTGGTTGCTGGAGACGAGCGAACTGGTGATCCGTCCATTTGCTCTGTCGTGTACGAAGGCTGAATGGGCCCTGACGCTCACAGCCCTCACACTCGTACGGATCTTGACGTTTATCGCCAGACTGCGGGACGGTGGTGGGAGCTCCACAGCGTTGGCACTCAAAAACCCCTTCTTCAAGTCGTGGTCTAACTTTCGAAACTTTTTGGACCTGCCCTCTGACGTCGAGAAGAGCGCCGATGTTGTCGTGACGGCTGACCTCATTCACCTCGATTGTCTGGGGGAGGTTGTAAATCCGTACATGGGCATCCTCAAGCTCTATATCGATAGGTAGGTCGTAGAGGCGGAGGGCCTCCTCAAAGTACTCCCGTATCGCCTCAGGCGCTTGGAGGACGTCGTCGGCGATCTCGGGGTCGTACTGAAAGATGTCTTCATAGTCGATATATAGCGAACGTTGTTCGCTCGGGTATCGTTCAGCGAGTTGTGCGATAGCCTCGGCGTAGTATCTACGGAGGAACTGGTCCAGCCGGTGTACAAGTTCGGCGTCTTCGGCTCCTGTCATGATTCTGGTGTTGATGCGGTTTGAATCTGTGATGGCGTCACAACACCTGGGGCGGGTGTTAATTCCGTCCCGGTGCGAGCGGTGCGAGCGGATTGCAGACGTACTATTATCTATCCCTCTGTTATTTACAGAAACCCTGTACCGTTCAGAGTTTCATTCCTCAAATGTTTCTCTCAAGATTCACCCGGGTTGGCGGGGGCTTCCCACCTCCTAGGTGTTGTGAGAGCTTCACAGCGACTCCCTCGCCGTGAACTTCTTCGGCAAGTCCTCGCTTTCGAGGCTCAATTTCAATCGACTCTCCCCGCCCGACGCCCCATCGTACCAAAGAACGCGTTCATCACCGACGAGACGCACTGCACGTTCCATGTCTCGGTAGATGGTCGTCCGATCCACGTCCGGATACTGCAGCGCTGCCTCGGCCTCGTCTCGATTTACGGACGACTTCGCGGGCCCACCCCGGTCATGTTGCTTCTGAGCCGCCCGGTGGAGGTGCTGGATAATTGCTGTCGACCGTTGTTCACCGTCCATCTCGTCAGAATTTTGGACGAGCGTAAGGATGTCCGTCCGTGAGTCCAACTGGCCGATCTCATCTTCCAATTCTTGGAGGTGTTTTTTCGTAGCCTTGAGTTCAGTCGCGAGTTCGCGATGTCGATCACGTTCGTCTTTGAGTTTATCCTTTAAATAATCGAATCTCTTGGAATGTGCGTCTAATCGACGATCGAAGGCTTTGAGCCGGTCTTCGACAAGGGTTTCCGTCGAATTCTTCGACTTATCTGGATTACTACCTGTCACTCCGACTCCTTCCCCTTTAAGAGGAGCGCCGCGATTCGAGCCACCGGAAGTTCACTGGCTGCTAACTCTTCGAGGTGGTCGGCATTTTGGACGATTTTCTCGTGTGTTTGACACCCACACCGCATACACTCGAACATTTTGTCGCCATTGGCGTGTGAGAGGGTATCATTGGTACACGAAGGGCAACTGAACTCGGCGCACACGCTACCGGCCATCCGTTTCACCACCTTCGCGCCACGGGCGAATTTGAGGGTCGTTAGATCGGTGTATACTGACTGCTTCCATTCCTTGTGGGCCAGTCGCACGGTGTGTTTGACCGCCCGCTAATTTCGGGACCCCGATCATCTGCTCTACTCGAAAAGGGCACCGAGGCCCTCGTTCTCGTCATTAGATCTGTCTTCGTCCCTGTGGTCGGCATGCGTATGATGAGCCGCCCACGACTGCGGGTTTTCAGTACTGAAATTGTGTTCCTCACAGTAGTAGGTTGACGCAGTCGCTTGGTTGAGTGGGGTAGGGAGGGGCTCCGCCTCGGTTTTCATGGCGTCTAAGAGGGTCAGGCGGCCGTCTTCGTGGCCGAGCGCCTCATTGACGAGTTCACGGGGGATATCCCACTCGTCGGTCAGTAGACGATAGAGTGCCTGTACTGGGGTGATTTGATTGTTCAGCCAGTGTAAGACGGTCAGTTTCGTCGAATTTGTATCGTTTGTCATGGGTGTGGTTTCTGCGTCCATGGGTCACAGACCGCAAAGGCCCCCTGTAACCGGGGTGATCTTAAGACAGTACCGTAGGCGATTGATTTCGGGGATGAATCGCCACGTCCCCTCGCCCGGTCATCGTTTCGGTCGTCGCCTCCGTCCGTCTGAGGCTTGCTGTGCAAACACGGGATTGTCGTCCGGGTTGTTTATGATGTAGTACCGAATTGCGGTGCGTATGAGCTCAGATTGGAGTCGGCCTCGTTCTTCGGCGGCCTGTTCAAGCAGTGCCGCAGTTGACTCCGGGAGCCGACACGATTTTGTCTTAGACACGTGAATACATTTCGTGGACCGATGACTTAACTATTGGTCGAAGTGCCGAAAATCGGTCGCCGTCTGGCGATAATTGGACCAATTAATTGGCGGCTGTCAAGCTGGAGGTCCCTACGATCACCTTGGCCAGGAAGTCAGTTAACCACTAAATTCTGCACCATTACCAATAAGAATAGGATTTGACGTATTTTGATGGCACGACCGACACCTCGACATACTGGGTCAACACTGAACCATAGTCAGCCAGGCGGTCACCGCATCAATCATCGGCAGATTGCCAATACACGGTTGCCAACACGTGGTTCGTAGAGTCCACCGAAGTAGGAGCGGTCGCCAATCGATGGCCCGTGGAATGGCAGGAAACGACGGATGCCGTGACCGTGCTTCAATTTGGCTGACGTATTCCAGTCGCCGCTCGACAACTGTGATGAAATTCGGCTACTCGCTCAATCGAGGAACGGCAATAGTAACGTAGCGAGTGGCGGTATTTTGCGGACGGAGATGCCGGGCCGGGGAACTGCACTGTAGTAGACTGTGGACGGGGTCCCGTCCCGTGGCTGTCATCGTTCAGGCGGAGTACGAAGTGACCATGGCGGCCACTCCCATCATGACACTGCAAACTTTGTTAATGTTCAGCTTAATAGGGGGGCATATCACACTAGGAGGGCCGAAGCCAATTTGGTAGCAGTGGTACGGGATGTCAGCCCGGGACGGGACAGCGCCATGGTAAACTAGGACACTCGCAGAGGGCTATCTCAATCAACGGTCTGTCACGGCTTCTCCATAGGCTTTCTGCTAACCTGCATTTACAGGAGATGGTGTGAGCAATTTGTGGTCCAGATTGAGTACATGACTCCGGATATTCTCTATTATTTCTTATCGCTGAAGTTGGAATGCCGTCCGATAAAATATCGAACTTAACAAATAATGTAGTAAGGTTTTCCACAATCGAGCAGAGCAGACTTATACGGGGAATTTAGTTCTAAATATTCTGTCTTGTTCATTTCAGTATAGGGATGTGGACCAAGCAAAAAGGTACTTATTCGAACTGTTTTGCCGCGGTATGTGAGCACAAACCACATACTACATCATGGTGGCTAGTGAGACATGGTTCTCAGTCCTAACGGACTGCCCCGGCGGGAGTTCATGAAACAGTTAGTCGCCGTCGGTGGCTTTGAGGCACTCAAGACCAGTCGACTTTACGAACACGGAGGGGATATTCCGAGAGGGACGTCTGAACCTCAGGAGTTACCAGCTCGGCAGCACGCGTGGAACGGAGTTCTCTCTCAAGACGAACATGGAAACTACGTACTCCCACGCCACCATATTCTCTTGTACATGACCTATAAGAATAACATACCATCATCCTCCGATCGTAGAAAATTGGAAACGGCATTACAATCGCTGGAGCGTGCATACAAGTGGAGCAATAACGGACTACTATTCACCATCGGTTATTCACCTGCATACTTCGACCGGTTCGAGGCACTGTATCTTCCTTCGAGAGTAGATCTGCCCGACCCAACTCGACTCTCACCGGTTGATAACCCAAAATTCGACAAGCAAGATACCGTGATTCACCTGGCAAGCGACCATCCGCAGGTTGTTTTGACAGCAGAGCAGGCGTTATTTGGCGAACTTGACTCGCTCAACGGAGTGACGATGGATGAAACCCTTGACGGTATGTTCGAAAAGGTGGATCGTCGAACCGGATTTGTGGGCGCGGGACTTCCAGCAAAAAATCAGGACGTCGAGGGAATACCCGAGTCGAATCCAGTTCCAAAGGATGCTCCCTTGTTTACTGGGTTCAAATCCAATTTCCAGCAGAACCAGGCTAGCGAGGACTTAGTTACTATCCAGCAAGGCGCGTTTGCAGAGGGAACAACGCAGCATATCTCGAAACTCCGGTTGGAACTCGAAGATTGGTATGACGCCAAGCACGACAAGCGCGTTGCCCTTATGTTTAGCCCGATCCACGCCGAGAAGGAACTAGTCGGTAAAGTTGGTGAGAAACTGAGTGATTCTAGTAAAATGACAGAAGAGATAATTACCCAAACGGAGAAACATGCGAAGAAGTACGGGCAGGTTGGACACGCACAGAAAACGGCCCGAGCACGTACGGCGGATGATTCACCGCTAATTCTCCGACGGGATTTTGATACGACGGACGAAAATCAAGCGGGCGTTCATTTCGTTTCGCTCCAACGAGGAATCGGTGACTTCCGATACACCCGACGTCACATGAATGGAACTACCCTTGCCGCAGAAACGGAACTTGACCAGCAGGTAGGTAACGGAATTTTGGATTTCATTACTGTCGAGCGACGTGGTAACTTTCTCATTCCGCCACGTCGACTCCGAGCATTGCCGCCAGCGCGTCCCCATGATTCTTCTTGATTCATTCTCAGCATCATACTATAATAGGATTTAATAACTATACTAATACAAATTCACTAGTTCCCTCCGATTAAATACAGACATTAATGAAATATGAGTGGGCTGAACATGTCCATGACAGCTATTAACAAGGAGGTCGTTACAGATTTTGGGGGGGGAGGAAGATGACAAACGATAACGAATCGTCTATTGCGGAGAAACTCCCAATAGACAAAATTCGAACGACACGTCGAAAACTCCTGCAGACCAGTGGAGGGGCTGTCGGACTTGGTGCACTAATGGGCCAAGGAACGGCGTGGGACGGTGCATCGGTAGAGGTTGAGGATCAAGTTAAACAGAACGACCAACAAGACGCTCCAGTAACGGACTTCCCGCCGGAACCGACGCCGCGCGATGTCGACGATGCAGCGTACGAGATGATGCATGGACACCGCAAGCGACGCGCGATCTCGGTCGCGCTATCTCATCCGGAAGTCAACAAAATCATCCGGAATTTCTACGGATCCTTCGAAGGCTTCGACGACTGGGTTGGCTACGATACAGTCGGGTTTAACGGATCGGAGAACTTCGAAGTCACAAACGGGGGAATGCAGGGCCTGAGAAATGGACAGCATCCAGTCAGAACGATCAACAATCGGGAAATACGGGCAAGAATAAGCAAGGACGCCGACGAACTAACTGGACTCACCATCGGTGAACCTTTCTCCTACGAGTATACTCGAAAATACGGGGAGGCTGAACAGCGCATTCTTGAGGCGACGGCGCAGAAGGAGCCCGTTAGAAGACTAATCGAGGGAAAGAACTGGTACGTCGGAATTGGGAAGGTGACAAGCATATCGACGTACTCACCACGGTATAAGAAGGGAGAAATTACGTATCCAGTCTTCATCCTCCCGCGAGGTAACGATTACCTGCTCGTAGATACCGGAATTGAGGTTAAAAACTGGCCCGACAATCCCCAGCCAGGGGAACTGGTCTACGCGCAGGCTGTCTATCCGTGGGACGCCGAGAACGTACAAGAGAACAAGTATGGCGTGAAGCCGACTGGACGCGTCAAAGAGCCGCTCCCAAAAGTCGCCAATCAGGTCTCAGTCAACGAGGACCTCCCGCCGGCCAGCGAGATGGACGACGTCCAGCCGTCGGAAAGTCCATGGCTGTTCCGAGGTCACGGTCACTACAGCCCAAAGGTGAAGGTGGATACGCCGCGCCCGGTCAAGCAAAACGGATGGACCGTCGACTGGAAGGACTCCTCAACCGACGGGATGATTTTCAGTGCATCGTACGACGGGACGAAGGTGCTCGACCGTGCTGCGTGTTCAGTCTCGTTGACTTCGTACCCGCCGCACGGGGGCAAGTACAGCACCGAGTTCTTCACGAGTCCTCGCGCCCGCGTCGGCGATCCGCACGGAAACGTGATGTTCCACGACAACCTGGGTCTCACTGGACCGGGGGTGCTGGGGAAGATGGATCTACCGCCACTTGACGAACACTGGGCCCCCGATGACAGGCCGCCGGGCTTCAAACTTCGCTCACATTACCATACGGGGGCAACGTTCGTTCGGGAGTTCCACTCTGGACTCCGATACGGCCCGTACAATTACATCGTCGACTGGCAGTTCTTCGAGGACGGCGTTCTCATCCCGACCTATCAACGGAATGGACCGGGATACGAGACCGGGCACGGGTGGCCAGCCTACGCTTCGATGTTCGCGTTCGACGTGACTCCTGGCGGACAGTCCCAGTCCGAGGTTTTCTGGTTCGACGGAAGCCAGTGGCGTGAACAGCGTGAGGAGGCTCAGCGCATCGCGGGGGTGAATAACATCCTCCGGGTCAAAGAACCAGGTGGCAAGAACGCGATCGACTTCCCGCTAAAGGAACACGACGAAGTGTACATTCTGCGCCACCACGCAGACGAGATGGGTGTCGCCCCACGGATTAAAAATCAGACTCGGGAGAAGAACTTCTGGCATCCCGCCCAGTACATCAACGGCGAGAACGTGTTTGGGCAGAACGTCGTCGTTTGGGTCGTTCGTGCGGCCCATACGGAGACGGTGCCTTACATCTCTGGGACAGTTCCGTTTATCAATCAGGCGGAACTCAACGTCAAAACACTCGAAGATGCCGAAATGCAGGCGGCGCCGCCTGCTGAGACGACAACGGAGGCGCCTGCTGAGACGACAACGGAGGCGCCTGCTGAGACGACAACGACGGAGAGCGACCAGTAGTTACTACAGTCCCTTTTTATTTTTGCGTTACTGCTTTCTTTAGGAGATAGACCTTCCAAAGTAGTTATTTTATGTATGAGTTTCAATCTTTGTTTATCAACAAGAATTACGACTATATTAGGGGGTAGGGAGCTCTCGCACGGAATTCTGCGCGAGTAGGTTGGTTCTCGTGTAGGGGGATTAACGATAAACATTACGCTCTATATTGCTCACAGTCGTTCAAATCTGTCAGCAGATGGGGGTTTCGTTAAAGCCAGTCTACCCCGTGTCGCCTGCGTTTATTACCGGAGTGAAAAGTCAAAATGCCAGTAGTTAATTCGTCAATTCGTCTTGGACAATTGCTCGGATTCGCTTGTCAAGGTTGTCCTCGTCATCAGCGTCGAATTTGGGTAGTGGACGGAGTTCATTGAGGGCCGCGTCCTTTCGGTCATCGTCAGCCTCACCGTCCATATAGAGGCCGCGCTGATTGTCGTAGAGGTCTGTGAGGGTCGACCGTGGGATGCCAGAGTCGGCCGCTACCTGGCGCTTACTCTCGCCATTGGCGATGCGCTCAAGTGCATGACGGATGTCAAGAAATTCCTCGGGATCAACGTGGAGGCGTTTGTCATCGCCGACGTAGAAGCCTCGCGGCGCCCGCCCAGTCCACTTCCCGGCGCGTTGGGCCGACCGAATTCCAGAGTTAATCCGTTCCAGTTTCTGCTGGTGTTCGATTTTCGCCAAATCGCCCATAATATTCGCGATCATGGTATAGATAGTCTGCTGGAGGTCGGGGTCGTCAACTCGGATTGAGAGGCCAACGTCGAGACTCTCGATGCCAGTCTTGTGCTCAAGGCAGTGCTGGATGAACTCGTGGATCTCGGTCGGCCCAAGACGCGAGAGGCGGCTGATTTCGTGGACCACCACCACGTCGTACTTCTCGGCTCTGATGGCGTCCCAGAGCCGCTGGTATTCGTCGCCACCGTTCTCCTTGGCACCGGAGACAATATCGGCGTAGTCGTCGATAGTCTCCACTTCAGGGTAGTTGGCGTCAAGATGGTCGCGTGCCTCGTGGAGTTGGCGGTCAAGATCTTGGTCGGCGGTCGAGACCCGGGCGTAGATAGCGGCCTTCATCTACCTTCTCGTCCATGAGGCTTTGACTTAAACCCACCGGGGTTTTCAACAGGGTGGCGAATAGGTATAGCTTCCCGACAGGTCTTCAGATGACTTCTACGTCTGATTCCGCCCCCCGAGAGTACGTCTGTAACCGGGGCGAGCGCGATTAGGAACTGCTCGGTTTGTTCGCTTCAACCCCACAAGGGTACGTCTGTAACACCGAAAGGTGACGAGCTCCGGCCAGGGGAGCTTGCTTCAACCCTACAAGGGTACGTCTGGAACCGCCATCGAATAATCCTCCACCCCGCCAAGCAGCGTGCTTCAACCCCACAAGGGTACGTCTGGAACGGTGGGGACGCGGAGTGATACGCTGGCGGCGTTGATACTTCAACCCCACAAGGGTACGTCTGGAACTCGACGTTCTGTGTAATTTCCACCGACGCATCCGCGCTTCAACCCCACAAGGGTACGTCTGGAACGGCTGACGCCCGAACCGAGGAAGACCTCTACGAGGAGCTTCAACCCCACAAGGGTACGTCTGGAACCGAGGTTCGCCTCCGGGTTGTAGCGGTCGACCTCGCTTCAACCCCACAAGGGTACGTCTGGAACAGGGTCGTTGAACCGCGTTTTGTAGGGCAGGGACAGGCTTCAACCCCACAAGGGTACGTCTGGAACGCGTTCGAGCCCCATCGTCACTTCGCGGGTCGAGTCGCTTCAACCCCACAAGGGTACGTCTGGAACTGGCTGATGAGCCTCGGCGTCGGCTTCGGCCTGATGCTTCAACCCCACAAGGGTACGTCTGGAACACGACGGCCGGTATTGGTCGGCCTCGCTCGATCGCTTCAACCCCACAAGGGTACGTCTGGAACCGTCGATACGACCGGCATCACGAACCACATCTGCCGCTTCAACCCCACAAGGGTACGTCTGGAACTCGACGAGCTGGTCGCCGAGCGCGTCCATCTTGCTGCTTCAACCCCACAAGGGTACGTCTGGAACTCTCACTCGTGGTGTTCATCATGCGGCTGATGGGAGCGCTTCAACCCCACAAGGGTACGTCTGGAACGCCACGTTGAAGCGCCACCAGCCGGCGCCGACGGCCGCTTCAACCCCACAAGGGTACGTCTGGAACGGTGGAACGGGCTGGCCGAGGAGTTGGTGGGCGAGGTGCTTCAACCCCACAAGGGTACGTCTGGAACGTGTGCATGTCACGGCCGGCCTTCAGTCGGACGAGGCTTCAACCCCACAAGGGTACGTCTGGAACCGCCGTGATCGTCGACGAGACGGGGCCGGACGTCGTGCTTCAACCCCACAAGGGTACGTCTGGAACTGGTCGTTGCGCTCCCGTACGTTCGCGAGACGTTGCTTCAACCCCACAAGGGTACGTCTGGAACTTGGATACGTTCGGTCGACCGGGACGCGAACACGCCGCTTCAACCCCACAAGGGTACGTCTGGAACGCCACCGCTGTCCTTCTGGAGTTGGTGGTTGTCGCTTCAACCCCACAAGGGTACGTCTGGAACGGGAGGAAGCCGCCACTTGAGTCGGACCAGACTTCGCTTCAACCCCACAAGGGTACGTCTGGAACCGCGTACCGCGCCATGCAGGACGTCGTTGTACGTCGTGCTTCAACCCCACAAGGGTACGTCTGGAACGTCGAGCCGGTCCTGGGAGAGATCAGCGTCCGGCCCGCTTCAACCCCACAAGGGTACGTCTGGAACCGGGCGCATCGGTTCGCACGTCGGACCACCGCGTGCTTCAACCCCACAAGGGTACGTCTGGAACCGCGGCTCTCCTCGTCGAGCGGCCGTCCGAGACTGCTTCAACCCCACAAGGGTACGTCTGGAACCACGACCCGGTGAGCGAGCAGCCGGTGATCGAGTGCTTCAACCCCACAAGGGTACGTCTGGAACACCGTCGTGTCGTACTGGCCGTTGAACGTGACCTGCTTCAACCCCACAAGGGTACGTCTGGAACCATGAGCGCGTCCGGCGCCCCGCCGCCGTTTGGCGCGCTTCAACCCCACAAGGGTACGTCTGGAACGAGCGTGACGCGCTGGACGGTCTGGTTTGCAGCGCTTCAACCCCACAAGGGTACGTCTGGAACACGCAGGGGCTCGCCGACCGCGGCGACCAAGTGAAGCTTCAACCCCACAAGGGTACGTCTGGAACAACGCCATGACACGGCCGATGATCCACCCGAAGTCGCTTCAACCCCACAAGGGTACGTCTGGAACGTCCGGGATAGTCGCATACGCGACCTTATACCCCCGCTTCAACCCCACAAGGGTACGTCTGGAACGCGCCTGCGCCGTCGCACCGCCGGACAGCCGGATGCTTCAACCCCACAAGGGTACGTCTGGAACTCAGTCTCGAAATACTCGTTACAGTCCTTACAGCAGCTTCAACCCCACAAGGGTACGTCTGGAACCGCGACGTCCGCGTAACGGTGGACGGGAACTGGCAGCTTCAACCCCACAAGGGTACGTCTGGAACTAGCGGTAAATCCGAGCGCCGTTGCGGTTCTTGTGTGCTTCAACCCCACAAGGGTACGTCTGGAACCTGGGAATACACCCGCAAGAAGGGCGGCATCTACTGCTTCAACCCCACAAGGGTACGTCTGGAACGGGACGCGCATGAGTGGAGACAACGTCCGCGATAAGCTTCAACCCCACAAGGGTACGTCTGGAACCGATTATCCAGCCCGGCACGCCCATGTTCGCTAACAGCTTCAACCCCACAAGGGTACGTCTGGAACGAGGGCGGCGCCGATGACTAACTCGGACCGGAGCGCTTCAACCCCACAAGGGTACGTCTGGAACCATGCCGGATCCCCCGGCCATACGTCCGCTCGTGGCCGAACCCCCATCAAGATTTCCGTCGACCCCCGGTTCACCCCCAGCACCCCGGGGGTCGACGGAAGCGGTCACACCGTGAACCGACTCGACGGGCCACTACCGTCGTCCGAGACGAATCCACCGCCATCGAGCTTGTAGGCGCCGTAGCCCTCGTTACCACGGTGGACGAACACGTCAACGCCGGCGTTGTCCATCCGCCCAGAACGGTCAGCCCGGACGTGCGTCGGCAAGAAATCTTCGAGGTCGCTGACCGGAATCGACACGCGGAGGTCGGCGAGGTCCGATAAGTGGTCGAACCCCTCGCTCGCGTGGCGCTCGAAAGCATCCCCGAGCTCCTCGATGCGTCTGCGGTCCGTCTCGGTGACTGCCACGAGGAGGTCAACGGTCTCGTAACTCTCGTCGATGAGCGACTGCCGACCCAGTTCCTCTGCCCGACACTCGTCTATCATCTCGACCAGCTCCTCATTCGGCCTCGACCGGTTTTCGATGCCCTCGAAGTAGCGCGGTACTGCCTCCCGTTCCAACGTTACGCTGGAGAGTTCCCCGGCTTCACCGTTACAAAGGTCGAGAAGTATCTCTGCGGTAGTGCTGAGGAGGCTTCCGTCGTAGACGTACTTCGACGGTGGCTTCCCATCGTCCTCCTTGTCGTCTTCGACGGCTGCGAGCGTCCAGACGGTTACCTCGCCGCTCTCCGGGCCCCACTCGAACGACCGATTACACCGGCCAGCGGTCTGCACGACACTGTCCAGCGGTGCGACGTCCCGGTACGCTCTGGCAAAGCTGACGTCTACTCCGGCCTCGATGGCCTGCGTCGCGACGAGCGCGAACGGAACCCCCGCCGTCGAGAGTACGTCGGCGACGCGAATTAGGACACGTCTGTCGAGTGGCCGGTACCGGGAGTTAAACGTCGCGACGTACCGTCGATCCGAGCAGTCGTCGGTCGAATACCATTCGTCGCTCGCTCCGTCGTACTCGAAACCGAGTGCCCGGAGTGTCCGTGAGGTGAGGTTTTCGTGACTGGGGAGTTCGTCCAAGTCGGTGTCTAACTCTTCAAGGACGTCCTCGTAGACTGCTCCGACGTGCGTTACAGAATGGCCGTTCGCGCGGAACTCGGTTTCGAGACACTCGGTCAGCTCTCGCGAGCTACCGATAGTGTTGCAGACCGCGAGCACCGAGCGTCCGTCGGTGGTGGCACGCGTCGCGCTGGCGATTTCCGACGCGGCCGCCTCGTGGGAAATCGGCGTCCCCCCACTCGCCGGTGCGGCCGCCAAAACGGACGCGTGGACGTCGTAGCGCACTCGTGCCACGGCTTCGGAGGACCAGCGCTCGAAGGAAGAGTGGGATTCGGACTCGGTCTCCGCCGCTCGCAGTTCCGCTTCGACCTCGCCCTCCAGAGGCGTCAACAGTGACTGAGCGTCGAACTCCCCCTCGGTGAACAGCGTCGGCTGGGTCGCGGTCATCGAGATAATGCGGGTGTCGTACTCGTCTAGCAGTAGCCGCGTAAGTCGGCGTATCGCGTCCCACCAGCGTATTGGAAGCGCCTGAGGTTCGTCGAGGATGATGATCGCGTCTCGAAGTGCAGGTAGCTTCAGCCCCTGCGCGTTCGTCGGCCCTGCGAGGCTCTCGAACAACTGGACGAACGTCGTTAGGACGACGCCGGACCGCCAGCTTTCGCCGAGGAGTTCGGCGTTCGACGGTCGCGCGTCCGTCTCGGCCTCCCCGGTCGCCGGGTCCGCCTCGCCATCGGTGTATGTGACCGTCTCCGCGAGGTAGTGATGGACGGTGAACTCGTTCGTCTGTGGGTCGGCGTCGAAGATGTCCTCATCCTCAAAAACATCGCGCGTCTGTTCGATAATCGAAGTGTACGGGAGCGCGTACACAACTGTCGGTTCCGACTCGCGCCCCCGTCGTTCGGCGAGAGCGTCGCGGAGTTCGAACGCGGCGGTGATGCCGGTGAATGTCTTCCCGAGTCCGGTCGCAAGCGTGAGCGTCCCGACCTCGGCGTCGACCAACTGTGGCGCGTTCGCGCGGACACGCTGCCGGGCCGTCTCACGTAGAACGTTCAGTGACGCTTCGTCCGTCGGGTCGAAGTCGGCCGCGTCGATAGCAACTTCACCGGTACCGGACTCTGCTTGGAGGGTTTCGACGTACTCGTCCAGTCCGTCTAGTTCCAACGTCTCCGCTTTGAGGTCGCAGTCTCCCAGACCGCCCGCGGCGGTCTTGTCGGCGAACGTTAGACAGCTCCAAAGTCGCGTCATCCGGTCGTAGAGCCCGTCCGGAAGCGCTTCGTCGGCTGCTCTCGTCTGCGAACGACCCTCCGTGACGGCTTCGAGAAGATCATCGAACAGTGCACCACTCTCGAAGGCCTCAACGAATCCCTCCCATGTACCGACTCCACCGGTCGCTTCGTCCAACAACGTAGCCGCGACTTCGCGGCTAGGGTCGTGCGACTGGACGTGCTTGACCTGGACTTCGGCCCAGTTAGTCGGTCTGTCGTCCTCCTGTTCGTCTCGTACAGTGCGAATCGTCGCGTCCGCGAAGTCAGGGAGGCGGCCGTGATGGCGCAGAATCGCCCCCCACGCTGCGAGTCGGTCGCGTTCGGGCGCTCCTAGTTCGGCGAGGGCGTAGTACGCTACAAACGCACCGAGTCGCGCGTGGTAGGTGTACTGTCGGGGCTCCGGGTCGGAACGCTCCGGACGAACGTACAATTGGAACGTCGGGGCGACCTTGCCGAAGTCGTGGAGCCACCCGAGACAACGAGCGACCACACCCTCGGAGAGTTCTGTGCTTCTCTCGGGCGTATTTTCATTTCTTTCGGATTTCGCTGTATCTCTTGTTTTCGACCCTCGTCCGCCCAAGTCGCTCTCAAACCGGCCGAGCCACGCCGTTCGATCAGCAACTTGCTGGGCGTGGTCTACCAGCAGTTCACCGTCCTTGTTCGCTGAGATTCCGTCCTCGTCTCCCGGTCGGGAAATGATTTCGTCGGGGAGGTCGCGGGCAGTCATCGGTCAGTAGAACGCCACCGTCCGTCCCCCGACCTCGCCGAGTGCAAGTCCGTCGCCGGTGCTCTCCAGTGGGTCGTCGTCGGCAGTGAAGGCGTAGTCGACGAACTCGGTCGTCCGGCGATTGCGCCCGTCAGCTTCCATGGCGGCTGGGAGTCGCTCGACGTGGTGAGGTGTTCCCGCACGTGGAACGACCGTCTCTACGGCCTCCGGAATCGCCGAATCGACCGTAACTGGAGAATCGTCGGCCGAAACCGGAGTTACCTCGTGTTCGACCCCGGCGTCTGGCGTCTCGACGCGAGCGAGCAGTTCCGACAGCCCCAGCGAGGGTGGATAGTACGACGTGCCGCATTCGAGGTGATGTTTGAGCGCGGCGTGGAAGTCCGCGTCCTCGACGCCGACGTAAAGTCGATAAGCCGGGTCTACGACGTACTCGTAGCTGTGAATCTGGCGGTTATCGGTGGTGTCGGGAAAGCTTACGGAGATTCCCTTGCCTCGAGTCTTACCCACAGAGTCGAACGTCTCGTCGGGATTTGTCCCGACACCGAGACTCGGCTGTGTTGTCGTGCGAAGTTCGCCGACGACCTCGACACCTACTGCAGACACTGCCGGATCAAACACCTCGTAGTACTCGTCGCGGTCGACGCCCACGATGGCGGCGAGTAGTCCGGCGACTGTCGTCCGAGGTGGCAAGCGATACGTCTGCTTCGTGACCGTCCGGTCGATGCGACGGAAGTGCGCCCAGTCGCCGCTGACCGTGCAGACCAGACACGAATCGGGCAGGCCGTTCACGACCACCGGCGGCGTCTCGTTCCGATTCGGCGTCGGGTCGGTCGGGGCAGCGTTCGTGTTAGTCACGTCGGACCCTCACTGGTCGGTGGGAAGCGTCTCCTCGAACTCGGCATACACGTCGATTTCATTTATCGGAATGCCGTGGTCTTCGAGGAGGTCGGCGAGGTCGGCAGCCGTGCCGTACTGCTCGCCATCATAGCTCACGTCTAGGTACTCGTTGCCGACGATGTGAACGGTCTCGACGTGCTCGCCGGCGGCTGTGAGCCGGTCCACGAACTTCGTCACGTCGAGCGTCACGTCGGTGACGTTCCGGAGTTCGGCGTCGGATTTCGACCGCTCAGGGTCGAGTTCGAGGCCGTTGTGGAGATCGCCGACGTGGTAACCGTCGGTGGCGTATTCGACTCGGACGTAGAGCCGTGGCTCCTGTCCGACCTTACTCCGAGAGATGGTCTGGTTCTTCATTGCGCGCCAGCAGAGCGTGTCGAGGCGCTCGACATCGGTCGGGGTGAGCTTCGTGTCGGTCGCGCCGTTCTCGTCCACGAGGCCGTGGAAGGGGAAGATGGCGTACTTCAACCGGTTGTCGTCGAGGTCGAACCCGCCGGTCGACTTGTCGTCCTGCGTGGCGATGACGCTGGTCAGCGTGTTCGACTCCTCGTTCTCTTCGACGGCGTTGAGCGACCGGGCAGGTGAGAACTGGACCGGGCCTGTGTAGTTGCCGCCGTCGAAGGCATCAGCCACGGCGTCGAGGAGTTCGTTGTCGGTATCAGCGTTGAAGCTCAGAGTCGCGCCGAAGTACCGCACGTCAGTCGCGGCGTCGAGGAACTTGTCGCGGATGTCCTCGATTTCGCCCACTTCTTCGGCGTCGGAGATGTCGCCCAGTACGTCGAGCGCAAGTCGCGCCCGGACCTGACTCTCATCGCCGGTCTTCTTGATAAACACGCCATGACCATCGGCGTCAAGTTGATCGCGGAGGTACCGCTTGAGGCGAACGTCCGTGACTACGGCCTGATCGGTGATGTGATCCCTTCGCGGCCGGTTCTCGTCGAGGGGGTTGCCGTTCGGGTTGCAGTCCTGTGCGTCGGTGATGAAGACAATCTCGGAGCGGTTGTCTACGGTGTCAGTCATTGCTCGTGTGGATGTGTCGGGGTTGTCGGTCGATTCGTCGTAGCTGTCGAGCGTCGCGTTCGAGTCGGTCATTTGTCGGCCGGTTCCTCGGCGTCGTCTTCGTTGAGGACGCCGAGGTCCTTCTGTAGCTGTCTCGCCTGACTGTAGGCGTCGGCGCCGTAGGCGAGGCCGAGTGCGTAGAAGAACCGTACGTCCTCAACCGGGAGGTTCCAATCCTTCGGTTCCACGTCGGCGAAGGCGTCCTTCAGCAAGTTTTCGGTCTCCGGGAAAAGCTGGCCGGACCGGCCGACTTCGCTGGCGTAGACCCCCGATCGTTGTGTGACGTCGCTGTACGTACGCTGAATTCGGTCGGAAGTCATCCGGTCGGCGGGATGTTGGTCGCGGACCGTCCGGTTCATGTCGCGCTCGTACGACTGGTGGTTGGCCAACTGACCGACGAAGACGCCGAAGAGGAACGCGCCGCGACGTTCGTCGGCGCTCTTACGGTCGTCCGAGAAGGCGTCACGCTCTTCGAGGAACCGTTCAAGTCGGTACTTTCGAGCGTGGTAGTTCTTCACGTTCCCGTCCGGCGCGAGATCGGTCGGGTCCGGGAGCGATTCGTCCGGTTCGAGTGGGTCGTTCGTCTGGTCCATCGTGGTTCGTGGTGTCGCTTCGAGTTCAGGTCGGTCCGGTGCGTAGAGCAGGTCTGCGCGAGCGAGCGCTTCGAGTTGGGCAAACTGCGTCAGCACCAGATACGTCGAGAAGGTGCCCTCGCTGGTGTCGGTGTCGCTGCCGATCCGCTCAACGTACTGGGAGAGCAGTTTGTCCGCAGGGACACGCTCACCCGTCAGCAACGCCGAAATCAGCCACTCGCGGGGATCGGCGGTCGTCGGATCGTCGGCCTCGGGGTAGGCTAGCGTATCCCGGGCGTAACTCCCGCCAGTAATGGCCGGAATCACGGTTTCGGGCTTCCTCACGCCCCGGTCGATGTGCCGCCAGGCGTCGGCCTCGGGCCGTCGGAAGCCCGCGACCGAGTCGAACGTGCTGCTATTCAGCACTTCGAGGTGCTTCTTCGCCACCCTTCGCGGCCAGTAGATGTCCACGTTCGGCACCTCGTAGAGGACGTTGATGTCTCCGCTGTCGTTCCGGACGCCGATGACGTAGAACCGAAGCTCCTCGGCGAACTCGGGGTTGCGACGCTCTGACTCCCGCTGGACGCCGGCGATAGTCGTCGCGTCGGCGTCTTCGATGGCGTCGTAGAGCCACCCGGCCTTCTCGGGGTCGCAATCGACCACGTAGGGGAGCGTGTAGACCCGAAGGCCGTCGCGGGTCTGACTGCAGTCCTCGACCAGTGACGCGCCCGATTGGAGCAACAGCGCGGCTTGCGAGGACACCGGGTGGGAACGCCACGCCTCCACCTTTTCGAGTCTCGGGAACTTCTCGGCGTGCTGGACGGTGAAGAAGGCAAGTGGGTCCTCGGCCGTGCCGAACACCTCGTCCTGCTCGCCGGTCACCATACACGTCCCCTCGCCTTTCGAGGGCGACGGGACGTTCTTCGTGGCAAGCTTGTGAAGCTTCCGCGAGACCATTGCCTCGTTCAGAACCGGGAGTTGGCCGGGGTAGTAGTAGTCGTCATCTGGCGGTCCTTCGGGTGGCTCCTCGAGTGAACTGGGGTCGAGCCTGACGGCGACCGTCGTCACGACCCGGGGCGAGTCGTCGCTCGGGAAATTAGCGTCGAGGTGTCCTTCGAGTTCGTCCTCGATGTCGTCGTGCAACCCGAGCGTCTGGAGGTCACGGATGACCCATCCGTCCGAGTGATCGTCGACCACGCGGCCGACCGCCGGCTCTCGCTCGTCGGCGTTCGTCCAGCGTTGGAGCCGCTCACGGCAGTACCGGACCACAGTGTCGAGCGATGAACCGCCTTTTGCACCGCGCTCCGTGATGCTGTGGTCGATACCGCGTCCCCACGGGTAGCGTGCGTAGCCGAGTTTCTCGACCATGCTCGGCTGGAGCGGTTCGACGGTGACACCGTCGAGCATCGGGTCGTCACCGGTCAGGTCTACCTTGACGGTGACAAGGTACCGGTCCTCGTCGGCCTCGGCGACGAATCCGTCCAACTCGCCCGGCGTGTAGTAGAGGTCAAATTCGCTGTCAATTTCCCCTGCGGCCGCTTCTGTTATCGCACCGTACAGTAATTCGATACGGCGAAGCGACGAAATCGGTCCCTCCGGGAGGTACTCGTCTAACGCCTCGGCATGGAGACCGGACATTAGTGACCTCCGTCTGTCGCCACACCCGGTGATGCGCCCGGCGGCCGTTTGGACTCTTTCTGGACGTTCAGAAAGCCAAGTCCGAGCGCGTTCCGCTCGCCGATACCTGCGTCGAGCGCGAGGTTCAGGTGGCGGCGATGGTGGTCGTCGCGGACCCGATAGCCGAACCGCCACTTGCTCAGGACGTAGGTCATCTCGACGCCCTGCGTGACCTCCACTGGGACGGCGAAGGTCTTGATAAGGTCGTACTCGTCGAAGAGGTCACCGTCTCGCTCGCTCGGACCAGGAAGGTGATCGTCACAGAACAACTCGTGTTTCTTGTCGAGGTTGTTCTCGAGCTGTGTCTTGAACGGCCGCAACGAGTGCTCGGGTTGCCAGAATATCGCCTCGTCGCCGTCGTTCTCGATTCCGTATTCGTCGGCCTGCCACGGCGGGATACGGACGAGGACGCCGGTACCCGTTTCGAGGGTACCGCGCGTTCCGGGTTCACCGACATCCGGAGCAACGGTCGTTACCTCCTCGACGCGGAACGGCATCTCGCCGACGTTGAACTCCCGGTCGGTGATGATGCTTTCGGCGATAGCTCGCAGGACGTCTTGGTCGGTCGCGGCGACGAGGACAGTTCGCTCGTCACCCTCTTCGATGTCACCCCACGGGAAGATGTTCGAGAAAGAAAGGCCGATGGGTTGATCGGCGTCGTGAAGCTCGTCGTACTCCGTGCCGCGAAGCCCCTTCCAGAGGCGCCCGCGCAACTCGTGGAAGTGCGAGTTGTCGTAGACCGCGTCAGCATCGGCACGCAGGCGGATTAACAACCGCATTTTCGCCACCTCGGTGGATATTGTCTCAACTCAGCCATGTCATGCATAACATGCTCTGAAGAGGGAGTAGATTAATCTTCTGTTTACACGACAATTTGTTCTCCGAGTAAAGTCGGAACGTCACGTCACTTCCCAGGGTTCTGGTACCAGTTTTCATACAAACGTTCGCGGATTTCCAACGTTCTCCCAGGCGAGCATAGTATTACACCTATCGCCGGTTCTAGATACAACCTCGTTAGATTGAATCCTTGAATCGATGAGAACGTCCTTTTGGCCGGTCGTTTTATAGGGTGTCATTTTATTGTCTATGTTTCAAAGAACTTTTATTCCACTCCTATGTATTAAGATCAGCATGTATGAGTGAAAGTAATGATGATATAGACTGCTATTTAGCGGCCGAACGCAATCCTCACCGCGAACCGCGCGTCAGGATAACGGGTCTGATGGTTCAGTACTACCACGTCTGTAAGCGGGAGCTTTGGTTTATGTCTCGTGGCTTGGACATCGACCGCGAGACGACCAACATTCAGCGAGGGAATTACGTCGACGAAAACAGCTACGACAGCCGGAGGCGGTCGTACCGGATAAACGGCCGGATTCAACTCGACTTGCTCGACTCCGGCGACGTGATGGAGGTAAAAGTATCTTCGGCGCTGGAGAATCCGGCCCGGATGCAACTGCTCTACTATCTCTGGTATCTCGACGAGGTACTCGACATCGAGAAAGACGGCGTCCTCGCGTATCCGAAAGAGCGGAAGCGCGAGGACGTCGAACTAGACGAAGAGGCCCGGGCAGAAGTCGAAGACACCGTCCGGGGAATTATCAAAGTGGTCGAACGCGACGCACCGCCAGCGCTAGAAAAGAAGCCGTACTGCGATGCCTGTCTCTATCAAAACATCTGCTGGGTGTGACTATGCCGAAGAACAACCACCACATGTTCGCCGACGGTGAACTGTCTCGGAACGAAGGGACGCTCCGAATCGACACACTCGACGGAGAGACGAAGCATCTCCCCGTCGAGAGCATCGACACTCTGTACTTACACGGCCAGATCGACTTCAACACGCGAGCGCTCGGTCTCCTTAACGAACACGGAGTTCCGGTTCACGTCTTTGGTTGGAAAGACTACTATCGAGGCTCGTACTTTCCCAAGCGAAAACAGGTTTCCGGTAATACAGTCGTCGAGCAGGTCCGCGCCTACGACGACCGCGAGCGGCGGCTAGATATCGCTCACGACATCATTGCCGCCAGTATTCACAACATGCGAGCGAACGTTCAGTATTACGACGGACGGAAGAAGGATTTCAGTAGTTCGGTGGAGCGCCTCGAAGCACAAAAAGAACGGGTGGAGGAGACGACGGACGTGGACGAACTCCGTGGTCTCGAGGCGACAGCACGGAAAGTCTACTACCGCTGTTTCGACCGGATCCTCCGGGACCCGTTCGAGTTGACGAAGCGAGAGTACAACCCGCCGACGAACGAGGCGAACGCTCTGATTTCGTTTCTTAACTCGATGGTCTACACGACCTGCGTCTCGGCGATTCGGAAGACGGCACTCGACCCGACCATCGGGTACGTCCACGAACCCGGCGAGCGCCGCTTCACGCTCTCGCTCGACGTCGCGGACATCTTCAAACCCATTCTCGCCGACAGAGTGCTCTTCCGACTCGTCAATCGGCAGCAAATCGGCATCGACGACTTCGAGAGTGAACTCGATGGTTGTCTGCTGTCCGAAGATGGGCGTCTGACGGTATTAGAAGCCTACGAGGAGACGCTCGACCGTACAGTCGAGCATCCTCGTCTCAAACGAAATGTGAGCTACAAGACGCTCGTCCGTACCGACGTGTATAGCCTAAAGAAGCACATACTTACCGGTGAAACGTATCGTCCGACGGAACGGTGGTGGTAAGATGATTGTCATCGTGGTGTACGACGTTCCCGCAGAACGGACGCGTATTTACCGGAAACTCCTTCGCCGACGACTCGAACACCTCCAGCAGTCGGTGTTCTACGGCGAACTCACCGAGGGACAAGTAACCAGCATGAAGAACGAGATCAAGGCAGAACTCGGTTCCGACGACTCAGTCATCGTATTCGAAGCCGGTTCTTCGGCGATCGTCGATTACACGACGTTCGGGGACACCGACGACCCCGGCAGTCGATTTACTTAGTCTCCGTCGACCCACCGGGTTGCTGGGGTGAATTGAAGGTCGACGGAAATCTTGATGTGGGTTCGGCCACGATCGGACGTATGACCGGGGAATCCGGCATGGTTCCAGACGTACCCTCGTGGGGTTGAAGGGTGAAGAAGAGCGCGCACGAGCAGCTGCTCGACGCCGTTCCAGACGTACCCTCGTGGGGTTGAAGGGGCAACATCGTCATCAAGGCGGTGGTCGGGTTCGTGTTCCAGACGTACCCTCGTGGGGTTGAAGGACATCCCAGTGAATATCGACGCCGATACCCAGGTTCCAGACGTACCCTCGTGGGGTTGAAGGGGCCTGGACCCGCCTGACTAACCCCACGCTTCCTCGTTCCAGACGTACCCTCGTGGGGTTGAAGGCCCTGCTCCAGGCGCTCCTCAGTGGCTTCCTTCGCGTTCCAGACGTACCCTCGTGGGGTTGAAGGGTGACGAGTGTGTCGTCGGCTGGTGATTTCAACATCGTTCCAGACGTACCCTCGTGGGGTTGAAGGTCGAAAACCAAGGGAATCGTCCGCGACTCCGGCACCGTTCCAGACGTACCCTCGTGGGGTTGAAGGGACCCGGACGACGGGTCAACCACCGATACCGGCGACGTTCCAGACGTACCCTCGTGGGGTTGAAGGACCTGGTCGTCGTTGTCGCCGAAGACGCGGGCGAACGTTCCAGACGTACCCTCGTGGGGTTGAAGGAGTTCGCTCGACAAGCAGGTCGAGGCGCTGACGGTTCCAGACGTACCCTCGTGGGGTTGAAGGCGCGAGTAGTTCGCGGGATCGTCCACCGCGAGCGGTTCCAGACGTACCCTCGTGGGGTTGAAGGAGTCAATGGCGGCAACCATCCCCGACTTCGTCAGCGCTCCAGACGTACCCTCGTGGGGTTGAAGGGACCTCCGGCCGCCCGAGGGGTACGACGGCGTCGCGTTCCAGACGTACCCTCGTGGGGTTGAAGGGGGACGAGCTCACCGTCGGCGGTCTCGATCGAGAGTTCCAACCCTCGTGGGGTTGAAGGAGCAGCAGGACGAGAAAGACGGCTACCGGCGCCCAGGTTCCAGACGTACCCTCGTGGGGTTGAAGGAGCTCGGAGGGGACGAACGTCACCCTCGACTCGACGTTCCAGACGTACCCTCGTGGGGTTGAAGGATCAGTTGTTCGTGCTCGACGACACGGATCAGGAGGTTCCAGACGTACCCTCGTGGGGTTGAAGGGCCGTCAAGGGGCTGCTTGGCCTTCCCCCCAAGTTCGTTCCAGACGTACCCTCGTGGGGTTGAAGGGTCGACCGCGACTTCATCGGCTGGGCGATGGACGTGTTCCAGACGTACCCTCGTGAGGTTGAAGGGCGGTCGGGGAATGGCTTTACGACAAGGTCAACGCGTTCCAGACGTACCCTCGTGGGGTTGAAGGGCCCGGCATATCGTTGTCGAGAGCCTGAGCGAGCAAGTTCCAGACGTACCCTCGTGGGGTTGAAGGGGCCAGAACATGTGGGAGCGCGACTGGGACGTCCTCGGTTCCAGACGTACCCGTGTGGGGTTGAAGCATCCGGAGTTCCTCCCGGAGCGTATGTAGTTCCGAAGATTCAGGCGTACGCTCGTGTGGTTGAAACGTCTTTGATCTCGACGACGCCCGCGCCGAGATCGACCGAACGTGCCCTGTTATTCGTCCTCCATTCGTCCCAGCATAATCTCTTTTACCTCCGGGTCGTCTAGAATATCGTCTAACAACTGAACCTTTTCAAGCTGGTCCATGTCTTCGGCATCTACCTCGCGGTAAGACTCTCGAATCATGTCGTTCGCGTCTTGGGCGTACTCCTTGGCGTCGGGGGTGAACTCCAGCCCGCAGATGTGACAGATACGAGCGTTTTCGGGCGGGTTCTCACCGCAACGGGGGCACACCTCCGGCGTAAGTTCACTTTCTATTTCTTCGGTTTCGAGGTCGAAGGCCTCCCGTGCCTCCCGAATGTGGTCGCTGTCTTTGAGGTGGCTATACGTAGACTCCATCACAGTGCTATCCGGCTTGTGGCCAATCTGGTGTTTGATAGCGGACTCGTCCATCCCCCGGCGAAGGGCGATAGTCACAAAGTTATGCCGAAGAGCATGCGGATGGGTTGGCTTTCCGCTGATTGACGCGACCTCTTCCGTAGCTCGCTCTGCCATCCGCCCAACAATTGCCCCGATGGTGGTCGGGTCAAGCATCGTGTAAGGGTCAGGACCGCCGTACTTCGGACGGCCTACGAACACGTAGGCGTCCGGATCGTCGGGCGCGGGGTGTTCGGTGTTAAGGTACTGTTTGACCGTCGCGGAGGAGAGGAGTAGGTCGCGCCACTTCCCGTTCCGTTCTGCGTCTTTCAGCCCCGTTGCCGATTCGTTCAGTCGGAAGCGGTCGTTCGCCAGGTCCAAGTCCTTGATACGGAGCGTCCGAGTCGCGGTGTTCCGCTGGCCGGTGTAGATGAGAAAATCGAAGAGCGCCAAATCGCGGGTGCAGTTGGCCGCGTCACGTATCGCCTGAATTTCGTCGCGGGTGAGCATATCGGCGGGATCGACGCTCTTGTTTTCCGGCTTGAACAGGGTGACCTCCTCCGGGTCGATGCCCGCGTCGTCGAACACGTAGTAGAACTGCCGCAGAGCGTTCTGGTAGATACGTACCGTCCCTTTCGAGAGCCCGTCGTCTTTGACGTTCCTGGCATCACCGTCGTAAAACGCCTGCATGAGCGTGTTGAGTTCGGTTGTGGTCGTATCGGTCAGCTCGACGTGCGGAACTATTTTCTTCAGCCCGGTGATGTAGTTCTTCAGCGTAGTGACCGACTTAGTCTCCTGTCCCTCCGGCGTGTCGACGACTAGATTGTCCGCCTCGTAAGCGTTGGCCATCTTGAGGATACGCTCGGCGTCGCTGGGGTCACAATAGCCTTCGATTTCGACCCCTGTCTGGGAGTCCGTGAACCCGTCTTTGTGGTCCCGAATTCGCTCTCTGGCGTCCGCATACTGTTTCGGATAACTTCGCGCCATACACTACTCATAGACGGAACCTTGTTGAGTATTTTGGTGAGTTATACCTTATTACTACGAGAAGAACCCCAACGACCAGTACTGCTCGATCCAGGCCGAGCCCAAGGTCCGGAAGGTCCGCGAGAAGTTCGCGGACAAGGCGACGTCTGCCGGCGCCGCCCGACAGGACTGACCCGGCGGTCGCCGCCGCGACGCTCCGGACGCGGCCGTCTTAAAGAGGGTGAGCAGCGAGGGCGTAGCTTTTTCGTGGGGTGGTGAGAAACGCCGGTAGAGACGATGAGCGGGGGACATCGAGCGACGACGGGTGCGGGGAGAGGACTACTGCAGGTGATGTGCGAGGGGTGCGGCGCCTTCGGCCCGGGGAAGCCGGTCGACGGGGCGCTCACCTCGGTCCGAGACGCGTGTCCGGACTGCGGCTGCACCTCCTTCAGAGATCCGTACGAGGACTGATGCGAGAAGCGGCAGCAGAGCGAATCCCGGGTCGGCGCGGGCACGCGCTCTGACCCTACGAACCCCGACCGCGTTCTAACCAGCGATTCTTCGTTCCTTGGCGTCGCTATTTCGGAATCGTCGGTTTCAGTCCGTCAGTCGCTGCCGGTCGCGCCGACGTCGCTCCCGGCCTCGCCGTCCCGGAGCACCAGGGGCTCGGGGTCGTAGGCGGTCCGGACTGCGATGCGCCCCGTTCCGGTGTCGAACTCGACGGTCCGGCCCCGGCCGCCGCCGACGTCCTCCGCCGCGATCGGCACGTCGAGGTCGGCGAACGCCTCGCGGGCCGTCGCGACGTTGTCGTCGCTGACCTCGCGGGGCAGCTCCCGGAGGTCGAGCAGGTCGCTCCCGCCGACGACGTACCCCTCCAGCCCGGCGTAGCTCGCGCCCGCCGCCACCGCGTCCCGGAGGAGTCGCTCGACCGCGGCGTCGACGTACTTGCCGTCGGCGGTGCCGTCGCCCTCGGCCCGCCGGGGGAGCATCGCGTGGGCCAGCCCGCCGACCGCGTGCTCGGGGTCGTACACCGCCAGCCCCACGCAGGCCCCGAGGCCGTAGGCCACGAGCGTCGCGCCGTCGGCGACCACCTCGTACTCCGAGACGCCGACGAGCCGGCGCTCGCGGTCGGGCTCCGAGAGGTCTGTCTCGTAGGTCTCCATCACCCGGTCACCTCCGGCGTCCGCCGGTCAGGTCCCGTCACGAGTCGATGACCTCCAGTCCGACCCCCGAGAGCTTGGTGACGAACTCCTGCCGGCCGGGGAACACGTAGATTGTCGCGTTCACGTCGTGCTCCGGGATGTGCAGCCGCGACCGGATGAACAGCCCGACGCCGTACTGCTTGAGGATGCGCGCGACCAGGGTCCGCTCGGGGTCCTGGACCGCCACGGGCGAGCCGGTGTCGATGGTCGTGTCGAACAGCGTCGCCCACTCGTCGACGAACCCGTTTGCCATCATGTTGCAGAGCTCGGTCAGCGCGTCCCGGCCCATCTCGGTCGACACCGACGAGAGGTCCTCGACCGCCCGGCGGAGCATCAGCGCGGCCGCCTTGTTCGCGCTCGCCATCGGGAACACGACCAGCACGTTCCCGACGAGCGGCTCGCTCAGCAGGACCCGGGCGCCGGCGCGGTCGGCCGCGACGAACTGGCCCGGGACCGTCCGCTGCTCGGCGTAGCCGACCTTGACCTGCTCGGTCGTCGCCGTCAGCTCGTCGTCGAGCACGTCGTTGAGCCGGGCCTCGACCCCGGTGACGCCCCGGTCGCCCAGCCAGTTGAGCACCGCCAGCGTCTTCAGCGGAATCGTCTGCTCGGCGTCGGCGTCTCCGGAATCCGGCGTCGAACCGGCGTCCGTCCCGCGGTCGGAGGACGCGCCGGCGGCCTCCTCTCGCGTATCCCGCGCGTCGGGTCCCGCCCGCTCGTCGCCGCCGGCCTTGCGGCCGCGGTCGCGGCCCTCCTCGTCCGATTCCGCGCTCGCCCCGCGCGCCCGGCCGTCCGGGTCGGGTCCCGGCGTCATGCCTGGGCCCTCGCTCCGTCGACGAGCGCGTCGAGGTCGAGCACCCCGAGCGGGTCGTCCGCGCGGTCCGGGTCGGTCGCGACCGCCCGGAACCACCGGCGGTTCGCCGGCGGCTCCCAGTCGGCGGCCGCCGGCGTCTCGATGCTGCCGACGTGGTGGGCCTCGATGCCCGCCACCTCGTCGACGAGCAGCCCGGTCGGCCGGGCGTCGCCCCGGTCGAGCAGCAGCAGGGTCGCGTCGTCGTCGGGCGCCCGCGCCGGGTGGTCGAGCAGCGCCCGTCCGTCGGCCACGACCGGGATCCGGCCGCCGAGGTTGACGACGCCCGCGATGGCGGGTCCGGTGTGGGGCACCGGCGTCACCGCCGGGGCGTCGAGGATGCGCTCGACGCGACCGAGTTCGAGGCCGTAGTCCTCGCCGGCCAGCCCGAAGCGGACGACCTCGACCCACTCGCGTCGGTCGCCCGTCGCCGCCGGCGCCGGCGCCCGCGATAGCTCGCCGCTCATCCGTCAGGCCTCCCCGTCGTCGCCGCGGTCGGTCGGCTCGCCGCCGTCGGGCTCGGTCCGTTCGGCCAGCGGGTCGTCGACGTCCCCGGCGGCACTGCTCTCCGCGTCGGCATCGCCGGCCGGGTCGTCCGGGTCGGCGTCGGCATCTGCGACTTCGGTGTCGGCGTCGGCGGCGCCGACCTCCGCGTCGGTCTCGGCATCCGCAATTTCCGCGTCGGTCTCCGCATCCGCGATGTCCGCGTCAGTCCCCGCATCCGCGACGTCCGCATCGCCGACGGCGTCGGCCTCGTCGTCGGTCGTCGAGACCGGCACCGGCTCGGTGTCGCGGTCCTCCGGGGGCAGCGGGTCGGCGGCGTCGGCAGTTTCGTCGGCGTCGTCGGGGACTGCCTCCTCACTGGTGTCGCCGGTCGAACCGTCGGCGTCGCTCTCGACGTCCGATCCGTCGGAATCGGCGGAGTCGCCGTCCGGATCGTCGCGGTCCACTCCGTTGTCGACGCGGTCGGCGATGGCGTCGGCGGTGTCGAACGAGTCCAGCGCGTTGCTGAGCTGGGTCGCCTGCATGGCCAGGTCGCTCGCGCTGTCCGAGACCTGCGAGAGCGCCGTCGTCTGGGACTCGGCGGCGGTCGCCACGCTGCCGGCCTCGGCCGTGATGGCCTCGCTGACCGCGGCGGCCTCCTCGACCATCTGGAGGGCCTCCTCGGTCGAGTCGGCCTGCTGCTGGGTCGCGTCCGAGATCTCCTTGACGCCCGCGCTGGTCCGCTGGGCGTAGCCCGCGATGTCGGCCAGCGCCTCCGCGGCGTTCTCGACCGAGTCGGTCTGCTGGGAGATGCGGTCGCTGGTGTCCCGGACCTCGTCGACCGTCCGGTCGGTGTGGGCCTGGATGCGGGTGAGCCGGCCCTCGATGTCGCCGGCCGCCTCCTTGGTGCGCTCGGCCAGTTCCTTGATCTCGTTGGCGACCGCCGCGAAGCCGGCGCCCTGCTCGCCGGCCCGGGACGCCTCGATGTGGGCGTTCAGCGCGAGCATGTTGGTCTGTTCTGCGATCTCGGAGATGAAGTCGATGAGCTCGTCGACCTGCTGGACCTCCGACTCGAGGCTCTCGATGGCCTCGACGGTCTCCTCGGACTCGGTCTCGATCTCGTTCATCCCCTCGACCGCGTCGGTGGCGGCCGCCCGGCCCTCGCGGCCGGTCTCGGCGGTCCGCTCGGCGATGGTCGCCACGTCGTCGGTCGAGTCCACGACCTCCTGGACCGCGGTCGAGAGCCGGTCCATCCGGTCGGCGGCCGCCCGGAGGTCGCCGGTCTGGGCCTCGGCGTCGACCGCGATCTCCCGCAGCGCGTCGACGACCCGGCCGCTGCCCTCGCTGACCTCCTCGGTGCTCAGCGTGACCTCGTGGCTGTAGGTGGCCACCTCGTTGGCGAACCGGGTGAGGTCCTCGACGGTGGCCTCGAACTCGTCGAGCATCGCGTTGAACTCGGTCGCGACCCGGTTCATCGCCTCGCTCTCGGAGCTGGGCTCGACGCGCTCGCCGAGGTCGCCGTCGGCGCACCGCCGCATGACCCGACCGTACGCCTCGGCGGTCTGTTCGACGTGGGCGTGGAGGTCCTCGGCCTCCAGCCGCGCCCGGTGCTCCTCCAGCAGCGTCTCGTGGGTGTCGGCCATCGTGTCCGCGACCCGGCCCACGCAGTCGACTCGGGCCGAGTCGAACGACGGCTCCTCGCCCTCGGCGCGGCGCTCGGCGCTCGCCACGAGCCGGTCGAGCGACCGGCTCGCCCGCCAGGAGACGGTCGTGGCGACGGCCCCCGCGAGGAGGGCGCCGCCGAGCGTCGCTCCGACGACAGTTCGGTCGAACTGACCGGTCGCGTACACACCGCCGGCCGCGAGAGCGCCGACCGCCGTCATCGCCAGTGCCACCTTCAGCGGGTAGCGGCGCCTGACGAAGCCGGGGACGACCGCTCGCACAACGTTAGCCATTGGGCGAACACAGTCAGTACGCCGTAATAAATCTTCACGTAACATGACCGGAGAGTTATGGAAACTCGACGGGATACAAAAATCAAATAGAGATACATGTCTGTAGAACCGCCGCGACCGTGGGGCCGTCGCGCCGGCCGGTCGGAGGAGTGCGACCGTCACCGGTGCGCGACCGTCATCGACCGACGGCGACCGTCACCGCCGGACGACCAGTTCGCACGCCTCGTCGCCGTCGCGCATGCACGTCCGCTCGTCGACCGCGAGCGGTTCGCCGTAGTAGTCGCCGACGCCCCGGAGCAGGCCGACCGCCAGCGGGCAGAGCTCGCGGTCGGAGGCGTAGGTCACGACCACCTCGTCGTCGCCGACCCGCTCGGCGGCGAGCTCGGGCGGCATGTAGGTCGAGAGCTGCTTGCCGCGCAGCGCCTCGTGGATGTACGCCTCGACGTTGGCGACCAGGTCGAGGCCGGTCCAGTCCTCGTCGACGTGGACGCCGTAGGTCTCGACCAGCGGCGGCACGAGGAACCGCCCGAAGGCGTCGAGCAGGTCGGGCACCGCCTCGCCGGTGACGGCCGACGCCGCCTCGACCAGCGCCATCGCGTCGGCGTCGTCGTACTCGGTCACCGGGACGTACACCGTCCCGGCCAGCCCCGCCCGGTCCCGGACGGTCCGCCAGGCATCGGCGTCGTACTCGGCGGTCACGAAGTCCTTCAGTCCCTTGAGGACGATGCCGTGCACGGCTACCACTCCCGCCCGACGGGTCGGGGCGCGGAACCCGCTCGTTCCCGCCCGACGACACCTCGCTCGGTCCGGCGGGCCGCGACCGGGGTCCGGACCCTCCGACGCTCGTACATGTTTCAATCGGAGTCGGACCGATAGTATAACTGTTCTGGCCGTTCGGATAGAACGCAGTTCGGACCGAAAGTTAGCGGAGGCGGGCGGTACAGGGCGTCACGGTCGGGGGAACGAGAGCGGCGCGGCTCAGAGCGAGTCCCAGTAGTCGAGGTCCATCTCCTCGCCCGAGAGGTCGGTGTCGGCCTCCGGCCGGGTGTCGGCCACGCGGGCCATGTCGAACTCGCCGAGCGCGGTCCGGAGGTCCTCCTCGTCGGGGATGACGTAGATGTCGAGGTCGACCTCGGTGTCGACCGCCTCGATGCGGGTGTCGAAGACGAACGCGAACTCCTGGGACTCCCCGAGCCCCACGACGAGGGGGTCGACCACCGCCGCGCCCATGTCGTGGGCGTAGGCCGGCGTCGAGTGGTCGATGGTCGTGTCGAGCAGGTTGGCCCACCCGTCGAGCATCCCGCTGGCCATCACGTTCGACAGCTCCTGGATGGCGTCGCGCTCGAACTCGCCGAACTCGCCCGCGGTCCGGCCCTCGACGCTCCGGCTGACCAGCCGCCGGGCCGACGCCTCGTCGAACAGGAACAGGAGGTAGCCGCTTGGCATCCCGGCGAAGCTGAACGCCACCCCGATCATCCGCTCGGTCGACACCTCGCTGGGGATGGCGTCGAGCGAGATGAAGTTGATGCGCCGGATGTCGACGTCCATCTCGATGTCGGTCATCTGGGACAGGTTGGCCGCCACCTGGGTCGCGCCCCGCTGGGCGATGCGGTCGAACCCGACCAGCTTCTCGAACTCGATGGCGCGGTCCTCGGTCCGGGCCCGGAACAGCCGCCGGACCGTCCCGGCGTCCGGGATCAGGTAGTGGCGGAACGTCAGCTCCTCGCCGACCGCTTCCAGGTTGTTCCGGAACAGCACCGCGAGCTCGTCGGTCCCGGGCGTCGCGGCCGGCGCGTCGCCGCCCGCGGAGCCGGCTGCGGCGGCCGGCCCGCCGTCCGACTCCTCGCCGGAGAGCTCCGCTTCGCCGGGCAGTCCGGTCTCGCCGCCCGACCCGGATCCCGCCGGCGCGAGCCCGGCGTCGGCGAGGAACGCGTCGGGGTCGTCGCCCGCCACGTAGGTCGGGGCCGACACGTCGATGTTGGCGTCGAGCACGTTGGCCCACCCGTCGACGAACCCGTTGTTCATGATCTGGGCGATCTCGGTCACGGTGCTCTCCCGGAGGGTGCCCTCCTCGACGGTCGGGACGTCGGCGACCACCGCCGAGGCGATGGTCTCGGCGCTCTCGCGGTCGAACAGCAGCAGCGAGGTCCCGCCGAACGCGTCCGAGAGGCCCACCCGGATGCCGACCCACTCGGCGTCGGCCAGCTCGCGGGCGACCGACTCGTCGCGGGTGAAGTTGAGGTGGGTGACCTCGACCCGCGCCGGGATGTCGGTCATCGAGCTCAGCCGGCTCGCCGCCAGGCCGGCGCCCTCGCGGGCCATCTCGTAGAACGTGCCGAGAGTGTCGACGTCGAGTTTCATAGCGTTGCCACGTCCAGCACGTTCACGGCCCGGCCGTCGCCCAGCGTGGTCGCCCCGCTGACGCCGGGGACGTCCCGGAGCAGGTCGCCGTAGGGCCGGACCACGACCTCCTGGGACGCGACCGTCCGGTCGCACCGGACCGCGAGCCGGCCGGCCTGGGTGCGGAGCCAGACCACCTGGTCGCCGCCGCTCCCGCGGTCCGACTCGGCCCCGCGCTCCCGGTCGATCTCGCGGTCGAATCGGGAATCACGTCCGGTCTCGGACCTGCGTTCCCGCCCGGCCCCATCGTCCAGCCCCAGCGCCGACGCCAGCCGGACGTGGGGGTAGGCGTCGTCGGCCTCGACGCCCTCGGGCAGCCCGCCCACGAGGTCGAGGTCCGACCGCCGGACCACCTCCCGGCCGTCCTCGGTCTCGACCGGCGGCGCGGCGGTGATCTGCTCGACCGCGGTCATGGGGACGCCGAACGTCTGGCCGGCCGCCTCCACGAACAGCACCTCGGTCAGCGCGATGGACACCGGGACGGTCAGCCGGACCGTGGTCCCCACGCCGGGATCGCTCTCGACGGTCACGGTGCCGTTGAGGTCGGCGACCGTCCGGTGGACCACGTCCATGCCGACGCCCCGGCCGCTCACGTCGGTCACCGCGTCGCTGGTCGTGAACCCCGGCTCGAACAGCAGGTCGTAGGTCTCCTCGTCGCTCAGCTCGGCGGCCTCGGCCCGGGTGAGCACGCCGTTCTCGACCGCGCGGTCCCGGACCGCCTCGGGGTCGACGCCCCGGCCGTCGTCCGAGAGCTCGACGACCACCTCGTCGCCGACGCGCTCGGCCGAGATGGCGACGGTGCCCTCGGGCGCCTTGCCGGCCGCCTCGCGCTCCTCGGGCGGCTCGATGCCGTGGTCGACCGCGTTGCGCGCGAGGTGGACCAGCGGGTCCCGGAGCCGGTCGACGATCGAGCGGTCGAGCTCCACCTCGGCGTCGTCGGCGATCAGTTCGACCTCCTTGCCCTGCGAGCGGGCGACGTCACGGACGGTCCGGGGGATCTCGTCGATGGCCCGTTCGAGGGCCATCAGGCGGACGTCGACGACGGTCCGGCGGTACTCGGTGACGATCCGGAGCAGGTTCGACACCTCCTCGCGGACCGCCTCGTCGGTCTCGGGACCGACCGCCTCGTCGAGCCGGAGGTGGGACAGCGACAGCTCCTCGGCGACGTTCAGCAGCCGGTCGGCGGTGTCGACGTCGACGGTCGTCGCCTGCAGCCGGTCGAACTCCCGGGTGTCGCCGGGGCGCTCGCCGCTCCGGTCGGGGAACTCCGCGGCGTCGAGGCTGCTCTCCTCGATGGTCGGCACCGCCGACCGGAAGACCTCGCCCTCGTCGCCGGCGTCGTCGGCCCCCGGCCCGGTGCCGAGCAGGTCGCCGAACCGCGACTCGAACTCGGCCATCTCCTCGTCGACGGCGACGTCCATCCCGGCGCCGTCGTCGATGTCGGAGCCGCCGCCGACGTCGGCGTCGAACTCGCCGGAGAGGTCGACCCCGAGGTCGGTCTCGGGTATCGTGTCCGGGTCTGGCAGCGAGTCAGCGTCGGGCAGCGAATCGGCGTCGGGCGTCCGGTCGGCGTCCGGAAGCCCGTCGTCGTCCGGCATCGCGCTGTCAGTCAGCGAACCGCCGGCCGACAGTGCGTCGTCGTCGGACAGCGAATCGACGTCCGACGGCACCGAACCCGGGTCCGGAAGCGAGTCCGAATCCGGGAGCGAGTCGGCATCGGGGACCGAATCCGCGTCGGGGACCGAGTCGGCGTCCGGAACCGACTCCGCCGCCGGCGTGGTATCGTCGGCCGATGTCTGGCCGGCCTCGGGTCCGTCGTCCGTATCGGTTCCGGAGTCGGCGTCCGACACCTCCTCCGCAGCGGAGGGCGACGCGGGTTCCCCGGACGCGACCGCCTCGCCGTCGGCGTCAGCCTCCGAAGCGTCGTCTGCCGGGTCGGCGCCGAAGACGAACGTCCCCGGCTCGTCGGCCCCGTCACCGGCATCGGCCTCGCCAGTGGAATCGGTCTCTCCGTCGCTGGCGGTCGTGTCGCCGTGTTCACCGGCCGTTTCTGTCGCCGTCTCGTCGCCGTGAGCGAACTCCTCGCCCGCCTCTGCCGACGCCGCAGCCGACTCTGCAGCGTCGACGGGCCGGCCGTCCTCCGGCGACGGGTCGGCGTCGGCCAGGCCCAGCGGGTCGCCGATGTCGTCGGCAGTTGCGCCCGTCGCCGGGTCGGTCGGCGCGCCGGCCGCGGAGTCGGTCGCGGCGTCGGGGTCGACGCCGCCGGTCCCGAGCAGGTCCGGGGGTCGATCCGCGGAGTCGCCGCCCTCGGCCGGGGATTCGTCCGGTGCCGAGTCGGTCGCGGCGACAGTCCCGTCATCTAACGGGCCGTCCGCGGCGTCCTCCTCGGACGGGACGCCCCCGGCGTCCTCGCCCGGCCGCTCGTCGGGTTCGAGCGCCAGCAGCTCCTCGATGGTGTAGGTGTCCTCGTCGTCGAACTCGCCGAACTCGACCGCGTCGATGTCGGCCTGGAGGTCGTCGATGTCCCGGTCGTCGTCGACCCGCCGCTTGGTCTCCTCGAAGAACGCCGACGGCTCGTCGGGGGTCTCGGCGGGGCCGAGCTCCGCCGCGGGGTCGGCGTCGTCGCTCCCGGAGGCACCATCGGACGCGGTGTCGGCCCGCGGACCAGCATCGGTGCCGGCCCCGCCGTCGCCCGCGTCGCCGAGCATGCCCCAGCCGTCGAGCTCCTCGTCGCCGTCCGGGTCGTCCATCCCGTCGAGCAGCGCGTCGATGTCGTCGAACTCGCTGGTCTCCTCGAGCGCCGCGACGACGTCGTCGCTCAGCCCCTCCGCGGCGGGGTCCCAGTCGTCGTCCGGGTCGGCCGCCGGCGCGTCGAGCGTCCCGTCCGCGTCGGTCGGCGTCCGGGCGCGCTCCTCGTCGAGGGTCGCCCGGAGCGACGCGCAGGCCGCGTCGACGTCGCCCTCCACCTCGCCGCCGACCGCGTCGGCCCGGACCGTCGCCTCCAGCAGGTCGACGGTCGCCAGCGCCTCGTCGATCAGGGCCGGCGTCGGCGCGACCTCGCCGCCCCGGAGCGCGTCGAGCGCGTCCTCGACCGCGTGGGCGAGGTCGCCGGCGTCGGCGAGCCCGCGGGTCCGACACGACCCCTTGAGCGAGTGGGCCACCCGGAACAGCTCGGCGACCGCCGCGTCGGCGTCGCGCTCGGCGGCGAGCAGCCCGTCGTTCAGCGCGCGGATCTGGGACTTCGCCTCGCGGTAGAAGGCGTCGTCAGTCGGGGCCATCCCTGCACCTCCGCGAGGGGCCGGGTCGACGGCGCCGGTCGGCGTCGCCGGTCGCCACCCCGTTCACGGGGCGACCACCCCCTGGATGGCGTCGGTGAGCTCCTCGTCCTCGAACGGCTTGGTGATGTAGGCGTCGGCGCCCGCCCGCGCGGCCAGCTGGATCTTCTGGCGCTGGCCGACGCTGGTGCACATGATGACCCGCACGTCCTCGTCGAGCTTCTTGATGGCGGCGGTGGCCTTCAGCCCGTTGGCCTTCCGCATCACGATGTCCATCAGCACGAGGTCGACGTCGTCGGCGTGCTCCTTGTACCGCTGGATGGCCCACGCGCCGTTGGGCGCCTCGGCGACGATGCGGTACTCGTCGTCCGCGAGCGCGCTCTTGACCCGCTGGCGCATGAACTCCGAGTCGTCTACGATGAGAATCCCGGTCGTCATGACGTAGTCCCTGTTATTCGCCCGGACCCGTGCAAAGTATAAAATACTACTCCCCGGAAAGTTACCATGTGACCCGACAGTTCGTCGACGCTGACACTTTTTCGGCCGGCAGTGAGCGGTGAAATTTCCGAAATCGGCCAATACATTTAATCGGCTCGATTATATCCGATTAGTCACACATGTCCGAGACCCTCTACGAGCGGCTCGGCGGTCGCGAGGCCATCGCGGCGGTGGTCGAATCGTTCTACGAGCGCGTCCTCGACGACGAGCGCGTCGCCCACTTCTTCGAGGACACCGACGTGGCGTCGCTGCGGGCCCACCAGACCCGGTTCCTCGCGGCCGCCGCGGGCGGCCCGGTCGAGTACGACGGCGCGGACATGGAGACCGCCCACGCTCACCTCGACATTCGCGAGGAGGACTTCGAGGTCATCGCGGTCCACCTCGACGAGGCGATGGCGTCGTTCGACGTCCCGCCGGCGGAACGCGACGAGGTCCTCACCGCCGTCGGCGAGCTCGAACCGGCCGTCGTCTCCGCGTAGTCCTCACCGCGAGAGCGCGAGCGTCGCCGCGACGCCCGCGGCGCCGACCAAGCCCGCCGCGAGCAGGAGCGGCCGGTAGCCCGTCCTGGCGGCGATGCCGGCGAACGAGACGGGGCCGACCGCGCGGCCGAGGAAGGTGACGCTGTTCCTGACGCTCAGCGCGCCGGCGCGGTACTCCGTCGTCACGAGGTCGCTCAGCAGCGCGTCGACCGAGGGCATCGTCAGCCCGACGCCGGCGCCGAGGACGACCGCCCCGGCGACGACGCCGGCGAGCGACGGGTCGGCCCACACGACCGACGGGCCGACCGCGTAGCACGCGTAGCCGAGCGCGATGATGCGTTGGTCCGAGAGCCGACCGGCCAGCCACCCGTTCGCGGCGGCGACGACCGCCGAGACCGCCTCGGTCGCCGTGAGGACCAGCCCGACGAGCACCGGCGAGAACCCGAAGTCGTCCAGCAGGAACGGGACCGCCGTGATGACGACGCCGAACAGCAGCACCTCGGTCAGGAACGCGGTCGCGTAGGGGACCACCGCGGCGCGCCGTGCGAGCGACTCCAGCGCCCGGCGCAGGTACCCGACCCCGCCGGCCCGGCGCTCGGTCGCGGTCTCCTCGAGCCCGAGCCACGCGAACGCGGTGACCGGCAGCCCCAGGAGGTACGCCAGGAACGGCGCGTTCCACGAGACCGTGGCGAGGTAGCCGCCGAGCAACGGGTAGACCGCCGCGCCCGCGGCGAGGACCGACGTGTTCGCGCCCAGCACCGCGTTGCGACGGACGCCCTCGAAGGCGTCGCCGATGAGCGTCACCGTGGTCACGAAGATGCCGGCCGCGGCGGTCCCCTGGACGAGCCGGACCGCGAGCACCACCCGGAAGCCCGGCGCGAACGCGATCGCGCCGCCGGCGACGCTGAACGCCGCCAGCGACGGGACGAGCACGCGCTTGCGGCCGAACCGGTCGGCCAGCAGCCCGAGGAACGGCGACAGGACGATGCCGGTGAGGAAGTAGACCGAGACCAGCAGGCTGGCGGTCGCGTCGGTCAGCCCGAAGGCGTCGCGGACGACCGGGAGCGCGGGGCTGACCAGCGGGACGCCCAGCGGCGCCAGCGCCGTCGCGGCGAACACGACCCTGACGGTGGGCGAGCGCCACGGGACGGCGGCGAGGTCGGAGTCGGGCGTCGCGGTCATCGGCGGGAATCGACGGAGGTGCGACGCGCTCGGTCCTAAATGTACAGGCCGAGCGCGGTCGGTAGCCTCCTTCTCACCCCGCCGAACGCCGCGGAGCGAAGCTCCGCGAGCCCGACGAAGCTACGCCTCGTCGAACAGCTCCTCGCCCTCGACCATGTGCTCCTCGACGACGTCCATGTCGAGGGTCACGCCGAGGCCGGGCTCCTCCGGGACCGTGATGTGGCCGTCCTCGATGACGTCCTCCTCGACGAGGTCCTCCCACCAGCCAAGCTGGTAGGAGTGGTACTCGACCGCCAGCGCGTTGGGGATGGCCGCGCCGACGTGGGCCGAGGCCATCGTCGCGACCGGCGAGGAGACGTTGTGCATCGCCACCGGGATGTAGTACGTGTCGGCGTGGTCGGCGATCTTGCGGGTCTCGCGCATCCCGCCGGTCTTGGGCATGTCGGGCGCGATGATGTCGACCGCCTGCTCCTCGACGAGCCGGCGCTGGCCGTGCTTGCGGTAGACGTTCTCGCCCGTGGCGATGGGCGTGGTCGTCGAGTGGGTCACGTTGGTCTGGACGTCGAGGTTCTCGGGCGGGACGGGGTCCTCGAGCCACCAGATGTCGTACTCCTCGAGGGCGCTGGCGAGGCGCTTGGCGCTGCCCGCCGAGAAGGTCCAGTGGCAGTCGAACGCGACGTCGGCCCGGTCGCCCACGCGCTCGGTGACGGCCTCCACGATGTCGACCTTGTGCTGGATCTCGGGGTTGCGGAGGTGGCGGTTCGCGCGGTCCTTCTCGTGGCCAGACGGCACGTCGAGGTCGAACTTCAGCGCGTCGTAGCCCAGCTCCTCGACCACGCGCTCGGCCTCCGCGGCGTTGCTCTCGGGGTCGGCCTCCTCGCCGGCGTGGCAGTCGCAGTACACCCGCACCTGGTCGCGGTACTTCCCGCCGAGCAGCTGGTAGGCGGGGACGTCGAGCAGCTTGCCCGCGACGTCGTGGAGCGCGATCTCGATGCCGGAGATGGCCGTGACGGTCACGCCCTGGATCGAGCCCTCGCCCGACATCTTCTGGATCAGGTGCTCGAAGAGCCGGTCGATGTCCAGCGGGTTCTCGCCGACCACGAACGGCTTCATCCGCTCGATGAGCTCCGGTACCCCCGCGCCCCAGTAGGCCTCGCCGGTCCCCACGACCCCGGCGTCGGTGTAGACCCGCACCAGCGTCCACGGGAAGTTCCCGTCGACCATCGTCGTCTGGACGTCGGTGATCTCCACGTCCCGGGCCTCGCCGCGCGCTCCGGTGCACTCCATCGTCTCCGCCGAGAGGTCCCGCATCGTGTACTCGGCGTTCGGGTCGTGGAGCGACTCGTAGTTACGAACCATACCAAGCGATTACTCCGCCTGGAGTAAAAATTTGGAGGATACGGCGCGCCGGCCCGACCCGAGCGTCGGCCAGAGGACCAGGTGGACGCCGACCGCGACCAGTACCGCCGCGAACGGGACGCCGCGGGCGCCGAGCGCGCCGAGCGCGCCGACCGTCCAGAACTGTCCGCCGAGCGCGGTTCGCTTGTTGAGTGGAGGGATGGTGTCGTTCATGGTGATTTCCGTGACGAGCGGCAGGTTCCGCATCGCCGGGTCGAGTCGAGACGGGTCCGACTCGGCGTGTGGTAATAGGTATCACATTTCGGCATTAAACCCACCGACCGTTCAGCCTGAATCCGGTGAAACCAAGCGGAACGAACCGGAAAACAAAAGGGAGAGACGGACTCGCTCGCCGGGTCAGAGCAGGCCCAGGTCCGAGAGGTCGTCCCGGAGCGCCGCGCGGTCCTCGTCGTCCATCGTCCGGAGCGGGCTCCGGAGCGGGCCGACGTCGAAGCCGACGTCCCGGAGGCCGAGCGCGGTCTTGACCCCCGCCATGTAGGGGCCGCGCTTCAGCGCCGACCGCACGTCGTACACCTCGCTCTGGAGTTCGCGGGCGCGCTCCTCGTCGCCCTCGTCGTAGGCCTCGTAGAGGTCCGCGACCAGCTCCGGGAAGGCGTTGGCGACCGCGCTCACGAGCCCGGCGCAGCCGACCTCCAGTCCGGGGAACAGCAGCGAGTCCGACCCCGCGAGGAACGTGAGCTCGGGGTGGGCGTCGATGGCCTGGCCGAGCCACGGCACGTCCTTGCTGGAGTCCTTGAGCCCCACCACGTTCTCGATCCCCGCGAGCGCGTCGAGCGTCTCCAGCGACAGCGAGTTGCCGGTCTTGCTCGGGATGTGGTAGACGTACACCGGGCAGTCGACCGCCTCGGCGACCCGCCGGTAGTGGGTCACCGCCGCGTCGTGGTCGACGGGGTAGTAGTACGGCGTGACGACCACGACGCCGTCGGCGCCGACCCGCTCGGCGTGCTCGGCGTGGGCGACCGTCTGGCGCGTGCTGGGCGCGCCGACGCCCGCGATGACCGGGACGTCGCCGTCGATCTCCGCGACGACCGCCTCGACCACCGCGTCGCGCTCGTCGGGGGCCAGCAGCGGGAACTCGCCGTTGGTTCCCAGCGGGAAGACGCCGTGGGCGCCCCGGTCCGCGACGAAGCGGGCGTGGGCCGCGGTCGCCTCGTAGTCGACCGATTCGTCCGCGTCGAACGCCGTGACGGTCGGCGGCACGACCCCGTGCAGGCCGACGGGGTCGTCGCTGCCGGGCGCCGGTGCGTTGTTCGCCATGTCGAAGAGGTGGCGGGCCGCGTCCTTAAGCGATTCCGTCTCGGCGGACTTTTTCGCGTGTGAGTAAACTTTTAGTCACTGGGGGAACGACGGGTTGGTATGAACGTCACCGTGGAACTCACCGGTACCCTCGTCGCCCGCACCGGCACGCGGAAGGCCCGCGTGGCGGTGCCCGACGACGCGACGGTCGCGGACGTGGTGGACGAACTCGCCGACCAGTACGGCCCGCAGGTCCGCGCGGGCGTCCTCGACGGGCAGCGGCTCCGCTCGGACACCGTGGTCGTCCGCGAGTCGTTCGACTCGACCGAGACGCTCTCGACCGGCAGCCCGCTGGAGAACGGCGACACGGTCCGGTTCCGGCTGAACGTCTGAAACTGGCCTCTCGTCCTTTTCCGGGTTCTCTCCCCGTCCCCTTTCGTTGCTTCTCTGTCGAGCGTCCACGACCGCAAGAGCGACTGGTTCCCCTCGACCTCGGCGCGCGCTGGCGCGACCTCGTGTCGCGTCGAGTCGCGCGAGGGCTGAGCATCGCAGGGAGGAGCGAAGCGACGACCGAGAAGCGCAGGCGGTTGGGGAGTCGTGAGGCTGCTGCGGTGCTGTGCTGTTGCGGTACATGGGTGACGGCAGTAGCTAGCTTCGACTGTACTTCATCGGAGCTGTAATCCCAACCCTCCACAACCCCTAAAAACCGCCACACCAACCCGTCACCCCAGATTCGCCAGCCGGTTCAGCGCGAAGACGGTCCGGAGCACGTCGCCGGCCTTCCCGCGGTCGAACACCAGCTCGTCGGTCCGGATGACGTGGTCGAGCACGTCCCGGGAGGCGTGCTCGGGGGCGGCCGCGATGCCGGCGTCGTTCTCGGCGACCCACTCCATCACCCGGAGGTCGCTCTTGCTGTCGCCCAGCACCGCCGCGAACGGGTCGTCGATGCCCAGCACCTCGAAGGCGGCCTCGACGCCCACGACCTTGTTGAGTTCGAGGCTCCCGATCTCGGCGGCGTCGGCCTCGTAGTAGGCCACGTCGATGCGCTCGAAGGTGTCCCGGATGGGGTCGGGCACCTCCTCGGGGCCGCAGTCGGGCGTCCCGCCCTCGCGTTCCAGGACGCCGCGGATTTCGGGGTCCTGGTCGGCGTAGTAGGCCCGGGCCCAGTCGCCGGCGGGCGCGTCCGCCGCCGATTCATCGTCGCCGGTGCCAGTCTCGTCGTCGCCCACCTCCGCCGCGACCGCGTCGCCGAGCAGGTCGAGCTCGTACACCAGCGCGCGGTCGATGACCTCGCGGGCCTCGTCGCTGCCGGTCTCGAAGTTGGGCTTCATGGTGACGTTGAACTCGTTGCCCTGGAGGTGACAGCCCCGGCGGAGCTCCTCCGGGGCGTCCGAGAGGACCCGCGAGCGCACCGCGTCGAAGATGGCCCGGACGTCGTCGTCGAGGTCGTCGTAGAGCAGCCGCTTGGTGTCGGCGCCGTGGCCCGGCGTGAACACGCCGGTCCCGGCCTCGTAGACCACCGAGAGGTCCCCGGAGTGGACGATCTCGTTGCCCAGCCCCTGGATGAGGAAGCCCTTGACGTTCTCGAGGGTCTGGCCGGTGCAGACCACGATGGGCGTGCCCGCCTCGTGGAGTTCGGTCAGCAGGTGGAGCGTCTCGCGGGGGATCTCGTTGTCGGTGCCGCCGGCCGAGCGCAGGGTCTCGTCGACGTCGAGCACCAGCACGTTCACCCCGCGGTCGTACTTGGCGTGGAGGTCGAGCGCGGTGAACGCCTGCTCGCGGGTGGCCCGCGCGGCGAGTTCGGCGAACGTCTCGCCGGCGTCGGGGAACGCCCCGCGGATCTCGGCCTTCCGGTCGTCGAGCTCGTCGCCGACCTCCTGCCAGTGCTCGAGGGCGACCCGCGAGTCGACCGGCGGGAACAGGTCCACGAAGTCCTGGAGCGCCCGCAGGGTCGCGGCGTCGAACTCGTCGTAGAGTCGATAGAGCTGGTCGTACCGCTCCATGCCGGCAGTGGGTCGCTCTCGGGGATAAAGGGCGGGGGTCGGTGTGAGAACCTGGACGGCAGCTAGCGACTGGTCGCGTCTCGGACTCGGACGCTAACGCAGAATCAGGCTGGACGTCGGCGAGAAGCTAGCTACTGCCGTCACCTGTGTCCCGCATCTGCACAGCACTGCGGGTCTCACTCCTCCCCAGCCTCAGCGGTCGCCTGAATGCGACCGCCTCCCTAGCGCGGTCTGACGCGACACGAAGTCGCGTCAGCACGCGCCGACCGCAGTCTGTGGCGGACGCTACGGAGATGATTCATCCGGCGAAAATCCATCTCCGTTTCTCCGACTCACCGCACCCGGTCGAAGACGGTGCAGTCGCACCGGCCACACGTCCGGCGGTTGAACCGGTACGTCTTCCCGCAGTCGTGACACCGCCACGTCGGCCGGAGCACGTCGAGCTTCGAATCGAGGGCTTTGGGGAGTTCCACGCCAACTCTACGCGCCGAGTGGCTAAGTCCCTGACGCGTCGCGGAATCGCCACGTCGGCGTCCGAGCGCCGGAATCGGACTCAGGACTTCTCCGCCGCAACGGCTGTCTCGGTCTCTTCGAGTCGGTCGACCCTGTCGCGGAGGTCGGCGTAGTAGCCGTCGCGCTGGGTCCACAGGTAGCCCACCGCGAGTCCCACGGCGACGGCGGTCAGCGGTTCGCCCAGCGCGAGCCACGTCAGCCCGGTCAGCGCGACGCCCGCGGTCCACTCGACGGCCCGCCTGACCCGACCGAGTCGGAACCGGAGCAGCCGCACTTCCAAGTCCGGCGGAGCGAGCCCCTGGAGCACGAGGACCAGTCCGGCGAACAGCACGACCGCGAACGGCACCAGGTGGACCGGATTCCCCAGGTCGACGCGGAGCCGCAGCAGCGCGACCAGGTAGGCGACGGCGGCCGCGCCGGCGAGCGCGTCCCACTCCGAGAGCGAGGACATTGGACGTGGACGAAACGACGCCTGAAGTGTTAATTATTCGGTGCTGACGGTTCGATCGCCTCGGAGACCCGTCGGTCCCCGCCGACCCCGCGTCGGCCGCCAGTCGCCGCACCTTAGGTCCCCGACCTCCGAGGGACGGGTATGCTCGGCAAACTCGACCCCGACGACCTCGCTCGGGTCCTCTCTCGCACGGGCGCGCGAGACGATTCCGTGCTGATGGGCCCGAAGTACGGCGAGGACGCTGCGGCGATGCGGCTCGACGACGGCAGCGTGCTGGTGGCCAACTCCGACCCGCTCTCGCTGGCGAAGGAGCGGCTCGGCACGCTCGCGGTCCACGTCGCGTGCAACGACGTGGCGGCCTGCGGGGCCGACCCGCGGTGGCTGACCAACGTGCTGTTCCTGCCCGACGACGACGAGGCCACCCTGGACGCGCTGACGACCCAGATGGACGAGGAAGCCCGCGAGCTTGGCGTCGCCATCGTCGGCGGCCACTCCGAGTACGCCCCCGCCCTCGAACGCCCGATGGTGGCGATGACCGCGCTGGGGCTGGCCGACAAGTACGTCCCGACCGGCGGCGCCGAGCCGGGCGACCGCCTGCTGCTCACCAAGGGCGCGGGCGTCGAGGGGACCGCGGTGCTGGCGACCGACTTCCGCGACGACCTCGACCTCCCCGCCGACGTCCTCGAACGCGCCGAGGGGTTCTTCGGCGACATCAGCGTCGTGCCCGACGCCCGGGTGCTCCGGGAGTGGGCCACCGCGATGCACGACCCGACCGAGGGCGGCCTGGTCACCGGGCTGGTCGAGCTCGCCAGCGCCTCGGGCGTCCGCCTGGCGGTCGACCGGAGCGCGGTCCCCGTCCGCGAGGAGACCGCCGCGATCTGCGAGGCGATGGGCGTCGACCCGCTGCGCGTCTTCGGGTCAGGCGCGCTGTTGGCGGCGGTACCCGACGATGAGGCCGACGACGCCCTCGCGGCGCTCGACGACGAGGGCATCGAGGCGAACGAGATCGGGGTCGTCGAGGAGGAGACCGACGACCCGGGCGTCGAACTCGACGGCGACCTCGTGACCGAGGCGGTCCGCGACGACCTCTACGACCTCTGGGAGTAGGCGACTCCGACCCAAGATGTTTACTCGACATAGAATAAATCTTTAGACCCTCCCGCCCCAACCGACTCCCATGCAAGCAGTTGTCATCGAGCGGGGCGCGACCGAGCCGACGGTCGCCGAGGTGCCGCGTCCGGAGCCCGGACCCGGGGAGGCGCTGGTCCGGACGCTCCGGGTCGGCGTCGACGGCACCGACCACGAGGTCATCCAGGGCAGCCACGGCGGCTACCCCGAGGGCGAGGACTACATGGTGCTGGGCCACGAGGCGGTCGGCGTGGTCGTCGACGGCACCGACACCGTCTTCGAGGCGGGTGACGTGGTGGCGCCGACGGTCAGGCGGCGGCCCGCCTCGGGGACCAACGAGTACTTCGAGCGCGGCCAGCCCGACATGGCGCCGCCCGGCGAGTACGTCGAGCGGGGCATCGACGGCGCCCACGGGTTCATGGCCGAGTACTTCACCAGCCCCGCCGAGTCGCTGGTGCCCGTGCCCGACGACCTCGCCGAGTGGGGGTTCCTGGTCGAGCCCGTCAGCATCACCGAGAAGGCGCTCGACCACGCGTACGCCTCGCGGTCGGCGTTCGACTGGGAGCCCGAGACCGGGCTGGTGCTCGGCAACGGGAGCCTGGGCCTGCTCACGCTCGCGATGCTCGAATCCCGGGGGTACGACCGCACCTACTGCCTGGGGCGGCGCGACCGGCCGGATCCGACCGTCGACGTCATCGAGCGGCTCGGGGCGACCTACGTCGACTCGCGGGAGACGCCGGTGCCCGAGATTCCCGACGTCCACGAGCCGATGGACCTCGTCTACGAGGCCACGGGCTACGCGAAGCACGCCTTCGAGTGCGTCGAGGCGCTCGCGCCCGGCGGGGTGGCGGCGCTGCTCGGCGTGCCCGAGCCCTGGGAGTTCGAGGTCGACGGCGGGCGGCTCCACAAGGAGCTGGTGATGGGGAACAAGGCGCTGGTCGGCAGCGTCAACTCCGACGTCGCGCACTTCGAGGCCGCGGTCCGGACCCTCGGCGACCTCCCGGCGTGGCTGCTCGACGACCTGGTCACGGGCGTCCACGGTCTCGACGACTACCGGGCGGCGTTTGCGGATGACGAAACGACAATAAAGACAGCGGTCCAATTCGACCAGATATGAAGAACGTCGACGACCTCATCGAGAGCGCGGCCGAACTCGCCGACCAGGGGCTGTCGAAGGGCGAGATCGCCGACGAGCTCAACGTCTCGCGGGAGACCGCGAGCTGGCTGGTCGAGCGCAGCGGGACCGGGACCGAGACGACCGCGACCCCGCGACCCGAACCCACCGGCGGCCCCCACGACATCCACGTCGACTGGTCGGCGCTCGGCCGGGACAGCAACCGGCTCTACCACGCCGGGGCCGCGATGGCCGACCTGATGGCCAAGCAGGGCGAGGAGGTCGACCTCACCATCGGCATCGAGAAGGCCGGCGCCCCGCTGGCGACCGCGGTCGCCCGCGAGCTCGACACCGACCTCGGCACCTACGCCCCGAGCAAGCACCAGTGGGAGGAGGGCGACATCGAGGACCTGGGCGGGACGTTCTCGCGGAACTTCGCCCAGATCCGGGACCGCGAGTGCTACGTGGTCGACGACACCATCACCAGCGGGACCACCATGACCGAGACCGTCGAGGCCATCCGCGAGGAGGGCGGCACGCCGGTCGGCTGCGTCGTCCTGGTGGACAAGCAGGGCGTCGAGGAGGTCGAGGGCGTCCCGGTCCACTCGCTCATCAACGTCGTGCGGGTCGGCAACGACGAGTAGCACAACTTCTTTGCGCTCGGGGGTCGTACCGGACTCCATGACCTTCCAACCCGAGAGCGACCTGAGCGAGGAGGAGGTCCGCGAGCGCGTCGACTCGGCCATCGCGGACAACGACGTCGTGCTGTTCATGAAGGGCAACGAGCTGATGCCCCAGTGCGGCTACTCCCAGAAGGCGCTGGAACTGATCCAGCGGTACCGCGACGACTACGAGACGGTCGACGTGCTCGACGCGCTGCCCGAGTTCCGGACCGCGCTCGCGGACCACAGCGGGTGGGAGACCATCCCCCAGACGTTCGTCGACGGCGAGTTCGTCGGCGGGAGCGACGTGCTGGCCGAACTCGACGAGCGCGGCGAGCTCGACGAGACGCTCTCGGCGTAATCTGACCCTGAACTGACATAACCGGGGACTGAAAGAGCAGGTCATATATGTTCGGACCACCTACGCTCCCGTGTACCGTGTCGTCAGCCGGGAACCTGCGTGTAATTCACAAATGACGGGGCAAGTATATCGACTTCACTCGACGCTCGAACTGCCGCTGGAAACCGTGTACGACCACTTCGAGGACGACCCCGACCTGCCGCCGGAGATCGCCAGCGTCGACATCACCCGGCGCAAGAACACGCTCATCATCAGCGCGGTGGCCGACGACGACAGCATCAGCAAGTACACGCCGACCGCCCAGCTCAAGGCCAGCATCTCCGAGACCCGCGTCTACACCGAGGAGGAGCAGAAGCGACGCGAGGGCCCCCGCTGGGGGGACGACGTCGAGGAAGAGGAGGAGGACGACGAGCCGATGGGCGAGCTCATCGAGGTCGCGGCGTTCAAGGGCGACCGCGAGACCGTCCTCCAGAACACCGCGCTCCAGTACCCGATGTTCCTCGTGCTCTGCGACATCGCCCGGCTGGCCGAGAAGGGGACGCTGACGGCCATCACCGAGCAGGACGGCGAGCTCCAGGCCACCCGCATCGTCGACGGGGAGGACCGACCCGCCTCCATCGAAGTGGTCGAGGGACCGACCTCGTCGAACTCCGGCTCCAGCGGCGTCGACTGGCGGGACAACGAGTTCATCTAAGACGACCTTTTTCTTCGTCGGGTGTCCTCGGGCGCTCCCTTCGGTCGCGCCCTGCGGACACCGCTCCTCGAAAAACGTCGATGAAAAAGTCTGCTCGCTCACTCGCTGCGCTCGTTCGCTCACAGTACAATTTCTCGTGCGCGAGCCTCCGGCTCGCTGCAAAAGGATGAAGTAATCCGGGTTCACGCTGATTCCTGTGCGTCGGTCGCGCGTCGCCGTGTGGCACCTTATAGCGCACGAAATCGCAGTAAACGACGCCTGCGAGGTAGTTTACGCGCCCTGAAAGGATGGAGAGCCGAAAAGCACTTTAGGCCGGTAATTATATCTAATTACGAACGATGGCAGCAGACTTCCCCGACTACGTGGACGTCGACTACACCGACGGCGAAGGCGAGGACCCCGAGGACTACCCCTCGATGGAGCACAAGATCGAGAAGGCCATCGAGGTGACCCGGCAGGGCCTCGAGGAGTACGAAAACCCGGCCGTGATGTGGACCGGCGGCAAGGACTCGACGCTCACCCTCTACTTCATCAAGGAGGTCGCCGACAAGTACGACCTCGAGACCCCGCCCGCGGTGTTCATCGACCACTACCAGCACTTCGACGAGATCCACGACTTCGTCGACAGGTGGGCCGACGAGTGGGACCTGGAGGTCATCTACGCCCGCAACGAGGACGTCGGCGAGTACGCCGAGGAGAACGACCTCGACCCGGGCGACGACATCCCGATCGACGCGCTGAACGACCACAACCAGCACCACGTCCGCGAGATCCTCGAGTACGAGGAGGACGAGTTCCCGTTCCTGCTCGACACCTACGTGGGCAACCACCTGCTGAAGACGGTCGCGCTCAACGACGCCATCGAGGAGCACGACATCGACGGCATCATCTCGGGCGTGCGCTGGGACGAGCAGGAGGCCCGGGCCGACGAGACGTTCTTCAGCCCGCGCCACGACCCCGACATCTACCCGCCCCACGACCGCGTCCAGCCCATCCTCCAGTTCGACGAGCGGGCGGTCTGGGACACCTTCTGGCACTACGTCGTGCCCGACACCGTCTCCGAGTACCCCGACGAGGGCTACGTGCCCCAGGACCACGACGACCTGCCGAACGACCTCACCCAGGACGACATCCCGGTCAGCCCCAAGTACTTCGCCGGGTTCCGGTCGCTGGGCAGCGAGGTCAGCACCGAGAAGACCACCGAGGACCCCGCGTGGCTCCAAGATCTGGACGACACCACCGAGCGCGCCGGCCGCGCCCAGGACAAGGAGGACCTGATGGAGCGCCTCCGCGACCTGGGCTACATGTGAAACTTTTGCTGCGGTCGAGAGCGTCGTAGACGCTCTCTCCCTTGCAAAACTTCCATGAAAAACACCGGGAGAGCTTCGCTCTCCCGAGCCTGCGTTCAGTCCGTTCACGCAGACACGTCGTCACCCCTTCACTCACGCGCCTCCGGCGCGTGAGTTCGAGGGATTCCTCGGTCCGCTCGCTCGCGGTCGTTCGTTCGCGGTCGAACGCCGGTGTGCAACTGCACCGCATCCGCGAACCCAGGTGTGGCCCCCGGGCCGCCACCATTCTGCTGGATCCGGTGATCCTGGTCGGCTCCTATCGCGTCGCCCGGTACTCGCCGTGTTTGACGCCGAGGAACAGCGTGAGCAGGCCGAACACCGCCAGTCCGCCGAGGACCATCATCACGGTACTGGTCGTCATCGGACTCATCAGCGTCCCTACTGCGAGGACGCCAAATAGGACAAGGAACGCGACGGCCGTGGTGGTCGTGTCGAACTCCATACGCGGACATGCGGACGAAGCGACGAAAAGGATTACTCCCCGTTCCGGTACCTGGACGGTCAGCACACTCGTGGCTCTACCGCCAACGCGGCAGCTATGGTCGCAGTGTAGTCGCGAGGCGGTTGCGGTCCATCTCCGCTATTGTCCCGCGAGCGAACGGAGTGAGCGAGCGGCCGTTTTTTGGTCCAGATTCTTTCGAGGAGCGGTGTCCGCGGCGAGCGACTGCACGGAGCGAGCGAGGACACCCGACGAAGAAAAAGGTGGTGGGTTACTCGCCCTTCGGCCGGACGATGTCCGCGAGCGTCACCAGCAGGCCGAGGAACCACCCCGTCGGCACCGAGAGGCCGAACCACATGGCGACGTAGTTGGCGCCCTCCAGGGTGAACTGCTCGCGGAGGAACGTGTTGACGCCCCAGAGGTCCAGCGGGTTGTCGAGCAGCCAGACCGCGAGGGTGTAGCTCTTCGGGAAGATGATCTCCGAGAGGGTCGGCGAGTACAGCGCCGCGACGACCGGCGGCAGGAAGATGGCCGTCATCGCGAACGGGTAGGCGAGCAACACGGTGCTGAGCCGGCCGCCCCGGGTCCCCGAGGCGTACGCCAGCACCGCCGCGACCGTGGCCACCCCGCCCGCGGCCGCGACCGCCAGGAACCCGTCGGTCGAGAAGCGCACGCGGGCCAGGGCGGTCAGGCCGCCCCACACCAGCAGCGACAGGACGACCACGCCGACGACGCCGAGCCGGGTGGCGGTCCCGTCGATCTTCCGGGTGTAGTAGCGGGCCGCGAAGCCGAACAGCGTCAGGGGGTACAGCAGCGCCACGACCGCCGTGCCGACCGCGCTCCACGACCGGTAGGCCACCTTCCCCGACGTCGAGGTCGGCTCCCACTTGCCGAGGACGCCGCTCTGGTTCCCGCGCTGCCGGGGGAAGAACAGCGCCATCCAACTCTCGTGCAGCCGCCGCAGGTCGTATCGGATCGCTCCGACGAGGCCGGTACTGCTTGTTCCGCCGTGCATCTGCGTTTTAATACGTTACGGCCGTTATGAAGTTTCGGGGTTCTCCCGGCGTTTCTGGAGGCGACTGCGGGGTCGTCGTCCGCCGATGACCTCTGTGAGAAGCAGCGTCGCTCCTGGCTTCCTCGCGGCCGGCCGACTACCGGTTCCGGGAGCGCTCGGGCTCCGGCTCGCGTCCGCGGCGCTGGCGCGGTTCGTTCGACCGGGACCGCTCGCCTCCCCGTGAACCGTCCGCGCGTCCGCCTGCCCCCAGCACCGAGTCGAGCCGGCGCTCGAACTCCTCCCGGTTCAGCTCGCCCGCGGCGTACCGGCGCTTGAGGATATCCTCGGGGGTCTCGCCGTGCTCCGCGGGCCGGGCGGCGCCGTCGGGGTACGCCCCCGCGGACTCGACGTTGCCGATGAGCGAGAGGTACACCGGCCAGAGCGACACCAGTCCGACGACCAGCGTCGGGACGCTGAGAACGAGCACGACCAGGGCCGTCACGAAGGCGGCGAAGCTCCCGCCACTGCCGAGGACGGCCAGCCCGCCGAGGAACATGAACGGTGCGAGCAGCAGCGCCGGGACGCCGAGCAGGCTCCGGCCGAGCGCGCCGTCGGGCGTGTAGTGCTCGACCAGCCGGTGGAGTGCCCGAAAGGTGGAATCGTCGGACGCGTCGTTCATCGTCCGCAGCGACGCAGACCTATCAGTAAAACATTTTGTTCTACCGCCGGGAACGGAACGCCGACGACCGAGAGGGCTCTCCGGTCAGTTCGCGGCGCTCCCCGGTCAGTTCCACGGCGCGAAGCCGGGGTCGACCTGGCGGCCGCGCTCGTCGATGTTCTCTATCTTCTCGACGTCCTCGTCGTCGAGATCGAGGTCGAGCGCGCCGAAGTTGTCCCGGATGTGGTCCTCGCTGGAGGCCTTCGGGATGACGGCCACGCCGTCGCGCTGGAGCAGCCACGCCAGGCTGACCTGGGCCGGCGAGGCGTCGTGCTTCTCGGCGACCTCCCTGATCTCGGGGACGTCGAACACCTTCCCGCGGGCCAGCGGCGAGTACGCCACGAGGTTGACGTCGTGCTCGCGGCCGTACTCGACGAGCTCGTCCTGCGGGAGCAGCGGATGCATCTCGACCTGGTTGGCGAAGACCGGGGCGTCGAGGATCTCTCGGGCCTCGTCGAGGTGGCGGGGCTCGAAGTTCGAGACGCCGACGCGCTCGACGAGCCCCTCGTCGTGGAGCTCGTCGAACGCCGCCAGCGTCTCCTCGGCGTCGTACTCCCGGGCCGGCCAGTGGACGTACAGCAGGTCGAGGGAGTCGACGCCGAGCCGGTCGAGGCTCGCCTTCGCGGTCTCGATGACGTCGTCGTGGGCCAGGTTGTCGATCCAGACCTTGGTCGCGAGGAAGACGTCGTCGCGGTCCACGTCGGCCTCGGCGATGCCCTCGCCGACGTACTCCTCGTTGTCGTAGGCCTGCGCGGTGTCGACGTGGCGGTATCCCATCTCGAGGGCCCGCCGCACGCTGTCGACGCACGCCTGCGGGTCGGTGTTCTGCCACGTCCCGAGTCCGAGTCGCGGCATGCCGTCGAGCGTAGACGCGTCTCCGTGTTCCTCGCGTTGAGCCATAGCAACCGAGCCTAGGGGCAGGTCGTGGAAAGCCGTTACGGCGTCGGAAGTCTGTGCGTCCGGACCGACGCCGTGCGCCGGTCGAAGCGGCCCCTCGGCGCGTCGCTCCCGTCTCGGCGATGATTGCCGGAAGCGAAGAAAAAGTCTTTTTACCCATCTCTCGTATGGGACCGGATAGCAAGGGCAGGCCCATGATAGACATCACGATGGACGTGGAGCAGTACGACTGCCCGTTTATCGACACGACCGACGACCACGCGGTGGGGTTCTCGGCCATCCAGTGGGACTTCGACCGGATGGAGCGTCGGCTCGAGACCCGGCTGATGGTCGAGGGCGAGGACCGGGACGAGCTCACCGCGGGGCTGGGCGCCCTGCGGGACCACGACAACATGCACGACTACGACCTGCTCACCCGCCGGGGCAACGTCGCCCACATCCGGACGGTCATCGGCGAGACCGATGCGATGGCCGCCGTCCGCGAGAACGACGGCTACATCACCGGCCCGTTCCACATCGAGGACGGCAGCGAGATCTGGCACGTCGGCTTCGACGACGTCGAGCGCGAGGACACCACGCTGGCCGAGCTCGAGCGCGACAACGAGTTCGACGTGCTCGAACGCAACAACACCGAGATTCCCGACCTCCAGGGGTTCGTCCAGAACGCGGGCGCCGCGATGACCCTCATCGAGGGGTGCCGGGACCTCTCGGACGTCGAGCGCGAGACCCTGGAGACCGCGGTCAGCGACGGGTACTTCGAGAGCCCCCGGGGCGCGACGCTGGGCCACCTCGCCGACGAGTTCGACGTCTCGAAGCCGGCGGTGTCGAAGAACCTGCGGCGGGGCCAGCAGAAGATGATCGAGCGCGTCGTCGAGGCGCTCGACGAGCTGGAGTAGGCGGGTCGCGGCCGCGACGGCCTGCGAAACGGTCCTGCCGTGGGGCGTGCGCCGGAAGACCGTCGAGTGACTGGCTCCCGTCGGCCGTCCGATAGAATCCCGTTGATTACGCGCCCGGACACCCGAACTCGTGTTGGTCGGTCCGCGCCGATTCCGGGACCGTGACGTTCACGGTGTCGCCGTAGCCCGAGAACGTTGTCGTCACGCGCGCGGTCGCCGTCGCACCGTTCTTCTTCAGTTCGATGTCGAGGAGCGACCTGACGGGGAGTCCCGTCTCGGCGTCGCTCCAGAGCTTCACCGTGGCGTTCTTCAGGTTCGCGTCTCGGAGGTCCGGTGCGCCGGCGCGGTCCCGGCGCTGGAGGTCGACGAGCGCCTCCTTCGAGGGGTAGGCGACGACCACGTTCGTCAGATTTCCGTCCACGGTCTCGTTCCCCCGCCAGTAGACGTTCGTGCGGTCGAGGAGTGCCAGCTGTCGACCGGCGGGCGCGAACGCGGCCCACGACGTCGACTCGCTGAGGTTCTTCACGCTCCAGCCGCTCCACGGTGACCCGCACTCCGTGTATCTCTCGTACCCATCCACGTACACGTCGCGGGTCCGGCCTTCGACTTCCGTGGCGACGTGCAGTCGACGGTTCCGAAGGTCCACGGCGCCGTCGGTGGTCGCCGAGACGGTCCGCGAGCGGTCGCCCTTCGAGGCGGAGACGCGCATCTCGGACGAGAAGCGATACGTCGAAACCGAGTCGAGAGCCGCTTCGGTCCGGTTCAGGGCGTCGAGCGCCCGGTCGTCGCTCGGCGGGTGGCTGGCGCCGCCGTCGCACCCCGCGAGGACGAGGAGGACGGCGAGCGCGACGGAGGGCAGCAGTCGCATAGTCGAACACGATAGCCGACTAACAAAACCGTTGCGTTCCCCGGGAGGTCGCGGCGGACCGTCCGCGGGGCTACTCGTAGGTCAGCGTCATCCCGTCGTCGAACCGCAGGTCGCCGCCGTTGAGGTGGGCGGCGTGCTTCGAGAAGCCGAACGCGAAGAGGTTGGCCACCTCCGCGGGCGTCATCATCTCGTCGGTGCGCGACTGGCCGAGCATCACGTCCTCGACGACCTCCCGGTTCGAGATGCCCCGCTGCTCGGCGGTGTCGGGAATCTGGTCGGTCACGAGCGGCGTCTTGACGTAGCCCGTGCTGACAGAGAAGGCGCGGACGTCCCCTTCGCCCTCCGCGGCGATGGACTGAGTGAGCCCCCGGAGGCCGAACTTCGCGACGTTGTAGGCCACCTTGTCGCTAGTGACGTAGTGGCCGTGGACCGAGGCCATGTTGCCGACGCAGCCGAAGCCGGTCTCGCGCATGTGCGGGAGGCACTCCTTGGCGAGCTGGACCGGCGCGCGCAGCATCACCTCCTGGAGCCGGTCGTACGCCTCCATGGGGAACTCCTCGATGGGGTCGATGTGCTGCATCCCGGCGATGTTGGCCAGGAACGCGATGTCGCCGTGCTCGGCCGCTTGCTCGACGATGTCGGGGACGTCCTCTCGGAGGTCGCCCGCGACGATCTCGACGGTCCCCTCGACCCCGAGGTCGGCGGCGCGCTCGCGGGTGCCGGCCAGCCCCTCCCCGTCGACGTCGGTGCCGACCACCGTCAGGCCGTTCTCCGCCAGCACCAGCGCGGTCGCCCGGCCGATGCCGGAGGCCGCGCCCGTGACGAGCGCGACGTGCTCGGGGGCGAACCGGCCGTCGTCGAGGACGAGCGCGTCGTCGGTCGCGAGCTCCGGTGCGGTGACGTCGTCGGACATACCGGAAGGTACACGCCCTGGGAGTGAAAAACCGGAGGGTAACCGATGAACGCGCAGGTCGCTCGCCCCGGGTCGACGTGGCCGCGAACGCTCCCTCGTCGCGTCGCGCCGGCGCTTCGCCCGGTCGTTCACATGTTAACCCCGCAGTATTTGCCGAACGGGGCGATCTATACCAATCTGTTATGGTGGACGACAGCGTCTCACGACGGCGATGGCTCGCGGCGCTCGGTGCGACGGGCGCGGCGGGGCTCGCCGGCTGCACGGGCGGCGACGGTGGACAGAACGCGACGACCGAATCGACGGGCGACACGACGGAGGGCGGCATGAACGACACCACGGCAAAGACGACCACGCGGGCGAACGTCTCCGGAACCGTCAAGATCGGCGTCCTCCAGCCGACGTCGGGGGACCTGAAGTACTACGGCCAGCAGGCGCTCTGGGGCTTCTACTCCGGACTGGCGTACAAGAACGGCGGTGAGCCGATCGAGGAGGCGACGACCGGCAAGCACACCGCGTCGGTCGGCGACGTGGACTACGAGCTGTTCGTGCGGGACACGAAGTTCAGCGCCGACACGGCCCAGTCGCTGGCGACCGACCTCGTGAAGAACGAGGGCGTGGACATGCTCTTCGGCTGCACCTCCTCGGGGTCGGCCAACCGCGTCATCAAGACGGTCGTCAAGCAGGCCCAGGTCCCGTTCATGGCGGGGCCGGCCGCCTCCGCCACCATCACGTCGAGCGCCGAGACCTGCGGGAACAACGTGTTCCGGGCGAGCGAGAACACCGCGATGGACGCCCGGTCGGGCGGGAAGTACGTCGCCGAGCAGACCGACGTGAGCAAGGTGTTCCTGTTCGGCGCCGACTACTCGTTCGGCAAGGCGGTCGTCAACAACTACGAGGAGGTGCTGAAGGCCGAGGGCGTCGAGATCGTCGGCAAGAAGTTCGTGCCCCAGGGCCACTCCGAGTGGAAGGGACTGCTCGACAACGCCCAGAGCAAGGGGGCGGAGGGCATCGTCGGCGGCTTCACGGTCGCCACCCTCCCGAAGCTGTTCACCGCGTTCCTCAACGGGAACTACGACTACCGGGTGTTCGGCGGGTTCGCCACCCGCATCACCAACGCGGTGGTGGGCCAGACCCTCCAGAAGGCGCTGGGCAAGCCCCTGACCAAGGAGAAGATCCGGGGCGCGAACCTCGGCCCGTTCACGACCCGGTACCACTGGAACCAGTACGACAACGACATCAACAGCGCGTTCGTCGACAGCTACACCAGCGCCTACGGCGTCGTGCCCGACCTGTTCAGCTCCGGGACGTTCACGGCCGCCTCGGCCATCGTCCAGGCGGTCAACGAGAGCGGCTCCACGAAGGGCGCCGACATCGCCGAGGCGCTCCGCGGGATGACGGTCGAAGATACTCCCAAGGGCGAGGGCGGCTACACCTTCCAGACGTACGACAACCAGGCCCGGTCGGCGATGACCGTGGCCGACGTCGTCCCGACGACCGACGAGTGGGCCGACTCCTGGAAGGCGGCGGTCATGCCCAGCGAACCGCTGGCCACCATCGACGCCTCGGAGACGACCGTCCCGAAGAGCGGCGTCGACTGCTCGCTGTAGGCCATGCTGCGAACCTCGGGCCTGACGAAGGAGTTCGGCGGCCTCACCGCCGTCAGCGACGTGGACTTCGCGCTCGACGACGGCGAGCTCTGCTCGCTCATCGGGCCGAACGGCGCGGGCAAGACGACGTTCTTCAACCTGCTGACCGGGGTGCTGACCCCGACCCGCGGCACCATCGAGGTCCGCGACGGCGGCGACTGGAGGGACGTCACCGACGCCACGCCGTACGAGACGGCGAGCCTCGGGCTCCACCGGTCGTACCAGATCACGAACGTCTTCCCGACCAGCACGGTGCTGGAGAACGTCCGCGTCGCGGCCCAGGCCGCCAGCGACGACTCGTTCAAGCTCTGGCGCAACGCCGGCGCCTTCGAGGAGCACATCGAGGAGGCGTACGCCATCCTCGACCGGGTCGGCCTCGCCGACGAGGCCGAGACCCCCGCCGAGAGCCTGAGCCACGGCGCCAAGCGCCAGCTGGAGGTCGCGGTGGCGCTGGCGGGCGACCCCGACGTGCTGCTGCTGGACGAGCCCAACGCGGGCGTCTCCTCCGAGAGCGTCGGCGAGATCATCGACCTCATCGAGGACGTCGCGACCGACCACGCCGTGCTGCTGGTCGAACACAACATGGACATCGTGATGAACGTCTCGGACCGCGTCGTGGTGCTGAACCAGGGCGCGGTCATCGCCGAGGGCGACCCCGCCGAAGTACGGAACGACCCCACGGTCCAGGAGGCGTACCTCGGCGGGTACGAGGCCGGCAGCCTCGACCGCGACCGCGAGACGCCCACCGAGGAGACCGGGGCCGACCCGGAGGAGGGCGCGGCGTGAGTACGGCATCCCGATTTTTCGTACGCCGGTGCACAGCGACGCAGTCCACCAGCGAACGCTCGGTGCGGAACCACGCGTTTGGGTGGACGAAAGGGGCCGCGGGCTCGCGGGCCTCCGGCCCGTGGTCGTCTCAGCGACCCCTATCCGAGGCGAGCGAAGCGAGCCGAGGATATGTCGCTGAGCGACCGCGAGCCCGCGGGGGCTTTCTGGGACGTCACAGTTCCGATCTCGGAGTTGGCGGCGAATCCGTCACCGACCACAACTTGACAAGGAGGACGAACCCATGACACTACTCGAAGTAGAGAACGCCCACACCTACTACGGCGAGAGCCACATCCTCGAGGGCGTCTCGCTCGAAGTCGCGGAGGGCGAAGTCGTCGCGCTGGTGGGCCGCAACGGGGTCGGCAAGACCACCACGCTCAGGACCATCCTGCAGTTGACCCCGCCCCGCGAGGGGACGGTCCGGTATCGCGGCGAGGACGTCACCGGCCGCGAGACCCACGAGGTCGCCGACCGGGGCGTCGGCTGGATCCCCGAGGGCCGCCGGATGTTCACCCAGCTCTCGGTCGAGGAGAACGTCCGCGTCGCGGTGCCCAGAGACGACGACGGCGACGCGGCGCTCGACCTCGCGTTCGAGACCTTCCCGGACCTGCGGGACCACCGCGACCGGGAGGCCGGGACGCTGTCGGGCGGCCAGCAGCAGATGCTGGCGCTGGCTCGCGGGCTGGTCGGCGACAACGACCTGCTGCTGGTCGACGAGCCCAGCGAGGGCCTCGCCCCGCTCATCGTCGAGCGCGTGGCCGAGGCGCTGGCCGACGCCGCGACCGACACCACGCTGCTGCTGGTCGAGCAGAACCTGCCGCTGGCGCTCGACCTCGCCGACCGGTTCTACGTGCTCGACAACGGGCAGGTGGTCGACGAGGGCGACGCCGACGAGACCTCGGCCGACGACGAGCGGCTCAGGAGGTATCTCAGCGCATGATCCGGAGGGGTCGCACCGCATGACTGCACTCGCCTCCGCGCTGGCGAACCAGATAGTGCTCGCGGGGTTCGTCGACGCGCTCGGCCAGTTCCTCCGACCGGAGAACCTCGCCTCCGTGCTGGTGGACGGCCTGGCGAAGGCCGCCATCTACGTGATGATCGCCGGCGGGCTCACCCTCATCTTCGGCCTGATGGGCGTGCTCAACTTCGCCCACGGGTCGATGACGATGATCGGCGCCTACCTCGGCGGCCTGCTGATGGTGTTCGCGGTCGGCGGGGCGACCGGCGCGGGGACGCGCCTGCTGACGTTCTTCCTCGCGCTGGCGGCGACGTTCGCGGTGCTGGCGGCGCTGGGCGGCGCGGTCGAGGTGGGGCTCATCCGCCGGCTCTACGACCGCCCGCCGGTCTACCAGATCCTGCTGACGTTCGGGCTTACGCTCGTCCTCGACGAGCTGGTCCGCATCGCGGTGCTGTTCTACGGCATGCAGCCCACCAGCGACTGGCAGGCCGCGCTGGGCACCAAGCCGGCGTTCCTCGCCGCGTCGGTCGACCTCGGGCTCATCTCGGTCAGCGGCCTCTCGCTGTTCGAGATCGCGGTCGGCGCCGCCACGGTGGCGGGCCTCTGGGCGTTCCTCACCCGGACGCGCTACGGCCTCGTCATTCGGGCCGGCAGCGAGGACGCCGAGATGACCGAGGCGCTCGGCATCGACGTCCGCCGGGTGTTCACCGTCGTGTTCGCGCTGGGCGCCGGCGTGGCGGGCGCGGCCGGGACGCTGCTGATGTGGGACCCCGCGTGGGGCGCCAGCGTCCCCCTGGCGGCCGACACCCTGCTCCCGGCGTTCGTGGTCGTCATCATCGGCGGCCTCGGCACCTTCCGGGGCACCGTCGCGGCGGCGGTCATCGTCGGGATGGCCGACGCCACCACGACCTGGTGGTTCAACAACCACGTCGACTTCGCCAGCCTGCCCGAGATGACGGTGTTCCTCATCCTCGTGGCGATGCTCGTCCTGCGCCCGCAGGGCCTGTTCGGCGTCGAGGAGGTGGGTGGCCATTAGCACCGAAACCGCCGACCCCGACGCCGACGCAGAGGCGACCGTCGGCGAGACCGACGGCGAGGAGGGGGCGACCTCCGCGACTTCGTGGCCGGTGCGGTACGCCCGCGAGCAGGCGGTCCACCTCGCGGTCGTCGCGTTCTTCGCGGTCTACCCGGCGCTGTACTCGGCGCTCGTCAACTCGTCGGTGGGCGCCGAGATGGTGACCGTCCTGCCCGACGTCGAGACGATGATCGCGGTCATGTACTTCGGGCTGTTCGCGATGTCGTTCGACTTCGTCAGCGGCTACACCGGCTACCTCTCGTTCGGCCACGCCGCCTTCTACGGCACCGGGGCGTACTTCGTCGTCCTGGCGGCCAACGGCAAGGTGCCGCTGCTCGGGACGGGCACCCCGTTCGTCTACCTGCTGGTGCTTGGCGGGCTGGCGGCCGTCGCGCTCGCCGTGCTCATCGGCGCGGTGTCGTTCCGGCTGTCCGGCGTCTACTTCGCGATGATCACGCTGGGCTTCTCGCAGGTGCTGTACGTGTTCGTCCGCGACTGGGACTACGTGGGGTCGAACCCCCGCGACGGTCCCGCGGTGCTGGAGCGGACCGAACCGTTCAGCGTCGGAGTGCCGGGCGTCGACTCGCTCGACCTCGCCATCGGCCAGCTTGCCGGCGATAGCATCGACGGGCTACTCGGGTTCCTCTCGTTCGGGACGACCGAGGTCTCGTACTACATGATCGGCCTCGTGGTGCTGGTCTGCTACTTCGCGATGCAGCGCATCGTCCACTCGCCGTTCGGGCGGGTGCTGGTCGCCATCCGCGAGAACGAGGAGCGCGCCGAGGCGGTCGGCTACAACACCTTCCGGTACAAGCTGGGCGCGTTCGCGGTCAGCGCGTTCTTCGCGGCGGTCGCCGGCGGGCTGTTCGCGGGCTTCCGGCGGTCGGTCGCGCCCGAGAGCAGCTTCTACTTCCTGGTGACCGGCGACGCGCTGCTGGCCTCGATCATCGGCGGGTTCGCCACGCTGGCCGGCCCGCTGTACGGCTGGCTGTTCGACGAGACCATCACCGAGTTCCTCTCGAAGACCGGCGAGGGCGGCGGGCTGCTCCCGTACCTCCGGGACCACCTCGGCGAGGCCACGATGGCGACCGAGATCTACAACGGGCTCACGGTCGGCCAGGCAATCGACACGTTCCTGAACGGCCACGCCGAGCTGTACATCGGCGTCGTCTTCGTGCTGTTCGTGCTGTTCGTGCCCAACGGCCTGCTCGGGACGGTCCGGGACCGCCTCGGCGGCCCGGTCGGCGAGCGGGTCGCCGACAGCGTCTGGGGTGACGAGCGATGACCGACGTGGAGTCGGCGACCGGCGACGAGTCGCCCGCCGACCGAGACGCGTCGGCGGTCGGCCTCACCGGCTACGGCACCTACGTCCCCGACGAGGTCATCGCGGGCGAGGAGATCGCGGCCCGGAGCGGGATCCCCGAGGCGGTCGTGGTCGAGAAGATGGGCGTCCGCGAGAAGCGGGTCTGCCCGCCGGACGCCGACCACGTCACCGACATGTGCGTGAAGGCGGCCGAGGACGCGCTCGCCGACGCCGATGTCGCGCCCGAGGACGTCGATACGGTCCTCTATCACGGCTCGGAGTTCAAGGACTTCGTGGTGTGGAGCGCGGCCGCGAACGTCGCCGAGCGCCTCGGCGCCGAGAACGCCTTCGCGGTCGAGAGCTACGCGCTCTGCGCCGGCGCGCCCCTCGCGATTCGGCAGGCCAAGTCGCAACTCCTCGCCGACGCACCGGAGACGGCGCTGCTAGTCGCTGCGAGCCGCGAGGAGGACCTGGTCGACTACGGCAACGGGGACTCGTCGTTCATGTTCAACTTCGGCAGCGGCGCGTGTGCGATGGTCCTGGAGCGGAATCCGGACGCCGACCGCACTCGGGCAACGGTTCGGGAGAGCGCGGCGGTCACCGACGGCAGCTTCTCGGAGGACGTGGTGATGCCCGCCGGCGGCTCGCGCAACCCGCCGAGCCAGGCCACCGTCGAGGCGGGCCTCCACGCCCTCGACGTGCCCGACCCCGAGGGGATGAAGGAGCGACTGGCCGACGTCAGCCTGCCGAACTTCGAGACGGTGGCCGACGAGTCGCTGGCGCGGTCGGGCTACGACCGCGCGGACCTCGACTTCGCGGCGCTGACCCACATGAAGCGGTCGTTCCACGACTACCTGACCGACCGGCTCGACGCCGAGCACTACTACCTCGACGAGTACGGTCACGTCCAGAGCGTCGACCAGGTCCTGGCGCTCGACGAGGGGCTGAAGCGCGGGCTGGTCGACGCCGGCGACGTGGTCTGTTTTCTCGCTGCGGGCACGGGCTACACGTGGGCCGCGACCGTGCTGGAGTGGCAGGGCTGAGTCGGGACGCGGCCTCCGGTCGCTTCGGTCGGCGCGACCGACCGGAGCTCGTCCGTTTCGTTCCGAAACTGCTTTTCCGTCGCCGGGAGCGTCTCCGGTGTGAACGGGGACAGGCTGCAGTTCTACGCGCTCTACCTCGCCCGGTTCGCGTCCGGGTTCGGGTTCGTCACGCTGTTGACGCTCCTGCCGAAGTACGTCACGCTGTTCCAGGCCTCCGGCCTGGTCGTCGGCCTGTTCACGACGGCGTTCACCGGCGCCCAGACGCTCGCCACCGTCCCGCTGGCGTGGGCGGGCGACCGGGGGGACAAGCGATTCGTGCTCGCCGGCGTCCTCGGTCTGGGAGTCCTGAGCTACGTCGCGTTCGCGTTCGTCTCGACGCCCGGGGCCGGGTCGTGGCAGTTCGTCGTCGTCCGGGCGCTCCAGGGCGTCGCGGTCACCGGGTCGGGGCTGATGTCGCTGGCGCTGATCGGCGAGCTCGCGCCCCCGGACCGCCGGGCCAACGCCATCGGCAAGGCCAACTCGTGGCGGCTCGCGGCGGGCCTCGTCGGGGGACTGGCGGCCGGCGCGCTCTACGGCTGGGGCGGCTTCGACGCGGTGTACGCCGTGCTCGTCGCGCTCCTCCTCCCCGCGGTGGCCGGCGTCTGGTACCTGGTCGACGCCGACGAGACCCGCGTCCGGGGCAACCCCTTCGCGGGACTGGCGTTCAACCGCCGGCTCCTGACGCTGACCAGCTTCCGCGCCCAGTACGCGGTGGCGGTGACCCTCGTCCGGACGTGGGTGCCCATCTACGCGGGCGTCACCGCGGCCCAGGGCGGCCTCGGCTACACCGCGCCGCTCGCGGTCGGCGCGGTGCTCACCGCCGAGAAGCTGACGAACATGCTGCTCCAGCCGTTCACCGGTCGGCTCTCCGACCGGGTCGGCCGATCGCTGTTCGTCTTCGTCGGGGGCGGCCTGTACGGGCTCGTCGCGCTGGCGGTCCCCTTCACGCCAGCGATCGGCGCGGCGCTCGGTCTCCCAGCCAGCTTCCCCGTCTTCGGCCACCTCTCGCCCGCGTTCCTCCCCCTGCTCGCCTGCAACGGGCTGCTGGGCGTCGCCGACAGCGTCCGCGAGCCGGCGAGCATGGCGCTGTTCGCCGACGAGGGCACCGACGACGGCAGCGTCGCGTCGAGCTTCGGCATCCGCGAACTGGTCTGGCGACCGGGGAGCGTGCTCGCGCCGATGCTCGGCGGTGCGCTGATGACGATGGAGATTGACTGGGTGTTCTTCGTGGGCGGGGCCGCCGCCTTCTCCGGCGTCCTCACCTTCCTCGCCGTGCTCTCGTGGAACTACGGCGCGCGGGCGCTGACCGAGTGGTGACGTCGCACCGGAGTCGGAGCTCCGGTTCGGCGACCCGACTCACCGCGTCACGAACGGCAGGTCGACCGGTTCGAGCGAGACGAAGTCGGCGACGAACTCGGTGGCCGGCGACTCGTAGATCTCGCGCGGGGTCCCGACCTGTTCGACGCTGCCGCCGTTCATCACGGCCACGCGGTCGCACATCACCATCGCCTCCTCCTGGTCGTGGGTGACGTAGAGCGCGGTCACGCCCAGGTCGTCGAGCAGCTCGCCCAGCTCGTCGCGGAGCCGGCGCTTGAGCCGGGCGTCGAGCCCGGTCATCGGCTCGTCGAGCAGCAGGACCCGCGGCCGGATGGCGAGCGCGCGGGCCACGCCGACCCGCTGCTGCTGGCCGCCCGAGAGGGTCTGCGGATCGCGGTCGGCCAGGTCGGCGATGCCCAGGAGGTCGAGGAGCCCGGTCGCCCGCTCGCGGCGCTCGTCGGCGGGCACGCCCTGCATCTTCGGGCCGAACTCCACGTTCTCACGGACGGTCATGTTGTCGAACAGGGCGTACGACTGGAAGACCAGGCCGGCGTGCCGGCGCTCGGGCGGGACGTGGGTCACGTCCTCCTCGCCGAACAGCACCCTGCCCTCGTCGGGCGTCTCGAACCCCGCGACGGTCCGGAGCGTGGTGGTCTTGCCGCAGCCCGAGGGGCCGACCACCCCCAGCACCTCGCCGTCGTCGATGGTCAGCGTGACCGCGTCGACCGCCGTCGTGTCTCCGAATCGTTTCGTCACCGCGTCGAGCGTGATGTCAGCCATGGTTGTCGAGTGAGAGGGTCAGGTCCGCACCGAGAACCCGCGGCTGCCGACCGCCTGCAGCAGGGCGGTGATGGCCGCCACCAGCAGGAAGAACGTCGACACCGCGGCCGCGGTCGTCAGGAACGAGCTGTTCGAGATGTTCGCCTTGAGGAACAGCGACAGGGGCCGGTTGCCGCCCGAGACGACGACGTACGAGAAGTTGAACTCGGCCGCCGCCAGCGTCCAGCAGACGATCGAGCCCGAGACGATGCCCGTCCGGGCGTTCGGGACGATGACCGTCAGGAACGTCCGGGGCCACGACGCGCCGAGCGACCGGGCCGACTCCTCTATCCGCCGGAGGTCCATCGACTCGAAGCTGCTCTGGACCGCCATCACCATGTAGGGCGCCTTCAGCAGCGAGTAGCCAACGACGAGCCCGAGGTTGGTCGCCGCCAGGTCGGGGTACGCCCGGAGGAACGCCACGCCGAGGACGATGCCCGGCGCCAGCGGGAGCACCGCGAACGCGTTGATCCACTCCCGGCCGGGGAACTCGTAGCGCGTGACCGCGTAGGCGATCGGCACGCCGGCGACCAGGTTGACCGCGACGCCGCCGAGCGCGAGCACCAGGCTGGCGAACAGCGGGCTCGCCCGGACCATCGCCCCGACGTGGGGGAACGCCCGGAACACGGCGTCGAGGTTGAGCGAGTAGTTGGCCGCGTCGGCGACCTGCCGGAGCCCCAGCACGTACCGCCAGTGGTCGAGCGTGACGAACCCCGAGGGGAGCGCGCCGGTCCACGACCGGGCGAACGACGCGACGAACGTCACCGCGACCGGCGCGAGCAGGAACAGCAGCGTCAGGACGAGCACGCCCGTGACGAGCGCCCGGCCGTACCGTGCCGAGAAGCTCGCAGCCCTGCTCATATCCCGACCTCCGCGCTCGTGTAGCGCAGGCCCAGCACGGTGAACCCCAGGACGAACGCGAACCAGACCACCGCCATCGCCGACGCCAGTTGAATGTCGAACTCGGGGCTGAGCACGTCGTTTATCTGGTAGGTCCAGGGCTGCTCGACCAGCGCCTGGCTGAGTATCACCAGCGTCCCGAAGACGGCCAGCGACGTCCGGAACGTCAGGATGGCCGCGCCGACCAGCCCGGGCTTGATCTGCGGGAGGGTGACGTGCCGGAACGTCCGGGCGGGCGAGGCGCCCAGCGAGCGGGCGGCCTCCTCGGCGGCGACGTTGACCTCGGCGTAGGCGCCCCGCAACAGCAGCAGCGACCGGGGGATCATCGAGTAGAGGTACGCAAGGAACAGGCCGGCGGTGCTCGTCGAGAGCGCCAGCGACGTGGTCGACCGGCCGGTGACGACCGCGCCGAACTTGGTCAACAGGCCGCTGTTACCGAACAGCACGATGATCATGAACGCCGCGACGATGCCCGGGAGGCTGATGGGGAACGACAGCGCCGTCAGGGCGTGGCGCTCGCCGGGCAGGTCGTACTTCTCCAGGGCGTGGGCCACCGGGACCGCGACGCCGAGGCTCGCCAGCGTGGTCGCGGCGCCGAACCAGAGGGTGTTGAACGCCGCCTCGTGGAACGAACCGCCGGTCCCGCCGTCCAGCAGGAGCCCGTAGGCTCGCAGCGAGACGCCCGTCAGGACGGGTCGGCCCTGCGCGAGGCTGGCGGCGACGATCCCCGCGGGGTCGAACGTCGTCACGTACTTCGAGGTCGAGAGGCTGATGCGCAGCATCTCCCAGAGCGGGTAGAGCCCCGCGACCGCCGCCAGCGTCAGGAACGGCAGGCAGAGCCCGACGATGCGGCGGCGCTCGCGGTCGCGCTCGGTCCGGGGGCGTGCGGCCGTCCGGATCGCCCGGACCGTCGCGGCCGCCCGGTCCCGGACGCTCGCGTCGCTGGTCGCCATCTCAGAGGCCCGCTTTGCTCTCGATCTCGTCGATGATGGCCGACTGCTTGTCCACCAGCTTCTGGTAGTCGACCTGGAACTCGGTGTTCGAGTAGACCTGCTGGGACGGGAACTCGTCTGGCATCTCGAGTTCCGGCGCGCGGATGGGCCGGACGTAGGCGTCGAGGAACTTCTTCTGGCCCTCCTTCGAGAGCACGTAGTCCATGAACAGCTTGCAGGCGCCGGGGTTGGGCGCGCCCTTCAGCATGCCGAAGCCGTAGGGCTGGTTGAACGCGCCCTTGTTGCCGTTCTTCCCCTTCAGGAGCGCGACCCCGACATTCTCCTCGGCGATGTCGTCGTTGTTGTACTTGAGGTTGAGCCCGGAGTAGTCGTACCGGACGAAGGTGGCGTACTCGCCCTTGGTGAACTGCGCGAGGAAGTTGTCGGTGAACTCCGCGCCGCCCTCCTTGATCTGCTTGTAGTAGTCGACGACCGGCTGGACGTCGTCCATGGACCCGCCGCGGGCGTTGTTGACCGAGAGCGCGCTGGCCAGTCCGACCGCCGCGGTGGGCGTCTGGAGCGCGAGGTCCTTCGTGACGTCGGGGTGGAGCAGGTCGTCCCAGGTCTCGGGCTCGTCGAGGCCGCGCTCCTCGTAGATGTCCTTGCGGTAGGTGACCGCGGTGGTCATCCGCCGGGTCGCGGTCATGTGGCCGTTGTCGGACTTGAGCTTGTCCGGTACCTTGTCCCAGTTGGCCGGCTTGTACGCCTGGGTCAGGTCGTCCTGCATCGCCAGGATGCCGTAGGTGTACCCGCCGTTGTACGCCGAGTGGGTCGGGTTCTGGGCGTGGGCCCGGAGGTCCTTGAGCGCCTCGCCCGACGACCGGTCGTCGTCGTTCAGCGCCACGCCGTACTTCTCCTCGAACGCCGTCATGATGGCGGGCCAGTTCGACCACCCCGACTGGACCGCGTAGACGTAGAGCTTGTCCGGGAAGTTCGACGCCTGCACCGTCGTCCGGAAGTCCCCGTAGCCGACCTTGTAGGTCCCGCCGCCGGAACCGGTGGTCGTGCCGCCGCCGCTCTGGAGCGCCCCGGTACATCCGGCGAGGCCGGCCGCCCCCGCCGCGGTCGCCGCCCGTACGAACTGCCGTCGAGTCGTTTCGCGCATCTCGGTCGGAGGCGGGACCACCAAGAGTTAATCCGTTTATAATTTCCGTACGGCGACCTCGGTGGCGGTCGTTCCCTCTATATAGCGCTCCCGTCGCGAGAACACCGCGGACCGATGCCGAACACCGGACGGCGCGAACGTAGTTAAGTTGTATTAACACCCTTATTTGGCATTAACATACCCTTAGCCATTCAGGGTTAGCCTCTTTAGTGGGTTCGCGAATGTTCACCCATGGCCGAGTACCCACGCTCCGATTCGGGGGACCGACACCGCGACCCCGACGACCACCGACTTCTTGCCGACCCGGACGACTACCGCGCGAACTGCGGCGTCGGCGTCGTGATGGACCTCGAAACCGGCGGCGGACACGACGTCCTGGCGGACGGTCTCGATCTCCTCTCGAATCTCGAACACCGCGGCACGACCGGCGCCGAGGAGAACACGGGCGACGGCGCCGGCGTCCTGCTGCAGAAGCCCCACGCCTTCTTCGCCGACGAGGTGGGCCCCGACGTCGCCGGCGAGTTCCCGGAGCCAGACGCGTACGCGGTCGGGACGGTGTTCCTCCCGAAGGACGAGGAGGACGCCGCCGACCGACTGCGGGCGCTGGCCGAGGACGTCCTGGCCGACGAGGGGCTCGACCTGTTCCACTGGCGCGAGGTGCCGACCGACAACGCCGACCTCGGGAGGACCGCGCTCGACTCCGAACCCGCCGTCTGGCAGTGCTTCGTCCGGCCCGAGGCCGACCTCTCGCCCGAGGCGTTCGACGACCGGCTCTACGTCGCCCGGCGTGCGCTGGAGCGGCGCGTCGCGGCCGACGAGCCCCCGGGCGCCGACCGGTTCTACGTCTGCTCGCTCGACCGCCGGACCGTCGTCTACAAGGGGCTGCTGAAGGGCGACCAGCTGGCGGCCTACTACCCCGACCTCACCGACGACCGTCTCGAAACCACGTTCGCGATGGTCCACGCCCGGTTCTCGACCAACACGCTGGGGGCGTGGCACCTCGCTCACCCGTACCGCAACGTCATCCACAACGGCGAGTTCAACACCATCCGGGGCAACATCAACTGGATGCGGGCCCGCGAGAACGACCTCGAGGCCGAGTCGTTCGACACCGACCGGGTGACGCCGGTCGTCGCCGACCCCGAGGGCAGCGACACCGCGGCGGTCGACAACGCGCTGGAACTGCTGCTCCGGGGCGGCCGCGAGCTCCCCCACGCGCTCCGGCTGATGGTCCCGGAGGCCTGGCGCAAGGACGACGCGATGAGCGACGACCGCCGTGCGTTCTACGACTACCACGCCTCGCTGCTCGAGCCCTGGGACGGCCCCGCGCTCGTGGCGGCGACCGACGGCGAGCGGGTCGGCGCGGTGCTCGACCGCAACGGGCTCCGGCCCTGCCGGTACGACGTCACCACCGACGGCCGGCTCGTGATGGCCAGCGAGGCCGGCGCGCTCGACACGCCCGAGAGCGAGATCCGCGAGCGCGGCCGGCTCGAGCCCGGCCAGCTGTTCCTCGCCGACCCCGAGGAGGGCCGCGTGGTCCCCGACGACGAGGTGTTCGACGAGCTGACCGACGAGAAGTACGGCGAGTGGGTCGACGACCAGCAGGTCGAGCTCGGCGACGTCTCGGGGCCGGTCGCGGCCGATCCGGGCGAGGACCTCCGGGCGCGCCAGACCGCCTTCGGCTACACCCACGACGAGCTCGACGAACTGCTCGAACCGATGGCCGAGTCGGGCAAGGACCCCGTGGGGTCGATGGGCGACGACACGCCGCTGTCGGTGCTCTCTGAGTTCAACCGGCCGCTGTTCTCGTACTTCCGCCAGCTGTTCGCCCAGGTGTCGAACCCGCCCATCGACTACATCCGCGAGGACGTCGTGACCAGCCTCGAATCGCGGCTGGGCCGCCAGCGCAACCTGCTCGACGAGACGCCGGCCCACGCCCGCCAGCTGGTGCTCGACTCGCCGGTGCTGACCGACGCCGAGCTGGCGGGCGTCCGCGACCAGGACCGCATCCCCACCGCGACCGTGGACATCACCTACGACGCCGACACCGACCTCGAGTCCGCGGTCGAGCGCGTCCGGGACGAGGTCCGGGAAGCCATCGAGTCGGGCGCCGAGATCGTGGTGCTCTCGGACCGCGCGGTCGGCCCCGACCGGCTCGCGATCCCGAGCCTGCTGGCGACCGGCGCGGTCCACCACCACCTGGTCCGGAACGGCCTGCGCAACCACGCCGGCCTGGTCGTGGAGTCGGGCGACCCCCGGACGGTCCACCACCTCGCGTGCCTGGTGGGCTACGGCGCGGGCGCGGTCAACCCGACGCTCGCGTTCGAGTCGGTCGCCGACCTCGTCGCGGGCCCCGACGGGATGGACCGCGAGACCGCCATCGACGCCTACGTCACCGCGCTGGAGGACGGCCTCCAGAAGACGATGGCCAAGATGGGCATCTCGACGGTCGAGAGCTACCGTGGCGCCCAGATATTCGAGGCGGTCGGCCTCGACTCGGACTTCGTGGCCGAGTACTTCGAGGGCACCGCGGCCCGCACCGAGGGCGTCGGCATCGGGGGCGTCGAGGCCGACCTCCGCGAGCGCCACCGCGAGGCCTACGGCGGCGGCGACGGCGCCGACGTCGACCCCGAGCCCGAGCGCCAGGGCGAGTTCGAGCACCGCTCGGCCGGGCGCCACCACCAGTGGAACCCCCAGACGGTCGGCACGCTCCAGCGGGCGGTCCGTCAGGACGACCCCGACGCCTACGCCGAGTTCGCCGAGGCCGTCAACGACCAGAACGGCAACCTCCAGACGCTCCGGGGGCTGCTGGAGTTCGACGCCGAGGACCGCGAGTCGATCCCGGTCGAGGAGGTCGAGCCCGTCTCGGACATCGTCGAGCGGTTCTCGACCGCCGCGATGAGCCTCGGGTCGCTGTCGCCGGAGGCCCACGAGAACAACGCCGTCGCGATGAACCGGCTGGGCGCCAAGTCCAACACCGGCGAGGGCGGCGAGCCGCCCGAGCGGTTCGGCACCGAGAAGGAGTGCAACGTCAAGCAGGTCGCCTCCGGCCGGTTCGGCGTGACCAGTTCGTACCTCGCCAACGCCGAGGAGCTCCAGATCAAGATGGCCCAGGGGTCCAAGCCCGGCGAGGGCGGCCACCTCCCCGGCGGCAAGGTCAACGAGATGATCGCCCACGTCCGGTACGCCACGCCCGGGGTCGGGCTCATCTCGCCGCCGCCCCAGCACGACATCTACTCCATCGAGGACCTCAAGCAGCTGGTCCACGACCTGAAGGCCGCCAACCCCGAGGCGGACATCAACGTCAAGCTGGTCTCGGAGGACGGCATCGGCACCATCGCCGCGGGCGTCGCGAAGGCCAACGCCGACGTGGTCCACATCTCGGGCCACTCGGGCGGCACCGGCGCGAGCCCGAAGACCTCGATCAAGCACGCCGGCCTGCCGTGGGAGCTCGGCCTCGCGGAGGCCAACCAGATGCTGCGGGCGACCGGGCTGCGGTCGCGCATCCGGGTGAGCGTCGACGGCGGGCTCAAGACCGGCCGGGACGTCGCGGTCGCGGCGCTGCTGGGCGCCGAGGAGTACGTCTTCGGCACCGCCAGCCTGGTCACCTCGGGCTGCGTGATGGCCCGCCAGTGCCACCAGAACACCTGCCCGGTGGGCGTCGCCACCCAGGACGAGGACCTCCGGAAGCGGTTCCCCGGCCAGCCCGACCACGTCGTCAACTACATGACGTACATCGCCCAGGAACTGCGCGAGATCATGGCCGACCTGGGCTTCCGGACCGTCGAGGAGATGGTCGGCCGGGTCGACTGCCTCGACCAGCGCGAGACCGACCACCCGCGGGCCCGCGGGCTCGACCTCTCGTCGGTCCTGGCCGAACCGTCCGTCAGCGAGAGCTACGACGACGCCCGGACCAAGGTCCGCGAGCAGACCCACGAGATCGACGACCACCTCGACCGCGAGCTGCTCGCGGTCGCCGAGGAGGCCATCGCGGACGAGACGCCGGTGGAGATCGAGACGACCATCGGCAACGAGGACCGCGCGGTCGGCGCGATGCTGTCGGGCCGCATCTCGAAGGAGCGGGGCACGGCCGGCCTGCCGGACGGCACGGTCTCGTGCTCGTTCCGGGGCACCGCGGGCCAGAGCTTCGGCGCGTTCCTCCAGTCGGGCGTCGACTTCCACCTCACCGGCGCGGCCAACGACTACCTCGGCAAGGGGCTGTCGGGCGGCCGGCTCGCGGTCGAGACGCCCGAGTCGGCGGCCTACGACCCGACCGAGAACAGCGTGGTCGGCAACGTCGCGCTCTACGGCGCGACCGGCGGGGAGGCCTACGTCAACGGCGTCGCCGGCGAGCGGTTCGGCGTGCGCAACTCCGGCGTGAAGGCGGTCGTCGAGGGCGTCGGCGACCACGGCTGCGAGTACATGACCGGGGGCGTCGTCGCGGTGCTGGGCGAGACCGGCAAGAACTTCGCCGCGGGGATGTCCGGCGGCGTGGCGTACGTCTGGGACCGCCACGGCGACTTCCGCGACAAGGTCAACCCCGGCATGGTGAGCCTCGAGTCGTCGCTCTCCGAGCGCGACGAGCGCGTCCTGCGCCGCCTGGTGGAGAACCACGCGGCCTACACCGACAGCGAGCGCGCCCGGGCGCTGCTCGACGACTGGGAGGCCGCGCTCTCGCAGTTCGTGAAGGTGATGCCCGACGCCTACCGGCGCGCGGTCACCGAGGAGGGCCGCGACGACGTGCGCAACTCCCCGCCGCCGGCGGCGCGGAGCCGCGAGGACTCCGGCCCGCTCCTGCAGAGCGGCGCGGACTGAAGCGGCCGGAGCAGCGTCGACCGCGTCGGACGGGATCGACAGAGCCGAACGGGGCGGTGGCGACCGGGCTCCACGGCGGTTTCGCCGGCCCACTCGATTCGGGACCGGCCGGGCTGATCTTTATAACCGATGGCGGGACGAGTCCCCGCCGTGAGACGTCGCCGATTCCTCGCGCTCGCCGGAAGCACCGCCAGCGCTACTGCCACGGCCGCCGCGACCGCCGGCTGCCTATCGGCGCTGCCTGGCGCCGGGCCGCCGATAGACGTCGGCTGCCCCTCGTTCTCCGCGGACGCCGAGTCGGTGTGCGCCCACACCGCGTCGAGTCCGCCGGTCGTCCTGCGCCCGTCGTCGTGGACGCTGTCGGCGGGGTCGGGCGTCGCGCTGGAGGTCACGTTCTCGAACGAGAGCGACCGCGACGCCCACACCGGCCAGTTCCCCTCGCTCAAGCGGCGCGAGGACGGCGAGTGGACCCACGTCTGGCCGATGGTGAAGTCGGGGTCCGGTCCGACCGTCGCACCCGGCGGGTCGTACTCCTGGGAGTTCCGCTTCGAGAAGGAGCGGCCGGCCCACGAGTCCGACGAGAACGTCGACCTGTACGCGCTCGATCCGGGCACCTGCGCGCTCGTCCTCGGCGCGGGGGTCGGCGACCGCAGCTACCACTGCGTCGCGCCGTTCGAGGTCGGCGGCGAGTGAGTCCGTCGGACTCTCCTGCGGAAAAGCCGCCGGCGGCGACTGCCTACAGGTACGACGCGTCCCAGCGGACCGGCTTCTTCTGGTTGCCGCAGTCGTTGCACTCCAGGCGCTCCATCGAGTCCATCGCGGTGTCGAAGCTCCCGCAGTTCGAGCAGAACCAGCCGTAGAGGTCCTCGCCCTCGTCGTCGCTGTAGGCCGCGTAGAACGGGGCGTCCGAGCCGCGCTCGCTCTCGGCCCAGTTGACGTAGAGGGTCTGGCCGTCGAACTCGCGGGCCTCGAACTTCGCCCGGCCCTCGTGGACGTAGACGTTCTCGACGAAGGTCTCGTCGCCGATCTCGCGCTCGCGCTCGCTGGCCTTCTCGAAGCCGTTGGCCTCGTAGAAGGTGCACCCGGCCTCGTTCTCCGCGAGCACCTCGGCCGCGATGCGGTCGACGCCGCGCTCCGAGAGGGTCGCCAGCGTGTGGTTGAGCAGGGTCGTCCCGACGTTCTTGTCGCGGTTATCGGGGTCGACGTGGAGCCAGAGGATGGTCCCGTCGCCCTCGGCCACGAGGTTCTGGGAGAAGCCGACGACCTCGTCGCCGGCCACCGCGACGAGGTAGAGCATCCCCTCCTCGGCGAGTTCGGCGTCCATCGACTCCTCGCCGTACCAGTTCTCGACCGCGGTCTCGACGACCTCCTCGTCGAGGATGTCGGCGTACGACGCGCGGAGCGACTCCAGCGCGACGTTCCTGATTCCCTCGACGTCTCCCGATTCGGCCTCGCGGATCTCGATCCCGTCGGACTCGGCCTCTCTCTGTCCCATGCGGGCTTTATTCGACGTTCTCACTGATAAACGTTCCACCCGATTCGCGCAAATCGGCCGAAAACGCGCCGGAACCGTTCTTTTCCCCGGTCGATAACGACGAACGTCCTGTATTTGCTGACACACTACACGTTCGTCAGATTCTCCGGCCCACGGATATTTCCGACTCCAGTAGCCCTTTGGGCCGCGGCGGCCTTGCACCGGCATGGACACCGCACTCGTCGTCGGCGGCACCCGGTTCATCGGCCGCCACCTCGTCTCGGAACTCCGCGATCACGGCTACGACGTCACCATCTTCAACCGCGGCAACCACGACAACCCCTTCGCGGACGCCGAGGGGGTCACCCACTACGAGGGCGACCGGACCAACGAGTCGGCGCTCGAACGCGCGGCCCGGGAGGTCGACCCGGACGCCGTCTTCGACTGCGTGGCCTACGAGCCCCGGGAGGTCCGGGCCGCGACCGAGATCTTCGCGGACGTCGACGCCTACGTCTACGTCTCCAGCGGCGACGCCTACGGCAGCGAGGAGATCCCCAAGCGCGAGGGCGAGACCGACCTCCGGCCCTGCTCGCGCGACCAGGCGACCGACGACTCGGGCGACACCTACGGCAACCGGAAGGCCGAGGGCGACCGGGCGGTGTTCGCGGCCGCCGACCGGGGCGTGAACGCCTACAGCGTCCGTCCGTGCATCGTCTACGGCCCCCACGACTACACCGAGCGCCTCGACTACTGGATCGACCGCGTGGCGAACTACGACCGCGTCGTCGTGCCGGGCGACGGGGACAACGTCTGGCACCGCGCCTACGTCGAGGACGTCGCCAGCGCCCTCCGCGTAGTCGCCGAGGAGGGGACGCCCGGCGAGGCCTACAACGTCGGCGACCGCCGGCTGGTCACCATCGACGAGATGCTGGCGCTGATCGCCGACGCGCTCGACACTGACGTCGAGGTCGTCCACGCCGGCGAGCGCGAACTCGCGGCCGCCGACCTCGCGCCCGACGACTTCGTCCTCTACCGGGACTACCCCCACGTGCTCGCCACCGACAAGCTCGCGGCGCTCGGCTGGGAGTCGACGCCGCTCGACGAGGCGATGGCCCGCACTGTCGACGAGCACCGCGACAGCGACCGCGACGGGAGCGAGTACGACCCCGGCCGCGAGGCCGAGGAGCGCGTGCTCGGCGTGCTGGACACGCTCTGAGTTCCGCGGCTCCGCGTCCGACCGCTGTTCGCTGTCGTTCCTGACAGACTGCAGTTACCTCTCCCGTGTTCGGCTATCGAAACCGCGGCTAACGCCGTTAACCCCGTTTTGAGACCGTTCGCAGGGCCGCGCTATCGGTTTCAGGAGGCTGATAACAAACACCCCCGGAACCCATTGTGAACGTATGGCACTGTATCGTCCTCGACCGCCTCGCGGCCCGTCCCGCCGACGATGATCCGCGAGGCGATCCGGACGACCGTCAGGGGCGTGGGGGTGGTCCTGCTGACGGCCGTCGAGGTCACCGCGCTGTCGGTGTGGCTCGGGCTGGTCGCGGGCGCCGACCCGATCTCGACGTCCGCGCTGGTGGGCGTGGCCGGGCTGTCGGCCGGGATGCTCGTGGAGTCGCTGCTCGCCCACGTCACCGTCAACGGGTGGAGCCGGCCGGTGCCGGCCCGGGCGGTCGCGGGCCTGGCGCTGGCCGAGACCGCGCTGTGGGTCGGCTGGTTCGGGGCGGTCCGGTGGGCCGACGGACTCGCCGGGGTGGTGGTTGCCGGCGTGGCGTTCGCGGTCGCGCTGGTCCCGCGCCACACCGCCGCGGACAACGCCGTCCGCGGTCGCCGGCCGCTGGCCTCGCTGGTGCAGCGCGCGACCGCCGGGCTGGCCGTGCTCCAGGCCGCGGGCGCGACGGTCTGGCTGCTCGTCGTCACCGGGGCGGTGTACCTGCCCCACTGGGTCGTCATCCCCACCGTCGCCGGGTTCTCGACCGGCGCGGTGGTCGGCGCCGCCGCGCTGGCGCTGGCGGCGTTCGCGCGCCACCTGCTGGCGGTCCGCCACGCGCTCCGGCCCGCGCGGCGGTCGCGGCGGGCGGGCTGGCGGTCCTCGCGCACGACACTGTGGGAGTAGTCGGGTCGCCGCGGCTCGGTCGCGCCGGCCGCGAGTCGGGCGGGCACGGCCGGGGACGGCGGGCCGACCGGAGAGGTAAACTGTTTTCCCCGCCCGCGAGAGAGTAGCGACCATGTTCGACAAAACCACGTGGATCCGGCTGCCGCGCAACGTCGTGGTGGGCCACGGGGTCCTCGACCGGACGGTCGAGGCCGTCTCCGAACTCCACCTCCACGGCCGGCCGCTGGTGGTCACCAGCCCCACGCCGCGGGAGGTCGCGGCCGACCGGGTGGCCGCAGACTTCGAGGACGCGGGCGAGGACCCCGCGGTGGTCGAGATCGACGAGGCCAGCTTCGAGTCGGTCCAGCGGGTCATCGAGGTGGCCCGGGAGGTCGACGCGGGCTACCTGGTCGGCGTCGGCGGCGGGAAGGCCATCGACATCGCGAAGATGGCCAGCGACGACATCGGCCGGGGGTTCGTCTCGGTGCCCACCGCGGCCAGCCACGACGGCATCGTCTCGGGCCGCGGGTCGGTGCCCGAGGGCGACACCCGCCACAGCGTCGCGGCGGAACCGCCGCTGGCGGTCGTGGCCGACACCGAGATCCTCGCGGACGCGCCGTGGCGGCTGACGACCGCGGGCTGCGCGGACATCATCAGCAACTACACAGCGGTCAAGGACTGGCGGCTGGCCAACCGGCTCCAGAACGTCGAGTACTCCCACTACTCGGCCGCACTCGCCGAGATGACCGCCGAGATGCTGGTCGACAACGCCGACTCCATCAAGCAGGGCTTAGAGGAGTCGGCCTGGGTCGTGGTGAAGGCGCTGCTGTCGTCGGGGGTCGCGATGTCGATCGCCACCTCCTCGCGGCCGGCTTCGGGCGCCGAGCACCTGTTCAGCCACCAGCTCGACCGGATGGTCCCGGACGCCGCGCTCCACGGCCACCAGGTCGGCGTCGGCACCATCATCGCCGAGTACCTCCACGGCGGCGACTGGCGCGGCGTCCGGGACGCGCTGGCCACCATCGGCGCGCCCACCACGGCGGAGGAGCTCGGCGTCGACGACGAGACGGTCGTCGCGGCGCTGACCGCGGCCCACGAGATCAGGGACCGCTACACCATCCTGGGCAACGGGATGAGCGAGGCGGCCGCGGTCGAGGCGGCCGAGACGACGGGCGTGATCTGAAACGCCGCTCTACTGACCCGGTCTGAACCGACGGAAAAAGGGAACGGCGTGCGTTTCCGCCCGGAGTGTCGCGAACTGTCCTCAGTCGTCCTGGCCGACCCGCAGGAACGCCAGCGCGGCGCCGAGCAGCGCGGCGTTTTTCAGGAAGTGGATCTGCTGCTGTTGCTTCTGCTCCTCGTCGTCGATGCTCCAGAAGTCGTGCATCACCGGCGTGATGCTCGCGAAGAAGGTGACGACCGCCCCGGCCGCCAGCCGCGGCAGCTTCCACGCCGCGATGCCGAGGCCGCCGAACAGCAGGCTCCCGCTGACGAACGGGACCGTCGTCTCGGGCTTCGGCGCCCCCTGACTCTCGGCGTACCCGACCATCTGGTCGAGGTTCCGGAAGTTGTCGGCCGCCATGAACGCCAGCACGCCGCCGAACAGCGCGCGGGCGAGTTTGAACGACGTGGAGTGGGTCTTCGGCGGGGCCTCCTCGCGGCGGCCCTGGTCTGCGTGTCGGTCGGTTCTCGCGTCGCTCTCGGACGACTCGCTGCCGAGTAGTGACATACCGGGAGGTTGTAGAGCGACGGCCTTGTGTCTGTTCGCCGCGCGCGGAACTGCCGGAAACTCGCACCGACCGGTCGGGACCCTCCTACTCCGCCGCCGGAATGGGGAACTCGCTCAGCTCGGGGTACAGCAGCTCGTCCGGTCGCTCGCGCCACCAGCGGACCTCGGCGATCTCGCCCTCCCGCGGGCGGGACTCGCCCGCGACGGGCTCGGCGTCGAAGACGACGATGAGCCGGTGGACCGGCGGTCGCTCGCCAGCGGCGTCCCGGACCTCGATGCGGTGGGCCTGGCGGACGCCGTCGAGTTCGACGTCGACGCCGGTCTCTTCGCGGGCCTCTCGCCGTGCGGTGGCCTCCAGCGACTCGCCGGGCTCCTGCTTGCCGCCCGGGTCGCTCCACGCCGATTCGCCGTCGTGGCGCACGAGCAGCACCCGACCCGCCTCGTCGGTGGTCCAGACGCCGGCCCCGCCGAGGGTGCCGGCCGCGAACCGCTCGCGGTCGCGCTCGTAGATCGCCGGCGGATGTTCGCGGGTCTTCTCGACCACCTCGACGGAGTCGTACTCCTCACGGAGGCGGTCGAGTTCGGAGTCGACCCGGCGGCGAGAGCGCTCGGTGACTGTCACGGTCGGGGCTTGGGAGCGGCGCGAGAAGGTGTTTTCGCCTACCCGAGGTCGGCCCGCTCGAACCGCCAGTAGCCCACCAGCAGCGGGACGACGACCCAGGCCGCGAGGATGACCAGCATGAACTCGGGTTCGAGGTAGAACGGCGTCGAGGGGTCGGCCGGCGGGAGGTCCCGGTAGCCCGCGGGGTACGCCAGCCGGAGCGACTGGAGGTAGGCGGTCGCCGGGCTCAGGCTCTGGACGAACAGCTCGGTGTTCTCCGCGAGCGAGACGCCGAGCGTGTCCTCGAAGACGAACCGGAGCGCCCCGACGACCGAGAACGCCGAGCCCTGGATCCAGAGCACGTTGAACACGAAGAAGTAGCCGATGGCGCCGGCCATCGCCCGCGACCGGGAGGCGGTCAGCGCCGAGATGCCGACCGCGACCGAGACGTACGCCAGCGCGAAGAGGAGGGTCAGGCCGGTCACGCGGGCGAACGTGCCGAAGTCGACCTCGGGGTACCAGACCACGGACAGCGCCGCGGCGACCCCGAACGCCAGCAGGATGGCGCCGCTGACCAGGCCGGCCCGCGAGACGTACTTGCCGAACACGACGTCGGCGCGGCCGTTCGGGATCGACAGCAGGAACTTGATGCTGCCGGACTCGCGCTCGCCCGCGACGGAGAGGTAGGCCGCGACCAGCGCGACCAGCGGGATGAACAGCACCGCCAGCCCCGACATGTTCCAGAGCTGGCGCAGCACCTCGGGGTTCTCGCCCGTGCTGCCGGTGTAGAAGAACAGCACGGCGAACAGGGTGTAGATGCCGCCCACGAACCACAGCAGCTTCGCCCGCCGGACGTCGGTGAAGTCCTTGCGGACGACGGCGGTGAAGCTCACGCGGTCACCTCCGGGGACTGCTCGGCGCCGGAAACACCCTCGCCGTCCCCGCCGGTGGTGTAGCGGTTGAACAGCTCCTCCAGCGACGCCTCCTCGGAACTGACGTCCAGCACCGGCGTGACCTCGTCGATTCGCTTCAGCACGTCGATCTTCGCGGCGGGGTCCGAGCAGACCGCGGTTATCTCGCGGTCGTCGGCCGTCGCGGCGTCGACGCCCGACAGCGACTCCAGTTCCCCGACGAGCCCCTCGGGCACCCGGTCGACCGTCGCGGTGACGCGGCCCCGGCCGCCGGCCGACCGCCGGAGCCCCTCGATGGTGTCCTCGGCGACGAGGCGGCCGTCGCTCATGATGCCCACCCGGTCGCAGACCGCCTCGACCTGGGGAAGGATGTGGCTCGAGAAGAAGACGGTCGTGCCGCGCTCGGCCTCCTCGCGGAGCAGGTCGCGCATCGCCTGGATGCCGTTGGGGTCGAGCCCCGAGGAGGGCTCGTCGAGGACGAGCAGGTCGGGGTCGCCGACCAGCGCCATCCCGAGCGCGAGGCGCTGGGCCATCCCCTTCGAGTAGCCGCCGGCGCCGCGCTCGCGGGCCGCGGGGTCGAGCCCCACCCGGTCGAGGATCGCGTCGGGGTCGGCGTCCGCGCCCTTGGTCTCGGCGACCCACTCGACGTGCTCGCGGCCGGTCAGCCGGTCGTAGAGGGCCGCGCCCTCCGGGAGGACGCCGACCCGCCGCCGGATGGCCCGGGTCTCGGTCTGGGCGTCGTGGCCCAGCACCTCGGCCGACCCCTCGGTGGGACGGATGAAGTCCAGGAGCACGTTGATGGTGGTGGACTTGCCCGCGCCGTTCGGGCCGAGGAAGCCGAATATCTCCCCGGCGTCGACGGTGAGGTTGAGCGAGTCGACGGCGACCACGTCGTCGCCGAACCGCTTCGTCAGGTCGTGAGTTTCGATTGCTGCCATGGATTAGCTGTCGTGTCGGTGGCTGTGTTCGGACTGCGCTCGGTTCTCGGAGGCGGTGCGTCGCGGCGGGGACGAGAGCCGGTGTCGGCCCGTCCGCGCACGGACAGACGTTGGGTCGCTGACGGGATAAATGCCGGCGCACCTCGGCTCCGCTGGCGGGCTCGCGCCCGGCGGGGAGCACGGCCTCGCCGCCCCGTTAAGATTATCCTGTGGCGGATAAAGCGACGCCTGACTGCGACGTACGACCCCGAGCTCACGGGATTCGGGCGATTCGGCCCCGGTCGGTCCTGTAATATCTCCAATCGGATAGTTCGGATTCGAACCGCCGGAAAGCTCCGATTTCGAGGCGCTACCGGCCGGTGTCGAGATGAAGGGGATGAGATATCAAGTAGTCGGCGGCCGGGGCCTCCGCGGCGCTCAGACGTGCTCGTCGAGGAAGTCCGCGACCGTGGTGTAGGCCTCGATGCGGTTCTCCAGCTTCGAGAAGCCGTGGCCCTCGTCCTCGAAGATGAGCTTCTCGACCGGGACGCCCTGCTCGGCGACCACGTCGGCGATGCGCTCGGCCTCGCCGACCGGGACCCGCGGGTCGTTCGCGCCGTGGAGCACGAGCAGCGGCGCCTCGATGCGGTCGGCGTTGGTCGTCGGGCTGATGGACTCGAGGAACTCCCGGTCCTCCTCCAGCGAGCCGTACTCGGCCTCGCGGTGCTCGCGGCGCCAGTCGCCGGTGTTCTCCAGGAAGGTGACGAAGTTGGCGATGCCGACGATGTCGACGCCCGCGGCCCAGAGGTCGGGGTACTCGGTCAGCGCCGCCAGCACCATGAACCCGCCGTACGACCCGCCCATCGCGACGATCCGGTCGGGGTCGACCTCGGACCGGTCGCGGAGCCACTCGACCGCGGCCTCGATGTCCTTGACCGAGTCCATCCGCTTCCTGACGTCGTCGAGGTGGGTGTAGGCCTTGCCGTAGCTCGACGACCCCCGGACGTTCGGCTCGAAGTAGGCGTACCCCCGGTTGCAGAAGTACTGCTTGACCGGGCTGAACGAGGGCCGGCGCTGGGACTCGGGGCCGCCGTGGATGTCGACGATGACCGGCGCGCCCCCGTCCGCGCCACCGCCGGCGTCCGCGGGCAGCGAGAAGAACGCCGGGATCTCCCGGCCGTCGAACGTCTCGTAGCGGATCAGCTCGGGCTTGACGAACGAGGACCGCGGGATGCCGGCGGTCGCGGCGTCGGTCCAGCGCTGGGTCTCGCCCGACTCGACGTCGACGACGTAGACGTTGGTGTTGTCCGTGCTCCGGGTGACGGTGAGCGCGAACCGCTCGGCCTCGTCGTCGAAGGCTGGGCCGCCGGTGACGCCCCGGGGCAGGTCCGGGGTCGGGAACTCCTCGTAGTCGGTCTCGCCGGTGAGTTCGCCGACCGTGAGCTCTGTGTAGCCGTCGACGTTCCGACCGAAGACGAACCGGCCGGTGTCCTCGTCGACGCCGACGCTCTCGACGTTCCAGTCGCCGCCGTCGTCGACCGTCTCGATCTCGTACGTCTCGACGTCGAGCCGGGCGAAGTAGGTGGTGTCGGCCCCCTCGTCGGTCGCGAGGTAGAGCGCGTCGCCGTCGGGGCTCCAGTTGATCGAGGTGAACCGGACGTCGCCCTCGTGGGGCGTGACGTGGTCGAGCTCGCCGGTCTCGACGTCGAGCACGTAGACGTCCTGGTCGAAGCTGGAGTGGGACTTCACGATCGCCAGCGACTCGTCGTCGGGGCTCCACCCCACGGGCGAGAGCAGGCCGTCGCCCTCGTACACCAGCTCGGCGTCGTCGCCCCGCTCGTCGCGGCCCTGGACGTACACGTCGAACACCGCCTCCTCCCGGCGGTTCGACGCGAACGCGAACGTCGACCCGTCGGAGTTCCACCCGCCCCAGTAGTGGATGGCCTCGGGCATGTCGGTCAGCGGGGTGACCGTCTCGCCGTCCCCGTCCAGTCGGAACAGCTGGGTCCGCTCGTCGCCGCCCCGGTCCATGCCGAACACGAGCTCGTCGCGCTCGGGCGACCACGAGGCGAAGCTGACCGCCTCCTCCTCGAAGGTGAGCTGGCGGGGCCACTCGCCGGGCGCGTCGAGCCGCCACACCTGCGGGACGCCGGTCGTGTCCATCAGGAACGAGAGCCGGTCGCCGTCGGGACCGAACGACGGCGCGCTGGCCGACCGGACGTTGAGGTAGCGCTCGAAGTCGTAGGCTGGCATGCGTCCCCGTTGCAAGCCGACGGACAAATCGCTTTGGACTCCGGCGGGCCGCGACCCACCGTCCGCCGGCGTCCCGGCCGAGCGTCGGCGCGTCGCCGGAGCCGGTCGGGGTCCTCGCGGCAGTCGAGCAGGGGTCCGCCGAAACAGCAAATTGCGCCGGGTCACCGGCCGATTACCGCGCGACGCCCGACGAACGCCGGACGGCGTGACGTCCGGCTCGGCGGCGGGTCGGGTCGGCGAGTCCGGCAGCCGGGTCGGCCGCCGGGACCGGCACCGCGGTCTGCGGTCGCGTCCGACGTCGACGTGCGGGCGAGGTCGCATCGGAGGGAATCGACGTCCGAACCGGCGGGTGCAGCCGGGCCGGGCGCGCGGAGCCGACTCGTCGCCGCGAGCCGGTCGAAACCCGGAATGGAACCCGGGTAACGGACTGTTCCGTCACCGCGAGGTCGGGCGGACGTCTCCACCGCCGAAACGGGCGCGTCGGTCGCCCTCTCCGTCGGAACGGTGCGTTTCCTTTTTTGCCGACCGGGCAAGTTTGGATTGAGCACGTGAACAGTTCGGCGAGCTGTCTGAACGTTCAAACCGGTTTATGAGTCATTCTATCCTCGGCTTTCCCCAGTTAGCATGGCTACTGAAAGCACACATGCCTCGCGAGAGGAAGTCTTCGACGCGGTGAAGAACCTCCGCCGCCGCTACGTTCTCTACTACCTACAGCGGTACGGCGGCCCGGTCGAGCTCGGCGAGCTCGCCGAGCAGATCGCCGCGTGGGAGAACGACGCGACGGTGTCGGAGGTCTCGCCCGGCCAGCGCAAGTCGGTGTACAGCGCGCTCCACCAGACCCACCTGCCGAAGCTCGAGGCGGCGGGCGTGCTCCGGTACGACCCCGATCGGAGCCTGGTGAAGTCGACCGAGGAGGCCGCGAAGCTCGACCTCCAGCTGGCCAGCGACCCCCAGACGTCGGTCCAGTGGCACCGGCTCTACCTCGGCCTCGCGGTGGTGAGCCTGCTGGTCCTGGCGTCGGTCTGGGCCGGGCTCTACCCCTTCTCGGCGCTGACCGGCGTCCAGTACGCCCTGCTGGTCATCTCGGTGTTCGGCGTGACCGCGCTGCTGCACACCCACGACCTGCGGCGGTGGCGGCGCCGGGCGAACGACGCCGCGCCGGACTTCATCCTCGAAGTGAACGACTGACCCCGACCGCCGCCGCAGTCCTCTTCGATTCCCTGTCCCGCTCGATTCGCTCACTCTCCCGCTCGATTCGCTGTTTGTCCTCCGCGTGACACTGCCCGACGCGAGACCGGAAGGGTTGGGTTTTTAGTGGGGCCCTTCGTGGCGCTTCGTATGCGCGTCGCGTTCGTCTCGGAGACCGTGGCCCAACACCGCGAGACGGGGGCAACGCGACGGCTCCGGCGCACCGCCGAGGGGCTCGCCGACCGGGGGCACGACGCGGTCGTCTGCTGCGCGCGGTGGTGGGACGGCGACCACGACACGTTCGAGCAGGACGGCGTGACCTACCGGGCGGTCACCGACGGGCCGCCCGGCGAGGGCCGGTTCGCCGTCTCGCTCCCGGCGGCGCTCCGGGCCGTCGACCCGGACGTCGTCCAGGCCACCGTCGAAGACCCGACCCACGTCATCGCAGCCAAGGCCGCCAGCCTCTTCCTCCGGGTCCCGCTCGTCGTCGACTGGTACGAGTCGCCCGGCGCTGGCGACGCCGACGACCCCCGGTGGCGGCTCGCCGCCGGCCTCCCCGAGCTGGTGCTGGCGCCCTCCGAGACCGTCCGGACCCGCGTCCGGGAACTGGGCGCCGACGGCGACGCGGTCCGGGTCGTCCCCAACGGCATCGACGTCGACGCCGTCCGGGCGGCACAGCCGCGGGAGGTCGCCGACATCGTCTACTCCCGGCGGCTCGACGCCGACGCCAACCTCGAGAGCCTGCTGCTCGCGCTGGCGGAGCTGCGGGACCGCGACTGGTCGGCGGTCGTCATCGGCGACGGCCCCGAGCGCGACGTCTACGAGCGACAGGTCCGGGACCTCCGCATCGAGGACCGGGTCTCGTTCGCCGGCGACCAGCCCCTGGAGCACCGGCTCGCGGCGTTCAAGGGCGCGCACGTCTACGCCCAGACCGCCCGCCGGGAGGCGTTCCCGACCGACCTGCTCCGGGCGCTGGCCTGCGGCTGCGCCGGCGTGGTCGAGTACCACGTCGAGTCGAGCGCCCACGAACTGGTCGAGCAGGAGGACCGGGCGTTCCGGACCACCAGCGAGCAGGAGCTGACCGACGCGCTCGTCGCGGCCAGCGAGATGGAGCCGATGGAGCGCAACGAGAACTTCGCCGAGTACGACGACGCGGCGGTGCTCGACAGGTACCTCGCGGCCTACGACGAGGCCGGCGACCGGATGAGCTGGCTCGAACCCGCGGCGGTCGCGGGCGCGGCGGTGCTGGTCGTGGCGGTCGTGGTGCTGCTGATTGTGCTGCTGTGAGTCGAGTTGTTGCGACCGTCAATGGCGGATTCGCTCCCATCCCCGGAACGTCAGCACGAGTCCGACGACCCGGGAGAGCAGCGTCACGCCGGTGTCCGTGCGCCGCTTCCAGTCGGCGTCGCTACAGAAGTTACCGCCGGAGTAGACGCAACCGGCACTCGTACCGCCGTACTCCTTGCGCGCGGTCTGCTGGACGAAGTAGTAGCCCCCGTCGAACTGCAGCAGCTGATTTGCTCGGGGTAGCCGCCGGTACGTCACGACGCGTCCCGACTCAACGACCCGCCGCTCGCGAGCCGTGAGGTCGGTCGACGCCACCTGCCGGAGCGGGTCGGAGTCGTTCACGGGGGTGAGCGCCAGGTGGGCCGCCTCACCGCGGTCGACGGTCGTCGTCCGGTAGAGCCGGTCACCGAGGTAAACCAGTCTCGGTCCCCCGTCGAAGTCGAAGCCTGCGCCGGCGTAACTGGGGACGGTTCCGTTCTGCCTGACGAAGTACGCCGCGCCACACGTCCACCGGTCGTCGCGGTCCTCGCAGACGATCTCGTCGTCCACCGCGAGCGGTTCCTTCTCCCGGCCGTCCTCCACACCCCGGAGCTCCAGCCCGGTTCCGTTCGCGTACTCGACGGAGACAGCGCTGTACTCGTAGACGGTCCCCGACCCGAGGTGGACGCCGGGGACCAGTGGATTTACGAGGAGCCCGACTCCGACGACGAGGAGCCCTAACGACGCCCATCTGGATTCCATGCGTCTCTATTCGGCGGACCACGTCTCCCGATAAGAAAGTGTATGTCCGTTTACTCCTCGAACCGCTCCGGACTGTCGGCCGCCTTCACCGCCCGGACCGCGGCGACGTTCTCCTCGACGTCGTGGACCCGGACGATGTCGGCGCCGCGCTCGGCCGCGAGCGTAGTGCCCGCCACCGTCGCCGCGGTCCGGTCCTCGCCGGCGTCGATCAGGTCGAACATCGACTTGTGCGAGTGGCCGATGAGCACCGGACACTCCAGCGCGTGGAACTCGTCGGTCCGGGCCAGCAGCTCGAAGTTCTCCGCGGCCGACTTGCCGAACCCCAGCCCGGGGTCGACGACGACCTGCTCGCGGTCGAGGCCGGCCTTCTCGGCCAGCAGCACCAGTTCCTCGAGTTCGTCGATGACGTCCTCGACCACGTCGTCGTAGCGGACGTCGCGGTCGGGGACCACGGGCGCGTCGATGCTGTGCATCACGACCAGCGGCGCGTCGTGCTCGGCCGCGACGAACCGCATCTCGGGGTCCTCCAGCCCGGAGACGTCGTTGAGGATGTCGGCGCCCGCCTCCAGCGCCGCCCGGCCGACCGCCGCCTTCCGGGTGTCGATGGAGACCAGCGCGTCGAGGTCGGCGATGCGCTCGACGACCGGGACCACGCGGTCGATCTCCTCCTCGACCGGGATCTCGTCGGCGCCGGGCCGGGTGCTCTCGCCCCCGACGTCGATGACGTCGACGCCCGCTTCGACCATCTCCTCGGCCCGGGCCACCGCGTCCTCGACGGCCTCGTACCGGCCGCCGTCGTGGAACGAGTCGGGCGTGACGTTCAGGACGCCCATCACCGCGGTGCCGTCCTCCCAGGGGTAGCCCCGGTGCTCGGGCTCGACCCGGATGTCCAGCGCCTCCCGGAGCTCGTCGGCGAACACCGACAGGCCGTAGGGTTGGTCGTCGAGCTTGGCGGCGAGCCGCTTGAACTGGGCGAGGGTGCCCATCAGCACCGCGTCGACGTTCTCCTCGTCCTGCTCGTTGACCCCCGAGAGCGCGCACTCCCCGCCCAGGCTCAGCATCTCCTCCTTGAGGTAGCGGGCCTGCCGGACCTGCACCCGGGTCTTGAGCACCCGGTGGACCGCCTTGCCCCGCATCCGCCAGACGCCGGGGTCGGTCACGTCGGCGCCCTCCAGCGCCTCGCGGGCGTCGTCGATGTTCCGGACCCGTTTGGGGATCTCGGCCCGGGTCCACCGCGTCCGGGCCTCCGCGACCGCGAACAGCGACCCCGCGACCAGCACGAGGTCGTCCTCGCCGGCAGCGTTCAGCGCGTTCTCCAAGGCGCCCTCGACCGAGTTGCGGGTCAGCACCTCGCCGGCGCCGGCCTCCTCGAACGCCCGGGCGACGACCGCCTCGTCCTCGGCCCGGTCGAGGTTGGGCCGGCAGGCGACCGCCCGGTCGGGCGTCGGCAGCGCCTCGGCCATCCCCCGGAGGTCCTTGTCGTGCATCGCGCCGAACACCAGGTGGAACTCGTCGGTCTCGTCGAACTCCGCGAGCGTCTCGGCCAGCGCCTCGCACGCGCCGGGGTTGTGCGCCCCGTCGAGCACGACGACCGGGTCCCGGCCCATCACCTCGAACCGGCCGGGCCAGTCGGCCTTCCGGAGCCCGCGGGCCAGCGTCGCCTCGTCGACGGTCGCGCCGGCCAGGTCGCCGTGCGCGACGACCTGCCGGGCCAGCGCGGCCGCCACCCCGGCGTTGCGGGCCTGGTACTCGCCGAGCAGCGGGATCGCGGTCTCGACGGTCCAGTCGGGGCCGGCCAGCGAGACCGCCGCCTCGGTGTGGTTGGTCCGGCCGTCGTACGCGACCCGGACGTCCGCCCCGTCGTCTTCCCCGACCCGCACCACGTCGCCGGCGTGGGCACGGACCGCGTCGAGTGCCTCGCCGCTCGTGGCGGTCACGAGCGGCGCGTCGGCGGGCGCGACGTGGGCCTTATCGGTGGCGATCTCCGCGATGGTCTCGCCGATGATGCCGGTGTGTTCGAGGGTGACGCTGGTGACCGCGCTGGCCACCGGGTCGACCACGCTGGTGGCGTCGTACTTCCCGCCGATGCCGACCTCCAGCACCGCAACGTCGACGTCCTCGCGGCCGAAGTGCCAGAGCGCCAGCCCGGTCATCACCTCGAAGAAGGTGGGCGCCTCGCCGTCGGCGGCCCGGTCGGTGACGTACCCCTCGACCGACTCGACGTACTCGGCGACCGCCGCCTTCGGGACCTTCCGGCCGTTGACCCGGACGCGCTCGCGGACGTCGTCGAAGTGCGGCGAGGTGTACAGCCCGACGTCGAGGCCGGCCTCCCGGAGCGCGCGCTCGGTCATCCGGGCGGTCGACCCCTTCCCGTTCGACCCGGCGACCTGCACGTACGCGACCCCCTCGTGGGGGTCGCCGAGGTGGGCGAGCAGCGCCGCGGTCGACTCCGTGCCCGGCTTCGGGCGGAACCGACGCAGGTCGAACAGGAAGTTCGCCGCCTCGTGGTAGTCCATGTCTGCGTCAACTAACGCGGCGCGCTTTAGAGTGTCGGATTCCGACCTTTTCCTGCGGTCGGCGCCTGGACGCGCCTCCCTCGCCAAAGCTCGACCGAACACGCGGGAAGATAAACCGCGTTTTCCGAACCCTCGCTCGCCTCGTTCGCTCGCGCCGCAACTGCCTGAGGGCTCCGAAAACGACTCCTGCTACTGCTCGAACTCGTAGTCGGTCCGCGACCGCTCGCGCCGGACGCGGGCGTCGTCGACGTCCTCCTCGGCCATCAGGTCCTGGAGCCGGCGCTCGTACTCCAGTTCGGTGAGCTCGCCGTCGACGTAGCGCCGTTTGAGCTCGTCGATGCGCTCCTCGGTCGTCGGCTCGAAGCGCTCGGCCAGCCCGAACCGCCGGGCCTCGTCCGAGTAGCGCTCGACCAGCCGGGCGAGTCGGGCCAACCGCTCGCTGCGGGGCATCGACGCCCGCCGGACCGCGGCCACCGCGACGCCGAGGGTCAGCACGAACGAGAGCGCCCCCAGCAGCGCGGCCGTGATCGCGTACGGGGCGACGGCGTCGAGCAGGACGACTATCAGGGGCGCCGAGGCGGGCGCGGAGAACAGCGCCGTCAGGCCGGCCACGACGCCGAACGCCGCGATCCCGACCAGCGCCAGCAGCGAGAACACGAGCGCCCCGAAGAGCAGCTTGACCCTGCCGTCGTCTGCGAGTCCCATCGCGCGATTGTTGGCGTCGAGCGCACTTCAATCTCCCTCTCGGGTAGGCGTCGCGCCCGCCTCGATCTCCCTCTCGCGGCGGGGTTCCGGCGGTGTCCCGCTCGACTCAGTCGTGCCGGAACGACCGCGACCCGGTGAACACCATCGCCATGTCGTGCTCGTCGGCGGCCGCGACGACGTCCTCGTCGTTGACCGAGCCGCCGGGCTGGATGACCGCCTCGATGCCGGCCTCGGCGGCGGCCTCGATGCCGTCGGGGAAGGGGAAGAACGCGTCGGAGGCCATCACCGCGCCGTCGGCGGTCTTGCCCTCGGCGTCCTTCTCGGCCTTCATCTTCGCGATCTCGACGGCGTCGACCCGGGAGACCTGACCGGCGCCCACGCCGACCGTCTCGGTACCCGTCGCGAACAGGATGGCGTTGGACTTGACGTGCTTGATGGTCCGCCAGGCGAACAGCAGCGACTCGATCTGGTCGTCGGTCGGCTCGCGCTCGGTGACGGCCTCCAGGTCCTCGCGGGTCGGGGCCTGCAGGTCCCGCTCCTGGATCAGGCGGCCGCCGACGAGGTCCTTCTCGGTGGTCGTCTCCGTGATGTCGGTGAAGTTCTCCTCGCTCCCGGCGTCCAGCACGCGCAGGTTGTCCTTCTCGAAGAGGACGTCGAGCGCGTCGTCGGTGTAGCCCGGCGCGACGACGACCTCCTTGAACGAGTCGATTATCTGCTCGGCGGTGGCGGCGTCGCACTCCCGGTTGAGCGCGACGATGCCGCCGAACGCGCTCTTGGGGTCGGTCGCCAGCGCCCGGTCGTAGGCGTCGGCCGGCGTCTCGGCGGTCGCACAGCCCGCGGGGTTGGTGTGCTTGATGACCGCGGCGGCGGGCCGGTCGAACTCCTTGACCAGGTTGAGCGCGGCGTCGGCGTCGTTGTAGTTGTTGTACCCCATCCCCTTCGCGCCCTCGTTGAGCTGCGGGGCGTCGACGACGTTGGCCTCCTCGCAGGTGGCGTCGCCGTACAGCGCGGCGTCCTGGTGGGGGTTCTCGCCGTACCGGAGGGCGGCCGCGCGGTCGGCGGTCTCGACCCGGCGGGCCGGGAACTGCCCGTCCGCGTCGCCCTCGACGCGGACCGCGCCCGCCTCCTCGTCGACCTCCAGCTTGCCCTCCGCGAACCACTTGACGGCGCGGGGGTAGGCCTTGAACTCGGCCTCGTAGAGCACCCGCTCCTTGAGGTCGCTCTCGTCGTCGCCCTCGTAGACCGGCACCGGCTCCTGGGTGACGATGGGTCCGGCGTCGACCTCCTCGTCGACGACGTCGCCCTCGTCGTCGGTGGCGTCGGTGACGACGTGGACCGTACAGCCGGTGGTCTTCACGCCGGCGTCGAGCACCTGCTCGTGGGCGTCCATCCCGGGGAACGCCGGCAGCAGCGACGGGTGGACGTTGAGCGTGACCGGCATCTCGTCGAGGAACGCGTCCGAGAGGATGCGCATGTACCCGTCGAGACAGACCAGGTCGACGTCGTGGTCCGCGAGCGCCTCGACCACGCGCCGCTCGTGGTCCCGGCGCGATTCGTCCGCGTCGCGCTCGACGACCGCTGTCGGAATCCCGCGCTTCTCGGCCTCCTCCAGCACCGGCGCGTCGGCGTCGTTGGTCAGGACGACCCCGAGCGTCGCTCCGCCCGGCGTCCGGTCGGCGATGTGCAGCAGGTTGCGTCCGCGGTTGCTGGCGAGTCCCGCGATGCGTGTCATGTTCGAACCCGCGCCGCCTCCGCGGAAATGTATTGCGGTTGCAGCCGACCAGGTGTACACGAACGAGCATACTTTCCGGCCGTATTTCCGCGACCGACGACTTGATATGCACGTCCGTGACGACTTCGACCGACACGCTTTTGCCGACCGACCCGGCAGGTTTCACCATGAACCCCCTCTACGCCGTCTCGCCGCTCGACGGCCGGTACGCCGGGCGGACCGAACCGCTGCGGGCGTTCGCCAGCGAGGCCGCGCTGATGCGGGCCCGCGTCCGGGTCGAGGTCGAGTACCTGGTCGCGCTGGCCGACCTCGACGCCACGCCGCTCGAACTCGGCGAATCGGACCGCGACGCGCTCCGGGAGCTCTACGAGTCGTTCGACGAGGACGACGCCGCGCTCGTCAAGCGCATCGAGACCGAGGGGTACGGCGACTACCCCGCGACCAACCACGACGTGAAGGCGGTCGAGTACTTCGTCCGCGAGCACCTCCCCGAGGGCGCGGCCGACGCCTCCTCGTGGATCCACTTCGCGCTGACCAGCGAGGACGTCAACAACCTCGCCTACCGGCTGCTCGCGAAGGGCGCGGTCGACGAGGTGCTGTTACCGGAGCTCCGCGACGTCCGCACGGCGCTCACGGACCTCGCCCGCGAGTACGCCGACGTCCCGATGCTGGCCCGGACCCACGGCCAGCCCGCGACCCCGACCACGTTCGGCAAGGAGATGGCGGTGTTCGCCTCGCGGCTCGGCCGCGCCGTCGGTCGCGTGAAGGACGCCCGCGACGGCCTGCAGGGCAAGCTGGCGGGCGCCTCGGGCACCTACGCCGCCCACATCGCGGCCTACCCCGACGTCGACTGGCCCGCGTTCGCCCGGGAGTTCGTCGAGAATCTGGGCCTCGAGCAGGCCCCCGTCACCACGCAGGTCAACCCCTGCGACGACCTCGCCGAGCTGTTCGACGCGCTCCGGGGCGCGAACAACGTCCTGCTCGACCTCGATCGGGACGCCTGGCGATACGTCAGCGACCGCTACCTCGGCCAGGAGGCCGCCGCTGGCGAGACGGGCTCCTCGACCATGCCCCACAAGGTCAACCCCATCGACTTCGAGAACAGCGAGGGCAACCTCTCGAAGGCCAACTCGGACCTCGTGTTCCTGGGCGACTACGTCACCAGCTCGCGGCTCCAGCGGGACCTCTCGGACTCGACCGTCAAGCGCAACATCGGCGCGGCGTTCGCCTACTGCCTGCTGGGCTACACCAAGCTGCAGGACGGCCTCTCGAAGGTCGTCCCGAACGAGCAGGTCATGCGCGAGGAGCTCGAATCGACCCCGGAGATCATCGGCGAGGCGGTCCAGACCATCCTCCGGCGCGAGGGCCACGACGACGCCTACGAGCGCGTCAAGGACCTGACCCGCGGCCGGCGCGTGACCCTCGAGGACTTCCGGGAGCTCTTCGCGGACCTCGACGTCGACGAGGACACCCGCGAGGAACTGCTCGCCCTGACGCCCGCCGGCTACACCGGCGTGGCGAGCGAGCTGGCCGCGGACGTCGACGACCGCGCGTAATTTTAAGTACGAGACCGGGACGACTCCCGGCCCGTGCACTGGAGCACCTTCCTCGCGGCCTACGCGGCGGTCATGCTGCTGTTCGGGTCGTTCGCGACCGGCATCGGCGCCCTGGAGTACGAGGTCACCGCGACCGGGCCGATCGACTACGCTCCGACCGAGTGGAACGGATTCGAGGAGACCGAGGTCCCGAGCCACCGGTTTCGGGACCTCTCGGCCCGCGACCGGCGCATCGTCGATCGCGCTATCGCCGGCGCCCGGCGCGTCTTCCGGGCGCCCGGTGACCTCCCCACGACCACCCATCGGGGCGACTTCGTGGTCCGACGGAACGGGAAGCGGTACCTGATCGAGGAGGACCTCTTCTTCAACTACGAGACGCGGTTCGCCTGGGCGTCGGCCGGCCTCGGGCTCACCGGACTGGCCGTGCTGCGCGTGCTCCTCAGACGGGAACACGGCTGGTGAACCGGACTCACCGGCAGCGCCGCGCCAGGACGAACAGCCCGAGGCTCAGCGCCGAGACGCCGGCCAGGTACGGGCCGACCGCCGCGAGGACGCCCGCGGTGGCCGCCCCGAGGAACGCCGCGCCGAGCAGCGCCGCGGCCAGAACCCCGACCGCGGCGACCGTCGCGCGGCCGCCGTCGCGGTCGGCCGGCCCCTCGCCCGCCGGCCCTCGAGCGCCGTCCGGGACGTCTCGTGTCACGTTCACCGGGAGCGGTCGCAACCTGATAAGTCCGTGCGATTCGGGTCGGCGGTCCGGGTCGCCGCCGGGCCGCGACCGACGCCGCCTCGCAGATCGGTCAGGAACAGAGTTCGGCCAGCGTCGCCTCGATGGCCTCGCCCGCGCGCTCGACCTCCGCGACCCGGACGTACTCCCGGGGCGCGTGGGCCACCGCGCCCTCGTCGTCGGCCAGCGCGCCCGGCCCGAACACGACCGTCGGCGCGACCTCGGCGAAGTACGACGCCTCTGTCGCGGCCCCGAAGGGCCGGACCTCGCCGCCGCCGGCGTCCCGCAGCGCCCGGACCACCGGCTCGTCGGCCGGCGTCTCGAACGCCGCCAGGAACGGCGTGTCGCGCTCGGCCAGCGCCACCTCCACCTCGACGTCCGGCGGGGCGCGCGCCCGGAGGTGGTCGGCCAGCGCCGCCCGGAACCCTTCGGCGGTCTCGGGCGGGACGCTCCGGCGGTCGACCACGAACGAGCACTCCGCGGGCACCTGATTGGTCGCGGTGCCGCCCTCGACGGTGGTCGGCGTGAGCGTCGGGGCGCCGAGCGCATCGCTCGCGCCGGGCCGGTCCTCGCGGTCGTCGAAGTCGTCGAGCGCCCGGAGCAGATCGCCCGCGGCCCGGACCGCGTTGACGCCGGACTCGGGTTCGGCGGCGTGGGCGTTCGCGCCCCGGACCGTGACGGTCGCCTGGAACCGGCCCATCGCGGCGTTGCAGACGTCGAGCTCGGTTGGCTCGCCCACGATGACGGCGTCGGGGTCCGGTCCGAGGTCGGCCGGCGAGCCGTCGTCGAAGAGGGCGGCCGCGCCGGTCGAGTCGGTCTCCTCGTCCGGCGACACCGCCAGAGTGACCCGGCCGCGCTCGGGGGCGGCGCCGAGGAACGCCGCGAGCATCGCCGCCAGCGGCCCCTTCGCGTCGCAGGACCCCCGGCCGCGGACGACGTCGTCGGTTCCCGCCCCGTCGCGCTCGAAGGGGACGTGGGGCGGCACGGTGTCGATGTGGGTGTTCAGGACGACGTGGGGCCCGTCGCGGCCCGAGTCGCGGACCGCCACGGTGTTGCCGGCGCCGTCCACCTCGACCGCGACGTCGGCGTCGGCCGAGTCGAGCGTCTCTACCAGCAGGTCGCGCATCGCGGTCACGTCCTCGTGGGAGGGCGTCCGTACTGCGCGTTCGAGGAACTCTATCGGATCGAAGCTCATGGGAGAACCAGTCCGCTGGGGCGGTCAGGCCTCCGAGACCGTGCGGGGGTCTGGCGTCGAGGCGACCTCGCCCTCGAACTCGCGCTCGACCGGGCCGGTCAGGATGGCCCGGCCGTCGCGGAAGCCGACCTCGAGCCGACCGCCCGGCGGGAAGACGGTCACGGGGTCGGCGTCGGTCATGCCGAGCCGCCGGGCCGCCACGCCGATGGCGACCGCGCCGGTGCCGCACGACCGGGTCTCGGCCTCCACGCCGCGCTCGTAGGTCCGCTGGTCGAACCCGCCGTCGGCCCGCGGCGAGGCGAACGTCGCGTTCGCGCCCTCCGGGAAGGCGTCGGCGTTGCGGATCGCGGGGCCGACCTCCTCGATGTCCACCTCGTCGACGTCGTCGACGAACGCGACCGCGTGGGGGACGCCGGTGTTGACCGCGGTGACCTCGACGCCGGCGACCGCCTCCCGGACCAGTGGACCCTCGCGGTCGGCCGCGAGGGGGACGTCCTCGGGCCCGAACGAGGGTTCGCCCATCTCGATGGTGACCTCGTCGCCCCGGACGTCGGCCCGGCGGGTGCCGGCCTGGGTGTCGAGCATGATGGCGTCGGCGCCGGTCCGCTCGGCGGCCCACTTGGCGGCGCAGCGCGCGCCGTTGCCGCACATCGCCGCGGTCGAGCCGTCGGGCTGGACCAGCGTCATCACCACGCGGGGCGGCGAGAACTGGGGCTCCAGCGCCAGGAACAGTGTACCGTCCGCCCCGACGCTCTCGCCGCTCCCGGCGACGCTCACCCCGTCGCGCCGGTCGCACACCTTCCGGGCGAACGCCGCCCGGTCGGGAACGTACTCGTCCGCGTCTACTACCACGAAGTCGTTGCCAGTACCGTGAAACTTCTCGTACTCGATGCTCATAGCTCGTCCTCCGGTTCGACCGCCGTCACGTCCGCAATCGTTTCGCGCCGTCGCGCCAGTCGGGCGTCGTCGCCGTCGAGGACGACCGACGCCGGGCGCGGGCGGGAGTTGTACTGACTCGCCATCTCGTAGCCGTAGGCCCCGGCGTTGCCCACCGCGAGCAGGTCGCCCCGCTCCGGGGCGGGGAGCCGGTGGACGCCGAAGGTGTCGGCGCTCTCGCAGACCGGGCCGGCGACCGTCACCTCGCGCTCGGGGCGCTCGTCGGCGTCCGGCGCCAGGCTCCGGAGCTCGTGGCGGGCGTCGTAGATGGCCGGCCGGGCGAGGGTCGTCATCCCCGCGCCGACGCCGACCACGGCGCCCGCCGGGGTCTCCTTGACCGTGTTGACCCCGGTCAGCAGCACCCCGGCGTCCGCGACGAGGTAGCGGCCGGGCTCGACCGCGAGGGCCGCGTCGACCTCGCCCAGCGCCTCGCGGGTCGCCTCGGCGACCGCGTCGAGGTCCAGCGGCCCCTCGTCCGGCGAGTACGGGACGCCGAAGCCGCCGCCGACGTCGACGAACTCGAGGTCGACGCCCCGGCCCTCGACCTCGCGGGCGAGGTCGCCCATCCGGGCCACCAGTTCGCGGTGGGCCGAGAGGTCCTCGCCCGAGATGCCGCTGCCGGCGTGGGCGTGGAGGCCGACCACGTCGAAGTCCTCGGTGGCCCCCTCGAGGAGGTCCGCGGCCCGGTCGTACGGCACGCCGAACTTGGCGTCCGCGCCGGTCGCGACCTTCTCGTGGTGGCCCGCGCCGACGCCCGGGTTGACCCGCAGGCAGACCCGGCCGTCGTAGCCCCGCTCGGCCAGCCGGTCGAGGGTGTCGGCCGCGCCGACCGTGATCGTCAGCCCCGGGTGGTCCTCGGCGAGGCGGACCGCCACGTCGAGGTCGCGGGCCGGCGGGTTGACCGCGGTGTAGTGGACGCGCTCGCCGGGGACCCCGGCGCTCAGGGCCCGGGCGAGTTCCCCGGCGGACGCGCACTCGATGCCGGCGCCCTCGTCGGCGAGGGCGCGCAGGACCGGCCGGGCGGTGTTGGCCTTCGCGGCGTAGTACACCTCGGCCTCGGGGAAGGCCTCGGCCGTGCGCCGGTAGTTCTGCCGGACGCGGTCGAGGTCCAGCACGTAGAGGGGCGCGCCGTGCTCGTCGGCCAGGCCGCGGAGCCGGTCGGCCGGCCAGTCGGCGAGCCGTCGGACCGCCGGGTTCCGGACCTGCGCGGCGCTCATTCTCGCAGGGCCTCCTCTCGCTCGACGCCCTCGAGGGTGGTCTCCTCGACGTCCATCGCCACCACCGCGGGCTTGTAGGCGCCGCCCTCGAACAGGTCGTGGTCGCCGACAGACGACTCCACGAACCGGGTGAACGCCCGGCGCTCGGGCGGGAGGCGGCCGTAGACGACCTCCTCCTCGACCAGGTCGTACACCGGGATGCGGGGCGTGAGCAGGGTGTTCTCGGCGACCACCGAGTTCTCGCCCACCACGAACCCCGAGGTGACCCGGCAGCCCGCGCCCAGCGAGGCGCCGTCCTCGACCACGACCGGGGCGTCCTCGACGGGTTCGAGCACGCCGCCGATGAGGGTGTTGGCGCCCAGCTTGACGTCCTCGCCGATCTGGGCGCACGAGCCGACGGTGTCGCAGGAGTCGACCAGCGTCCCGTCGCCGACGTGGGCGCCGATGTTGACGAAGCTCGGGCTCATCATGATGCAGTCCGACCCGAGGTACGCGCCGCGCCGGACGACGGTCCCGTCGGGGGTGTTGCGGGTGCCCCGCTCGGGCAGGTCGCCGGTCTCGCGCAGCGGGAGCACGTCGTGGTAGGTCACGTCGCCGTACTCGCGGCCCGCGATCTCGCGCAGGCCGAAGTTCAGCAGGATGCCCCGCTTGACCCACTCGTTCGACTCCCACTCGCCGCCGCGCTTCTCGGCGGCCCGGACCTCGCCGGCGTCGAGCGCGTCGAGGAACTCCTCGAGGACGGCGTACTCCTCGTCGCCCGCGTCGCCCGCGGTGAGGCTGCCGTCGTCGTACCGATGCCACAGGTCGTCTACGTCGGATTCCAGACTCATGCGTCTCCCTCCACTACGTCCGCGAACTCGTACCAGCCCGGCTCCCGGCCCGCGAGCCAGACCGCCGCGTCGAGGGCCCCCTCGGCGAAGACGCCGCGGTCCTCCGCGCGGTGGGTGAGCCGGACCTCCTCGTGGTTGCCCGCCAGAAGCACCTCGTGCTCGCCGGTGATGGCGCCGGCCCGCCGGGCGTGGACGCCGATCTCGCCGGCCTCGCGGGGCGCCTCGCCCTCCCGGCCGTGGACGCGCCGGCCGGCGTCCTCTCGCGTCTCCTCGATGCGCTCCAGGATGGTCTTGGCGGTCCCGCTCGGCGCGTCGCGCTTCCGGTTGTGGTGGGTCTCGGTCACCTCGACGTCGTAGCCCGGCAGGTCGGCGACCGCCGACTCCACCGCCGAGAGCAGCGCCTGCACCCCGCGGCCGAAGTTCGACGCCTTGAGCACGGGCGCGTACTCGGCGTGCTCCCTGAGCGCCTGTTCGCCCTCGTCGCCGAAGCCGGTGGTGCCGACCACGCTGGCGACGCCCGCCTCGGCGGCGGCCGCGACGTACGCCCGACTGCTCTCGGGACCGGTGAAGTCCACGACGGCGTCGGGGTCGCGCTCGGCCAGCAGCCGGTCGAACTCCTCGGAGGGTTCGACGGCGATCCCCGCCACCGACTCGTCGGCGTCGGGGTCGCGGTTGACGGCGAACGAGACCGAGACGTCCCCGCGGGCGTCGGCGGCCTCGAGCACCGCCCGGCCCATCCGACCGGTCGCGCCGGTCACTGCGACGGATGCGCTCATTGGTTTACCTGAGTCCCCTCCGCCTCTAACTCTCCGAGGATAGCCGCAAGTTCTGCCCGAACCTCCTCGGAGGCCCGGGTCAGCGGCGACCGCAGCTGCGCGGGGCCGTACCCCCGGATCTCCATCGCCTCCTTGACCGGGATGGGGTTGGTCTCGGCGAACAGCGCCCGGAACAGCGGCGCCAGCTCCTCGTGGATCTCGCGGGCCTCGGCGAAGTCGCCCGACAGCCCGGCCTCGACCAGCGAGACGGTGCGCTCGGGCTCGACGTTCGCGGCCACGCTGATGGTGCCGGTCGCGCCGATGGACAGCATCGGGAGCGTGAGGAAGTCGTCGCCCGACAGCACCGAGAACGCCTCGTCCCGCGTGCGCTCGACGACCCGGCCGATGCGGTCGAGGTCGCCGCTGGCGGCCTTGTAGCCGACCACGTTGTCGTGCTCGGCGAGCGAGGCCGCGGTCTCGACCGCGATGTTGCGGCCGGTCCGCGACGGGACGTTGTAGATGATCTGGGGCAGGTCGACCTCGTCGGCGATCGTCCGGAAGTGCCGCTCCATCCCCTCGGGCTCGGGCTTGTTGTAGTACGGCGAGATGAGCAGCAGGGCGTCGGCGCCGGCGTCGGCGGAGCGCCGCGAGAGCTCCAGCGCCTCGTGGGTCGAGTTGCTGCCCGACCCCGCGATGACCGGCACGTCGACCGCGTCGGTGACCGCCTCCACCACCTCGATGTGCTCGTCGTGGGTCAGGGTCGCGCTCTCGCCGGTCGACCCGACCGCGAGCAGGCCGTCGACGCCGGCGTCGGCGAGCCGGCGGGCGTCGGCGCGGAGCTGTTCGAAGTCGATGCTGTCGTCGGATTCGAAGGGGGTCGTCATCGCCGGGTAGACCCCGCTGAAGGGTTCGTCGGTGCGTGTCATGGTGTCGTCGGTTCGGAGCTGGTCGCAGGTCGGTGCAGAACGAGTACGGCCCGCGACGGGGTCGCTACGCCCGCCGAGGACCTGTCAGTAACCGAATTTTGTGCGTTTCAGCCCCGAGAAACCGACCGACCCGCCGCTGGGCGAGCGGGCGCCAGCGCCAGCGACGGCGTCGAGGTGCATATGCGTGTGAGTCACCCGCTGGCACTTAACCCTTGCGTCGCCCGCGATACCTGCCCGGGGTCGGCGCGACCGAACGCGTCGGTCGAGAGTGAGCTTTATCTTTCCGACGGCCGAACCGCCGATAAATGCTCGTTCTCGGAGACGCTCACGCCGACGACCCAGCCAATCGGCGCGCCCTGTTCGCGGCCTACCGGGACGCGGACGCCGAGGTGGCGCTCCAGCTGGGCGACCTGCTCTACTACGACCTCCCGATCCCGACCTACTTCATCGCGGGCAACAACGAGGACTTCGACGTCATCGACGCGCTCCGGCACGGCCGGCTCGACAGCTCCGAGGTCACGAACGCGATCCTGATCAACGAGGAGGCCGTCGAAGTCGAGGGGCTGCGGGTCGCCGGGCTGTCGGGCAACTACGCCCCGACCCAGTTCGAGCGGCCCCGGCCGAACCTCCAGGGCGAGCGCCGGCGCCACTTCGTCCGGGGCGACGTCGAGCGCCTGAAGGAGGTCGAGGACGTCGACGTGCTGCTGACCCACGAGGCGCCCCACGGCCTGCCGGTCGCGGAGTCCTACGAGGTCGGCTGCGACCACATCGACGAGCTGCTCGACGCGCTCGACCCGGACCTCTGCCTGGTCGGCCACCACCACGAGCACGCCGAGACGACCCGCGGCGAGACCAGGGTGGTGAGCCTGGCCGCGGTCGGCGAGCGCTACTACGAGCTCGACCCCGCCACCCTCGAACTCACCTGGCACCCGACGCCGTCGTCGTGACGACCGAATCGCGGAAGCTCTCACGGAGCCCCGGGCCACAGCCCTTACCCCGACTCCGGCCGAACCACTGCCGATGCTCGTCCTCGGAGACGCCCACGCCGACGACCCCGACAATCGGCGGGCGCTGCTGGCCGCCTACCGCGACTCCCGGGCCGACGTCGCGCTCCAGACCGGCGACCTGCTCCACTACGACCTGCCCGCGCCGACCTACTTCATCGGGGGCAACAACGAGGACTTCGACGTCGTCGACGCCCTGCGCGCCGGCGAGGACCCCGACGGCGCGACCGTCCGGAACGCGAACCTGCTGGCCAGCACCGCCGCCGAGGTCGAGGGTCTGCGGGTCGCGGGGCTGACGGGCAACTACGCTCCCACGAAGTACGACGAGTCCCGAGCGGACCTGTCGGGCGAGCGCCGGCGCCACTTCGTCCGGGGCGACGTCGAGCGCCTGAAGGAGGTCGAGGACGTCGACGTGCTGCTGACCCACGAGGCGCCCCGCGGCCTGATCTACTACGGCTACGACGCCGGCTGCGAGCGCATCGACGAGCTGCTCGACGCGCTCGACCCGGCGCTCTGCCTGGTCGGCCACCACGAGCGCCGCGCCGAGGCGGAGTTCGGCGACACCCGCGTGGTGAGTCTCGCGCCCGCGTGGAAGCGGTACTACCTGCTCGACCCCGAGACCCTGGAGCTGTCCGAGCACGCGACGCCGACGGACTGATTCCGGGCCGGAGCGGTCGGGTCGCTCAGGGCCGAGGCGGCCGACCGGCGCGAGCGACGGGCAGATCGACGCGGCCGGAGCGCTCGACGTCCGCCGGACGGCGTGCACCTTTTTATCACAGGCGGAACGAGTCTTGGCCATGACCGAGATCCACCCGAACCAGCGGGTCGCCGTCCTCGCGGACGCCCAGAACCTCTATCACACCGCCCAGAGCGTCTACAGCCGGAACATCGACTACTCCGCGGTGCTCGAGAAGTCGGTGCAGGACCGCGAGCTCACCCGGGCCATCGCCTACGTCATCCAGGCCGACAGCCCGGACGAGGAGCGGTTCTTCGAGGCGCTGACGGACATCGGCTTCGAGACCAAGATCAAGGAGCTCAAGACGTTCGGCGACGGGTCGAAGAAGGCCGACTGGGACGTCGGCATGAGCCTCGACGCGGTGACGCTGGCCAACCACGTCGACGCCATCATCCTCTGTACGGGCGACGGCGACTTCTCGCGGCTCTGCTCGCACCTCCGCCACGAGGGCGTCCGGACCGAGGTCACCAGCTTCGAGGAGTCGACCTCGGACGAACTCATCACGGCGGCCGACGCGTTCATTGACATGTCCGAGCGCCCCGACACGTTCCTGCTGTGAACGCCGCTCCCGCTCTGGGACCGGAAAACACTTGCCGAGACGCGATACCCTTCGCGTATGCCCTCTCGCACTGTCGCAGGGCTCCCGCTCGTCGCGGGCCTCGGCCTCGGCGGCTGGGCCGTCTACACCCACCTGAAAATATCGGCGCGTCTCCGGACGGGCCACTGCGACGGGTGCGAGCCGTGGCACCCGCTGTTCGTCGCGGCGCTCGTCGGGAGCGCGGTACTGGTGCTGGTTTCGGCGGTTCTCTTCTACCGACGTCGAGCGACGGCTCGGCGGTGATGGAACTCGTTCGGGTACGCCATCGGAAGAACACGTTCGGCGTCGCTCCGCCGGAGCGACGCTGCGGGTCGCCGGCTCAGACCGGGCGGCCGTCCTCGTCGGCGGTACCGCTCAGGAGCGCGCCGGCCGCCATCACGAGGACGGCGACGGCCGACAGCAGGTACGTCGTCATCGTCTGGGTGTTCGCCACCGCGAAGATCACCACGCCGGCTAGGGCGATCAGCGCGAGGCCGAGGTTCGCTTTCATTGTAGTCGCCGGTAGGAGTTCCAGGGATATAAATCAAACCGAACTCGCCGGAAACCTTAGATGGACGACAACAAAATTGTTTCCGGTTGTCACGGTATACGATACCTATTAACGAGGCATTCGTTACCAAGTTCTGCCAGCGTCACCGGCGTTTCTCGACGTCGCCGCCCGGGGTCGCTCGCGACCGAAGAGCCAAGGCTTTTCGCGGCCCGCCCCCAACCGGCGGTCGATGAGCGCGAGCGACCCGGAATCCGACGACCGGCGGTCCGACGACCTGCGGCGGCTCCGCACCGTCGCCGACTACCAGTTCGGGGCGGGCGTCGGCGCGGCGCTGTTCCCGGCGGGCGAGGACCTGGAGGTCAAGCGCTCCTCGTCCGGCCGGCCCCAGCAGGTCGTCGCCGAGGAGGGCCGGCTGGTGACCTACGGCACCGACGGCCGGTTCACGCTCGGCCTGGCGGGCGGCCGTCGCGTCGCGGCCGCGCTCGAACCGCCCGCGGGCCGGGTCGTCGTCGGCGACGAGAGCGAACCGTTCGTCCGTGACGGGCGGAACGTCTTCGCCAAGTTCGTCGCCGCGGTCGGCCCCGAGGTCAGGCCCGGGGACGAGGTGGCCGTGGTCCACGAGGACGGGTCGCTGCTCGCGGTCGGCCGGGCCGAGCTCTCGGCCGACGGGATGGCCGACTTCGACACCGGGATGGCCGTCATGGTCCGCGAGGGCGCGGGCGACCCCGACGAGTAGGCGCCGGTCGCTCTCCGATCGGCACTTTCTCCGCCGACGTTACTCGTCGCATTCCCGCCGTTCGTCACGTTGAGTCCGGTCGCGAGCCACGCCGCCTCCTCGACCTGCCCCGTCTCGTCGCGGTAGGTCGCCCGGCCGGTGACGAGCGCGGTTCCGGCCTCGGCGGCGTAGCCGGCGCCGGCCCGGACCCGGACCGTCTCGGTCTCGCCGGGGGCCAGCGAGGGGACGTAGAACCCGACCTCGCTCCGGCGGTCGAGCGCCGACCCGAAGTACACCGACCCGATGTCGGTCGACAGCGTCAGCCCGAGCTCGGTCGCCCGCGCGGTCCCGGCGTTCGTCACGGCGAAGCGGACCACCCGGTTCCCGCCCGGCGCGACCGACTGGTTCGGCGGCGTCGTCAGCCGGAGCCTGGGTTCGGCCTCGACGGTCAGCCGCGCGGTCAGCGTCTCGGTCCTGGTCCGGAGCGTCACCGTCTCGTTGGGCTGGGCGAGCGCGGCGTACGAGTAGGTCACCGCGAACGGGACCCGGTACTCCCCCGGCGGGAGCCACCCGACCGCGACGTCGAGCGCGATCCGGTCGCTGACGCCCGAGCGCACCGTCCCGAGCGGGACGAGCCGCGTCCGGAAGTCCAGCGCCCGGGCGAGCCGGGGACGGAGGCGCTCGGTCAGCGGCCGGATTGAGACGTTGAACGCGGTCGTGACCCGCGCCTCGGTCCGGGGGTCGCCGCCCCGGAACACCCGGGCGTCGTTGACGAGCACCGCCGAGAGCGTCGCGGTCTCGCCGGGCGCGACCCGGCCGTCGATCAGGACCAGCTGGAAGTCCGGCCGGCCGACGACCGTCCCGTCCTGGGCGGCCGCGGGCGGGACCGCCGGCCCGGCGAGCGACGCCACGGCTCCCGCGAGCGCGAGGCAGGCCACCAGCGCCAGTCCGGCCCGTCGACGCGACACACAGGACCATTCCACGGCCGCGGCAAGAAATCTATCGCCGCCGACGACGAGCGCCGCCGAAGTCGCGCGGCGTCCGCGAGAGGTCGGTTCGCCGGCGTCCACCGACGACCGAGCGCCGGCGCCGGTCCGCCAACCTTATTTCTTCACGCTCCGACGGCTTGAGTATGTTCGGAGGAGGCGGCGGGGGACTCGATCCCCGCAAGATGAAGCAGATGATGAAGCAGATGGGCATCGACGTCGACGAGCTTGACGCCGAGCAGGTCGTCATCACCAAGAGCGACGGCGAACAGCTCGTGTTCGACGACCCCGACATCACCGTGATGGACGCCCGGGGCCAGGAGACCTACCAGGTCGTCGGCGAGCCCGAGAGCCGCGAGGGCGACGCGGGCGGCGCCAGCGCCGTCGAAGCGGGCGACGAAGACGAGAGCGGCGGGTCGGCGGGCATCCCCGACGGCGACGTCGAGATCGTGGCCCAGCGGACCGGCGCGAGCGAGGACGACGCCCGCGAGGCGCTCGAGGCGACCGACGGCGACCTCGCGGCCGCGGTCGAGCGCCTAGAGTGACGGTCCTGCTGGTCCACGGCGACCGGGAGTACCTGCGCGAACCCGGCGAGGAGCTCCAGACCGACCTCGGCGTCCTGGAGGTGCCCGAGGACGTCGAGCCCGGCCGGACCCTCGAAACGCACCTCGGCGAGCCGTTCGAGGTCCGCGCGCTCCGCGGCCCGGACCTGTTCAACCACCTTGAGCGCACCGGCGCGCCGATGATGCCCCGCGACGTCGGGCTCATCGTGGGCCACACCGGCGTCGCCCGCGGCGACCGGGTGCTCGACGCCGGGACCGGCACCGGCGTGCTCTCGGCCTACCTCGGCCGACTGGGCGCCGACGTGACGACCTACGAGCGCGACCCCGACTTCGCCGAGGTCGCCCGCGAGAACATGGACCTGGCCGACGTCGCCGACCGCGTCGAGGTGCGTGTCGGCGACGTGACCGAGGCGCTGTCGGAGGGACGCGAGACCGACGAGACGGGCGACGAGGACGCCGATATCGGGCGGTTCGACGTGGTCACCCTCGACACCGAGGACGCGCCCGAGGTCGTCGCCGACGCGCCCGACCTGCTCGTCCGGGGCGGGTTCGTCGCGGTCTACTCGCCGTTCGTCGAGCACACCCGCGACGTCGTGGAGTCGGCCCGCGAGGCAGGCCTCGCCGACGTCGAGACCCTCGAGACGATCCAGCGCCGGATGGACTTCGACGACCGCGGCTCCCGCCCCTCGACCGCGGGCGTCGGCCACACCGGCTACCTGACGTTCGCGCGCCGGCCGTAGCCCGCCGGCCGCGAGCTCAATCGCCGCCTGTTCTCCCGTAAGCGTCTCGTCACCGCCGGAAGCCGGTCCATAACAAAGCCGACACCGGCCGTCGTCGGCGGGGACGACCCCATGTCAGAGACGCTGTCAGTCGCACTTCTCGTTCGCGGTCCCGACGTGCCGGCGTGGCAGGCCCGCGCGGTCGAGACGATGCTCGCCCGGACCGACGCGGAGGTGACCCACGTCGTCGAGTCCACCGAGCCGACGGGCGGCAAGAGAGGCGGGCTGCGCCACTACCTCGACCGCGTCCGGGAGTACCCCCTCTGGACGCCGGTCGGCGCGGCGGTCCGGCTCGGCGCCCCGCCGGCCCACGAGCGCCCGCGCGAGGTCGCCGCCATCGACGGCATCGGCGACCCCGAGACGCTCGCGGTCGCCCCCGAACCCGCCCCGGACTTCGGCAACGTTCTCCCCGACCGCGCGGTCGAGGCCGTCGGCGAGGCCGACGTCGCGATCCGCTTCGGGTTCGGCGTCCTGAAGGGCGACGTCCTCGACGCGCCGACCCACGGCGTCCTGAGCTTCCACCACGGCGACCTCCGGGAGTACCGCGGGATGCCCTCGGGGTTCTGGGAGTACCTCGACGGCGAGGACGCCGCGGGCGTGACCCTCCAGCGGCTCTCCGAGACGCTCGACGGCGGGGAGATCGCCGCCTACGAACCGGTCGACATCGCCGACGCCCCGACGTGGGCGGCGGTGCGCCGACGGCTGTTCTCGGTCTCCGACGACGTGCTCGTGAAGGGCGTCCGGAACGTCTCGGACGGCGTCGACCCGCGGGCGCCCGACGAACTCGGCGACCTCCACTCGCTGCCCCGGGGCCGCGACGTGCTGAAGTACGTCCTCAAGGAGGCGAAGGGGCGCTTCGGGCGGGTCGTGGGGCGACCGAGAGGCTCCGCGGCTCCGTCGCGCAGGTAGTCGACCTAGCTCTTCTACCGCGATCAAGAGCGGTAGCCCGAGCGAGCGGTCTTCTTGGAGATTTTTTCGAGGACTGGTCCCCGCAGTACCGCACTAAGTGAGGCACGAGGAGACCCGACGACGAAAAAAGGCGGTCTCTAGTTGTCGTCTTCCCGCCACTTGTGCTCGCACTCGGTGCAGATGAAGAAGCGGGTCTCGCTCTCGTCGGCCGCCCGGATCTGCTGCATGTACCACCGCGCGCGGTCGTTGCCGCACTCCGGGCACTGGGCCTCCGTGGTCGGCAGCGCGCTGTTTTCCTCGTCGCCGGTCTCGATGACCTCGCTGGCCTCCTGGCCCTCGGTGACCACGTAGTTGGCGTCCGGGTCCTTGGGCGTCTTGTGGCCGCAGCTGCCGCAGACCCAGAGCTCGTCCTCGGCTTTCATCATCGAACCGCACTCGTCACAGAACTCCATCCTTGCCGGTCGTAGCCGACCCGGTAAGTTAAGCGGCGTGATTCACCCCTCGCCCTCCGACTGGTAGGGCTCGCCCACCGCCTCGCGCGGCAGGGTGTTGTTGATGCTGGACTGGAGCTCGTCGACCGAATCGAACTCCTCGTCGCCGGTCTCCGAGATCAGTTCCCCCAGGTTCCGCTCCCCGTCGGCGAGCAGCAGCGTCACGTCCTCGAACTCCCCCGCGGCGGTCTCGCGGTCGACCGGATACGAGAGCTCGCCGAGCACCTTTTCGACGCGGCTGAGCTTGACCTCCCGTGCCATGGCCTCCGATACGACGCGTCGCTCCTTAGGTGTTGTCGGCGCGGGCAGTGGCGGGCCGAGGCTACGGCCGGGCCCCGACCCACAGGGCGCTCTCGTCCCGGGCGGTCGGCCGGCCGACGCTCCCGCCGAGACAGCAGTAATTTGTGGCGCGCGGCCGAATCGCGGGGTATGACCGAAGTCGTCGTCGCGGGCGGCGGACCGGCCGGACTGGTCGCGGCGCGCCGCCTCGCCGAGGCGGGCGCGGACGTCCGACTCTACGAACGCCACCACGACCCCGGCGGCCGGGTCCGGTCGCTCCGGCGGGACGGGTACGTCTTCGACCGCGGGTTCCAGGTGCTGTTCACCGCCTACCCGGCGGCGCGGCGGGAGCTCGATTACGACGCGCTCGACCTCCGGTACTTCAAGCCGGGCGCGGTCGTGGCCCGGGAGGGCGAGCGGGCGACGCTGGCCGACCCCTTCCGGGACCTCGACGCCGCGCTGGAGACGCTGCTGAACCGGGAGGTGACCGTCCGGGACAAGCTCCGGGTGCTGGAGCTCCGCCGGGAGCTCGCCGACAAGCCCGACCGCGAGATATTCGCCGGTCCCGACGAGTCGACCCGGGAGTACCTCCGCGAGCGGGAGTTCTCCGACCGGTTCGTCGAGAACTTCGCCGCGCCGTTCTTCGGCGGGATCACGCTCGACCGGAGCCTCGGCACCTCCAAGCGGGCCTTCGAGTTCGCGTTCAAGATGCTGACGGTCGGCCGCATCGCGGTGCCGGCCCGCGGGATGGCCGCGGTGACCGAGCAGCTGGCCGAGTCGGCGCGGGAGGCCGGCGTCGAGATCGTCGTGGACGAGACGGTGACCGACCTCGACCCGCACGCCGCCGACCCGGAGATCGAACTCGGTCGGGACGAGACGACCGCCGACGCGGTCGTGGTCGCGACCGACCCGAAGGAGGCCCGGGACCTGACCGGCGTCGAGTCGATCCCGACCGACGCCAAGGGCTGCGTGACCCAGTACTACGCCTTCGACGGTCCGGAACTCGACGCGGGCGCCCGGCTCCTGCTCAACGCCGAGGACGACGCGCCGAACCACGTGGCCCAGCTCTCGGCGGTCGCGCCCGAGTACGCCCCCGAGGGCCGGAACCTGCTGAGCGCGACCTTCCTCGGCGTGCCCGACGAGTCCGACGAGGCCCTCGCCGCGAAGACCGCCGGGGCCCTCGCGGCCTGGTACCCCGAGCGCCGGCTCGACCTCGACCGGCTCCACACCAGCCGGGTCGAGTTCGCGCAGTTCGCCCAGCCGCCGGGCGTCCACGACCGCCTGCCCGACCCCCGGGCGCCCGAGGGCCCGGTCTACCTCGCGGGCGAGTACACCGACGCCTCGTCGCTGAACGCGGCGATGCTGAGCGGCCAGACCGCAGCCAAGCGGGTCGCCGAGGACTTCGACCTGGAGGAGTGAGCGGTTTCGATCGGCAATTACTGTAGTTACGTCACCACCCCGCGGCGCGGTGGCGTCTGTGTGAGCGAAGCGAACGCAGGCTCGTGGGAGCTTCGCTCCCACGGCGCGACCGCCGTGTCGCGCTATCTCCGCGCGAGGTCTTCGGGAACGAAGTGACCGAAGGCTCGTCGGAGCTTGCCTCCGACGGTGGATGAGCAGCGCAGCGAACGAAGTGAGCGAGCAGCGCAAGCGGCCGGGGAGGCGTGAGGCTGTCGCGTTGCGAGGCGGTTGCGGTACACGTGTGACGGCAGTCGCTAGCTTCTTCTCCTCAACCGACTTTGCTCCACGACTGACTCCCGGAAATCCCCGTCAGAGCATCTTCCGAAACTCACCCAGCGGCGGGAACGACAGCGTCTCCCCGCGCTCGGCGTCCCAGACCACCGGCCGGAGCGCGTCGGCGTCGGTCACGAGCGGGGTCTGGAAGTCGCGGCCGCGCATCCCGTTGACGGTCGTCCCGGGGGCGAGCCGGTTGAACGCGGGCAGCACCAGCACGTCCGCGCCCCGGAACGTCCCCGGCCCGTACAGCAGGCAGGGGTGGCGCTTGCCCTCGATCTCGATGGCCGGGTGGTCGTGGCCGACGACGTAGCGGGTCGGCCTCCGTTCTTCCCCGGCGGACTCCCCCGCCGTCGGCTCCGCGTGGCCGTGGTGGACGACGGTGTCGCCGAGCCGGTACTCGTCGGGCGTCTCGACCCCGCGGTCGAGCACCGAGTCCAGCATCGGGTCGTGGTTCCCGCGCACCACCACCAGCGACGCCCCCGCCGCCTCGACCGCCTCGCGGAGTTCCGCGACGGTCTCGGCGACGCCGTCGGGCACCCGGTCGAAGGCGTGGAGCAGGTCGCCCGCGACCACGACCGTCGCGGGGTCGAACGCCGCCAGCAGGTCGGCGAGTCGGTCGGTCAGGTCGCGTCGCTCGCCGAGCGGGAGCTCGACCGCCGAGGCGGCGTCCCGGCCCGCGTGGATGTCGGCGACCACCAGCGCGTCCTCGCCGGGGAGGTACGCCGCCCGGTCGCGGAACTGGGCGTCCATCGGTGCTCGGTTGGACCGCGTCGGCCTTCCGGGTTGCGGTTACGGTCGGTTCCGCGAGGCGAGTCCGGCGATCCGCCACCGCCCGGTACACCGGCGCGGGCGGAGAAGGTCCGCGGCCGCCGACAGGTCGGAGTGCTCGACTGGATGCGCGGCGAGCGGAAAACGGTGAAACCGGCGGTTCAGGTCGACGGGCCGTCAGTTGCTGTTCTCGTCGTCGTCATCGTCGTCGTTGTCGTCGCCGAACACTACGTCACTGGGGTCGGAGTCGCCGCCGTTCGAGCTCTCGCCGTTGCCAGGACCCCCGCCGTTGCCCTGGGTCTGACCGTTGCCCTGGGTCTGACCCTGACCGTTACCTTGGCCCCCGCCGTTGCCTGCACCTCCACCGTTATCTCCACCCTCGCCGTTACCTGCGCCTTCACTGTTGCCTTGGCCCCCGCCGTTGCCTCGACTCTGACCGTTGCCCGTGTTCCCGTCGTCGACTCCACCGTTGATGTCCAGCGTCACGTTCAGCGGGCCGTCGGCGTCGGCGAACGCGATGGCGCCGGAGAACCGGTAGTCGTCGACCGGGTCGGGGTTGCCCTGGAGGGTTCCGCCCACCTCGCCCCGGACCACGTTGCCGTCGACGGTGTCGACGCCGAGTGTCCCGGCCTCCGGCCCCGGTTCGACCCTGCCGGACACCCGGAAGTGGTACGCCACTCGCTGGCCCTCGTTGCCGGGCTCGATGGTCACCCGGTGAGGGAGCCCGTCGGACTGCGAGGCGTCGGCCGCGGCGCCGACTCCCGTCGCTCCGACTCCCGCGAGCCCTGCGGCGGCAGTCCCCTTCAGCACCGATCGCCGGTCTAGCTGGTCCTCCTCCCCCGAACGTGCTCGAATTTTTTCGGTCATCTCGAGTCCTTCAACTCAATTACGCCGACATTCTTGAAGGTATTGGCAATCGGACTCCCCGTCGTGGGACCCGGCCGTGACGGTCCAAAGTCGCCCGTCTGGAGTCATCCGTTTACTACCGCCGCAGGACGAACAACTGACGTGTCGTCGCACGACCATCGGCTGCGCTGGTGAGCCAGACCCTCCCCATTCCGTTCTCGACTCACTCCCCGTCGGCGTACCGGTCGCGGAACGCCTCCCGGGACAGCACCTCGACGCCCGCGAACCCGTCGAGCGCCCGGAGGTGGTAGTCGTCCGAGACCACGACGTCGGCGGCCGCGGCGAGCGCGCACTCCAGGACCGCGTCGTCGTCATCGTCCGGCGCGGCGTCGACGCGGACTGCGGGCGCGATTAGGAGGGCGAAGTCGGCCACGCGCTCGACCGCCGCGGCGCGGCGCCGGGGCGAGCGGTCGGCCAGCGGCAGGTGGTCGTACCCGAGCACGGCGGCGAACTCCCGGAGGAGGTCGGGCGTGACCGCCGCCTCGACGGCGCCGGCCTCCGCGAGGCCGACGCAGACCGCGGGCTCCGCGGGGAAGGCGAGCTCCGCGACGAGGACGTTGGTGTCGAAGACGACGGTCGGGCGGGACACGCCGACGAGTCGGCGCTCGCGGGCGAAAAGCGTGCCGGACGGCCGGGCCGGAGGGCCGCGCGGCGCGGATCCGAACCCCGGCGTCCCGACCGCCGGAGATTTATAACCGTCGTGGCGAAACCCCCTACACATGGCCGACGTACTGGAGAACAAGCGCGCCGCGACCCGGTTCCGGATCCTCGCCGAGATCGCCGAGCACCAGCCCGCGGTGAGCCAGGGCGAGATCGCCGAGTCGGTCGGCGTGACCAGTCAGGCCGTCAGCGAGTACATCCGGGCGCTGGTCGAGGACGGCCTGGTCGAGAAGGAGGGCCGGTCGCGGTACACCGTCACCAAGGAGGGCGTCGACTGGCTGCTCCAGGCCGCGACCGACGTCCGCCGGTACGCCGACCACGTCACCGAGGACGTGCTCGGCAACGTCCAGGAGGACGCCGCGGTCGCCACCGACGACGTCGCGGAGGGCGACCCGGTGACCCTCTCGCTCCGGGACGGCCTGCTCCACGCGACCCCCGGCGAGGCCGGGCCGGCGACCGGCGTCGCCACCACGGACGCCGAGGCGGGCGCGGACGTGGGCGTCACCGGCTTCGAGGGTATCATCGACTTCGAGCCCGGCACGGTCACTATCGTCCAAGTGCCGCCGGTCCGGTCGGGCGGGTCGGGCGCGGTCGACGCCGAGTCGCTGGCCGACACCTGCGCGTCGGCCGACCTGGTGGCCGCGACCGGGGTCGAGGCCGTGGTGGCGCTCCGGCGCGCGGGCGCGGACCCGGCGACGACGTTCGCCGCGGGCGAGGTCGCGGCCGAGGCCGCCGGCCGGGGGCTGGACGCGGTCGTGGTCGCCACCGCCGACCTGGTGGGCCGGGTCACCGACGCGCTCCGGGACGCCGACGTGGCCTACGAGGTCTCGCAGCTCGGCGCGTGACAGTCGCTCGGAGCACGGTCGTTCCGGGCCGTCCGGGAGTCCCGCGGTCGGACGCCTCTCGCACCGTCCCGGCGGCGTCACCCAGTCGTCACCAGATGTATCCGTCTCCCGCCCGTGTGTTCACGGACGGACGAGTTCACCTGAGTGCCCGACTCGCGCCCCGATCATGAAGGGGCCGATGGAGTCCGGAGCGTACGTGACCGACACACCCTTGTTCCCATTCGCGTGGCTGTCACGCGGGACACCTCACAGAGAACGCTGTTCCGCAACACCAGCCACTGACAATGCATTCCACTACCGACGTTTCGGACGGACGGTCGCAGTATCATAATAGCTCGCCGGTATCAGCCGCCCCGCACGGCCCGCGCGGGGGAAGCTGATGGCTATAATTGTCGAGTTCACGCTCGACTCCGAGTCGTTCCCGTTCGGACGTGCCACGAGCGGTGACCCCGACGTCCGGGCGCAACTCGAACGCGTCATCCCGCTCAGGGAGGGCCGCATCCCGTTCATCTGGGCGGCGAGCGCGGAGAGGGAGTTCGACGAGTTCGAACGCCACCTCCGGAACAGCGACATCGTCAAGGACGTCGAAGCGCTCACCCGCATCGGCGACAGCGTCCTCTACTACACCGAGTGGTACACCGACAGGGAGACCTTCCTGAACGGGCTCGGCGAGGCCGGCGGGACGATCATGGAGGCCCACGGCGACTCGACGTGGTCGTTCACCGTGCGCTTCCGCGACCACACCCAGCTCACGCGGTTCCACCAGTTCTACCAGGACGAGGGGTTCCCGGTGTACATCGAGCGGGTCACGACGCTCGACGACGAACCCGGCACCGAGTACGGCTTCGGGCTGACGCCGGCCCAGCGCGACACCCTGATCATGGCCGTCGAGGAGGGCTACTTCGACATCCCGCGCCGAACCAGTCTCGAGGAGCTCGCCGAGGAGGTCGGGATCTCCTCGCAGGCGGTGTCCGAACGCATCCGGCGGGGCACCGAGACGGTGCTCCGCAAGGCACTCGTCGGGCTGGTCGCCGCCGACTTCGAATCGCCCGACGACGAGTGACCTCCCTATAAAAGAGCCTGAGACGACAGGCCGGGGCGAACCGCAGTTGCCGAGTCAAGCCGAGCCTCCAACGCCGTGAGCGAGAATCGTTTGAATAGATGACTGATCCGAGTGCCAAGTTGCCGGAGGCAGTCGACGAGTCACTGGACGTTCTCGCACACGAGCGGTGCCGCTTCGTCCTCTACTACTTCGCCCGTCACTCGACCGAGAGCGTAACGGTCGATGGCCTCACCGACTTCATCTGCGAGCGAGAGCAGCAGGACGGGGACGCGGCCCGGATTCGGACGCGCTTGCATCACGTGACGCTCCCCCGCCTGGCCGACGTCGAGGCCGTCGAGTACGACAGCCGGAGTAACACGGCGCGATACCGGGGGCGCCCGACGCCGGAGGCGTGGGTGAACAAACTCGCCGAACGAGGGGTGACTCCGGATGCCCCCGTGTGACGAAGACGGGGCCGACCGCGCGGAGACCGCCGCCGAGAGCGCGGCGCCGGCCGAGACCGAGACGCGGGAGCAGGCGAAGCAGCACCTCCGGGCGGCGCTGTCGGCCACAGAGCAGTCCGCCAAGCAGTATCACGTTCGCCAGGCGTTGCAGCTCCTCACTCTCGGACGGCGATAGCTCCGGACCGCGTCCTTTCCGAATCGAACGTTCCAGTTCGGACCGGACGACGAAGTACCGGAGAGCGACTCCGGGCCGGTATCGCGGACCCGGCCCGGAGTGCCGACGCCGTCCGTCCGGGTCGGCGAACGCGCTCAGCCGACCCTGTTCTTCGCCGCGGTGTACGCCTCCCGGACCTGCTGGAACTCCTCGCGGTCGCCGCCGTGGTCGGGGTGGACCTCCTTGACCTTCTCGCGGTAGGCCCGCTTGACCTCCGGCAGGGTCGCGCCCCGGGGCACGCCCAGGACGGCGAACGCCGCCTCGGTCGGGTCGACGCGGTCCTCGTCGTCGTCGAGGTCGGGGGTCTCGAACGGCAGGCGGTCGCCCAGGTGCATGCCGGGCATCTCGTGTTCGACCAGCACCGCGTAGGTGGGCGACCGCTCGATGCGGAAGTAGGCCCCGGCGTCGAAGGTGATGGCGACGTCGCGCTCGGGCAGGTAGAAGGCGACGTGCTGGCCCTCGACGAAGTGGTCCTCGGCGAACGTCTCGCCGATGTCGGTGAGGTACTGCCGGATCTCGACGCGGCGCCGGCCCTCGCCCGTGGTCCGGGTCGCCTCGGCGGGCGGGCTGGGGTAGAGCCGCTGGCCGGCGACGAAGATGACCCCGATGAGGACCCCGACCCCGAGCGAGAGCCAGACGCCGACCACCAGCCATTCGGGAAGCACGCCAGCCCGTACGCGCCATGCGATAAAGAATCCCTCGCCGACCGCCGTCCGACGTCCGGCTTGCTCCGAGGACAACATTAATGTTCGTCCCCTGAGACTGACAGAACAGCACGTCGCAGCGGTATCGGGCCTAACATGACGGTCAAAGAACACACGTCGGACCCCGACGACGAACTCGACCCGAGCGAGATCCACAACGTCCTGCGGAACGACCGCCGCCGGCACGTCATCAGGCACCTCCGAGACGCCGAGGAGCCCATCTCGGTCGACGCGCTGGCCGAGCACATCGCCTCGGTCGAGACCGACGAGTCGCCGCCGCCCCGCGACGTCCGCAAGAGCGTCTACGTCTCGCTCCACCAGACCCACCTCCCGAAGCTCGACGAGCTCGGCATCGTCGACTACGACCAGCGCGAGCAGCTGCTCGAACTCCGGGACCGGGCCGAGGAGGTCGAGGTGTACATGGAGGTCGTCTCCGAGGACGACATCTCGTGGGCGACGTTCTACCTCGGGGTGAGCTGTCTGGGCGCGCTCACGCTGCTTGCGGTCCAGTTCGACCTGCTGTTCGTCTCGGAGTTCGGCGTCGAGTTCTGGTCGTGGTACTTCCTGGCGTTCTTCGGCCTCTCGTCGGCGTACCACTTCTACTCCGAGCGCAAACACCGCGTGTTCGAGTAGCGGAACCGGAGGCGTCCGAGCGAGAAAGAGCGTCGGCGCTCAGCCGATGTACCGCAGGTTCTCGTCGCTGGGCATCCCGGACTGCTGGTTCTCCATCTCCTGGATCTTGTTGGCGACGTCCTCCATCTCGTCGGCCCGCTCCTCCAGCGACTCGTAGCCGACCTCGAAGCCCAGGATCTCCTCCAGCACCTCGAGGACGGCCCGGGCGCTCTTGGGGTCGACCAGGTAGCCGCTGGTCTCGCCCATCAGGCAGGTCGCCCGGAGGCCGCGGCGCTCGCCCAGGCCCAGCAGGAGGCCGCTGGTGCCGACGATGCCGCCGGCGGGCTCGTCCTCGCGGAACTCGACGCCGACCGCCTCGAGCTCGTCGACGAAGTCGGTGTCGGTGGCCGCGCCGACGACCGCGTACTCGTCCATGAGCTCGCCGGTCGGGACGCCGCCGAGCGCGTAGACGGTCTCGACGCCGAACGCCTCGGCCACGTCGAGGAAGGCGTCGGTCAGCCGGTAGTGGCCGGCGTTGTCGCCGGCCTGGTTGTCGCCGGTCAGCACCAGCAGGTCGCGGTCCTCGAGCTCGACCGCGTGGATCTCCGCACAGGCGAGCTCGGTCGTCCCGTCCTCGCCGACGGTGACCTGCGGCGGGAAGTGCTCGGAGTACACCCGCCGGACCACTTCGCTGTCCTTCTCCTCGAGGAGGTGTTCGGCCGCGAGCTTTCCGACGTGGCCGACGCCCGGCAGCCCCTCGACCAGCACGGGGTCCCGCAGGTCGGGGTCGGCGACCGCCTCGATGTCGAGTTCGTCCATGTGGCTTACTCGCGGGCGCGCTCCTTAAGTGCCCGTCGGTACTCGCCGTACGGGTCCTCGGGGTTGAACGGCGCCGGCGCGCTGTTGACCGCCTCCGCGCCGCACTCGGGACAGCTGTCAGAAAGGGTGTACACCGGGCGGGTGTGCTCGGACTCCCACGCGGAACAGACGAGAATGTCGGACTTCATCGGGCGAGCGGGCTACTGCTCTTCTTCGGTCTGGCGCTCGCGGTGGAACGACCCCGTGCCGCCGACCGACTCGATGGCCGACCGGGCGCGGGCCGCGCTCTCCTCGAGCTGGGACTCGGCGGTCTTGTAGTTGGGCGCCCGGACCCGGATGCGGTACTCGGGCGCGCCGACGTAGGTGACCTCGAGCTCGACCTCGTCGGGGATGTCGCCGTCGCCCTCGGCGGCCTGCAGGGCCTCCTTGATGTCGTCGACGCCGCCGGACGCCGCGCTCTCGAGGTCGACGTACCCCGTGACCGTGACGTACGGCACCGAGACGTTCTCGCGGGCGGTGTCGACGATGGCCTCGATCTCCTCGTCGGTGAGGTCGGTCGACTCGAGCGCCTCGGGGCCGTGGATGGCCGCCTGCTCGAAGCCGCCGTAGAGGCCGCCGAACTCCGCGAGCAGCTCGTTGGCGACGTGCGAGTACTTCTCGTCGTCCATCTCCTCGCCGAAGGCCAGCTCCATCCAGTTGTCGGCCTTCTGCTCGTTCTTCCACTCCTGGATCTTCTCGGAGCGCTGGTGGTCGTTGACGTCCTTCAGCGAGAGGTCGATCTGCTGGGCGCCCTCGTCGACGTCGAGCACCTTGCAGACGACCGTCTGGCCCTCGTTGACGTGGTCGCGGATGTTCTTGATCCACCCGCTGGCGACTTCGCTGACGTGGATGAGGCCCCGCTTACCCTCGTACTCCGAGAGGTCCACGAAGACGCCGAAGTCCTCGATCTCGTCGATCTTGCCGACGACCAGTTCGCCGGTCTCGGGCCAGCCGCTGTACTTCATTGCGCTCGTGCGGCGTCGTCGGACTCGGTCCGACTGCTCGCGGAGCGGCGCTCCACGGTGTCGGTCACTTCGCCTTCGATCTCGGCGTCGCCGCCGGTCGGCCGGGCGAGGGTCGCGCCGCAGACGGCGCAGGCGACCTCGGTCGCGGCCTTGCCGAAGACGATCTGTTCGTTGTCGCAGTCGGGGCACTGGACCGCGTAGAAGTTCCCTGCCATGGTATCAGTCCTCGAGCTCGAGTCGGCCGGCGCGCCATCCCTCGCGGAGGTGGGCCTTGCCGCAGTTGCTGCACCGGTACTTGAGGTCGGTCTTCTTGGTGGGCTTGTCGCCGCCGGGCACCTTGGAGAACCGACCGCGGTTCCCGATACCCTTCGAGCCCTCGCGCTGCTTGCGCTGGTCCCACTTCATGCCGGACGAGCGGCCGGTCCGGACCTTCTGGACCTCGACTTCCTGGTGGGACTGGCAGTGCGGGCAGTACGTATTGAACCGTCGTGGCATCTGCATAGATATCTACCTTGTCGTGGTGTAGGGCCACGGGGCTTAAAACCCGTTTGGTTCACAATCGCCGTCGGCGAGGCGAGCGCCCGCTCCGGAAGCGGGCGGCCCTCCCGCTCCCCCGTCGACCCGGGACCGTCCCCTATAGCGGTACCCGGTTAACAGATCACTTCGCGAACACCGCGGCCGGCCGCCAGTTTTACTTTCGCCACGGCTGGCGCGATTTTAATACCGATCCGGGCGAGGAATTTGGTACCGACCGCGGAGCGGCGGCCCGTGGTGGTGTGACGGACCCGCCGCCGCCCCGCGGCGTTCGGAGGAGACTATGCTACGGTGTCACCTACACGAACCCGGACGAGACGGAACGAGCGGTACGAGCGTGGGCGGCCGCCCGGCCCCGGCGCGCCGGCGGGGAGGTGGCCGATGACCGGCGTCGCCGGTCCGGCCAGTAGACTCGCGGGTCCCCCGGTCCGCGTCGAGGGGGTCGACGACCTCCGCGGCGACCCGGCGCTCGACCGGGCCGACGCCGACGCGCTCGCGAGCGCCCTCCCGGCCGGCCCCGAGAAGGTCGTCTTCCGGCTCCCGCGGGTGCTGGCCGAGCAGACGGCGCTCGAACCGGTCGCCGGCAGCGACCGGGTGTTCGTCGCCGAACCGGTCCCGGACCGCGCGGCCGACGGGGCGTTCTACGCCCGGCAGGACCGGCGCGGGTCCTGGATTCCGCGGGCCGAGGCGACCGCCTACGAGCTCGCCGAGGGGGCGACGCTGGACGCCCGCCGGGTCGGGTCCGCCGGGTCCGGATGACGGTCGAGCACCGCTTCGAGTGCCGGCACTGCGACCGGCGGATCCGCGCGACCGGCCCCGACAGCGCCGCGGCCCGCCGGCGCGCCCGCGAACGCGGCGCCGATCACGTCAACGAGGCCCACGCCGACCGGCTGGCGCGCTCGCGCCGGTGGCCCGACGCACTCGCGCCCGGCGACCTGCTCGAAGGCCGGGCGGCCTACGGCGGCCTCCGGGGGTGGCTCGCGCCCGCCGACGACCTGCTGGTCTGCGCCGACTGCGGCTACTACTTCGGTCGCGACGACCCCGGGCGCCGCCCGGTCGGCGACGCGGCCCTGGTCTGTGGCGTCTGCCGCGAGCGCCGGATCGCCGAGCGCGACGAGGCGGTGGCGCGAGCGATCGCGGACTTCCTGCGGTGACCGCCCGCGCGGGACCGCCGCGGTCTCCTCGCCGCCCGCGGCGGCCCCGAGACCCGCCGTCGGGCGGTCCCGAAGCGTTTAACCCCGCGCCTTCCGAATCGCCGCGCATGAAGCGACTCATCATCCACGGGGACCCCGGCATCCGGCGGAACGCCATCATCGAGTACGACGGCGGCGAGCGGGTCTGCTTCGCCATCAACCGGCAGGGTGACTGGCACGGTCCGGACGAGCCCCAGCTGTGGTGCGTCATCGGCACCGAGGACGAGCGCCAGGACTTCGAACGGCGCAACTACGTGCCCCACTGGCTCGACACCGAGTCCATCGACGCCGAGGACGTCGAGGTCCTGAAGCGCGCCGACGAGCTCGCGGTGTCGTAGACCGGCGCCGCGGTCGCCCCTTCTGTCGCTCCTCCCCGCTGGTCGCGGCGGACCCGGCTACTCCAGCACCTCCGCCGAGTTGTCCCGCGGCCGGTAGTCGAGCTTGCGCGTCGTCTCGGTCAGCGACAGGTAGCGGTCGTCGTTCCGGGAGACGGCGTGGGCTGTCACCGACGGCCCGGGCAGGTCGGCGTCCACGGCACTCTCGACGGCCTCCCGGCAGTCCCGCGGACTCAGCCACATCGCGCGGGCGAACCGGGCGCGCGACGGGTCGCCGTCCTGGGTCTCCCGCAGCTGGTCCTCGTCCATCAGCCACCCGATGCGGAGGTTGACGACCTCGATCCCGTGCCGGTCGGCGTAGAACTCACCCAGCGCCTCGGCGGCCACCTTGCTCACCCCGTAGTAGGAGTCCGGCCGGGTCGGGTCGTCGGGCCGGACCGCCCTGGCGTCCTCGCGCAGCGACTCGGGGTCGGCCGGGTCGTCGACGTTGTACATCTGGACGGCGTGGTTCGAGGAGGCGAACACCACCCGGTCGAGGTCGTTGCGCCGGGCGGCCTCGTAGGCGTTGTACGTGCCGCCGATGTTTGTCCCGAAGACGCCCTCCCAGTCGGCGTCGGGCGAGGGGTTGCCCGCGAGGTGGACCAGCGCGTCCTGGCCGTCGAGCGAGTCGGCGAACGCCTCGGCGTCGGTCACGTCGAGGGTCGGCCCCTCCAGCTCCTCGTGCTCGCGGTGGGTGATCGGCGTCACGTCGTGGCCGCAGAGCGCCAGCAGCGCCTGGCGACCGACGTTCCCCGCCGCGCCGGTGATTGCGACGTTCACGGCGGGGGTACGCCGACCGGCCGGAAATACGTGGTCGCCGAGCGTCCCGGGTCGGGCGGCGCTACCGTCGACACCGCCGGCTCAGTCGTCGGCCGGGGCGGCGACGTGCTCGGGCGCGGGCTCGACCGCGAACAGCCACGCGAACACGACCGACGACACCACGATGAACCCCGCGGCGGTCCAGAACGCGACGAACACCGAGGTGGCGTCCCAGATGGCGCCGACCATGACGGGACCGCCGACCTGACCGACCTTCCAGGCGATCGAGCGCAGCGAGAGGCTCGACCCCACCGCGTCGAAGTGCTCGCCCTCCTCGACGAACAGCGCCATGCTCGCGGGGAGCCGGAGGCTGTCGGCCACGCCCAGGACCGCGTAGGCCGCGAAGAGGACGAAGAACGCGCCGGGCAGCGCCATCTGCTCGCCGAGCGCCGCGAGCGTGACGCCGGGGACGTACTCCCTCGCGTACTCCGCCAGGGGGATGAGCGCGGTGCCCAGCGCGTAGGTGAGCGCCCCGGCGAGGACGAACCGGTGCTTGCGGCCGAACCGGTCGGTCAGGTCGCCGACCTTCCCCTGGGTGAGCGACTTGGTGAGCTTGCCGCCGGCCATGATGCCGCCGGTCAGGAACTCGTTGATGCCGAACCCGGTCTGGGCGTAGATGGGCAGGAAGATGATGACCGCCATCTTGCCCACGCTGAACGCGCCCCGGAAGAACACGAGCGCCCTGATGGCGCGCCGCTCCATCAGGTCCCGGAGCGTCTCGTACCCGGTGGCCTCCTCCGGGTCCGCCCGGCCGCCGGGGTTGTCCCGGAGGTAGAGGTACACCGAGACGAACGCCCCGATGGTGAAGAGGCTGAGCACCGCGTAGGTGAGGCCGAAGCCGTAGACGAACAGCAAGAGTCCGCCGACGAGGTCGCCGAACAGGCTGGAGAACGCCCCGACCTGGTTGTACGTGCCGATCCAGAGTCCGCGGGACTCGTCGGGACTGATCTCGCCGACCACGGTGGTGCCGGTCAGCCAGAGGATGCTCGCGCCGAGCCCCTGGACCACCCGGAGCAGGATGACGTGCTCGACCGCCGAGACGAACGCGAAGCCGACGAACACGGCGACGTTGAGCGCGAGCCCGACCAGCAGGAACTTCTTGGAGTTCTTCAGGTCGATGTACCGGCCGAGCGGCAGGACGATGAGCAGCTGGATCGCCGCGAACGCCGTGCCGAACAGCCCCTCGACGGTGCCGGAGGTGTCGAACATGTTCGCGTACACCCCCAGCGCGATGAGAATCGTGGAGTACGCCTGGCTCCGGGCGAACGCGGTGCTGGCCAGCGCCACGAACTCGCGGTTCCCGAAGAGGCGGAGCGACCCGCCGCTCGACTCGGCCACGTTACGAATCGAAATAGCAGTTCTGCCGCTAATAAATCCACGGCTCGCGGAACCAGATGCGAGACTATCACACACGTAAAATGGCGCGCTGCGCCCCCTCGGGGGAAGATTCGACCTCGGACCGCCGAAACTCCTGCTGCCGAGCGCCCGGAGTCCACCCCGGAGCAAACTCTATAGGGCCGGCGATTGCACGGACGGGCCATGACCGACCCGGAGGTCCGGCCCGCGACAGAGGACGACGCCGAGGCGCTGGCCGCGGCGTACCGCAGCGCCTACGCGGAGAACCGTCGCCTCGGCTTCCCGGCCGAGGCCGAGTCCGCGACGGCGAACGAAGTCGCCGAGTGGATCCTGGAGCACCGCGTCCTCGTCGCCGAGTTGGACGGCGAACTCGTCGGCGGGGTGCGGCTCGAAGCGACCGAGGCCGATCGGGTCAAACTCAGCCGGCTCGGCGTCCGCGCGGACCGGAAGGGCGAGGGCGTCGGGAGCGCCCTGCTCGACCGCGCGGAGGCGGCGGTCCGGGAGTGTGGGTACGGGACGGTCTGGCTCACGACGCCCGGGGACCACCCGTACCTGCCCGACCTGTACCGGCGCCGGGGCTACGAGGAGACGGGGACGTACCCCCTCGAATATCGGGAGTACGACGAGATCGTCATGGAGAAGCGGGTCCGGTAGCGCAGTCCGGACCGGTCGCTGCTCGGCGGTGTCGTCGAACGGGTCGCGAGAACCGGGTCGGTTCGCAGCGCCGCGGCCTCAGTCGAGGTCCTCGACGGCGTCGGCGATGCGCTGGAGCTGTCGGGTCGCGTCCCGGACCTCGTCGCGGAGCTGTCGGACCTCGCGGACGAGCTCCTCGTTGCCGGCCGACTCGCTCTCGCCGCGGCCGCCGCCCATGCCGGGACCGCCGCCCATGCCGCCGGGGCCGCCCCCGCCCATCATGCCGCCCATCATCTGGGCGAAGGGGTTGCCGCCGCCGCCCATGCCGCCGGGGCCGCCACCGCCCATCATCTCCTCCATCTTCTCGCGGCGGTCGCCCTCGTCGCCCTCGCCCTCCTCGGCGCGCTTCTCGCGGATCTCCTCGACGCGCTCGCGGAAGGACTTCTCCTCGCCCTCGCCGCCGTCGGCGCCCTCGGTCTCGCTCTCGTCGGCTGCGTTCTCGGTGGAGTCGTCGTCTGCCATGCCTCGGCGTTCGGGGCCCGCGTGGAAAAACGTGGTGTCTCGGCGCGGCGCCGACGCGGGTCGTCCGGCCGGCCGCGACGACCGGACGGCGGCGGGAGCACCGCCGCGGGCGACGTCTCGGACCGCCGACACACCGCGAAACAGCCGACGCGCGTCTGACGCAACGTTTACTTGTTCGCGTGCGATGACCCGTGCATGACAAGCCTCGCGGAGGCCTACGAGGAGAACGTCGGCGAGGTCGGCAACGTCCGACTCCTCTACCTCGGGGTCGGCCTGTTCGCCGCCGGGGCGCTGCTCGTCGTGCTCGGCATCGTCTTCGCCACGACGGGCCTCGAATCCGTCTTCGGGCTCGAGTGGTGGCAGGGCCGCAAGCTCGCGGGCGTCCTGGCGGGACTCGGCGTGCCGGCCGTGTTCGTCGGCATCTTCAGCGTCCTGCCGGCCAGCGAGCGCGTCCGGGCGGCGGCCGCCATCGGCGCGGGCCTCTCGGTGCTGGGCGTCGCGCTGTTCACCTACGCCTACCCCTACAAGTGGACCGGCGCGCCCGGCCCGGTCGACCACACGCTGCCGGTCGTCGCCGTCTACTTCGTCGGCGCGCTGGTCACCTTCGGGTGCCTGTTCGTCGCCGTGGTCAACTTCAAGACGCGCAACGACCCCGGCGGGACCGTCACGCTTGAGGTCGCCCACGAGGGCGAGGTCCGGACCGTCGAGGTCGAGAAGGACGAGCTCGACGACTTCGAGGACATCGACGGCCTGAACGCGTTCCAGACCGAGCTCGCCGCCTCGGCCGCCGGCGACCCGGACAACGACCCCGACCCGGTCCAGACCGGTCTCGGGGGCGTCGCCTTCGTCGGCGACACGCCCGACGGCGAGACGCCGACCCAGACCAACAAGCCGGGCCGCGGCGCCGCGACCAGCGACGGCGGGACCACGACCGACGACATCCGGTCGCCGCTGGACGACGCCGACGCGCCCGCCCGGCCGAACCGGACCACGGACGCCTACTGCGGCAACTGCAGGCACTTCCAGTACGTCCGGACCAACGAGGGGATGCAGCCCCACTGCGGCTTCTACGGCCGCCGGATGGACGACATGGACGCCTGCGAGGAGTGGGAGCCCAACAGCTAGACTACTTCTCCGCGGCCCCACCTCCGTCACTTCGCCGCGACCGCGACCAACCGCTCCGCGTTCTCGTCGTACGCCGACCCGTCGAGGTCGCCGTAGACGTCGACCGTCTCGAACCCGACCCCCGCCAGGAGCTGGGTGAGTTCGTAGGCGGAGTACAGCCGGTGAGAGACCGTGAACTCCCTCTCCTCCCCGTCCTCGATCACTATCCACCGGTTCTCCATCCGGTTCCAGTCGTCGGTGACCCTGTGCTCTTCGAGGACGTAGGCCCCGTCTCGCTCGTCCCACGTCCGCCGCTCGAACTTGCCCGCCAGGACCTCCTTGCTGGTGAGGCTCAGCAGGAGTCGCCCGCCGGGCTTCAGTGACTCGTAGAAGTTGCGGGCCGTCCGTTCGTCGTCGGCGCGGTCCTCGAAGTAGCCGAAGGAGGTGTAGGCGTTGACCACCGCGTCGAACGCCCTGGGCCGGCGGAACTCCCGCATGTCCCCCTGCAGGAACTCGACGTTCCGCCGGACGGCGCCGGTTTCGTGTCCGTCCCCGTCGCTCCCGCCGCCTTCGTCGGCTTCACGGGCGCGCTCGCGTGCGGTGTCGAGGTACGACTCGGTGCGGTCGACGCCGGTCACGCGAAACCCCCGACTCGCGAGTTCGACGGCGTGGCGCCCGACCCCGCAGGGGAGGTCGAGGACTCGCGCGTCCGGTTCGAGGTCGAGCAGCGCGAGCATCCGGTCGACCTGCTCGGGCGCCGCCGCGACCTTCTCGGGCGGGAACAGGTACTCCCTGAACGTCCCCCAGAACGCGGGGTCCTCGTGCCAGGTCGGTGAACTGTCCATGTCCGGGTTTGGCCGCCACCGGAGGTGTAGCCCACGGAACGACAGCCGGTCCTGTCGGAGCCGAGGTTCCCCGTCGAACGCGTTCGGGGCCGGATATTTCCGGCCTGCGGACCGACCGTCTGACATGGTCGAGATCGACGTCGACAGACTCGGCGCGCTCGGCGTCCTCGGCGTCGTCGGCGCGCTGACGAACGAACCGGCGCTGTTCGCCCTCTTCGCGCTGTTCGCGCTGTTCGACTCCGACCGGACGATACGGCTGCCGACGCCCTGACCGAGCCGCGGGTCAGCAGTCGGCGAGCGTCTCCGCGACCGACGCCCAGTGGCTCCCCTTCCAGAAGTGCTGTCCGCAGGCCGGACACCGCCAGACCCGCGTCTCCGCCGGGTCGGGCGCGTAGTCGGGCGTCTCGGCGGCCGGATCGACCGCGGCCAGTTCGGCGTTGCACGCCGAGCACCGCGCCGGCTCCGACAGGCCCAGCGCGAACCCCGCGTCGGTCAGCTCCCGGAGCTGGTCGGTCACGTCCCGGGATTCGAGCAGGAGGCCGTCGGCGCGCCGCGCGAGGTCCGCGTCCCTGGTGACCAGCAGTCGGTCCTCGGCGTCGGCGAGGTCGAGCAGCCGGTCGTCGGCCTCGATGCCCCGGTCGAGTGCGTAAGCCGCGTCGTAGCCGGCCATCCGGAGGTAGGTCGTCAGCTTGCCGAGCATCACGTCGAGCAGCAGGCGGGCGTCGGCCGGCGACCGACGCGCGTCGGCGGTGTCGGCCGCGTTCCGTCGATTCCCCGCGTCGTCGCCGGCCATCTCAGTGGAGGAACTCCCGGACGCCGTCGGCGTCGCGGGCGTTGAGCACGTCGTCGGCCTCGGCCCACCCGCGCCGGGCGGTGTGGACGCCGTACCGGACGTTGGCGTACTCCGCCGGCGAGTGGGCGTCGGTGTCGACGGCGATGGTCGCGCCCGCCTCGACGGCCTGCTTGACCGCGCTGCCCCAGAGGTCGAGCCGGTAGGGGCTGCTGTTGATCTCGAGGGCGGTGTCGTGGTCGGCCGCGGCGCGGGCCACCTCGTCGGCGTCGAACTCCATGCCGGGGCGCTGGTGGATCATCCGGCCGCTCGGGTGGCCGATGATATCGACGCTCGGGTGCTCGATGGCGGCGATCAGCCGGTCGGTCCCGTCGCCCTCCAGCGCGCTGTGGGGCGAGGCGACCACGCAGTCGAGGTCCGCGAGCAGGTCGTCGCCGACGCTGATCGAACCGTCCTCGGCGATGTTGGCCTCGACGCCCGCGAAGACTGTGACGGGGAGCCCGTCCGCGATGTCTCGAATCTCTGCGAGCTGCTCGCGCAGCTCCTCGTCGTCGAGGCCGACGCCGCCGACCATGCCCGGCCCGGTGGCGTGGTCGGAGACGCAGATGTAGTCGTGGCCGAACTCCGCGGCGGCCTCGGCCATCTGCTCGACGGTGTACTCGCCGTCGGACCACGCGGTGTGGAGGTGGAGGTCGCCCCGGACGTCGCCCTCCTCGACGAGGTCGGGCAGGTCGCCGTTCGCGGCCGCGGTGATCTCCCCGCGGTCCTCGCGCAGTTCCGGTTCGATGTAGGGCAGCCCCAGCGCCTCGTACATCCCTTCCTCGGTCTCGCCGGCGACGCGCTCGCCCACTCGCTGACTTCCGTCGGACGAGTCCGACGACGTTCGGGAACCGTCGGTTCCCTCACCGGCGTCGGGGTCCTCGACCTCCGACACGTCGAAGACGCCGTACTCGTTGATCTTGTAGTCGCGCTCGATGGCGTAGTTCCGGAGCCGGATGTTGTGCTGCTTGCTGCCGGTGAAGTACTGGAGCGCCGACCCGAACTCCGCGGGCGCCACGACCCGGAGGTCGACCCGCTGGCCGTCCGAGCGCACGCTGGCCTTGTCGGTGCCGGCCTCGATGACCTCGTCGGCCTCGCCCCAGTCGGTGAACGCGTCGATGACCGCCTGCCGGTCGTCGCTGGCGACCAGCACGTCGATGTCGCCGATGGTCGGCTTCCACCGCCGGAGCGAGCCGGCGAGCTCGCACCGGCCCGCCTCGGGGATCGCCTCGAAGAACGCGAGGGCGGCCTCGCCCACGGGTCGGGCCTCGCCCAGCAGCTCCCGGCCCTGGGACTGGCGGGCGAACTCGATGCCCTCCAGGATGTTCTGCTCGGTCTTCTCGCCGAACCCCGAGACCTCACGGATCTCGCCCGCGCGGGCGGCGGCCTCCAGGTCGTCGAGGTCCCGCACGCCGAGCGCCTCGTAGAGGTCGCCCACCGTCCTCGGGCCGACGCCCTCGACCGCGGTCAGCTCGGCCATCGCGACCGGCAGCTCCTCGCGTTTCGCCTCTAACTGCTCGAAGGTGCCGGTCTCGACCGCCTCCGCGACCTTCTCCGAGATGGACTCGCCGACGTCCTGGATCTCCTGGACGGCCTCGGGACCCTCGGCGGCGACGTCCTCGATGTCGGCGGGGGAGTCCCGGATGCTCTCGGCCGCGCGGCGGTACGTCCGGTGCTTGTAGTCGACGCCCTGGGCCTCCAGGATGTCGGCGTACTCTTCGAGCAGGCTCGCGATCTCGTCGTTTCGTCTCATGGTTCGGGTCTGGATTCGGTGTCGTGGTTCGGGGCTGCGTGCGCGGTCAGAGCCGCCCGCGGTTGCTGGCGTCCTCGCGGCCGAGCGCCTGCTTGAGGAACGACATCCACCGCTTGCGGTCTGCGGCCTCCTGGGCCTGGGCCTCGCGCTCGACGTCGGTCGGGCCGAGGCTCTGGAGGGCGTTGAGCGCCCGGTCGATGCCGACGATGGCGTTGACCAGCTCCTCGCCCTCGGCCCGGGTGATGTCGCCCTCCTCGAGCAGCTGCTTGCGCTGGAGGCGCTCGCGCCGGAGGTTCTTCTTCGCCCGGTCGACCCGGTCGCGTTCGCCCGCCGGCACGGTCTCGCGGCGCTTGATCTCGAAGACGAACTCCCGGAGGTCGACCGACTCGCCCTGCACCTCGATGGTCTCGGGGATGTCGGCGCCGACCGTCGCGCCCTCGCGCTCGACGCGCTCCAGCAGCTGTTTTCGCTCGTACTCCTTCACGGCCTCCACTCGGTGCGCCAGCGTCAAAAATTCGCCGGGAGGTCGTTGTCTCTCCCGCCGCGGAGCGAGCGCTGTCCGCCCTCGTCGCGTCCGAGACAGGACGTGTCCGCCCCGTCGCGTCCGAGACGCGGGCGAAGCCTGCCGGCAGATGCGCCCCGGAAATAATCGGCAGGCGGCGTATGACTCGGTCAAAAGCCTACGTGCGTGGAGCGACTACTGGCGAGCCATGAAGAAGCCCGGCGAAGTGTTCGCGGACGCGAGCCTCTACGACCCCGGCATCGAGGCCATCGTCCCGCGGTACGACGAGCTCCACGACGCCGTCCTCAACGCCCCGCCCCACGACCGCACCGAGCAAATCAGCGTGCTCGAACTCGGCGCGGGGACCGGCGAGCTCACCACCAAGCTCCTGACCAGGTTCCCCCAGAGCAGCGTGCTCGCGGTCGACCACAGCGACCAGATGCTCGGCGAGGCCGAGCGCAAGCTCGAGACGTTCGGCGACCGGGTACGGCTCGAGTCCGGCGCCTTCCCCGACGACTACCCGCGGGCCGAGGGCGAGTACGACCTGGTCGTCTCGTCGCTGGCGGTCCACCACCTCGACGAGGACGCCAAGCGCGAACTGTTCGACGCCGTCTTCGGGGCGCTCGCGCCCGGCGGCTGGTTCATCAACGGCGACGTGATCGAGTTCGAGGCCCCGCACCTCGAGACCCTGGCGGGCGAGATGATCGGGAACTGGGTCCGGTCGAAGGGGTGGGACGAGCAGGAGTTCATGGACGAGTGGGAGGCCAGCGACGACTACGACGACCCCTCGACGCTGACCGACCAGCTGGTCTGGCTCCGGGAGTCGGGCTTCGAGGCGGTCACGTCGGTCTGGCAGTACTACAACTTCGCGGTGTACGCCGGCGGGAAGCCGGCCTGACCGGGTTCGGCGCCCGGCCCGCGTGACCTCTCCGGCAAGTGACCGTTCTCCGCGCTGTCCGTTCTGACACGAAACCGTCTCGATAGATAGCGCCGCTGACCGCGTCGTTCCGGCGCGAACGGAGACGACCCAAATCCCTTTCAGGTCCGACCCCCAAGGGTCGGTCAATGGCGAGATGCGACGTGTGTGGCGAACACGAGAACATGCCCTACAACTGCCGCCGGTGCGGCGGCACGTTCTGCTCGGCCCACAGGCTCCCGGAGAGCCACGACTGTCCGGGCCTCAACGAGTGGAACGACCCGGACGGCGTGTTCGACAGTGGCTTCGACGACAGCGTGAACGACGACGGTCGGTCGTCGGGCGGGCTCGCGGACAGGATCGGCGTCGACACCGGGCCCGGCGGTCCGCTGGGCTACTTCCGCGGGAACATGACCTTCGTCTTCCTCGGGGCGATGTGGATCTGGTTCGCCTTCCAGTGGGGCATCGCGCCGTTCCTGCTGGGCGTCGACCCCGGTTCGTTCGCGTGGTACACCATCTTTACCCTGAACTCCGAGAACATCTTCTACGTCTGGCCCTGGATCACCTCGGTGTTCTCCCACGGCGGGTTCATGCACATCGCGCTCAACTCCATCGTGCTGTACTTCTTCGGCCCGGTGGTCGAGCGCCGCATCGGGAGCAACAAGTTCGCGGCGCTGTTCCTGGTCAGCGGCGCCCTCGCCGGCCTCGCCCAGGTGGGCGCGACGATGTACCTCTCGCCCGGCGCGTTCGCCCCGGTGCTCGGCGCCAGCGGCGCCATCGCCGCGGTCCTGGGCGTGCTGACCATCCTGAACCCCAACCTCACCATCTACCTCTACTTCATCATCCCGATGCCCCTCTGGCTGGCGACCACGCTGTTCGTCGGCTACTCGGCGTTCGTCAGCGCCTCCGGCGGCATCGGCGCGGGCGGGGTCGCCCAGCTCGCCCACCTCGCGGGCGTGGCGGTCGGCGTGCTCTACGGCATCAAGCTCAAGCGCGACGGCGAGCGGGCGCCCCAGCAGCTCCAGCTCGGCGGCGGCCGCGGTCCGGGCGGTCCCGGCGGACCGGGCGGCCCGGGCGGACGATTCTAACGTCTCGACGCCCTCCGTTCTCCCATGACGCCCGTTCATCCCGAGTTCGTCCCGGACCCGACGCTCTCCCGCGCGGAGATGGAGCAGCTCCAGCGCGACCTGGCCGCCGAGGCCGTCTTCGCGGACGACTTCGACTTCGACCCCGCGGCGGTCCGCGCCGGGTCGACCGACGACGCCGACACCCAGCAGGCCGCGCTCGGCGAGCGGACGGGTGAGGACGCCGACTCCCGCGACGAACCGCCCGTCGTCGCCGGCGTCGACCAGGCGTTCGTCGACGCCTTCTCCGAGGACACGCTCGCGGTCAGCGCCATCGTCGCGACGCAAGGCGGGGAGGTCGTCGAGCGCGTCCACGCGGTCGAACCGACCGAGATTCCCTACATTCCGGGGCTGCTCTCGTTCCGCGAGGGCGGGGCCATCCTGGCGGCGTTCGAGGAGCTGTCGGTCGAGCCCGACCTCGCGGTCGTCGACGGCAGCGGTCGCATCCACTTCCGGCAGGCGGGCATCGCCACCCACATCGGCGTCACCCTCGACGTCCCCGCGGTGGGCGTCGCCAAGAGCCTGCTCTGCGGCCGGCCCCGCGAGTCGCTCGACGACCACCTGCCGCAGGGGGCCCGGGTGGCCATCGAGGCCGACGACAGCGTCGACGCGCCCGAGGGGACGGTCATCGGCTACGCCTACCAGTCCCGCCAGTACGACAACCCCCAGAAGCGCCACGTCAACCCCCTCTACGTCAGCCCGGGCCACCGCGTGAGCGCCGAGACCACGACCGATCTCGTCGAACGGCTCTGCGCGGGCTACAAGCTCCCGGAGCCCACCCGGCTCGCCGACAGCTACGCCGACGAGGTGAAGGCCGATGTCGACAGGTAGCGTTTGCAGTCGGTGACCGAGCCGACCGGCAGACGCTCGTCGTCACACACCACCGGCAAGCGCCCGGCCCGTCCGCACAATGGTCTGGGTGGGCCGAAAGGGGCCGGCCGCTCGCGTTTACGTGGTCGTCTGCGCGACCCCTATCCGAGGTGAGCCGGAGGCGAACCGAGGATATGTCGCGCAGCGACCGCGAGCGGCCGGGGGCTTTCTGGCGGTTCTTCGTCCGGTTGTTGCGGTCTGTTCTCGCTGAGAAACCGATGGAGAGCGACCGGCCGGGGGCTTTCCGAACCGTATTCCCCGTCGGGGTTGTCGATTCCCGTACTCGGTTTGAGAAAGCGAGCGTTACAATCTCACCTCAGTCCACTCCTACGCCCCGGAGCGACGAAATTTATCTGTCCGCGCCCCGACAGTGCACCCGTGACCGAAACCGTTCTCATCACCGGCTGCTCGTCGGGCATCGGACGCGAGACGGCCCGCGCCTTCCTCGAAGACGGGTGGGACGTGTACGCCACGGCCCGCAACCCCGCAGACGTGGAGGCGCTGGGCGAAGACGGAGCGAACATCGCCACGCTCGACGTGACCGACGAAGACGACGTGGAGCGCGTGGTCGACCGCATCATCGACGAGGAGGGCCGCATCGACTGCCTCGTCAACAACGCGGGGTACGCCCAGCTCGGCCCGGTCGAGGACGTCACCGTCGAGAGCGTCGAGGACCAGTTCGAGGTCAACGTCTTCGGGCCCCACCGGCTGATCCGGGAGGTGCTGCCCCACATGCGCGAGCGCCGGACCGGCACTATCGTCAACGTCTCGAGCGTGTCGGGCCGGCTCGCCGTGCCCGGTTCGGGCGTCTACAGCGGCTCGAAGTTCGCGATGGAGGGCATCAGCGACGCGCTCCGTCCCGAGGTCAGCGAGCACGGCGTCGACGTGGTGCTGGTCGAGCCCGGCCCGGTCGACACCGCCTTCGTCGAGCGCGCCGCCGACGAGATCGAGGGCATCGAGCGCTCGGACGCCTACGACGACCTCTACGCCATCCTGGACGACACCGAGGCCATCGGGGGCGGCGGCCCCGGCGCGGTCCAGCCCCGCGAGGTGGCCGAGACCGTCCTGGACGCCGCGAACCTCACCGACCCCGCGGCGCGCTACCCCGTGGGACAGGTGGCGAAGGTCGCGATGCTCGGGCGGTTCGTGCCCGACAAGCTGCGGGACAAGTTCTACCGGCTCGCCATCTCGCTCATGTCGCGGGTGAGCTGAGGCAGTTCACGCGGAGTTGAACGCTATTGGACTGTTGCTCAGACTGTTCATCAGCCTCCCACTCGGGACTGAGGTGACCACTGTCAGTGGAGTCGAGCTAGCTGCTGCCGTCACCTCTGTCCCGCACAGCTCCGCACCGCGACCGCGGGCCTCACGCCTCCCCAGCCTCGGCGGCCGCATCAACGCCGTCGGACGAACCGCGTCCGACGAGCCTGCGCTCACTTCGCTTGCGCAGACGCGGCCGCCTCCCTCGCACGGTGACGGCGCGACACGGAGGTCGCGCCAGTCCCAAAGTCGACGAACAGACAACCACTCCCCCGTCTCCCCCGTCGCGCGTCGCCGGAGTTATCCCGCCCTCCCACCTACACCGGCGCATGAACGTCGCGATACTGGGCTGCGGGTACGTCGGCCTGGAACTCGGCCGCCAGCTGACCGAGCGCGGCCACGACGCGGTCGGCGTCCGGCGCTCCGAGGAGGGCATCGAAGCCATCGAGGAGGCGGGATTCGAGGCGGTACAGGCGGACGTGACCGACGCCGACGCGCTGGAGGCGGTGCCCGACGTCGACGCCGCGGTGTTCGCGGCGAGCTCCGGCGGCCGGGACGCCGCGGCCGCCCGCGAGGTGTACGTCGAGGGGCTGCGGACCGTCATCGACCACTTCGCCGGGCGCGAGAACCCGCCCGAGCGACTGGTCTACACCTCCAGCACCGGCGTCTACGGCGACCACGGCGGCGACTGGGTCGACGAGGAGACGCCTCTGGAGCCCACGACCGAGAAGACCGAGGTGCTGGCCGAGGCCGAGCGCGTGGCCTTGGAGGCGGCGGCCGACCGGGGCATCGACGGCACGGTCGCGCGCCTGGCGGGCATCTACGGGCCGGGCCGGACCCGACTGGAGCGCTACTTGGAGGGGCCGGTCACCGAGGGCTACCTCAACATGATCCACCGCGACGACGCCGCGGGCGCGGTCCGGCACCTGCTGACCGAGGACCTCGCGCGCGGGGAAGTCGTCCTGGTGGTCGACGACGAACCGGTCTCGAAGTGGGCGTTCGCCGACTGGCTCGCCGAGGAGTGCGGCGAGGAGCGCCCGCCGAAGCAGACCACCGAGGAGCGCCTCGAGGAGGACCTCTCCGAGCGGGCGAAACGCCGGTTACTGACGAGCAAACGGTGTTCCAACGAGAAGTTACGCGGCCTCGGCTACGAGTTCGCCTACCCGACCTATCGCGAGGGGTACCGTGACGAAATCGCGGCATACCGCGACCGCTCGGCGTGAAAGCCTCACTTATCCACGTATCGGGAAAATTTCTTGTTCGTCCGGGTAGTCAGGTCGTAGCATGCAACTGCCGGTCATCCCGGAACTGCGGGTCCGGGACGTGCTCCGGGCCGCCGACGCGTACGGCCTGAGCTCGCCCGAACTCGCGGGGGCCGCCGCGCTCGGGGCGGTCGCGCTGGTGGCGTCGCTGTGGCTCGTCGTCCGGTGGCTCCGGCGGCCGATGGGTGCGCGGCTCAAGCGCGCGCTGAGCAAGCGCGACGAGGTCGCGATCCTGATGCACCCCAATCCGGACCCCGACGCGATGGCCTGCGCCATCGGGGTGGCCCACCTCGCCAACGAGGTCGGCACCGACGCCGCCCTCCAGTTCGCCGGCCAGATCCGCCACCAGGAGAACCGGGCGTTCCGGACGGTGCTCGACCTCGAGCTCGAGCAGATCGACCACGTCAGCGACCTCGCGGCCGAGGACGTCGTCTTGGTCGACCACAACACCCCGCGGGGGTTCGAGGGGGCCGAGCGGCTCGAACCCTACGCGGTCGTCGACCACCACCCCGGCAACGGGACCGGCGAGCGGTTCACCGACCAGCGCACCGACTACGGCGCCTGCGCCACCATGGTGGCCGAGTACCTGGAGGACGTCGGCGGCACGCCGGTCGGCCCCGACGAGTCCGAGGAGAACGTCGACGGCCTCGTCGTGCCCGCGGAGGTGTCGACCGGCCTGCTCTACGGCGTCCAGTCGGACACCAAGCACCTCACCAGCGGCTGCACGGGCGCGGAGTTCGAGGCCGCGGCCTACCTCTACGAGGGCGTCGACGAGGACCTGCTCGACCGCATCGCCAACCCCCAGGTCAGCGCCGAGGTGCTGGAGATCAAGTCGAAGGCCATCTCGGGCCGGGACGTCCGCGGGTCGTTCGCGGTCAGCGACGTCGGCCGCATCAACAACGCCGACGCCATCCCGCAGGCGGCCGACGAGCTCCTCCAGCTCGAGGGCGTGACCGCCGTCGTCGTCTACGGCCGGCGCGACGACACCGTCCACCTCTCGGGCCGGTCGCGCGACGACCGGGTCCACATGGGCAAGGCGCTCGAGACCGTCGCCGAGGACATCCCCGGCGCGAGCGCCGGCGGCCACGCCCGGATGGGCGGCGGCCAGGTCCCGGTCGACGGCGCGGCGTACGCCAGCGGGGCGGAGGCCGCGATGTGGTCGCAGGCCGAGCTCGGCGACGACATCTTCGCCGCGCTCAACGGCGACGTCTGAGCGCCGTCCGCGTCGCCGTCGTCTCTCGTCCTCCACCGAACCCTCCGGGCTTATCCTCCTCGGGGCGCTACTCCCGGGCATGGCCACCGACGACGGCACCTACGAGTACAAACAGGCCCACGGCGACGACTTCGGCCGGACCTACTTCCGGCTGTTCGACGGGCTCGCGATCTCCAGCATCGGCGTCGGCACGTACCTCGGCGAGCCGACCGACGCGATCGACGACCGGTACCGCGAGGCCATCGCGGCGGCACTCGAGGGCGGCATCAACGTCGTCGACACCGCCGTCAACTACCGGTGCCAGCGCAGCGAGCGCGCGGTCGGCCGGGCCGTCGAGGACGCCGACGTCGACCGCGACGCCGTCTTCGTCTCGACCAAGGGCGGGTTCGTCCCCTTCGACGGCGAGCGCCCCGACGACCCCGGCGCGTACGTCAAGCGGGAGTTCGTGGACGCGGGGCTGGTCGACCGCGAGGACCTGGCGCGGGGGAGCCACTGCATCGCGCCCGACTTCATCGACGCCATGCTCGACCGGTCGCTGGAGAACCTGGGCGTCGACGAGATCGACCTCTACTACGTCCACAACCCCGAGACCCAGCTCCACGCCCGCTCTCGCGAGGACGTCTACGACCAGCTCGAGGCGACGTTCACCCGACTCGAGGAGCGGGCCGCGGCGGGCGACATCTCGAAGTACGGCGTCGCGACGTGGAACGCCTTCCGCGTCCCCGAGGGCGACGACCAGTACCTCTCGCTGTCGGAGATCATCTCCCGGGCCCGGAAGGCCGCCAAGGCCGCCGAGAACACCGCGACCCACCTGCGAGCGATCCAGCTCCCGTTCAACGTCGTGATGGCCGACGCGTTCACCGTGAAGTCCCAGCAGGGGCCCGAGGGCCCCCAGAGCGCGCTCTGGTTCGCCCACGAGGCGGGCCTGAACGTCTTCACAAGCGCCAGCATCGCCCAGGGCGACCTCGCGCGGGAGCTGCCGGCCGAGGTCGCCGACCGACTCGAGGGCGACTCGACGGTCCAGCGAGCCATCAACTTCGCCCGGAGCGCGCCCGGCGTGACCAGTTCGCTCGTGGGAACGAGCGACCCCGAGCACGTCGCGGAGAACCTCGGCGCGGGACGGTTCGACCCGATGGGCGCCGACGCGTTCGACCGGGTGTTCGAGTAGCCGGACGCCGGGTTCACTGTTCGCTTGGCCGCGACGGAATCCCGCTCGCGCTACCCGCCCGTCGTCCGCCACGGCGCGGTCGCCCGCGACTCCCACGTCCGCCCGCACTCGGGACAGGAGCGCGCGACTCCCGTCTCGCCGGTCGCTCCCGCGACGTCCTCCTCGCGAACCGACCGACCGACGCGCTCCCCGGCGTCCGACCCCTCGTCGTCCTCGCCGTCACCGACCGCGACCAGCACCCGGTGGCAGATGCGACACGAGAACCGCCCCCGGGCGTCCTTCCCGACCTCCCCGTCCCAGAGCCCGCGCCGAAGTGATTTCATGACCACAGGAGTACGACGGAGACGGACGAAAAGCTTGGGGGCTGTTGTCCGGATTCGGAAGGTTTGACTGTCCCCTCGGAGTAGGCTCCGGCGTGTCTCGTGGTCGGGTCTTCGCGTCGATGTGTTCGGTCGTCTTCCTGGTCAACCTCGCCCGCGTGGTGTTCGCGCCCCTGCTCGAACCGCTGTCGGCCGCGTTCGCGCTCACCCCGTCGACGGCGGGGCTGATCGCCACGCTCGCGTGGCTGGGGAGCGCGCTCCCCCGGATCCCGACCGGCTACCTGCTGACCCGGGTCGACCGCCACCTGGTCGTGCTGGGATCGGGAGCGCTACTGACCGGCGCGTCGGCGTTCATGACGGTGGCCGGCTCGGTGCCGGCGCTCGGCGTCGGCGCGTTCCTGATGGGCGCGTCCAGCGGCGCGTACTTCATCGCCGCCAACCCGCTCATCACCGAGCTCTACCCCGAGCGGGTCGGCCGGACGCTGGGCATCCACGGCACCGCGAGCCAGGTCGCGGCGGTCGTGGCGCCCGCGTTCGCCGGCGCGGTGGTGCTCGCGGCCACCTGGCGGGAGGTGTTCGCCATCGTCGCGGTCGTGGCGGCGGCAGCCACCGTCCTCTTCTACCTGGCCGCCCGCCGGACCGACATGCCCGACGCCGGCGCCGCCGACCGCGACCTCCTGTCGGCCGCCCGCCGGCAGTGGCCCATCATCGTCAGCGGCATCGCGATCCTGGGCGCGACCGGCCTGGTCTGGAACGGGCTGTTCAACTTCTACGTCTCGTACGTCACCGCGACCAAGGGCGTGGGGGCGGGCACCGCCAACACCCTGCTGACGGTGGTGTTCGCGGCCGGCGTGCCCGCCTTCTGGGTCACGGGCCGGCTCGCCGACCGGCTGCCGTACGTCCCGCTCATGCTGTCGATCCTGGCCGGGTTCGTCGCCTGCCTGTTCGCGCTGACCGCGGTCCGGGGGCTGGTCGCGCTCGCGGTCGTCACCGCGGTGCTGGGCTACGTCGTCCACAGCCTCTTCCCCGCGCTCGACACCTACCTGCTCGACTCGCTGCCCGACGAGCACCGGGCGAGCGCCTACTCGCTGTACAGCGGGTCGATGATGGTCGTCCAGGCGATGGGGAGCGTGGTGGTCGGGACGCTCGTCGACGCCGGGTTCGGCTACGACGCGGTGTTCCGGGGCGCGGGCGGGTTCCTCGTCGCCATCCTGGTCGTGCTGGTCGCGCTCTGGTCGGCCGACGTGTTGCCGACCGGCGGCCGGGACGCGTCCGTCGCGCGGGGCGATTAGGCGAGACGGGAAAGCCCGGAGGCGGCCTCCCCGCTCGCCCGGGCCCTCGGCAACCACCGCCGAGTCCCCCTGCTTTTCAACCCCTCCGTTCCAACGCCCACCCGATGGAGTACGGACAGGAGCGCGTCGCCACCCTGCACGACCTGACCGGCCGGGTCCCCGACGCCCCGACCGACCGCGCCGCGGTGGTCGTCCCGATGACCGAGCGCGAGTACGCCGACCTCGCGGCCGAGCGCGTCCTCTCGGAGCTGGAGGCGGTCGCGCCCGGCGACGTGGTCGTCGCGCTGCGCGCGCCGCCGGGGAAGGTGCCGGCGTTCTGCGACTGGCTGGCCGGCTTCGACCTGCCGCTGTCGGTGGTGTGGGCCAACGGCCCCGGCGTCGTCGACCTGCTGGGCGAGCGCGGCCTCAACGGCCGGGCCGGCAAGGGCCGGGACGTCTGGCTGGCGCTCGGGGTCGCGACCGCCGACCGCGAGTACGTGGTGGTCCACGACGCCGACGCCAAGACCTACGAGGCCGGCGACGTGTCGCGGCTGCTCTACCCGCTGAGCCGGGGCTACGACTTCTCGAAGGGGTACTACGCCCGGGTCGAGAACGGCCGGCTCTACGGCCGGCTGTGTCGGCTGTTCTACGCCCCGCTGGTCCGGGCGCTGGCCGACGCCCACCCCGACGCCGCGGTGCTGGACTACCTCGGGTCGTTCCGGTACGCGCTGGCCGGCGAGCTCGGCGCGACCGCCGAGTTCGCCCGCCGGATCCGGGCCGAGCGCCACTGGGGCCTGGAGGTCGGCACCCTCGGCGAGGCGTTCGCCCACGCCGGGTTCGCGGGCACCGCGCAGGTCGACCTCGGCCGGTACGAGCACGACCACCGCGCGGTCTCGGGGCCGACCGGCCTCTCGGACATGAGCCGCCACGTCGGCCGGGCGCTGCTCCGGGCGGTCGAGTCCCACGGCGTCGCGCCCGACTACGACAGCCTGCCCGACCGCTACCGCCGGGCCGCCGAGGGGCTGGTCGAGCAGTACGCCGCCGACGCCGGCTTCAACGGCCTCGACTACGACCGGGCCGAGGAGCGCGCCCAGGTCGACGCCTACGCCGAGGCGGTCGCGCCGCCGGGCGAGGACCGCCGGCTGCCGGCGTGGCGCGAGGCCGACCTGACCGCCGAGGAGGTCCTGGCGGCCTCGCGGGCCGACGTCGCCGACGCCCGGGACGGGTGAGCGCCGGTTCCGGTCCGCCGGCGATTCGACGCCCCCGCGACACCGCCAACCAACGAGTACACAAGCCCGGACTGCCAACCCCCGCGCGATGAGCCAACTCGACGTCGAGGCGGTCGACCACATCGACGAGAGCGACGTGCCGGTGGGCGTCGACGCGCCCGAGTACGTCCTCTACGGCGGGAAGGGCGGCGTCGGCAAGACCACCATGGCGGCCGCGACCGGGCTGGCCAGCGCCCGCGACGGCACCGCGACGCTGGTGGTCTCGACCGACCCGGCCCACTCGCTCTCGGACACCTTCGAGACCGACATCTCGGCGACCCCCGAGCGCATCCGCGAGGAGATCCCCCTGTTCGCGGCCGAGATCGACCCCGAGGCCGCGATGGCGGAGGGCCAGGCGGTCTTCGGCGGCGCGGCCGGCGGCGGGGGAGCGGGCGCCGGACCCGCGGGCGGCCCCGGGGCCGACGCCTCCCCGGGCCCCGGCGCGGACGACCAGTCCGGTCCGCTGGGCGGCCTGGGCGGGCTGCTCGGCGGCGACAACCCGATGGACGCGCTGCTCGGCGGGCCGATGCCCGGCGCCGACGAGGCCGCGGCGATGCAGAAGCTGCTGGAGTTCATGGACGACCCGCGGTTCGACCGGGTGGTCGTCGACACCGCACCGACCGGCCACACCCTCCGGCTGCTCGAACTGCCGGAGCTGATGGACACGATGATCGGCCGCATTATGAAGCTCAAGCAGAGGTTCGAGGGCATGATGGAGGGGATGTTCGGCGGCGACGACGCCGACCCCGAGCGTGGCCTGGACGACCTCGACGAGCTCAGCGACCGCATCGAGCGCCTCCGGGCGACGCTGCGGGACCCCGACCAGACCGACTTCCGGGTCGTGCTGGTGCCCGAGGAGATGAGCGTCTTCGAGTCCCAGCGCCTCCTACGGCAGCTCTCGGAGTTCGAGGTGCCGGTCGGCACCGTGGTGGTCAACAAGGTGATGGAGGACCTGGCGGACGTGACCGACGCCGACGTCGACCCCGAGGCGTTCGTCTCCCCGAACCTCGACACCTGCGAGTTCTGCCAGCGCCGGTGGCAGGTCCAGCAGGACGCCCTGACAGAGGCCCAGGACGTCTTCCGGGGCCACGACGTCAAGCGGGTCCCGCTGCTGGCCGACGAGGTCCGCGGCGAGCGCATGCTGGCGCTCGTGGCGTCGTGCCTGGAGTGAGCCGGGCGCTCGCGATGGAGTGCGAATCCCGGCTCCCGCCGAAGTGAAACTCCTTTTACTCGCGGGACCGTCGCATCGGGTATGCTCTACGACGACATCGCCGACCCCGAGGCGACCTCGCCGGCGGACCTCCGGGCCGACTACGTCGCGGAACTGGCCGCCGTGATCGAGGCCCGCGGGGTCGACGCGGTCGCCGACGAGACCGGCGTCGACCGCGAGACGCTCGACGCCGTCGCCGCCGGGGACGCCGACGCCGCCGACGACATCACGCTGGAGGACGCCGCGGCGGTCGCGGCGCTGAGCGACGAGGCGCCGGACGCCGACGCGATCGTCGCGGAGGTCCGGGACAACCTCCTGATGGGGATGACGACCGCGGTCCTCGACGTCGACACCATCGCCGCCGAGATGGACGACATGGACGGCAAGCAGGTCCACCAGAAGGTCGAGGGCCGCGCGCCGATGACGCTGGCCGAGTACGCGCGGCTCCACCACTTCATCGCGAGCCGGCAGCGGTAGTCCCTGGTTACACTCTGGGTTCGTCATCCGATTCCGAGCCGCGGAGGACTTCCTGCGACAGGAAAGTTGCTTCGGCGATCTGGTTACCGAGGCCCAGTCGTCGCTTTGCCACTCAGCCGGCCGACCACCCCGGCGAGGTCTCGTCGCGGTTCCCGCCGCGGTCGCCGACGCCGGGCGGTCCCGGCGGGACGACCACCGCGACGACGGTCTCGGTCTCGAACGCGACCGGGGTCGTGCGCCCGACCACCTCCACCGTCCCGTCGCCGTCCCAGTCGAGCCGGACCGTCGCGGACTCCCGGACGTACGTCACCGGCTCGCCGGGCGGCCCCTGCGGCGCGCTCACCGCGAACCGGGCGTACCGCCCCTCGACCGAGACGGTCCAGACGTTGAGCGTCGCGTACCAGTGGCCCGGCACGGGCGCGACCGGCAGCCCGGCCGGTATCGCGCCGAGGGTCTCGTTGAACCACCGCCTGCTCGCCGCCTCGGTCGCGTTGGCGAGCCCCGTCGCCGCCGCGCGCTGCAGTTCGGCCGTCGCCACGCGCCGGACCGCGCTCCCAGTCCGGTTCACCCGAGACCGGTCCGGTCCCGGGACGCTCCGGCGGACCGATTCCAGCGCCAGTCCCGCCCGGAGCCGCACCCAGTCGCGCCGGTCCGACCGGCGGAGGCCGGGGTGACGGCGCGTCAGCGCCGCGGCGACGCTCCGGGCCGCCGACCCGTTCGCGACCGCCAGCGCCCGCCCCGCGGTGGTGGGCCACTCTCCCAGCCCGGCGTCGACGGCCGCACGTCGCTCGGCCTCGGTCAGGTCGAACCGCGGCAGTGCCAGCTCCGCGACGAGTCGCTCGCGAACCGCCGCCATCGACGACGCGAGCGAGGTCTGGAGTTCCTCCCGGCGTCGCGCGAGGCTCCGGTTGTCTGCCTCGGCCAGCGTCCGGTTGGCGGCCCGGAGCGCCAGCGCGGCGCTCCGGATGCTCGCGCGCTTGGACTTCCCGCCTCCGCCGCCGAGGAGTTCCCCGGCCACCGTCTCCGCGGCGTCGCCGTAGGGGACCGCGAAGACGTTCCGGTTCCGCGCGTCGAGCGGGTGGCGCTGTTCGCCCGGGGGGATCGCGGCAACCTGCTCGCCGTCGACCGCCGCCAGGGTGAGGTACGGCGGCGACCCCTCGACGCTCAGGTTCAGCGCCCGGCCGGGCCCGTCGGCGGGGAGCGGTCGGCGCGCGGTCCGCGGCGACGACGTCGCGTCCGTCATCCACGCCCGCAGAATCCGGCGCGCCCGGCCCAGCGAGCTCCCGGCGTCCCGGAGCGCCCGCCCGACGCCGGACCGGGTCGCGTTCGCCCGCTCGGCCCGCGACGCCAGCCGCTCGGCCACCCTGTCGAGGTAGGCGGCCCGCGCCGCGACCCGCGCCCGGTCGGCCACGCCGTCGTACTGGCTGGGTGCGTCGAGGAGTTCCGCGCGCCGACGCCGGAGTTCGCGGGCGAGTTCGACGGCGGGCGGCTCGCCGGCGATGACCCGGGTCCGCGCGACCGCCACCGAAATGTTCCGGACGCGCTCGCGGAGCACTGCCAGGTCCCGGTAGACCCACTGCCGCAGGTCGGCCGGTCGCCGCCCCGCCACCCGCTCGGGTCGAGTGTCGAGGGTGCCGGTCGCGGCGCGGCGGGCCAGCGCGTCGAACCCGCCGCGGTCCGCGACCAGTCGCTCGGTCGCCCGCGCCGGCAGGTGCCGGAGGTTCGGGCCGCCGAGCGCGCCGCCGCGCTCGTGGACGTCCGCGACGGGACGGGCCGGTGGCGAGGGTGCCGATTCGGGGGAAGTCGTCCCCGCGCTGTGGTCGCCGGCGACACCGATGCCCACGGCGTACGTCTCGGTCCAGCGCTGGACGGTCCGCGCGCTCTCGTTGCCCCGCGTCCACTCGGTGACCAGCGAGTGCGTCCGGACGACCCGCCGGGACTCCCCGCGGAGCAGGTGCCGGCCCTGTGGCGCCGCGGGTCGGGGTCCGGTGCCGACTTCGACCGCGGTCCGCGTCCGGACCTCGCTCGACCGGCGGGTCCAGTTCGGACCGGGCGCGTCGGGCGTCGGGGTCGGGTCGCCCTCGGTCCGGACCTTCCGGACCGCCGCCACGAGGCGCGCGTCGACCGCGTACGCCGACCGCAGGACGCCGCCGAGGTCGGTCCCGTTCGCGCCGGCTATCAGGTCGGCGAAGGCCCGGTCCGCAGTCCGGTTGACCCCCGTTGGGACGGGCGACGGCGAGGTGGCGCGCTCGTTCGCGACGCCGCCGGGCATCGGGTTCTCGCGCTGGTAGCGCCGGGCGGCCGCCAGCAGTCGGCCGGTCCAGCCCGGCCCGCGCCCCGCGTTCGCGGCCGCGAGCAGGTCGGTCGCGCCGACCCTGGCTGTCGCCCAGCCGACCGCCCGCCGTCCGCGTGGGTCGCTGGCGCCGAACGCGGCCCGCTGCTCGCGCAGCACCGCGCCGTTGGTCGCGAGTTCGACGTGCCGGTTGGCCACCACGTTCTGGATCGGCGCGCGGCCGTACTGGGCGTACCCCCGGGCCCAGGCCAGCGCGTAGAGCCGGGCGGTGAGCCGCCGGCCGAGTCCGGGCGAGAGCGGGCCGCGGTCGAGCCGCGTCTCGAACCGCTCGGTGCGCTCGTGGAGCGCCAGCGCGGGGGTCGCGACGACCAGTTCGGGCGAAAGCGACTCGCGGTCGATCACGCGCTCTCCCCGGGTCACGGTGACCGTGACGTTCCGGATTCGAACGCGGAGCCCGGCGTTCTCGGCTCTCCCGGCGCCGCCCGCGGGTTCGATGGTGACCCGGCGCTTGGCCCGCTCGAGCGCCGAGGCGTTCCGGACCGGCGGGAGCGAGACCGAGGCGGTGACGCCGCCGGAGCGACCGCGGCCGGTCCGCGGGGTGCCGGCTCGGCTCCCGCCGGCGCGGACGTCCACCGACCCGAGGGCGTCGCGTGCTGCGAGGTAGATCCGGATCCGGAGGTAGTCGCGGAAGGGCGTCGAGGCGTTCAGCGCGCTCCCCGCGGGCGTGTCGGCGACCTCGGTCAGCGGCCGCCGGGCGGCCGTGCGTGCAGCGCCGGCGATAGCTCCGCGGAGCGCCGTGCTCGCGGCGGCGGTGGCGCGGTCCGCGGCGACGCCCGCCGCGTCGTCGGTCGCAGGTGCGGGCCCGCCGGCCAGCGTCGCGCTGAGGCCGGCGCTGCCGACCAGCAGGACGACGCCGACCAGCGCGAAGGGGACCCGCGCCCGGCGGTCCTCGGCGAAGTTCACGCCGACCACGTCCTGACGGTCAGCCGGACGTCCCGGACCGCGAAGGCGGCCGAGTGGACGTCGGCGTCGGGAGGCGGCGCCTCGCCCGCGACGACTCGACTGCCGGGGGTCGCGGTCGCGTCCGAGGCGTTCCGTCGAGCGACCACCTGCACGTCGCCGTCGAGCCGTCGTAGCGCGCGCTCGACCCGGGCCGTGACGGCGCCGACGAAGCCGGTGGTGCCGACTGTCGACTGGGCGCGTGTCGGGGGACGGGAGTCCGCGGTGTCCGCGGTGGCTGCACGGGCGAGCAGTCCGGCGAGGGTGTCGTGGACGGTCCGGTTGCCGGCCTCGCGCCCGCTAGCGGTCCCCGTCGGCGTGTCCGTCCCGCCCGCCTGGTAGGTCACCCGGGCGGTGCTCGTCGCCAGCAGTTCCGCGGCCTCGTCGGCGGTGTCCGGGTCGGTCGCCGTCGGCGTGCCGGCGAGGGTCAGCGCGCTCGCGGAGACCAGCAGGAGACAGAGCGCGGCGTCGAGGACGGTGCTGACGCCCCTCACGTCCACACCTCCGCGCGGAGCCGTCCCGGCCGGAGTCGGCCCGGCCCGACCCTGACGCTCACCGCGAGGTCTGCCGCCTCGGCGCGCGCCGGCGGGGTCGGTCCGGCCCGCCAGGTCCGGCCGGCCGCCGACAGGGTGAGGTTGACCGCGTACCCGTCGGGGGCAGCCCGCAGGCCGGCGGCGAGCGCGTCGGGAGCAGCGACGCCCGCCGGACCGACCGCGCGCTCGGCGCGCTCGACGGTCGGCTCGGCGAGGTTCCGATCGGGCGTCGGCAGAGCGTCGCCGAGGACGCCCGCGTAGGCCGCCAGCGCCACCCCGACCGCGAAGACCGCGACCAGCGCCGCCAGCGGTTCGACTTGGGCGCGGGTCGGTCGGCGAGCCGCCGGCGGGTCACCCGACCAGCGTGACATCGACGCCCTCCCAGGTGACCCGCCTGACCGTCAGTCGCTCGCGCCGGCGCCACGCCGGCGTCCGGTTCCGGGCCGCGGCCGCGGCGCGCCGGAGGTCGGCCGGTGCGCCGAAGGCCCGGTCCGGGGGCGTCCCCCGGAGGACGTCCCAGAGCGCGGTGTCGGGCCGGACCGGGGTCACTGGTCCGAACCCGAAGGCGGCGTGGCCGGTCGCGCCGTCGTCCCGGAGCCAGAGCCGGTACGGGCCGACCTTCGCGGCGTCGACCGACAGCGGGTGGACGCCGGTCGCGGCGTGGTCGCTCGCGGCCACGGCGTCGACGGTGTCGGCCGCGCCGGCCGCGTCCGGCGGGGGCGCTCGGGGCAGGGTCGCGGCGATGCCGACCGCGGCGGTGCCGGCCACCGCGAGACCGACCCAGAGGTACCACGTCTCGACTGGTGCGTCGAACATGGCCCGGGTTCGTCCCGTCCTCGCATTTAAACCCTCGCGCGATTTTCCACGCTCCGGCTCCCTCGCTGGTCTGACGTTCGAGACCTGGCGCGCGCCGGCGCGCCCTCGTGGCGCGCCGTCACCGTGCGAGGGCTGAGGACCGCAGGGAACGCAGTGACCGAGGACCGAAAGCGGCTGGGGAGGGGTGAGGCCCGCGGTCGCGGTTGCGGTGCTGTGCGGGACAGAGGTGACGGCAGTAGCTAGCCCCACTGCGGTTTCTGTCCCCGCAGATTCTGTAGGAATCCGACAGTACGACCCGAAGAAGAACCGACTCCGCCGAACCAACGAATCGAACTTCGATGCCTCAGACCAGGCTCTTGCCGTCGAACTCGCCGGGGTCGTACTCCATCTCCATCAGGTCGAGGATCGTCGGCGCGATGTCGTAGAGGTCGACGTCCCGGACGGTCGCCTCGGGGTCGTCGACGAACAGCGAGGCGTTGTCGAAGCTGTGCATCCCGTTGCGTGGGCCCTGGCCGAACACGTCGTCGTGGCCCTTGAACCCGGCCTTGAGGTCGAAGCCGTAGTTCGGGATGGCGACGAGGTCGGGCGCGATGTCCTCGTGGTCGCCGTGGAAGACCTCCTCCTTCTCGACCACGCGGTCGCAGACCTTCCGGCCCTCGGGGCCTTCGAGGTTCTCCAGCGCCTCCTTGAGCTGGGCGCGCTTCTCTTCGTACTCGCTCTCGGGGACGCTGCCGCGGGGCTCGCGGCCCTCGAGATTGATGTAGAACCGGCCGGGGATGAGCGAGTAGGCCTCGGTGTCGTCGCTGATGTCGCCCAGCTCCTCGTGGTCGTCGTCCTCGTAGGAGAGCCACCCCTCCTGCTCGAGCCAGGTGTTGGCGTAGAACTCGTAGTCGAGCGAGGTGAACCCGTGGTCGGAGGCGACCAGCATGGTGACGTCGTCGGGGAGGTTCTGGCGGATCTCGCCGAGGTAGCGGTCGACCTTCCGGTAGAAGTCGATGAACTCCTCCTTGTACTCGCCGTCCTCCTCGTAGTGCTTGTAGAGGAAGTGGTTGACCCGGTCGGTGGTCATGAAGACGCCGAAGAACAGGTCCCAGTCGTCCTGCTGGAGGTAGTGCTTGAACGCCTCGTACCGGGCGTCGAGGGTCTCGTGGGCGTTCTCGATGAACTCGGACTTGTCCTCGTCGTGGCCGAGCTTGGGGTTGGCGTCGATCTTGTAGTCGATCGACTGGAGGTACTCGCGGAGCTCGTCGGGGTACGACGCCTTGTCGACGCCGGGCGAGAGGAAGCCCGAGACCATCCGCTGGACGTTGCGCTGGGGCGGGAACGTGACGGGGACGTTCATCACCGTCGCGTCGCGGCCGGCGTCCTGGACGCGGTCCCAGACCCGGGTCGCCTGGACGTCGCGACCCATCGGGACGTACGTCTCGTACGAGCCGATCTCGCGGTCCTGGAAGCCGTAGACGCCGGTCTGTCCGGGGTTGACGCCGGTGGTGAGCGCGGGCCAGCAGGCCGACGACTCGGGGGGCACGATGCTGTCGATGGGGCCGGCGGCCCCCTCGTCGGCGAGCGCGGCGAGGTGCTGGAACTCGTCGAAGTGATCCTCGAGGAAGCTGTACGGCACGCCGTCGATTCCGAAGAAGGCGATGCGGGGCTTGTCGTCGCCACGCAGCCTGTCGAAGAGACCCATGTACCCGCATAGAAGGACCGCCTACATGAAATTTCTTTTCGTAAGGGCCGCTTTCGACGTGAACGACGGTGAAGGATTCTACCGGGCGACGAGCCCGTCGGAGCACGGACGCCGAACGTCCCGGGTTACGAGCTCTCGAACGCCTCGAACAGCGCCTTCCGGGTGCTGGCGTCGATGAGCATGTCGAGGGTCTCCTCGTGGTCGCCGTCGACCTTGGCGAACAGCCCCAGCGGGACCCGGGCGGTCGCGGCGTCGGTGTTCCCGCCGGTCGTCTCGCTGGTGCCGAACGCCGAGTCGAGGATGTCGACCGCGTTGGTCCGGACGTCCTCGGCCCGGCACGACACCACGATGGTCTCCTCGTGGAGCCCGAACACCGCCGCGGTCGAGACGCCCTCGAGCCGGAGCATCGTGTCGGCGGCCTCGTCGAGCGCCGACACCGAGGGGACCGACCCGACGTTGGTCACCGCGAAGCTCGCCCGGCGCTCGCGGTTCGCGATGGCGTCGCTGATGACGTCGAAGGTGTCGCCGCTCATCCCCGGCGACCGGAGGTCCTCGATGCGGCCGAGGTCGGCGTAGGCGTGGAGGAAGCCGGCCGCCTCGTAGTCGTGGCTGCCGTTCGCCCGGCGGAACTCCCGCGTGCCGGCCCGGACGCCGTGGAGGAGCGCGGTGGCGACTCGCTGGTCGGGGACGGCGTCCTCGGCCTCCAGCAGCCGTGTGACCGTGGTCGAGGTGGCGCCGTCGCCGGTCGGCGTCAGGGTCAGGATGTTCTCCTCGGCGGTCGGCCGGTGGCGCACGACCGCGACCACCGGCGGGTTGTTCGAGAGCCGCGGGACGGCGCCCCCGCCGCCGACCGCGATCGCGGCGTCGGCCTCGGTCAGGTCCTCGGCCCCCTCATCGCCGATGACCGCGAGTTCGAGGTCGAAGATGTTGCAGAACGTCTTGCTGTCCTCGCCGGTGACCGGGCCCTCCGCGAACAGCTGACCCGTGACGCCCCACTCGGTGCAGAGCGACTGGAGGCCCATCGCGGCCGCCAGCGCGTCGATGCTCGGCCCCTCCGGGACGACGAGCGCGACCCGGTCCTGTCCGGCGATCGTCTCGCGGAGGTCGTCGATCGGTTCGTCGTCGTCCCCTCGCCGCCAGTCGGTCAGCGACTGGGCGGCGTAGAGGACCAGTCCGCCCGAGAGCAACAGCGCCGCGGACACGGCGACCGTCTCTGCGCCGCCGAACGGGGACCCTAATGCCATCGGTTCGGCGTTGTTCAGGCCAGCGCCAAATAGTTTCGGGCGGTCGGCGTCGTACCTATCCGGTGCGAGATACGTCCGCCCATCGACACGCGGGTCGGGTCAGCTCCAGTTGTAGCGGCCAGTCGGGTCGTACCGGGCTCTCGGACGCGACCGCGAAAAGGATTCGAGTGTGTTCGAAGTGAGTGTACCCGATACCCGAGCGATCGCGGTTCGGACCGTCCTCAGGCGAAGTTCTCCTCGTAGAGCTCCATCGCGTGCTCGATGGCGTCGTGGGCGGACTGCCTATCCTCCCAGCCCAGCGTCTCGGTCTCCTTGCCGGCCTCGAGGTTCTTGTAGGTCTCGAAGAACTCCGAGATCTCGTCCTTCTGCTGGTCGGTGAGGTCGTCGACGTCCCGGACGTCGTCGTACCGGGGATCCTCGCTGGGGACGGCGATGACCTTGTCGTCCTGCTCGCCGTCGTCGTCCATCTTCATCAGCGCGACCGGGCGGGCCTCGATGACGCAGCCGGGGAACGTCTGGTCCTCGACGAGCACCAGCACGTCGAAGGGGTCCTCGTCGTCGTAGTACGACTGGGGGATGAACCCGTAGTCGCTGGGGTAGTGGACGTTGCTGTGGAGGACGCGGTCGAGCACGACGCCGGGGATGTCCTTGTCGTACTCGTACTTGTTGCGCTCGCCTTTGAGGCACTCCACGACCGCGTAGATCTCCTCGGGCGGGTTCGGTCCGGTCTCCAGATCTTCCCAGAGGTTCGCCATTGTTGCAGTGCGGGAATCCGTCCGAAGTCCGGAAAGTCCTTTCGGCATCGGGCTCGCGGCGCGTGCGCCCGAAGACGCAAGCGGAGTGACACCTCCCGGCGATTCTCGGCCGACAGTTTAACTTTCATAATAAGTGGTGGTACAACCGGCGGATGGGCTACGAAACGGTCGGGCGAGTGAGGAAGGATTAAATACCGTCGTGACAAACCGCTGGATGTCAGAGTCTATGTCAGAGGCACAGACACTCACAGAGACGAGTACCGCGCGTAATCTCACCGCCTTCCAGCGGAACATCCTGACCATCCTCTCCGAGGAGCCGATGTACGGGCTCGCGATCAAGCGAGAGCTCGAGGACTACTACGGCGAGGAGGTCAACCACGGGCGGCTGTACCCCAACCTCGACACCCTGGTCGAGAAGGGGTACGTCGAGAAGAGCGAACTCGACAAGCGAACGAACCAGTACGAGCTCACCGACGAGGGCCTCGCGGTGGTCGTCGACGCCCTCCAGTGGACCCTCTCGAAGTTCGTCAACGACGAGGAGCGCGCCGAACAGGTCAGGGAACTCGTCGCGGACAACGAGTAACGACCCCCACGCGACCCGTTACTCGTCGGCGACCTCGAACACGAGGTCGATAGACTCCTCGACGACCGCGCGCTGTTTTTCGGTCGGCCACGCGTTCCGCGGGAAGTACTCCTCGAGGAACTCCGCTACCTCGCCGCTGGTCGCCGACTCGACCGGCCGGGCGTAGTGGTTGCCCATGAAGTCGGCGAACGCGGCGGCGTTGTCGCCGTGGACGTCGCCGTGGGCCTCGCGGACGCGGGCCGCGACCTCGCGGTTGTGGCGCTCGACCGTCTCCCACTCGTCGGGATCACCGGGTCCGGACAGCGACACCTCGACCGCGCGACCGGTGTCCTCGATGCGGTCGGTCCGGATGACGCCGTCCTCTACCCACTCGTCGGGGTGGAGGACGAGGGTCGCGCCGGTGTCGTCCTCCCGGACGCGGGCCCGGTAACCGTGGGCGGCCAGCAGGTCGGCGCGGTCCTCGCGGTAGGCGTCGGCCTCCGCGTCGTCGACCGCGTCGCGCGCGCGGCGGGTCAGCCGCTCCGCGCGCTCCACGACCTCCTCGGGGAGTGCGTCGCGCTCTTCGGCGGAATCGTCGTCGACGCTATCGGGGACGGACATCCCGTCGTCACCGGTCTCGTCGGAACTGTCGGAATCGGTAGAACTGTCGGACTCAGGCATCGTCGAGGGCCTCGTTGGCCAGTTTGTCGGCGCGCTCGTTTATCTCTCTCGGCACGTGGCTAAGCTCCCAGTCGTCGAAGTCGGCGAGCAGTTCGCGGACCGTGACCCGGCGCTCGCGGAGTTCGGGGTCGTTGGTGTTCCACGCGCCGGTGACCTGCTTGACGATGAGCTCGGAGTCGCCCTTCACCTCGACCGAGTCGAAGCCGTAGTCGCGCGCGGCCCGGAGCGCCCGGATCAGCGCCTCGTACTCGGCCTGGTTGTTGGTCGCGCGCCCGATGGTCTCGCTGCCCTCGGCGGCGATGCCGTCGCTGGTGACGATGACCCAGCCCACCGACGCGGGGCCCGGGTTCCCCCTGCTGGCGCCGTCGAAGTAGACGTAGGCGTGGCCCCCGGCGTCCCGCAGCACCGCCTCGATGTCCTGGGGATTCGAGCCCTGGACGACGACCTTCCCGTCGTAGGCGACCGCGTTGGCGTCGCCGTACGTCGCGCGCCACCGCTCGTGGTCGGAGTTGCCCGCCGACACGTCGGCGCCGGCCTCGACCAGTTTCTCGCGCGCGGCATCCACGTCGCACTCGATGACGGGCATGCGGTGTCCTCCACGACAGCCGCATAAACCATTTCCGGATGGCGGTCTGTAGGCACTGACGTCGCCGGGCCGCCGAGCGTGGACGACCGGTGCCAGTCCGCCGATTCCGACCGAACGGCGCCGATCGGGTAATCTGCCCCCCGATTAACCACCGATTACCGGCCGAGGGTTTAAGTGCGTCCACACTACTACTATAAAAGTGCGATGACACGGTCCACTCGCCAGCGGGAGCGCCAAGCCGAGGCGGAGCAAACGGAGGACGAGTCAGAGGGTGTACGGGAATGCCCCGAGTGCAACTCTGATAACCTCGTGAAGAGTTCCGACAGGGCGGAACTCGTGTGTGAAGACTGCGGCCTCGTCGTCGAGGAGGAGCAGATCGACCCCGGTCCTGAGTGGCGCGCGTTCAACCACCAGGAGCGCCAGGAGAAGTCCCGCGTCGGCGCTCCGACCACCCAGACGATGCACGACAAGGGGCTGACGACCACCATCGACTGGAAGGACAAGGACGCGTACGGTCGCTCGATCTCCTCGAAGAAGCGCAGCCAGATGCACCGCCTGCGCAAGTGGCAGGAGCGCATCCGCACCAAGGACGCGGGCGAGCGCAACCTCCAGTTCGCCTTGAGCGAAATCGACCGCATGGCCTCGGCACTCGGCGTCCCGCGGTCGGTCCGTGAGGTCGCGAGCGTCATCTATCGGCGGGCACTCAAGGAGGACCTCATCCGGGGGCGCTCCATCGAGGGCGTCGCCACCAGCGCGCTCTACGCGGCCTGTCGAAAGGAGGGCATCCCGCGAAGCCTCGAAGAGATCTCGGAGGTATCGCGCGTCGAACGAAAGGAGATCGGTCGAACCTACCGGTACATCTCCCAGGAGCTCGGCCTGGAGATGAAGCCGGTCGACCCGAAGAAGTACGTCCCGCGGTTCTGTTCCGAACTCGAACTCAGCGAGGAGGTCCAGACCAAGGCCAACGAGATCATCGAGACCACCGCCGAGGAGGGCCTGCTCTCTGGCAAGTCGCCGACGGGCTACGCGGCGGCGGCGATCTACGCGGCGTCGCTGCTCTGCAACGAGAAGAAGACCCAGCGCGAGGTCGCCGACGTCGCCCAAGTGACGGAGGTCACCATCCGGAACCGGTACCAGGAACAGATCGAGGCGATGGGCATCCACAGCTAACGTCTCGGGCCGTCGACCGACTTCTCGCGGTTTCCAGTGCCGACCGGAGCCACTGCTGGCAGGTGGGCCTCTTCACGCTCGAAATCGAAGAGGAGCCGGGCTCGCGCCGCTAGATCAGGTCGTCGAGCTGGTCGTTCCGGAACTGCTCGGCCGGGTCTCGGTCGGGCTCGTCGGCCTCCTTGCTGGCCTGCTTGGCGCGCTCGAGGAACTCCTGGATGCGCTCGGAGCGCTCGACGCCCCCGAGCAGGATGAGCGACGCCAGCCGGCCGCTGTCGAGCGGGAAGTCCCCGCCCCGGACCTGGAGGCTGCCGGTCTCCTCCTCGACCCACTTCCGGGCGCGCTCGACACCTTTCCGCGGGATGGTCTCCGGCTGGCCGGCGGCGACCAGCAGCCCCGAGTCGGCCTCGATTGCGTTGGGGAGGCTGAGGTTGCTCAGGAGGGCACGGCGGGTGGTGGAGGTCACGGTGTTGATGTTCTCCTCGGCGTCCTCGGCGGCCTCGGCGCTGGCGAACCCGAGCGCCGCGATGCCGCCCGACCGGAGGGTGTTGATGACCTCGCTGGAGTCGACGACGCTCTCGCCGACCCCCTCGACGGCCTCGCCAGAGGCGAACAGGAGCCCCACGCGCTGGGCGATGTTCTGGTTGATCTTCTCGAACGCCTCGCCGACGCTCTCGCCGGAGGTGTGCCAGGCGTCGTTGTCGATGAGGAGGGTCGCGTCGGCCTCGCGGACGAGGGTCTTGAGCGAGCGGCCGGCGTTGGCCTGGTACATCGCCCCCTCGCCCCGGCCGGGGAGGACGCCGAGGCCGTAGACGGGCATCTCGTAGACGCGCTGGAGCTCGTGGGCGAGGACCGGCGCGCCGCCCGAGCCGGTGCCGCCGCCGAGGCCGGCGACCACGAAGATGGCCTCGGCCTCCGCGGTGATGCGCCCGTCGAGGGCGTCCATCACTTCGGTCGCGTCGCTCTGCATCACTTCGGCGCCGAGCTCGTTGTCGCCGCCGACGCCGTGGCCCTTGACGCGCTCCTGGCCGACGAGGACGGTATCGAGGTCGAGCTCCCGGAGGTCCGCCTCGGCCGAGTTGACCGCGAGGGCCCCCTGGACCGCGCCGAACCCCATCCGCTGGTCGTACTCGGCCAGCCGCTGGGTGAGCTTCCCCCCGGCCTGTCCGACACCAATCAGGACGACTTTCATGGGCGTTGGGTTGAATTGACGGCTAATCAACTTTCCGGCGTCGACCGACGCCGTCGCCCGACGCCGTCGCGGAAACCGACATCGCCGGCGAACAGTCGCCGCGCTCGCCGGTCGCGGTACCGGCCCCCGCGAAGGTTTAAGGCACAGGCCGGGACGAACCGGGGCCATGTCCGACGCGACCGACGCCGACACCGAGCGACTCGACCGCCGGCTCCGCGCGGTCGAGCGCGCGCTGACCGACGACGACCGCCCGCTCGCGGACCTCCGGGACGCGGCGGAGCTCGCCCGCGACCTCGAACGGCTGGCCGAACGGGTCGACGACGCGGCCGAGCGCCTCGACGACCTCGACGCCGCGACCCAGGCGCTCCGGGGGTACGTCGGCAGCGTCCGCGCGGTCGACGAGTCGGTCGAGCGCCGGGCCGACGCCGCGCTGGCGACGGCCGAAGCGGTCGAGACCAGGCTGGCGGAGGTCGAGGCCCGCGTGAACGACGGGCCCCGGTCGACGGAATCGACGGGGACCGAACCGACGCCGGGTGTCTCGGACTCCGGCGCCGTCTCTGGCTCTGACCCCGACGCCGAACCGACCGTCCGCGTCCGGCGACGACCGCCGTCCGACCGACCGTGCGGGTGCGAGTCCCGCGAGTCGGCTTCGCGGGCACGCCCCGACACCGGCGTCGGGGCGGACGGCGCCGAGTCCGACCCGGAAGACGCCGGCCTGCTCGCCCGCGTGGCGGCGTCGCTGCGGGGTCTGACGTAGTGCTGCGGCTGGTCCTGGCGGCCGCACTCGCGGTGGCGCTGGTCGCGGCCGTCACGACCGCAGTCGACGACGCGCGAGCGACCCGGACCGAACGCCTCGCCGGGCGCGAACTCGACCGGGTCGGGGCGACCGCGGCGACTCTGGCCCGCGAGGAGTCGCCCGGCGCGCGCCGGACGCTCGACCTGTCGCTGCCGGCGGACTCGCCGACCGCGGCCCCGCTGGCGTTCGTCTCGCTCGGCGGGCTGCCGGGTGAGGAAACTATCCGGGCCGACACCGCGGGCCGCGACGTGCTTGCCTTCCGCGTCGCGGACGGGCGACGGCACGTCAGGCGGGTCGCGGCCGATCTGCGGGTCGTCCGTGGCGGGCGGACTTCGGACGACGACAGGCAGGCACTCGTGCTTTCGAGTGGCGGGTCCTACGCGGTGACGCTCCGCCTCGTTCGCTCGGACGGGCGTCGAACCGTGGTCGTGTCGATCGGGTCGTCTCGTGATGGATAGCGGGTGATTCGACCGTTTATCGAGTTCTGGCAGAAGAACGGGCCTGAGGAGAGCGGACGGACGGTGAGAAGCTAGCTACTGCCGTCACATCTGTCCCGCACAGCGACCGCGAGCCTCACCCCCGGCCTCTTGCGATCCTCGCTTCGCTGCGTCCTCATCCCTCGCACGTCTGGCGCGGTACAGGGGCCGCGCCAGCGCGCGCCGATGGCGGTAGGTTGGCACCACACGCCGGCCCCCGTACGAGGCTTTAAACCCGAGGACGGGACGAACCCGGGCCATGCGAAACCCGCTCGACCGATTCCGCGACGACGATCCCGACTGCGCCTGCGAGCCCGCCATCGAGGACGATCGGCTGGTGGTCGACGCCGCGGCGTGCCCCGGCGCGGGCGACCTCGCGGCCGAACCGGCGTGCCGCGAGACGGTCGTCGCCGCGCTGGCCGACCGCGAGGCCGAGTCGGTCGCGACCCGGACCGACCGGCTCGAACGCGCCTACGAGGGCGAGGCGGCCGCGTTACTGATCGCCGCCGGCCGGTTCGCCGAGCGCGCGGCGTTCTACGACCGGTCGCTGGCCGACCGCGCGAAACGCGACCCGCTCGGCGCGGCCCGCGCCGCGGTCGGTCGCGCCGGGCCCGTGGCCGCCGTCGCTGCCGAGACCGGCCTCGCGGAGTTCGCCCACCGGGCGGAGGGGTACGCCGACGTGCTCCGGGCGTTCGTCGGCCCGCCCATCGCGAAGGCCCGCGTGGCCGCCGACCCGCCGCCGGACGCGGCGTTCGCCGCGACCCGCCGGCTCGCGACCGGCGCGACCGTCCGCATCTACGGGGACGAGCGCCCGCTCCGGACCTACCACCTCGAACCCGTCGAGCACGGCTTCGACCGGGCCGCGCTGGGGACCCTCGCGGGGGCCTACGAACTCCTCGCCGACGGGGGCGTCCCGGCCGGCGAGCGCGCACCGGGTCGGGCGGTCCGGCATGTCGCAGAAGCCGACGCCGACGTTCCGGTCGAAGCGGTCGCGGCCGCGCTCCACAAGCACACCCGGGGGTACGGCGTCCTCGCGGACTTCTTCGCCGACCCCGCCGTCTCGGACGTGTTCGCCACCGCCCCGGTCGACCGGAACCCGCTCCGCGCCACGGTCGACGGCGAGCGCATGCGGACCAACGTCCGGTTCACCGGGGCCGGCGCCCGGGCGCTGGCCTCCCGCTTCCGGCGGTCCAGCGGTCGGGCGTTCTCGCGGGCGGCCCCGACGCTCGACGCGACCGCCGACCTCGACGCCGCGCCCCACGTCCCAGCCGCCACCCAGGCCGACGGGGACCCCGGCGACGAGCGCACGGCGACGGCGGACGCGACGGTCCGGGTCGCGGGCGTGACCGACCCCGTGAGCGACGGGCCGGGATTCGCGTTCCGGGCCCACGACGCCACGCCGTGGACTCTACCGGCGCTGGTCGCCAACGACACCGTCCCCGCGCGGGCTGCGGGCCTGCTCTCGCTGGCCGCGGAGCGCGCCGCGGCCGGCCTCGTCGCCGGCCCCCGCGGCGCGGGCAAGACCACCCTGCTGGGCGCGCTCTGCTGGGAACTGCCCCCGGCGACCCGGACGGTCGTCATCGAGGACACGCCCGAGCTCCCGGTCGCGGCGCTCCAGCGCCGCGGGCGGGACGTCCAGCCGCTCCGGACCGAGTCGGGCGACGGACCGGGCCTCGAACCCCCGGAGGCGCTCCGGACCGCGCTCCGACTCGGGGAGGGCGCGCTGGTGGTCGGCGAGGTCCGCGGCGAGGAGGCCGCGGTGCTCTACGAGGCGATGCGGGTCGGCGCGAGCGGCGACGCGGTGCTGGGCACCATCCACGGCGACGGCGGCGCTGGCGTCCGCGAGCGCGTCGTCTCGGACCTCGGCGTCCCGGCCTCCTCGTTCGCGGTGACAGACCTCGTGGTCACCCTCGAAGCGATTCCGACCCCCGAGGGGAAGCGCCGCCGCGTGAAAGCCGTCGAGGAGGTCGTCGACGGTGAGCGGTTCGCGTCCCTGTTCGCGGTCGGTGGCGGAGACTCCACAGCGACCCCGGACGACGAACTCGCCGCCACGGGCCGCATCGACCGCGGGAACAGCCGACTCGTCGCGGACCTCGCCGAGGCAGACGAGTCCTACGCCGACGTGCGGGAGGCGCTCGCGGAGCGCCGCAAACTGCTCGCCGACCTGGCTCGCGAGGGGCGGACCAGCCCGGAGGCGGTGGTGTCGGCCTACGCCGCCCGGAGGGGAGCGTGAGCCCGGCGTCGCGGGGCGAGGCCCCCGGCGACCGCTTCGTGGTCCGCCTCCTCCGCGGCCTCGCCCGACTCTACCCCTGGCCGGTCGACCCCGGAGAGGACCTGCCGCGGGCGCTCGCATACCTCGACGCCGGGGTCGACGCCGAGACTGCGGTTCGGGCCGGATACGGCGCTGGCGCGCTTGCCGCGCTGCTCGGGCTCCCCGCGGTCGCACTCGCACCTGTCGCTCTTCGAGTGCCGGTCGCTGCCGGGCTCCTCGCCGTCTCGCTGGGAGTCGTCTACGCCGCGAAGCGGGGCCCCGTCGCGCTCGCGACCGCCCGGCGGACCGCCGCCCTCGGGGCGGCCCCCGCGCTCGTCGCCCGGGCGGTGCTGCGGATGCGGGTCGAACCCGCGACCGAGCGCGCGGCGGCGTTCGCGGCTCGCGGCGGGGACCGCCTCGCCGAGAGCCTGCGGGAGCACGTCCGGCGGGCCGAGGGGACCCCCGAATCGGGGCTCGCGGCGTTCGGCGCGACGTGGGCCGACTGGAACCCGCCGCTGCGCCGGGCCGCGCTGCTCGTGGAAGCGGCGGCCGACGCGCCGGCCGCCGAGCGCGAGGCGACGCTCGACCGGGCGATGGACGCCGTCCTGGACGGCACCCGCGACCGGATGGCGGCGTTCGCCGAGTCGGTCCGCGGCCCGACGACGGCGCTGTACGCCTTCGGCGTCCTGCTCCCGCTCGCGCTGGTCGCGGTCCTCCCCGCGGCCCGGGTCGCCGGCGTCCCGCTGTCGATTCCCGCGCTGGTGGTGCTCTACGACCTGGCGTTGCCCGCGGCGCTCGTCGCGGCGGGCGCGTGGCTGCTGGTCCGGCGGCCCGCCGCGTTCCCGCCGCCCGCGGTGTCCCGGGACCACCCCGAGGTTCCCGACCGGCGGTGGCCGGCCCTCGGGGCGGGCGTCGGTACTGGACTGTTTGCCTGGATCGCAATTGGAACCGCCCCGCTCCCGGGCTGGACCCGCTGGCCGGCGATGGTCGGCGGGGCGGTCGGGGCGGGACTCGTCGTCCGGTACCGCCCGGTCAAGCGCGTCCGCGACGACGCCCGCGCCGTGGAGGCGAACCTGACCGACGCGCTCTACCTGGTCGGCCGGCGGGTGAGCGACGGCGCCGCCGTCGAGGCCGCGATCGCCGACGCCGCCCCCGAGGTCGCCGGCCGGACCGGCGAGACGCTGGCGGCGGCCGCGGGCGTCCAGCGCCGCCTCCGGGTCGGCGTCCGCGAGGCGTTCCTGGGCGAGCACGGCGCGCTCGCCGACGTGCCCAGCCCCCAGGCCCGGAGCGTGGCCGCGCTGCTGGCGGTCGCGGCCCGGGAGGGCCGACCCGCGGGCCGCGCGGTCGTCGCGATGGCCGACCACGTCGACGACCTCCAGCGGGTCGAGCGCGAGGCCCGGCGGGAGCTCGCGAGCGTGACCGGGACGCTCCGGAACACCGCGGCTGTGTTCGGCCCGCTTGTCGGCGGCGCCACGGTCGCGCTCGCCGACGGAATGGCCGCCGGCGCGCTGGGCGAGCCGCTCCCGACCGCGGCGCTCGGTCTCGCCGTGAGTACGTACGTCCTGCTGCTGGCGGCGATCCTGACGGCGCTGGCGACCGGGCTGGAGCGGGGGTTCGACCGCGCGCTGGTCGGCTACCGGGTCGGCCTGGCGCTGCTGGCCGCCGTGGGGTCGTTCTTCGCGGGGTACGTCGGCGCGGGGTTCGCGCTGTGACGCCGGCGCGGGGCGACCTGATGGCGTCGGCAGACTCGGGAGCAGGCGCGTCCGGATTCGAGCGAGTAAGGTTCAAATCGCTCGGGTGCCAAGGGCCGACGAATGCGTCTCGACGAGTACATCGAGGGCCTCGGCCCGGACGAGGACGACCGCAAGCGCCGGCTCGCCGAGGAGAAGTCCTACGAGATTCTCGACTACGTCGAGCAGGTCGAGGACCGCTTCGCCGAGGTCGCACAGGGCGACTCGCTGGTGGGGTCGACCTCGCCCTCGGTGTTCGTCGGGCGGTCGAACTACCCGAACGTCTCGACCGGCATCCTCTCGCCGGTCGGCGAGGAGGACCGGGCCGCGGAGTTCGCCACCAGCAGCGAGTGGTACGACCGCGGCCTCGACATCGACAACGTGCTCCAGTACCGGACGGGGCTGCTGAACTCCAACCACGCGGCGAACGTCGACAACGTCGCCGACGCCTGGGACGGCTTCGTCGGCACCCAGCGCGAGGTCGCCATCGCCGACCGACCCGTCGACGTCGAGATCGGGCTGTCGGACTCGCTGGACCTCGATCTGGACGTCGACGACATCGCGACGCCGACCGGCCCCTCGGCCCGGGCGACCTCCGCGGACCTGACCGAGAACCCCCACGTGCCCCGGCCGGTGAAGAAGACGCTGGAGGACGACGACTGGCAGGCCCAGGGCGCGATGACCTACCTCTACCGCCGGGGGTTCGACGTCTACGAGATCAACGACATCCTCTCGGCGGGCGCGCTCGGCCGGGGCGAGAACCGCCGGCTGGTCCCCACGCGGTGGTCCATCACCGCGGTCGACGACACCATCGGCCAGTTCCTCCGCGGGCAGATACGGACCAACCGGAGCGTCGACGAGACCCAGGTCTGGGTCAACGAGTACGTGGGCAACCGCTACTGGGTGATCCTGACCCCCGGCAAGTGGGAGTTCGAGCTCGTCGAGATGAAGGCGCCGGGCAGCATCTGGAACCAGGACCCGACCGGCGAGACGTGGATGGCCAGCGCCCACGAGGGGTTTGAGGGCCGGACCGGCTACGTCGACGAGACCGCCGGCGCCTACTACGCCTCCCGGCTGGCGGTGCTCGAACACCTCCAGTCGGTCGGCCGGCAGGCCAAGTGCCTGGTGCTCCGGGAGGTGTCGGACGACTACTGGGCGCCGGTCGGCGTCTGGCAGATCCGCGAGAGCGTCCGCAACGCCTTCGACGGCGAGTTCGGCGAGGCCGAGACGTTCCACGGTGCGGTCCGCGAGATCGCGCCCCAGCTGCCGGTCTCGCTGGCCGACCTCCGCCGGAAGTCCCACCTGCTGTCGGGGCTGCAGGCGAACCTCGCGGACTTCTCCTGACGTCGGGGCTGGCCCGTCTCCCGTCCCGGCCGAAGACTTATCCCGACGGTGTGCTCATTCCCGGCCATGGTCCCCCTCCAGGTCGCCGTCCCCGGCGGTGTCGAACTCCTCGTCATCCTCCTGGTCGCGCTCGTCGTGTTCGGGGTCCCCGTCGTGCTGGTGGGCGCGGGCCTCTACCTCTACCGGCAGTCGCGGTCGGACCGCCCCGCCGGCGAGGAGATCGCGTCGCTCCGCAGGGAGGTCGAGCGGCTCCGCGAGGAGGTCGACCGGCTGGACGACGAGAAGTAGCGACCGCGATCACGGTTTCGGCGCGGGGAGTCGGCGTCTCGCTCGAGCGGCGCCGACACCTACGCCGTATCGAGGTTCGCCCAGGCCTCGTCGACCAGGTCGCCGGTCTCGGCCACGATGTCGTCCCACGCCTCGTCGTCCGGCGCCATCCCCACCAGCCGGGCGATGCGCATGATGCTGACGTGGTAGACCACCTGCTTGCCCGGTTCCTCCTCCCAGACGACCACGTTGCACGGGAATATCGCGCCGATGCGGTTCTCGCTTCCGTCGAGCGCCCGGTCGGCCATGCCGGGATTGCACGCGCCCAGCACGTAGTAGGGGTCGCGGTCGGCGTCCTCGACCTTCTCGTTGAGCAGTTCCGACGGGGAGAACTCCGCGGGCACGCCGAAGCCGGCGTCGGTGAACGCCTGCCGGACGTGTTCGATCGCCTCCTCGTGGTCCATCTCCAGGGTCGCCCGCTTCTCGCCGATGTCCTCGTCGTCGAGCTCCCGGGGGTCTATTGGAAGACTCATGCAATACTGGCTTCGCGTCGGAGGGTGAAAAGTCCGCCCCTCCCGGCCGTCTCGGTCCGGCGGTGTGAGGGCGCCGCGGAGTCCGCGGGCCGGTCTCAGAGCGGCACCGGCAGCCACCGCAGCCACCGGACGACCTGCTCGGGCGGGAAGATCGGCGGGTGGAGCACCAGCCAGTCCAGCAGCCCCAGGCCGAGACCGTGGGCGACCACCGACGGGAGGATGGAGTTGCTCTTGTAGTCGACCGCGCCGAACAGCACGTCGGTCGGCCCCGACAGCATGAGCTCGATGGGGGGCTTGTACATGTGGTGGAACGCGTACACCACGGGGCTGATGAACACGCTCTTGAATCCGATCTCCCGGACGCCGACGCAGAGCAGCCCCCGGTAGTACGTCTCGGCCGCCAGCGCGATGACGAACTGCATGAGCGCGTGGGGGAGAAACTCCCCGAGCGCGGCGCTGGTCTCCCACATCGGGTAGTAGGTCCGGATCGTCGGTAGCGACGACCCCACGACGTAGAACGGGAGGACGAACAGCGACAGCAGGACGGTGTTCCGGAGCGCGGTCCGGTCGACCCGGTAGCCGAGGGTGCGCCCGTGCCGGACCGCCAGCGCGAGCGGCGCGAGGATGTAGACGACGGTGTCGCGGACGAGTCGCTCGTGCAGGCCCCCGACGTCCCACGCCATCCACGCCACGGTCAGGACCGCGCCGGCGAGCAGCGCGCGCTGGACCCAGCTCAGCCGGGCGACGCCCCGGCGGACCGCCCGAGCGACGGACACGCTACTCGTCGGCCGTCGGGATCGGTCCGGTGCCGGCCGCCGCGCGGACCAGTCCGAGGAACTCCTGGCGGCTCTCGAAGTACGTCTCGTCGACTGCGGCCAGCAGGTCGCCCAGGTCGCGCGGGCCGTCGGGCGTCCGGACGGTCGTCTCCTCGCCCTCCTTCCGGAGTATCTCGCTCTTCTGTACCGGCCAGTGGAGTCGAGAGGCCACGCGAGCGAGCGGCGCGCCCTCGACGGGGTCGCCCTCGCCGAGTTCGACGGCTGGCTCTTCCTCTTCCTCGTTGTCGTCGGCCATACGGCCGGATTCGAATCCCTCGGGATTAGAGCTTTCGGAACTCCCCGTTCGCGCGCCGAGGCCGGCGAATCAGACCGACGGGCGACGGACGCACCGCCGGCGAACCGGCGGTATCAGTCGCGGACGACGACGTAGCCGTCGCTGTAGACGGTCACTTCGTAGCCGAGGAGGTCGAACACGACGTGGCCGCTGCCCCGCGGCGCGCCGTCGTGTCGGTCGGCGAAGAGGCTGTCGAGCGCGTCGGGGTCGATCTTGTCGTAGAGCGGCGTCCCGAGCTCGGCCGGGTCGACGTCGGCGGCGTCGGCGACGGCGTCGATGACCGCCGCGCTGAGCGGCTGGTCGCGGTCGGCGGCGGTGCGGTCGGTGAACTGTGGCGTCTCGTCGAGGTTCTCGGCGGCGTTCTCGCTCATTTGTCGTCTTCCTCCGTTCGGTCGATGATACCAGAGGTTGACGCAGCTACATACAAAAAATCACCGCATCCATTTGAATAGGTTGTTCGTTTATCAAAATCGACGGCCTCCGTCGACGGAGCGATCCGAGCGCCTCGCCGCGCTCGGGACCTGTTCAGGGTCGTTCGTCGGCGATTCGGCGGATCGCCCCGGCGAGGACGTCGACGCCGATCGGGATCGTGTCCTCGTCGACGTCGAACGTCGCGGTGTGGTGGCCGCCGGGGTGGTCGGTGCCGACGCCGACGTAGGCGGCCTTGCCGCCGTTCCGCTGGACCGCCCGCATCAGGTAGGTCGCGTCCTCGCTGCCGCCGAGCTCGTCGCGCTCGACCACGCTGTCGACGCCGTCGGTCTCGCCCGCCGCGTCGCCGACCAGGCCGACGAGTTCGTCGTCGCTCTCGGCGCTGGGCGCCTCGCCGTTGGTCGTGAGCTCGACGTCGCAGCCGTGCATCTCGGCGGCCGACTCGATGGTGCGCTCGGCGCGCTCGACCATGTAGTTCTTGAGCTCGGTGGTCTCGCCCCGGACCTCGCCCTCGATGTACGCCTCCTCCGGGATGATGTTGGTCGCGGTGCCGCCGCCGACCCGCCCGGCGTTGACCCGGGTGGCGCCGTCCTCGTGGCGCGGGATGGCGTAGAGGTTCTGGACCGCGGTCGCCATCGCCTGGACCGCGTTCTCGCCGGCGTTCGGTTCGCCGCCCGCGTGGGCCGGTTCGCCCGAGAACTCCGCCCGGAAGTGGCTCACCGCCAGGAAGCCGTCCATCCCCGCGACGACCTCGCCGGTCGGGTGGTCGAGGCCGACGTGGGCCGCAAGCAGGTAGTCGACGTCGGCGAGGTGGTCGCTCTCGGCCATCGACTTCCCGCCGGCGATCATCTCCTCGCCGGGCTGGAAGAACACCTTGAGGGTGCCCTCGAAGTCGCTGTCCTTGACCGCCTCGATCACGCCGAGGCCGATAGTGGCGTGGGCGTCGTGGCCGCAGGCGTGCATCGCGCCGTCGTGCTCGGAGCGGAACCCCTCGGCGACCGGCGCGTGGTCGTCGTCGGTCGACTCCTCGCGGAGGAGGCCGTCGATGTCGACCCGGAGGCCGACGGTCGGCCCCTCGCCGCGGTCGAGCACCGCGACCGCGCCGGTGTAGCCGCCGTCGAGCCGTCCGAGGACGTCCTCGTCGGCGCCCGCCTCGCGGGCCTGCTCGTACCACTCCTCGAGCTCGTCGTCGTCGGGGACCGCCATGCGCTCGTCCTCGGCGACGGCGTCCGGCCCGACGTACAGGTCGTCGACGCCGATGCGTTCGAGCTCCCCGACGATGCGGGCGGTGGTGTAGAACTCCCGCCACGCGGGCTCGGGGTGGCGGTGGAGGTCTCGTCGGATCTCGACCAGTCGGTCGCGTTCGGCCTGGTGGCTCATGTGGGACCCGAGGCGTGCCACCGCCTTAAGCGCTTGAGGCCCGGCAAGGCGCGTGGCCGGAATTGCGTGCGTTCATGTGGCTCCGCTCGGAAGGCTTGACCGAGACACAGACATGGCGGACACCGGAGACGAGACGGCGGAGGAATCGGTCGCCGAGGAACTGGCCGACGCCAGGCGGGCGCGGACCGGGGACCGCATCGCGTTCCACGGCGGGCCCGCGGCCAGCGCGATCCCCATCGGGCTGTTCATCCTGTGGGCCATCTTCCAGAGCGGCGTCCTGCGGGTCAGCGACACGACGGGGCTGGTCGTCGGCATGCTGCTGTCGCTGGTCGTCGGGATGTTCTTCGCGAAGGGCGACTGGAAGACGTACGCCAACACCATCTTCGAGGGGATGACCCAGCGCGTGGCCGCCACGGCCATCGTGGCGTGGCTCTGGGCGGGCATGTTCGCCGAGACGATCCAGGTCGGCGGGTTCGTCGGCGGCCTGGTCTGGGCCGCCGACGCGCTGTCGGTCGGCCCGGCGCTGTTCCCGGCGATCACGTTCGTGCTGGCCGCGCTGCTGGCGACCGGCATCGGCACGGGCTACGGCACCGTCATCGCGTTCACCGGGCTGTTCTTCCCGGCGGGCGTGCTGCTGGGCGCGAACCCGACGCTGCTGTTCGGGGCCATCCTCTCCGGCGCGGTGTTCGGCGACAACCTCGCGCCGGTCTCGGACACCACCATCGTGAGCGCGGTGACCCAGGACGCCGACATCGGCGGCGTGGTCGCCTCGCGGTTCAAGTACGCCCTGCTCGCGGCCGTTCCGGCGTTCGCGGGCTACCTGGTCGCCGGGTCGGTGATGGAGGGCGCCGAGATCGCGGGCAGCGCCGACGTGCTGGCCGGCCAGGCCGAGGCGCTGGGACTGGTCCACCTGGCGTCCATCGGGGTCGTCATCGTCACCGCCGTGGCCGGCCGCCACATCGTGGAGGCCATCTCGTGGGGGCTGGTGGTCGCGGTCGCCGCCAACCTCCTGTTCGGCCTCGCGTCGCTGTCGGAGATGCTGCTGTTCCAGGCGCCGGCGAACGTCGAACTCGCGCAGCGGCTCTCGGTGCTGCCGATCGTCACGACCGTGCCGGCGACGTCCGACCGGATCGCGGTCTCGGGCGCCTTCTACGACGGCGCGGCCGGGTTCTTCCCGCTGATCGTCCTGACGCTGCTCATCGTGGCCGGCGCCCGCATCATGATCCGGGGCGGCGGCTTCGCGGCCATCCAGGACTGGCTGCTGTCGCGGGTGGCCACCAGCGTCCGCCGGGCCGAGACCACGATGGTCCTGGGCACGGCGTCGGTCAACGCGATGATCACCATCAACACCGCGGCCGAGATCGCCATCGCGCCGTACGTCGCCCGCATCGGCGAGCGGTTCAACATCAACGGCTACCGCCGGGCGAACATCCTCGACGCCAACACCTCCGCCCTGGGCTACATCTTCCCGTGGGCGGGCGGCGTGCTCGTCGGCTACACGGAGATGCGGGGCCTGGTCGGCGCCGAGGAGTTCGACTGGTTCACCCGCGAGCTGCTGGTCAACCCAGCCGAGGTGTTCCCCTTCGTCTTCCACGGCTGGCTGCTGTTCGGCGTCTTCGTCTTCTCGGCGCTGACCGGCTTCGGGCTGGAGTACACCACCGACCGCGAGTCCGAGGAGGTGGCCCGGGTATGAGCCTCCGCGAGAAGTACCTGGCCGGCCTCTGGTTCCGGACGAACAGACCCGCCTTCGAACCGGGCGCGGAGATCTCGGCGTTCGTGACGGGCTACGACGGCGACGTGCCGGTCGCCCGCGTGGGCGACACCGTGCTGCGGATCGAAGACGCCCCTGCGGACGCGCTCGACACCCGGGTCAGGCTCCGGGTCGAGGAGTTCGACGAGGCCGCCCACCGCGGGACGGCCCGGTACCTGGAGACGGTCGGCGAGTCGTCGTTCTGACCGCCGTCGCTCGGCAGTCGACCGCCCGGCCCCGCGGTCGGGGCGCGGCTCGCCGGAAGCGCCGCGTATTCCCCTCGGGCGGCCCTACGGCGACCCGAGATGTCCTCCGAGATGACCGCGTACGTGATCGAGGAGTTCGGCGGCCCGGACGCCTTCACCGAGACGACCGTCGAGGTCCCGGAGCCCGGGCCCGACGAGATCCGGGTCTCGGTCGCCGCGACCAGCCTCAACCCCGTCGACTACAAGATCCGGCGGGGCGACCTCCCCGACTTCGCCCCCGAACTGCCGGCGCGGCTCCACTGCGACGTCGCCGGCGTCGTCGACGCGGTCGGCGAGAACGTCGACCGGTTCGAGGAGGGCGACCAGGTGTACGGGATGCCCGGCGGCGCGGGCCGGCAGGGCGCGCTCGCCGACTACGTCGTCGGCCACGCGGGGACGTTCGCCGGCGCGCCGGAGTCGATCCCGCTCGAGGACGCCGCCGCGCTCCCGGTGGTCGCGCTCACCGCCTGGGAGATGCTCGCGGACAAGGCGACGGTCGAGGTCGGCGACGACGTGCTGGTCTACGGCGCGAGCGGCGGCGTCGGCCACGTCGGCGTCCAGCTGGCCGACTGGTTCGGCGCGGCCGTGACCGCGACGGGCTCGACCGAGGCGAAGCGGGAGTTCGCCGCCGAGCTGGGCGCCGACGCGACCGTCGACTACACGGCGACCGACGTCGAGACCTACGTCGACGAGCACGCCGGCGGCGAGGGGTTCGACCTGGTGTTCGACCCGGTCGGCGACGACCACCTCCGGACGGCCTTCGAGGCGGTCCGGCCGTTCGGCGCCGTCGTGACGACCGAGTCGAGCTCGACCCAGGACCTCTCGGCGATGCACGCCAACTCGCTGGAGCTGGGGGTCGTGCTCGTCATCCTGCCCGTGCTGCTCGGCGAGTACCGGGAGCGCATCGGCGAGGAGCTCGACACGATAGCGACGCTCGTCGACGACGGCGCCGTCGAGCCCCGCGTCGACGAGCGGTTCGGCTTCGACGAGGCGGCCGACGCCCACCGGCTCGGCGAGTCGGGCGAGTTCCGCGGGAAGCTGCTGCTGGTCAACGAGTGAGCGCCGCAGAGAGGGAGGAGACCGCGGTCAGGCCATCTGCTCGATCTGTTCGAGTTCGACCTCGACGTGGACGCCCTCGGGGAAGTCGAACTCGGCGACCCGGCGGGCCAGCGCGTTGTGGCCGACGATCTCGAGCTGGCGGGTGTAGACGGTGTAGTCCCACGACCGGAACTGCCGGCTCTCGTCGCCGGTCGTCGATTTGTACTGCGGTACGGTGAGCTGTTCTGGCGGGGCGGAGTGCGGACCCCGCAGCTCCGCGCCCTTCCGCTCGGCGGTCGAGCGGATCTCGTCCACGACGGTCTCCAGCGCGGGGTGGTTGCCGCTCTGGAGCCGGATTCTGGTTACGAAGGTCATGGCTGGGGGTTCGGTGTGGCATCTGTTTTGCGTCGAAGTACGTAAATCGTCTGCTCTTCGCGCGGTCGGCCGGCACCGGACCGGCACCGTGTTCCGCCGAGTCGCGTCCGGCGTTCCGGCGAGTCGCGTCCGGCGTTCCGCCGTCGGCTGGCGGAAACGCGCGACCCGTTTTCACGGATTTCCGGGCGTTCGTTCTCCGACATTCTCTTAACGCACCGCCGTATATACTCCAGTAAATGACGGTTGAAGCCACGTCCGCGGGTGCGATCCTCTACAGGGATACCCGCGGCCGCCGCGAATACCTCCTCCTCAAGTCCCGTCCGGGCGACTGGGAGTTCCCCAAGGGCGGGGTGGAGGGGGACGAAGAGCTACAGCAGACGGCCATACGAGAAGTGAAAGAAGAGGCCGGGATCAAGGACTTCCGGCTGCTCGACGGGTTCCGCGACGACTACGACTACGTCTTCGAGGCCAACGGCAACACCATCCACAAGACGGTCCACCTGTTCGTCGCCAAGTCCTACGAGGCCAGCGCCGAGCTCTCCCACGAGCACCGCGACCACCAGTGGCGCGACTACGAGCAGGCCATCAACACCATCACGCAGGACGGGCCGCGCGAGATCCTCGAGGACGCCCACGAGTTCCTCAACGAGAAGGAGGAGAACGGCGACGTCTGAGAGTCGCCGCGGGGCATCCGCGGCGATCGGACTGCGCCGGACCGCAACTGATCCCGGTCGAACGTCGACCGGCGTCGGCCCCGCCGAGCGACTGCGCTGTCTGGACGCCGACGCCTGACTGTTCTCGCCGAACCGTCGCCGGTCGACCGAACCACTTAGGCCGGCCCCGCACCTGGCCCCGAGCGTGAGCGACGCCGACGACGGCGCGCCGACCGCGGGCGCCGACCCGGAGTTCGTCTTCGAGCTGCGGACCTGCCGGTGGGCCGAGCGCGAGTGGCCGCCCGGCGAGACCGAGAGCGCCGGGAACGGGGGCGGCACCGGCGCCGACGCGGACGCAGAACGGAGCGACTGCCCCGCTATCGTCGCGCGCCAGCTCGGCACGAAGCGCCGGCGATGGGACACGCTCGTCGTGGAGGTCGACCCCGAGGGGCTCCGACAGCGGGCGAACTTCGGTTCGCGCCGGCTCGACTCGGACCTGCTCGACGTCGTCCCGCACGCGCCGGCCGACTGGGAGTGGTACCGCGACGCGCTCCCGGACCCCGGCTACCCGTGGCGGTACGTCCGGGAGTCCATCCACCGCGCCGACGACCGCGGCATCCTCGACGTCCGGCGGCGGAACAACCGCATCCAGATCCGCCGGAAGTGGGCCTACCCCGACTGGGTGCGCCGCGTCGTCGCGGTCGAGAACAAGCCCGACCTCGACGCCAGCGCGGCCCGGGACCTCGCCGCGCAGCTGGAGTACGACGTGGCGCTCGCGCTGGCCGACGAGGTGTGGGTCGCCACCCGCGCGACCGGCGAGCGGGTCGAGCCCGCGCTGCTGGAGAGGCTCCCGGTGGAGGCCGGCATCCTCACCTTCGATCCCGGTTCGGGCACCGCCGGCGTCGAGTGGTACCCCCGCAGCCTCGACGTCGAGGCGCCGGGCACCCGCATCCTCGAACGCGGCGAGGTGACCGAGTACGGCAGTTCGGCGTCCCGGTTCGAGTACGCAGACCCCGAGTGGAAGGCCCACAAGCGCCTGGAGATCGCCGAGCGGGCCTACGAGAAGGGGTGGCGGGCGTTCGCCGAGACGATGCGCCCGGACTGCCGGCACTTCCAGCTTCGGCGCGACGGCCGGACCCTGCTGCCGTACTGCGCCGCCAAGGAGCGCCACCAGACCAGCTCGGAGTGCTCGGGGTCGTGCCCGGAGTTCTCGCCGGAGCCGCCCCAGTGGCGCACGAAGGGGTGGCCCATCGAGGGCGGGCCGGGCAAGGGGGTCCGGAAGCTCCTGACGGACCGGCGGGAGCGCAATCGGCCGGACTGATGTTCCCGCGCCGGTCGACGGACCGGCCGCGGTCGGTCACCGCCCGACCGTGAGAACTATTCGTTGTCGCTGAGTGACACCTGCCATGGATCCGCCTTCCGTCTCCAGGCGCCACCTGCTGGCCGCGGCGGGCGTCGGCGCGGCCGGGACGCTCGGCGTGGTGACGCGCAAGCGCGGCCCCGACACCGTCTCGACGCAGGCCGACAGCCCCGACTGGCCCCTGGTCCACCACGACGCGCGCAACACCGGCGCGAACCGCCGCGCGTCCGGCCCCGAGAGCGACCCCGACGTCCGCTGGCGAGCCCGGCGGTTCGGCGCGGGCCAGCGGTTCGACGGCTACCTGAACCTCCCGACGCCGGCCGTCGTCGGCGACACCGTCTTCGTCGGCGGCCCCTCGCTGTCGGCGCTCCGGGTCCGCGACGGGACCGAGCGCTGGTCGGTCGGCGGCGCGGCCGACGAGACGTTCCACGGCGCCGGGTTCGCCGACGGGACCCTCTACGTCTCGACTCGATACCCGGACGGACCGGGTGTCGCGGCGGTCGCACCGACCGGCGAGCGGCGGTGGCGACGGCGCATCGACTCCGACTTCGACGTCGCCCAGCCGCCGCTGGTGGCCGGCGAGACGGTCTACGTGCCGGGGTACACCGCTCTCGCCGCCCTCGGCGCGGCGTCGGGGACCCGGCGGTGGCGGACCGACGCCGGGGCGCGTCCGGCCGCCCACCCGGCGGTGACCGACGACGCGCTCTACGCGCCGACGGGGTGGTACGGGCTGTTCGCCCGGGACCGGCGCCAGGCGTTCCACGCGGTCCCGCTGGGCGACCCGCCGCGGGTCCGGTGGCGCTACGAGCCCGACGAGATGGCGCGTCCGGCGCCGGCGGTCGGCGACGACGGTCGCGTCTTCGTCCCCGAGACCGAGGAGTGGTACCCCGAGCACGACGAGGACCGGGGGAAACTCGCCGCGCTCGCCCCCGACGGGTCGCGGCGCTGGGCGAAGCCCGGCGGTACGGTCGCGACCTCCCCGGTGGTCGTCGACGGGACCGTCTACTGCAAGTGGGGCGCAACGGTCGAGACCGTCGACAAAGGCGAGTACGTCAGGGGCCGGTCGGACGCCCGAATCGCGGCCCGCAACGCCGACGACGGGTCCGTCTGGTGGACCCGCCGGTTCGGCGACCTCGGGAGCTGGGCCATCTCGCCCGTCTCGGACGGCGACCGGCTCTACGTCCCGCTCCACGACGGGGCCGGCGACCGGAGCGCGGTGGTCGCGCTCGACGCCGCGACCGGGGAGACGCGGTGGCGCCGGAACCTGGCCAGCCCGGCGTACCACCTCGCGCTGGCGGGCCGGACGCTGTACGTCGCCACCGCGAACGGGACGCTGTTCGCATTCGAGTAGCACAGAAACTCCGACGCGAGGTCGATCCAGGCGGGGTCCGCGACCGGCGCGGTCACTCCGAGACCGACACCTCGACCTCGTCGCGCTCGACCGCCAGCTTGAACGTCGGGACGGTCCGGTAGACGACCTCCACGACCCCCTTCCGGCGGAGCGCCTGGAGCGCCGACCGGACGTCCTCGGCCTCGGGGTCGACGTCGTACTCCGCGCGGAGCTTCTGGAGCACCGACACCACGCTCTCGGACTCCTCGTCGGGGCCGGCGACGACCGAGAACACCTGCCGCTGGAGCTCCGGCACCCGGATGGCCGAGGGCGCGCCCTCCTCCTCGTCGTCGACCACGCCCGGTTCGACGTCGACGAGGTCGGCGGCCTCGCTCGTGGCGCGGATGAGGCTGTTGTCGTCGCGGTAGTAGTAGTCCTTGAGTTCGCTCTCGAGGTACTGGTGGACCTCGCTCCCGCTCTCGAGACCCCATCGCTCCTGGAGTTCGGCGTTCTTGGTCGGCTGCAGCTCGACGAGGTCGGCGAGTCGCTCCTGGGCCTCCTCCGAGAGAGTCATCGGCCGGCGCTACGGCGGGGGGATATTTCCGCTTTCCGGAAGGTCGGACGCTTGCGGGCGGTCGGGCGACGGGGGTTTGGTCCCGGGATTCCAACGGGTCCGCGACCGGTGGGACAGCCGTTCGGCGTTCCGGGAGAACAACGACCGGTGATCCGGGAGACCGGGGATAGCTAGCTACTGCCGTCACCTGTGTCCCGCAACCGCCACCGCACCGCGACGGCCTCACGCCTCCCTAGCCTCCTGCGGTCCTCACTTAGTCGCGGTCCTCGTCCCTCGCACGGAGATGGCGGCTCACGAGGAGCCGCCGGGGAGCGAATCTCCCACGAGCCTGCCCTCGCTCCGCTCGTCAAAACGCCAGCGCGCGCCGAGTCACTTAGACCCAGTTCTCCAGGCCCGCAGAACGTATCAACCACCTGTCGGACCCTCGGAAGGATTATTCCGCGCGGCGCCGTCGGGAGGGGTATGTCCGACTGGGACACCATCGCGCTCGACTACGAGGACGACGTGGCGACGATCACCGTCGACCGCCCCGACCGACTGAACGCGCTCAACGTCGACACGCTCGAGGCGCTCGACGAGGCGCTCGACGAGGTCGAGGACGAGCGGCCGGGCGCGGTCGTCCTCACCGGCGCGGGCGACGACGCCTTCGTCGCCGGCGCGGACATCAGCTACATGCGGGACCTCTCGACGCCCGAGGCCCAGGCGTACGCCGAGCTCGGCCACCGGATCGCCGACAGGCTGGAGCGGTTCCCCGCGCCGGTCGTCGCGGCGGTCAACGGCTACGCCTTCGGCGGCGGGTGCGAGCTCGCGCTGGCCTGCGACCTCCGAGTCGCCAGCGAGGACGCGGTCATCGGCCAGACCGAGATCGACCTCGGCATCATCCCCGGGTGGGGCGGCAGCCAGCGCCTCCCCCGGCTCGTCGGCGACGAGATGGCGCGCCGGCTCATCTTCTTCGGCGAGCGCATCGACGCCCAGGACGCCCGCGAGCACGGCCTCGTCGGCGAGATCGTCGCGGCCGACCAGCTCGACGACCACGTCCACGAGCTGGCGGCCGACCTCGCGGCCAAGCCGACCTACGCGCTGGCGGCCGCCAAGGAGGCGCTCAACCAGTCCCACGAGATGAGCCAGGAGGCGGGCCTGCGCTACGAGCGCCGGCTCTGGAGCGGGCTGTTCGGCACCCACGACCAGCGCGAGGGGATGGCAGCGTTCCTGGAGGACCGCGAGCCCGACTGGGAGTAGGCCCTAATCCTGCGGGGTCGGCGAGACCAGGCTCTCGGTCTCGGAGACCGTCTCCTCGACCTGCGTGTACACCAGCGCCAGCCCCAGGGCCGCCAGCGCCGCCCCGAACGCGAACGGCCAGACGAAGCCGAACGTGACGAGGAACCCGGACGCGAGGGGACCGATGGCGGTCCCGAGCCCGAACGCCATCGTCAGGACCGAGAGCTTCGTCCCGGACTGGCCCTCCGTCGCAAGGTCGCCGGCCAGCGCCAGCGCGGGGGCGAACACCAGCGCCACTGCGATGCCCTGGACGAACCGGGCGACGACCATCGCGGCCGGGGTGGTGACGTACCCCTGGGCGAGCAGCGCCGGGACGAGCACGGCGAACCCCGCGACCAGGAAGGGTCGGCGCCCGTACCTGTCGCTGGCCCGCCCGATGGGCACCTGGAAGACGACGTTGGCGATGACCACCGCCGCGAACTCGACGCTGAACAGCACCGACCCCTGCGAGAGCCGGTCGGAGAGCTGGGGTTCGAGCGTCGCGAACAGCCCGATGCCGATGGCCATGAACAGCGTCGCGACCCCGAGGGTGAACACCGGGTCGAGCCCCGCGTCGTCGGGGTCGGTAACCGACACCGCGAGGTCGTCGCCCGCGCTCGCGGCGGTCCGCTCGGGGTCCTCGACGAACGCGGCCACGAGCGCGAAGCTGACCGCCGCCCCCAGCGCCGCGACGCCGAACGCCGCGGCGAACCCCGAGATCGTGCCGGCCGGCGTCGCGTAGGGGCCGAACTCGAGTAGGAACCCAGCGATGAGCGGGCCGAAGCCGAACCCGATCAGCCGGAAGGTGTTGAACACCCCGAAGTTGTTCCCGCGGGTCGCGTCGGTCGCGAGCTCGTTGACCAGCGCGACCGTCGCGGGGATGGCCAGCGCCGCGCCGACCCCCTGGAGCATCCGGAGCGCGAGGATCGCGGCGTAGCTGTCGGCGAAGACGTAGGCGCCGCTGGCGACCCCGAGCAGCGCGAGCCCGGCCAGGATGAACGCCCGGCGCCGCCCGGTCCGGTCCGAGAGCCGCCCGGCGAACGGCTGGCCGAAGCTGTTGAGGAAGCCGAACAGCGAGAGCGCGACCCCGATGAGCACCGACTGTGCGACCGCGACCCCGAGCAGTTCGCCCCCGCCGCCGGGCACGTCCAGGATCACCTCGTCGAGGAACTGCGGCAGCACCACGATGAGAAAGGAGTTGCCGACCGAGTCGATCATCCGGGCGAACGCGAGGGTCAGCACCCGCCGGTCGGTCCCGAGCAGCGCCATCCGTCGGACCCAGGGCGCGTGCGGGGAAGACGGTTGCGGCACCGGCGTCGCCCGGGTCGAGTCCGGACGGGGTCAGTCGGACGCGGGGCGGTCGGACGCCGGACGGTCCGACGCGGGGCGGTGCACGGCCGCCCGACCGTGGGACGACCGCTGCCATGCGTAGGTTTAACACACCCGGCCGCGTAGGTTCGCGTTCTCCAGCCGGTCGCCGGCCACCCGCCGCGACCCGGAGTCCGACAGATGACCAAGATAGAGTGCCAGAACTGCGGGCGGAAGGCCACCGTCGACAGCGACCAGCGGGCGTCCGACGCCCCGATGCGGTACTGTCGGCGCTGCGGCGAGGAGCTCCCGCCGCGCGAGGAGTGGTGAGCAGGCCGCCCGGGCGACGACCGAGTCCCGCGCGACCCGCGGCGAGTGACGACCACGGATCGCTGGCCGGCGACCCCGGGCCCGTCCTCGGCCCGTCACCGGACCGATTCGTCCCCGTCACACAACCGATTTAGCCCCGCTGCCCGAACGCCACCGCATGGAGCGGACCGCTATCGACGCTGTGGAGTCGGCCGCGTTCGGCGACGGCGTCGACCGACGCGGACTGACCGACGCGCTCGACGCGGAGCACCTCGCGGTCAACCGCTACCGCGTCCCGCCCGGCGAGGGGTTCCCCAGCGGCCTCCACGCCCACGGCGACCAGGAGGAGGTGTTCGTAGTCCTCGACGGCGAGGCGACCTTCGAGACCCTGGTTCCGCGGGGCGAGGCGGGCGGCGACCCCGGGGCCACCGAGTGGGAGGCCGGCGAGGTCGCCGTCGCCGCGGGCGAGGCGATCCGGTTCGCGCCCGGCGAGTACCAGTCGGGCCGGAACGCCGGGGAGGCGGAGCTGGTGGCCCTCGCGCTCGGCGCACCGCGGGACAGCGAGGACGTGCGAATCCCGCTGGCCTGCCCGGAGTGCGGCCACGGCTACCTCCGGCCGGAAGCGGGCGGAGCCGGGGATGTCCGGCTCGTCTGTCCGGACTGCGACGCCCGGAACGCGCCCGAGGGGTGTCCGGACTGCGGGAGCGAGATGCGGGTCGCGCTCGCCGACGCGGAGCGGCGGGAGTCGCCGTCCGGTGACTCCCGGGAGGTCGCCGGCGATCGCCCGGAGACGAGAGTGGTCTGCCCGTACTGCGGCGCCGAGGCGGCGACGCCGTTCCGGTCGTGACGCGGTGTCGTTCGAGGGTCGGTGAGACCGACCGCTCCGCCGCGCCGGTCGAGGTGCGTCAGTTCACGACCGCGTCGCCTTCGACGGCGGTCACGGCGACGTCCTCGTCCAGCACGACGCGGAGTTCGTCGCCGTCGCACGCGACCGTCACCTCGACCCGCCACGGGTCCTCCGAGCGCACGGTGACCGGGTCGGTGGCGGAGACGAACGCCAGTTCCCAGAGCGGGCGGTCGGTCACGTCGACGCCCCTGGCGTGGAAGAACGACACGACGGCGGGGTGGTAGAGGACGTTCTCGCCGGGCGTGGTGAACATGAACCCGCGGCAGTTCTCGCAGCTGCGGGCGACGAACACCGCCGACTCGTCCTCGCCGGTGAGCGTGTCGCTGTCCACCCGCCGGAACTCGCCCGGCATCGGGCCCGCGCACCACTTGCAGACGCCCCGGTTGAACAGCATGATGTTGTGGCGGCTCCACTGGTCGAACGCCCGCAGCAGCTCGTCGTCGCCCCAGTTCTCGACCGCGGTCGGCGGGAACGGGACGTCCTGGAACTCCCGGTCGCAGTCGGGACACGCGATCCGGAGTCGCGCGTCCTCGTAGCGGACGTCGAGCGCCGAGCCGCAGTCGAGACAGCCGCTCTCGGGCTCGACGTCGCCGGCGTCCGTCTCGTCCGTGAAGAACCCGGAGACGACCGTCCGGTACAGCAGGTCGCCGGGGTACGTCAGCGAGTAGCCGCCGTCGCGCTCCCGGACGAATCGGCCGACCAGCTGCTGGAGGTGGTAGTTGAACTTGCCGCTGTCGCGGATCCCCGCCCGGTCGCGGAGCTCCGAGAAGCTGAGGACGCCCTCGTACTCCTCGTAGGGGGCCTCCGCGAGCGCCCGGAGGACGGTCATCCGGGTCTCGTCGGCGACCAGCCCGAACGCCTCGGCCGGGTTGAGTCCGTCGGCCTCGCTCATACGGGCCACTCCGCTCGCGGCCCCTAAATACCCACTCCTGCCGCAGGAGCCACTCCGGTGCTGGCGAGCCTCCCGCGGCGAGGGCGGCCGCCGTCGGGGGACGCCGCCGACGAAGGGGCAGGGATTTGTCGCTCGACTCCGAACGGCCGCGCATGGAGACCACCGACGCGTTCGTCGGCCTGACGTGTGTCGACTGCGGCGAGACGTTCGACGCCGAGGCGGCGACCCACCGCTGTCCCGACTGCGGCGGCATCCTGGACCCCGACTACGACTACGACGACATCGACCTGACCCGCGAGGACCTCGAGTCCCGGCGGTTCGAGTCGATGTGGCGCTACGAGGAGCTGCTGCCGTTCCCGCGCGAGGCGGCCGTGACGATGGACGAGGGCGCGACCCAGCTGGTGGAGTGCCCGACGCTCGCCGACGAGCTCGGGGTCGGCCGGGTGCTGTTCAAGGACGAGGGCCGCAACCCGACCGGGACGTTCAAGGACCGGGGCCAGACCGCCGCGGTGACGGCGGCGGTCCAGCACGGCGCGACCGACGTGGCGCTCAACTCGGCGGGCAACGCCGGTCAGTCGGCCGCGGCCTACGCCGCCCGGGCGGGCCTCGACTCCCACGTCTTCCTGCCCTCGCGGGCCGGGTTCACCAACAAGGCGATGGTCAACGTCCACGGCGGCGACCTCACCGTCGTCGAGGGGCGCATCGGCGACGCCGGCGCGGCCTACCAGGACGCGATGGCCGAGCACGACGACTGGTACTCGGTCAAGACGTTCGTGACGCCGTACCGCCACGAGGGCAAGAAGACGATGCTGTACGAGGTCGTCGAGCAGAACGACTGGGAGGTGCCCGACGCCGTGGTGTACCCGACCGGCGGCGGCGTCGGCCTCGTGGGAATGCACAAGGCCGCGAAGGAGCTGCGCGACCTCGGCCTGACCGACGACATCCCGGCGATGTACGCGGCCCAGTCGGCTGGCTGCGCCCCGGTCGTGGAGGCGTTCGAGGAGGGCAAGGACGTCCACGAGGTCTGGGAGACCCCCGACACCATCTGCGGCGGCATCGAGATCCCCGACCCCGGCGCGAGCCCGCTCATTCTGGACGCGCTCCGCGAGAGCGACGGCGGCGCGGTCGCCACCAGCGACGAGGACATCCTCGACAGCGCGATCACGGTCGCCCAGCACGAGGGCCTGGAGATGGGCGCGACCTGCGCGGCGGCCGCCAGCGGGGCGTGGGAGCTCGCCCGGCGCGGCGAGTTCGACGAGGACGACACGGTCGTGCTGCTCAACACCGGCGCGGGCAACAAGGACGACGACGTGCTCCGCAGCCACCTGATGAGCAAGGGCGTCTGACCGAGCCGTTGGAGAACACCGGAGCGTCGCGGTTTCCGATTCCGGTCGCGTCGCTCGATTCGACCGGGCGGTGGGCGGCCCCGGCCCGTTCCGGGAATCTCGGTTCTACTGTTCGACGCTGACCGGATTCTCCGTGATGATCCAGGCGTCGGGCGATTCCTTCGACCGGAGTTCGAGGCGGCCGTCGTGGAAGTGAGCGGTGACACGTTCGCTCGACTCGGTCTCTGACATCCTGTCCGGCGCTACGCCGGACCCGGCCATTACTATACGCCGTCTACCCGCAGGATACAGGCGGTCTACCGGTCGATACGCGGGGTCTACTCGGCCGTAAGCCCGACCGGACCGCGAGAAACGGACGGCGGTCAGTAGTAGTACACTTCGAACTCGGTGCCGCAATCGCCGCAGTCGACCGTCGTCCCGGTGAGCCGGTCGGCGTCGCTGAACCGCGGGTCGGCCTCGCCGCCGTCGGTGGCGACCGCGGCGATCCGGCCGTCGCAGTTCGGACACCCGATGCTCGTCTCGATGCGCGACATGCCCCGAGATACCCCGCGTCGTCGGTTAGTTATACGCCGTCTAAACTCGGCACAGGTCGGGCGTGGCGCCGGGACGGTTCGCCGTAGTTCCGCGGGACGAGGGGCGCCGGTCGGTGCGCCCCGGCTCCCCGGCGGTGCGCGCCGACCTGGGACGGGACAAATATAAGTTTTAGACGCCGCTAAATCCGGACAACGAATGCTGAGCGACGTGATGGAAGACTACCTGAAAGCGATCTACGCCCTCCAGAACGAGGACGGCGGGCCGGTCGCCACCTCGGCCATCGCCGACTACCTCGACGTGACGTCGCCGACGGTCACGAGCATGATCGAGAAGCTCGAGGACCGGGGGCTGGTCGAGCGCGAGAAGTACAAGGGGGTCGAGCTCACCGCGGAGGGCGAGACGGTGGCGCTGGAGGTGGTGCGCCACCACCGGCTGCTCGAGTCGTACCTGACCGAGCACCTCGACTACGCGTGGAGCGAGGTCCACGAGGAGGCCGACACCCTCGAGCACCACATCAGCGAGGAGTTCGAGCAGCGGGTCGCCGAGGCGCTGGGCGACCCCGAGGTCGACCCCCACGGCGACCCGATCCCGGGCGCCGACCTCACCCCGCCGGAGGCCGACGACACCACCCCGCTCTCCGAGCGCGAGGCCGGCGACCGGCTGGTGGTCGCGCGGGTCAGCGACCGCGACGAGGAGGAGCTGCGCTACCTCGCGGACGCCGGCGTCGCGCCCGGGACCGAGCTCCGCGTCGTCGACGTGGCGCCGTTCGGGATGGTGACCGTCCGGCTCGACGGCGGTGACGGCGCCGAGCAGAGCCTCCCCGAGAACGTCGCCCGCTCCATCCGGGTCCGCCCCGTCGAGGACGCGAACGGAGACGAGGGCGACGACGCCCGCGGTGACGGCGGCGACGCCGACCGGGACGGGGGAACCGACCGCGGCGACGCCGACGCGGACCGCGACGGCGACGACGCCGGCGGTGCGAACGACCGCGTCGGGGCCGACGTCGAGGGCGCCAGACCGTGACCGGTCGCGCGGCGCTCGCGGGCCGGAGGGGACCCGACCGGTCCGGTACCGCCTGCCGATCGCTGATACTGTCGACGCGATAGACTTTTCTCCCGCGGGGTTCCTACCACGGAGCGATGCTCGACGCAGTCGTCTCGGCGCTGGCGGGCGTCGCGCTGGGCCTGTCGCTGGCGGCCCCGCCGGGGCCGATGAACGCCGTCATCGCCGAGGAGAGCGTGCTCCGGGGCTGGGGGTCGGGGTTCCGGGCCGGCCTCGGCGCGATGTCGGCCGACGCCTGCTTCTTCGCGCTCGCGCTGCTCGGGGTGGTCGCGGTCGTCCGGGACGCCCCGGCGCTCCGGGGCGCGCTGTTCGCGGTCGGCGGACTACTGATGCTGTACTTCGCCTACGGCGCGGCCAGCGACGCCAGCGAGGCGTTCGGCGCCGACGCCGCGACCGACCCGACCGCCGCGGACGGCGCCGGCGGCGGCCACGAGGACAGCAAGGGCTTCCGGAAGGCGTTCGCGCTGGCGCTGACCAACCCCTACCAGATCCTCTGGTGGCTCACGGCCGGCGTCGGCCTGCTCGACCCCGGGACGTTCGCGATCGACGCGCTGGGCGGCCTGACCGTCTCGACCGGGAGCCCGGTCATCGTGGTGGGGTTCTTCGGCGGCATCGGGCTCTGGATAACCGGGTTCCCGGCGGCGCTGGTGTCGGTCGGCCGGCGGGTCGACGCGTTCGCGCCGGCGGTCGCCTACCTCAGCGCCCTCGTGCTCGCGCTCGCGGGCCTCTCCTTCCTCTCGAAGGCCGCGGGGATGGTGGTGTAGGCCGGCGGCGCAGCTCGGCGACGGAGCCTCGCGTCGATCGCGCAGTTTCCAGAACGGGTTCACCCGCGGGTGACCGGCCCGTTCGTCCGGGCCGACCCGCGCTCGGCGGACCGTCCGTCGCTCAGGGTCGCCGCTGGGTCCGGCGGTCGGCCGACGTCTCGCAGTCCATCTCGGGGACCTCGCTCTCCAGCCACTCCCGGAACCACTTGACCCGCTTGAGCCGCTCGTGGGCGATGCCCTCGGCGGTGTCGCTCTCGACGCGCTTGGCGGCGTCCTTGCCCCGCTCCATCACCCGGTCGACCATCTCGGCGGCGTCCATGTGGGTCCGGGCCTCGTAGCCCATCCGGAGCAGCATCAGCGCGGTGCCGTTGGCGCCCACCTTGTCGAGCAGGTCGGCCTCGATGAGACACCGGGTCTCCTTGGGCAGGTCGGTCAGGTCGCCCTGGTAGGAGTGGTTCTCGACCGCCTTGCACACCTCCTCGATGAACGACTCGGGGAAGTCGCCGTGGGTCTCGAGGTACTTCCGGGCGACGCGCGCGCCCTCCTCGGCGTGGACGTCCTGGTCGGCGTCGAGCTTGGCGATGTCGTGGAACAGCGCCGCGACCCGCGCCACGTCGACGTTCGCGCCCTCCTTCTCGGCGATGGTGCCCGCGAGGTCGACCACGTTGAGGATGTGGTTGAACCGGTACTCCGCGGAGTGCCAGGGGTACCACCGCATCCGGCCGCCGCCGTCCTCGTTCTCGACGCTCGCCGCGAGGTATTCGTACACGAAGTCCTTCATCTCCTCGAACTCGGCCTCGGAGACGGGCGACTCCTTAATCTCGACGCCCACGGAACCACCTCAGTTCGCAGCTGTCCGTCTTCATTGTTACTCGTATAAACGAATGATTGACTCTTTAGGCTTACGACGAGAGAACTCGTGCCGAACGTCGCGATTTCCCGGGCGTCGGTCGGGGTTCGACCGCCGTCCGTCGGACGGTCGTCGCCGCGGGGTCGTCTCCTTTCCGCGATACGTCGCCGGGACGCGGTCGCGCGACTGTCGATGCCCCTCGGGGCGGACTGCTCGCACTCCCGCCACGGCGCGCGGTCAGCCCCGCCGCGGCACGCAGACCGACCCCGCCACGCCGCGCTCGGTCTGACCCCCTACGGCGCGCGGTCCAACTCCCCTACGGTGCGCGGTCTGATCCCACTACGGCGCGCGGTCCGACTCCGCTACGGCGCGCGCAGCTCGAACTCCACTCGCTCGGTCGCCTCGCCCTTCGACTCCCGGCCGGTGATCTCGATCCGGCCCAGCTCGCCCAGGCTGTCGACGTGGGTGCCACCGCAGGGGCAGTAGTCGAACCCCTCGATCTCGACCACCCGGAGCGGGTCGACGTGGTCGGGGATGCGGTCGAGCAGCGCCCGGCCCTCGTCGGTGCGCTCCTCGACCTCGGCGCGCGGGCGCTCGGCCTTCGTCACCGCGAGGTCGCGCTCGACGGCATCGTTCGCGAGGCGCTCGATGCGCTCGAGGTCCGCGTCGTCGAAGTCGACCGGCTCGAAGTCGATCCGCGACCGGTCGGCGTGGATCTGGTTGCCCGCGGTCGTCGCGCCGTACTCGTCGAGCACCACGCGCGAGACGACGTGCTGGGCGGTGTGCATCCGGCGGTGGGCCGCGCGGCGCTCGTCGTCGATGTCCCCGCGCGCCGCGTCGCCCGGCCCGGGGAGGTCGCCCTCGACGTCCTCGACGTAGTGGCGGACGTCGCCGTGGTTCTTCCGGACCTTCGTCACTCGGGCCCGGCCGCCGTCCCACGACAGCTCGCCGCGGTCGGCGGGCTGGCCGCCGCCCTCCGGGTAGAAGTACGTCCCGTCGAGCACGACGTAGTCGTCGGTCGCCTCGGTGACGGTCGCCTCGAACTCGGTCACGTCGTCCTCGTCGGGGAGGTAGCGTTGCTCGGTCACGGGCGAGAAAAAGCGGCCGGGGGGCTTAACGCTTAGTTGAGCCAGCCGGCGACCCGCCTGCGGAGCCGCGCGAACAGCGGCGTCCGGCGGGCCTCGTCGCCGTCGGTCCGGGGTCGGTCGGTCGCGCGGTTCGGCGATCTGGCGGGCTGCGACACGGGTCGGGCCTGCTCGCGCGACCGGAACAGGTCGCGGGTCGCGAGGGCGAACAGCGACGCGCCGAGCAGGGTCCAGCAGACGACGCGGGTCCGTCGGGCCCGTCGGGCGAAGACGTAGCCGACGCCGACGAGCGGGATCGCGGCTATCGCCCACGTGGGGTCCATCGCTCTCCGGTCGGGCGGAAGTGGTCGAGTCGGTGCGTCCGGGTGGGGGCCATGCGGGCGGAATCACGGTCCGTAGCGGCTTTGTTATGCGTTGCCTGAGGACGTGGTGCGACCGACTCGCGGCGCGGTCGGGGCGCGGTCCGCCGCGGTAAAGAGGGTCTGTAGCGCAGTAAGCACCCGTAACCGCCCCGGCGGCCGGGTCGCGACCCCCGACCGACCGCGGGTCACGACGTCACCCGATCGCGATCGAGACCGCCACCAGCCCCGCGAGGATGCAGACGAGGCCGACCCGGCGCTTGTGGCGGGCCAGCGCCGCCTCCGGTTCCGGCGGGACGTTCAGGAGGTCGGACTGGAGCTCCAGCACCGCCCGCGGGAAGCAGTAGTCGACCAACCCCAGCGTGAGCAGGGCGACGCCGAGCGCGAGTCTCACGGGGACGGACATGGAGTGTACCTAGTCGGCACTCGGCACGAAATACTTACTCCGGACCGAGCCGACAGGTCGGCGCGCGGAGGGGAGTCGCCCGCCGGGCGGCTCGCCCCGCGGTGTTCACGTGACGGTCGCCTGCCGGGCGGCTCGTCCCGCGGTGCTCACGCGACGACCGGCCGCGAGATGATCCACAGCGACAGCACGGTGTAGCCCACCATGACCGCGACCAGCGGGAGGTGGGCCCGGCGGGCCCGGGCGGGCGTCCCGTACCGGCCGACCGCGACCCGGTGGGCCGCGATCACCGCGACGACGTGCCCGACCACGACGAGCAGCACCTGCGACCCCCAGAACGCCGACACCGACAGCCACCCCAGCAGGTCGACGGTCGCGTCGGAGCCGACCGCGCGGAGCCCGAGTTCGACGGCCCGCGCCAGGTTCCGGACCACGTAGGGGAAGTTGTGCGCGAGTTCGTAGGCGACCGCGATGGGGACGACGGTGGGCGCGAACGCCCTGGCGGTCGCGACCGCCGACGGCCGGGTCGCACCGTCGCGGTCGGGGACCGCAGCCCCGCGGTTCGCATCGGCGGCCGCACCGTCCGTATCGGCGGCCGCACCCGCACCGGCCGCGTCGGCCGGCCCGGCGCCATCGGTTCGACCGGCAGTTTCACCGGGGCCGCCGCGGCCGTCTGTCGCGTCCGGACCGCCCGGCGTCGGCGTCGACCCGATTCGCTCGACGGCCGCCGCGGCGCCGACGAGCCCGAGCAGGAACACGACGAATCCGGCGACGTACAGCACCACGCCGGTCGCCGCGCCCGCGCCGAGCGCGTCGCGGGCCGCGAACAGGAGCCGCTGGTACTCCGGCGTCGCGGTGAAGCCGTCGAAGCTCACCGTGTACACCATCGCGACGACGAAGGCGAGCAGGCCCGGTTCGGCGGTCGACGACGCGCACCCCTCCCAGGGGTACCGCGCCTCCACGGCGTAGCCGTCCTCCCGGGCGCGGACCCGGACCGGCGCGACCCGGCCGAACTGCCGGTACAGCACCTCGAACGCGTCGGCGCGGCGGAACCACGCCCGCCCGAAGGCGACGCCGCCGAGCACCATCGCGACCGCGTAGAGCGCGACCAGTCCCGCCGTGAGCCGGGGCGAGCGCGGGATCACGGTGAGGTTCTCGACCACGCCCGCGACGGCGACGTAGCCGACCACGGCGGGCCAGACGCCCCACGCCGCCGGGTACTCCACCAGCCTGACCCGGTCGCCCTCCAGCGCCTCCAGGAGCGCGTGGACGCCCCGCCACGGCGAGAGCGCCCGCCACGGGCTCCCGACCAGCATCGCGACCAGTCCGACCCCCTTCAGCCAGAGCGGCCAGACGAACACCGTCGCGGCGTTCTCGGCCGCGACCTGCCGCCCGGCGAGCCCCCGGACGACGGCGAACGCGACGAGGGCGGCGAAGCCGACCCGTCCGGCGGCCCGGAGCCACCGCACCGTCCCGGCCGGGAGCCGACCGACCGTCCGGGTCCCGGTCGGCGCGAGCTCGCCGCCGCGTCCCAGCCAGGCCGCGGTGAGGGCGACCGTCGCGCCCGCGCCGACGAAGAGGGCGGGCAGCGGAATCGGCGCGTCGAACCGCGTCCCCCCGAGGTCGTGGGCGGCGGCCACGCCAGTGGACGCGACGACGACCCCCGCGAGCGCGACGAGCGTCGCGACCGACCCCCCGACGCGTCGCGTCCGTTCCATACCTACGCACCCGGCGGTCGCGCGGAAGTAGCTGCTGGTACGCGCGTCGAATCCCGCCCGCCACATCGGTACCCTTTATCCGGGGTGGCCGCAAGCCACGGTATGCGTCTACGGACGGTCGCCGTCCTGCTCGCGGTCCTCGTCGGCCTGCTCGGCGCGACCGCTGTCGGCCTCGGCGTCTTCGGGGGGGAGAGCCTGACCCTCACGACCGAGTGGGTGAGCGAGACGGGCCGGGAGGTGACCTCGAACCACCACGCGGTCGCCGCGGGCCGGCCCGGCGGCCGGGGGACGGTGTACGCGCCGGTGAGCGGTCGGGCCAACACGACCCAGTGTGCGCTCTACGCGCTCCGCGGCTCGAACGGGTCGACCGCGTGGCAGTACGACGTGCCGCCGGCGGACTGCACGATACACTCCGTGGCCGACCCGACGCTGGCCGACTACGACGACGACGGCACCGTCGAGGTGCTGGCCGCAACGACCGAGCGGGCGGTCGTCGCGCTCGACCCGACCACCGGCGAGGTCGAGTTCCGGCGCGACCTCCGCTCCTACGGCTACTCGAAGCCGGTCGTGACCGACCTCGTCGGCGACGGCGCGAAGGAGATCGTCGTGGTCGACGTCCACGGGTCGGTGTACGTGCTCCGGCCGAACGGGTCGGTCGTCTGGTCGAAGCGGCTCGACCGGTACACGTGGGGCCAGCCGGCGGTCGCGGACTTCGACGCCGACGGCGCCCCGGAGCTGGCGGTCGGCGTCGGCGGGGAGGGCGAGCTCACGGTGTTCGAGCCGAACGGCACGGTCGCCTGGCGGCGGACCGACCCGCTCGGCGGCTCGATCTCGTGGATGACGACGGGGCAGGCCGACGGCGACCCGGCGCGCGAGATCGTCACCGCGACCGCCGCGGGCGGCGTCACGGCGTTCGACGGGCGGTCGGGCCGCATCGAGTGGGAGCACGACTTCGGCCGACTCGCCGCGGTCCGGGCCCTCGGCGACGGGGACGGCGACGGCGCGCCCGAGGTGTACGCGGTGGCCCGCGACGGGAAGCTCCGGAGCGTCGACGCCGCCAGCGGGACCGTCGAGTGGACGACCGCGCTGACGACCGCCGACGTCCAGATGACGCCCCCGCCGTCGCTCGGCGACCTCGACGGCGACGGCTCGCCGGAGCTCGTCGCGGTCGCGAACGACGGGACCGTCGCGGTCGTCGACCCGACCGACGGCGACGTCCTGGCGCGCCACGAACGGGACGTGCCCATCTTCACGTACCCGGTCCTCGCGGACGTCGACGCCGACGGTCGTCCGGAGGCGCTCGTCATGTACGGCGACGGTCGGGTCGTGGCGCTCTCGGTCCCCGAGAACGGATAGAAGCCACCCTCTCGGAGCCGATCGCCAGTCGGTCGATCAGGTGGCGGACAGGACGGCGACGCTCCCGTCGTCGTAGATGACGACGATCTCGTCCTCCGGGTCGGCGTCGAGGTTCTTCAGGCGGGGGTACGTGTTGATCGGCACCTCCCGCTCGTACGTCGACTGCATCTCTCCAGTCTCCGGGTCGACGATGGAGACGACGCCCGCGTTGCTCACCGCGACGAGTTCGGACGCGGGGTCGCCGTCGACGTCGCCCAGCGTGGGCGGCGGCCCGACCACCGATTCCTCCGTGGTGAGGGTGGTCGTCCACTCGACGGTCCCGTTGCCGGCGTCGAGACTCCGGACGACGCCGTCGCGCGCGGCGACGTACACTTCGGCCTGGCCGTCGCCGTCACCGTCGCCGAGCGAGTGGACCGTCGCCCCCGTCGCGTCGAAGTCGCGGCGCCACTGGACCGCGCCGTTCGCCCCGTCGAGCGCGATCACGGTCCCGCTGAACGTCGTGAGGACCATCTCCCGCGGGGCGTCGCCGTCGGCCTGCCCCGTCGTCATCCACTTGACCGAGGTCACGTCGCTGAGGTCGGTCCGCCACGCGGTGCGCCCGTCGTTCTCGAGGAGGACGACCCTCCCTTTTATCTGGCCGATCACCAGCTCCGGGGCGCCGTCGGCGTCGAAGTCCGCGACCGCGGGCTGACGGACCCGGGCGTCGGGGAACTTCCGGGTCCACAGCTCGGTGCCGTTCGCGTCCAGCGCGAACACGCCACCGAGCAGGTCCGCGACGAGCGTCTCCGGCGCCGGCGCGCCGGTGACGTTCGTGACGATGGGCTGGGAGTACCCCAGCGACGTGAGGCGGTGCTCCAGTTCCTTCTCGCCCGTCCGGAGGTCGTACGCGACGAGGGTCTTCAGACTCGTCGCCGCGACGATCTCGCGGCGCCCGTCCCGGTCGTAGTCGGCGATCGTCGGGTCGGAGATCGAGTGGACGGTGCACTCTGACTCCGGGAGGTCAACGTGCCAGCGCTCGGACCCGTTGCCGTCGAGGACCCGCAACCGACAGTGCTCGGCCTGTCGGCTGTTGAGCGGGACAGCGACGAACGTCTCCCCGTCGACGGTCACGCCGGTGGGCGAGTGGTGGTTCGACTCGAGGCTCCACGGCGGCGTGCTCACCCACTCTGCGGTCAGGGTCCGGGTCGACTCCTCGCGGACCAGGCTGTAGCCGAAGACCGAGCCCAGAACGAGCACGACGAGCAGGACACCCGCGACGGTCCGGACGCGCATGCGGCCCGTACGACCAAGTTGTGGAAAACTCTTGCCCCCGACAGACCGGACGCTGAGGTCTCCATCGGAGGATTCATCGGACGAGCAGACTGGCCGGACGAGCAGACTGTCCGGACGAGGGGACGCGTCCCGGCTCAGTCGGCCGCGAGACCCGACGCCGACTGCCCGCCCACCCGGCGCGCCGACTCGACCGAGTAGACCAGGCTGGCCGTGAACAGGACGACGCTGGCGACGATGAACAGCGAACTCAGCGGCGAGGCCGTGTCGACGAACACCCAGTAGATGGGCGCCGCGACCGACGGGCCGGCCGCCAGCACGGCGACCTTCGCGACGAGCGGCCCGCAGCACCCGCAGGTGCAGGAGCCGACGACGACGCCGGTGCCGGCGGTGCCCTCGACGCCGCCGGCCCGCTCGCCGAGGCGCCACTGGCGGGCGATGAGCGCGGCGTTCAGCCCGATGAGACCGCTGAGCAACCCGACCACGATCGCGATACCGGCCGAGAACGCGAAGAACAGCGGCACGTCTGGCAGCGCCACCTCGAGTGTCGGCCACTGGACAAGCTGGTAGACGACCGGCAGGACCTCGACCGTGGTCTCGTGGGGCGCGCCCTCCTCCCAGAAGACGGTCACGAACCCGCTTGTCGCCATGAAGAACACCGCGACGACCAGGCCGACGCCAAGGCCGAACCGGCGGGCGACCGGGTCGCGCAGCACGCTCGCCAGCACGTCGCCGGCGTCGGTCCAGACGATGTACCCCACGAGCACCGGCGTCGCCAGCACGACGAGGTAGCCCAGCGGGTGGGTGTAGCCGGCGGGGCCGGGGACGAGTTCGGGGTACGAGATCCACAGCCCCATCAGGATGCCGAGGAACGTGTACCGGGGCCGGGTCGGCCACCGGAGCCACCCCACCACGAGGCTGGCGACCGAGACGGCCAGCCCGACCGACAGCGACAGCGGCCGGTACCACGACCGCGGGAACGGCATGGACTGTGCGGTGTAGCTGGGGTCGCCCAGCAGCCCCTCCCAGAGGACCGTCCCGAACGCGGCCACGACGAGGCCGGCCAGCACCCCGTAGAGCGCGGTCGTCGGTCTGAGCCGGCCCCGCCGCTTCAGCAGGACGCTCCCGACCAGGCCGGCGACCCCGAGCGCGACGACGGCCAGTCCGTGCCACTGGGAGAGCCCCGACGAGTGGGTCCCGCCGTGCGCGGAGGCCCGCGGGACCGCGGCGAGGGCGAGCAGCAGTACCAGGCCGACCGAGAGCGGCCGTGCCGAACCCCGGAACCGCGGCCCGGCCCGGGCGACTTCGGCCGCCTCCGGTCGCAGCGTCGATGGTAGTCGCACATACGAACTTCCGTCCTGCGATAGAATTACTTTACGGACCGCGGAGCGGCCGAGCTGGTTCGGCTCGCGCTCACGCAGTCGCGGCGGTCGAGCGCCTCAGTCCGCGAAGCGCGAGCGGGCGACCGAGACCGACCGGTCGCCGAGCGCGAACGACTCGACCGACCCGCGAACCAGGCGCGACCGGGGGAGCGACCGGCCGAGGACGGTCGCCGACCCCCGGACGAGCCACGGCGGGACGTACCGGCCGTAGTCGAGCCAGAGCGCCAGGCCGCGGGCGGCCCGCCGCTGGAGCGCGATGACCTCCTCGACGGTCGGCCGCCGCCGCGCCTCGAAGGCCCCGAGCGTCTCCGCGGACAGCGGTCCCTCCCCGTCGGCGAGCGCATCGGTAATGAGCCCGTGGGCGACGACCGCGTCCTCGACGGCGAGGGGGTTGCCCTGGGCGCCGATGGGACTCGCGGTGTGGGCCGCGTCGCCGAGCAGCACGAGCCCGTCCCGGGTCCAGGTCGGCGCGACGCCCGGCGCGACGTCGAGCAGCGTGGTGTCCCGGAACCCGTCGAGGTGGGCGTCGATGGCGGGACCGAGGCTCGGGTCGACCGCGGCCACGCGGTCCCGGAACGCGTCGAACCCCGCCTCCCGGACGGACTGCCACTCGCCGGCCCGGACCGGGTAGCCGACCTGGAGCTCGCCGGCGCCCAGACCGAAGTACACCAGCACGCCGTCGCGGTCGATGCGGCCCTGGGCCGGGGCGTCGACGGCGCCGGCCGGGAGCTTGAACCAGACGAGGTCGACGGGCGAGTCGAACAGGCCGGGGTCGACGCCGGCGCTCGTCCGGACGGTGGAGTACCGCCCGTCGGCGCCCGCGACGACCCGGGTCTCGAACGCCACCTCCTCGTCGGCCTCCCGGTCGCGGGCCGCCGCGCCCCGGACGACCCCGGCCCCGTCGGTCCGGAGGTCGGTGACGGTGGTGGCGGGGTAGAAGGCGAAGCCGTCGTACTCGCTCGCGCGCTCGACGAGGTACTCGAGGAGCGCCGGCTGCTCCATCATGAGCGCGTAGGGGTAGTTGGTGTCGAGCAGGTCGAAGTCCACCAGCGCGACCCGCCGGCCGTAGAGCGAGAACGCCCCCTCGGTGACGGTCTCGTGGGCGAGATCGAGGACGTCGTCGAGCACGTCCATCTCGTCGAACAGCCGGACGACGCCGGGGTTCCAGCCGAAGCCGCGGTACTCCCGCTCGAACGTGGCGGCCCGCTCGACGAGCGCGACGTCGACGCCGCTGCGGGCGAGGAGGTACGCGAGGACGGCGCCGCCGGGGCCGCAGCCGACCACGACGACGTCGACGGTTACGGTTCGGTCGGGCATACCTGCTCCTCGTTCGCCGGGTAGTTATAGCTCGTCTCGGTCGGGAGTCCGCGGTTCGAGGTGCGGCCCGCGGGGTCGGAGCGGATGCTCCCGGGCGGGTTCACGGGAGGCAGAATCGTCTATAGTCCCGGGCGGATTCGAACCGCGAGGACTCGAATCCTCTCGTCCTCTGGGCGTCGAATCCGCAGATATCTCTCGCTCACCGACGTTCGCGAGAAGATAGTCCCGGGCGGATTCGAACCGCCGTCATGGGCTGTCCTCCGTATCGACTCGTAACCCGATACGTCCAAAGGCCCATATGATTGGCCACTACACCACGGGACTACGACGGGATGCAGTGACTCGTAGCTTTTGCTCGTACAATAGTGTTACTTTTCGGCTGACGGAACGGAAACGCTGGCGTTCCCTGCTTCCACGTTCCGGTGACAGCTTCGACAGAGGGCGATCACGTTATCCAGAGTATGGGCTCGCTGCGTTCGTTCGAAGTTTCGGACGGGTTCGACGTGATGAACGTCCGGGTTCCGTCCGATTTCATCGGCGGTCTTCCCACAGTTCTGGCACGTGTAGTCGTCTCGCTCTAACGCTTTACGTCTGATTCGCCACCACGATTCTCCGTAATTGAGTTCGCCACCCTCCCATTGGTGGTGCTGCTCACCGACGACGTTTTCGGATAGCCACGCGCCGTAGCAGTCCAGATCGCAAAAGACACCTCGCTCTCGCTTCTCCACGCGAGATGGACGGGCCTCGATGTCCACACCGCAGAATGTGCACGCAGTCGAAACTCTATCCCTCGTCGCCGGATTGTCCGGAAGTAACCCGTTGGCGTCCGAAACGCAGTCCGGGCAGTTCATTCCGTCCTTTTCGGACGGGTAGTACTCGAACAGAGAGCCACAGTTTCGACACTCGGAGTCCTTCTTCGCATCCCTCCAGTTCCCGTTGTTCTCACCGCCGTTCGGATCGCAGTCGTCGCAGAACGTCAGTCGCGACTTCGGGTCGTAGAACTCCGTTCCGCAGCCCTTGCAGGTGCGGTTCGGCAGGTTTCCCTCGTGGGTGTGGCCGTAGTGAATCCGCATTCCCTGCTCGGAGTCGAACGGGGCCCCGCACGTCGGGCACTCCATGCGGGGGAATTGTGACTATTTCGACTTCAAATCTCGAATCGCACGTCCGAGAACAATAGAATCGCTCCGCGGTCTAGTCCGCCTCGCCCTCTTGCTGGACCAGTTCGGCGCACATGTCGGCCTCGGCGTCGAAGCAGTCCGGGCACTGGGGCTCGCGGTCGATGATGGTGTCGAGTCGCTCCGCGACCGTCTCGTCGATGACGCTCTCCAGGGCCTTGGCCTCGCTCGGGAACTCCTCGACCTCCAGCACGTTGTAGAGGAACCGCTCGATGATGCAGTAGGTCTGGAGGGCGTCGCGGGCCTGCTCGATGCCCTCGTCGGTGAGGGTGACGCCCTTGTACTTCTCGTGGTCGGCCAGGCCCCGGTCCTGGAGCTTGCCGATCATCTCGTTGACGCTGGCGGGACTCACGTCGAGCCGGTCGGCGAGCGCCCCGGTCGAGGCCGGTCCGTTCTCCATCTGCTGCACGAGATAGATCGCCTTCAGATACTGGTCAGCGGTGTTCATTCTCGGGCCTCCATGACCGCGGTCACTTCCTCGACGCCGTCGGCCTCTTCCTCGCGAATCGCCTTCAAGGTGGCGAGCAGTTCATCCCGGTCGAGGCCGTACTCCGCGTCGCTGGCCTCGATGGCGTCGATCAGGTCGTCGTAGAACTTGTAGGCGGTCTCCTCGCCGTGGAGCTGGTCGTAGAGCACGCCGTCGAAGTCCTCCGGACCGGTCTGGGCGTAGGTGCTCTCGACCAGCGCCTGGACCTCCTCGACGGGCACCGCCTCGGCGTCCAACCGGTCGATGAGCGCCTCGAGCTGCTCGCGGTGCTCGGCCGACTCCTCGCGGGCGTCCTCGAGCAGTTCCTCGATGGCGTCGTCGCGCTCCTCGGGCGAGAGCGTGTCGTAGTGGCGCGCCGCCCGGACCTCGACGACCTCCTCCAGGACGACTCCGATCTGGAGCAGGCGGGCGAGCTGGGTGTCTGACGAGACGCGGTCGTTGACGGTCATCTCGACCACCCGCGTTCGTCCCTCGATACGACAGTCATCAGGGGATAGTCGGGAGTACGGCGACTTAACAGGTTTGGTCCGCCGGCAGTCACTGCCGGGTGCGACCGATCGCGAAAAAGGAACGGAAGCGGGCGAGCGGGTCTACGTCCGGAGCCGCTCGGCGATGCGGGTCTGGAGGTCCTCGCGGAGCTCCTCGACCTCGACCTCCTCGAGCACCGGGACGAAGAAGCCCTCGACCAGCATGTTGCGGGCCGTCAGGTCGTCGACGCCGCGGGAGGTCATGTAGAACATGTCCTCCTCGTCGATCTGACCGACGGTCGCCGAGTGGCTCGCCTCGGTGTCGTGGTTGTTGATGATGAGCTTCGGCGAGGCGTCGGCCTCGCTCTCGTCGGAGAGCATCAGGGTGTTCTCGCGCTGGTAGGAGTTGGTGTCCCACGCGTCGCGGCCGACGTCCTGGACGCCCTCGTACACCGACCGGGCCTCGTCGTCGAGCACGCCCCGGGTGACGAGGTCGGCGGTGGTGTGGGCGGTGTTGTGCCAGACCCGGGCCGCGACGTCGAAGTGCTGGTCGCCGTGGCCGAAGAACGCGCCGACCGTCTTGGTCTCCGAGCCCTCGCCGTTGAGCTCGGTCTCGACCGACGACTTGGTCAGCCGGGAGCCGAGGTTGCCCTCGATCCAGTTGACCGTGGCGTAGTCGTCGGCGTCGCCGCGCTTGAGGGTGTAGTTGTACGTCTCCTGGTCTAGGTCCTGGAGCGAGCCGTACTGGACGTGGCTGTTCTCGCCGGCGGCGACCTCGACGATGCCGCTGTAGTAGCGGTCGCCGTCCACGTCCTCACCCGTGTCCTGGCGCTCCAGGATGGTCACGGAACTCGACTGCTCGGTGACGACCAGCGTGTAGTTGAACAGCGACTGGGAGTTCTGCGTGGTCCGGATGGTCACGTCCTCGGCGTCGACGTTCCGCGGGACGTAGACCACGGTGCCGGTGCTGAACAGCGCGGTCGACAGCGCGGTCAGGTAGTTCTCCTGGGGGTCGACGACCGACCCGAAGTGCTCCTTCAGGAGCTCCTCGCGCTCCTCGACCGCTTCCGCGAAGGGCAGGACCTCGGCGTCCTCGGGACCGACCTGGTCCTTCTCCTCGGCGGCGTTCAGCGGGTCGACGAAGCTCTCGTAGTCGAGCGCGTCGAGGTTGGTCCAGTCGCGGCCCGGCGTCCGGATGACGTCGGGCATCTCCAGCTCGCTCAGCGCGTCGAGCGCGTCGAGCCGGGTCTCGAGCAGCCAGTCGGGCTCGCCGAGCTCGTCGGATATCTGGCGGACGGTCTCCTCCGAGATGGTCTCGTGAACCTGCGCCGCGGTCATCCGAGACTCCCCTCCATTTCGAGTTCGATGAGGCGGTTGAGTTCGACGGCGTACTCGATGGGCAGTTCCTCGGTGATGGGCTCGATGAAGCCCGAGACGATCATCTGCTTGGCGTCGTCGTCGTCGAGTCCACGCGACTGGAGGTAGAAGACGTCCTCGTCGCCGATCTTGCCGACGGTCGCCTCGTGGGCGACGTCGACGGTGCTCTCGTCGATCTCCATGTACGGCATCGTGTCCGAGGTGCTCTCGTTGTCGAACATCAGCGCGTCACATTCGACCGACGTCGAGGAGTCGGTGGCGCCCTCGGAGATGTGGACGAGGCCGCGGTAGTTGGTGCGACCGCCGTCCTTCGAGATCGACTTGGACTCGATGGTGGAGTTGGTGCGGGGCGCGTTGTGGTAGACCTTCGCGCCGGTGTCGATGTCCTGGCCCTCGCCCGCGAACGCGATACTGATGTGGTTCGCCGACGCACCGCGACCCTTGAGGATGGAGCACGGGTAGAGCATGGTGGCCTTCGAGCCCATGCTGCCCGACACCCACTCCATGCGCCCGCCGGCCTCGACCAGCGCGCGCTTGGTGTTGAGGTTGAAGGTGTTCTTCGACCAGTTCTGCACCGTCGAGTACTGGACGTGGGCGTCCTCCTTCACGAAGACCTCCACGCCGCCCGAGTGGAGGTTGTGGGTGCCGTACTTCGGGGCCGAGCAGCCCTCGATGTAGTGGACCTCGCTGCCGGGCTCCGCGATGATGAGGGTGTGCTCGAACTGGCCCATGCCCTCGGAGTTCATCCGGAAGTACGCCTGGACGGGCATCTCGACCGTGACGTCCTCCGGGACGTACACGAACGAGCCGCCACTCCACACGGCGCCGTGGAGCGCCGCGAACTTGTTGTCGGACGGCGGCACGCAGGAGGTCATGAAGTGCTCCTTGACGAGCTCGGGGTGCTCCTGGACGGCCTCGTCCATGTTCATGAAGATGACCCCTTTCTCCTCCCACTGCTCCTGCATGTTCTGGTAGACGACCTCCGACTCGTACTGGGCGCCCACGCCGGAGAGGGCCTTGCGCTCGGCCTCCGGGATGCCCAGCTTCTCGAAGGTGTCCTGGATGTCTTCCGGGAGGTCGTCCCAGCTGTCCGCGCCTTCGCGCTTGTCGACGTCGGGGCGGATGTACGGGACGATCTCCTCGACGTCCAGCTCCGAGAGGTCGGGCTGGCCCGGCCAGTCTGTCGGCATCGGCATGTTCTGGTAGTGCTCAAGCGCGCGCAGCCGGCGCTCGAGCATCCAGTCGGGCTCGTCCTTGTCCTCGCTGATGAGCCGGACGACCTCCTCGGTCAGCCCCTTGTCGGACCTGACCGCCGCGCTCTCTTCCTTCTTGAACGCGAAGCGTTCCTCCGTGTTTGTCTCTTTCAGTTGGTCTTGTTCGGAACTCATGCTATCACCTTACGCGGCCTCGTACACTTCTTCGCGGACCCAGTCGTACCCCTTGTCCTCGAGCTCCTCGGCGAGCTCCGCGCCGCCGCTCTTCGCGATCTCGCCGTCGAGCATCACGTGGACGTGGTCGGGCTCGACGTAGTCGAGGATGCGCTGGTAGTGGGTGATCTGGAGGATGCCGGTGCCCTGCTCGTCGCGCAGGGCGTTGATGCCGTTCGAGACGTCCTGGAGCCGGTCGATGTCGAGCCCGGAGTCGATCTCGTCGAGCACCGCGATCGACGGCTCGAGGATGGCGGCCTGGAGCACCTCGTTCTGCTTCTTCTCGCCGCCGGAGAAGCCCGCGTTGAGGTACCGCTGGGCGAACTTCTCGTCCATGTCGAGCTGCTCCATCTTCTCGCTGAGGATCTGCTGGAACTCCGCGACGCCGACCTCGCCCTCGTCGGCGGGGCCCTCCATCGGGCTGGTGTCGTAGCCCGCGTCCTCGTCGTCCTCTTCCTCGGCCTCCTCCTCGTCCTCGAAGAGCTCCTCGCGCTCCTCGAGCTTGGCGTTGAGCGCCTGCCGGAGGAAGTTGACCATCGTGACGCCCTCGATCTCGGCCGGGTACTGGAAGCCGAGGAAGATGCCCAGCGCCGCCCGCTCGTTCGGCTCGAGGTCGAGCAGGTCCCAGGTCCGCATGTCTTCGGGGATGTCGACCTCGTCGCCGAACTCCCCGTCCTCGAGGTGGAGCAGCACCTCGCCGTCGGTCACCTCGTAGGCCGGGTGGCCCGCGATGACCTTCGCGGTCGTCGACTTCCCGCTCCCGTTCGGTCCCATCAGGGCGTGGATCTCGCCGGACTCGACCTCGAGATCGACGCCGTTGAGGATCTTCTCGTCGGCCTCCACGACTTCCGCGTGTAGATTTTTGAGTTCTAGCGTTGCCATTGTAGGTTCACCTAAGTCGTTCGGAGAAAGGGTTGTCCGACCCATAATGCTTTCGCATTCCCACGTAAATGGTTTCGCGGAGACGAAAAAATACTTTCCAGAATGAGAAGGCCTGTCACTCGACGCGACGGTAGCGCTCAGACGAAGCTGCCGAGCCCGGTCTGCTCCTGGCCGGACTTCACCTCGTCCCACGAGACGCCCAGCGCCTCCAGGATGCGCTCGATGGGGCCCTGGAGGGTCTTGTCGAGCATCTTGTCCCAGTCGACCTCGAACTCCTCGGGCACCTGGTCGGCGAACTCGAAGCAGATGACGTCGGGCTCCTGCTTGAACTCGCAGTAGAGCCGGTCGGCCTTCGAGGTGCCGGCGGGGTCGAACCCCTCCTCTTCCTCCATCCGGCGCCAGAAGTCCGGGTGGACCCCGTCCAGGTAGAGCCGCTTGGGCTTGCTGCCGCGCTGGAAGTTGGTGCCCAGCAGCAGGTTGGCGTACTTCGCGCCCCGGACCTGCGCGGTGTCGGTGTCGTAGGCGTCGAGCCGCTTGCCGATGCCGCCGGGGATGCCCACGTCGTCGAGGTCGACGTTGCCGGCCTGGTAGTCCTCGATGATGTCGTGGACGTACTCTTTGACCTCGTCCAAGTCCTCGCCGTGGACGATCATGTCGATGACCTCCTTCTGGACCGTCTTGGTGATGGGCGCGATGTCCGAGCGCTTGTACTCGAAGCCGGTGATGTCGATGTCGTCGACGTCCTTGCCCTCCTTCCAGACGATGTGGCCGGCGTAGCGCTTCTTCTTGCCCGCCTGGAAGAACCGGCGGTAGAGCTTCTCGAACTCGATCTGGAAGCGGTGCTCCTCGGCGTTGAGCTCCTCGAGCGCGAAGTCGTCGTAGGCGGTGTTGATGCGCTCCTCGATCTCGAAGGACTGCTCGACGGCCTCCTCCTTCGAGACGCCGACGCCGAGTTCGAGCATGACGCTGTCGGTGTCCCCGTAGGCCACCTCGTAGCCCATCCCCTCGGCGGTCTCCTGGGTGTACTCGATGACCTCGCGGCCGGTCGCCGTGATGGCGGCGCCCATCGCCTTGTCGTAGAGCCGGAACCGCTCCCAGCCCAGCACGCCGTACAGCGAGTTCATGATGACCTTCACCGCGGCCTGCTGGCGGTCGAACCGCTCGTACTCGGGCGTGTCGGGCTCCTGCTCGTTCCGGAGCGCCTTCTTCTCCTCGCGCTCCGCGAGCGTCTCGTCGATGATCTCCCGGATGATGCCGTCGGGCTCCTTCCGGAAGTGGGTGCCGTTGGGCGCGACGTACGTCTCGCCGTCGTACTCCGCGGGGTCGACCTTGGTCTCGGGCGAGGCGTTGATGGTGGTCATCGACATCGGGTACAGCGACTTGAGGTCGAGCACCGTCACGTTCTCCTTGACCCCGGTGATGGGCTCGAACACCGCGCCGCCCTCGTAGTCCTCGCTCTCCTGCTGGCCCTTCGACGGGAGCGCGAACTCCCCGTGGGCCTTGTGGAGGACGTAGACGTCGACCGCGTCGCCGGGCGTGGTCGCGTCCTCGAGCTTGCAGCCGACGAACGACGCGACCTCCTCCCAGAACGAGATGATGTCCTGCTTGCGGTCGAGCTCGACGCAGAGCTCGACGTCCCTGACGTTGTACTCCAGCAGGCGCTCGGGGTCGTCCTCCCAGAGGTCGCCGATGTCGCCCGGGTAGCGCTCCTTGCCGACGCCGAGCTCGACCTCGCCGACCGCGTCGAGCCGGTAGGACTCGAGCTCGGAGAACTGGGTCCGCTTGTAGCCGTACAGCAGGTCGAAGACGACCCGGCCCTTGACCGACGGGCCGCCCCAGTCCGAGCGCCACACCTCGTCGACCCGCGAGAGCCGCTCGACCGAGAGGTCGTACTCGTGGGGGCCGTCGAGCTCCCCGAGCCGGTCGAGCAGGTACGGCGCGTCGAAGTCGTCGGCGTTCCAGCCCGTCAGGATGTCGGGGTCGGTGTCCTCGATGTAGTCGACGTACGCCGCGAGCATCTCCCGCTCGTCGTCGAACGACCGCACCTCGATGTCGGCCTCCTCGATGGGGTCGTAGCCCGAGAGGTCCTCGGGCACCGCTGCGTCGCCGACGGGCGCGTCGTAGAGCCACGCGATGTACTTGTCCGTGTAGGAGTCGAACGTGGTGAGACAGATGATGGGCTCCTCGCCCTCCTCGGGGAAGCCCGACCGGTCGTCGACCTCGATGTCGAAGTAGTGGACCCGGGGGTCGGCCTGCACGTCGACCGGCTCGAGCTCGTCGAGGCCGTCGTGGAAGTAGAGGTCGCCCTCGTCGTCGCGGCGCTCGGGGATGCGGATGCCGCCCTTGATGTCCTTGTCGATGAGGAAGCGGTTGGGGAAGAGGATGTCGGCCTCGTAGTGGTCGAACTCGTCGCGGACGTTCCCGACGTCGCGGGGCGTCCGGCCGAAGATCTTGGTCAGGCGCTCGCCCCGGATGCTCTCGTAGGGCTCGCCGTTCTCGTCGGTGGTCTCGCTGCCCGTGAGGACGTCGTACTCCTCCTCGGGCGGCCCGGAGAGCGACGCGGTCGGCGCGTAGAAGTACGGACGGAACCCGACGACGCGGACGTGTTCGAGGACGTTGTCGCGCGTGCGCCCGAAGACGTGGACGACCGGGCGCTCGTCGTCGCCCGACCCCTCGACGGTGTAGTCGACCTGCACGACCGACAGCTCGATCTCGCCGTCGGGGTCGGGGAGCCAGTCGTCGTCGCCGACCACCGCGTCGGCGGCCTGGTGGTCGCCGCCGGCGACGGCGCGGGCCTCTGCCGCGACGTCGCGGTCGGCGCCCGCACCGGCGTCGGAGAAGTCTGTGAGTGTCGTAGACCCCGGATCGCTCATGTATTCGGGGTTTGGGGCATTCGGCTAAAAACCCTCGCTTTCGCCGGCCCGCGGGGGAACGCGCCGGCCTGCGCGGGAACGCGGCGGCCCGCAGGGCGGTTACCGCGAAGGAAAGACATATATCATGCTAACACATACCAAAGGAAGAGGTGACGCCAATGTCCGACCACGTCGACACCGGTGACGAGCTGGACCGTGCGCGAGCGGCACTTCCCGAACCCGACGACGGGGAGGCGACAGTCGAGTCCTACGAGACGGAGGACGGCGTCGTATTCTACGACGCGGACAACCCGTTGGCGTGGTTGAAGGCGGGCCGACCGCTCACGCTCAGCGAGCAGGTCTGACGCCGCCCGGACGAAGCGCTTTTCCACGTGCCGTCTCCACAGTCGAACGGTGCCGCCTGACGACCCGACGCCGGACGAGCCCGACAACTCGGCCGGCGAACTGCTGCCCGAGGACCGCCCCGGCCCGGAGGCCGACCTGCTCCCGGACGACCCCTCCGAGGGGCTCGCCCCTGACCCGCCGAGCGTCCCGGAGTTCTCTGCGGACGACGCCGACACCGAACTGCGCCGCCAGTTCTGGTCGCTGGTGCTGCTGTTCAACGTCGCGCTGTTCGGGATGAGCCTCGGGCTCATGCTCGTCGGCTTCGAGGGCGAGTGGAAGATCGGGGGCGGGCTGTTCGTCGTCGGCGCGTTCGCGTTCGCCCGCGGGTGGCACGGCTACCGGCGGGCGACCGCCGACGCCGACGGCACCGATGGAGGAGAGACCGTCGACTCCGAGAAAGACGGCGCCGACGAGGCCCACGCAGAGGACTGACGCCGAGCGTGTCGACGGCGCGTCTGACTCCGACGATGCTCGCCTGAATTCCTCCCGTTCCGCCACTCCGCAACGACTAACCCCGCGACGGCCCTACGCCGGCCCATGCGAACCGTCCGGGACGAGTCGGGGACCGTCTACCTGCTCGTCAAGGAGTCCGGCGACGCCTGCAAGGTCCGGGACCCCGAGACCGGCGAGGAGAGCTACCGCGACCGCGACGCTCTCGAACCGGCCGCCGGCGAGTCGCCGCTGGCGACCGCGGCCCGCGCCGTCCCGGAGCCCGCCCGGCGGGTCCTGACCGCGACCCCCGACGAGCGCGCGCTGGGACTGCTCGTCGAGCTGCGCGAGCGCGGCCCCCACTCGGTCCGCCACCTGCTCGACGCGACCGACCTCTGCGAGAGCGACCTGCTGGGCGTGCTCACCGAGTTCCGCGCGGCCGGCCTCGTCGAGGAGGCCGACGTGATGGGCGAGCGCGGCTATGCGGCGACCGACCGAGCCGAGGAGGGACTCGCACTCCTCACCGGCGAGGCTGCGAACGGGAAGAATCGGCGGGAATAGCGTTCAGTCCGCGGCTTCTACGAGCGCGTCGCGTCGTTCGACGGTCGAGCGGTTCGACACCGCGTCCTTCTCGACGTACACCACGTCGTCGGCCGCCGCCACCAGCTCGTCGTCGTGGCTCACGACCACGATCTGTTCGACGCCGAGCGTCCGCATCGACTCGATGAGCTCGGCGAGCTGCGAGACGTGGCCCGAGTCGAGGAAGACGGTCGGCTCGTCCAGGATGAGCGGCGGCATCGGCGCGGTCCCCTCGATGCCCTCCGAGAGCAGCCGGTAGATGGCGCACCGGAGGCTGAGGTTGAACAGCGCGCGCTCGCCGCCCGAGAGCTGCTCGGGGTCGAGCGGCTCGCCGTCCTTCTGGTAGACGGTCAGCTCGTACTCGCCGTCGAGCCGGATGCGGGCGTACGAGTCGTTCTGGTAGACGAGGTCGAACACCTCGTTGAGCATCGACTCGAGCTGGTCGACGTTGCGCTGGCGGAGCTCGGCCCGGAGGTCGCCGTACATCCGCTGGAGCTGTTCGGTCTCCTCCCGGAGCGACTCCAGGGCCTCGACGCGCTCGGCCAGGTCGTCGCGCTTCTCCCGGAGGTTCTCGAGCTCCTCGAGCTCGCTCTCGACGCCGCCGACGGCGCTCTGGAGGTTGTCGCGGCGTTCCTCGAGCTCCTCGAGCTTCACCGCGACCTTCTCCAGGTAGTCCTCGGCCTCTTTCTTGTCCTCGCGGGCGGACTCGACCTTCTGCTCGTCGTAGCTCTCGCGGAGGTCGGCCCGGCGCTCGCGCTTCTCGGCGAGGCGGTCCCGGCGCTGGTCGTTGACCGCCTCCAGGTGGGCGCGCTTCTCGCGGTGGCGCTCGGCCTCGTCCTCGGCGTCGGCGATCTGCTCGCGCACCGACTCGATCTCCTCGAGGCGCTCCTGCTTCGCCGCGATGGCCTCTCGCTCGGCTTCGAGCTCCTCGACGCGGGCCTCGCGTTCCTCGGCCTTCTCCCGGAGGTCGGCGGCGTCGCTTCGCTTGTCCTCGGCGTCGGCCGCGAGCTCGTCGGCCTCTTCGCGTAGCTCCACGGCCTCCTCGCGCTTCTCGGCGACGGCGGCCTCCTTGTTCTCGACCAGCTGCTCGACGTTCCGGCGGTTCTCCCGCTTGCTCTCGACGGTGCGCTCGGCCTCGCGGAGCCGCTGGGCCGCCTCGACGTCGTCCTCGACCGCCTCGCGGTCCTCGCGGACCGACTCCAGTTCGGCCTCGAGCTCGGCGGCGCGCTCGCGGTCCTCGTCGACCGAGTCGACGTGCGGGGAGTCCTCGACCGGCTGGCCGCACTCGGGGCACTTGCCCTCCTCCAGCAGCGCCTCGGCCTCCTCGATGGCGTCCCGGAGGCTGGTGAGCTCGGCGGTCAGCTCCTGCTCGCGCTCCCGGAGGTCGGCGAGCTCCTCCTCGAGTTCGTCGAGGTGCGCGTCGGCCTCGCCGAACGCGACCGGGGCGTCCTCGAACGCCGCCTTCTCGGCCTCGATCTGCTCGCCGAGCGCTTCCAACTTCTCGCGGTACTCCTCGAGGTCGGCCTCGGCCGCGTCGGCCTCGCCGGCGAGCTCGTCGGCGCGCTCGCGCTTCTCGGCCGCGCGGGCCTCCAGCTCCTCGGCGCGCTCGGCGAGGTTGCCGGCCTGGTTGTCGAACATCTGGGCCTGGGTGCGGGCGTCGCCGAGCTCCTCGGCGAGGGCCTCGTCGTCCTCGTCGAGCTCGGAGAGTCGGGACTCGATGGCGTCGGCGTCGGCCGAATCGAGCTCGGTCTCGGCCAGCAGCTCCGCGACCGTCTCCTCCAGACGCTCGATGCGCTCGCGGAGTTCCCGGACCCGCTCGCCGTGGTCGGCCCGCTCGCGATCGGTCTCGCTGATCTCGGCCTCCAGCTCCTCGATGTCCTCGGTCAGCGACTCCAGCTCCTCGCGCTTCTCCTCGTAGCTCTCCAGCACCTCGACGGCCTGCTCGCGGGTCTCCTCGGCGGTCTCCCTGTTGTCCTCGAACCGCTCGATCTCGCTCTGGGTGTCGGCGAGCTTCGACCTGAGGTTGTTCAGCCGCTCGTGGAGGTTCTTGTCCTCCTTCTCTTCGATCTGGTCGTCGAGCCCGGCGAGCCGGCCCTCCTTGTCGTCGAGCACCGACGTGACCCCCAGCCGGGCGTCGCTGGCGCGCTCGCGGTACTCCTCCAGCTTGCCGAGCTGGAGCAGGTCGTCGATCATGTCCTGGCGCTGGGCCGGCGTGGCGTTGATGAGCTTGTTGACCTCGCCCTGCCGGACGTACGCGCAGTTGACGAACGCCTCCGAGTCCATCCGGAAGAGCCGGGTGATCTCCTCGCGGACGTCGCGGGCGCCCTCCACGGTGTCCTCGGGCGTCTCCAGCACGCACTCGGCGGTCGTAGCGCGCTCGCCGGTCGCCCGGATGCGCCGCCGGACGTGGTAGGCGCCGCCGTCGTGGGTGAACCACAGCTCGACGATGGCCTCCTCCTCGCCGATGGTCACCACGTCGTCGAGCGTGCGGTCGAGCGCCCTCGCGCCGTAGAGCGCGAAGAAGCACGCCTCCAGCAGCGAGGACTTGCCGCTGCCGTTCAGCCCGTGGATGACGGTGACGCCCGGGTCGAGGTCGAGGTCGGCGTCGGCGTAGCACTTGAAGTTCCGGAGGCGGACGCGGTCGAACTTCACAGGTACTCCTCCAGGGTCCCGTCCGCGGTGTCGGTCTCGCCAGACGAGGCGTCGTCGGTTCCGGGTTCGGGTGTCCCGTCGTCCGACCCCGGTTCGGACCCGGCGTCGCCGGCCTCGGCGTCCGACGGGGGTTCGGCGTCCGTAGCCTCGCCGTCGGCCACGGTCTCCGTCTCACCGCCGGCCTCGGCGTCCGCCGCGACATCGGCGTCGGCCGCGGCCTCCGCGACCGCCTCGACCGCCTCGGGGTCGTTCGGGTCGGGCGCGCGCTCCCCGTCCCCGTGCTCGTCGGGCGTCGCGGCGTCGCTGCGCTCCTGGTCCCGCGGGGCCGCTCCGTCCTCGTCCGTGCCCGGCCCGGCTCCGTCGTCAGCCTCGTCGGTCTCCGCGGGCGCCGACTCGAACGACGCGAGGTCGCCGTCCTCGACCAGTTCGCTCACGCGGTTCCGGACCGACTCCCGGACGTTCGAGTCGGCGATCTTGCTCGCCCGGACCGTCTCGTCGATGCCGCGGGCGGCCTCGCTCAGGCCGAGGTCGCGGACCCGCTCCCGGACGGCGTCGTCGGGGTCGGCGAACGAGACGTCGACCTCGCCATCGTCCTCCTCGATCTCGCGGCGATCCCGCACCCGGGCGACGAGCGCGCCCCGGTCCAGCGCGAACTCCTCGACCCGGGCGGGCGTGACCTCCTCGCCCTCGCCGTCGATGTCGACGATGGCCACGGCGTCCTCGAGGTCCCGCTCCCGGAGCTTCTCTCGGACCCGGTCGATGCCCTCGCCCTCCGCGAGGTCGGCCTCGACGTACTCGAAGTCGCGGGTGACGTCGAGCCCCCGCCGGGTGATGGTGACGTCGCCGTCGAACTCCACGATGTTGTACCCGCGGTCCTCGCGCTCGTCGGCGCTACAGCGCTCGGTCGACCCGCAGTAGGTGACCCACGTCTCGGCGACCTCCTTGACGCCGGGGTCGTGGTTGTCGCCGAGCAGCATCGCGTCGAAGTCGACGTCGGCCTCGGTCAGCACCTCCTCGGCGTCCCAGTCGCCCAGGTCGAAGGGCTTGAACAGCCCGTGGCTCACGAGCGCGGCGTGGGGCTGGTCGTGGGCGTCGAACGCGTAGTCGAGGTCGTCGCGCTTGGACCGGGGCACGTGGTCGAGCCCGTAGAAGGCGGTCTCGCCGACGACCTCGGGGTCGTCGCGCAGGCGGGTGGCCAGCCCCAGCATCTCGAAGAGGTCGAGCCACTGGCGCCCGCGGGTGCCCTCGTGGTTGCCGACGATGGCGAGGAAGGGGATGTCGGCGTCCCGGAGCTTGCCCAGAATCGAGATGGTGCCGTGGAGAGCGTCCAGGTCGGGGCGACGGTCGTGGAACAGGTCGCCGGCGTGGACGACGGCGTCCACGTCCTCGGCGATGGCGTCGTCGACGACCTGCTCGAAGGCCCGGCGGAAGTCCGCCCGTCGCTCGGGGGAGTGGTACTGGCGGTACCCGAGGTGGGTGTCCCCCGTGTGTATCACCCGTGTCATCGATTCGTCGTTTGCGTCCGGAACCTAAAGGCGTTCCGCGACGTGCCAATCGGGGGAGGGCTCTCCGGGGTCGGTCCGCGCTCGGTCGACTCGACGTCGGTCATGTCTCGGAGTCGCGCGCTCTCGGCTATAAACCTTGGTCTGTTCGCGGGGCGGGTTTTCACCGTTTTGCAGGTACTCGATAATCCAGCAGTTGGCGCGCGCTGGCGGCCCCTCGTGGGCCGCCATCGTCGTGCGAGGGATGAGGACCGCAGGGAGCGTAGCGACCGAGGACCGCAAGCGGTTGGGGAGGGGTGAGGCTCGCGGTCGCGGGGCGGTGCGGGACAGATGTGACGGCAGTAGCTAGCGAATCAGATTCAAGCAGAAATTCCTGCCGTAGTTCGTAACGGTCAATGACTCCTGAAGCGACACTGCCCCCGGGCCGCTACGTCCACTTGTCCAGCCCCGTCTGGACCACCGACTCCTCGATGCGCTCGAAGCCGCGCTCGACCTCGTCGGCGTGGACGCCCCACTCGTCGACGACGTACTCTCGGGCCGCGTCGAGGTCCGGGTCCATCTCGGTGTCGAACGCGTAGTCGTCCGAAACCGTCGGGTTCAGGAACAGCTCGCGGATGACGTCGACGTCCTTGTCGATGCTCTCGCCCCGATTCTCGAGCACGCCCCAGATGTCGCCGTACTCCTTGACCTCCTTCAGCGCGGTCTTTGGGCCGACGCCGGGGACGCCCTCGTTGAAGTCGGTGCCGCAGAGGATGGCGATGTCGACCAGCTGCTCCCAGGTCACGTCGTGCTTCTCGAGGGTGGCCTCGAAGTCCATCAGCTCCGGGTCGCCCTTGCTGGTGAGCTGGCGCAGCGTCAGCGGCGCGCCCAGCGGGAGCGCGTCGTAGTCCTCGGTCCCGCAGTAGTCGACCGCCCCGGTGCGGTTCATGTACGCGGCCTGGGCCTCGCCCTCCGCGGGCGCCTCGATGTACGGCACGTCGAGCCGGTCGAACAGCTCGCGGGTGGTCTCCTGGATGGTGGCGGTCAGCCGCTGGGTGTGGGCCTCGAGCCGGGCGATCTCGACCGCGTCGCCCTCCTCGCGGGCCGCCTCCAGCTGCTCCTCGCGCTTCTCGCGCTCCTCGCGGCGCTGCTCGATCTCGGCGGTCTTGTGGTCGGTGACCGCGCCGTCGAAGACGAAGACGGGCGTCAGGTCGTTCTCGAAGAACTTCGGCAGCCCCTGGACGACCCCGATGAGGTTGGCGACCTCGGTGCCGTCGTCGGTGGTGTACGCGTCGTCCTTCGTCCACTTGACCGTGGTCGTGAGGTACTTGTAGAGCCAGTTGTGCGCGTCCACAGCGACGGTGTTACCGTCGAGCTCCTCGAAGGGGACCTCCTCTAGTACCGCGAGCTGGCGCAGGTCCGTGTTTCCCATTACTACGGGGTAGGTATCGCGGGGGTTTGAAACCTACTCCTCCGGATCGCCGGCGCGCGTTCGGCTGCCGTCGTGAGTTCTCGCGCACTAGCGATACGAGTCCGCAGTCGGGGCCAGCCGGGAGCGATTGATCGACCTGAAGCGTGTGTTCTCCGTGTCTGCCCCGAAAGATTATTATCAACGGAGTTGGATTATCGGGCTGGAATTAATGGTCGACTCCGCGCTCGTCTGGATCTCGCTAACGACGCTGGTGAGCGTCGTCGGTGTCGCCGCGGTCGCCTACCGCTACGTCCGATCGACTGAGTATCGTCTCGAGGCGTTTGCGGTGGCGGTGGTGTTCGGCGGGTACGGGCTCGAACTTGTGATGGCGAACGGCTATCTTCCCGGAAAGTCGCTTCTCGGTGCCGCTGTCGACCCCTGGGCCGTTATCGCAGTCGTCGTAGCGGTCGTTAGTCTGATCGGTAGCGATCGACTCCGGAGATGGTATCGGGGTCGACAGGGCGGGTCGCGATAGATTCTCCTCTCCTGGTCCGGCATCAGGGTCCCGTACGACCGGCAATTGGCGGGTTTTGGACAGGGTGAGTTCGGGAACGGGACCGAATCTGAGCTAGCTACTGCCGTCACATCTGTCCCGCACCGCCCCGCGACCGCGGGCCTCACCCCTCCCCAGCCTCTTGCGCTTCTCGCTACGCTGCGATGCTCATCCCTCGCGCACATCGGCGCGACTACCGGAGGACTCACTTCGTTCGTCCTCCGAGCCCTGTCGTCCGAAAATCTCCGATTTTCGGGATCACGAAAGGCGAAGCCTTTCGAACGACTTCGCTACGCTAAGCAGGACACTGCCGGGTCGCGCCAGTGCGCGCCGATTGCCAAATTCGAGGATGGCAAACTGGCTCTACTCCCCGCGCTTCGGGAGGTCCTCGACGGCCGGCCCGTCCAGCACCTCGCCGTCGACCGAGAACCGCGAGCCGTGGCAGGGGCAGTCCCACGACTGCTCGCCGTCGTTCCAGTGGACGATGCAGTCCATGTGTGTGCAGACCGCCGAGACGACGTGGAGCTCCCCGTCCTCGTCGCGGGCGACCGCCCACTGCTTGTCCCCGCGTCGAACGACCTCGCCCTCGCCCGGCGCCACCGCGGGGTCGCCGCCCCGGAACGGCGCCTTGGCCCAGTCGCGGGTGAACTCCTTGCCGACGTCGAGGTTCTCCGACAGCAGCTCCTTGCCCGCGGCGTCGAGGTCGACGCGCTGGGGGTCGAAGGCGTCGGCCCACTTCGGGGTCGTCCCGCGGGCGAACGCCGCGAGCATCCGGCCCGCGGCTGTGCCGTTGGTCATGCCCCACCCGCCGAACCCCGTGGCGACGTACACCCCGTCGCTGGTCGGCCCGAGGTCGCCCACGTACGGGATCTTGTCGACCGAGACGTAGTCCTGGGTCGACCACCGGTACCGAACCGCCTCGATATCGAAGTGGTCGCGGGCCTGCCGCTCCAGCTTGCGGTACCGGTCGGCTGTCGACCCGCCCTGGCCGGTCTTGTGGTTCTGCCCGCCGACCAGCGCCGCGGGGCCGTCGGCGCTCGGGACCGACCGGACCGAGAAGTACGGCGACTCGTCCCGGTAGTACATCCCCTCGGGCGGCTCCTCGGCGAGTTCGACCGCCAGCACGTACGACCGCTTGGGGTACTGTCGCGCGAAGTAGGCGGCGTGGTCCTCGATCGGGAAGTGGGTGGTCACCAGCACGCTGTCGGCGGTGACGGTCCCGCGCTCGGTCTCGACCCGACAGCGCCCCTCCTCCCCGCCGCCCGACCGGTCCTCGACGTCGGTCACCTTCGTCTGCTCGTACACCGTCGCGTCGCCGGCGTCGGGCAGGTCCTCGGCGAGCGCGAGCAGGTACTTCCGGGGGTGGAACTGTGCCTGGTCGGCGAACTTCACCGCGCCCGGCGCGTCGTCGGGGAACGGCGGGTCGTCGACGTACGAGGCCGGCAGCCCCAGCCCCTCGGCGACCGTGGCCTCGCGCTCGACCGTCGCGCGCTGGTCGGCGCTCGCGGCGTAGGTGTACGCCGGCAGGCGCCGGAAGTCGCAGTCGATGCCGTGCTCGTCGACTCGCGAGGCCACTTCCTCGATGGCCGCGGCGTTGGCGGCGGCGTACTGCCGGGCCGCGGTCCGGCCGTGCTTGTCGACCAGGTCGTCGTAGACGAGCCCGTGCTGGGCGGTGACCTTCGCGGTCGTCCGGCCGGTGACGCCCTCGACGATGCGGTCGGACTCGAGCAGCGCGACCGACTGGCCGGCCTCCGCGCACTCGAGCGCGGCGGTCACGCCGACGATGCCGCCGCCGACGACCGCGGTGTCGACCCGCCGGTCGCCGTCGAGCGGCGGGTAGTCGGTTCGCTCGGTCGTCGCGAGCCACAGCGATTCGTCCTCCCCGGGTAACGCGTCTCTCTCCCCCATGTGAACCCCGAACCGCGTCCAGATTCGACCTCGGCGCGCTTAATCCCGGCGGCCCCACCCCGCGCGTTGCACTGGGGAATCGTTGGAGGCGGCGCTACCCCGGGTCGGCGACCGGGTCGGGCGGTCCCGCGCCGGCCTTCGCCGCCAGGAACTCCCGCTCCGCTCGCGCGAGACCCTCCCGCTCGCGGTAGGCGTCGAGCCCCGACTGGTACCGCTCCCGTGTTCGGTCGGCGGGCGCGGCCATGACCAGTTCGGCGAGCCCGGTCCGCTCGCCGGTGTAGCCGAACCCGGCCTTCGAGAGCGCGTGGTAGGCGAAGGGGTTGTTGACCGCGATCTGCACCCGGTCGTAACCCCTCTCGCGGAGCCGCGCGGTCGCGAACTTCGCGAGCCGCGCCCCCAGGCCCTCGCCGCGGCGGTCGTTCCGGACGGTCACGTACCGGAGCCACGCGGTCGCCGGGTCGGTCCGGTCCCCGTTGAACGCGATCGCGCCGACGATGCTGTCGTCCGCTATCCAGTCGGCGTCGGGGTCGGACTCCCCGACCGGGGCGTCGTCGTCCGCGGCCGGCGGCTCGGCCTCCGGATCGCGGACCACCGCCTTCCCGGTGTTCGACATCACGAACTTCCCGGCGTAGCTGAACGCGCGGTGGTCGAGCCGCAGCTTCGGCCCGTCGTCCGGCCACCCGACCACCGCGTACTCCATGCCGGCGGCTTCGGGCCGGGGCGGTAACTGTGCTTCGCTCGAGACGGTAGCGCGATTGTGGCCCCGCGTGCTGACCCACCCGCTCGGCGGGTCAGCTTTTTGCCGCGTCGCGTCGTGACGGTGGCCCATGAGCCGCGCGGGCGACGTCGCGACCTTCGACCGCGTTGCCCGGTTCTACGACTGGGTCTCGCCGTCGGCGGACGCGGCGGAGTTCCGAGAGGCCCTCTCGTTCGCCGAGCGCGACGTCGAGCGCGTCCTCGACGTCGGCGGCGGCACCGGCCGGGGCGCGAGCGCGCTCGACGTCCGGGAGCGGATCGTCGCCGACGCCGCCGCGGGGATGACCCGGCAGGCGCGACGCAATGGGTTCGAGGCGGTCCGGGCCGACGCCGGCCGGCTGCCTTTCGTCGACGAGAGCGTCGACGCCGTGCTCGTGGTGGACGCGCTCCACCACTTCGGCGACCCGGACCGGGCGCTTGCGGAGGCGGCCCGGGTCCTTCGCCCCGGCGGCGTCCTCGTGATACGGGAGATCGACCCGACGGCGCTGGTCGGCCGACTCGTCGAGTGGGGCGAGCGCGCCTACGGCTTCGACTCGACGTTCTTCCCGCCCGCGGACCTCGGCCGCCGGGTCGCCGCCGCGGGCCTCGACGCCAGGTTCCGGTCGTCGGGCTTCGAGTACACGGTCGTCGGGCGGGCCTGACTCGCGGGATCGCCGTGGAACTCGCTTTAAGCGGCTGGCGGCTCGCGGGCCGCATCGCGGGAATCATAACCGCGGGGGTCCAACTCGCAGCCATGAGCAACGCCGAAGGGCTGTTCCGGTCGCGGGTGGACCGCTCGTCGGGCGCCGCGCTGCTCGCGCTCGGCGACCTGCTGGTGCTGGTCGGGTTCCTCGTGATGGGCGAACTCCGCCACGGCGTGGATCCGATCCGGCAACCCCTCGTGGTCGCCGACACCGTGGGACCGTTCCTCGTCGGCTGGATCGTCGCGTCGTTCGCGGCCGGTGCGTACGCGCCCGGCGCCACTCGGACCGTCAAGTCGGCCGTCGTCCGCGCGGTGGCCGCGTGGGTCCCCGCGGCCGTCATCGGACTGGCGCTGCGTGCCACGGGATACTTCCACGGCGACTCGCCGCTGTCGTTCGCGCTGGTCGTGACGGGCGTCGGCGTCGTCTCCTTCTCGCTCTGGCGCGCGGCGGTGGCGTTGGTGCGCTGACCGGTCCGGCCTGTGGTCGACCGCGGACTCCGAGGCTACGCGCCGACCCGGCGGTACTCCGCGTAGGAGAACACCGCGGCGTACAGCGACACCGCGAGGACGGGCGCCACGACGAGGAGTTCGGCGTACGCCGGGACGAGCGCGCCCAGGGCGGCCACGACGCCCGCGAACTTGAACAGCGGCGCGGCGCGGTCGTGGGTCCGCTTCCAGACCTCGTCGCTGGAGATGGTCCACGGGGTCCGGATGCCGACGAACCAGTTGCGCTCGGCGTGGGCCGAGAGGACGCCGACGTAGTAGTACAGGGCGCCGACCGCCGGCGCGAGCGCCTGGATCAGCTCGAACTCGTAGCCCGCGTTGGCGGCGACCACGACTGCCTGGAGGTACGCCAGGAACGCCAGCACCAGTACGACGAAGGTGTCGTACTGCGCGCGGAACTGCTCGACGTTCTCGCCGAGCGGGTCGATTCGCGGAACCACGGCGAACAGTCCGAGCAGGGCCGCCATGAGCACGGGAAACAGCCCGAGCGCGAGCAGTTTCGGCGTCCGGCCGTCGATCTCGCCGGCGGCGTTCCAGTGGGTCGCCATCTCGGCGGGCAGCTGGGGGTACGCGAGCGCGCCGAACACCGCGGAAGCCGCCACGAGGGCACCGCCGATCGTGTAGCTTCGTCGGGGACTCATACGCCAGAGTTGTCGGTTACGGGATATAAATCTGGGGTCGGTCCGGAACTCTGGGGCCGGTTCGGAACTCTGGGGTCGGTCCGGGCGACCAGCCGCCCGCGAACCGCGACAGTTCCGCCCGCTACCTCAACCCTTTTGCACACCGGCGACCAGACTCGACGTATGCCCGTAGAGAGCGACGCCGAACTGCGCGAGGTGCTCGGCATGGAGCGCGTCGCGGTCGTCGGCTGCTCGTCCACGCCCGGCAAGGACGCCCACGAGATCCCCAAGTACCTGCTCGAGCACGGCTACGAGGTGATCCCGGTCAACCCCACCGCCGACGAGATATTCGGCCGGACCGCCTACGACTCGCTGGCGGACGTCGACGAGGAGGTCGACGTGGTCGACGTGTTCCGGCCGAGCGACGAGGTGGCGGGCATCGTCGACGAGGCGCTCGACCGCGACGACGTGGCGGTCGTGTGGACCCAGCTCGGCATCGCCGACGGGGAGGCGGCCGCCCGGGCCGAGGACGCCGGCCTCCGGGTCGTCCAGGACAAGTGCATCAAGGTCGAACACCAGCGGCTCGTCGCCTGACGCGCCGCCGCGACCGACCACTTTTGAGGGCGCGGCGCCTACACCGGTCTGATGACCGACGCTGACGTCTCTGCCGTCTTTCTCGACCTCGACGACACCATCTGTTCCCATCCCCGGTCGACCGCCGACCGGCTCGCCGACGCCTTCGCGGCGGCGGGGGTCGACCCGTTCTTCGACGCGGCCGACTTCCGGCGGTGGCTCCCGAAGGTGACCGCCGACTCCGCGGTCGAACTCCGCGAGCGGTGTTTCGCGGGCATCGCCGACGAACAGGACCGGGATCGGCGACGACGCGCTCGCGGTGGCCCGCGCCTACGAGGACCCCGATCCGACCGCCGTCGAGTTCCTCCCCGGCGCGGAGGCGGCGCTCGACGCGCTGGGCGCGGGCCACGACCTCGCGCTGGTGACGAACGGCGACCGCGCGACCCAGACCGCGAAGCTCGAGGCGCTGGGCATCGCCGACCGGTTCGACGCGGCGACGTTCACCGAGCCCGGCGGGCCGGTCAAGCCCGACCCCGACCACTTCCACCGCACCCTCTCGGCGCTGGGGCTGGCGGCCGACGAGGCGGTCCACGTCGGCAACTCGCTGCGCTCGGACGTGGCCGGCGCCCACGCCGCGGGCGTGACGTCGGTGTGGCTCGAGCAGGCCGACGCGACCGCCGACCACTCGCCGCACTACACCATCGGGTCGATGCGGGACCTGCGCGATCCGCCCTGGGTCTGAGCGACCGAGCAGACTGTTCTTCGAATCCGAGGGCTCCTGTTGCCGACGTGGTCCGCCGACCGGGCTTGCCGGCCCGTGACGCCGGCGAACCGCGGAACTCGGACACCGGATCGGCCGACCCGTCGAGTCGTCGGTGAGACACGTCTGCGAACTATCTATTTAAAATCCAGAAGATATTTGAAATGGGGTCGGGAGGGTTCGATTAATGGCTCCCTCCATCGCGAGCAACACCACGGAGTTGCTTGTCGTCGTCAGCGTCGCCATGCTGTTCGTCGGCGGCCTGGCCTTCTACGTGATCCAGACGCTGCTCGACCGCGGCGACGGCGACGACTTCGAGTCGTTCGACGAGCTCCGGCGGCTCGTGTCCGCCCAGGACCGCCTCGCGGTGATCCTCCCCGCCGGGGCGTCGATAGACGCGCTGGCGGCCGGACTCGGCTTCCAGGCGGTCTGCCGGGAGTTCGGCGCCACGGCCCGGCTGTTCGTCGACGGCGAGCTCACGAGCGAGGACAGCAAGACGTTCTGCAACCTCTTCGACCTCGACCCCGCCCGGGTCGGCGGCGCGAGCCGGAACGTCGCCGACTGCGACGCCGCGGTCGTCATCGGCGGCGCCGGTGCGATTCCCAACTGCTCGTCGATCCCCGTCGTCGCGGTCATCCGCCACCGACAGCTGACCGACGAGAGCGCGCTAACGATCACCCGCCCCGAGGACGGGGCGACGTCGACGACGGTCACCGAGATCGTCCGGCGGGCGGAGTTCGCGCCGAACCAGCGCGTCGCGACCGCGCTGCTCTACGGCATCCGGGCCGGCACGGGCGAGTTCCGCCGCCCCACCGGCGAGAACGACCACCGGGCCGCGGCCTACCTCCACTCGTTCGCCGACCTCGGCCGGGTCGAGGAGCTCCACGCGCCCAGCATCAGCGACGAGTCGTTCGACGTCATCGGCGACGCCATCAACAACCGGGAGCGCCGGTCGAGCTTCGCGGTCACCAACGTCGGGCTCGTCCCGACGGTCAGCGCGCTCGAGGAGGCCGCCGGCACGCTGCTCCGCGTCGAGGGCGTCTCGACGGCGGCGGTGTTCGGCATCCACGACGAGACGATCGTGATATCGTGTCAGACTGACGACGTCAGGATGAACGCGGTCGACGTCCTCGAGGAGGCCTTCGACGACACCTACGACGTGGCCGGAAACGCCGACGCCTCGCTGGTCCGGGTCCCGCTCGGGATATTCTCGGAGACGGGCGTCTCGGAGAACGAGACGCTCGACGAACTGATCGACCTCAGCGGGCGGAAGGCCCTCTTCAACGCGTTCGAGACCGCTTAGTCAAGTTAACCTTCTCTCATCTTATACCTTCTTCGAACTAGGAATTTACGCCATCATTTCAAACTCTTCCGAGAGTTCTCTGGAAAATACAGGAAATAACACCGGAACATTAAATATGCGGTCTTCTGACGGGACGAACAGCAACGGACGATGGGAAGAAACATCTTGTCTCGACTGCCCTCCCGCCGGACGCGAGCGCTGACCGCTCTCCTCGTCAGCCTCGTCTGTCTCACCGCCCCGGTGCTCGGGGCGGTCGCCCTCGTGCCGACGAGCCCCGCTCCGGCGTCCGGGACGCCGACCCCGGCCGGCGCGGACCTCTCCTCTCGCTCACCCTCGCCCGCGACCGTGACGGCCGACGCCAACGAGTCGTCCGGGACCGCGACGACTACGACATCCGAAACCACTGCGACCTCCACCACGTCTGGGACTTCGACCGCTACCACATCTTCGACCGCGACCACCGTGACGTCGTCGACGACTCAGCGAACCACAGCGACCAGTGACGAGGACGGCCAGGCGACGTCCACCGCGACTCCGGAGAACGAGACCACCACCGAAGGGACGGACACCGAGAACACCACCGCCCGAGAAACGACAACTCGGAACACCACGACTACCACAGCAGGAACCCCGACCGGCAACGCCACGGCGGACGACGGGACGGAGAACGTCACGGCGGACGACGGGACAGGGAACGCCTCCGGGGAGACGGCCTGGATACGCGGAACGCTCCGGTCCGCGTCGGGCCGGCCGCTCGCCAACGACACGGTGTCCGTCGAGGACGGGGAGGGGAACCGGACGCGCACGCTGACGGACGGGAACGGGACGTTCGCGGTGCCAGCGACGCCGAACCGGACCTACACGCTCGTCTACCGGCAGCGCGCGCCGAACGAGACGGCCGGCAGCGAGGACTACGCCGGCGTCGCCGGTCAGGACGGCGTCCCCGACGTCCGGGTCGTCGCGACCGACCTGAACAGCTCGTCCGGCGTCGACCTCGGAACCGAGTCGCTCCCGACCGCCCGCACCGTCGAGGTCGGCGTCCGGGACGGGAACTCGTCCGTGTCGAACGCGAGCGTCAGCCTCCGGTTCTACGGCGACGGCGGGCAGTCCCCGACCGGTGTCGCCGTCGACGGGACGACGAACGCGACGGGCACGACCGACTTCGGCAGGTACGGCACCGCGCTCGAAGTCGCGGATTCGACCACGGTCGAGGCCGTCGGCGTCCGACCCGTGACGACCGCCGAGAGGCGGACCGTCACCGGGAACGCGACGCTCGACCTCCGGGTCGACCGCGAGGCGCCGACCGTTCGGACGGCGGTCCTCGAATCGCCCGTCAACGTCGGGCAGAACACCACCATCTCGGCGGCCGACAGCACGGACGATACCGGCATCGAGCTCTACAAGTGGGACACGCCGTACAACCGCTTCACGACGCTCAGTCCCAACTTCACGACGTCGTACCTGACGACGACGGGCGTCTACAACGTCACCGTCACCGCTGTCGACGGGGCCGGCCGGAACAGCTCGCAGCTGGTCCAGATTCCCGTCGTCGACGAGACTCCGCCCGAGGCGTCGGTCACGGTCGCCGAGTCGACTCCGATGGCGGGCGAGACGCTGACGCTGAACGCGAGCGGGTCGTCGGACAACGGACGGATCAGCGAGTACCGCTGGAACACCGACGGGGACGCGGAGTACGAGGCGGTGACCGCCTCGCCGACCTACCGGACCGCGTACGACACCATCGGCGCTCGGCAGATCGCGGTGGAGGTCGTCGACGGGGCGAACAACACGGCGACGGCGTCCCGGAACGTCACGGTGTATCCCAACGCGACCATCCGGGCGAGCGCCGCGACGGTCGGCGTCGGCGAGCGGGTCCGGTTCGAGGCCGCGAACCGGCGGCCGAACGTCACCTACGAGTGGCGGTACAACGACACCCACAGCCCCGGCGTGACGGTGGCCAACTTCACGACGCGAACGGTCGCGGACGTCGCCCACAACACGTCCTACGAGGTGATCCTGCGGGCCACGAGCGAGAGCGGGCTCACCGCCACCGCGAACCGGACGATCCGGGTCGTCAACCACCCGCCGAACGTCACCGTCGACGCGCCCGAGACCGCGAAGGCCGGTTCGACGGTCGCGCTGGACGCGAGCGGGACCACCGACAGGGACGCCGACGGGCCGCTGACCTACAACTGGACGCTGGCCAACGGGACCGGCGTCTCGCTCGCGAACGCCGACACCGCGACCGCGTCGTTCACCGCGCCGGAGGTGCTGTTCCCGACGACGGTGAACGGCACCGTCTCGGTCACCGACGAGCACGGGCGGACCGCCGAGCGGAACGTCTCCGTGCCCATCCGGCCCGCCCCGGACATCGAGTACAAGCCGTACGTCTACCCGAACGAGACGGTCTCGTTCGCGCTGTCCAACGTCGCCGCCGACCGCGACGCGATCACGGCCTACCGGTGGCGCTTCGGCGACGGGCGGACGAGCGCGAACCGCACCCCGACCCACAACTACTCGGCGCTGGGCACGTATCCGGTGACGCTCCGACTCGACACCACCCGGGGCGAGCCGCGCGCGGTGTCGGCGCCGGTGTCGGTGATTCCCCGGCCGAACGTGTCGCTCCCGGCGACCGAGCGCGTGGCCGCCAACACCACGGTCACGCTGAACGCGTCGGTCCCGGAGGGCCTCGTCGGCGAGACGTACACCTGGCGCGTCGAGCCCGCGGCGAACGACTCCGCGCTCGGGAACGTCTCCCGGACCAGGGTCACGGAGTCGCCGTCGCTGACGTTCGCCGCGCCGTCGAACCTCACCGAACCGGCCGCCCTGAACGTGAGCGTCGAGGTTGTGGACATCAAGGGGAACAGCGCCACGGCGAACGCGACGCTCGCGGTCGCGCCGAACGCGACCGGTGACGGCTCCGCGACGACGGGCGGTACCGGAGACGGTGGCGGTAGTACCGGCGACGACGGCGGTGGTGGCGCTGCCGGTGGTGGTGCCGGCGGGAACGGTGCCGGCGCCGGGAGCAGCACCGGCGGAAACGCCGGTAGCGGCGGTGGCAGTGGCGGTAGCAGTAGCACCGGCGCCGGCGGAGCGGGCAACAGCGGTGGCGGGAGCAGCGGCGGTGGCGGGAGCAGCGGCGGTGACGGGAGCACTGGAGCGAGTAGTAGTGGGGGAAGCAGTAGGGGAGGTAGTAGCAGCGGAGGTAGTAGCGGCGGAGGAAGCAGCGCCGGAGCCAGCAGTGGCGGAGGCAGCGGGAGTTCGGACTCGTCGGCCGGCGGCCAGCCGGGCGGTTCGGGGTCGCCGCCGGCGAAGCTTGGGGTGGAGGTCCGACCCGGTCAGGCGGGCGCGGCGACGGTGACCGTCCGACACGCGGGGTTCGGTAACAAGATCCCGATCTCGCTTCCCGACGGGTCGGGAGCGTCCGCCTCCGCGTCGTTCGAGTCGATCGACCTGGTGACGCCCGCCGAGTCGTCCGGCGCCGTCGTCAACGAGTCGTTCGAGCTCCGGACGCGGGAGCGCGCGTCGCTGCCGCCGGGCGTCGCGGCGCCGCCCGTCCGAACCGCGTTCTCGTATCTCACCGTCCGCAAGGACGGGATCGACAACGCGGCCATCGAGACGGCGACGTTCACCTTCCGGGTGGGGACGGCGGTCCTCGACGACCGCGGCGTCGACCCGAGCGCGGTGACGCTGTACCGCAACCACGCCGGCGAGTGGTCGGCGCTGTCGACCGAGGTGGTCCGGAACGCCTCGGACGCGGTCGTGTTCCGGGCGACGTCCCCGGGCTTCTCGACGTTCGCCATCGGCGTCCCGCACCCCGAACGGGACCCGAACGCCGCCGGCGGCGACGGGTCGACCGCGGCGGGCGGGACGGCTGAGAGCGGCGACAGTCCGACGACAGAGGAGGCCGGCGCTCGACCCGCGGAGACGGCGTCGCAGGGCGACCGGAAGGACGCGGCCCAGGAGTCGCAGTCCGCGGCCGCGAGCGGTGTCGGCATCAGCACGGTGTACGTCGTCGCACTGCTCGTCACGGTCGTCTGCGCCGTGCTGTGGGGCTACCTGCTCCGGCAGCGCGACTGACGATCGGCGAACGGGGAGGCCTCTCGATTTTCTGCTTGGTCCGACGGGGAGCGTCCGTCGATTGCCGCGGAGGGAGAAGGGTGGTCGTTCAGGCGCCGGTGACGATCCGCATCAGGACGCCGCCGCACCGCGGGCAGTCGTCGTCCCAGCGCTCGCTCTCGACCCCGCAGTGGGCGCACTCGTAGACGCTCTCGACGCTCGGGCCGTCGAGCGAGGCCGCCAGCCGCCCCCGCAGGTCATCCATCGGGGAGCGCCCCCCGGCGGTCGGCCATCCCCAGCGACACCCCGACCGTCCAGCCCCCGCGCTCGACCAGCGCGAACTCGTCGAAGATCCTGACGAGGAAGGAGGTGTCACAGTCGGGGCACGACGGCTCGGGCCAGTTCGCTGCCAACCGCGTCTCGCAGCGCGGACAGCGGACGTCGATGTCGCTCGCGTCTCCCGAATCGGTGTTGCAGTCCGGTACCTCGGTTGCGTTCTCGCGTGCCATGGTTCGGTGGGGCGACACCGGACTCCCGGTATCGCTCGCTACCGAGTCCTCTATAGTATTAGGAGTAAAACCTTATCGACGGAAAGCAACATGTTTCCCAGATGCGTCGATTCGAATCAGTATTAGTTCAGGAACGATCGGGCGGGCGGAGAGATATTTTCGAAACCGTAATTTAGTGATCGTCCGCCCGGCCCGAACGACCCTACCCCTCCCACTCCTCGAACGACCGGTAGATGCCCTTCGAGAGGTAGCGCTCGCTGGAGTCGGGGAAGACGGTCGCCACGGCGTCGTGGGGCGCGTCGATCTCGCCGTCGCGGATGCGCTCGGCGACGTGCACGGCCGCCGCGCTGGCCGCGCCCGCGCTCGACGCGACCAGGTGGCCCTCCTCGCGCGCGAGTCGCTTGAGTTCGTCGTGGGCGCGGCGGTCCGGGACCTGGAGCACCTCGTCGACGAGGTCCGGGTCGAACAGCTCGTTCGTCGAGAGGTCGTGGGTGCCGATGCCCTCGATCTTGTAGGCGTCCTCCTCGACGTCCTCGCCCTTGGTCTCGGCGTACAGCGACCCCTCGGGCTCGACTGCCGCGACGTGCGTGTCGGGGTTCTGCTCCAGGGCGTACTCGGCGATGCCCATCAGCGTGCCCGCGGTGCCACAGCCCGCGACCACCGCGCCGACCTCGCCGTCGAGCGCCTCGAAGATCTCGGGAGCCGTGGTCTCGTAGTGGGCCTCGACGTTCAGCGGGTTCGAGAACTGCTGGGGCACCACGGCGCCGTCGATCTCCTCGGCGAGCTCGTGGGCGCGGTCGATGGCCCCGCCCATGCCGTCCTCGGTCGGGGTGTTGATGACCTCCGCGCCCAGCGCGTCCATCAGCTGCTGCTTCTCGACGCTGAACCGCTCGGGGACGACGAAGACCGCGTCGACGCCGAGCTGGCCGGCGGCGACCGCGAACCCGATGCCGGTGTTGCCGGCGGTCGGCTCGATGACGGTCCCGCCGGGCTCGAGGTCGCCCCGTTCGAGCAGCTGTTCGATCATGTACTCGCCGATGCGGTCCTTGACGCTCGCGCCGGGGTTGAACGTCTCGAGCTTGGCGTACACCGGCACCTCGTCGGGTGCGGCGTGGACGCGGACGAGCGGCGTCTCACCCACCGCGTCGAGCACGGAGTCGAGCGGCGTCCGGTGGTCGGTCATCGGGTAGGCAAAAGTTGGGAGGGCGGTTAACCTTTTTTGTGTGGGCCTCGCGGCGAGGGCGAAACCCCTCTCCGTCCCGGTGTCACTCGGTCGCGGCTCCCGCGCTTCGAGGTGATCGCGGCCCTACGCCTCGGCCTCGGCGCCGGACTCCTCGGTGTCCGAGGAACCGGTTCCGACGTCGGGCTCGATCTCGTCGACGTCGATGCCGCGGTCCTCGGCGATGGCCTCGAGGAGCGCGCGCTGCTCGGCGTTCTCCCGCTCCAGTCGCTCGACGCGCTCGCTCGTGGTGTCGAGCTTCTCGCGCATCTCGGTGACCTGGTCGCGGAGCTCGTTGAGCTTGCTGTACAGCTTCTCGGCGGTGTCGGCGAGCTTCTGGACCTTCTTGGCCGTGCTTCCGAGTCCCATACCGACCGGTTCGGTCGCCCGATACGTGACTTTTCCGACTCGACCGCCGGGCTTAATGAGACCTCCGGAGAACGTCCGCGTATGTCGCAGGAGCGCCTCTCGCAGGAGCGGTTGCCCGACACCCCCGCGCCGACCGCCGGCGTCGTCGCCGCGCTCGCGGTCATCGCCGCCGTGATCGCGCCGTACTTCGTCATCGACGCGACCGAGGCCGCGGTCTACTACAGCGCCCCGACGCTCCTCCCGGTCCACTTCGTGGTCGGCCTGCTCGCGATGATCGCGGTCGTGGTGTTCGCGGCCGGGCGCAACGGCCGGACCGACCCGCCGACCGCGGCGGGCGCGGCGGTCGTCCTCGGCGGGTTCATGGCGCTGGTGGTGCTCTGGTGGGCGGTCGCCGCGGGCAGCCTGGTCGGCAGCCTCACCGACGTCGCGGCGTTCGACTACCACCGCTGGGTGCTGCTCGCGACCGCGGTCGCGGTCGCCGCGTGCGCCGGCTGGTTCGCCAGCGACGTGCTGTAGCGGGTCGCGGACGACGGACACCTCCGCTCTCAGCGAGTAGCGACCGATTACTCGGGTGTAGACGCCGCGTGACGTCCTGTCAGCCGACGCATAACAAAGCCCAGTCCGGGAGTAACTCCGGTCGTGTCCGAGAACGACGCCTTCGAGGCCGGCGGGCTGGGCGACGCCCCGGTCCGCGACGACCCGTCGGGCGACGGCGGACTGGGCGACCTCGCGGAGTCGGAGGCGGCCCGCGAGCGCTGGATGCTCAGGGACGACGAGTTCCTGCTCGAGGAGGACCGCGAGTACGTGCTCCGCGACGAGGGCCGGTCGTGGTGGGGCTACGTCTCGCCCGTCGTCTTCGGCGCGGTGCTCGCGGTGATGGTCGGCGACGTGATCACCACGGGCGTCGGCATGGCGATGGGCCTGGAGGAGGCCAACCCGGTCGCGAGCGCGCTCATCGCCGAGGCGGGGCTCGGCGGCCTCGTGCTGCTGAAGGCGATGGCGGCCGTCGTCCTGCTGCTGCTGCCGGGCGTGACCGGCGACGCCCGGCGGACGTTCCGCGCGGGGAGCGCGGCCTACCTGCTGGTCGGCCTCGCGGTCGTGGCCGCCAACGCGTGGGCCATCCTCGCCGCCGCGTGAACGCCCGCGGCGTCCCCGCGGACGGGCCGCCGAAAGCGTCCGGACGCGTTCGGTCGCTGCCGTCGCACGATTAGCGAAAGGCCCTTAAGTCACCAGCCGCTTAGTAGAAGATGGACTAGGTCGGGCAGTTAGGCCCTGCTCGCTACCCGCACTACGGTCTTCAGCGGGGACCGAACCCCGGAGGCGTCCGGTCAGACCGTGCCGGGCCCCGGAAGCCGACTTCGAAGCCTCGTCCTGCGGGGATAGCGGTCTCCGACGGGCACTCGCAGGAGTGCTGCGGTCGGAGTTAGCCGGTGGCAATCCGTCAGGCGCGGAAGCGAGCAGCGGACCACTGGACAGCTATCGCTCGCAGGGTTGCGGGGTGGAGGACGCGACCGGGATTCCCCGGCACGGAACGCCGGGCAATTCCGGGTCGTCCGCACTCATACTTCGTCATTCACGCTCCGACAGCGACCGCGCCGCCGGCCGGAGTCGGTGCGCCGGTCTCCGATCGGTCGCTGCTGTGATGTCCAATTCTGCGCTCGGTTTCGATACGACTCACGCACACGAAGGTGCGACCCAAAGAAGCGACCCGTGGGAGCTATTCGATGCGCGCCCGCGCGGCGCTGGTGTTCGGCGCCTCCTCGGCGAGCGCCGACGCGATGTAGCCCCAGTCGTCGAAGTCGGCGGGGGAGTTGGTCCCGTCGGAGTAGTCGTAGTTGCAGTCGCAGCCGCCCAGCCGGTGGTAGTTCATCACGCTGGGGTACCGTTTGGGCTGGATCGCGTACGAGTCGATGCCGCGGTGTCTGCCGGGGTGGAGCCCGAGGTTGTGGCCGAGCTCGTGCATCAGCGTCTTGGCCACGCGGACCCCGCTCCGGCGGTGCTCGACGACCATCCCGTCGACGCCGGTCGAGGTGATGCCAACCCGGTTGCCGCCGCCGCGGTCGGGCACCTCCTTCACGATCAGCGCGTGGAAGTAGCCGTTGCCGCGGGTGTCGTACTCCGACTCGTAGTAGCCGTTCGAGTACTCGTACAGGGACGTGTCGCGCGCCGGCGCGACCGGGTCGTCGCCGACCCGGACGTGGAGGTCGATGCCCTTCGACCCGTCGGGGTTCTCGACGGGCGCGGTGGCGAACGCGCGCTCGACCTTTTCCAGCTTCTCCGTCGGGACGGCGGTGCCCCGCATGTAGTCGACTTCGAGGAACACGTCCTTGCGGAGCGGGTCGGCGGCCGCCAGCTCCGCCCCGGCCAGGACCTCGACGCCGTCGCGCAGTCCGTCGGCGTCGGTGTCCGGGTCCGTGGGGTCCGTCCCGTGCTCGTGGACCTCCGGGCCGTCGTCGAGGCTGTCGCCGTCGGTGTCGGCGACCGTGGGGTCGGTCGCCCGGTCGAGTTCCGCGCCGTCGGCGAGCCCGTCGGCGTCGGTGTCCCGGTCTACGGGGTCCGTCGGATGCTCGTTCACCTCGGCGCTGTCAGCCAGACCGTCACCGTCCGTGTCGGCCCGGGCGGGGTCGGTGCCGTGCGCGACGACCTCCGCGCGGTCGGCCAGGCCGTCGGCGTCGGTGTCCGGGTCCGTGGGGTCCGTCCCGTGCTCGTGGACCTCCGGGCCGTCGTCGAGGCCGTCACCGTCGGTGTCGAGGCGCGTCGGGTCCGACCCCGCGTCGGTCTCGTTACCGTCGTTCAGGCCGTCGCCGTCGGTGTCGGCGACCGTGGGGTCGGTCGCGCCGCCGCGTTCGGCGCCGTCGGCGAGTCCGTCGGCGTCGGTGTCCGGACTGACCGGGTCGGTCGGCCCCAGCAGTTCGTCGACCGTCGGGACGCCGTCGCCGTCGTCGAGGGCCGCCAGCGCGCCGGCGCTCAGCGTCGCCACTACCAGCACCGCGACGACCGCCGCGGCCGACTTCATCGCGGCGGACCACCGCGTATCGGCGGGTCGGGCGCTTCGCTGCCGCGGGCGTCGCTACTGACCGTTGCTCGAGGAGGGGGAGTCTCCCACCGCTCGCGTGCCATGCCGGTGGAAGCATCTCAGATCACCTTTTTATAAGTTGGCTTTCGGCCTTGACAGAACACCGATTCCGCTCGGGAAGATTCGGGCGGCGGCGCGACGTCGGCGGTACACGCCGCGAGGTTTCCGGCCGTTCGCGGTGGGGGAACGACGCACGGAGAAACGGCGCCGGGGTCTCAGTCGTCGGCGGTCTCGGCGACCGCCTCGACGTTCGTGAGTTCGAGGCCGCCACCGAGCGTCCGGTTCGGGTAGGGGATGTCGATGCCCTCCTCGTCGAACCGCTCCTTGACGCTGGTCACGTACTCGCCCTTGGTCTTCACGTAGTCGCTCCGGGAGGGGTCGGCGATCCAGATGCGCGACTGGAGGCCGACCGACGAGTCGCCGAGCTCGGTGAGCCGGACCGAGGGCGCGGGGTCGTCCAGGATGTCCGGGTGGGCCTCGGCCTCCTCGACGATGATCTCGGTCGCGCGGTCGATGTCGTCGTCGTAGCCGATGCCGAACAGGAACTTCAGCCGGAGCCGGTCGGCCTCGACCGGGTTCTTGATGACGCCGTCGGTCAGCGAGGAGTTGGGCACGGTCAGCAGCTCGTTGTCGAAGGTCCGGACCCGCGTCACCCGCAGGCCGATGTCCTCGACGATGCCCGCGTACGTCTCGTTGTCCCACTCGATCCAGTCGCCGATCTTGAACGGCTTGTCGGTGTAGATGAACACGCCCGCCACGAAGTTCTTGATGACGTCCTGGGTCGCCAGCCCGATGGCGAGGGTGGCGGCGGCCGCGATGGTCGCCAGCGACGTCAGGAAGTTGCCGTAGTCGGCGAAGCCGAACGCCACCGAGACGGCGACGAACACGACCGCGAACTTCACAATCCGGACCAGCGGCCGCTTGGCGTGGCTGTCGACGTCTCGCCGGTCGAGGAACCGCCCGACCAGCGGGACCACCGTCGCCCGCCCGACCAGGTAGACCGCCAGGAACGCGACCACGAAGTACAGCGCCTGGGTCACGGCCAGGGCGTACGCCGTCGGCAGGAAGCTGTCGATTATCGGAAGTGGTTCGACCATACTGCCAAAGGGTCCCGACGGTAGGAAAAACTACTGTCCGGGGCAGAACGGCGGGGTTCCGGCGTTTCCCGGCGGTTCGGGTGCAGTACCGCTCGGACCCGGCGCGACGTCAGTGCAAGACCGCGGTGTTGCCGCGGGTCTCGACCAGTTCGGCGTCGACCCGGTCGGCGAGTTCGTCGGCGAGCTCGTCGGTGGTGGTGCCCCCGCGGGCCGCCCGGAGGAACTTCACCTTCACCAGGTCGCGGTCGGCCAGCTGGTCGGCCAGTTCGTCGGTGACGGCGTCGATGCCGGACTTCCCGACCCAGACGGTCACGTCGAGGTCGTGGGCCCGTTTCCGCAGGTCTTCGTCGGTCATACGTCCGACTCGGGAGCGGACGGGTATAAAACGCTTGCACCCGGTCGGCGGGCTTTATCCGGCGGTGGCCCAATCGTCGCGCCATGGGCGCCGCGAGCCTCGTCGACGACTACCTGTTCGGGTGGGTCCTGCTGGCGGTCGCGCTCGGCGTCGCGTTCCCCGACCTGGCCGCGATAGCGACGCTCTCGACCCCGATCCTCGCGGTCATGGTCGGCAGCGTCTCGCTGACGCTGTCGGCCTCGGCGTTCGCGTCGGTGGACCGGTCGGCGCTCGCGCGGGTCCTCCTCGGCCACGCCGCCATGCCCGCGGTCGCGTTCGGCGTCGCCCGCGTCCTTGGTCTGTCGCCCGCGCTCACCGCCGGGTTCGTCCTGCTCGGCGCGGTCACGCCCGAACTCGTGACGCCGACGATGACCGCGCTCGCAGACGGCGACACCGCCCTCGCCTCGACCGCGCTCGTCGTCATCGGTGCCGGCAGCACGGTCTTCACGCCGCTCGCGGTCGGGGCGCTGCTCGGTCCGGGCGTCCGGATCGACGGCTGGCGCATCGCCGAGAGCCTGGCGGTCGCGGTCGTCGCCCCGATGGTCGTCGCTGTCGGCGCGCGGACGCAGTGGGAGGCGGCCGTCGGCCGGTACGACGAGTACTACGCGACCGTCTCGGCGCTGATGGTGGTGCTCATCATCGGCGGGGTCACCGCGGCCAACGCCGCGCTGATCCGGGGCCGGGCCGACCTGCTGGCGGTCGTCGGGGCGGGCGCGCTCGGACTCAACCTCGCGGGCTACGCGCTCGGCTGGGTCGGCACCCGGTCGGCGGCCCGGCCGGCGCGGGTCGCCGGCGCGCTCTCGGTCGGGATGCGGGACTTCGCGGTCGCGGCCGCGCTGGCGACCGCGGCCGGCTTCCCGGCGAGCGCGTCGCTGCCGGCGGTGGTGTTCGGCATCGTCGAGATGGCGACCAGCGCGCTCCTCGCGCGGCGGTTCGCCGAATAGGTCGGCTGGACGACCCGGACGACGGCCCCGTTACTCGTAGGGGTACCGCTTCTGCGCGCCGCAGTCGCAGGTGAGGACGACGTGGCCGTCCTGCGTCCTGACGCGGGCGTTCTTCCCGGGCCGGAGGTAGCTGTCGCAGCTGTCGCAGGTGAACCGCTTGAGCCGCTTCGGCAGGGCGACGCGGTTGCGCTCGGCGAGGCGCCGCGCGAGCCGGACGTACTCGCGGGCGCGGTCGTCGTGGCACTCGGCGGCGGCGTCGCGGGCGAGCGTAGCGAGGCGCTCGATGCGCTCTTCGGCTATCGTCATGCAATATGGGAATGGGGGGTGGGGGTTTCCGGGGCGAGACAGGACAAGGATAGAAGGTTCCTGTGTTGCCCCATGGGTGGCATTCTCCGAACGGGTAATATAGTTTTTGGTTTCTTCCGGGCGGAATCGACTCCGGTCCGCGACGCCGACCCGGACCCCGAGCCACCGGAACCGCGGCACTCCGGCGGCCCGGACCGCGTTCCGGTACCGTTTTGTCCCGCCCGCGTTTCCCGTCCGACAGTGAGCGCGCAGCGACCCGGAGCCGGCGGTCGCGGGGCCCGACGCCGACCTGAACCATGAAGGTGAGCCACTACTTCGAGTGGGAGGAGTACATCACGGGCGGGCACGCCCAGTCGGTCGACAACCAGCGCAAGATCATGGACCGGCGGGGCGTCGAGTACACGACCGAGCCCACCCTCGACGCCGACCTGCTCCACCTCAACAACATGGGGCCGAAGTCGGTGTACTACGCACGGAAGGCCCGCCGGGCCGGCGTGCCGGTGCTGATCCACGCCCACCAGACCGCCGAGGACTTCCGCGAGAGCTTCGCGCTCTCGAACGCGCTCGCGCGCCCGATGAAGCCGTACCTGCGGTACGCCTACTCGCTGGCCGACCACCTGGTCTGCCCCTCGGAGCACAACCGGCGGGTCCTCGAGGACTACTCCGACGCCCCGAAGACCGTCATCAGCAACGGGTTCGACCCCGACAAGGTGGCCGGCTTCGACGACGAGGGGCTCCGCGAGGAGTACCTGGAGCGCTACGACCTCGACCCGCCGGTCGTGTTCAACGTCGGCCACGTCATCAAGCGCAAGGGGCTGGCGGCGTTCGTCGAGACCGCCCGCGCGATGCCCGACCTCGACTTCGTGTGGTTCGGCTACCTCAACCCCGCGGGCGGGGAGCTCGACCGCTTCCTCAAGAGCCGCGACACGAGGCGGCTCGTCGAGAGCGCGCCCGACAACTGCCAGTTCACGGGCTACGTCGAGGACATCGAGGGCGCGTTCGCGGCCGGCGACGTGTTCTTCTGGCCCTCGAAGAACGAGAACGAGGGCATCGCGCTGCTGGAGGCGATGTCCTGCGGCAAGCCGCTGGTCATCCGGGACATCCCGACCTACGACTGGCTCGACGACGGGACCCACTGCCTCAAGGCCGACGGCGGGGTCGACGACTTCGCCGAGCAGCTCGACCGGCTCCGCGACCCGGCGCTCCGCGACCGACTCGGTGCGGCCGCAGCCGAGAAGAGCGCGGAGTTCGAACTGAGCGCAGTCGGCGACGAGCTCGTCTCGCTGTACCGCGAACTGGCGCAGTAGCCCGTCTCTCTCCGGTTCTCGCCCGGACTCTCAGCTCCGAGTCAACTTCAAAAGGTCTTAAGTACCGGTTCCCAAAGGGGCCAACAATGGAACAGGTCGCCGCGTTCACCGACACCTACCTGCCGACCGTCAACGGCGTGACCTACACCATCGCGTCGTGGCGCGAGCGGTGGGAGCGGGCGGGCGGCCGGATGGACGTGGTCTACCCCCGGGCCGACGGTCACCGGCCGACCGACGGCGAGCACCCGGTCGGCAGCCTGCCGTTTCCCTTCTACGACGGGTTCCGGCTGGGCACGCCGAAGATCCCCCGGGCGGTCCGGGACGCCGAGGTGGTCCACGCCCACACGCCGTTCAGCCTGGGACTGGGCGGCCTGCGGCTCGCGCGCGACCAGGACGTCCCGCTGGTGGCGTCGTACCACACGCCGACCAGCGAGTACGCCGCCTACGTCTCGCCCACCGACTCGGTGGCCTCGGTGATCGGCCGGGTCTCGGAGAGCTACGAGCGGTGGTTCTTCGGCCGGGCCGACGCCGTGCTCGCGCCGTCCGCGGCGACCCGCGACCACCTGACCGAGGAGGTCGGCGTCGACACGCCCGTCGAGGTGGTGCCCAACGGCGTCGACACCGAGCGGTTCCGGCCGGTCGACCCCGACGAGTTCCTGGCCCGCCACGGCCTCGACGGTGACCGGCCCCTCGTCGGCTACACCGGCCGGCACGGCTACGAGAAGTGCCTCTCGGAGCTCGTCGAGGCCGCAGCGGAGATGGACGTCACGGTGGTCTTCGGCGGCGACGGCCCGGCCCGCGGGGACCTCGAAGCGAAGGCCGCCGACCTCGGCGCCGACGCCCGCTTCCTCGGCTTCCTCGACCGGGAGGAGATGCCGGCGTTCTACTCGGCGCTCGACGCCTTCGCGTTCCCGAGCCCGGTCGAGACCCAGGGGCTGGTCGCGCTGGAGGCCAACGCCTGCGGGACGCCGGTCGTCGGTGCGAACGAGGGCGCGCTGGCGAACACCATCGACGACGGCGAGACCGGCTACCACTACGAGAGCGGCGACGTCGAGGACTTCAGGGCCGCCATCCGCCGGACGCTGGCCGAGCGCGAGGAGCTGCGCGAGACCTGCCTGGCCCGGCGCGACGAGGTGAGCGTCGAGCGCGCGGTCGAGAGACTCCGGGACGTCTACGACCGCATCAGGTGACTCCGTCACCGCTCCTGACACGTCCCGAACCGTATAAGTCCCCGCGGCAGCACCTCCAACTGTGACTCTCTCGGATGCGGTCGTCAGCGCGGGGTTCGACGCGCTCCCCGGCCAGGCCGCGGTCCTGGACGCGACCGGACGCATCCTCCGCACGAACCGCGCGTGGCGGGAGTTCGGGACCGCGAACGGGGGCGACTCCGACCACGTCGGCCAGAACTACCTGGCGGTCTGCGACGCGAGCGACGACGAGCGGGCCGCCCGGACCGCCGAGGCGCTGCGGCGACTCCTCGACGGCGAGCGGGAGGCGGTCTCGGTCGAGTACCCGTGCCACACGCCGGATCGCAAGCGGTGGTTCACCATGCGCGCCGAGCGGTTCGCGCACGACGGCGAACAGTACCTCCTGGTCGTTCACTTCGACATCACCGACCGGAAGCTCGCCGAACTGGAGGTCCGCGAGCAGAACGATCTGCTCGAAGCGGTCGCGGGCGTTCTCAGCCACGACATCCGCAACCCCCTCACCGTGGCGATGGGCCGCGCGGAGATGATCGAGTCCGAGCACGCCGACCCGCTGGTCGAATCGCTCGAACGGATCGACGCCATCGTGGGAGACGCGCTGGTGCTGGCCCGCGGGAACGGGGTCGAGGAGACCCGCAGCGTCGACCTCGCTGCGTGCGCCGAGCGAGCGTGGCGGCAGGTCGAGACGGGCGACCGCGACCTCGTCGTCGCCGGGTCCGTCTCGTTCGAGGCCGACCCGGATCTGCTCGGCCACGTCTTCGAGAACCTGTTCCGGAACTCGGCGGAACACGGCGCGACGACCGTCACGATCGGGGTGATCGACGGCGCTGACCCGGAGGAACCGTGCGACGGGGCGACGGCGGAATCGGCCGGCTTCTACGTCGAGGACGACGGTCGCGGCATCTCGCCCCAGGACCGCGAGGCGGTCTTCGACGCGAGCTACTCCACGGCCGTCGACGGGACCGGACTCGGCCTCGCCATCGTCGAGCGGGTCGTCGAGGCCCACGGGTGGTCGGTTCAGGTGACCGACGCGACCGGGGCCGCCCGCGCGGACGGTGCCCGGCGGGCGACGGCCGACGGCGGCGAGTCGGCGTCTGACTCCGGTACGTCGGCGTCCGAACCGGGCACGGAGACTGCGCGCGGCGCGCGCTTCGAGATCCGGTTCCAGAACTGACTGCGGTTCTCGGACCGACGTCGCGGTCAGAGTTCGACGCGCTCGACCAGCTGGTTGCCGTCCTCGCGGACGTTGACCGCGATGATGCGGATGTCGTCCTCGAGCCCGGAGTCCCGGAGCTTCGCCTTCAGCAGGTTGTCGACCTGGTAGACGCCCGCGGCGTTGAGCATCTCGATTTCGACCAGTACCGGTACGGCGTCGCCCTGCATCAGCGAGACGCGCTGGATGGCCTGACTCGAGACGGTGTCGATGCCGCGGCCGCCCTTCTCGTAGGGCATCCGCGAGCGGCCCTTCTCCATGTCGAGGGCGTCGGCGACCCGGACGACACCGGCCTCGGTCGTGAGGGGGTCCTCCTCGGTGTGGTGACAGAGGATCGCGTGGAGCACCTCGCCCTTCATCCGGACGACCTCCTCGGTGCCGTAGAAGTCGAACTGCGGGAGCACGCGGTCGAGCAGGTCGGCCGCAAGCGGGATCGACCAGTAGGCGTGCTCGTCGCGGTGGACGACGTGGCCGATGTCGTGGATGGTCGCCGCCAGCGCGATGATGACCGGCTCGTCGGCCTCGTCGAGGCCCTGTTCGGACGCGCCGTTGAACTCGACGCCGCCCTGCTTGAGGAGGTCGTACAGCGCCAGCGCCCGGTTCCGGACGATAGAGATGTGCTTCCGGCCGTGGTCGTTGTACCCCTTCCGGACCACGGGGTTGACGTTCTGGGCGCGGAGGTAGGTCTGGATCTCGGGATCGTTCTGGACGAACTCGAGCACCTCGTTGAGGCGCTCGTCGGGGAACGCGTGGTCGGCCCGCGGGTCGTACTCCCGGCCCTCGTCGTCGGACTGCTCGGTCTCGTCGGTCTCGCTCATATCTCCTACCTCGTCTCCCAGCGGAAAAAGGACTCGGCCCGGTCGGGACCGGTTCGCACGGTGGCGTTCGAGACTTCGAACCGAACGCGGGAACCGAACGCGATCAGTCGGCCGCCTCGGCCGCTTCGGCCGCCGCCTCGCGGACCGCCTCGTAGTCGGGCTCGACGCCGGGGTCGTCGGTGACCCACTTGTCGGCGATCCGGCCGTCCTCGTCGACGACGAACACCGACCGCTTCGCGACGCCGTAGTAGCCCATGTCGGCGAAGTCCATCTCGACGTCGTAGTCGTCGATGATCTCCTTGTTGGAGTCGCTGATGAGGCCGAAGCTCAGGTCCTCCTGGTCGCGGAACTCGTTGAGCGAGAACGGCGCGTCCACGCTGACGCCGTAGACGGTCGCGTCGGCCTCGTGGAACTCGTCGAGCTGCTCCTCGAAGGTGGCCATCTCGGTGGTGCAGACCCCGGTGAACGCGCCGGGGAAGAACGCCAGCACGATGGGTCCCTCGTCGAGGTTCTCCGAGAGGGTGAACTCCTCGACGTCGCCGTTCGCGAGCGGTGCGGTGAAGTCAGGTGCGTCGTCGCCTACGTCGACCATACAATCGCCGATAGACACGTCCGGGAAAAGTCAGTTCCGAATCTCGTCGGCCCCGAACCGGCGCCTCCCGGTGCGCGGAGTTCGCCTCCGCTCCGGGGTCGCCCGCCGGCCGCCTCTGCGTCGTAGGCTCCCTCGCCGGTTCCCGCGCCGCCGAACAGGTTCGGGCCGCCTCTCGCGGCCGGCGAACTAGCAAAAAGCCTATAGTCGAGAATCAGCTATCCTCAGGTAGAGATGGCACAGATGATTCCACTGTTCGGACCCGTGCCGGGCGGGATGGAGATGATGGTGATCCTCCTCATCGCCGTCCTGCTGTTCGGCGCGAACAAGATCCCGAAGCTCGCCCGCTCGACCGGCGAGGCCATGGGCGAGTTCAAGAAGGGCCGCCAGGAAGTCGAGGAGGAACTGCGCGAGATGCAGGACCCCGACACCACGACCACCACGGAGACGGACACGGCCACCGAGACCGAGACCGACACCAACACCAACTGACCGCTTTTTTGTGGGGCGTGTGGCCTAGTGGATAGGGCAGAAGGTTCCTAACCCTCTGATCGCGGGTTCGAATCCCGTCACGCCCGCTCCAGTGTCGAGCAACGCGAGACCTGGAGCGAAGCGTGCGGGATTCGAATCAGGGAGGTCGCGCGCAGCGAAGCGAGCACGTCCGACCGTGGTTCGAATCCCGTCACGCCCGCTCGACTTCGCTGCGCTCAGTCTCGCGGGCGTGACGACCCTCGCGAACAAACCGCGTTCGCTCGGTCCCGTCACGCCCGCTCCAGTGTCGAGCAACGCAAGACCGGATGAGAGGTATGCATTTTCCGCAACCGCGACTCGCTGCCACCACCCTCAACACGCTCGCATCCCAACCGGGCGCGTGGTCGACTTTCCCCTTCGGTACGTCCACAGACCGCCCGACGATCCGTCGTCGGACGCCCCGGCAGTGCTGGTGCTCCACGGCTACGGGGCCGACGAGCACGACCTGCTGGCCTCCGCCGAGCGACTGTCCGACGACCGCCACGTGCTGAGCGTCCGCGGCCCCCACGCCGCCGGGAACGGCGGGTACGGGTGGATGGCGTCCGGCGCCGACCCGTTCGCGGAGAGCGTGCGACTGCTCGCGTCGTTCGCCGAACTGGTGCCCGAGGCGTACGACGTGGCGCCCGACCGCATCGGCGCGTTCGGGTTCAGCCAGGGCGCGAAGGCCGCGCTGGCGGCGCTGGTCGAACACCCCGACCTGGTCCGGTGGGCCGTCTCGCTCCACGGGTTCCTGCCGCGGGCGTACGACGACCCCGACCGCCTGGCCGCGGCGCGCGACCGGTCGGTCTTCGTCGGCGTCGGCGCGGACGACACCGTCATCTCGCCCGAGCACGGCGAGCGGACCGCCGAGCGGCTCGCCGACGCCGGCCTCGACGTGACGTTCCGCGAGTACCCCGTCGCCCACGCCGTCTCGCCGGCGGCGGTCGCGGACGTCGCCAAGTGGCTCGGCCCGCGGCGGTGAGGCACTCCCGGGTGGCCGGGTCGTCCCCTCGCACGCGACCCGCGCCAGCAGTTCGCAACGCTAGCTATCGAACACCCTACCGGCCGCCCATCGAATACGTATAGGGGTCAGGGTTACACGGTCGTCGCTCCTACGAAGGAGTGATGACTACGAACTCTCTCGCCTCCGGAGCGGTAGTACGGTGATCTGGCAGGACCTCGTCTTCCTCGTCGGCAGCGTGCTCTCGATCGTCTTCCTGGCGCCGACGCTGCGCGACCACACGGCCCGGGTCCCCCTGGGGACCAGTCTGCCGTCGGCGTTCATCGGCGTCGTCTACGGCGCGAGCTTCTACACCATGGGGATGTCGTTCTCGGCCACGGGGTCGCTGCTGACCGGGGTCCTCTGGGCCGGCATCGCGGCGCTGCGCTCGCCGTCGCCGTCGGGGAACCTCGCCGAGGAGATCGCCGCGGTCCGGACGCGGCTGTCGGACTGACCCGTCGCCGTTCTCGTTCCGTACCGTCGAGCGACTAGAATTAGATCCGGGCCCGGTTCTCCCCCCGAGTGGCGGAGCCCGCGTGCGCGACGATTATTTATCGCCACGCTATCCGTCGCCGATTTATCGCCACGCTATCCGTCGCCGATTTATCGCCGCGCTATCCGTCGCCGTGCTCGTCGATGATGACGACCTCGCCGTCCTGGACGTCCACGTTGATCAGCGTCTTGACCTCGTAGTCGGTGTCGTCGAGCTCGTTCGGCCCCTCCTTCTTGATGACCGCCAGCACGTCGGCCACGTCCGCGCCGATGTGTTCGAGCGCCTCCGTGATGGCCTTCATCGTGCCGCCCGTGCTGAGAACGTCGTCGAGCAGGAGCACGCGGTCGCCCTCCCGCACGTTGTTGACGTACATCTCGTTCTCGGAGTAGCCGGTCTGCTGGGAGAGCGCGACCTCGCCCTCCAGGCCGTACTCGCGCTTGCGGATGACCACCAGCGGGATGTCGGTCATCAGCGAGACCGCGGTCGAGATGTGGATGCCCATCGCCGCCGGGGTGACGATCTTGTCGACGTCCTCGAGCTCGGCCTTCCGGATGATCCGGATGACGATCTCGCGGAGGAGGCTCGGCTCGAGGACGGGGATGCCGTCGCTGATGGGATGAACGAAGTAGTGATAGCCGTCCTTCTCGATGATCGGCGCGTCCAACAGGGACTGCTTCAGCTTATCCATGTTGGGGGTACTCGATGAGTCAATAAAAGGTGACGGAATCGGGCGGCCGCGGGCCCGATTCGCACGCGAACCGGCCGCACGGTCCGCCGCGGCTCGGCGCTGTAGTCCCAGCGACCGCACCGCGGCCGCCCGGCCGTCGGGCGGTCCGTCCGGATGCGTCCCCGCGAATCGACACCGGATTTGAGAACTGTTAAGTCTGGCCCGGAGCGAGTCTCGGACGTGCAACCGACACCGGACCCGGCAGCGTCGGCGGTACTCGCCGTCGTGTTCCTGCCGTTCGTCGCGGCCGCGCTGGTGCCGCTCGTCTACCGCGCACTCGGCGAGCGCACCGCATACTACGCGGCCGCGGTCGCGCTGGCCTGCTTCGGACTGGTGGCCAGCCAGTACGGCGCGCACGGCGCGGTCACGGTCCCGTGGATTCCCTCGCTCGGGGTCTCGGTGAGCTTCTACGTCGACGGACTCTCGCTCCTCATCGGCTTCCTGGCCAGCGGGGTGGGCGTCCTCATCCTCACCTACTCCGGCGGCTACATGCACGGGGAACCGGCCCAGCCCAAGTACTACGCCGCGCTGCTCGCGTTCATGGGGTCGATGCTCGGCGTGGCGTTCGCCGCCGACCTCGTCGCACTGTTCGTCTTCTGGGAGCTGACGAGCCTCTCGTCGTTCGTCCTCATCGGTCACTACCAGCGACAGGAGAGCTCGCAGTACGCGGCCCGGAAGTCGATGCTCATCACGGTCTCGGGCGGCCTGTTCATGCTCGTGGGCTTCCTGCTGCTCCACGACGTCCTGCTCGACGTGACCGCCGCGGACAACGCGTTCAGCATCGTCTGGATGCTGGAGCACGCCGACCTGGTCCAGGAGGAGCTCCGGGCCGCCGGCCTGTTCCTGCCGGTCCTCGGCCTGATCGCGGTCGGCGCGGCCGCCAAGTCCGCGCAGGTCCCGCTGCACATCTGGCTGCCCAACGCGATGGAGGCGCCCACGCCGGTCTCGGCGTTCCTCCACTCCGCGACGATGGTGAAGGCCGGCGTCTACCTCCTGGGTCGGCTCCGCCCGATCTTCGTCAGCGAGGAGTGGCAGCTGCTGTTCGCGGTGCTCGGCCTGACCACGATGACGGTCGCCGCCATTCTGGCGGTCGGCGCGACCGACATCAAGGAGCTGCTGGCGTACTCGACCGCGAGCCACCTCGGGCTCATCGTGGCCGGGTTCGGCTTCCTCTCCGACCTCGGCGGCGAGACCGGCGCGTTCCACATCGTCAACCACGCGGCGTTCAAGGCCGCGCTGTTCCTGGTGGCCGGCATCATCGCCCACGAGGCCGGCACCCGAAAGATCGCCAACCTCGGCGGGCTGAAGGACGACCTCCCGATAACGGCGGCAATCACCGCGGTCGCGGCGCTCGGGATGGCCGGCGTCCCGCCGTTCAACGGCTTCTACTCCAAGGAGCTCCTGTTCGAGGCCGCGTGGGAGGCCGCGGCCCACGCGGGCGGCCTCGCCTGGCTCTACCCCGCGGTCGCCGTCTTCGGCAGCGTGTTCACCTTCCTCTACTCCATCAAGTTCCTGATGCTGTTCTTCGGCGAGAAGCCGACCGGTCTCCACAGCGTCCACTCGCCGCCCTGGGTGATGCTCGCGCCGCCGCTGGTGCTCGGCGTCATCGCGGGCGCCATCAGCCTCGGCGGCGTCCTCGGGACGTTCGGTATTCACTTCGCGCCGTTCGACCACTTCGTCGGCGAGGTGTGGGCCAGCACCCTCCCGCCGGAGGCCGAGGGCCACGCGTTCCACTACTACGTGCCGACCCACCTCACCCCGGCGGCCGCGATGAGCGCGGTCACCATCGTCGTCGGCGCGGCGGCCTACCCGTTCTACGACCGGCTCCACCGCGGCGTGAACCGGCTGACCGACGTCGACGCCCTGCGGGCGAACTGGTACTACGACTCGGCGGTGTTCGGCGCCAACGACTGGAGCGACGTCGCGGCCGCCCGGGTCCAGAACGGGCTGCTCCGGACGTACGCCACCTGGGCGATGGCCGCGGTCGCCGCCCTCGCGCTGGCGGGGTACGCCGCGTCGGGGGTCGCGCTCCCGAGCGTCGACATCTCGGCCGGGATGACGCTGCCCATGGCGCTCGTGCTGGGCGTCGCCATCGTCGGCGCGCTCGCGGTGTCCATCGCGCCCTCGCACATCTCGGGCGTGCTGACCCTCTCCATCCTGGGGTTCATGGTCGCGGTGTTCTACGTCCTCGCGGACGCGCCCGACCTGGCGCTGACCCAGCTGGTCGTCGAGACGCTCACGCTGGTCATCTTCCTGCTCGTCCTCGACAAGCTGCCGGCGTTCTACGGCAACGCGGGGCGCGGCAAGATGGTGCGCGACGGCGTGCTCTCGGTCGTGGTCGGCGCGACCGTGTTCGTGACCGTGCTGGTCTCGACCGCGGCCGCGCCCGCCGAGAGCATCGCCGGCGAGTTCCTGGAGCTGTCGGTCCCCGAGGGCGGCGGCGGCAACGTCGTCAACGTCATCCTGGTCGACTTCCGGGCGTTCGACACGATGGGCGAGATCTCGGTCGTCGCGATGGCGGCCCTCTCTGTGCTGACGCTGATCGCGATGCGAGAGCGAGGTGAGATCCAATGAGCACGGTAATCGCGCGGACAGTCACGCGGACAGTGGTACCGCTCATCCTCGTGACCGCCGTCGCCCTGCTGCTGCAGGGCCACAACCTCCCCGGCGGCGGCTTCATCGGCGGGGTGCTCACGGTGACGGCGTTCGCGGTGATCTACATCATCTACGGGCTGGACTACCTCCAGGAGGAGCTGCTCCACCAGTTCCGCGAGCCCCTGCTGGAGTCGTTCCAGCACGGCATCGTGGCCAACTACCAGGTCACGTTCGCGGTCGGCCTGGCGGTGGCCGCGGTCGCCGGCCTCGTGCCGCTGCTGTTCGGGCACAACTTCCTCTACCAGACGCACGGGTACCTCCCTCCCCTGCCGATCTACGGGAAGCTCCACGTCGCCAGCGCGCTCGCCTTCGACCTCGGCGTCTACTTCGTCGTGGTCGGCGCGCTGCTCACGATCCTCGCGGTGGTGGGAACCGAATGACCGCGACCGAACCGCAGTTCGTGCTCGCGCTGGTCCTCGGCACCCTGTTCGCGCTGGGGACGTTCCTCGTGCTGCGCCGGGACGTCGTCCGCGTGGTCTGGGGCGTCACCATCATCAGCCAGTCGGCCAACGTCTACCTGGTGACGATGGGCGGGTTCGCCGGCGGCGTCCCCATCCTCGGCCACGGGGGCCACGGCGGCGGCCACGCGGCCACCGACCCGCTGGTCCAGGCGCTCGTGCTGACCGCCATCGTCATCGGCTTCGGCACGACCGCGTTCGCGCTCGTGCTGACCTACCGGGTGTACGAGGAGCACGGCACCATCGACCTGCTCGAACTGGGTGAGAACGCATGACACAGCAGTTCGTCATCGCGCCGCTGCTCGTCGCGCTCGTGACCGCCATCCTGACCCTGCTGACCCGGCGGCTCGGCCGGGCGCAGGTCACCCTCAGCCTGCTCGGCGGGCTCGGCTACGTCGGGGCGGTCGCGTGGCTGGTCTCGGCGGTCGACCCGCTGGGCGCCGGCAACGTCGTCAGCTACCAGCTGTCGGGCTGGCGGGCGCCGTTCGGCATCACGCTGGTCGCCGACCCGCTGTCGGCGTTCATGCTGGCGTTCTCGGCGGTCGTCGCGCTCGCCGCGCTGGTGTTCTCGGCGTCGTACGTCGACAGCTTCGGCCAGCGGGTCTCGTACCACCCGCTGTTCCACTTCATGCTGGTCGGAGTCACCGGCTCGTTCCTCACCGGCGACATCTTCAACCTGTTCGTCTGGTTCGAGGTGATGCTGATGTCGAGCTACGTGCTCGTGGTGTTCTACAGCGGCCCCGAGCACACCCGGGCCGCGCTCCAGTACGTGGTGCTGAACCTCGTGGGGAGCGCGGTGATGCTGCTGGCCATCGGCGGCATCTACTCGACCACCGGGACGCTCAACATGGCCGACCTCTCCCGGCGGGTGGCGAACCCCGCGGCGTACGGCGACTTCGCGGTCGCCCCCGTGCTCGGCCTGTCGGCCCTGCTGTTCGCGGTGTTCGCGCTGAAGGCCGGGCTCGCGCCGTTCCAGTTCTGGGTGCCCGCGGCGTACCGCGCGGCGCCCGCGCCGGTGTCGGCGATGCTGGCCGGCGTCGTCAAGAAGGTCGGCGTCTACGCCATCATCCGGGTGTACTTCACCGTGTTCGCCGGCGCCGCGATCTCCGGGCTCTCGCTGCCGGGCCTGTCGGTCCCCGAGGAGGGGAGCGCGCTGCTCGCGTTCTACGGCCCGGTCCTGTTCGCGATGGCCGCCGCCAGCATCGTGGTGGGCGGCGTGGGCGCGGTCGGCCGCGACGACATCGACGGCCTGCTCGCGTACTCCTCGATCGGCCAGGTCGGGTTCATCGTCCTGCCGCTGGGCATCGCCGCGACCGCGACCACCGAGGAGATCCGGGTGCTCGGCGTCGCGGCCGCCCTGGTCTACGCGCTGAACCACGGCTTCGCCAAGAGCCTGCTGTTCATGGCCAGCGGCGCGGTGTACGACGCGGTCGGGACCGAGCAGTTCCCCGACCTCGGCGGGCTCTCGGAGACCGCGCCGTGGCTCTCGGCCGGCTTCTTCGTCGGCGCGCTCGCGCTCATCGGCATCCCGCCGCTGTCGGGCTTCTTCGGCAAGCTGCTCGTGTTCGACGCGGCCGGCCGGACCGGCTCGACCGCCGCGCTCGCGGTCGCGCTGTTCGGCGCGATCCTCACCATCGCGTACTTCTCGCGGGCGTGGAACCGCGGCTTCTGGGGCGAGCCGTCGCTGCTGGTCGAACACGGCGACACCCGGTTCCCGCTGGTCGCGGTCGTGGTCGCGCTGGCGCTGGCCATCGCGGTGCTGGGCGTCGGCTTCGACGTGGTGATGCGGGCGGCCGAGGCGGGCGCCCACGCCGCGCTCGACCGCCAGGCGTACATCGACGCGGTCCTCTCGGGCGCCGAGGACGCCGCCACCGGCGGGGGAGGTGGTCACTGATGAAGCCCCGTAAGTGGCCCGTGGTCGGCGTCCTGCTCGCGGTGCTCTGGCTGTTCGTCCGCGGGGTCGCGCTCGACCCCGCCTATGTCCTGGGCGAGTTCCTCATCGGGCTCGCGTTCGGCCTGCCGGTCGCGTTCGCGTTCCGGCGGTTCTACACCGAGCGGGCCGACCTGACCCGCAACCTCCGGGCGCTGCCCTACGCGGGGATCTACGTCGGGCTGTTCCTCAAGGAACTGCTGACCGCGAACGTCGACGTGGCCTACCGGGTGCTCGCGCCGAGCATGCCGATCGAACCCGACGTGGTGGTCGTCCCGCTCCGGGTCGAGTCCGACGCGGCCGTCACCACCATCGCCAACTCCATCACGCTGACCCCCGGAACGCTCACCATGGACCACGACGAGGAGACCAACACGCTGTACGTCCACGGCATCACCGGCCGGAACCGCGAGGCCGTGGTCGAGCCCATCCGGGCGTGGGAGGACTACGCGCTGGTCATCTTCGACGAGGAGCGCAAGCCCGGCGACCCCGTCCCGGAGGTCCCGGTCGCGACCCGGGAGGGGCGAGCCGACGGCGGCGCGCCCGGGCCAGCCGACGGCGGCGACCGGACGACCGACGCCGCCGAGGGAGGTGACGACGATGGCGAGTGACCTGCTCGGGACGGTCCTGAACGGGGCGCTCGTGCTCGCCGCGGCGCTCACCCTGCTGGCGGGCTACCGGGTCATCCGGGGGCCGACGGTCCCCGACCGGGTGGTCGCGCTCGACACCATCGCGACCAACGTCGTCGCAATCGCGGCGCTGTACGCGCTGCTCACCGGCGAGGGCCTGTTCGTCACGGTGGGCCTCGTCCTCGCCATCATCGGGTTCATCAGCACCATCGCGGTCAGCCAGTACGTCATCGAGGGAGACATCATCGAGTAACCATGAACGCGATACAGCAGTTCGTCGTCGCGGCGCTCGTGGCCGTCGGGAGCTTCTTCCTGCTGGTCGGCACGGTCGGCCTGCTGCGGTTCCCCGACGTGTACAACCGGATGCACGCCAGCAGCAAGGCGACCACGCTTGGGGCCTCTTCGATGTTCCTGGCGGGGTTCGCCTACTACGGCCCGCAGGGCGCGGGCCTGACCTCGCTGGTCGGCATCGTCTTCCTGTTCCTGACCGCGCCGACCGGCTCGCACCTCATCTCCCGGTCGGCCCACAAGATGGGCGTGCCGTTCTCCGGGCAGGACGCCGAGTGGCCCGAAGAGGCCGAGGAGCCCGGATCGGACTGACTACAGTTCGTCGGCCAGCTGCTCGGCAACCCGCCACCCCAGCTCCTCTTTCGTCCCCTCGTACTCCCGGACGCTGTTCTCGCGCACGAACAGGGTCCGGGTTAGGTCCTCGCCCATCACCCCGGCGTCGTTGGCGACCACGAACGAGAGGTCGGCCCGCCGGAGCGTCTCGCGGGCCGCCGCGACCATCGCCTCGTCGTCGCCCGACGTCTCGGCCTTGAAGCCCACGACGGGGAGGTCGCCGGCCTCGCGGACCTCGTCGATGAGCTTCGGGGTCGGCGTCAGGTCGAGGGTGAGGTCTTGGCCCGACCGGATCTTCTCGTCGTCGGCCTCGACGGTGTAGTCCGAGACGGCCGCGGCCGAGACGACCGCGTCGGCTGCCCCGCCCTCCACCCGGTCGAGCACCGCCTCGGTCATCTCGGCCGCCGTTTCGACTTCGGCGACCTCGGCGTAGGGCACGTCCTCGCCGTCGTGGACCAGGGTCACGTCCGCGCCCAGCGCGTAGCAGGCGCGCGCGACCGCCCGGCCCGTCTTGCCCGACGACCGGTTGGTCAGCACGCGCACCGGGTCGACGGGTTCGCTGGTCGCGCCGCTGGTGACGACGACGTTCGCGCCCTCGAAGCGGTCGGGCGCCGTGGCCCGGGCGACGTCGAGCGCGATGGCGTCCTCGGTGGCTATCTTGGCCTTGCCCTCCTCGACGCGGGGGTCGACGAACTCGACGCCCCACGACTCGACGCGGTCGATGGCGTCGAGCACGCCGGGGTGGTCGTACATGGGCTCGTGCATCGCGGGGGCGACGACCACCGGGACGCCCGCGCCGAGCGCGGTGGTCGCGCAGGTCGTGACCGGCGTGTCGTCGATCGCGGCCGCGATCTTGCCGACCGTGTTGGCCGTCGCGGGCGCGATCAGCAACACGTCGGCCCAGCCGTCCCGGCCGCAGAGCTCGACGTGTTCGACGTCGCCCGTGATCTCGGTGACGACCGGCCCGTCGGTCGCGAACTCGACCGCCCACGGGTGGACGATGCCGCGGGCGCTCTCCGACATCACCGCCCGGACCGACGCGCCGCGCCGCCGGAGTTCGTGGGCCAGCTCGACTACCTTCACCGCCGCGATGCTGCCGGTCACCCCGAGCGCGACGTTGATTCCCGCGAGCATTATCCGACGTTCGGGTCCTGATAGGTTAAAGAGGTGCGGGTTGGAACGCCGCGCGTCGGCGGCGGTTCGGATTCCGGTGCGACGCGCCCCAACGAGGTTTAAAAAATGGTAAGCACACATTGAAACGGTCGGAACGGTCGAAACGGACCGTTTGCAATCGTCGGGAACGACGACCCGGTTAATGTACCCCCGGCACCAGGAGTCTCCTGTATGTCGGATCACACCGGAACCGAGCCGATCGACGACGTAAGTGCGGCTTTCGACCTCCTCCGCGACGCGCGTCGCCGCGGCGTCCTCTACACGCTGAAGCGCAACGGGCAGACCTCCGTCGAGGAGCTCGCCGAGCGCATCGCCGCGTGGCAGTCGGCCGAGGACGGCGAGACCGACCCCGAGTCCGTCGAGGTGTCGCTGGTCCACGCCCACCTGCCGAAGCTCGCCGACGCGGGCGTCGTGGAGTACGACCGCGACCGCGGCACCGCGGAGCTCGCCGACCGCGGCGACGACCTCGACCCGCTGCTGCGGTGCACCAGCGAGCGCGAACCCGACCTGTTCCGCGCCGCCCGCGGCTCGAACCGGCGGGGCCTCGAAGTCAGTCAGTGAACTGCGGTCCGAGCCCGGTGGCCCCCGCGCCGCGAACCGCAGTCCGCCCCCGACCCCGCTGACCGCCTACGACCCCGCTGACCGCCCGCGAGTCCGGAACCCCGATCTTCCCGCGAGTCCGCGAACCGCCCGCGAGAGACCTGGCCCCGCCGCGACGACGATTCCCTTTCTTCGACGCACCCGACCGGAGTTACTCGCGGTTGCACTCGGTAAGCAGACGGCCTTGCGACTACAGGGCGCAGAAAGCAGGAGAGAAACTGGACGGTCGCCACGCCGCTTCGTCCGGCGCGCTGTCGTTACGCCGGCGCTTCCTCGGCGCCGAGCACGTCGTCGTACTCGCCGGCGTCGACCTTCTCCTTGAACTCGCGGGCGTCCTCGCCCTCGATGGTGACCCCCAGCGAGGCGCAGGTGCCGACGATCTCCTTCGCGGCGTTCTTCGTGTCGTAGGCGAGCAGGTCGGGCTTCTTCTGCTCGGCGATCTTCTTGACCTGTTCGATCGAGAGGTCGGCGACGAAGTCCTCCTGGGGCTCGCCGCTCCCGGTCTCGAAGCCGGCCTCGTCCTTGATGAGCGCCGCCGTCGGCGGGACGCCCACCTCGATCTCGAAGCCGCCGTCGTCCTCGACGGTGATGGTCACCGGGACCTCGGTGCCGTCGAAGGCCTCGGTCTGGTCGTTGATCTCGTTGACGACCTCCTGTACGTTGACCGCAGTCGGTCCGAGCTCCGGACCCAGCGGCGGACCGGGGTCGGCCTGTCCGCCGGGGACGAGTACTTCTATCGTCTCAGCCATACCTAAACGAACACCTCGGAGCGGTTTTAAGGCTTGCTTTTCGGACGCCCCGCGGGACCGGCAGCCACGGCCGCCTCGCGGCGACCGGCGGGGACGCACTGCCGACGGCCCTACCGTGTCGCGGCGTCTACCGGACGCTCACGCCCTGACGGCTCAGGAACTCGCTGGCGGCCTTGATCTCGACCGGGCTGCCGATGATGCGGACGTACTCGGGGGTCGCCCCGTCGCCCGGGGTCGCTCCGTCGCCCGAGGTCGCTCCGTCGCCGGCGGCTCCCTCGGTTCCCCGGTCGCCGACGTCCATCTCGAAGAAGGTCAGCGTGAACCGCTCGTCGAGGTCGTCCCGGAACCCCTCCAGCACCGCCGCGGCGATGACTATCTGGGTGCTGTCGCGGAGCGTGGCGGGGTCCGGCATCGTCGTCGTCCGGGTGGTTCCGCTACCGACATATTAACGTATCGGAGTCATCGGCGCGATCGCCGGCGAGACCCCGCACGAAGGGAGCCCGGCGGGAATCCGCTCGAAGAGAGGTCGGCGGGACTCCGCAGAAAGAAAGCCTTTTTCGGCGCGCACGGCCGACTCACTCCCAATGGGACTGGAGGAAGAAATCGAGGACCTCCGCGAGGAGATCGCCGAGACTCCGTACAACAAGTCCACGGAGGAGCACATCGGGCGGCTGAAGGCCAAGCTCGCGGAGAAGAAGGAGAAACTCGAGAACCAGTCCTCGGCCGGCGGCGGCGAGGGCTACCACGTCGAGAAGCACGGCGACGCCACCGTCGCGTTCGTCGGCTTCCCCAGCGTGGGCAAGTCCACCCTGCTGAACGCCCTGACCGCCGCGGAGAGCGAGACCGGCGACTACGAGTTCACCACCCTCGACGTCAACCCCGGGATGCTGCAGTACAACGGCGCGAACATCCAGCTGCTGGACGTGCCGGGGCTCATCGAAGGCGCGGCCCACGGCCGCGGCGGCGGCCAGGAGGTGCTGTCGGTCGTCCGGGCGGCCGACCTCGTCGTCTTCGTGCTCTCGGTGTTCGAGATCGACCAGTACGAGCGGCTCCGCAAGGAGCTCTACGAGAACAAGATCCGGCTCGACCAGGCGCCCCCGAGCGTCAAGGTCTCTAAGAAGGGCAAGGGCGGCATCCGCGTCACGTCGAGCGTCGACCTCGACCTCTCGGAGGACGTCGTCAAGGAGGTGCTCCGCGAGCACGGCTACGTCAACGCCGACGTCACCATCCGCGAGCAGGTCGACATCGACCGGCTGGTCGACGGGGTGATGGACAACCGCGAGTACATCCCCTCCATCGTCACCGTCAACAAGGTCGATCTCATCGAGCCCGACTACGTCGAGACCGTCAACGAGCAGCTCCGCGACCACGGCATCGACCCCGACGAGGCCATCTTCATCTCCGCCGAGGCGGAGAAGGGCCTCGACTCGCTGAAGGAGAGCATCTGGGAGGAGCTGGGACTGATGCGCATCTACATGGACAAGCCCGGCCGCGGCGTCGACTACGAGGAGCCGCTGGTGCTCGAGCGGGGGTCGACGGTCGGCGACGCCGCCCGGAAGCTCGGCGGCGAGCTCGAGGACCGGTTCCGGTTCGCCCGCGTCTCGGGCCCCAGCGCCAAGCACGACGAGCAGCAGGTCGGCACGGACCACGAGCTCGCCGACGAGGACGTGCTCCGGCTGGTCGTCCAGCGGTGACCGCCGAGTCGACCGGCGCCCGGTCGGCCGAGGCCCGGACGGACCGGTCGGCAGACGTCCGCCGGCTCCTCGCGCTGCTCTCCTTCCTCCTCGTCCCCTGGACCGTTCTGGGCTCCGGTGACCTCGTGTTCGCGTGGGGGCTGGCGACGCTCGACCCGGTCCACGTCACGACGCTGCCCGACTACCTGTTCGTCTACACGCGTGGGCTGCCCAACCGGCTGCTGGCGTGGCCGATCGCCGTCGCGCTGTACCTGCTCGCTATCGCCAACGCGCTCCTCGGGACGGCCGCGCCCCGCCTGGAGGACCGGCGGGTGACCGGGGGACTGCTGGTGCTGGCGGGCGCGAGCGACCTCTGGTTCGCGCTGGGGCTGACTCGGCCGGGGCTGGTGGCGGTGCCGGTCGGGTCGGTGCTGCTGTGGGTCGCGGCGTGGTGGTTCCACTGGCCGGACCTGCGGCACGGGTTGTGGAGGTAGACCGTCGGACGGTCCGCGGCAGCTGGAACTTCACGTGAGATTCACTCCCGCTTCCGCGAACCGTAGCCTTTTCGCGCCGGACCCACCAACTTCGAACCGGCATGAACGCGACGCTCGACCACGTGATGATGCGCGTAGAGGACCTCGACGAGGCGCTCGACTGGTACGGCACCCACCTCGACTACGAGGAGAAGGGCCGATGGGAGGCCGACACCTTCACCAACGTCTACCTCGGCCCCGAGGACCTCCACGAGGAGGGCGCGGTCCTCGAACTCACCTACAACCACGACGGCCGGTCCTACGAGATGGGCGACGCGTGGGGTCACATCGCCGTGCGCGTCGACGACGTCTACGACGCCTACGAGGAGCTGATGGACGAGGGCGTCGAGGACTACCGCGACCCCGACTCCTGCGGCGGGTCGTACGCCTTCGTGAAGGACCCCGACGGCCACGAGGTCGAGATCGTCGAGCGCGACCACGGCGCGCGCTGGAGCCTCGACCACACGATGATCCGCGTCGAGGACGCCGACGAGGCGCTGGGCTGGTACACCCGCAAGCTGGAGTACGAGCACACTGGCCGGTGGGAGGCCGACACCTTCGCCAACTACTTCATGAAGCCCGAGGGCGCGGCCGACGAGGCGATGGCGGTCGAACTCACTTACAACTACGACGGTCGCGAGTACACGATGGGCGACGCGTGGGGCCACCTCGCCGTGCGCGCCGACGACCTCCAGGACGACTGGGAGACGCTGATGGAACGCGACGCCGAGGACTACCGCGACCCCGAGTCCTGCGACAACCGGTACGCGTTCACGAGGGACATGGACGGTCACGAGATCGAACTCCTCGACCCCGACCGGTGACGCATCGAGCACAACACCGGGAACGCATCGAGCACAACTACCGAGAACGTACCGGGCACAACCACCGACGTATCGGGTGCAGCGAGCGTCACCGGGGCCCGCGCCCTCTCGCATAAGGGTGAGCCTATCCCGAGATAATCCGCCGTTTTTCCCGCCTGGAACGCCTGAAACCCCCTGTTGCCCCACAAGGCATATGCTGTTAGCCATGCTGGTTTCTGAGGCCGAGAGGCACTACCGTTAAGCGCCGCGTTAGGTGGGGGACGAGGGCACGAGTAGGGCGGACACTCGAACGACTACTGGAGAGACTACATATGACACGAGTATACGAATTAGGGAGCGTTTGGCTGACGGTGCTGTTAGTGTCGTCGATGGCCGTCGGCTCGACTGCCCTCGCGGGGGCAGCGGTCGACGCCGGACAGACACAGGCTAACGCAACGAACGTACAGGCACAGCCCGCGGAGGGCGTGACAGTAGAACCGCTCGACTCGGGGGCGACGTTCTGGCAGGGCCAGCGGCTGCTGGTCGACGCCGGCCAGTCGAACGCCAGCGAGACCTGGCAGCTCCGCGAGTGGGACGAGTCCGGCGGCGGTAACGTCGGCTCGCTGGTCACCGAGTTCCTGCTCAACGGGTCTGGCGTCGCGGTGCTCCAGACGTCCGGGCTCGCCGGCCAGTACGTGGTGGTGAACGAGAACCAGAACCCGGTGTTCTTCGTCAACGGCTCGGTGGCCGAGACGCCGACCGCGAACGACCCGAGCTTCGAGATCGCGACCCAGTCGCTGAACGCCAGCTTCTCCGACGACACGGTGACCACCGCGACGGGCGACAGCTCGCTGACGGACCTCGAACTCCGGTCGAACCGGGGCGAGTACCGGGTCGTCCTCCGGTCGGACGAACTGACGAACGAGCAGCTCACCGAGATATTCGCGGCTAACACGACCGACGTCGACGGCGACGGCCAGCAGGAGGTCGTCGTGAGCCGGCCCGTGACCGGTCCGCGCGACGCCCTCGACGCCAACTTCAGCACGGTGAGGCCGGGCGAGTACGAGATCATCGCGAGCCCGGTCGACACGACCACGACTGCGCGTGCGACCATCCAGGTCCGCGAGCCGGGCCAGCAGAGCGCGAACCTCAACCAGAGCGTGGTCGTCGAGCAGCGCGGTGACGTGGCCACGTTCACCGTCGAGCTCAACGGCACGGAGACCGCGACCCTCACGGTCGGTTCCCAGGAGGTGAACTACGAGGCGAGCGTCCGCGTCCGGGACGTGAACGACGACGGACAGGTCACCGTCCGGCTCAACACGTACGTCGCCGGTCGCAACATCGCGCCGACCGGCGGGTTCACCGTGACCGGCGCGGACGAGATCATCGACTACAACCTCAACACGGAACCGCTGCAGCGACCCCTCGAAGCGGGCGAGTACGGCGTGCGGACGCTCGTCGACGGGACGCCGTCCGACATCGGCAATCTCGTCCTGAACGAGCCGTCGCTGCAGTCGATGACGGTGTGGACCGCACCTGACTCGGCCGAGCCGGGGAGCGTCTCCGAACTGCTGAGCGCAGTGAGTCAGGACGACACCATCGCACGCGAGGACTGGGCCGTCGTCGAGGTCAGCGGGTCCGGCCTGTACGGCTACCTCCAGGAGCCGGCCAACCTGAGCGACCGGTCGCTCGGGCTGCAGGCGTCCATCACGCAGGTCAACGCCGGTCCGAACGTCGAACCCCAGGAGGTCTCGCTCGACGACGTCCAGCTCGTGACCGACCCGCAGAACAACCACTTCTTCATGCTGTTGGACACCAACGGCCTGGAGAGCGGGGCGCGGTACAACGTCACGTTCACGATGACCGAGCAGAACCCGTACGTCTCGGAGAACCGGTCGGTCTCGGCGACGTTCGACGTCGTCGACCGGCAGGTGACCCTGCAGAACGCGACCGGCGACCAGCCGCTCCAGATCGCGCTCGGCCAGGGGACGGTGTCCGGTAACTCGACGCTCGCGCCCGGAAGCACGTTCGACGTGCGCGTCGAGAGCTCCGGCGCGGACGCGTTCCTCCGCAGAGAGGAGGCCACCGTCACCCAGAACGGGACCTGGTCGGTGAACTTCGACCTGCCCGACGTGGAGAACGGGACCGAGGCGCAGGTGCTGGTCCCGAACTACAACGTGAGCAGCGAGGCGGTGCTGGTTGAGAGCCAGTTCGCGGCGGCCGGCCAGGCCAACCAGACGACGACCGCGGTCGAGACGACGGCCGAGGCGGAGGAGACGACCACGACTACGACCACAACAACGACCACCGAGGAGGAGACCACGACGACTGAGGAGACGACCACGACGACCGAGGAGGAGACCACGACTATAGTAGAAACGACCGAGGAAGGCGGCGGTGGCGGCATCCCCGGCTTCGGCGTCGGTGTCACGCTGGTCGCGCTCGTCGCGGCCGCGCTGCTGGCGCTCCGGCGGAGTCGGTGACGTAGCCCGACTCGGTTACTTCCTTATTTCCGATACGGTTGTGAGACGAGAGCCGAGAATACCACGTTTCTTTTATAAGCCAATCGGCGGTTCGGGACGGCTGCCGATACGGTCGTCGTGACCGACTGAAATCGTTCGTTTCCGCCCGCATCGGCGCTTCGAGGTGGCGAATGCGGTCGTGTGAACGCGACACAGGATGTTCCGCCGACAGATTTCGCTTTCTCCGCTGCTCAGGCCCTGAGAGGCTCGGTAAACGCGACAATAATTCCGCGTGAAACGGAGTAACGACACGAATCGGAGACCACAAAGCACTTATAATCCCGCCATAACCTATCGTCTGTACCCCTACCCATGGTGGCAGTAGCGAGTACAGGTGGTCCGATTCCGGCGCTGTGCCGGGTTCCCCCGAGGGCCACGGGAAAGGTGCTGTCGCCGACCGAATAACCAACCAAACCATGACAACGACAACAGACAAGATGCGTGGCGTATTCCTCGCCGCGCTCCTTGTGATGTCCGTGTTCGCGTCGGTCCCGCTCACTGCGAGCGCCGAGTTCGACAGTGATGCGGCGGCCAACGTGAACACAAATTACTCCCTCAACGTTGCGAGTGGGAGTAACCCAGGTGAAACGACTCAGCAAATACAGTTTAGCAGCCTCGACACCGTCGCTAACGACGAGCACATCAAGATCGACGTTAGCGAAGTGACGGACGCTAACATCTCGATTGGTCACGACGGCGACAGCAACCCTGTCTCCACGACGTCGGGTGCGGGTGCGTCGTACTACAGCAGTAACAGTACGATCGTCGTCCACCCCGACGACACCACCAACAGCCCGTCGGTGACGGTCGAGATTGACGCGACCGGTGCCGAGGTCGACGACCGGATCAGCTACCAGATCACGGCCGAGAACGGCGGCTCGCTCCAGGCGTCGTTCCTGACCTACGAGGAGAGCAGCCAGAAGATCACCAACGGCCAGGGCGACCTCGCCGATGACATCTACGCTGGTGAGACGCTCACCCTCGACGCTGGTAGCACGGACTCGACCATCCGTGTCTACGAGGACAACACCGACTCGAGTAACGGCTACGACCGCGTCAGCACCATCAAGACGCTCTACAGCGACGTCTGGAACTACGACACCAGCGACCTCAACGGTGACTACGTGGTCACGTTCAACAGCAAGGACCCCAGCAACGACGGTCAGTCCTTCACGGTTCTGCCGCTGAACCTGGGCGTCGAGGCCACTGACGGCAACATCACCACCGAGGACGACGTCACGGTCGACGTCACCTCCGAGGACGGCGGTGCATCTGTCACCGTCGAACTCTACGAGGAGGGCGCCGACTTCAGCAACACCGACGACCTGGCCAACGTGACGGTCACGACTGGCCCCAGCGGTGACGCCACCGCCAACCTCGGCAACATCTCGGCCATCGAGGACCAGGGTGCTGGCGACTACGTGGTCCGCGCGGTCCACTCCAGCACCGGCATCGATGCGACTACCAACACGATCAACGTCACCGCCGCTGGTGACGCGACGGTCAACCTCCCGTCTGACACGGTCTACGAGGAGCGCGGCGACATCGCGACCCTCAACGTGTCGGTCGAGAACACTGACGAGGCCTACGTCAAGATCGGTAGCACCAGCAGCAACTACGCGCTGAACTTCACCGCTCACGACGGCAACGACGACGGCTACGTCGTTGTCAAGTTCAACACCGCGAAGACTGACGACGTCGTTACCAGCAACCTGACCGAGGCGGTCTACGCGGCTGGTAACAACGACGACGAGATCACCACTGAGGGCGACAACACCAACCGTCCGCAGGGTGTCTACGCCTACGACTCCAGCGGTAACTGGAACATCGTCACGAACGATGCGCCGCTGAGCACGCCGATTGCGTCGGGTAACTACGACGTCGTTGCGGGTGTCTCGGACGACTCGCGTGACACCAAGACGATCCTCAGCCTGAACAAGCCCTCGGTCGACTCCGTCGACACGTGGGTCCACCAGAGCACCAACAACCTGCCGGACAGCGACGAACTCAGCGAGCTCGTCAACGGTGTCTCGCAGGATGACACCGTCGCGGCCGGCGACATCCTGGTCGTCGAGGCGAAGGCGTCCGGTGTCTTCGGCTACGTCGACGAGAAGAGCGACTTCGGCGACGCCCGCACCGGTAACTCGGGCGTATTCCTGAACCTGACCCAGACCAACGAGGGTCCGAACGCCAACGCCGACGAACTCTCGGCGTCTGACGCGAACCAGGTCTACTTCGACGAGACGAACAACACGATCTACTTCGCGTACAAGACCGGCAGCAACACGAACCTGAACGGTGGCGAGGACTTCAAGGCGGACTTCCACGTCCAGAAGCACAACGCCGTCTACAAGAAGAGCCAGAACGCCTCGGCTCAGCTCAGCGTTGCTGAGGAGTCGATCGAGGTCACTGGCCTGAACTCGAGCGACGTGCTCGAGCTTGAGGCTGGCGCGAACGCGACCGTCGCGGGTACGAGCAACCTCGCGCCCGGGACGTCGGTCGACGTCGAGATCGAGACCTCGGGTACGCTGTTCACCAAGACGGTCGACGTCTCGAAGAACGGCACCTTCACGGCTCAGTTCGACCTCAGCCAGCTGAGTGCCGGTGACTCGGTCACCGTCACCGCTGAGGGCACTGACGCCAGCCACGAGGTCGACGGCATGATCGTCGAGAACGTCCAGGAGACCACGACCACCACCGAGGGTGGCGAGACCTCCACGACGACCACGACGACTGAGGAGACCACCACCACGACCACGACGACTGAGGAGACCACGACTGAGACGACCACCGAGGAGACCACCACCGTGGAGACCACCACCGGCGACAACACCGGTAGCATCCCCGGCTTCGGTGCTGCTGTCTCGCTGGTCGCGCTCGTCGCGGCTGCGCTGCTGGCGCTCCGCCGCAGCAACTGAATAGCTGACTAACCACCGGGATTCCCCCGGTCTTTCGCGGTTCACATTTTTCGTACACTCAACTCCGTAGCGGTAGCTCCGGAACACAGAAACGGAGCATTTCCATAACCGTAGGCCGACGTTACCTTACCGCCCCGGAGCCGTCAACTCTTTATCCGGGGACCGCGTTCACACCGCTAACAGTGACATCGCCGCTGACCGACGGACTCGCGTGGTTCACGATCGGCGTGTTCGCCGCGGCCACCGCGCTCGACTGGTACGACGACGACCGCGGGCGCGGCCGGGCGCGCTACCTCGCGGCGGGGGCGTGGGTCCTCTTCGGCGTGTTCTGGGCCGCGCTGTTCCCGCACTTCGCCTTCGAGCAGAAGAGCTTCGTCGAGGGCGCGCTGAGCCTGGCCGCGCTGCCGGCCTGCCTGTACGTGGCCTACCTGCTCGTGCGGGGCCGGGAAACGCTGTTCCTGCTCTCGCGGGCCGTCGCGTTCATGGGGCTCATCTACATGCCGTTCACGATGATCCCGCCCGCGAAGGAGTGGCTCATCGAGACCGTAGCGTGGCAGGGCGAGGTCGTCATGCGGACCCTGGGGTACGAGTTCCGGGTCATCCAGCGCGAGGGGACCATCCGGGGCACGTACTTCTTCGCCACGGAGGATCACGGCGACTTCACGGTCAACGTGCTGCTGGCCTGCACCGGCCTCGGCAGCATCGCCATCTTCGGCGGGCTCATCGCGGCGGTCCGCGCGCCCCTCCGCCGGAAGCTCCGGGCGCTCGCCGTCGCGGTTCCGGTCATCTGGGCGCTGAACCTGGTCCGAGTCGTGTTCATCACGCTCGCGTTCAGCCAGCAGTGGCTCCAGGTGTTCGTCGAGCCGACGATGGCGCTGGTGGGCTACGACAACCCCAACATGGTGTCGTACTTCATCTCCGACCGGGTGCTCGCCCAGAGCCTCTCGGTGGTCGCGCTGGTCGGCATCTCGTGGGTGGTCGCCCGCGAGGTGCCCGAGCTGCTGACCGTCGGCGAGGACGTCCTCTACGTCGTGACCGGCGACGAGTACGACCTCCACGAGGCGGTCGGCACCGAGCGCCCGGTCGCGGCGGACGGCAAGGGCGAGTAGAAACTGGATTTCTCGACACGGACGCGGAACAAACCACTCAGCACTCAGCGTCAGTCACCGACTACGCGACGTCGAGCAGTTCCTCGGGCGCCCCCGCGAGTTCGCGGAGCGCGTCGGCCTCGATGTGGTGGAGCTCGCCCGGCACCACGAGCAGGTGGAGCGGGTCGCCGAACTCCCGGTCGGCGAGCGCCGTGAGTCGGTCGGCGGCGACCAGCGGGTCGGGGCTCCCGGCCCGGGCGACTGCGACCCCCAGCAGGTCGCCGTACTCGTCGGCGAGCAGGTCGGCGGCGTGGTCGGCGGTCATGTACTCGTCGTGCTCCGCCTTTATATCGAGGTAGATCAGGGTGTGGAGACCGCGTTCGCGGTTCTCGTCGATGGCGTCGGTGACGCTGGCGGGGACGCCGTCGGCGCCGTGGGCGTAGTCGAACGGGAGCGTGGTGGCCCTGCCGAACCGGTAGTTCTGGAGGCCGGTCAGCCCGCTGGCGGCGGACTCGGCGGTCGGCGCGTGGACGACTCCGGTGTCGATGCCGCGCTCCTCGGCCCGGAGCCGGAGGTCGACGTGAGTGGTCGAGATCATCGTGTCGCCCGCGGTGAGGAAGACCGCGTCCCCGTCCTCGGCCGCACGGAGAATTTCCTCGGGATCCTGCTCGACACCGGCGCGGTCGCGGACCTCGACGTCGACCTCGTGGTAGGCTTCGAGGTCCTCGACGGTCGCGCCGAGGAGCTTGCTGGTGTAGAACTCGGCGAAGACGCGGTCGGCGTCGCGGACGGCGTCGCGGCCCTCGATCGTGATCGAGCGCTCGTCGTAGAGACCGAGTCCGACGAATGTGAGCATACCGGTGGTAGGCGTCGGAGGGTGCTATAGGCTTTCGAGTGCGGTACGCCCAAGACGTAACTCGGTGGCCGGCGTTCGGTCGACGGATGGCCCCGTCTCGTCGCGCGTCCTCGCCGTTCGCCGTCGCCGCCCTGCTCGCGGCCAACCTGCTGCCGCTCGCGGGCGTCCTCTGGTGGGACTGGAGCGTCTTCGAGGTCCTCCTCCTCTACTGGCTGGAGAGCGGCGTCGTCGGCGCGTTCAACGTCCCGAAGATACTGCTCGCGGAGGGGACCGGAACCGCGAACTCGACCGGGGACAGTCCCCGACTCGTCGAGTGGGAGGTCGAGGGAGTGCCGACCGAGTGGTTCGAGGACCGGTCGGGTCCGGCCGGGCGCGCCGGACTGGCCGGCTTCTTCGTCCTCCACTACGGCATCTTCTGGGCCGTCCACGGCGTCTTCGTGTTCGCGCTGCCGCTGTTCGCGGCCGCCGGGTCGTTCGGGGGCGGACCGTTCGGAGGAAGTCCGTTCGGCGGTGACCCGCTCGGTGGCCTCTCCCCCGGCGTGGGAGCGGGCCGGGGAACGGGCGCATCGCCCGTCGTCTTCGTCCTCGCGGTCGGGTCGATGGTCCTGAGCCACGGCGTCTCGTTCGCGGTGAACTACCTCCGCGGCGGCGAGTACCGCACCGTCTCGCCCGCCGAGCAGATGATGCGGCCCTACGGCCGGGTGACGGTGCTCCACCTCACCATCGTGTTCGGCGCGTTCCTGGTCGCGGCGCTCGGCTCCCCGCTGCCCGCGCTCGTCCTGCTGGTGGCGCTCAAGACCGCGCTGGACCTCGGCGCTCACCTGCGCGAACACCGGCGATCGGCGCCGCGACCGACGCAACCCGACGGCGATTCGTCCGGCGGTCGCCGACGCCGCCGACCCTGACGTCCCGTAGTCGAGCGGTCCGCCACCGGCGACCGCGAAGCGTCACCCTTACCGCGCGGCCCGAGAACCGGTAGGTATGGAAGTGCCGTGCGTGCGCGTCGAGCGCGAGCGGGGCGAGGAGACCCGGCAGCGGCTGGCCGACGCGGGCCTGCTCGCCGACGAGTACCAGATCGAGGTCGCGGAGGGGTATCTCTACCTCCCCGTGACCGGCGCCGACGCGGTGCCCGGGGACCTCTCGGTGGTCCGGCGCGCGGTCGGCGAGCGCGACACCCCCGACACGCCGGCCGACATCCTCGGGTACGAGCCCACCTACGAGCGGCTCGGCGACATCGTGATCCTCGACGAGGACGACCCGGAGCGCGCCCGCGAGATCGCCGACGCCGTGATGGCCTCGGACCTCCCGGTCGCGGGCGTGGTCAACCGCGCCTCGAAGGTCAAGGGCGAGCTCCGGGTCCGCGACTGGGAGGTGCTGGTCGGCGAGGGAACCGAGACCGTCCACCGCGAGTACGGCAACGAGTTCCTGGTCGACGTGGCCGAGGTGTACTTCTCGCCCCGCCTCGCCACCGAGCGCCACCGGGTCGCCGAGCAGGTCGAGGCCGGCGAGCGCGCCTTCGACATGTTCGCCGGGGTCGGCCCCTTCGTCGTCCCGTTCGCCGAGCGCGGCGCGGAGGTCGTCGGCGTCGACCTCAACGAGCGCGCGATCGCGTACCTCCGGGAGAACGCCCGCCGGAACGGGGTGGCCGACCGGGTGACCGCGATTCACGGGGACGTCCGGGACGTAGTCGCGGGCCCGTCCCGACCGGAGGGAGGTGACGGCGTGGGCGAGGTCGCGCCCGACTACGCCGACTGGGCCGACCGCGTCGTGATGAACCTGCCCCACAGCGCCGACGAGTTCCTCGACGCGGCGGTCGCGGTGGCCGGCGACGACTGCGTCATCCACTACTACGACATCCAGCACGAGGACGACCCCTTCGGGCCGGGCGAGGCCGCGATCCGAGAGGCCGCGGAGCCCGAGTACGACGTCGCGGTCGAGACCCGACACGTCGTCCGGTCGTACGCGCCCCACGAGCTCAACGTCTGTCTCGACGTGCGACTGACTCGCTAGCGTCATGCGATTCCGGAACGCTTATTTCGTGCGCAGAGGCTAAATTAGGTGTAGTCGAGTGCCGGTGTCTCGCCGAACGCGGTGAGGCGAGGCTCGGCGAACGAGCGAAGCGAAGTGCGCCGGTGTAGCTCAGACTGGCTAGAGCGATTCCTTCGTAAGGAATAGGCCGAGGGTTCAAATCCCTCCACCGGCTCTTCTGGCGCGAACGACACGACGAGCCACTTCTTCGACCGACCCTCAGTCCCCACCGCTGGGCGCGGCCTCGACGGCGGACCGGGACTGCCACCGGAGCGCGAACGCGACGAACCCGGCCGCGAGGAAGAACGCCGCGACCAGAACGAACGTGACGGTCACGGTCGTCGCGTCGGTGACGCCGCCGAGCAGCGCCGGCCCGACGAGGCCGCCGACGGAGGCGCCCGTGAAGATGAGCCCGAACCCCTTGCCGGTCGACCCCGAGGGCGTGTACCGACTCACCAGGCGGTCTCGCGACGGGTAGGCCAGCCCCATGACGAACCCGATGACGGCGAAGCCGCCGACGGACGCGACCGGGTGCGACGGAACCGGGCCCAGGGTGAGCGCGAGCGTCCCGGCCCCGCTGACGGCGAGCGCCGAGACGATGGTGCGACGGGGATCGAAGCGGTCGGCGACGACGCCCCCGGTCAGGATGCCGACGGAGGCGCCCGCGAAGAAGCCGGTCAGGGTCAGATTCCCGACGGACTCCGGCAGTCCGTACACCGTCGAGACGAGGACGGCGGTGAACGTCTGGACGCCCTTACTGGCCATCGTCAGCGCGACGAAGAAGCACAGGAGGAGCAACACCGGCGGACTCCAGACGGTCGAGAGCGCGTCGCGGATGGTCCCGCCGTCGTCGCTCGCCGGCGCCGCGGCCAGCTGTCGACGGTAGGGTGAGTCGAGCGTGAGCGCGGCGACCGCCGCGTACAGCACTCCGGCGCCGCCCACGGAGAGGAGGGCGATCCGCCAGTCGGCCCGCAGGGCGATTCCGCCGACGACGACCGGTGCGGCGGCGAAGCCGGCGTACGCGCCGAACGTGTGGACGCCGAAGCTCTTGCCCTCGTTCCCCTCGCCGGTCACCGCGTCGAGCAGCGAGTAGTCGGCGGGGTGGAACGCCGACTGGCCGACGCCCGAGACGACCGCGCCGGCGACGAGTCCGAGGTAAGAGGTGGCGAACCCGGCGAGCCCCACGCCGGCGGCGGTGAGCGCGACGCCGGCCACGAAAACCCGCTTGGCACCCACGCGGTCGACGAGCTGGCCGACCGGCAGCTGCAGCAGCAGTCCGAGCGAGATGACCGACACCAGCACGCCGAGTCCGGTGTTACTGAGTCCGAACTCGGCCCGCAGCGGGCCGACCAGCGGCGGGAACGTCAGCAGGTAGAAGTGCGAGAGGAAGTGGCCGCCGGTCACGACGCACACGGTGTACCGCCAGTCCCGCCGAGTGATATTCATCACCACGCCACTGATGGAGACGGAGCTATTGAACCCACTGGATGGCGGCACCGCGACGGGCGTTACGGACCGGACCCCTCCACGCCCGCGCCGACCGTCGACCGGCGGGTCGCGTCCTCGCGCTCCACGCCGTCGAACTCCAGCGCGTAGTCCGGGCCGAACGCCGACGCCGGCGTGTGGAAGCCGGGTTCGACGTCGCCGTCGACGACCCGGCGGGCCGACTCCACCGCGGTCGCGGCGGTCACGTCGTAGGTGTCGGGCGTCCGCATCTTGGCGGCGAACCGCTCGCCGTCGGCGTTCTCGACCTCGCCCCAGATCCGGCTCTCGCTGCGGGCGCGCTCCTCGGCGGTCGGGCCGGAGACTACGGCGTCGGCGAGGGTCTTCAGGGCCTCCTGGACCGGTCCCAGTCCGAACACCGACGCGAGCGGGCCGGTCTTCGCCATGACGGTCGCGGCGTACTCCGGGACCGTGGCGTACGTCTCGATGTTCGGAATCCCGGTGGTGTAGAAGGCCGACGAGACGTCGCCCCAGGGGACGGTGACTGCGGTCTTGGGACCCCCTCCGAAGTCGAGTTCGCGGGTCCGCCAGGCCGCCGGCACCGTCCGGATCTCGCCGCCGCGCCGGACCGCGCCGGGTCTGGTGAGCCCCTCCGCGATGGACTTGACCGTGCCGGGCGAGAACGTCCCCAGTCCGTCGATGGCCAGCGTCAGCCGATTCGGCGACTCCAGTTGCCTCGCGAGGTAGCCGGCGAGGCAGTCGGTCGGCACCACGTCGAACCCCACCGCCGGGAGCAGGGTCACGCCGGTCGCCTCGGCCTCGGCGTCGCGCCCGGCGATCGCCTCCAGGACGTCGATCTCGCCCGCGATGTCGAGGTAGTCCGTCCCGGCGTTCAGGCACGCCGAGTAGAGCGGTTCGGCGGTCTCGGAGAACGGCCCGGCGCAGTTGAGCACCGCGGAGAATTCCGCGACCCGGCGCTCGACGACCTCGGGGTGTTCGAGGCTGAATACCCGGTGGTCGAGGCCGAGGTCGGTCGCCTGGCGCTCGACGTCCTCGGCCGATCGGCCGGCCAGGACCGGCGTCAGCCCCTCCGCGACCGCCTCCCGGGCGACGAGGTCGCCCGTGTATCCGTACGACCCGTAGATGAGCAGTTCGTCGGTCACGACCGGCGATTACACGGTGAGGCGTAAAACTCGCGGGGCCGACCCGGCGCCGGGTCGGCGGTACCGGACCGGCCGGACCCCCGCCGGTACTCGCTGAACTCCGGTGTCCGTCGCTGGGCTCCGTCGACCGCGGTTCCGTCTAGTCGTCCGATTCCGTCTCGGATTCGGTCGCCCCGGCTTCGGTCTCGCTCGCGGCCTCGTCGTCGGACTCGGCGACGTCCTCGACGTCGGTGCCCTCCGCCACGTCGCGCTGGTCGACGTCGGCGTCCGCGACGTCGGCGGCCACCTCGGCGGACTCGTCGACCTCCGGCGCGGTGTCGGCCTCGTCGATGTCGGCGTCGGTGGTGTCGACGACGTCCTCGCCGGTAGCGTGGTCGGTCTCGTGACCGCCGGGTTCGACCGCGTCCTCGACATCCGGCGAGGTGTCGGCCACCTCGGACGCGTCGGGCCGGGAGCCGCCCGAGCCCCCGCCGGCGCCGCCCGACCGGCGCTGGGCGAGCGCGACGCCGACCCAGAACAGGCCGGCCAGCGCCTGAAGCAGGCCGCGCTTGCGGTCGCCCCGGAGGAAGGTCCGGCCGGCCCGCACCAGCGAGACGACCCCTGACGCGGCCGCGAGGTTGCCCGATTCGGCGTGGCCGGCGAGCTTCGGCGCGACGGTCCCGGCCAGCGACCCGACTCGCTGGGCGACTCCGTTGCTCCCCTGGTCGAGCGTCTCGGAAACGGCGTCGGACGAACTCATGCGTCCGGACCGAGGGTGTCGACGCAGATAGGCGTGGTGGCGACGGTCGCGGGGGCTCGGTCGGCTACCCGGCCGGCGATGCCCCGCCGGCGGTGCCCGACCACCGCCCCCGGGGGACCGGAGCGCCGCGGGTCAGTTGAGCTTCTCGCCGCAGTTCCTGCACTCGACCTGCTTCTTGCCCGTCGGCGTCCGCGAGACCCGCAGCGACCCGCCGGTATTACACGCCGGACAGGCGCTGTTCCCGGTCTCCGCGGCCTGCTGGCGGGCGATCCACGCGACGGTCCGCTCGAGGTCCGCGACGCGCTCGGTCAGCTCCGCCAGCGCGTCCTCGACGGACTCGGGGTCGCCCGGGGAGTCGGGTCGGTCCCCGGCGTCGGACCCGTCGGACGGTCGGGCGGAACGCGCGCCGGCGGTGGCGTCGGACTCGTCGGCGCCGTCGTCGGTCACGGCGCACCACCCGGCTGCGACCGGATTCGTGACATGCGGTATCTAGTAACAACCTTCCGTCGGAAAAAGCTACGTCCGGAACGGGCCGCGGCGCGACAGTCAGCGCCACTAACAATTAACCGCGAGGAGCCCATACCACGGTTGCTGCGCGGGGCGGCTGCTCGGCCGGACGCTGCGCAACCAGAGAGACAGCATGGTCACCGACCGACAACTACGGCGAAGCAAGGCGATACAGCGGCGGACCGGCAGAACGTTCCACGTCGCGACGCGGCTGCTCCCGCGGCGCGTCCGCCACCCGACCTACGTCCTCTACGCGTTCTTCCGGGTGGCCGACGAGGTCGTGGACGACCCGGGTGAGGCGTCGCCGGCGGAGCAGCGCCGGCGACTCGAACGGCTCCGGGACGAGGCGCTCGGCCGCCGGGAGACCGACGACGACGTCCTGGCGGCCTTCAGCGAGGTGCGCGAGGAGTACGGGATCCCCGACGAGGAGGTCGAGACGTTCCTCGACGCGATGCTGACCGACGTCGAGAAGCGCCGCTGGGAGAGCTACGACGAACTGGCGGCCTACATGCGCGGGTCGGCCGCCGCGGTCGGGGTGATGATGCAGCACGTGATGGGCGTCGCGGACCCGGACCGGGCCCGGCCCCACGCGGTCGCGCTCGGCGAGGCGTTCCAGCTGACGAACTTCCTGCGAGACGTCCGCGAGGACGTCGAGGAGCGCGACCGCATCTACCTGCCGGGCGACACCCGCGAGCGCCACGGCGTGACGGCGGCCGACGTCCGGCGGTGCGAGCCGACCGAGGGCTTCCGGGCCGCGATGGCCGCGGAGCTCAGCCGGGCCGAGCGCAGGTACCGCGAGGGGGTCGCCGGCATCGAGCACCTGCCTGCCGACTGCCGGTTTGCGGTGCTGTACGCCGCGGTGCTGTACGCCGAGCACCACCGACTCATCAGGGCGCGCGACTACGACGTGCTCTCCTCGCCGCCCGAGGTGGGGCCGGTCCGGGCGGCGTGGCTCTGGGCCAGGACGCGGTGGCACTGGCGGCGCTCCCGGGACCCGGTGACGGTGTTCCGGGCGGTCAGCGCCGTCCCCGACGACGAGGGGGTCCGCGCCCGCCCGGACCGCCCCGAGGGGGCGTCCCAGGCCGACTGACCGCGGCCGGGATCGCAGATTTTCGGACGAGGAACCGACGCCGGCGAGGACCCGATCAGCTCCGCCCGGGTCGCTCCCGGCCGAGCCCGGCGACGTCGAAGCGGTCGGTCCGGACCAGCCCGGCAGCCAGTCCGGCAGCCAGCGCGACCGGGACCCAGTTGCCGAAGTAGACGTTCATCGCGCCCCAGAGCAGCACGAAGCTCACCAGGTCGTCGAGCGCGAACTCGCAGCCGGCCAGCCGCGCGGCCACCGCCTCGCGGTCGAACCCCCACTCGACCAGCGAGACCGCGATCAGCCCGCTCAGTAGCCAGCCCCGGAAGTTCGACAGGGGAACCCCGTAGTAGGCCCCGCCGCCGTCGTACGCCCAGAAGCCGAGGCCGACCGCCGCGGGGTCCAGCACCAGGTCGATGAGGACCACGACCCCGAGGGCGGCCAGCGTCCGGACGAGGCGACCGGCCCGCGGCAGGAGCAGCACCACCAGCAGGTAGGCGTTGACCACCAGCGGGAGGAAGAACACCGGGAGGCCGACCGGCACGCCGCCGACCATCGGTCCCAGCTCCAGCCGGTAGCTGAACTCGCCGTAGGGCACCCCGTAGTGGACGCCGACGTACTCGACCGCGTAGCTGTAGGCGGTCACCGCCAGCAGGGCGAGGCCGGCCCGGCGATCGACCACCGGGGCGAGCCCAGCGACCAGCGGCAGCCGCATCACGAGGGTCCCGAACAGCACCAGGGCGGGGTTCATGGCGAGCCAGCCGGGCAGCAGCCCCTCGCGGCTGGCGACGAACAGCGCGGCCCCGACCAGCGGGAAGACGACCGCGACGGTGAACCGGTTGTCGCGGACCAGCGCCGACAGCCCGGCCTCGACCGCACGCCGGCTCACCGCCGCCCCGCCGCGGGACTCGTCGCTCCGGGACTTATCCACGCACGACCCCCCAGAGCCCGCCGAGCGTCAGCGCGGTCCCGACCGCGGCGTTGATCGCCGGGAACCACCAGTAGGCCCGCGAGACGTCGACGTCGGTCGCCGCCACGCCCGCGGCGAGCAGGGGGTAGACCAGCAGGACCAGCCCGGCCCGGACGTCGAGCAGGGCGAAGGCGCCCGCGGCCGCCAGCCAGCAGGCCGCGCAGTACGCCAGCGCGCCCCGGGGTCCGAGGACGGTCGCCGTGGTGCGGATGCCGGCCCGGCGGTCGGGTTCGACGTCGGGCACCGCCGAGAAGGTGTGCATCGCCATCGCCCAGAGCCACGCCCCGACCAGCGCGAGCGTCGGCGGGTGGCCGCCGGCCAGCGCGACGTAGGCCGCCGCGCCCGGCAGGACGTAGAGCCCGTTCGAGACCGAGTCGAGCGGCGGGACGGTCTTGAGCCGGAACGGCGGGGCGCTGTAGGCGTAGCCGAGGACGAGAAAGGCGACGACCCAGGCGGCGGCGTTCGCACCGCCGGTCGCCGCGAGCCAGCCCGCCAGCGCGACGCCCGCCAGACCGCAGGCCGCGATGACCGCGGTGACGGTCCGGCCGCCGCGGAACCGGGCCTCGCGGGCGTTCTCGCCGGTCTTCTTGGGGTTCTCGGCGTCGACGTCGGCGTCGAACGCGTCGTTGACCCCGTAGAGGTAGACGTTCGCGGGCACCAGGAAGTAGGCGAACAGCGCGACCGCGGGCGGGGCGAACAGCTCCGCCGGGACGGACGCGCCGTGGGCGACCCCGACCAGCACCGGGCCGGCGAGGTAGAGCCAGAACCGGGGCCGCGAGAGCGTCAGGAGGTAGCCCGCCGCGGTCCCCGGGGCGCGTCCGAACATGGCGCTACTCGCCGTAGTCCTCCAGGACGGCGTCGGCGGTGTGCTGGCCGCTGATGAGACACATCGGGACGCCGATGCCGGGCGTCGTGTACGACCCCGTGAAGTAGAGGCCCGGCACCTCGGTCGAGCGCCGGTTGGGCCGGAGCGGGCCGGTCTGGCGCAGGGTGTGGGCCAGGCCGAGCGCCGAGCCGCGGGCGGCGTTGTACCGGTCGGCGAAGTCCGAGACGCAGAACCGCTCCTCGACGACGATGCGGTCCCGGAGGTCGACCCCGGTGTTCTCCGCGATGTCGTCGAGCACGAAGTCGCGATATCGCTCGCGGGTCGCGGGGTCGTCGTCGAGGCCGGGCGCGATGGGAACGAGGGCGAACAGGTTGCTGTGGCCCTCGGGCGCGACCGTCTCGTCGGTCTCGCTGGGGACGCAGAGGTAGTAGGCCGGGTCGTCGGGCCAGCCGGGCTCCCCGAAGATGCCGTCGAAGTGGTCGTCCCAGTCGGTCGGCAGCACCAGGGTGTGGTGTTCGAGCGGACCGAGGTCGCCCTCGACGCCGAGGTACAGCAGGAACGCCGAGGGCGCGTAGGTCCGGGACTCCCAGTAGTCGGCGTCGTACTGCCGGCCCTGGGGCGGCAGCAGCTCCTGCTCGGTGTGGGCGTAGTCGGCGTCGCTGACCACGAGGTCCGCCCGGAGGTGGTCGCCCGCTCGGTCGGACCATTCGGCGTCCACCTCCACCCGGAACTCCCCGGCCGACCCCAGGATGGCCTCGACCTCGCAGTCGGTCAGGTACTCGACGCCGAGCTCCGCGCCCAGCTCGGCGATGCCGTCGACGACGCCGCCCATCCCGCCCTCGGGGTAGTGGACGCCGAGGTTGAAGTCGACGTGGCTCATCAGGTTGTACAGCGCCGGCGTGTTCTCCGGCGACCCGCCGAGGAAGACCAGCGTGTACTGCATGATCTGCTGGAGCTTCGGGTGGTCGAAGTACTCCTCGACGTGGTCCTGCATCGACCCGAGGAACGTCAGCCCGCGGGCGTGGCGGGCGACGTCCCAGTCGACGTAGTCGCGGAACCGGGGCCGGTCGGTGTAGACGAAGTGCTCCATCCCGATCTCGTAGGTCTCCTCGGCCTCCGCGAGGTAGGCGTCGAGCGCCGCGCCCGCGCCGGGTTCGTACTCCTCGAAGGCGGCCTTCGTCGCCTCGCGGTCGGCGGTGACGGTCACCGCGTCGCCGTCTCGCGGACCCCGTCCGCTCGACGTGTCCGCGCCGGCGGGCGGCGCGCTGTCCTTGAAGAAGATCTTGTAGTGGGGGTCGAGGCGCTCCAGCCCGTAGTAGTCCTCGGGCCGCCGATCGAAGTGGCCGAAGAACCGCTCGAACACGTCGGGCATCAGGTACCACGACGGGCCCATGTCGAACCGGAACCCGTCGCGTTCGAGCACGCTCGCCCGGCCGCCGAGCTGCTCGTTCTTCTCCACGACCGTCACGTCGGCCCCGGCGTCGGCGAGGTAGCATGCGGTCGCGAGCCCGCCGAACCCGCTGCCCACGACGACCACCGACCGGTCGGCGAGTGTCATGCCGGGGTGTCAGGGCGGGAGTCACATAAATTGACGGCCGGACGCGCGACGCCGGGGCGCGGCCCCCGACCGGTCGAGACGGCCGAAGCGTCGTCCGATTGTCCGATTTCCGACCTATCACCGGTACATTTATATCTGGACGATTACCCTCTTGCAAACGCGAAATGAACCCCGCGAAGTTCGCCCTCCTGCTGGGCGTCGGTCTGCTCGCCTTTCTGTTCGTCGTGTCTCTCTACGTCGTCTGGACCCGCATCGTCGGCCTCGACCCGACGCTCGCCCAGTGGTGCGCCGACCTCTCGCGGCCCGGCCGGGTGGTCATCGCGCTGGTCTCCGGGGTCGTGCTCGGCACCGCGAGCCTGGCCGCGCCCAGCGTCCAGGTCGGCGTCGCGGGGATGGTGCTGCTCGCGGCCAGCGTCTTCGCGGCACTGATGCTGTTCGAGCTGGCCCAGCAGCGCGAGCGCGCGGTGAGTTGACGGGCCCGGCGGCCGGTACCAGCGCCCGCAGTGGCTGCCCCTCAGCGCCGCGGTTACCGCTTCTCGAGCGCGATCCGGTAGTGGACGGCGTCCTCGTCCGGGCCGTACCGCACGTCCTCGACCGTCCAGTCGGTGGCGAGCGCGGCCTCCCGGACGCGGTCGGGGCTGAAGAGCCGGAACACCAGGACGTCGCTGGCCTCGCCCTCGTACTCGAACCACATCGCGCGCGAGGCCAGCCCCGGCGCGGGGTCGTCGCGGTAGCCCAGCATCTCCTCGATACCTTCGCGCTCGGGGTCGTAGCAGTCCAGCACTGCGGTCGCGTCGGACGCCGTGACGTGCGCGAGGTCCGCGAGGAACCGCCGGAGCCCGTCCATCGACCCGGCCAGCCCGAGCTGTGTGCCGATGGCGAGCGCCGACCGGAACCGCTCGCGGTCGAACTGCTCGCGGAGCGCGAACATGTCGCCCCGGCGGGCGTCCTCGACGCCGCGTTCCCGCAGCGTCTCGACCAGCGGCTCGCTCACCTCCAGGGCGACCGTCTCGAACCGCTCCTGGAAGTACAGCGCGTGCCGGCCGGCGCCGGCCCCGAGGTCGAGCAGCGGGCCGTCGAGCCGCGAGGCCAGCCACTCGTCGGCCTCGTCGTCGACGGCGTACTCCCCGAAGTAGAACTCCTCGACGGGGTGGTCGCGGGTCCAGTCGCCGTCGCGCTGCACCAGCGGTTCGTCGCGCTCGTCGCGGTGGTGGTCGCGGACGGCGCGGCCGAACGGGTCGGACATGCCCGAACTGTCAGCCAGAAACCGGAAAAGCGTTCGTGAGAATCGGTACCATCTAGCGCCGGGGGCGGCGCGTTCGGACTGCGGCGACTCCGGACGGTCGCGGACGGGAACCCCGGCGTCGCGAACTACTCGGATTCGGGTGCCGGCACGCCGTCGGTCTCGGCCACCGATTCGCCGACCGCAGCGAGGAGGTCGTCCGGGCCGACGACCCGGCCGCGTTCGCAGAGCTCCCGGTAGAGCGCGGCCGCCTCGCTGCCGGCGTAGTTGCGCTCTGCGAAGGGCCGCTCCTCGACGACGACCACCGAGTCGGCCTCGCGGGCGGCCCGGAGGTTGGCGAGGTTGCCCGCGCCGACCTCCACGTCGGCCAGGACAGCGACGTCGGCCTCCCGGACCCGCGACTCGACCGCGCGGCGGGCCGCCTCGCCGACCGGCGCGAACGGCTCCTCGGTCACGACGTCGAGGCCCAGCGTCCGGGCGGTCTCGAGGTCGGAGTCGCCCTCGTTGAGCGCGCCGACCGACACCTCGTAGCCCGCGGCCGACAGCACGTAGAGCAGCCGCGAGACCGTCCCGCCGCCGCCGACGACGTGGACCCGGCCCTCGCGCTCGCTCGGGCGGTCGGGGAGCGCGGTGACGTACGTCGACCCGGTCACGGGGTGGCTGGAGACGACCGCCCGCGTGTCGAAGGCGGCCTCCAGGTGCTCCTCCGAGAGGACGGTCCCGGGGTCGCCGCTGGCCCGGATGCCCCCGCCGGCGAGCAGCCGGAGCTCGTCGCAGTAGTGGGAGGCGAGGTTGAGGTCGTGGATGGCCGCCACCACGGTCTTGCCGTCCTCGTCGACCAGCTCCCGGACGAGCTCGAGCGTCCGGACCTGGTGGTTTATGTCGAGGCTGGCGGTGGGCTCGTCCAGCAGCAGCGCGGGGGTGTCCTGGGCCAGCGCGCGGGCCAGCAGCACGCGCTGGCGCTCGCCGCCCGACACCGCGGCGACCGACCGGTCGGCGAGGTGGGCGACCTCGGTGCGCTCCATCGCGGCGGCCACGCGCTCGCTGTCGGCGATGCCGGCGTTCGCCTCGCCCGGCGACTGCGAGTGCGATCCGTCGGAACCTACTCCGCCGGCCGCGCCGTCGCCGCCGGACAGCACGCCGCCGAACCGCGACCGGTAGGGATGGCGGCCCATCGCCACCACCTCCTCGACCGGGAAGTCGAACGACAGCGAGGTGTCCTGCGGGACGACCGCGACCCGGCGACTCGTCACCTTCGAGGAGAGCGCGGCGACTGGGTCGCCGTCGAGCCGCACCTCGCCGCGGTCGGGTGTCAGCACGCCGTGGATGGTCCGGAGCAACGTGGTCTTGCCCGCGCCGTTGGGGCCGACCAGGCCGACGAACTGCCCGTCCTCGATGGTGGTCGTGACCCCGTCGAGGATGCGGTTCCCGCCGAATTCGACGGCGACGTCGTCTATCTCTATCATGGATTGTTGGTCTCGAAATCCAATTTGTTCGTCACACTACCGCGGTTCCGTCTGGCGTTGTTTCGTCTTCGAAAGCCCCCGCCCGCTCGCGGTCGCTGGCCGACATATCCTCGGCTCGCTCCGCTCGCCTCGGATACGGGTCGGCCAGACGACCACGGGCCGGAGGCCCGCGAGCGGGCGGCCCCTTTCATCCACCCAGACAGGCAGTTGTGGGGCCGAGTGCAACCCTGCCAGTTGTTCGGCCGAGCGCAGTCGTGTCGGATGTATCGCCGAGCGTGGAGGTGAAAACGTAGTCTCACAGCGCGTGCACCTCCCGGGTCCGCAGCAGGTAGAGGAAGAACGGCGCGCCGAGGAACGCGGTCACGATGCCGACCGGGAGCTCCGCCGGGCCCGACCGCGCCACGGTGTCGGTCGCGACCAGGAACGACGCGCCGGCGAGCGCCGACGTGGGCAGCAGGATGCGGTGGTCCGGGCCGACCAGCAGGCGCATCACGTGAGGCACCACCAGGCCGACGAAGCCGATGACGCCCGAGACCGCGACCGCCGCGCCGGTCATCACGCTGGCGACCGCCAGCAGGAGGCGCTTCGTGCGCTCGACCTCCACGCCGAGCGCGTGGGCGTCCTCCTCGCCGAGCAGCAGGACGTTGAGGTCCCGGGCGTACGCCAGCAGGACGCCGAAGCCCAGGAGCGCGACCGGGAGCACGAGGGTCACGTCCTCCCACGCTGCCAGGTGGAGGTGGCCCATCAGCCAGAACACCGCCTGCTCTAAGCTCTCGCCGGTCTGGAGCAGCAGGAACGACACCACCGCGCCGAGGAACGTCTGGACCGCCACGCCCGCCAGCAGCAGGGTGGCGACCGGGGTCCGGCCGTCCTCGGTCGCGAGCAGGTAGACCCCGAAGGCGGCCGCGATGGCCCCGAGGAACGCCGCGGTCGGCAGCGAGAACGGCACCGCCACGGGGAGCGCGATGGTGGCGACCGCGCCCACCGCCGCGCCGGAGGAGACCCCGATGATGGAGGGGTCGGCCATCGGATTCCGGAAGAACCCCTGCATCACCACGCCGGCGGTCGCCAGCGCCAGGCCCACCACCGCCCCGAGCGCGATGCGGGGGAGTCGGATGGTCATCACGATGGTGCGGGCGGTGTCGGGCACCGCGAAGTCGAAGAGGGGCGCGAACTCGAACGACGGCGTCGGCGCGGTCAGTGCCAGCCCCGCGATCCGGACCGTCCGGTCGACGACGCCGACCCCGACCGGGACCGCCAGCGCGTTCAGCAGCACCTTCGCGACGACGACGTAGTCGAGCGCCACCGGACCGACCGCGGCGCTGGCGACTACGACGACCGCCAGCACGGCCGCCAGTCCGCCCGACCAGCCGACGACCCGCGCGCGTTGCCACATCGTCTGAAAGCCAGATTGCTTTAGGCAAATACTTATTGGATACGACCGGAGTTCGGGACGCATGAGACGCAAGGTCACGAGTCTGTTGGCGGTACTGCTGCTGGTGGTCACTGCCGGCGCCGGATCGGTCGGGGCGGCCCCGGTCGGGTCCGCCGGTGCGGCGTCGGTCGCGGGCCAGAGCACGACGACGGCGCAGGCGGACTGTTCGTTCCCGGTCACCGAGACCGACGCGACGGGGACCGAGGTGACGATCGAACAGAAGCCCGAGCGGGTCGTCACGCTCTCGCCGAGCGCGGCCCAGACGATGTGGGAGATCGGCGGGAAGTCGCAGGTCGTCGGCGTCTCCCAGTACGCCGCCTACCTCAAGGGCGCCGAGTCGCGCACCAACATCTCCGGAGCGGGCCAGTCGCGGGTCAACGTCGAGAAGGTCGTCGCGGCCGAACCCGACCTGGTGCTCGCGCCCAACGTCATCTCGAACCAGACGGTCCAGCGGCTCCGCGACGCCGGGCTGACCGTCTTCCGGTTCGGCTTCGCCACCTCGGTGGAGGACATCTACGCGAAGACCGAGCTCACGGGCCGGCTGACCGGCAACTGCGAGGGCGCCGAGGAGACGGTCGCGTCGATGCGGGACCGCATCGAGACCGTCCGCGAGGCCGTCGAGGGCTCGGAGCGTCCCAGCGTGTTCATCTCGGTGGGCGGCGGCTGGACCGCCGGGAACGGGACCTTCGTGAGCAACATGATCGAGCTCGCCGGCGGGAACAACATCGCCGCCGAGGCGAACGTCTCGGGCTACGGCCAGATCAGCGAGGAGGTCATCGTCCAGCAGAACCCCGAGTGGATCGTCCAGCTCGGCCAGTACGGCGCCTACCCGAAGACCGAGGCGTACAACAACACCGCCGCGGTGCAGAACGACCAGGTCATCACGCTGAGCGACCAGCACATCAGCCAGCCCGCGCCGCGCGTGGTCGACGGCATCGTCCAGCTCGCGAAGGCGTTCCACCCCGAGGCCTACGCCGACGCGAACGCGACCGCCACGACGACCGACGCGCCCGAGACCACGACCGACGAGGGCGCGATGCAGGACCAGGAAACGACCGCGACGACCGAGGCGTCCGGCGGCGTCCCCGGCTTCGGCGTCCCCGCGGCGCTGGCCGGGCTCGCCGGTGCGGCGCTGCTCGCGCGGCGTCAGTAACGCCGACGCGCGGCGGTTCGCCGAGCGGTCTCTTTCCTAAGTGTTTAACGGGCGGGGCGAGCAATCCGACGTATGGTCGAGAAAGTCCTGTGGCCCGCGTACTTCGACGCGGCGAAGAGCCGCAGAGAGGGGCGCCGGGTGGCCGCCGAGATGGCCGTCGAGGAGCCGACCGTCGACGAGATCGCCCAGGCGGTCCAGCAGGTGGGCTACGACGCGATAATCGAGCGCGACAAGGCCTACTCCCGGGAGAACTGGAAGGAGCGGGGTCGCGTGCTGGTCCAGAACGCCGACGACTCGTCGAAGAACGACCTGATCCAGGCGGTCGCGGCCTACGTCGCGGCGCTCCGGGACTGATGGCGATGCAACGGCTCGGCGAGGTCGTCCGGACCGCCCAGGGGCTGGCGGTCGTGCGGTGCCCCGACGACGACCCGCCGGACGTCGGCACCGAGGCGGTCGACGACCAGCTCAACGTCGCCGGTCGGGTCGTGGACGTGTTCGGCCCGGTCTCGCGGCCCTACGTCGCGGTCACGCCCGACGAGGGGGTCGCGCTCGCGACGCTGGTCGGAAAGAAGCTCTACGCCCGATAGCACGGCGCCGACCCTGCTCTTCTCCCGCCCTCGCTACTCGCGGCGCCGCCAGTCGTCGGCCGCCGCCAGCCGTGGCCGCTTCTCCTCGAACTCCTCCTCGGCCGCGCCGTAGAAGCGCTCGCGGCCGGCCGGGGTCCGGACGCCGAGGACGACGGTGTTGTCGGTCACGTCGTAGGCCGACAGCGTCCGGCCCGACCGCCGGTGTTCCCACGACCCCAGTACCTCCGCCTCCGCGACCACGCGCGACCCGAGGTCCCAGCTGAGTCGCGACACCGCCGGGAGCGCGAGCGGGAGCTGGCTCGGCAGGCGCGCGGCGCCCGACGACTGACCCCGCGTCCCGTGGCTTGCCATACCACGGCGGTGGCGGTCGGCCCGCAAAAGCGTACCGGTTGCCTCCCGAACGGGGACGACGGCCCTGCGGTCGCGGCGCTCCCGCCGTCGGCAGACGACGGGGTCGGCCGCTTCTCGCCGGCCGCGGGGAGACCACAACCCCAAAGGCCGCGGGGTGCGACGCACCCGACATGGAGAATCGAACGCGCGTGTTCGCCGCGACCGGGCTGACGGTCCTCATCTTCCTGCTGGTCCAGCTCGGCGCGCTGGCGCTGGTCGAGCCGTTCCAGCGGGCGGGCTACCAGCAGACCCCGGACCCCTCCGACCCGATGAACAGCCTGGTCTACGTCGGGGCGATCCTCGTCATGACCGGCGTGATGCTCGCCATCATGAAGCTCGACGTGGAGTGGCTGCTCCGCGGGGCGATCATCTTCACCAGCGGGCTGCTGTCGTGGTACGTCTTCTCGGTCGTGGTGCCGGCGTGGCTGGTCGTCGAGGTCGGCGGCGCGCCCGTGAATCTGGTCGCGCTGGGGCTGGCGGTGGCGGTCGCGGTGGCGCTGGCGGTCCACCCCGAGTGGTACGTCATCGACGCCGCGGGCGTCCTGATGGGCGCCGGCGCCGGCGGGCTGTTCGGCATCAGCTTCGGCCTGCTGCCGGCCATCATCCTGCTGACCGTGCTCGCCGTCTACGACGCCATCAGCGTCTACGGCACCGAGCACATGCTGACGCTGGCCTCGGGCGTGATGGACCTCAAGATCCCGGTCATCCTCGTCATCCCGCTGTCGCTGTCCTACTCGTTCCTTGACGAGGGGACGGCCGAGGAATCCGAGGCCGGCGAGGCCGACGAGGATCGGCCGACGGGAGACGCGACCGACGCGAGCGCGGCCGACGGCGGACGGACACGGGTCGCGGACGCCGAAGCGGACGACGAGACCGAGGTCGACGCCGCGGCCGAAACTGACGCCGAGGCCGAGCGCCCCGGGACGGGCGAACGCGACGCCTTCTTCATCGGCCTGGGCGACGCCGTGATGCCGACGGTGATGGTCGCCAGCGCGGCGTTCTTCGCGCCCGCCGAGCCGCTGGTCTCGGGCATCGCGCTCAACCTGCCCGCGCTGACCGCGATGGTCGGGACGACGGCCGGCCTGCTCGCGCTGCTGTGGATGGTCATGAAGGGTCGTGCCCACGCCGGCCTGCCGCTGCTCAACGGCGGCGCCATCGGCGGCTACCTCGTCGGGGCGCTCGCCAGCGGGATGACGCTGGTGCAGGCGCTCGGGCTCTGAGTTCCCGTAATCCTCTTTGGCGCGGCGGTAGTGTCCGTCGGTGATGGTCTGTCCGCAGACCGCACTGGTTCTCGGAATCGATGAGGGGTACTCCTCGGCGGTGGTGCTGGGCGTGTTTCTGGCGGCAGCAGCCCCGCTCGTCGGGATGTACGTGTTCACGAGAGTTCTGAGACTCCGGCGGTCGTTCCGGACTGAGACCGTCGGACCGCACGTCGTCGAACCGGTAGACCGGGAGTACGGCGACCAGCCGTACACCACCTACCGGTGCAAGTACTGCGAGCGGGAGTTCGAGCGGAAGGAGTTCTTCCGGGACGCGGACTGCGAGGAGTTCGCGGCCGTCGAGCGCTGAGCGCCGGACTCGTCCGGGTCTCCCGCGGCCCGTGATATGCCATCACAACTGATTTGCGAGCCCGTCGCAACCCATAACCGAAGCAACATACTCAAGTGCGAGTAAACATTTTATACGGATATGCGATGGCAGCACCCCCGAAACATGACCGACGTAGAGCGCAAGAAGAACGAGACGAAGGCCGGGACGAACTCGTCGTTCATCGCGGCCGTGATGATCGCGGCGTGAGGTAGCCTTGCACCGAGGCTCCAGTCGCGTCCTTTTCTGAACTTCGTAGCAGTACTCGACAGAATTATCCGCGCAGCGGTCTGGTCGTCGCGCGACCGACTACCGGCCAGTCAGCGCCTCGCTCGCCGGCGCGAACGAGATCTCGCTTCCGAGCCCCTCCGCTCTCGCCTTCTCGTAGAGCATGTGGGCCGCCGCGACCGTCTCGATGCCGGTGCCGCCGCTGTCGAAGACGGTGACGTCCTCGTCGGACTCCCGGCCCGGCGCCTCCCCGGCCACGACCTCGCCGAGTTCGGCGTGGACGTGGTCCTCGTCGACGATGCCCTCGTCGAGCGCGGCCAGGAACGACCCGGCGTCGCGGGTGACGCGCTCGCGGAGGTCGGGGACGTAAGTGGCCCGCTCGATGGTCGTCGCGTCGAGCTCGCGCTTGTTCGGGTGGTACTGGCCCATCGCGGTGACGTGGGTGCCCTCGGCCAGTAGGTCGCCGTCGAAGACGGGCTCGCTCGCGGTGGTGGCCGTCACGACGATGTCGGCCTCCTCGACCGCGGCCGCGCTGGAGGCGACCGCCGCGACCGAGGGTTCGAGCTGCTCGTTCATCTCCGCGGCGAACGCCTCGCGGTTCTCCTTGGTCGGCGAGTACACCCAGACGCTGTCTAAGTCCCGGACGGTCGCGGTCGCCCGGAGCTGGCCGCGGGCCTGCGACCCGCTGCCGATGAGCGCGAGCGTCGAGGCGTCCTCGCGGGCCAGCGCGTCGACGCCGACCGCGCCGGCCGCGCCGGTCTTGAACGGGTTCATGCTCGCGCCGTCGATCAGCGCCAGGGGCTCGCCCGACTCGGCGTCGAACAGCGGCGTCACGAACCAGGCGTCCTCCGCGCCGAAGCCCGCGGCGTACATGTACCCGCCCATCGCGCCGGTCTCGGGCAGCACGGCCGAGTAGTCGGTCAGCATCCCCGGCGGCTCCGCGCTGGTGAGCTTCTCGCGGGGACGGGCCGGTGCGCCCTCGCCGCGCTGGCGGTAGCCCTCCCGGACCGCGTCGACGTACTCGGCGGGCGTCGCGAGTCCGGCGACCTCCTCGCTCGTCAGGAACAGTGCGTCGGTCATGCGCGGGACAACACAGTCCAGCCCCAAAGTCGTTGAGGCATCGCGGTGAAAGCGGCCGGGGACGAACGTGAAGGTGGAGGATGCGCGTCGCCCTGACAGACTGACCGGCGCGCACTGGCGGGACCTCGTGTCGCGCCACCACTGCGCGAGGTCTTCGGGAACGAAGTGACCGAAAGCTCGTCGGAGCGTGCCTCCGACGGTGGACGAGGAGCGCAGCGAAGCGAGCACCGCAGGAGGCTGGGGAGGCGTGAGGCTGTCGCGGTGCTGTGCGGTACATATGTACCGGCAGTAGCTAGCTCTCTATCTAGCCCTCCACTCTCAGCCGTTCTCCGACTGTGTCCTTCCATTCTACTCCGATAGAACTCGTTACGCTCGCATCCCCACAGCGACCCGGTAGCTTTTACTCCCCTGGTTTCGGTGTCCCCCGCATGGTCTGGGTCCGGTCGGAGTACGCGGGCGAACTGGCCGTGGTGTCGGCGTGGCTCTCGGCGCTGCTGCCGTGGAACGTCACCTACTCGACGCTGGCGGGCGTCGGGAGCGTCCTGTTCGTCCGCTTCCCGTTCTTCCAGGTCCGGTACGTCGCCGGCATCTCCGTCGCCGACGGGCTGGCGGTGTCGTCGCCGCTGGGCGCGCTGGCCTACCAGCAGGGGCAGTCCATCGCGGTCGCGTACATGGCGTGGGCGGTCGGCGCCGGCGTGATCGGCGCCGCCGTGGCGCTGAGCCTCCTACTGTACCTCCGCGAGGAGCGCGTCGAGGCGACCGTCGACGCCGTCCGGCTGATGGGCGGGCTGCTCGCGCTCGCGGGCGTCGTCCTCACCGCCGCGACGTGGCTGCTGTGGACCCGGGGATTCCCCGGGCTGCCGGTTCCGCTCGGGGTCGTGCTGCTGTACCTGTTCGGCGGGACGCTGCTGGCGGCTCGTCGGGAGTAGCGACTCGACCCTGCTTCGGACCTACCACTCGCGCGACCGGTCTGAAGACGGGGGCGTCTGACGCCTGTCTGCCGGGTTCCACCCTGCCAGTGGCGTTACGTTCATGACGCGCCGGACCGTAGTGGGTCGTACGGAATGAGGCGCGACTACTTCACGCTGGAGGTGCGCAACGTCGACTGGGTCGAGGAGGACGCCGAAGCCGAGAAGCCGACGGTAATCATCGACTTCGAGGGTCCGTCCTCGACGCTCCGCGAGCGCCTCACGGGGACGGGGGACGAACTGCTCGACGCCGGGGAGACCGACGTGGCGTTCCGGCTCCAGGGGCCGGTCGACGACGACGAGACGACCGGCGTCGTCAGCGTCACCAACCGCATCACGGGCGACTTCGTGCTCGAACTCAACCAGGACGCCGACGACGTGCTCAAGTTCATCACCGCGGCCCGGGAGTACGGCAAGGCGACCAGCGACCGCGACGGCCGCTACCACGTCGAGATCAGCATCAACGGCGACGACCTCGTCGAGTACGACAAGAGCACGTTCCTCGTCTACAACGACGAGGGGAACCTGCTCCGCAAGCACAGTCTCATCCCCAGCGGCGTCGAACTCTGAACTCGCGGCTCGTCGGCGACCCTCCACCGGACCACCGACCGGAGCCCCGGACGATCAACTACCGGTACGACGCTTCTCGGACCGTCAGTACGTGCCGAACAGCAGCAGGTACGCCAGGATGACGGCCGACAGCAGCACGATACCGCCGATGACGATGTCGAACAGCCCTTGCGGATCCGTGAGACTCGGAATGCCCATATCCGGGGGTACGCCCACCCGTGGTTTAATTTTCACGGAATACGCCCGGTGCGCCCGGAACACGCTCGGAACGCGTCCGGACCGCGCCCGAAACACCTCCAGACGACGCCCGCGGTCGGAGGTCGCGACCGCCCTCCCGCCGGGTCCGACCCCGTAGCCCGACGCCGGCCCGGCCGAGCGGCGCTCGGGACGAACCGCGGAAAGCTAAGTATCCCGCTCCCCGAACTCGGGGCATGAACCTTTTCGGGACCGCGGGCATCCGCGGGAGCGCAGTCGAGACGGTCACGCCGGAGCTCGCGCTCGCGGTCGGCCGGGCCGCGGGCGCCGACGGCCGGGAGTTCGTCGTCGCCCGGGACGGCCGCGAGACCGGGCCGGCGCTGGCGGCCGCGATGGAGGCCGGACTGGAGAGCGCGGGCGCCGACGTGCGCCGGGCGGGCCAGTTGCCGACGCCGGCGCTCGCGTTCGCCTCGCAGGGGCGCCGGGGCGCGATGCTGACCGCCAGCCACAACCCGCCGACCGACAACGGCATCAAGCTGTTCGTCGACGGCGAGGAGTACGACCGCGAGGCCGAGGAGACCGTCGAGTCCCGCGTGGCGGCCGACGAGCCGCCGGTTGCCTGGGACGAGTGGGGCGACGGCGAGCGCGTGAACGTGCTCGACGAGTACCGCGAGGCGGTCGCGTCGTACGCCGCCCGGCAGGGCGCGCCCCTCGACGGCCTGCGGGTCGTCGCCGACTGCGGCAACGGGATGGCGTCGCTGGCGACGCCCCAGGTGCTCCGGCGGCTGGGCGCGGACGTCGTCGCGCTCAACGCCAACGTCGACGGCCACTTCCCCGGCCGGGAGAGCAAGCCGACCCCCGAGTCGCTGGAGGACCTCCGGGCGTTCCTCGCGAGCGACCCCGACGCCGACCTCGGCATCGGCCACGACGGCGACGCCGACCGCATCGTCGTGGTCGACGGCGACGGCGAGGTCGTCCACGAGGACACCGTGGTCGCGATCCTGGCGGCCCACTACACCGAGCGGAGCGACGCCGGCGACCCGGTGGTCGTGACCACGCCCAACGCCTCGGGCCGCATCGACGAGCGTGTCGAGGCCGCGGGCGGCCGGGTCGAGCGGGTCCGGCTGGGCGCGCTCCACGAGGGCATCGCCGCGGCCCGCGAGGCCGGCGGCGAGGACACCGCGGTCGTCTTCGCGGCCGAGCCCTGGAAGCACGTCCACACCGCGTTCGGCGGGTGGATCGACGGCGTGGTCAGCGCCGCGGTGGTCGCCCGGCTCGTGGCCGAGGCCGGCGGGCTCGGCCCGCTCCGCGAGCCCGTCACCGAGCGCCCGTACCGGAAGGTCAGCGTCTCCTGCCCCGACGACGCCAAGGCGGCGGCGATGGAGCGGCTGGAGTCGGCGGTCCCCGGGCGGTTCCCCGACGCCTCGGTCGCGACCGAGTACGGCGTCAGGGCGAGCTTCCCCGACGGGTCGTGGGTCCTGGTCCGGCCGAGCGGGACCGAGCCGTACGTCCGCATCTACGCCGAGAGCGACGACGTGGACGACCTAGTCGAGGCGGCGACCGAGGTCGTCGAGGACGCGGTCGCGGCCGAGACGTAGCCGGGGCCGGGACTCGGCGGTCGACGACGGGGGAAGTCGGTACCGCGTGCGCTACCACCCCGCACGTTTTGTGCGACGGTCTGTCACGGTTTTTACCGCGAAACGACGGTTTTATACCTCACTGACGAAGTTCTTGAGTCAAGATGACGAAAATTGACAAACGTAAGCGTCAGCTGCTCAAAGTAAGCGGTGCGGGACTCCTCGCCGGCGGCCTCGCGGGCTGTCTCGGCGGCGGCAGCGGCGGGACAGACACCACCACCGAGGCCGACGACGGGACGACCGAGGCCGGCGGCGAGACGACCGACTCGGGGGCGACCACGACTGAGTCGGACCCGCTGAACGTCGGGATGGTGTACGCCACGGGCGGGCTGGGCGACAACTCGTTCAACGACATGGCCCACAAGGGGATCAAGCAGGCCAAGTCGGAGTTCGGCGTCTCCTTCAAGAACGCCGAGCCGAGCAGTCCGAGCGACGTCGCGACGCTCCAGCGCAAGTTCGCCCGGTCGCAGAACCCCGACTACGACCTGATCAGCTGCATCGGGTTCGTCCAGACGAGCGCACTCAAGAAGAACGCCCAGCGCTTCTCCGACCAGAAGTTCATGGTGGTCGACACGGTGGTCGACAAGCCGAACGTGTCGAGCTACACGTTCAAGGAGCACCAGGGCTCGTTCCAGGTCGGCCACCTCGCCGGCCTGATGACCGACATGGACTTCAGCGCCGGCGCCGGCAAGACCAACGGCGACCTGACCGTCGGCTTCGTCGGCGGCAAGGAGGTCCCGCTCATCAAGAAGTTCGAGGCCGGCTTCAAGGCCGGCGTCAAGCACGCCAACTCCGACGTCACCGTCAGATCGGCGTACGCCGGCGCGTGGAGCGACCCCGGGAAGGGCCAGTCGATCGCCAACTCGATGTACAACAAGGGCGCCGACATCATCTACCACGCCGCCGGCGGCACCGGCAACGGCGTGTTCAAGGCCGCCCAGAACCAGGGCCGCTACGCCATCGGCGTCGACGCCGACCAGTCCAAGAGCCTCCCGGACTACGCCGACGTCATCCTGGCCAGCATGGTCAAGCGCGTCGACGAGGCGGTCTTCCGGTCGGTCAAGCGCACCGCGAACGGGAACTTCGGCGGCGGCTCGGTCCGGACCCTCGGCCTCGAGAAGGGCGGCGTCGAGGCGGTCTACGGCCAGGAGCTCGGCTCCGAGATCCCGAAGGAGGTCAAGTCGAAGCTCGAGTCCTCCCGGAAGAAGATCGTCGCGGGCGACATCGAGGTCCCCACCGACCCGAAGAACGTCTGAGGTCACCGACTCGACGCCCGAACTCCCGGACGGAACGGTCCGGACAGGCTTTCTGCGGTCGCTTTTCTCTCTTTCGCGCGGTCTGCCCCTCAACAAAGCGTCGCTTTCATGACCGTCGGCGCTGAAGTTCGTCTGGTATGTGGGGGAGAAACACGCGACGACGCCGATTCTTGCAAGCACTGGGCGGGACGGCCGCGTTCGGGGCGACGGGGTTCCTGCAGGACGACCCGACCAACGTCGGGATGGTGTACGCCACGGGCGGGCTGGGCGACAACTCGTTCAACGACATGGCGCACAACGGGGTGCAGCGGGCGGCCGAGCAGTTCGACGTGCAGTTCCAGAACGCCGAGCCGGGGTCGCCGAGCGACGTGGCGACGCTCCAGCGCCGGTTCGCCCGGTCGCAGAACCCCGACTACGAGCTCATCTGTTGCATCGGGTTCGTCCAGGCGGAGGCGCTCCGGCAGAACGCCCAGCGCTTCTCCGATCAGAAGTGGATGGTCGTCGACACCGTGGTCGAACGGCCGAACGTCGCCAGCTACGTCTTCAAGGAGCACCTCGGCTCGTTCCAGGTCGGCCACCTCGCGGGGCTGATGACGACGAGGGACTTCAGCGCCGGCGCCGGCAAGACCAACGACGCGACGACCGTCGGGTTCGTCGGCGGCAAGGAGATTCCGCTCATCCAGAAGTTCGAGGCGGGCTACCTGGCCGGCGTCCAGCACGCGAACCCGGACGTGAACGTCCTGTCGGCGTACGCGGGGGCGTGGAACGACCCGGCGAAGGGCCAGTCGATCGCCAACTCGATGTACAACAACGGCGCCGACATCATCTACCACGCCGCCGGCGGGACCGGAACGGGCGTGTTCAAGGCGGCGCAGAGCAACAACCGCTACGCCATCGGCGTCGACGCCGACCAGAGCCGGAGTCTCCCGGAGTACGCCGACGTCATCCTGGCCAGCATGGTCAAGCACGTCGACGAGGCGGTCTTCCGGTCTATCCGGAACGTCACGAACGGTAACTTCAAGGGCGGTCGAGTCTACCGGCTCGGGCTCCAGAAGAACGGCGTCGAGGCGGTGTACGGCAAGGAACTGGAGTCCGCTATTCCGCAGGAGGTCAAGTCGGCGCTCCAGCGATCCGAGCAGAAGATCGTCAGCGGTGCGATCAGCGTGCCGACCAAGCCGTCCAACGTCGGTGGGGCGACCACGACGACGCAGTGAGCACGGCCGCCACCGTTCGGTGAGTCCGGCGACCGCTGCACGGCCAGTCCCGCGGCGGTCGGAAGCCCCCCGACCGTAGCCGGGGCCGGCCGGTCGAATCGTCCCGAGCGTAGCCGGGGACCGGTCGGTCGAATCGCCCGCGGGGCGACGCTAAATCGAACACGTGTCCCTTCTGTGACGGTCTCCTTCCAAATCCACGCATCTTAAGCGGACCCGACGTGAACACCGACCAAAGATGACCGTAGCCGTCCACCTGGAGGGGATAACGAAGCGGTTCCCCGGGGTCGTCGCCAACGACGAGGTCGACCTCGTGGTCGAGGAGGGGAGCGTCCACGCCCTCCTCGGCGAGAACGGGGCGGGCAAGACCACGCTGATGAACGTGCTCTACGGCCTCTACCAGCCCGAGGGCGGGACCGTCCACGTGCACGGGGAGCCCCGCGAGTTCGACACGCCGCGGGACGCCATCGACGCCGGCATCGGGATGATCCACCAGCACTTCATGCTCGTCGACACGCTGACGACCGCCGAGAACATCGTGCTCGGCCACGAGCCCCGGAAGTGGGGCGGGCTCGCCATGGACCGGGCGCAGGCCGAGGCGGACGTCCGGGAGCTGAGCGAGCGCTACGGCTTCGACGTCGACCCGACCGCGAAGATCGAGGACGTCAGCGTCGGGGTCCAGCAGCGCGTCGAGATCCTGAAGGCGCTGTACGGCGGCGCCGACGTGCTCATCCTCGACGAGCCGACCGCGGTGCTCACGCCCCAGGAGGTCGAGGACCTCTTCGAGGTGTTCGACGAGCTGGCGGCCGAGGACAAGACCATCATCTTCATCACCCACAAGCTGGGCGAGGCGATGGAGGCCGCCGACGACATCACGGTGCTCCGGGACGGCCGGAACGTCGGGACGGTGGACGCGGACGCCACCAGCCGCGAGGAGCTGGCCGAGCTGATGGTCGGCCGGGAGGTGCTGCTCGAGGCCGACAAGGAGCCGGCGGAGCCGGGCGACGTGGGGCTGTCGGTGTCGGACCTCCGGGTCACCGACGACCGCGGGGTCGAGCAGGTCGGCGGCGTCGACATCACCGTCCGCGAGGGCGAGGTGTTCGGCATCGCCGGGGTGGACGGCAACGGCCAGTCGGAGCTGGTGGAGGCGGTCACCGGGCTCGCGACCCCCGAGGAGGGGTCGGTCTCGATGGGCGGCCGGGACGTCACCGACCTCTCGCGGCGCGAGCGCATCGACGCCGGGATGGCCTACGTCCCCGAGGACCGCCAGGAGCGGGGCCTCGTGATGGAGTTCGACCTGGTGGAGAACGGGCTGCTCGGCAGCCAGCACGGCCCGCCGTTCGCCGGCGGCGGCCGCATCGACTGGGGGCGGACCCGCGACCACGCCGAGGACCTCATCGAGGAGTACGACGTCCGGCCGCCGAACCCCGACGCCGAGGCCGAGTCGCTGTCGGGCGGCAACCAGCAGAAGTTCGTGGTCGGCCGGGAGTTCGCCCGCGACCCCGACGTGGTGGTCGCGTCCCACCCGACCCGCGGGGTCGACGTGGGGAGCATCGAGTTCATCCACGAGCGCATCCTCGACCTCCGGCGCGAGGACAAGACCGTGCTGCTGGTCTCCTCGAAGCTCGACGAGGTCCGGCAGCTCTCCGACCGGCTCGCCGTGATGTACGAGGGCGAGATCATGGACGTGGTCGATCCCGACGCGGTGACCGAGGAGGAGCTCGGCCTGCTGATGGCGGGCGAGCACCCCGAGGACGCGCCGAGCATCGCCGACCCCGTCGGGGGTGAGCGATGAGCTCCAGCGGTCCGGACGACACGCCCGACCGGGACGACGAGGGGGCCGACCCCGACCCGGAGGACACCTGGCAGGGCCGGGCCGACCGCGCGCTCACGCGGCTGGTCGACGCCTCGGCGATCGAGCGCGTCCTCATCAGCCTCGCGGCGCTCGCGCTGTCGGTGGTCGTCGGCGCGGTGGTCGTGCTCGTGTCCGGGTGGGTCGCGACCTGCGACTCGCCGTTCTTCGCGGCCTCGGGCGTCGGTTCGTTCTGCTACGACCCGGTCGCGGTCTACCGGGTCATGCTCGGGGGCGCGCTGTTCCCGTCGTACAACTTCGCGCTCACGCTCAAGGAGACGACGCTGCTGCTGTTCACGGGCCTGGCGGTCGCGGTCTCGTTCCGCGCCGGGATGTTCAACATCGGGACCCAGGGCCAGCTGGTGCTGGGCGCGCTCGCGACCGCGCTGTCGGTCGTCTGGATCGCTCCGCTGGTGCCGGCGGGCGCCGTCGGCGGGCTTGTCCTGATCGTCGTCGGCCTGCTCGCCGGCGCCGTTGTCGGCGGTATCTGGGGCGCGATTCCGGGCGCGCTGAAGGCCTACGCCGACGCCAACGAGGTCATCACGACCATCATGCTCAACTTCGTGGCGTCGGGCATCGCGTTCACGCTGGTCTCGGAGGTGTTCAAGGACCCCGCGAGCCAGACCGTCCAGACCCGGGCGGTCCCGGAGTTCGCGCGGTTCCAGCCCGTCTTCTTCGGCGAGTCGGTGTTCTCGTTCTCGGCCTACGCGCTGGTCGGCGCGCTCGCGCTGGCCGGGGCCGTCTACTGGATGCTCAACGGGACCTCGTTCGGCTACGACCTCCGGACCAGCGGCGTCCAGCCCGAGGCCGCCGAGTACGGCGGCGTCGACGCCGAGCGGACGATGGTGTCGAGCATGGCGCTGTCGGGCGCCATCGGCGGGATCGGCGGCGCGGTGTACGTCCTGATGGTCGCCTCCCGGTGGCGGACCGGCATCCCGTCGCTCGGCTTCGACGGCATCACGGTCTCCATCCTCGCGGGCAACAACCCGCTCGGGGTGATCCCCGCCGCGCTGCTGTTCGGCGCGCTCAAGACCGGCAGCCTCGCCATCGAGTTCCAGCTCGCGGTGCCCAAGCAACTCGTGGGGGTCCTGCGCGGGCTCATCATCCTGTTCGTCGCCATGCCGGAGTTCTTCCGGATGGTCGGCGTGCGGTTCCGGTCCGGCGAGGACCGCCCGTCGGTCGCCACCGACGGCGCCGGCGGATCTGCGGCCGGCGACTCGGGTCCGACGACAGTCGACACCGGCGACGAGACGACGGACGGACTCGACGGCGGGCCGACCGACGACGCGGCCGGCGAACGGGGAGGTGACGCTCGATGAGCTACGCCGACCCCTCGCGCAAGCGCCGATGGCTCGCCGGCGCCGCGGGCCTGGTCGCGCTCGCGCTGGTCGCGGTCGAGCTGTTCTTCCCGGCGAGCCCGGTCGCCGAGATCGTCCGCATCGTGGACGCGAACTACGTCCGGGCGGTGCTGCGGCTCGCGGTCCCCATCGCGTTCGCGGCGCTCGGGGGCATCTTCGCCGAGAAGAGCGGCGTCATCAACATCGGCCTCGAGGGGCTGCTCATCATCTCGGCGTTCACCTCGATCGCGGTGGCCGCGACCATCGGCGGCGCCGACCCCTCGCAGCTCGAACTCTGGCTCGGGTTCTGGGTCGCGGTGCTGGCCAGCGTCCTGTTCTCGCTGCTGTTCGCGGTGATCTGCATCGAGTTCAAGGCCGACCAGATCATCGCGGGCCTGGCGGTGTGGCTCATCGCGCTGGGGCTCGCGCCGTTCGCCAGCAAGGTCATCTGGGGCCAGGTCAACAGCCCGCCGGTCGCCACGCTGAACAACGTCGACCTGCTGGTGGCAGAGGTGAACCCGCCGGTCGTGATGATGCTGGTCGCGGTGCCGGCCGCGTGGTACGCGCTGAACCGCACCGCCTTCGGCCGGTGGATCGAGGCCAGCGGCGAGAACCCGAAGGCGCTGGACACCGTGGGCGTCGACGTCCGGAAGGTCCGGTACGCGGGCGTGCTGCTGTCCGGGTTCTTCTCGGGGCTCGGCGGCGCCGGCCTGGCGCTGGGCCGGGTCGGCCAGTTCATCGGCGGCGGGGCGACGATGGTCAACGGCCGGGGCTGGATCGGCATCACAGCCTACCTGTTCGGCAACTACAACCCGCTGGGCGCGTTCGGGGCGTCGTTCCTGTTCGCGGGGCTGGACGCGCTCCAGATCCGGCTCCAGCAGCTCGGCTACAGCATCCCGAGCGAGCTCATCGGCATCATCCCGTACGTGACGGTGGTCGTGGTGCTCGCGTTCGTCGGCCACACCCGGATTCCGGACGCGGCCGGCGAGCACTACGAGTCCGGCGAGGAGTAGCCGGTCCGGCGAGTCGGTCCCACACTTTTCTATCGGCGGGTCGTACGATACCCCGTGACAGTCGAATCAGCGATGCGCCGTATCAGGGAGGCCGACGACTCGCGGACGGAGACCGACGACCGCGAACAGCAGTACGAGATGTACCGCAAGACGTTCCGGGCGCTCGAAGACGTGACGCCGGAGGACGACGACGAGGGGATCGCGGTCGTGGCCGACTGGATCGTCGAGCGACTGGAGGCGGACGGCGAGCGACCGAGTTCGAGGGCGGTGCGTCGCCGGGCGCGGGAGTTCTGCGAGCACAACGGGTACGACGTCTCCGACAACGACTGGCTGGGGAGCTAGTCCCACCGGCCGACGCGGTGGCGCCGGTGGAACGACGCCGAGGAGTCGAGGGATTGGGGCCACCGAGGAGTCGAGGGACGTGGGCCACCGAACAGTCGGCGGTCGCAGTGGAGTCGCCGCCCGCAGACGGGAGATATATGCCCCGCGCCTCCCAACCTCCGTCGCCATGGACGAACTCATCCGGGCCGCCCGCGAGGTGCAGGCGGAGGCCCACGTCCCCTACTCGGACTACCCGGTCGGCGCGGCGCTCCGGACCGCCGACGGCACCGTCTACGTCGGCTGCAACATCGAGAACGCCAACTACAGCAACTCGCTCCACGCCGAGGAGGTCGCTGTCGCGGAGGCGGTCAAGCAGGGCCACCGCGCGTTCGACGCGCTGGCGGTGAGCTCGGCCCGGCGTGACGGCGTGACCCCCTGCGGGATGTGCCGCCAGACCCTCGCGGAGTTCTGCGACGACGACATGCCGGTCGTCTGCGACGAGGGCGACGGCGTCACCGAGTACACCCTCGGCGAACTGCTTCCGAACACCATCACCGAGGAGATGCTGGAGTAGCGCAGTCGAAGCGGCTACTCCGCCGAAACGTCCGTGAAGCAGCTGAACTCCACCGTCACCGAATCCAGCGGTTCGCCGCGCGAGTTCACCGCGACGATGCGGTACCGGCCGTGGAGCGGTCGCTCGCCGAGGTACTGTTCGTACAGCAGTCGTCCCCGACCCACGCCGTCCCTGTTCGCCATCAGGTCCGCGTCCCCGGCCGAGACCGGAATTACGTGGGCCAGCCTCCCGGACGGGTCGCGGACGCGGAGCGAGTCGACGCCCCTCTCCCGGACGTCGTCCACGGAAAGCGGGACCGACAGCCTGACGTCGTCGCCATCGACGTCCGCTTGCACCGCGTTGTCGAGGACGTCTCCGTCTCCTCGTTCGACGACGCCGGTCTGACAGTCCCTCGTGGCCGATCCGCCCGAGTTGCCGGCACTGCAGCCCGCGAGTGCCGTGGCGGTCGTGCTTCCGAGCGCGGCGAGAAGCCGTCGTCTGGAGGGCATCGCTCGGGATTCTCTCAGCGACGCTATACGTCTCCTCCGCTACCGCGCTCGGGCGGCGACGAACCCTTTATACTCGGCGCGGGAGTCAGCCAACGGCATGACCGGCGACAGCGAAGACCCCAACGACGACGTGCAGTACCACATCGAGGTGGGCGAGGGCGACGTGGCCGACGCGGTCCTCCTGCCCGGGAACCCCGAGCGCATCGAGAAGATCACCCAGTTCTGGGACGGCGCCGAGGAGGTGGCCCACCACCGCGAGTACCGGACCGTCACCGGCGACTACGAGGGGACGCCCATCAGCGTCACCTCGACCGGTATCGGCAGCCCCTCCGCGGCCATCGCGGTCGAGGAGCTCGCCCGGGTCGGCGCCGACACCTTCATCCGCGTGGGGTCGTGCGGCGCCATCCAGCCCGACATGGCGGTCGGCGACCTGGTCATCACGACCGGCGGCGTCCGCCAGGAGGGCACCAGCGACGAGTACGTCCGGGAGGACTACCCCGCCGTCGCCGACTACGAGGTGGTGTCCGCACTCGTCGCGGCCGCCGAGCGGCTGGGCTACGACTACCACACCGGCGTGACGATGAGCGCCGACAGCTTCTACGCCGGCCAGGGCCGGCCGGGGTTCGAGGGGTTCGAGGCCGCGGGCAGCGACGAGCTCGTCGAGACCCTCAAGGCGGCCAACGTCAAGAACATCGAGATGGAGGCCTCCGCCATCCTCACCCTCGCGAACGTCTACGGCCTGCGGGCGGGCGCGGTCTGCTCGGTGTACGCCAACCGCGAGACCGGCGAGTTCCGCACCGAGGGCGAGAACCGCGCCGCCGAGACCGCGAGCCTCGCAGTGAAGCTGCTCGCGCAGATGGACGAGAAGAAGGCGGAGGCGGGGGTCGAGCGGTGGCATCCCGGGCTCAGTCTCGACTGAGCGACACTGTACTGCGAGCGAACGAAGTGAGCGAGCAGGACTTTTCGGTCCAGCTTTTTGCGCCGAGCGGTACCCGCAACCCCGAGCACGGCGAGGGGTGAGGACACCCGAGGCGGAAAAAGGTGGGATCGGACGAGAAGAAGGCGGAGGCGGGGGTCGAGCGGTGGCATCCCGGGCTCAGTCTCGACTAGACTTTAAGTGCGAAAGGGAGACGAATCAGAGTCGGACGCCTCGTGCGGTCGGTCGGCGCCTGGGTCGGCGACCGCCAGTCCGGCTAACCGGAGACGGCTGAGCCACTTCCGCGCGAAGCCCGCTAGTCGTCGCGGTCCGCCGCCCGCACCGACAGCACGGGCACCTCGGAGGTCCGGACGACCTTCGCGGCGGTGCTGCCGATGAAGTACCGGTCGAACCCGGTCCGGCCGTGGGTGCCCATCGCGACCAGGTCGACGTCCGCCTCGTCGGCGTAGTCGAGCAGCCCCCGCGCCGGGACGCCTTCGCGGACCGCGGTCGCGGCGTCGAGCCCCGCCTCGCGGGCGCCCTCGGCGACCGCCTCGGTCGCGTCCCGTCCGCGCTCTTCGAGCCGCTCCAGCAGTCCGGTATCGACGGGTGCGTCGACCGCAGTGGCGACGGTCCTGACGTCGACGACGTAGACCGCGTGGACGGTCGCGTCGAACTGGTCGGCGATGGCGATCCCGTGGTCGATCGCGAGTTCCGCGCAGTCGCTCCCGTCGGTCGGAATCAGGACGTCGTCGTAGCCGTCATCGACGACGCTGCGCTCGGTCGCCCGCACGGTGAACACCGGGACGTCCGACAGCCGGACCACGCGCTCGGTCACGCTTCCCGTGGCGTACCGGTCGAACCCGGTCCGGCCGTGGGTCCCCATGAACACGAGGTCCGCGCCGCACTCCTCTGCGTAGGCGAGGATGCCCTTCGACGGTCGGTTCCGGACGACCGCCGTCCGGACGTCGTCGCCCGGTTCCGCGAGCGCTTCGAGGTCGGCGATCGTCTCGCGGGCCCGGTCCTCGAGGCGGCCGATGAACTCCTCGTCGACCCCACCGGCGCTGAAGAGACCGCCCGCCTCCTGGACGTCGACGACGTTGATCAAGTGGACCGTCGCGTCGAACGCCCGCGCCAGGGTCAGCGCGTGCTCGGCGGCCCGCTCCGCGTGTTCGCTGCCGTCCGTCGGGACGAGGAGCGTGTCGTACATCGTGAATCGTACCGCGTCGTACGACCTGAATTCCCTTAGTTCGGCCGCCGCTCCTCGAATCGCGAGAACCGGATCGAAGAAGTCGGTCGCTCCGGCGTGGCTTTACAGCAGGTCGGCGTCGACGAGCCGATCGACCGCCTCGCCGATGCGCTCGGTGCTGTTGGCGTAGGAGATGCGGGCGTAGCCCGGCGCGCCGAACGCGCTGCCCGGCACGGTGGCGACGTGGGCCTCCTCCAGCGCCTGCTCGCACCACGCCTGGTCGTCGTCGGCCACGGGCATCATGAGGTAGAAGGCGCCGTCGGGTTCGGGCGCCTCGACGCCCTCCTCGCCGAGGCGGTCGAGCAGGAACGACCGGCGCTCGGCGAACGCCTCGACCATCTCCTCGACCGCCTCGTCGGTGTTCCGGAGCGCCTCGACGCCGGCGTGCTGGACGAAGTTGGTCGCGCAGGAGACCGAGTGGGAGTGGAGCTTCCCGGCCTGCGAGATCAACTCTTCGGGGCCGGCGAAGTAGCCCAGCCGCCAGCCGGTCATCGAGTAGGCCTTCGAGAACCCGTTGACGGTGACGGTCCGCTCGGCCATCCCGTCGAACGTGCCGAGGCTGGTCGGCTCCGCGCCGTAGGTGATCGCCTGGTAGATCTCGTCGCTGATGACGGTCACGTCGTGGTCGACCGCCAGGTCCCGGACGCCCGCCAGGGCCTCGTCGGAGTACACCGCGCCCGTGGGGTTGCTCGGCGAGTTGACCACGAGCAGTTCGGTGTCGTCCGACATCGCCTCGCCGAGGTCGTCGAGCCCGGGTTCGAGCTGGAAGTCGTGGGGCGAGAGGTCGACCCGGTTGAGCCGGCCGCCCGCCAGCTTCACCATCGCCTCGTAGGAGACCCACGCCGGGTCCAGCAGCACGACCTCGTCGCCGTCGTCCACGAGGGTCTGGACCGCCTCGTAGAGCGACTGCTTCGCGCCGGGCGTCACGATGACGTTGTCGGCCTCGTAGTCGAGGCCGTCGTCACGGAGCTTCTCGGCGACGGCCTCCCGGAGCTCCGGGATGCCGTTCGAGGGGGTGTAGCCGGTGTGGCCGGCCGCCATCGCCTCCTGGCCGGCCTCGACGACGTTCTCGGGCGTGGGGAAGTCGGGTTCGCCCACGCTCAGGTCCACGACGTCCGCGCCGTCGGCCTCGAGTTCGGCCGCGAGGTTGCTGATGGCGAGGGTCGCGCTCGGTTCGACTCGCTGGATTCGGTCGGAAAAGTCCATGTTCAGAGTTCCTCCGTCAGGTCGATCGCCGCGTCTACCGCCTCCGCGCCCTTGTCGACGCGCTCGCGGGCCTCCGCCCCGGACATGCCCGGGCCGCTCACGCCGAAGGTGACCGGCGTGTCCCGGTCGAGGCTCACGTCGGTCAGCCCCTTCGCGGTCGCGTCGGCGATGACGCGGTCGTGGTCGGTGTCGCCGGTCACGATGCTGCCGACCACCGCCACCGCGTCGACGTTCTTGCGCCGGGCCAGCCGATCGGCCGCGAGCGGGGCGTCGTACGCGCCGGGGACGCGGAGCGTCTCGACGACCTCCGCGCCGCGGTCGTCGGCAGCCTGGCGGGCGCGGTCCTCCATCTGCTCGGTCACCTCGCGGTTGAATCGCGAGACGACGAGCCCGAGAGCAACCATGCTCGAGACGAGGGCTGGCCCGGTAAAAGAACTACCGTTCTCCGGAAAACTTGTATCCCTCGGGATGGTTCCCGGAAACGATGACCGCAGACGAGCAGTCCGCGAGCGCCCGGCGGTGGACGCCCGACGCCGTGACCGCGTTCGGTCGGACGGTCGGCACTCGCACCGCCATCGCGGTGCTCGCGGTGACGCTGCTGGCGCTGTCGCTCCGCTTCTACGCGCTCGGCGCCCGGGTGTTCCACTGGGACGAGGGCCGGGTCGGCTACTGGATCCTGCGGTACGCCGAGAACGGCATCTGGGAGTACCACGCCGTCATCCACGGCCCGTTCCTCTACCACGTGAACAAGTACCTGTTCCAGCTGTTCGGGGCCAGCGACTTCCTGGCGCGCGTGCCGGTCGCTGTGGTCTCGGGGCTGCTGCCCGCGACCGCGTGGCTGTTCCGCGAGCGCCTCGGGCGCGTCGAGATGATCGCGGTGGGGCTGTTCTTCGCGGTCAACCCCGTCGTCCTCTACTACTCGCGATTCATGCGCAACGACGTGCTGCTGGCGGCGTTCATGGTGCACGCGCTGGCGTTCTACGTCCGGCTGTTCGACACGCGCAAGCCGCGGTACCTCTACGCCGGGACGCTGATGCTCGCGCTGGCGTTCACCACGAAGGAGAACGTGCTGGTCTACGTGGTGACCTGGATGGGCGCCGCGGTGCTGCTGCTGGACCACCGGCTCCGGCTCGCCGACGGCGACCGGACCGCGGCCCTCCCCGGCCCGCTCGGGGAGGCGGCTCGTGCTTACGTCGCGGCGCGCGAGGACGGCGTGAGCCGGTCCGGGGCGCTCTCTCGGGACGCGCTCCCGCGGTTCGGACGCGGCGTGCTGTCGAGCAGGTGGACCCCCCACGCCGTCGCCGGCCTCGTCTTCTTCTTCGCGATCGTCGTCTTCTTCTACGCGCCCCGGTCGCGGGGCATCGCCGAGCCCGGCCTCTGGAAGGCGTTCTCGAACCCCGGCACGTTCCCGGCCGTCATCGAGGAGGCGACCGTCGGGTCCTGGGAGTCGTTCGTCGGCAAGTGGGGCGAGGGCAACCAGAAGTCGTACATCAAGACGTTCAAGTCGCTCGGGGCGGTGCTCTGGGCGGGTGCCCCCGTCCTGCTCGCGCTGTCGGTGGTCGGGTTCGTGGTCGACCGGTTCGCCGGCGACCGGCCGCGCGACCTGGTGTCGTTCGCCGGCTACTGGGGGTTCGTCAGCGTGCTGGGCTACCCCGTCATCGTCGAGAACGCCTTCCCGTGGGAGGTCGTCCACGCCGTGGTCCCGCTGGCGATCCCCGCGGGCGTCGGCCTCGCCATCTTCGTCCGGTGGGGCGCCGAGTCGGTCGCCGACGGCGACGCGGTGAGCGCCACGCTCACCGCCCTCTTCGTGCTGCTGCTCGCCGGTCAGGTCGCAGCCGCCGCGGTCAACACCGCGTACCTCCACCCGGCCGACCGGTACCTCGACGACGCCGAGCAGAACGAGAACAAGCTGCTCCAGTACGGCCAGCCCGCCGAGGGGCTCCGGCCGACCCTCGACCGGGTGCGCTACGCGGTGAACCGCAACGACGGCACCGACGTGCTGTACTACGGGTCGGACTTCTACGTCGCCGACGAGTCCCAGAACGACCGCTGGGCCGCGGGCGGTGGCTGGTACGACCGCCTGCCGCTGCCGTGGTACACCGAGAAGTACGGCGCGGTCGTAGACAGCACCACCGACCTCGACGAGGTCGCCTCGAACCCGCCGCCGGTGGTCGTCGCCCGGGCGGAGGACCGGGAGGCCGTGGCCCAGCGGCTCGACGGCTACCGGGCGTTCGAGCACGAGCTCACCCTCTGGGGGAGCCGGACGGTCTTCTTCATCGACCGGGAGTACCTCCGGCCGGCGGGCGACAGCAGCGCGAGCCGGCAGCCCGTCGCGCCACCGGCGGGCGTGTGATCCGGGAGCGCTGACTGCCGTGAACAGCCGGCGCGGCGGTGGCCACGAACGTGGATATCGCTCGCCCCAGTTGGCAAATCTTATGCAGGGGCGTCCACAATCTCCGCCCAGATGACCGACAACGAGACGCTCGGCGTCGTCGGCGGCGGACAGCTCGGCCGGATGCTGGCGGAGGCGGCCGCCCCGCTCGGCGTCGAACTGGTCGTGCTCGACCCGACGCCCGAGTGCCCGGCCTCGCTCGTCGCCCGGGACCAGATCGTCGGGGAGTTCGACGACGAGGCGGCCGTCCGGGAGCTGGCCGAGCGGGCCGACCACCTGACCTACGAGATCGAGCTCGCCGACCCCGACGTGCTCGAGGCGGTCGAGCGGGAGTACGGCGTGCCCGTCGACCCCGACCCCGAGACGCTCCGGACCATCCAGGACAAGCTGGTCCAGAAGGAGACGCTGCGGGAGGCCGGGATTCCGGTCCCGGAGTTCCGGCGGGTCGACGACCGCGCGGACCTGGAGGCCGCGGTCGAGGACTTCGGCTACCCGGTCATGCTCAAGGCCCGCGAGGGCGGCTACGACGGCCGCGGCAACGTCCCGGTCGAGAAGGAGGGCGACATCGACGAGGCGCTGGCCCAGGTCGAGGGCGGCGCGATGGTCGAGGAGTTCGTGGACTTCGAGCGCGAGGTCTCGATCATCGGCGCGAAAGGGGCGGACGAGACCGCCACCTTCCCGCTCGGCGAGAACGTCCACCGCGAGGAGATCCTGCGCGAGACGGTCGTGCCGGCCCGGACCGACGAGGCGGTCGCCGAACGCGCCCGCGAGGTGGCCGAGGACGTGCTCGACCTGCTGTCGGGGCGGGGCGTGTACGGTATCGAGCTGTTCGAGACCCCCGACGGCGAGATTCTGGTCAACGAGATCGCCCCGCGACCCCACAACTCGGGCCACTACACCATCGAGGGCGCGCTGACCTCCCAGTTCGAGCAGCACGCTCGTGCGGTGACGGGCCGCCCGCTCGGCGCGACCGACCTCCGGAGCCCGGTGGTGTCGGCGAACATCCTCGGCGACGGCGACGAGCGCCGGTCCGCCGAGATATCGGGCGAGGAGGCGATTCTGGCCACGCCCGGCGCGAGCTACCACTGGTACGGCAAGCGCGAGGTGTACCCGCTCCGGAAGATGGGCCACTTCACGCTGGTCGGCGACTGTGAGGGGAGTGACGTGGGCGACGAGAGCAACGACGAGAATGCGAACGATGCGGACGACGTGGACGAGCTCCTGCGGCGGGCCCGCGACCTGCGCGAGGAGGTGACCTTCGAATGAGCGACGGCGAACTCCAGGACCTCATCGACCACCTTCGAGCGGAGGCAGAGCGCGATAGAGACCCCGAGGACACCCCCGACGTCGGCATCATCATGGGGAGCGACTCGGACCTCGACGTCATGGCCGGGACCGGCGACTCCCCGGGCGCCTACGACGCGCTGACCGAACTCGGGTTCGAGGAGGTCACCGACTACGACGACCCGCCGGAGTCCCGGTTCACCTTCGAGACGTACGTGGTGTCGGCCCACCGGACCCCGGAGCTGATGTACGCCTACGCCGAGACCGCCGAGGACCGGGGGCTCGACGTGATCATCGCCGGCGCCGGCGGCAAGTCGGCCGACCTGCCGAACATGACCGCCTCGCTGGCCTACCCGCTCCCCGTCGTCGGCGTCCCGGTCCAGGAGAAGTCGCTGCCCTCGGTGGTCGGGATGCCGACGGGCGCCCCCATCGTCGCGGTCGACGCCGGCAAGTCGTTCAACGCGGCGCTGTCGGCGGTCCAGATCCTGGCCCGCCAGCACGACGAGTTGCGGGACGAACTGGTGGCGTATCACGACGACCTCCAGGAGAGCGTCGCGGACGTCTCCCGGCGGCTCCACGAGCGGGGGACGCCGGCGTTCCGCGACGAGGAGTAGGGCCGCCCGAAGCGGACTCTCCGTCGGTGACAGGTCCTCGTCGACGCCAGCAGCGCCGCGTATCGAGGTCCCTCCGAGGCGTGCCGCTGGATTGCTCGGCTTAACGTCAGTCCCCGGAACTGACGACAGCGGCGTAGCGCCGGTGAACCCCGGCAGGCCGCGACGCCCGGACGGAAACATTCCGTTTCCCGACAGAAACCGTCAAACCCGCGAAAGGCAGCCGAGGCGGCCGGATTCGGACGAATCGCAAGAATCAACGCTTATAGGGGTGCGCTCATAATCTCGGGATGGTAGGAGAATATCGGCATGAATCCATGGATAGCGATTGGCGCGCTGGCGCTGGTGGGGCTGTTGATTCCGGCGGGGATGATGACCCTGTCCAGCCTGCTCCGGCCCACCGTGCCCGAAAAAGGAAAAACCACCACCTACGAGAGCGGCGAGGTGCCGACGGGCGGCACGCGCATCCGCTTCAACATCCAGTACTACATGGTTGCGCTGCTGTTCGTCGTGTTCGACATCGAGACCGTCCTCATCTTCCCTTGGACGGTCATTTACCAGAACGCGGTCTCGATGGAGGGCGTGGGCCTGACGGGGGCCCTGCTGCCGATGCTGATCTTCATCGGCGTCCTCGTCGTCGGTCTCGGCTGGGCGTGGCGTAACGGCGCAGTCCGGTGGGTGAAGAACCCCGAACGGTCGCAACGGAGCGTGGAACGACAATGAGCAACGAACCACGGGAGACGATTCACGGTAGCACAGACCCGCAGACCAAGACCCGCGAGGCGCGGACGGGCCCGGATCTGGACAACCGGTTCAACTCGAAGCTGCGGGAGGCGTTCGGCTCGTCGCCGTTCATCCTCACGAAGTTCGACAAGTTCATGAACTGGGTGCGGGGCTCGTCGATGTTCATGCTGCAGTTCGGGATCGCCTGCTGCAGCATCGAGATGATGCACACCTACGCGGTCAAGCACGACCTCGACCGCTTCGGGTCGGGCGTCCCCCGGGCGTCGCCGCGGCAGGCCGACGTGATGATCGTGCCCGGGACCATCGTCTCGAAGTTCGCGCCCCGGATGAAGCGGGTGTACGACCAGATGCCCGAGCCCAAGTTCGTCGTCAACATGGGCTCGTGCGCCATCTCGGGCGGCCCGTTCCAGGAGGGGTACAACGTCATCAAGGGCGCCGAGGAGGTCATCCCGGTCGACATCCACGTCCCCGGCTGCCCGCCCCGGCCCGAGGCGCTGGTCTACGGCGTCGTCAAGCTCCAGGAGCGGATCGCCAACGGCGAGTCGAGCCCGGTGACGGTCAAGCCCTACGAGCTCGAGCAGTTCGGCGACCTCGAGCGCGACGAGCTCGTCGAGAAGCTCGCCGACGACATCGACGAGGACACCCTCGTGATGCGGTACAACTGGGCTGATTCGCCATGAGCCTGGAGAAGCGAAGCACCGACGTCGGCGTCACCGAGGCCGGCGTCGACTACGACGAACTCGAGGCGCTGCTCGGCGACCGCGTCATCGGCCGCGAGACCCACCTCAACGCCGAGGCGTTCGTGGTCCGGCCCGACGAGGTCGCGGAGACGCTCGAACTCCTCCGGGACGAGGCGGGCTTCGACCACCTCTCGATGGTGACCGCCCAGGACTACCCGGACCGCTACGAGAGCATCTACCACCTGACCAAGTACGACGACCGGACCCAGGAGGTCGGCGTGGTCGTCCCCACCGACCCGGAGGACCCGACCAGCGAGTCGGCGGCGTCGGTGTACAAGACGGCGGAGTGGCACGAGCGGGAGGCCTACGACCTGGTCGGCATCGAGTACGAGAACCACCCCGACCTGCGGCGGATCCTGCTGCCCGAGACCTGGCAGGGCCACCCGCTGAGCTCGGACTACGACCAGGACAAGCCCCAGCTCGTCACGCTGAGCGAGCACGTCAACCCGCTCGCCGAGTCGTCGAAGGACGCCGAGTCGGACACGATGTTCCTCAACATCGGTCCCCACCACCCCGCGACACACGGCGTCCTCCACGTCAAGGCCGTCCTCGACGGCGAGCAGGTCGCGGACGTCGACCCCGACATCGGCTACCTCCACCGGTGCGAGGAGCAGATGGCCCAGCAGGGCACGTACCGCCACCAGATCATGCCGTACCCCGACCGGTGGGACTACTCGTCGGCGGGGCTGCTCAACGAGTGGGCGTACGCCCGCGTGGCCGAGGACCTCAACGACATCGAGGTGCCCGAGTACGCCCAGATCATCCGGACGATGGGCGCCGAACTCTGCCGCATCGCGGCCCACCTGCTGGCGCTCGGGACGTTCTGTCTGGACATCTACGGCGACTTCACGGCCATCTTCATGTACGCGATGCGCGACCGCGAGAAGGTCCAGAACATCCTGGAGGACCTCACGGGCCAGCGGATGATGTTCAACTACTTCCGGCTCGGCGGCGTGGTCTGGGACCTGCCCGAGCCCCGCGAGGAGTTCTTCGCGAAGATCCGGGACTTCATCGACGACCTGCCCGAGACCCTCGAGGAGTACCACGACCTCATCACGGGCAACGAGATCTTCCAGAAGCGCACCATCAACACGGGCATCCTCGAACCCGACGTGGCCAAGCAGTACGGCTGCACGGGGCCGGTCGCCCGCGCGTCGGGCGTCGACTACGACCTGCGACGGGACGACCCGTACGGCTACTACGACGAGCTCGACTGGGACGTCGTCACCGAGGACGGCTGCGACAACTTCGCCCGGCTGCTCGTCCGGATGCGCGAGGTCGAGGAGTCGGCCAAGATCATCAGCCAGTGCGTCGACCTGCTCGAAGACTGGCCCGAGGACGAGCGCAACATCCAGAGCAACGTCCCGCGGACGCTCAAGCCCGACCCCGACACCGAAGTCTACCGGGCTGTCGAGGCCGCGAAGGGCGAGCTCGGCATCTACATCCGGTCGGACGGCACCGACAAGCCCGGCCGGTTCAAGATCCGGAGCCCCTGCTTCAACAACCTCCACTCGCTGGAGGCGATGGCCGAGGGCGAGTACGTGCCCGACCTGGTCGCCGCGCTCGGGAGCCTCGACGTGATCCTCGGGGAGGTGGACCGCTGATGAGTCCGCTCCTCCCCCTCCAGGGCCAGGCCGAGCCGCTGCTGCCCGAGACCATCGGCCGGTGGCTGTTCGGCGGCGACCTGACGGTCTGGCAGGAGGCGATCGCGGCGTTCATCGGCGCGTTCATCATCGCCAACATCATGCTGGCCAACGCCGGCGTCGCCGGACCGTGGGCCAAGCGGAAGATAACCGCGGCGTTCACCGACCGCATCGCGGTCAACCGCCACGGCCCCGCGGGCCTGCTCATCATCCCGGCCGCCGCGGTCCAGCTGATGGCCAAGGAGCTCATCATCCCGGACGGCGTCGACCGTCCGGCGTACGACCTCGCGCCCATCGTGCTGGCGTCGTCGGCGCTCATCGGGTTCGCGGTCGTGCCGATGGGGTCGATCTTCGGCGTCAACCTGCAGCTGGCCGACCCCGAGAGCGGGGCCGCCTACATCTTCGCGGCCGCCTCGATCGCCACCCTCGGGCTGGCGATGGCCGGCTACGCGTCGAACAACAAGTACTCGCTGATGGGCGGACTGCGCGCCATCGCGCAGAACATCGCCTACGAGATCCCGCTGGTCGTCACCGCGGCGTCGGTCATCCTGTTCACGGGCACGCTCCAGATGAGCGAGATCGTCGCCCAGCAGGCCGAGCCGCTGGTGACGGTCGCCGGCATCACGATCCCGTCGTGGTTCGCGTTCGTCAACCCGTTCGCGTTCGTGCTGTTCGTGGTGGCGAACCTCGCGGAGGTCGGCCGCAATCCGTTCGACATCCCCGAGGCGCCGACCGAGATCGTGGCCGGGTACATGACCGAGTACTCGAGCATCTACTTCGTCCTGTTCTACATGGGCGAGTTCATCCACATCTTCCTCGGCGGCGCGATCATCACGACCTTCTTCCTCGGCGGCCCCGCGGGCCCGGTGCTGCCCGGGTTCGTCTGGTTCCTCATCAAGATCTGGGCCGTCTTCCTGTTCACGCAGTGGGCGCGGTCGGCCGTGCCGCGCGTCCGCATCGACCAGCTGATCGAGATCGGCTGGAAGGGCATGCTCGTGCTGAGCTTCGCCAACCTGGTGCTCACGGCCGTCATCGTCGGGGTGATGCTCTAATGATCGGAGTCCTCAAGTCCATGGCAACGACGCTGAAGCACGCACTGGACGGGTCCACGTTCACGGTCGAGTACCCGGACGTGGCGCCCGAAGTAAGCCCGCGGTTCCGCGGGGTCCACAAGTTCAGCCAGGAGCGCTGCATCTGGTGTCGCCAGTGCGAGAACGTCTGTCCGAACGACACGATCCAGATCGTGCAGGACGACCAGCGCAACGGCGAGCAGTACAACCTCCACATCGGCCAGTGCATCTACTGCCGGCTGTGCGAGGAGGTCTGTCCCGTCGACGCCATCCTGCTGACCGAGAACTTCGAGTTCACCGGCGACACCAAGGACGACCTCGTGTACAACAAGGAGCAGCTCAAGAACGTCCCCTGGTACAAGGACATGGACCCCCTCGAGTCCCGCGAACCCGACCGGGGCGCGTGGATCGGCGAGGGCGAGGGCGAGGTGGACTACCAGTAAGTCCGTCTCGAAACGTTAAAAGGCGGATTACGAGAATTTCAAGGTGACTGAAATGGTATACGAGACACTCGCGTTCGGGCTGTTCGCCCTCGTCACGCTGGCGAGCAGCCTGGGCGTCGTCCTGGTGCGGGACGTGTGGCACTCGGCGTTACTGCTGGGTGTCGCGCTGCTCTCAGTCGCGGTCCACTACGTGATGTTACAGGCCGAGTTCCTCGCCGCGATGCAGGTGCTCGTCTACGTGGGCGGCGTGCTCGTCCTCATCACGTTCGCCGTGATGCTGACGCGCCAGGCTGACACGGAGGAGGTATCGAACGCATGAGTGGATACGACGACGACCGCGAGGAGCGGGGCCTCAGCGCCCGACCCGACGTCGACGACCGGGGCCGGCTGTGGCCCGGCGTTGCCGCCGTCGCGCTGTTCGCGGTCATGGCGTGGGTCTTCGTCGGCGCCGAGTTCGGCGAGGCCGCCGAGAGCTTCGCGGGCGACGCCGGCGTCACCGCCAGCATCGGCTACGCGATGTTCAACATCGCGGCACAGAACGCGATCCCCAGCGAGGGGTTCCTCATCCCCTTCGAGGTCATCGACCTCGTGCTGGTCGCGGCGCTGGTCGGCGCGGTGATGCTGGCCCGGCGCGACGACGGCGGCGAGATCACGTCGGCGCTGCGCTCGGACGCGGTCGAGCAGGAGTCGACGCCCGGCGAAGTCGTGGCAGACGGCGGAGAGCGAACGGAGGTGGACGACTGATGGTACCCATCCAGTACTACCTCCTGCTGTCGGCCGCGATCTTCTGCGTCGGCGTGTTCGGCATCCTGACCCGCCGGAACGCGCTGCTGTTCCTGATGAGCGTGGAGCTGCTGCTGAACGCCGCGAACATCAACCTCGTGGCGTTCTCGCGGTTCCACGGCAACCTGACGGGCCAGACGTTCAGCCTGTTCACGCTGGCGCTGGCGGCCGCCGAGGTCGCGGTCGGCATCGGCATCATCCTCGTGCTGTACCGCAACTTCGCGGACGTGGACGTGACCGAAGCGACAACCATGAGGTGGTGAAACGATGGCAGCACTCCCCTTCGAACTGACTCCGGCCATCGCGGCCCTGCCGTTCGTATCGTTCCTGATCGCGCTGTTCGTCGGCGCGTTCGCCCCGCGGCTGCTGCCCAAGGGCGGCGCGATCCCCGGCATCATCGCGACCGGCGGTTCGCTGCTGCTGTCGCTGTGGGTCGCGCTCACGGTGGCGGGCGGCGAGACGTACCACGAGTACATCACGTGGGTCGCGGGCGCCGGCGAGGCGACGTTCGACCTGCACCTGGGCGTCCTCGTCGACCCGCTGTCGGCGATGATGCTCGTCATCGTCTCGCTGGTCGCGTTCCTGGTCCACATCTTCAGCCTCGGCTACATGAACGACGAGGGCGAGACGGGCCTGCCCCGGTACTACGCCGGGCTGGGCCTGTTCACCGCGAGCATGCTGTCGTTCGTGTTCGCGGACAACCTGCTGATGGCGTTCATGTTCTTCGAGCTGGTGGGCCTGTGCTCGTGGCTGCTCATCGGCTTCTGGTTCCGCGACGAGGCGCCGCCGAGCGCGGCGAAGAAGGCGTTCCTGGTCACCCGCTTCGGTGACTACTTCTTCCTCGTCGGCCTCGTCGGCGTCTTCGCCACCTTCGGCACCTCGATGTTCGTCGGCGGCGAGGGCGAGGGCGCGCTCCACTCGTTCCCCCACATCGCCGAACAGGTCCTCGCGGGCGAGGGTGCGGCCGAGGTGACGACCTACCTCGGGCTCGACCCGCAGGCGTGGTTCGCGGTGCTGGGCCTGCTCATCCTGGGCGGCGTCATCGGCAAGTCCGCCCAGTTCCCGCTCCACACCTGGCTGCCCGACGCCATGGAGGGTCCGACCCCCGTCTCGGCGCTGATTCACGCGGCGACGATGGTCGCGGCCGGCGTCTACCTGGTCGCGCGCATCTACGGGTTCTACGCGCTGCTGCCGAACGTGCTGGCGCTCATCGCGTTCGTCGGCGGCTTCACGGCCCTGTTCGCCGCGACCATGGGCGTCGTCAAGAAGGAGATCAAGCAGGTGCTGGCGTACTCGACCATCTCCCAGTACGGCTACATGATGCTGGGGCTGGGCGCCGGCGGCTACGTCGCCGCCACCTTCCACCTGATGACCCACGCGTTCTTCAAGGCGCTGCTGTTCCTCGGCGCCGGGTCGGTCATCATCGCCATGCACCACAACGAGGACATGTGGGACATGGGCGGCCTGAAGGACGAGATGAAGGTGACCTACTACACCTTCCTCTCGGGGTCGCTCGCGCTGGCGGGCATCGTCCCGTTCGCGGGCTTCTGGTCGAAGGACGAGATCCTCTACGAGGCGCTCGTCCACGGCCTCACCAGCCCGCTGCTGCTCGCGGCCTACGCGATGGGCCTGCTCGCGGTGTTCTTCACCGGGTTCTACACCTTCCGGATGGTGGCGCTGACGTTCCACGGCGAGCCCCGGTCGGACACCGCACGCAACCCCCACGGCGTGCGCTGGAACGTGAAGGGTCCGCTCGCGGTGCTCGGCGTCCTGGCCGCGGTGGCCGGGCTGGTCAACATGGTGCCGGTCGCGAAGCTGACCGGCCTCCACATCGAGTACCTCCACGACTGGCTCGACGCCGGGCCGGAGGCGCTCTCGGCGCACCACTACGGCGAGCTCACCCACGACTTCGCCCACTACACCGCCGGCACCATCGGCTCGGAACTGACGACGGTGCTGCTCAGTGCGGGCGCCTCGCTGGCGCTGGCGCTGGCAGGCGCGGGCCTGGGCTACTACCTGTACTCCAGCGACCCGCAGGAGTACACCGACAAGCTGGGCGGCGCGAAGACGGTGCTGTACAACAACTACTACCAGGACGAGTACCAGGTCTGGCTCGCGGAGGGGCTCACCCTGCCGCTGGCCCGCGCCGCGGACAAGTTCGACCAGGGCGTCATCGACGGCGTGGTCAACGGCGTCTCGAGCGTGAGCCTGTTCGGCGGCAGCCGGGTCCGGCGGGTCCAGACCGGCGTGGTGTCGAACTACGCCTTCCTGCTGACCGCGAGCTTCGTCGTCCTGCTCGTCGCCATCGGTCTCTTGGGAGGTTGGTTCTGAATGTGGATCGAAGCACTCATCGCCGTGACGATGGCGAGCGCGCTCGCGGTGTTCGTCGCCCCGAACCGGGTGGCGGGCAAGCTCGCGTTCGCGCTCAGCCTGCTCCCGCTCGCCGGGAGCCTCTGGATGTACAGCACCTACGAGGCCAGCGGGAACGCCCTGCTGGCGGGTAGCGAACTGGCCTTCGAGACCCAGTTCCGGTGGGTCACCGCCGGCCCGTACGGGCTGAACTGGCACGTCGGGCTCGACGGCATCAGCATGCCGCTGGTCGCGCTGACCACGGTGCTCACGTCGCTGGCGCTGCTGGCGTCGTGGACCCCCATCGACGAGCGCCAGAGCCAGTTCTACGGCCTGATGCTCTTCCTGGAGGCGAGCCTGCTCGGCGTCTTCTCGGCGCTGGACTTCTTCCTGTGGTTCGTCTTCTGGGAGATGGTGCTGGTGCCGATGTACGTGCTCATCGGCGTCTGGGGCGGCCCGCGCCGGAAGTACGCCGCCATCAAGATGTTCGTCTACACGAACATCGCCAGCCTCGCGATGTTCATCGGGTTCATCGCGCTGGTGTTCGGGCTCGGCGACTCGGTGACAACCCTCGACATGCCCGCCATCGCCCAGGCGCTGCGGGCGGGCGAACTCGGCGGGCTCGGGCCGATCGACGCGAGTACGCTCCGGACGGCGGCGTTCGTCGCCATGTTCGCCGGCTTCGCGGTGAAGGTCCCGGTCGTCCCGTTCCACACGTGGCTGCCCGACGCCCACGTCGAGGCCCCGACCCCGGTCTCGATCATGCTGGCCGGCGTGCTGCTGAAGATGGGCACCTACGCCCTGCTCCGGTTCAACTTCACGATGCTGCCGGAGGTCGCCCAGCAGAACGCCCAGATTATCGCGCTGTTCGCGGTGGTCAGCGTCATCTACGGCGCGATGCTGGCGCTGGCCCAGTCGGACCTCAAGCGCATCGTGGCGTACTCCTCGGTGTCGTCGATGGGGTACGTCATCCTCGGGCTGGTGGCCTACACGCTGTACGGCATGGGCGGGGCGACGTTCCAGATGGTCGCCCACGGCCTCATCTCGGGGCTGATGTTCATGGCGGTCGGCGTCATCTACAACACGACCCACACCCGGATGGTCTCGGACATGTCCGGGCTGGCTAGCCGGATGCCGTTCACCGTGGCGGTGTTCGTCGCGGGCGCGTTCGGCTACATGGGCCTGCCGCTGATGGCCGGCTTCGCGGCGGAGCTGTTCATCTTCCTGGGCTCGTTCGGCGCGTTCGCGGGCTCGGTGTGGTTCACGGCCGCCGCGATGTTCGGCATCGTCGTGGTCGCGGGCTACCTGCTGTTCGCGATGCAGCGCACCCTGTTCGGGACGTTCGAGGTCGAGACCGACTACGAGGTCGGCCCGGCCGCGTTCCACGACGTGGCGCCGCTCGTGGTGCTCATCCTGCTGGTCATCCTGCTGGGCGTCGAACCGAGCATCTTCTACACGATGATTCAGGACGCGGTCAATCCGCTGGTTCCGGCGGTCGGAGGTGGTGTATAGATGGCGTACCAGCTTCCGACGTGGATGTCGCTCGGGCCGACGCTCGCGCTCGGGCTGACCGCCCTGCTGCTGCTGGTGATCGACAGCATCAACCCCGACGACACCGACCGGGGCGTGCTGGCAGGCACCGCGGCCCTCGGGTCGCTGGTGGCGGTCGGGCTCGCGGCGTGGTACCTGCTGGCCGGCACGGGCGAGGACCCGATCCGGCTCTACCAGAACTCACTGGTCGTCGACACGATGGCGCTGTTCTTCGCCTTCGTGTTCGCCAGCGTGACCGCGCTGGTCGTGGTCGCCAGCTACGACTACATGCGCGACCACTCCTACCAGGCGGAGTACTACGCGCTGGTGCTGCTCGCGGCGACGGGCATGACGCTGATGGCGGCCGCCAACAGCCTCGCGGTGGTGTTCGTCAGCATCGAGCTGTCGAGCCTGCCGTCGTTCGCGCTGGTCGCCATCCTGAAGCGCAACCGCGGCAGCGTCGAGGCCGGGCTGAAGTACTTCCTCATCGGCGCGCTGTCGTCGGCCATCTTCGTGTACGGCGTCAGCCTCGTCTACGGCGTCACCGGCTCGCTGCTGCTGCCCGAGATCGCGAGCGCCGTCGGCGGGACCGACCTGACCGGCGTGCTCGGCATCGGCGTGCTGATGATCCTGGGCGGGTTCGCGTACAAGACCGCCTCGGTGCCGTTCCACTTCTGGGCGCCCGAGGCGTACGAGGGCGCGCCCGCACCGGTCGCGGCGTTCCTCTCGTCGGCCTCGAAGGCCGCCGGGTTCGCCGCGGCGTTCCGGGTGTTCACCGTCGCGTTCCCGGTCGACCAGCTGGTGACCGGCGCGGCCGCCGACGTCAACTGGGTCCTGGCGGCCCAGGTCCTGGCGGTCGTGACGATGACCCTCGGTAACTTCGCGGCCGCGACCCAGGACGAGGTCAAGCGGATGCTCGCGTACTCGTCGATCGGTCACGCGGGCTACGTCCTCATCGGGCTGGCGGCGCTGACCGGCGGCGACGACCGGCTGGTGCTGGCCGGCGGCATGGCCCACCTGCTCGTCTACGGGTTCATGAACACGGGCGCGTTCCTGTTCATCGCCCTGACCGAGTACTGGTCGGTCGGCCGGACCTTCGAGGACTTCAACGGGCTGGCCTCCCAGGCGCCGTTCGCCTGCGCGGTCATGACCGTGCTGCTGTTCAACCTCGCGGGGCTCCCGGTCGGCGGCGGCTTCATGAGCAAGTACTTCCTGTTCGGCGCCGCGGTCGGCGCGGGCTTCTGGTGGCTCGCGGCCGTCGGCGCGATCAACAGCGCGCTGTCGCTGTACTACTACTCGCGGGTCGTGAAGGCGATGTGGATCGAGGAGCCGGCGGACGAGTTCGACATCGAGTCGAAGCCGGCCGGCCTCTACGCCGCGCTGGTCGCGGCCGCGGTCGTCACCGTGCTCGTCCTGCCCGGGTTCGGCCCGGTCTGGCAGTACGCCACCGACGCTGCCGCGGCGCTCGTGGCGTAACGCGACTCGCTTCCGATCTCGGCTTTCTTCGGAGTCCCGTTCCCGCGAGCCGCGGGACCGTCCGGCGATCCGACCTCGAACACCGGCGGCGGCGGTCGCGGAGAGCGACGGTGGACGGACGACCCCGGCGTGCGCCGGTAGACGGTAGACTTTAGGCCGCGCAACGGGAAGCGCGGGGTAGGATGGTTTCCCGGTTGATACTGGGGTGTGGAACCGTCGGACAGAACCTCGTGGAGGCGATAGCCGACGAACCGGGGAGCCTGCTCGTCATCGACGACGCCGAGAACCGCATCGACGCGCTCCGCGAGGAGGGCGTCTCGGCCACCCTCGGCGACCCGACGGACCCGGAGACGGTGCGGGGGAGCGCCGGCAGCGCCGAGATGGTGGTCGTGGCCGACCCCGACCCCGAGGTCAACCGCCGCGCGGCCGAGCTCGCGACCGAGCTGTTCCCGAACGCCTACGTGGTCGGGTTCCTCGGCGAGGGTTGCGACGACGACCAGCGCGAGGCGATCGAGGCGCTGGCCGACCACGTGGTCGACCCGATCGCCGCAATCGCCCACCGGGTGCTGGCCGTCGCGCTCGGCGACTCCGCCGTCCGGACCGCGGGCCTCCGCCGGACGCTGCGGTCCATCGACGGCACGCTCGGGGTGTTCATGCACGACAACCCCGACCCCGACGCCATCGCCAGCGCGGTGGCGCTGTGCCGCATCGCCGAGCAGGTCGGCGTCGAGGCCGAGCCCTGCTACTTCGGCGACATCTCCCACCAGGAGAACCGGGCGTTCGTCAACCTGCTCGACCTCGACCTCCGGAACCTGCAGGCGGCGGAGTTCGACCCCGACGAGTTCGGCGGGATCGCGCTGGTCGACCACTCCCGGCCCGGCATCAACGACCAGCTCCCGGCCGACACCGCGGTCGACGTCGTCGTCGACCACCACCCGCCGAAGGAGGCCCCGGAGGCGACGTTCGTCGACCTCCGGAGCGACGTGGGCGCGACCTCCACCCTGCTGGCCGAGCACGTCCAGCGGCTCGGCATCGACCTCGACGAGGCGGTCGCGACCGGCCTGCTGTACGGCATCCGGGTCGACACCAAGGACTTCTCGCGGGAGGTCTCGACCGCCGACTTCGAGGCCGCCGCCTACCTGCTGCCCCACGCCGACGTGGGGCTGTTGGAGCGCGTCGAGAGCCCGTCGGTGAGCGCCGACACGTACGAGACCCTGGCCCGGGCCATCCGGAACCGCCGGATCGAGGGGTCCGTGCTGGCGACCTGCGTCGGCAAGCTGGCCGACCGCGACGCCCTGGCCCAGGCGGCCGACCAGCTGCTCGACATGGACGGCATCACCACCACGCTGGTGTACGGCTTCCGGGACGGGACGGTGTACGTCTCCGCGCGCGCCCGCGGGACCGACATCGACCTCGGGGAGACGATGCGGGCGGCGTTCGGCCAGATCGGCAGCGCGGGCGGCCACGCCGACATGGCGGGCGCCCAGATCTCGCTCGGGCTGCTCGGCACGGTCGAGCAGGAGGAGGAGGCCTCGCTGGCCAGCGTCGTCAGCGACGTCATCACCGACCGCTTCTTCGAGACGATCCAGTCGACCCCCGAGAGCGGCGGCGAGTACGCCCACGGCGGCGACGTGAGCTTCGACGCGACCGCGGTCGAGCCCGAGAACTGATCTGCGCCGCCCGGTGTCGCACCGCGCGCTCGGCCGGACCGGGGTCGGGTCGCCGCGAACGGTCCGGCCCGGCGGGAAGCCTTTTTGACCCGCGACCGCTTGCGAGTACCCATGGACGTGCCGGCAGCCGACGGCGGGACCGCCGACGGGAAGCCGACGGTCAAGGACTACATGACCCGCGAGGTGGCGACGGTGTCGCCCGACGCCACCGTCGGGGAGGTGGCCCACCGCATCGTCGAGAGCGACGAGCACAACGGCTACCCGGTCTGTGACGGCCGGCGGGTCGAGGGGTTCGTCAACGCCAGGGACCTCCTGCTCGCCGACGACCAGGAGCCCATCTTCAAGGTGATGAGCAAGGACCTCATCGTGGCCCACCCCGACATGGACGTCAACGACGCCGCCCGGGTCATCCTCCGGTCGGGCATCCAGAAGCTCCCCGTGGTCGACGACGCGGGCAACCTGGTGGGCATCATCTCGAACACCGACGTCATCCGCTCGCAGATCGAGCGGGCGACCCCCGAGAAGGTGGGCAAGCTGATGCGGACCCTCGAGTCCATCCACGACACCGAGGTCGAGCAGACCCGCCGGGAGGTGGCGCTCGAGGACCTCACCCCCACGCAGGGCAAGGTGTACGCCGACGAGCTGGAGGGCCGGACCTACGAGCTCGAGCGCGGGCTGGCCGAGCCGCTGGTGGTCATCGACTGCGCGCCCGGTAGCGGGACTCCCGAGGAGTCCCGGGAGGCGAGCGGGGAGGAACGACCCGCGAGCAGCGACGAGGCGGGCGACCTGCTGCTGGCGGACGGCCACCACCGGGTGATGGCGGCCGACCGGCTCGACATCGAGGAGATGGACGCCTACGTCATCCTGGTCGACGAGGACGTCGACCTCGGGATGGCCAAGACCGCCGAGAAGGAGGGCCTGGAGTCGCTGGCGGACGTCCAGGTGGTCGACTACGCCCGCCACCCGCTGGTCGAGACGACCAAGCGACTGCAGTGACCGCGGCCGGACTCTTCCTGACAGCTCCCCCGGACTGACGCCGTGCGTCGGCCGGGGACCCGCGCCGAAAGAGCCGGTGCGGAATCTTAATGGACGACCCGGCAATTATTACGGGTATGTTCGACGACGACGACCTCGCGGAGATACGCGACGCCAAGGAGGAGTGGGAGGACGAGACCCTCGACCCGGTCCTCGACGCCTACGGCGAGCGGAAGGAGCGGTTCGCCACGGTGTCGAACCTCGAAGTCGACCGGCTCTACACCCCCGAGGACGTCGCGGACCTCGACTACGAGGAGGACCTGGGCTTCCCCGGCGAGGACCCCTACACCCGCGGCGTCTACCCCACGATGTACCGCGGCCGGACCTGGACGATGCGCCAGTTCGCCGGCTTCGGCACCGCCGAGGAGACCAACGAGCGGTTCCACTACCTCATCGACGAGGGCCAGACCGGGCTCTCGACCGCGTTCGACATGCCGAGCCTGATGGGCAAGGACTCCGACGACCCCCTCTCGGACGGCGAGGTCGGCAAGGAGGGCGTGGCGGTCGACACCCTCCGGGACATGGAGATCCTGTTCGACGGCATCGACCTCGGCGAGGTCTCGACGTCGTTCACCATCAACCCGTCCGCCCCCGTCGTCTACGCGATGTACATCGCGCTGGCCGACCAGCAGGGGGTTCCCCGCGAGGAGATCCGGGGCACCCTCCAGAACGACATGCTCAAGGAGTTCATCGCCCAGAAGGAGTGGGTGGTGCCGCCGGAGCCGAGCCTCGAGGTCGTGACCGACACCATCGAGTTCGCGGCCGAGGAGACCCCCAAGTTCAAGCCCATCTCCATCTCGGGCTACCACATCCGGGAGGCCGGCTCGACCGCGGTCCAGGAGCTGGCGTTCACCCTGGCCGACGGGTTCGCCTACGTCGAGGACGCGATGGACCGCGGGCTCGACGTCGACGAGTTCGCCCCGCAGCTCTCCTTCTTCTTCAACTCGCACAACTCCATCTTCGAGGAGGTCGCGAAGTTCCGCGCGGCCCGCCGCATCTACGCGAACGTGATGGAGGAGTGGTACGGCGCCGAGGCGGAGGCCAGCAGGCAGCTCAAGTTCCACACCCAGACCGCCGGCCAGAGCCTCACGGCCCAGCAGCCGCTCAACAACATCGTCCGGGTGACCATCCAGGCGCTGGCGGGCGTGCTCGGCGGTACCCAGAGCCTCCACACCAACAGCTTCGACGAGGCGCTGGCGCTGCCCTCCGAGGAGGCCGTGCGGGTCGCGCTCCGGACCCAACAGATCATCGCCGACGAGTCGGGCGCGGCCGACATCGTCGACCCGCTGGGCGGTAGCTTCGCGGTCGAGAGCCTCACCGACGAGGTCGAGGAGCAGGCGATGGCCTACATCGAGGAGATCAAGGAGATGGGCGACGGCTCGGTCCGGGACGGCGTCCTCCAGGGCATCGAGCAGGGGTACTTCCACCGCGAGATCCAGGACGCCTCCTACGAGTACCAGGAGCGCGTCGAGGCGGGCGAGGAGACGGTCGTCGGCGTCAACAAGTACGAGATCGAGGAGGACACCCGGCCGGACATCCTGAAGGTCGACGAGGAGGTCCAGGAACGGCAACGCCGTCGCCTCGCCCAGGTCAAGGAGGAGCGCGACGACGAGGCGGTCGAGGCCGCCCTGGCGGACCTCGACGACGCCATCCAGAGCGACGAGAACGTGATGCCCGCCATCATCGACGCCGTCAAGGCATACGCCACGATGGGCGAGATCATGCAGGTGTTCGAGGCCGAGTACGGCAGCTACCAGGAGACCGTCAGCGTCGCCTGACGCCCCGGACTGACCCGACTACCGCGACCGTCCGCCGACCAACGCTTTTCCGACCGCGGGTCGATAGCTCCCGCATGGAGTACACCGTCCAGTACTACGACCTCGTGCTGGTCGCCATCGTCGCCACGATGGGGGCCGGCGCGGTCGTCGGCGTGCTGACCCCGCTCGCGCTCCCGACCGCGGTGACCGCCGCGGGCGTCGTCGCCGCGCTGGTCATCGCCCACGGCCTGTTCGTCAACGGGCCCGTGGACGAGCCCGGCGACCTGACAGACGAGGTCGACGCGCTGAACTGAGACGCCGCGGAAAGCCCGGCTTAATCCGGCGGTTCGCGCCGCCTGTCGTCGGGAACACGCTGCTTTCGCCAGCGTTCGGTGTGCTAACTCGCGCCAACCTTTATTGCTCTGCTTAATGAGTATTAGGACGTACTCATGGCCGAAGAGACCGCGGAACTGGAAGCACGGCTCGCCGAACAGGACGAGTTCGAACCCCCCGAGGAGTTCGTCGCCCAGGCGAACGTCTCCGACGACTCCATCTACCGGGAGTTCGAGGAGGACTGGCCCGACTGCTGGGAGCGGGCGGCCGACCTCCTCGACTGGGAGACCGACTACGACACGGTGCTGGACGACTCGAACCCGCCGTTCTACGAGTGGTTCACCGGCGGCGAGCTGAACGCCTCGGCGAACTGCATCGACCGCCACCTCGAGGACCGGGGCGAGGAGGCCGCCATCGAGTGGATCGGCGAACCCACCGACGAGGCGAACCGGACCTACACCTACGAGGAGCTCCACCGGGAGGTCAACGAGTTCGCTGCGGCGCTTCGAGACATGGGCGTCGGCGAGGACGACGTGGTGACGATGTACATGCCGATGATTCCGGAGCTGCCCATCGCGATGCTGGCCTGCGCCCGCATCGGCGCACCGCACAGCGTCGTCTTCGCCGGGTTCTCGGCCGACGCCCTCGCCACCCGGATGGAGAGCGCGGACTCGGAGTACCTGGTCACCGCCAACGGCTACTTCCGGCGGGGCGACCCCCTCGACCACTTCGAGAAGACCCGCGAGGGCCTCGACGGCGTGAGCCACGAGGTCAGCGACGTGGTGGTCGTCGACCGCCTCGGCGAGCACGGCCACGGCTACGAGCTCGAGGACAACGAGCACTACTACGGCGACCTCGTGGCCGACCAGGAGGGCGCGACGGTCGAGCCGGTGTCGCGGGACGCCGAGGACATGCTGTTCCTGATGTACACCTCGGGCACCACGGGGCAACCGAAGGGCGTCAAGCACACCACCGGCGGCTACCTCGCCTGGACCGCCTGGACCTCGCAAGCGGTGCTCGACATCAAGCCCGAGGACACGTACTTCTGCTCGGCCGACATCGGCTGGATCACCGGCCACTCCTACATCGTCTACGGCCCCCTCGCGCTCGGCACCACCACCGTGATGTACGAGGGGACGCCGGACCACCCCGAGCGCGACCGGCTCTGGGAGATCATCGAGGACTACGAGGTGAACCAGCTCTATACTGCCCCGACCGCGATCCGGGCGTTCATGAAGTGGGGCAGCGACTTCCCCGACCGCCACGACCTCTCGAGTCTGCGCCTGCTGGGCACCGTGGGCGAGCCCATCAACCCGCGGGCCTGGAAGTGGTACTACACCCACATCGGCAACGAGGAGTGTCCCATCGTGGACACCTGGTGGCAGACCGAGACCGGCGGCATGATGGTGACGACGCTGCCCGGCGTGAAGACGATGAAGCCGGGCAGCGCCGGCCCGCCGCTGCCGGGCGTCGACGCGCAGGTCGTCGACACCGACGGGAACGAGGTGGAGGCCGGCCAGGCCGGCTACCTCACGGTGCAGAAGCCGTGGCCGGGGATGCTCCGGACGCTCTACAGGAACGACGAACGGTACATCGACGA